>NZ_VCYH01000006.1 GCF_030464345.1 Methanoculleus frigidifontis | reverse complement strand
ATCACCCAGGGCGGCAAGAGAGGCATATTCGTGCCGAATTATGAAGTTGGTAAACGTGCTCATGGAGATCAGGTCGATCCGGGACTATAAAGTACTTTTGAGAAGAGGGCGGTTTTTCGAAATCCTCTTAAGTCCATCACCTCAATCGGGTGCCCCATGCCCTTCGGCACGGCGAGGTTGACGAGCCGTCCCTCTGCGAGGACATGGAGAGTCTTTCCGCCGATCGTGTAGGAGTCGATGCCGTCCCGGCGTTCGATCGCACCGGCATTCTCCTCCAGCCAGTCCACCTCAAGCTCGACGTTGAAGTGGCCGGCGTTCGAGAGGATGGCGCCGTCCTTCATCTTCGGGAAGTGCTGCCGGGTGATGATGCTCGTGTTCCCGGTTGTGGTCACGAAGATATCGCCGCGGGATGCCGCCTCATCCATCGTCATCACGTCGAACCCGTCCATGTGCGCCTGCAGTGCGCGGCGGGGATCGATCTCGGTGACGATGACGCGGGCGCCGAGGCCGCGTGCCTTCGTGGCAAGGCCGCGCCCGCAGTAGCCGTAACCGGCAACAACAACGTGCTTCCCGCCGATCAGGACGTTCGTCGTCGTCATAATGGCGGTGAGCGAACTCTCGCCGGTGCCGTGGACGTTGTCGAAGTAGCGCTTCATCGGGGTATCGTTGACGGCGATGACCGGGAACGCAAGCTTCCCCTCCTGTGCCATCGCACGGAGACGGTGGATCCCGGTCGTCGTCTCCTCGCAGCCGCCGATGATCGTCTTCAGGAGTTCCCGCCGCTCGGTGTGGATGCGGTGGATCAGGTCCATGCCGTCGTCGATGGTGACCGCCGGACGGGCATCGAGCACCTTATCGATGGACGCATAGTATTCCTCCACGCTGCACGCACGCTTCGCATAGCAGTGAATGCGAGGCCGCTCGTTCAGCGCAGCAGCAACGTCGTCCTGCGTGGAGAGCGGATTGCATCCCGTGATGTGGACTTCCGCCCCGCCCGCCGCAAGGGTCTCGACGAGCACCGCCGTCTTTGCTTCCACGTGCAGCGCCATGCCGATCGTCATGCCCGCGAAGGGCTGTTCCCGCTCGAACCGTTCGCGAATTGATGAAAGGACTGGCATGTACTGCCGTGCCCACGATATCTTCAGATCTCCCGATTTCATAAAAGCACCTGTATTCGCAGAGACAGAATTCTCTCGTCTCTTCGTTCTGCCTAACAGGTTCCCCTTCGCAGTACTTAACCCCTGCCAAACGGGACGTGCATCTCGGAAAGCATCAAGGTATCCCTCGCCCATCTACTATCATGGTTCTGACAAAGCGGATCATCCCCTGCCTTGACCTCAAGGACGGACGCGTGGTCAAGGGCACCAACTTCCTGAACCTCCGGGATGCAGGCGATCCCGTCGAGCTGGCGCAGCGCTACAACGAACAGGGGGCGGACGAGGTGGTCTTCCTGGATATCACCGCATCGAAAGAGCAGCGGGGCACGATCATTGAGGTGGTCTCCCGTGCCGCCGACCAGCTCTTCCTCCCCCTCACCGTCGGCGGGGGCATCCGGACGCTCGAGGATATGCAGCAGCTCCTCCGCGCCGGCGCCGACAAGGTGAGCATCAACACGAGCGCCGTGCAGGACCCGACCCTGATCAGCAGGGGAGCGGAACGCTTCGGGACCCAGTGCATCGTCGTCGCCATGGACGTGCGGCGAAACTTCGAGGAGAGATTGGGCACGACCGGAATCGAGCTTCCGGACGGCCGGACGTGCTGGTACGAGGTCGTCATCTACGGCGGCAGCAGACCGACCGGCATCGACGCCGTCACGTGGGCGAAGAACGCAGAAGAGCGGGGTGCAGGGGAGATCCTGCTCACCAGCATGGAGACCGACGGGACGAAGGCCGGGTTTGATATCGCGATCACCTCCGCCATCTCGGAGAGGGTCGGCATCCCGGTCATCGCAAGCGGCGGGGTGGGCACCCTCGACCACTTTTACGACGGATTCGTCGCCGGCAGGGCGGACGCCTGCCTTGCGGCGAGCGTCTTCCACTACGGCGAGTTCACCGTACGCCAGGTGAAGGAGCACCTGGCTGCCCGGGGTATCCCGGTACGGCTCTGAGATCGAGCTCGAGCGCCGCGACCGGGTGTTCGAGCTCGAATGCATTCAGGACGCCGGGGTGGATCTCACCGAAGACCCCGGCTTTTTTCCCGCCCACGATAATGTCGCCGCGGCGTCCGTCGATGAACGCTGGATCGTCCGACTCAACGGCCGAGTAGTCGAGCCCGAGCTCCCGGCAGAGCACGTCCGCCGCCGCATACGCCTCCGAGAAGTCGGCGCCGGGGTGAATGCTGACCGCGGCCGCTGTCTGATAGGTGACCAGATCGGAGACGACGTCGCCGGCCGCAAAGAGCCGTTGCGGCAGCTCGCGGTGCTTGTTCAGCTGCAGCGCCTCCATGAGGAGCGGGAGGATATCTGTGCGGACGACGGTCTGCTCCTCCGAGATGGGGTGCAGGAGCCGAAGTGCGCCCGCGGACTGCTCGCGCTGCATGCGGCCATAGAGGACACGCTCGTTCGTCAGGGTAAACGGCATCGCCTCGAGATACCCGAGCCCGGTCATGACCGTGCGGGCGGCGCCGCTGATTGCGCTGATCGGGTGTTCGCGGCCGATGGTGAATGTCGCGGGGAGGTCGGCGGTTATCTCGCCGTAGCCGTACGCGATCGCAACATCTTCGAAGAGATCCCAGTCATGCAGGATGTCGGCCCGGTAGCACGGCACCTGCACCCGGACGGCGTCGGCGTCGGCATCGAGCGGCCGGGCACCGTAGCGCATCCGGCGCAGGAGCGCTGCCATGCTTTCCGGCGTGAGCGGGAGGCCGAGCAGCCCGCTGCACTCGGCCGTCGAGACGACCCGCTCCACCGGCGCAAGCGACGGCATCTCCACCCCCTCGACGGTGACCGACTCTACGTCTGCACCCGTCTCGGCAAGAGCGGTGCAGATGATGTTGACCGCGGTCATCACCGCTTTTCGGTCGGTGCCGGTCGTATCCAGCAGGATGTTCCTAGTCTCTGTGGTGACCCGGGTCAGCTCGCCGTTGATGATCGGCGGGAACGAGAGGACGCGGTCGTCTGCGTCGACGATCAGCGGGAAGCGCAGGAACTTTTCCACCAGGTGGGCATAGTCGCGCCCCTTCGGGTGCTCTGCGAGCATCTCCTCCAGAGTCATCTCCCGTTCAAAGTCCAGGGGCACAAAGGAGCGATCCCGGGGCGAAGCCAGGTAGCGGAAGGGCGACCTGACCGTGTCGAGGTCATGGACGCCGATCGCCACCTTTCCGCGGCCGCGGCCGACCGCCCAGTGCAGCGACTCCTGCAGCCCCATCAGGCTCTCGATCGACTCTTCGTCGAAGGAGACGTTCCGGATAACCGCCGAGCCGAGATACGGCCGGATGGCCGCAAGCCCGGGGTCGATCGAGAACGTGATCCCCGAAGGCCGGACATCGTAGGTCCGCAGCCCCTCTTCGAGCCCGAAGAACCCCCGCAACGCCCGGGCGACACCCTCGGGAGAGAAGAGGTCCGGCCGGTTCGCGAAGAACTCGACGTCCGCGTGGTCCTCTTCGATACGCTCGATATCGGCGCCGAACATCGGCACGCGATCGAGAATGATCTCCTTATCCACGCCGGTGAGGCGTTCCAGGTAGGCGTATGGCAGGGTAATAATCGGCATCGCTCTCTCACTCCTCCAGCCTTCCGGCAAGCACCGGCGTCTGGCGCAGCCATTCAACGTCGCTCCGGTAGAGGTGCCGCAGGTCGCGAAGCCCCAGTTTCAGCATGGCAAGGCGGCTGACGCCGAGCCCCCAGGCCAGCACCGGGTACTCGATGCCGCACGGGGCGGTTACTTCCTGCCGGAAGATCCCGGCACCGCCGAGCTCCACCCATCCGAGGCCGTCCACGTAGACCTCGGGCTCTACGGAGGGCTCGGTGTAGGGGAAGTAGCCCGGCCGGAACCGGACTTTATCGAACCCCATCTTGGCGTAGAACTCCCGCAGGAAGCCGAGCAGGTGGCGGAAGTTCAGTCCTTCGTCCATCACGATCCCCTCGAGCTGCTCGAACTCCGGCAGGTGGGTCGGGTCGATCGCCTCGCGCCGGTAGACCCGACCGATCCCGAACGCCTTGACCGGAGGCTTCGGATTCTCGGCGAGGTGCCGGATGGAGAGGCAGGTGGTGTGCGTCCGGAGGACACACTGCTCGGCCTTGGCAGTGCTCCATGCCCCTCCCCAGCCGGTCGAGGAGGTCCCGCCCCCGTGCTCGTGCATGTCCCGCACCCGCTCGTAGCCGGGCGGAAGCTGCTGGTTCTCGGAGAGGAAGAAGGTGTCCTGCATCTCGCGTGCCGGATGGTCCTGCGGCTGGAAGAGGGCGTCGAAGTTCCAGAACGAGCTCTGCACGATACCGCCCTGGATCTCGGTAAAGCCCATATCGAGGAGGATCCGGCGCATCTCGTCGAGCAGCCGCTGGTAGGGATGGTTCTTGCCGGGATACACCCTCTTTGGGAGTTTCTCCACGCTGTAGCGCCGGAGGTTCAGGTTCTGCCATTCGCCGGTGATGATCTGCTCACGGGTGAGCGTGCCCACCTCCTCACGGAGATCGAGGCCTTTTGTAACCAGAGCACGGCCTTCCGGCGTTATGGCGACGGTATACCGGACGGTCTCGGTCTCCTCAACGAGGCCGCGCTTCTGGAGGTCCGCGATTCCCGAAAGGCCCGTGTCGACCGATCCTTCAGTGAGCTCTGCAAAGGCCTGTTCGTCTGCACCGGGAGCATCGGTGCCGGTTTTGCTGACGATACCGTCTTTGATGGCGATCCAGCCTTTTTTCCGCATCCAGCCGATGCCGATCCGCGCAAGGGGGTGCTGCTGGAGATCGCGCATCGGGATCTCCTCATCAAAACTCTCCAGGAGCTGGCGTTCGGGCAGCCCCTCTCCGGCATATTTCTGCCCCTCTTCGGTCAGGGAGTAGACCGTTCTGATATTCTTCTCAAGGCTGGCAAGACCCCGGTCACTCGCCAGAAGCGCGTACTGCACGACCGCTTCCTTTCGGGCGCCCATCCGGTCGGCAAGTGTTGCCGCATCGATCGGACCGAGGGGCTCGAGAGCCACCAGCAGTCTCTTCTCGTTTAACGTCAGTTCCACCCGTTACACCTCCACCATATGCTCAACCGCATCCATCTTCTCGCGCAGGTCGCCGACGAACGCCAGCACCCGCTCGAGCGTCTCCTTCTTGCACTGCCCGCACGTCAGCTCGCCTCCCACGCACCGGCGCCGGAGTTCGGCAAGTTCGGCGTCGTCCTCCAGCATGTGGAAGAGATTTAAGAGGAAGATAGAACAGCGGCCCGGCTCGCCGCCCAGGCGTTTCTGCTCCTCGAGCGTCATCCGACCCCCGGTCAGCCCCGCCATGATCTTCTTTCTGATCGCTTTTTCGGACTCGTAGAACCCGAACGAACTCTCGGGGACGCTGCTCGACATCTTGCCGCCCTGCAGGCCGGGCATGAAGATATGGTAGGTCGAAGAGGGGGAGCAGAACCCGAAACCGCCGTGCTCGATCTCGATACCCCGGACGACCTCGCCGACCCGGCCGAGCGATGCGCCGGGGACGTCGACATGCCCTTCGTACTTCTTCGAGCCGGAAAAAGCCTTATGCACGGCCGCAAGTGCCTCCTCCGGAGCGTTCTTCGACCGTACCGAGATGTAAGCGCCGCGGTCTTCCACCGTGAACATCCGGAGTTTGTACGCCACGTCACGGGTGAGCCGGATGTGCGGGTCCTGATCGAGCCCGACCGGGACGATCGTGGGCGCAGGGCCGGCATCCAGCTGCGGGTAGATGATATCGGCCACCTGGGTGATCACGCTCACCGCGTGCGCAAGCGACGTCTCCTGACCAAATCCGTAGATGGCGGCAAGGTCTGAGAAGTTCACCTTCGTGGACGACTCGAATGCGAGGTCTTTGAGGCGGTCGTTGCGGCTCTGGAAGTAGTGCGTCCCCTCAAAGCCGAGGGCGTAGAGGCATTTGAGATACTCTTTCCCGTATTCGCGGCACTTTTCCCACGAAACCCCACGGACTGCGTGCGCTTCCCGGTCCGCAATGGCCACGTAGCCGTTCCCGCCCTGCTGGACGTGCCAGACCATCTCCTTCATCACCATCAGGTGCCCGAGGTGCGGGAGGCCCGACGGCATGAAGCCGCTGAGCACGTGGAACGGGGTTCTGTTCCGGATCGCCTCGGCGATCCGCTGGTAGTCACGGTGACCGATAACGATCCCCCGCCGCATAAATGCCGGGACATCGGGGAGAGTCTCTGCGACCGGCCCGATCGGCTCGATGCCGAATTCGCTGAAGAGTTTCTCGGTATCGACTGCCTCATTATTTGACCACGGGTTCATTCCGGATTGCATGGAAACGACGCTCACAGTTTGATTCGGGTAAATTCGATATATCTGATATCGCTATTCTGTACGCAGCCAAACAGCATCTTCTTTTTGACGCTGTGGGCGAGCCGGACCGAACGGGAGATGGTGCTCATGGGAAGCGCCGTCCCCGTGAGTATGGCGTGCACCAGCATCTCCGAGTGGCTCTTCTTCCCGGAGTAGACCCGGAAATGATGGCCGAACTTATATCCGGTTCGCGGAATGTAGCCTTTGTCCCGGAGATCAGCGAAGACCCGTTCTTTCTCCCGGATCTCCACATCTTCCTCTGCCACTGCAGTAAGGAACGTATCTGCATCGACCGGGGCGGCGTTCGCGTGGAGGGAGAGGCAGCCCTCGCGGATAAGATAGAGCGCCTCGACCGGCTGGAGCATCAGGCGCTCTGCATCCAGCCGTTTCCCATACCAGCACTCTTCGATCCCCGATCCGGGGGGGAGGTGCGCCAGGGCGTACGTGCCGTATACCGCAGCCTGCACCGGTTCGCACCCGGCAGCAGACTCGACTGCCGGAAGGTCGTGAACCCGGACTTCATAGTAGGTCAGCTCGTCCTCGTCGTCCACCACCGCCAGAACGTACTGTTTCCGCATATTGGTTGCAGTAAGGACGTCGCTGCTGACCGTGTCAAAGTCGATGAGATCGCGCTCGGAGAGGACACGTACAAGGTACTGGGACTTTCCCCCTCCCGGTTTGTGCCCTCGCCGGAATACCCGGAAGTCGTGCGGCCCCGGCTGAACGACATACCCTCGCTCACGGATATCACGGTAGACGAGATAACTCCTGATGAAATTCTGCTTTTCGGTAAAATGACCGAGCAATGTGTCGAAATCATAGTTCTGGACTTCGATCTTGCTCCGCTCCATGAGATAGAGCGCCTCCTCCGGTGCCAGACGCAGACCGCCCCCTTCCGGCCTGCCGTACCCGCCCTGCTCGTAGAGTGTGCGCCCCTCGCCGCGGAGCCGCACCCACATGCCGTCAAATGTCGCCTTCACTGGGGTACCTATTGGAGGTGAACGGTCATTAATCAATTGCCGAAGTATTTCCGATTGTCCCCGACCGTCGCCGCCGGGCTACCGACCACTACGTTTTTTCAGCGGCGCCTCAAACCCGGTACGATTTCTCATGAACATTATCACCCGGCTGCATGGAAGATACCTGTTTATGCCGTTCATCGGCCTGCTTGCATGTCTGCTCCTCATCGTGCAGGGGGCTGCCGCGCAGGAGGCACCCGCCATCGAATGGAACGCGACCTTCAGCGCAGATCTGAAAAATAAATTCGAATCAGTCCAGCAGATCGCAGACGGCGGATATATCGCCGCCGGGAGCAGCATCGGCACAAACTTTTCCGAACCTGAAGACCTGCTGCTCGTCAGGACGGACAGCGCCGGAAACGAGGCATGGAACAGAACGTATGACGGGCTGACAGCGAGCAGTGTCATCCAGACAGGCGATGGGGGATACGCGATAGCTGCAAACACCATCGCGGTCACGCCGGGAGAGACGACCGGTGCTATGGGTACGGCGTACCTGATCAAGACCGACGACGCTGGAAATATCGTCTGGAACGCCGCCTTTGAAGGGCAGAAGGCATCGGTCGTACGGCAGACGACGGACGGCGGGTACGCCCTCATCGGATGGACCTGGAATCCTGCGGGGTCGACGGAGGACACCGACGCGATCATCACGAAGACCGACTCTGAGGGGAACCAGACCTGGAATCGGAGTTTTGCAGGGAGAGCAGCCTACGCCGGGCAGCAGACGGACGACGGCGGATATATCCTTGGAGGAACGAAGTCACCGTTCGCGTACGATGCCGGGGACGCGTTCCTGATCCGGCTTGAGGCCGATGGGACCGAACGCTGGAGCAGAAACCTCGATCTTCCGTCGGTCTACGCCCTGGGGGAGACGTTCGACGGCGGTTATATCGTCACGGGAAGCTTCTGGTATGCCAGAGTCGATGCGGAAGGGAACGAGCTCTGGAAGAGCCGGGTGCAGGGGCTGGACGGCTGGGCAGCCCTGCAGGCACCGGGCGGCGGATACCTGATTGCAGGGCAGATCAACGATGATGCGGTCGCCATGAAAACGGACGACCGAGGAACGGTAGAGTGGAATCTAACCTTCCCGCACGGCGGTGCGTATGCCGCCGACCTGACCGATGACGGCGGATACATCCTTGCCGGGATTACATTCCCGGAGATGGGGGCGACGGACGCCTGGATGATGAAACTTCGCGACACAGCAGAGCCCGGCCAGGCGACGCCGGGCTTCGGCACCCTTGTGGCGATGGCAGCGGTCTGTGTGCTGCTGGCTCTGTGGCGACGACGGTGATGGCGCCCCGGACGGGAGAAACCGGATTCTTCCCGCCCGATCTCTTTTTCGCCGGGAAAAACGGCGCACGAACGTCCGCCGCGCCGGTCAGGCAATGTTTAAATATCGCCAATTCCAGCCGGATTCCCAGAAATATCAACCCACACAGAAGCCCGTAGACGGCCGATCTCGGGTCGAGCTATGGTAGACATCCTCCGGGAAATTACCCTGGCTCATATCGCCGATATAGGCCTGCAATTATTCGAGTTTTCCGGAATTCTGGTGCAATTTTCCGCCCGATTTCCCGGAGCGAATTCCAACCCCGGAAACGGTCGGAAACACTGGAAAAGAATGCCGATCCGGCCCCCGTTTCGGCCGGGGGAGTGGCCGATCCCACCTCACCCTCCCGGGAGTGGCCACGGCCGGTTGCCGATCGGCTCCCCACCGGGCTGTCCTCAGGGTCAAAAAAGGATCAGGCGTTGTTATACGCCTTGAGCGCATCGACCCAGGTATTGACAGCAGCCCTCTGGCTCGGGGACGTCCGGAACCAGTCGAATGTGCCGTGGTCAGCGAGGAATGCATCCGCCAGAGCGATGATTCCCGCAATCGGCGCCGGGTCGCACCCTGCATTGATGTTCAGTTTGGCAGCCAGGAGTTCGCCCTGCAGCTCAGGGATGGCATTCCAGCGGTTTCTCTTTCCCATGATAGAGACCGCCTGCACAGGATCGGTCACCAGGACACTGTCCGACCCGCCCGGCGTGCCGAGCCAGACCGGGAGCAGCGGCGCGATCTTGTGCGGCTGTTTCATCCATATGATTTTGCTGTAGGGATCCTTGGACTCTCCCGGGGGAGCTACACAGATGCACCCGACCTTCTCCTCGGTGCAGCTCCCGGCACCGTTGGCAACGGTCAGCGCGACCGTATAGGTGCCTGCCGCACCATAAGTGTGCTGCGGGTTCTGGTCGGTCGATGTCCCGCCGTCACCGAAGTCCCACCGGCACGTGTCGATCACCCCGGTCGATTCATCGGTGAACTGCACCGTCAGCGGAGCGGTGCCGGATGTGGGTGTGGCGCTGAACGCCGCCACCGGCGGGGCAAGCACCTCGTTCACGGTGATGTAGTCCGTTTTCGTCTCGGTGTCGCTGCCGTCAGCGTTCGTCGCCGTCAGCGAGACAGTGTAGGTGCCGGGCGCAGAGTAGGTGTGCGAAGGATTCTGGTCGGTCGACGTCCCGCCGTCGCCGAAGTCCCAGGTCCACGAGGTCGGATCACCGGTCGACTCGTCGGTGAACTGCACGGTCAACTCGGCATCCCCGGAGAGCGGGGTAGCGCTGAACGCCGCCACCGGCGGGGCAAGCGGTTCATCAACTGTGATATAGTTCACCTTCTCTTCGATGTCGCTCCCTCCCGCATTCGTCGCCGTCAGGGTGACGGTGTACGTCCCGGCCGCGGCATAGATATGCGAGGGACTCTGCTCCGTCGATGTGTCGCCGTCACCGAAGTTCCAGAGCCACGAGGTCGGATCGCCGGTGGAGGCGTCGGTGAACGCGACGGTCAGCGGGGCAATCCCCGATGTCGGCGAGGCGGAGAAGCCCGCAACCGGCGGCGCAACGGTCACAGTAATATAATCAGTTTTTGTCTCGGTATCACTCTCGAAGCCGTTCGATACCGTCAGCGGCGCTCCGTGAGGCACCCGGCTCCGGCTGCCGTGGATTCCGGCACTCGCAACACCCTTCGAGACCGTCAGCGAAACCGTGTAGGTGCCGGGCGTGGCGTACGTGTGCTCAGGGTTCTGGTCGGTCGACGTCCCGCCATCGCCGAAGTCCCAAGCCCATGAGGCCGGATCCCCGGTCGACTCGTCGGTGAACTGCACGGCAAGTGGAGCGGTGCCGGATGTGGGCACGGCGCTGAACGCCGCTTCCACTGAAGCAGGCGGCTCGTTCACGGTGATGTAGTCCTTCTCTGTCGCAGTATCAGTACTACCGTCAGCGTTCGCGACCGTCAGGGAAACAGTGTAGGTGCCGGGCGTGGCGTACGTGTGCGAAGGATTCTGGTCGGTCGACGTCCCGCCGTCGCCGAAGTCCCAGGTCCACGAGGTCGGATCACCGGTCGACTCGTCGGTGAACTGCACATCGAGCGGAGCATCACCAGACGTGGGTATGGCGCTGAACGCCGCATCCACCGGAACCGGCGGTGAGTACCGTGCCCGGATTGTCACAGAAGTCTCATCCGCGCTCTTCACCAGAGGTATCGACGAGTCAGTCTTCATATCATACTCCGACCCGGCAGCACGCATAGTGAAATCGATGCCTGCAGGAAGGGTCTCAGAATTCCATGCTAGAAGAGCATCATCGTTCTTTGAGAGAACCCGGAGATCCCAGACCCGTTCCGGGTTGGCAGCATTTATACTCCCCCGGATATCGCCGTAGAGGCGATTGAACACGGCATCGGTGATCGGGAAGTATGCATCAACCGTTGCACCGGGACTCGCCGGGGGAGCGAGCGTATCGAGATTCTGATCATATCCGTCAGTTCCGCTCGCGTCCGTTCCAAACGTCAGATCCTGCTCGAAGCTCCCGGCAGTAACAGTTAAACTCTCACTCCAGGATTCCACCGGCTGAGCCGTTGCTGTTCCTGTGAGCATACAGACAGCAACGACTGCAATACATAACATCAAAATATTTCTCTTAATCATGGTAATACACCTGCTTCATTGGGAAAGAGGCTGCCACCCCCTATATCGATTCCATCGGAAACACCCATTTTACAGCCACGTGCAGGGATACCCCCTCCCTCCGGCGGGAGAGACCCGTTGCCCGGGCAGTTGCCGGGAGTCCGGATCCGGTAGGGGCGGCGACAGTCCAATTCATTGCGCTTCACCTGCCACAGAAGGATCAGGGGAGGGTAATGATACAGTCACGGATCACCGCTCCCCAATAACCTCCGCCCGACTGCAGTTCGGTTGTCATTACATAGCCCTGTGTCGCTGTACTGTAGCCATAGACCGACTGCATCGCCCAAGACCCTGCAGGATCGATTGCGATATCGCTGAAGGCGATCGGGACGGCCGTGCTTCCAATCAGGTTCCAGCCCTGCGCGAGTTCCACCGTGACAGGGCTGACCGGTGTTCCCGTAACGATCACAGTACAATCGTACGCCGACGCAATCCAGTAGGCTTTGCCGGGCACAAGCGATTGAATCTGGGCTGATTCATAGGCTTTCGTTGCCGGGTCATATCCATAGATCGCCAGAATACTGCCTGATGGAACAGTGTACTCAGCATTGCTGAACGGGATGGAGACCAGGTTCCAGCCCGTCTTCAGCGGAAGATCCATCTGCTGGGCACTGTCCACAGTGACGGAACCGCTTACCGATGTCGGGTCGACGACGGCGCCGAAATCATCATCGATCTGCTCGATGGAGACAGCGACAGCACTTACTCCGACGGCATCGCCACGGACGGTTACCGTGCCGAGACTGATACTTGTGGCACCGGGCATCGCCTTGTCATGCAGATCAACACCTTTGATAAAGACAGTATCGCTCGGAAAGGAATTGCTGGCAGAGAGTGTCATCCAGTCCGGATACGTAACGTCGATAAATTCAGCAATGGAAGGATCATCAAGCGATACCGAGACATTGCTGCCTGAAAGGCCGTTTGGGGCCTCATCCAGGATGATCGACAGGGTGGTCGTCTCACCCACATTCGGTATCTGCACGGTACCGGCCGTCACGGTCAGACCCGATACGGCAGAAACCCCAACCAGGAGAAATGCTATCAGAGAATAAAGAGTTGCTCTCAAGAGCGTGGTCATTGGGAAGCCACCTCAGTGTGCCTCACGCACCGGGCGGCACAGGGCTGCACAATTGCTGCAATCAGTCCCTCACCGCCCAGAGCAGAGAAGATCAACAGTTCGATACACAGCGCCGGGCGAGATTTTTGCCGCAAGGGTCGCCGATGAGAGCAAGGAACCCGACCGGGACGAGGATCTTCACGCCGTACGCTCAGCTGATCGGGGTGTTTCATATCCGGTCGTCCGGATACAGATCCTTTCATGCGGATGGCCATTTCACCTCTTGGAGACCTATTCCCACGGCAGACAACTGCCGTGACGGGATCCCTCACTGCATATCACTCATAGGGCGCATTTCTGGTACGGAGCACTCCGGCACATGCCCGTTCTGGAGGCGCTGTGGAGCGAACGATGAAAATAGCGTGTGGCAGCTGATCGGAGATGGCAGATCCCGTCCTGAAAAGGCCGGATGCCCATCATATCGATCGAAACGGATGCTCACTGAAATACTGGTCTTCTGGGTGCTCGTCAGAGCAGAGTAGCAATTCTAGTATATAAAAATTGTGCCGAACGGGGCCCAGTATCATTTGCCAAAAAATATAATTGGAATTTTATATATTTGGAGACACCCAGGCAGCTCCCCCGGTCAGAAACTCCCATGGCCGACACTGCACTGCCCACGTGCCGGGAGATATGTGCCCTCCACGCAGTCATGCGCGGTTCTGCCCGGCTAAAAAGTGAGGATAAAAGATCTCCAGCACCCTCACACCTCCCCAAAGAGCACCACGACGTCGTCCCAGTCGATCCTGCCGTTGCCGTTGTAGTCGAAGCAGTCAACCGGTTCGTTCGCCGCGATCCACTCCATCTGCTCAAAATACACAACCACGTCTGCGAAGTCCAGGCGACCGTTGCCGTTCAGGTCTTCGTAGAGCCCGTCGCCGTCGGGGTCGGTCGGTGGGTCGGTAGAGCCGGGGAGCGGGATCACAACCAGCTCAAGTTCGAAATTTGCAGTCAGGGTCACATCGCGGGCGGGCATGGTGTAGTCATAGACCGCCTGAACGCTAACTTCAGCACCCACCTCATCGGTCCAGCTGGCAAATGTCCAGCCATCTTCCGGTGTGGCGGTGATGGTAACGAGCTCTCCGACCTCGTACATGCCCGCTCCGATGACGGTTCCACTACCCTCGGGCGTAACTTTCAGGTTCAGGCTAAACGTGGGTGTCATAGCGGGATAGATATACTCGATCCCCTCGCGGTCTCCAGGATGTAATGTCCTCTTTACCTCTCCGGGAGCCCCACGACCATACATGACCTTCGTGGTATCAGATGGATAACCAGCAATGTTTCCGTACAGATCGGCGAGCTGAACCCAGTGGCCGAGTTCATGAAGGCATATTGCCTCTATGTCAAATTCGGACGTAGATGGAGATGTTGACCATGAATACTGCGTGTTAAACCTGATATCAGCCTCGTACATTACGCCCGCTGCATCACGCCATGATGCCGCTTGGGCAAGGACACCCGGCTGATCGATATATGCCCAGAGGATCTCGTTTTTACCATTATATCCTATCTCGGTTGCCGTTGTCGTGCCTGCATACTCAAAGGTAAACGAAGAGCCTGGAACCTCGGTCCATGTGCCTGCAGCAGAGATGACAGAGTCAAGCGAACCAGCTACCGGTGGAGGATTGACATAATACAAGATTATCGGAGCCTCTCCACTCCATCGAGAAGGTATTCCCCCCCACCCAGTCAACCGACCAAATGGAACACTCATTTCATAAGGGCCTACCTCCTGCCCCTCTTCCGTCAATACCACGACAGGACCGCTGCCTGCCGAACCAGAATAGTAGTAGCCTCGGTAAGCAGTGCCTGCTGGAACATGTGTGACGATTTCAGTATTTGTCCACGACTGAATAGCATTTGCATTTGCTTCCTGCCAGTTAGAAGCGGGTAACCAGCCGGTGGCGTATATCCAATACAGGGAATCCCCTTCTCGGATGAAGAAGAAACACACATCGGCAAGGCTATCCCGTGATGGCTTCGTTCCGAACCCCGACCCCGTGATGGTCACAGTCGCATCAGTTCCCGCAGAGGCAGTGCCTGGAGATAACTGGAATGGGTCAATTTCATAGCGAGCCTCTCCAATCGGCTCCGGAACCACATATCCAATAGAAGGCTCGATTCCTGCTTCGGCCATCCTGATCATCTCGATGAAGCGTTCGGAGGTCATGCATCCGCTTGGAATCATTCGATAAGCAGGAATCTGATCTGTTGAGACTTCATTGTCCGAAATGGCATAGACGCCCTGAGTGAGCCCATAGGGGACATACAGATCTGGAGAGATCTTTTTAAGTAACACTCCTATCTGCATACTTGGCCAAAAGACAGGTGTATCAGATACCCAGAGGGTGATGTCATCAACTGTTCCGCCATCAACGACAAGCGTGATGGTCTCTTCAACCGATGCTTTTGCCACATGCTGATCGACCTGTATGGTGACATACGTCTGAATCAGTGTTCTATCAGCATTCCATCTGCTCTCGGTGGCGACAACCGTTCCGATCACAACAGAATCCGCTTCGGAAACAAGGTCCGTAAGCGGAACATCCACAGTAATCGCTGTTGCCGGAGCAACAACCAGGGATACAGTTAGAAGAAGAGCAACAGCGAACAGGTTAATTTTCGTCGTATTTTTCATATTCTACCTCCGACAAAGCACGCAGGACCTTACCGCTTCCTGGCATTCCCCGGGGCAATCTGAACTATCCTGCTTTTGCTTTCACGAATACCATTACGCGGTTTCGGTGTTGCTCGACTATATAAAACTTCGCTAAAAATTGAAGAATTGCAAAAAATAATGTTTTTTGCTGGAATCTCATTAAAAAATGTAGAAAACTTGAATACTTGCGACAAAGATTAGATCCGCGATCGATTACTTAGTGATAGGTTAATAAATGATCATGTCGAAGCATGCCATAAACATTATAATATAAATCATATTGAATATTACTTAGTGTATGATACATTATCTACGAAATAGTTCAAATAAAGATGTCTGAAACTCAGTCTCCTGAATTTTATATCATTTGTATAAATATTATATCAATAAACTCGTATGCGCGAATGGCGTGCATTCCTCTAACTACTACAACCACGAGCAGCAGTCCGCCTGCCTGCCGGACGTGCCGCACTCGGAGGAATACATCCTGGCACTCAGAACGCCCTTGCGTAATAAGAGCCAGGCTAGAACGAGAGATAAATACGCATCTCCGTTAAGAGACGGGCAGGTTCATCACCGCCCCTCCTCTGCAAGCGCTTCCGGAGTAGATTATCAGAACACTATTCCTTACTGAGAGAATAGTTCCAGTCCCAGTGTGCATATAAGCAACTGTGCATTGACCCATGGAAGAGGGAAGCAACTGTCGTACAACAGCGAAGTGCGGAACAATCTGACTGCAGCCGCTCATGTTTCCCGGCAAAAGTGAATAGTAAGATATCTCCGGTTCCGTCACACCCCCCCAAACAGAACGACGATATCGTTGAAGTCGATCCGGCCGTTGCCGTTGTAGTCGAAGCAGTCAACCGGTTCGTTGTCAGCGATCCACTCCATCTGCTCAAAATACACAACCACGTCTGCGAAGTCCAGACGGCCGCTGCCGTTCAGGTCTTCGTAGAGCCCGTCGCCGTCAGGGTCGGTCGGCGGGTCGGCATACCCGGGGAGCGCCGCCACCTGCCGGACGGCGACCTTCACCACCCAGAGGTCGCTGCTGGCGTGCTTTCCCGTCACGTCGCCGTCCCGCGACGCCGTGCTGCCTGCTCCGACGTAGCCGCCGTCCGTGTGCTGCAGGATGCCATAACCATAGTCGCCGCCGCTGCCGCCGCAGCACCGCTGCCAGAGGAGGCTCCCGGCCGCATTCAGTTTCACCATCCAGAGATCCGCCCCGCCGTGGCTGCCTGTCGCATCGCCGTCGGCCGACGCCGTCCAGCCGCCGACGAGGTATCCACCGTCGGTCGTCCGGCAGATGCTCCAGCCACGGTCATCCCCGCTGCCGCCGAGGCAGCGCTGCCAGAGAAGGTCTCCGTCGGCGTCCAGCTTCACCACCCAGAGGTCGTCCGAACCATGGTTACCGGTGATGTCACCGTCGCTCGACCCGGTCGTTCCGGTTACGATGTATCCGCCATCGGCAGTCTCTGCCACCGCTGCCGCGTAATCGTCCTCGCTGCCGCCGAGGCACCGCTGCCAGAGGAGCCTGCCCCGCCCATCCATCTTCACCACCCAGGCATCGGCACCGCCGTGGTTCCCGCTCACGTCACCGTTGTTTGAGAAGGTGCCGCCCGCAACAATGTACCCGCCGTCAGCGGTCTCCTGGATGGAGGCGCCCGCGTCAATGCCGCTGCCACCGAGGCAGGACTGCCAGAGAAGGGAACCGCTGCCGTCAAGTTTCACCACCCAGACGTCGCTCAGCCCGTTGTTTCCCCGGACATCACCGTCAAATGAGAGTGCGGCTCCGGCAACGACGTAGCCGCCGTCCGACGTCTGCCGGATTGCAGCGCCCGCATCCCGGAAGCTCCCGCCGAGGCACCGCTGCCAGAGAAGGTCTCCGTCGGCGTCCAGCTTCACCACCCAGAGGTCGTCCGAACCGTGGTTTCCGGAGACGTCCCCGTCGTTTGAAGTGGTGTACCCGGTGAGGACATACCCCCCGTCGTCCGTCTGCCGGATTGAAGCGGCAGTATCGTCGCCGCTGCCGCCGAGGCAGCGCTGCCAGAGAAGCATGCCGCCGGCATCCGTCTTCACCACCCAGGCATCGACACCGCCATGATTACCGCTCACGTCACCGTCGTTCGATCCCGTCGTTCCTGCGGCAATATAGCCGCCGTCACCGATCTCCTGGATGGCATACGCCAGCTCGGCGCCGCTGCCGCCGTATGGTCGCTGGAAGATCACGGCGGACGAATCCGCCGAAACGCCCCCGGCAGCGGGAGATACCATGCAGAGAACCAGGATGAGCGCAACCGCCCAACTAATCCGGAGACGCCGTTCCATTGTTATATCTCCTCGAAGAGGACGACGATATCATTGAAGTCGATCCGGCCGTTGCCGTTGTAGTCGAAGCAGTCGACCGGTTCATTGTCAGCGATCCACTCCATGTTGTCGAAGTAGGCCACCACGTCGGCAAAGTCCAGCCGCCCGTTGCCGTTCAGATCCTCGTAGAGCCCGTCGCCGTCGGGGTCGGTCGGCGGGTCGGCATACCCGGGGAGCGGGAGAACGGCCGGGTCGGTCACGGTGATATAATCGGTCTTTATCTCGGTGTCCCGCCCGAAGAGGCTCGTAACCGTCAGCGAAACTGTGTAGGTGCCTGCAGATGTATAGACATGAACGGGGCTCTGGTCGGCGGAGACCGTCCCGTCACCGAAATCCCAGCGCCACCGGAACGGGCTGCCGGTCGAGAGGTCCGAGAACTGCACCGGCAGCGGTGTGGTGCCTTCGGTCACGTTCGCCGTGAATGCCGCGTGGAAGGCAGACGTGGTCAGGCCGACCATCCAGAGATCGGTATGGCCATGGTTTCCGGATACATCACCGTCGTTCGACCCTGTTGCACCGATGACGGTATATCGCTCACCCTCACCCGGTTGCACGGCATAGCCGACATCATCGCCGCTCCCCCCGCAGCACCGCTGCCAGAGAAGGGTGCCGTCATCGCCAAGCCCGACAACCCAGAGATCGCAGCCGCCATGGTTGCCGTCCGCATCACCGTCTATGGAGTAGGTGTCGCCGACAACAACATACCCGCCACCGGCAACCCGCCGGATACTCCTCGCCGCATCAAGATCGCTGCCGCCGAAGCACCGCTGCCAGAGAAGGTCTCCGTCGGCATCCAGGCGCACAACCCATGCATCCCATGCACCATGATTGCCGGAGACATCACCGTCGCACGAATCGGTCATCCCGGCAACGGCATATCCCCCATCAGCAGTCCGGCAGATATCGTAGCCGTAATCACCCCCGCTCCCCCCAAGCGCGCTTTTCCACCGGAGATTGCCGGCGGCGTCCAGGTTCACCACCCACAGATCGCTGCTCCCGTGGTTTCCGGAGACATCCCCATCGGGCGAAGCGACACTGCCCACCACGACATACCCGCCGTCCGCCGTCTCTGTAATGCCCCAGCCCTCGTCATAACCGCTGCCGCCGAGGCAGGCCTGCCAGAGGAGGGAACCGCCACCGTCAAGTTTCACCACCCAGAGGTCGCTGCTCCCGTGATTGCCGCAGACGTCACCGTCGCTCGAGAGCGTGGAGCCGACAATGACATACCCGCCGTCCGCGGACGGCCGAACCGCAGAACCGGAATCAAGGCCGGTGCCGCCGAGACACCGCTGCCAGAGAAGCGTGCCGCTGTCGTCAAGTTTCACCACCCAGAGATCACAGCCACCATGGTTTCCACAGACGTCACCATCGCATGACCAGGTCGTCCCAACGGCAATATATCCTCCATCGACAGTCTCTGCCACCCCTGCCGCGTAGTCATCACCGCTGCCGCCGAGACAGCGCTGCCAGAGAGGCGTGCCGTCGGCGTCAATTTTCACCACCCAGATATCGGTATGGCCGTGGTTCCCGGAGACCTCGCCGTCGTCCGACCGGCTGCTCCCAACCGCGATCACGCCACCATCTCCGGTAGACCGGAGATCCACCCCGGCATCCCAGCCGCTGCCGCCGCAGGCCGCCTGCCACTCGGGAACCGGCGGCAGAACGGCGGCATCCTCCGGTGAGAAGCGCGAGGAGGGCACGGCGGGATGCCGCTCC
Organism: Methanoculleus frigidifontis; assembly: GCF_030464345.1. Taxonomy (GTDB): domain Archaea; phylum Halobacteriota; class Methanomicrobia; order Methanomicrobiales; family Methanoculleaceae; genus Methanoculleus_A; species Methanoculleus_A frigidifontis. The sequence continues at coordinate 187,007 of NZ_VCYH01000006.1, read as the reverse complement.
GTCCTGCCGACCGAAACCTCTGCAAACGCCGCCTGCACCAGACAGAGCGTGAGCATCACCGCCACGGCAATGGAGTAGGGATCTCGGGTTGTCATCGGGTCACCACCGAAGCGCTGCACACCGGGAGGGATATCCGGAAATTTGTGCGGATAGGCCAATCGCGGCTCCAGAGCGCCGCAATTATCTCCCCGGTGCGAAAGGCCGCTTCGTGCTGAATAATACGGGACCTAGTATATAGAGATTGCGCCGATAGCCCTGCTCTCCCGGTCGCCCCCCAGCGATACTATATTTTTAAAAATATACCTCGAAGATTTGAACAGTTTTTATCGAGCTGCGGGGATTGCTGGCAGCATGCGCATCAGCATCGCGTGCAGCCAGCGGGCGACGGGCTTGTGGAAAAGAGGTGAGGAGGATATCAGGGTCGGTTTTTCTCGACATAGAGATATGCGCCGCCGAGGAGCGCAAGAAGTGCGAAGAGGCCGACGGCGATCTGCGTAAACGGCAGTCCCGATGAGTGCACGCCGGAGATCTGCTCTACGGATCCAGCAAATTCCGCATCGGGCGAGATGGCGGCCTGTGATTCACCGAAGAGCGCATAGGTGCTGAAATGCGAGACCCTGACAGCGATCGTCCGTGCTTCCCCATCCAGATCGGCCGGGAGAACCTCCCATGTCCTGTTGCCCGGGTCATACCAGCGGACGGTAAACCCGCCGTCGCTGCCGGAGTACTCCTCCCATACGTCTTCAGGCACGGCGAATGTCAGCGGCACGGCCGGGTCGAAGACCGCACCTTCAGGACCAAACCGGTAGGCGTAGTCGGCAACCAGCAGCGTAGCCCCGCCGGGCAGCTGTGGCAGATCTTCAGGCGCGATACGGTTCACGGTGATGCTCGAGAGGGGGGCGCCTGCGGCATCGGTCGCGCGGACACCCTCATCAAGCTGCAGCATGGTCACGTTGTCGTCCGAGGAGATCCGCACCGACCGGGTCATCAGACCGGAGGTGTTCACGCCGAGATCGGTCACCGGCTCAGCGGTGGGTGTCGGCGTCGGCGTGGGAACAGGGGTCGTATCGCTCACGAAGGAACGGGAGCTCCCCCCGCCACCTCCTCCGCCGCCTCCGCCTCCACCACCGGAGGATGGAACGACTGTGGCCGGCGGCGGGGCAACTGCTACCAGATCGGCCTTCACGAGAGAGTCCGACCCCGCGGGATTCGTAACGTTGAGAGAGACCGTATAGGTCCCCGACGCCGCATAGGTATGGACGGGGTTCTGGTCGGTCGAGGTCGCACCGTCACCGAAATACCAGAGCCAGCCGGTCGGAATACCGCCGGAGGTATCCGTGAAGGTGACGGTGACCGGTGCTGTGCCGGCCGTAGGGTCGGCCGTGAAGTTTGCGGACGGCGGCGCCACGACACAGATATAATCAACCACCTCTTCGGTGACGCTGCCGAAGTCGTTTGTCACCGTCAGGGCGACCGAGTAGTTGCCGACGGCAGTGTAGGTATGGACGGGATTCTGCTTCATCGATGAACGGCCGTCACCAAAATCCCATTTCCATCTGTCCGGGTTCCCGGTCGACCGATCGGTGAACTGGACGACCAGCGGCGCTGCACCGAGCGTCACGTCCGCATCGAAGGCAGCGACGGGCGGAGCGTCGGCAACGATGTACCCGCTCCTGACCAGAGTATCATCTGCAATATCGTTTGCAACCGTCAGGGAAACGTTGTAGGTGCCCGGCTCAGTGTAGACGTGAACCGGATTTGCCTCCGCCGAGGTCGCGCCGTCGCCGAAGTCCCACGACCATGAGGTCGGGTTTCCGGTCGACGTGTCATTGAACCGGACTGCGAACGGCACAAGCCCTGCTGTCACGTTCGCCGTAAAAGAGGCTGCCGGCGGTTCGAGCACGGCGATGGCGTCGGCCGCATCCGCCGTATCGCTCCCGGCCGCATTGGCTGCGGTCAGGGCGACGGTATAGGTGCCTGCTTCCGCATACACATGAACCGGGTTCTGCTCTTCCGAGGTCGCGCCGTCACCGAAATCCCAGAACCACGATACCGGCGCTCCGGTTGAACGATCGGTGAACTGAACCGCAAGCGGGGCGGCGCCGCCGGTCACGTTCGCAGCGAACGCCGCTTTTGGATACTCTGCGACGGTGATGTAGCCGGTTTTCTCCTCCGTGCTGTTCCCAAGCTCGTTTTCGATCGTCAGCGATACTGTGTAGGTGCCGACGGCAGTGTAGGTGTGTACGGGGTTTGTCTCGTTCGAGACCGATCCGTCACCGAGGTCCCACGACCACACCGTCGGATCCCCTGCCGACCGATCGGCGAACTGCACCGTGAGCGGCGCTGCACCGCCGGTAACGTTCGCATCGAAGGCAGCGGTCGGGAGGGGCGGGGCGGTGACACGGATGTATTTGGTCCGCGTACCCGTGTCGGAGCCGCCGGCGCTCGTTGCCGTCAGGGTAATCGTGTAGTCCCCTGCCGCCGTGTAGGTGTGCTGTGGGTTCTGGTCGGTGCTGTCGATGATACCGTCATTCTCAAAGTCCCAGCTCCACGATGTCGGGCTGCCGCTCGATCTGTCGGTGAACTGAACCGTGAGAGGCGCTTCACCGAACCGCGGCGTAGCACTGAACGATGCCGTCGGGCTGCCGCCGCCGGCGACGGTGAAGAGATAAATGTCCCCAGCTCCGCTGCGGAGGTCTTCCCAGACGACCCGGTTTTTCGAGACCGACGGGAACCACTGGTTCGCGCTCTCGTCCGTGATCATCACTTCGGTATTGGTGGCACTGTTGTAGAGACAGATATCCCAGTTGCCGGCCCGCCGGTCCTCCCAGGCTATCAGGTCACCGTCTATCGCGGGCGAGACCTGCGAGGCGGAATGAGTAGTGATTCGTGTTTCGGTGCCGGTTGCAAGGTCAAACTGGTAGATATCGGCGTTGCCGTTCCGCTCATCTTCCCAGAGAACAATGCCGCCGGAGAGCGCAGGATAGGCCTGCCGGGCTGTGTTCGTGGTGATGCGCTGCTGGGTCTGTGTCGCGGCGTCATACAGATAAATATCCCCGTTGCCGTGCCGGTCGTCCTCCCAGGCCACCAGGTCGCCGGAGACGGCCGGCCACCACTCCGTCACGGGGCTGCAGGGGATACGCGTCTCCGTCTCCGAAGCGATATCGTAGAGATAGAGGTTCAGATCGGCGCCCCTGACATCGTACCAGACGATCCGGTCGCCTTCGATGACCGGGTGCCACTGGCTGGCCGTCTCATCGGTTATCCGTGTTTCCTTCCCGGTAGAACGGTCGTACAGATAAATATCCAGATTGCCGTGCCGGTCGTCCTCCCAGACAATCCTGTTCCCGGAGACCGCCGGAGAGGTCTGGTTGGCGGAATTTGCCGTGACCCGCTTCTCCGTCCCGGTCGACAGGTCGGCAAGATAGACATCCCAGTTGCCGTTGCGATAATCAGCCCAGACAACCAGGTCACCGTCGATCCGGGGCATGACCTGCCACCCGGAGGCCGTGCATACAGGCGTCTCGGTACCGAAGTCCGTCGATGCGGCGAAAACCGGCTGAATCAGGCCGGCTGCCAGAAGAGCTATGCATAATAGAGCCGTTTCTCTGTGTCGTGACATCTTTTGATCACCATGCATGAGAGCGTTCCCCCCTGTGCATCCTCACACGGTGGTGCGGGCGGTTGTACAGCCAGACGTGCCGGGTCACCTCGGGAGAGCAGACAGTACTGTTCGCCCGATACCGCGTACAGAACAACGCATATGGTGATTCCGGTTGCCGCTCCCCGGCTGACACCAGGGTGATGGGGGAGAGCATCACAATCATATAAAAAAGTATCTCTGACGGCACAGTGATGCGGCTGAGTTCCCGGAGAAAAGAATATTATATAAATAATAAAATAATTGCCAGGCACGTTAAATGTGCCCACCGGGATCTACTCTTCTTCCGCGAGCCTGCGCACCGTGGCGATATTCCCGGCATCGTCGCGCCGCTCGTCGACGGGAGTCTCGCAGATCAGGGGGATGTCCCGGATGCCGGGATAGCGGAGGATGTGGCGGAACGCTTCCTCACCGATGGAGCCAAGGCCGATGTGCTCGTGCCGGTCGAGGTGGCTCCCGAGGTCGCCCCTGCAGTCGTTGAAATGGATCACCTTCAGGCGCTCAAGGCCGAGCAGGTCGTCGAACTCTCCGAACATCTCCTCTACGCTCTCTTCGGTCCGCAGCTCGTACCCGCCCGCAAAGGCATGACAGGTATCGAAGCAGATGCCGATGCGTCCGGGCTCCTCGATGCCGTCGATGATCTGCCGGATCTCTGAGAAAGTCGTTCCGACGCTGTTCTTCTCGCCTGCCGTGTTCTCGAGGAGGAGCATCACACCGTCGCCCGCACTCCCGAGCGCCCGGTTGACGGCGTCCGCAACCCGCTGCCGCCCGGACTCAATGCCGCCCACGCCGTGGTGCCCGAGGTGCGTCACCAGATAGGGAACGCCCAGGGCATCGCACCGAACGAGTTCTGCAGTCAGTGCGGCGACGGATTTTTCAGCGATCTCGTCATTCGATGAGGCCAGGTTCGGCAGATAGGGCATGTGATCGACGACGGGGCCAAGCCCGGACGATTGCACCCCGGCGCGGAATGCAGCCACAGCATTCGGATCGAGTTCCTTCGCCCTCCATCCCCGGGGATTTCGTGAAAAGATCTGAAATGTGTCGCAACCCCGCTCCTCCGCTCGCCCGACCGCCCGGTCGATCGACCCGGCGATCGAGACGTGACATCCGACCCGAACCATCACCGTAGATATGCACCGGCGAAGGCTTACGTCTTTGTGCCGTGCGAAAGTTCGCGGAGCACGGCCTCCCCAAACTCCCGTGTCCCGGTCGTGCCGCCGAGGTCGGGTGTCCGGATCCCCTTCGCAAGCGTCTTTCCCACCGCCTCTTCGACCGCCGCCGCATTCCCGGTATCGTCGAAGTGCCTGAGCAGCATCACCCCGCTCCGTATCGCCGCGATGGGATTGGCGATGTTCTGCCCTGCGATATCGGGCGCACTCCCGTGAACGGGCTCGAAGAACGCGTACCGGTCACCGATGTTGGCGCTTGGGAGCATCCCGAGACCTCCGGCCAGATACCCTGCCGTATCGGAGAGAATATCGCCGAAGATATTCGTGGTGACGATGACGTCGTAGCGGTCCGGGTGCATCAGAATGTCCAGGCAGAGGGCATCGATATACCGGGTTTCGTACGGGACGCCCGCCCGTTCGGCCTCCTGGCGGCAGATGTCGACAAAGAGTACATCCGATTTCAGGACGTTCGCCTTGTTGCCGATCGTCAGGTGCCGGCGCTGCCGGGCGAGCGTGCAGGCGCACCGGGCAATCCGCCGGCTTCCCTTCTCCGAGATCACCCGCAGCGTGCAGGCACGGTCAGACTCCCGCCACTCGATCCCCGAATAGAGCCCCTCGGTGTTCTCCCGCACGATGACGATATTGAATCCCTCGCCGCGGACGGGCCGGATATTTGCATAGAGGTCGAGGTCGTGGCGGATCTGCAGGACTACGCTCCGGTACCCGGGGTCGGGCGGCGTCGTCACCGCCCCGAAGAGGATGGCGTCGGCCGACCGGAGATCGGCGATCGTCCCCGAATCACAGGCGCTGCCGGTACGCTCCCATCGCCCGTAGCCGACCTCGACGTCAAAAAACTCAAAATCCGGCCGTACCGCACCGAGAACGCTGCGCGCAACGGGAATGACCTCGTGCCCGATGCCGTCGCCCTCAACAACCGCTATCCGCACCATCGCTCCTCCACCTCCTGGCAACCTCGGTCACCGCCCCGGCGATCGCCGCCGGCGATGCCCCCCAGTGCACCACGGCCCCGAACCTGCCGTCGTACAGCCCGACACCCTCGCGTTCGCTCCGGCAGCAGCGGGCAATGAAGGGCTCGTGCTCCACGGCAGCGAGGGGGCAGGTATTCTCGATTGCAAACTCCTCCCCGTAGCACTCGCGCACCAGCTGCGAGCCGGTCAGGCACCCGGCCACCCGGTCACCCGCCCGTACGGGATCGGCGTCGAGTGTGCGCTCGAACCCCGCCGCCCTGCAGGGATAGATGTCGGCAGCAAGCCTGCTGATATCCCGGACGTGGTGGTCGAAGACCACGGCGAGATCTCCGAAGAGCCCGCACGCTTCGAGCTCCCGGAGCGTGGCGGAGAGATGCGGGCGGGGCGGGGCGATATCGTAGACGTGAACCCGGAGAAACCCGGAGATCTCGGGGTCGAGCACGAATGTGGTATGCTCGTCGTAACCGGTGAAGATGGTGCACCGCCGCCCGGTCTCGAGAGCCTTCGCCACAAGCCCCGCCCGGTCGTGGAGCTGCACCTTCTCCGGGTAGCGGCAGACCTCGTCCCCTGCCGCGAGAACGGCCGCGCCGGTCACCCGCCGCATCAGCCCTTCCCCGGCCGGATCGGGCGTGACCTCCAGCACCTCGTATCCTTCCGGCGTCTCCCGGATGATGTACTTCGTGAGAAAGTAGACGCGCTCGCCGCAGGGCCGGCAGCCGGTGTCGTAGCCGACCACCTTGCAGTGCTCCGGAACGATCACCGCTGCGACCTCCAGTGATCCACAAGGCCGCCGGCCCGGAGGATCTCGATCATCCGCGGTGAGAGGGGACGGACCGGGAAGCGGTCGCCGTCCACCTCGACCCATCCTGCATCGAGGTCGAAGCGGACGGAAGCGCCCTCCCGGCAGGGCACCTCCGCCTCGATGACGGGGAGGCCGACGTTGATGGCGTTCCGAAAGAAGATGCGGGCGAAGGACGGGGCGACGATCCCGGCCACACCCGCCTCTTTGAGGGCGATGACCGCCTGCTCGCGGGACGACCCGCACCCCATGTTCTTGCCGGCCAGAATGACCGCACCGGCAAGGCGGGGAGCAAGTGCGGGATCGAGGTCCTCGAAGATGTGCTCCGCCCAGACGGAGCGGTTTTTCGTTCTGAGGTAGCGGCCGGCGATGATGATGTCGGTATCAATATCGCTGCCGAGGCAGACCGCGTGTCCGGCACCGTGCATTATGCCCCCTCCGGCTCGGTGATGGTGCCCGTAAGAGCGCTTGCAGCGGCGGTGGCGACCGAGGAGAGGTAGATCTCGCCGCCGACACCCATCCGGTTCTTGAAGTTCCGGTTCGCGGTCGAGAGGCAGACCTCCCCCTCGCCGAGAACACCGGAATGTGCGCCGAGGCAGGGCCCGCAGCCGGGGGCCGCGATCATACACCCGGCCTCCACGATATCCGCAAGGACGCCGGTGGCGGCCGCCTGCCGGAGCACGCTGCGGGAAGCGGGCACGACGATCGTCCTCACCGCCACCTGTCGCCCGCGGACGATACGGGCGAACCGCTGCAGGTCCTCGAACCTGCCGTTCGTGCACGTCCCGACGAAGACCTGATCGAGCGGCGTGCCCGCAACCTCGGCGACCGGACGGACGGTATCCACCCGGTGCGGCACCGCCACCAGCGGGGCGACGGCGTCAAGGTCGATCGCGACCGAGGCCGCGGCGCAGCACTCCTCCGGCTCCTGCCGTTCCGCCGCGACACCGTACCCGGCCAGGTACTGCAGCGTGACGTCGTCGGCATAGAACATCCCGGTCTTCGCCCCGGTCTCCACCGCCATGTTGCAGAGCGTGAGCCGTCCCGCCATGGATATGCCCGCCGCACCGTCACCCAGGAATTCGAGGGCGCGGTACGACGCACCGTCCATCCCGAGCTTTCCGACGTAGGCGAGCGCCACGTCCTTCGGCTCTGCAGCCCCGTCCAATCGTCCGGCCAGCGTCACCCGGACGGTCTCCGGAACCCGGAACCAGGTCGACCCCGACGCCCAGATCGCGGCCATATCGGTCGCCCCGACACCGGTAGCAAACGCCCCGAACGCACCGAGCGTGCAGGTATGGGAATCGGCGCCCACCACGATCTGCCCCGGCCGGACGACGCCCTCGCTCATGACCTGGTGGCAGATACCGCCGCCGACGTCGGAGAGCGCAATCCCGGAGGAGCAGGCGTACTCGCGCAGCTCCTTCTGCAGGTCTGCCGTAATCGAGGTGTTGGCGGGGACGATGTGGTCGAAGATCAGGCGCACCCGCTCGGGGTGCGGGATGGTATCGACGCCCATCTCCCGGAGGGTCTCGCGGGTGAGGACGCCGGTTCCGTCGTGGGCGAAGGCGAGATCGACCGGCCGGTCGACGTATTCACCGGCAGGAGCCCCAAGGATCTGCTCGCAGAGGGTGCTCATTTCGCATCTTCCTTCGCCGCCTTCAGGATAGCGCAGAGCACGTCCGGGGTGATGCTGCATTTCCCTTCGCTGCGCATCTTGATCTGCTCCAGCACCCACTGGACCTGGCCGTCAGCGAGCGTATAGCCGTACGCCTGTGCCACGTGCTCGACGGCGCGCCTCCCGGTATGCTTGCCGAGGATGAACCGCCGCTCGCCCCCCACCATCTCCGGCGGGATATACTCGTAGGTCAGCGGATCTTCGAGGATCGCCGCGATGTGGATTCCGCTCTCATGGGCGAAGGCATGCTCGCCGACGATCGCCTTCGTCTTCGCCGGGAAGACGCCCGAGACATCGGCCACATACCGGGAGAGGTCGCAGAGGGGGGTGAGGTCGTAGCGATCGATGCCGCCTTTCAGGCGGAGAGCGACCAGCACCTCTTCGAGCGCAGCATTCCCGGCACGCTCGCCGATGCCGTTGACGGTGGTGTGCAGTTGATACGCCCCCGCCGCCGCTGCCGTGATGGTGTTCGCCGATGCAAACCCGAGATCGTTGTGGCAGTGCACGCAGAGGGGGTGGTCGACCGCCCGGACGATCTCTGCAACGGCGCTCTGCATCTCGAGGGGCGTTAAATATCCAACCGTGTCGGCGAAACTCACGAGGCTGGCGCCGTGCTCGGCGCCCCGCGTATACATCTCCACGAGAAACGCTATATCGGTGCGGGAGGCGTCTTCGGCCGCGAAACGGACCTCGACACCATGATCGGAGGCGTACTCCACCATCTTCAGGGCATTGTCGAGCACCTGCTCCCGGGGTTTGCGGTACTTGAGCCTGACATGGAGCGGCGAGGTCGCGATGAAGATGCTGACCATATCGACGTCGCAGTCAAGGGCGGTATCGACGTCGCCCTGCAGCGCCCGGGCAAGACAGCAGACCCGAGCGGAGAGCCCGCTCCGGGCGATCGACGTGACGCAGTCCTTCTCGGCCGGGGAGACAACCGGAAAACCCGCTTCGATCACATCGACGCCGATGGCGTCGAGACGCCCGGCAATCGTCATCTTCTCTTCACAGCTGAACGATACACCGGGAGTCTGCTCCCCGTCTCGCAGCGTAACGTCACAAATCTCAATATGCCACGGTTTCATGTCGTCCATCCTCCGGGCAGGCGCCCTCGATCACCACGGTTCGGGGCTCGTCGGGCACATGCAGAGCCTCACGGAGCGCCGCCTCGTCATCTGCACGGCAGACGATCGGCTTCGCCCAGGTGAGGTACGTCATACTATCATACGCGGGGTGACCGCCGGTCATCCCCATGCGGTTGTTCTTCAATACGATACAGAGGAGCGGCGTCCGCTTCTCATAGACATCAATGAGGGCATTCATGCCGGAATGGAGCAGGGCGTAGTCGCCCGTGAGTGCTAGCCGGGTGCTCGTCGCAGCGACGCCGATGGAGGAGCCGAGGCCGTAACTCGCCGCCCCGATGCCGTACGGCGGGTTCATTGCGAGCAGCGAGCAGCCCGCATCGCAGATCACCCGAAAGCCCCGCTCCTTCAGGATCGCAAAGACCGGGTGAAACGGGCAGTCGCGGCAGAATGTACGGTGGTAGCCCCGCATCTCCATCCGCTCCGGAACCCCTCCGGTCGCAGGCGGTTCACACCAGCGGTGCTCCCGCAGAAACGGCCGGCCGTACTCGTGCGTATCGGCAAGAAGCGCCGGGTCTGCAGGCGGCGGGTAGACGGTGACGGCACGTGACTGTCCGGGAGCAGCACCGGCGCCGACCGTCCCGCCCCCGATCCGGTTCAGCGGCGATCCGCGTGACCAGGCAAAGACTGCGGCCGTGCGCTGCCCGGCGGCGACCGCCTTCCCGGGAAGGGTCAGTCCCGGGTCTGCGAGCTGCCCGGAGGCGTCTTTGCGCACCGATTCTGTCCAGGGGATCTCCCCCTCAAGAAGCGCGGGCGTGATCCTGAGTAGAGCCGCGCGGGAGAACGCCTCGGATGCCCGGAAAGCCTCCTCCACCGCCGCAGGGCAGGTTCCGGCATCCGGCTCGAGCACCGGGATCTGGGCGATCTCGCCGTAGTACCGGGAGTCCTGTGCGTTCTGCGACGCAACCGCATCGACGTCGTCCCCCGCAACGATCACCACGCCGGAGCAGAGCCCCTGGGTGGTAGCGTTGACCAGCGGGTCGGCGCAGGCGTTCATCCCGACGTGCTTGACGATGACACAGGCCCGGCGCCCGGAGAGCGAGTCGCCGAGGGCGTACTCGAGCGCCGTCTTCTCGTTGATCACAATCTCCGCGTCAAGGAGCGAGGCGAGGTCCGAGACCGGGTAGCCCGGGACGGTGTAGAAACGGTCGGCAGACCGCCGGAGCGCCGCGGCAAGTGCAAGAACTCCCCTCATGGCGAATCCCTCCCCGGCACCAGGTCGCATGCAGTGCAGGCCGAACACATGGTCAGCGCCTCCTCCGGGTGCAGGCCGGCACGCTGCAGGGCCTGCTTGTGCAGATCGAAGATGCCAAGAAGCCGCTCCGCCGAAGGGCGCGGTAGATCTGCGAGATCAGCCGCCGGCGAGAGAGGCCTGATGACCGGGATGACGCCGATCCAGGCGAGTTCGTCGATGCACTGCCCGATCTCCTCGTCAGTCTCGCCGAGGCCGACGATGACGTTGGAGAAGACCCTGCCGCGCCCGAAGAGCGCGACCGACTGCCGGAGCGCCTCCCAGACCGCATCGCGGTCGAGACCCGGACAGATCTCCGCAAAGAGCGCAGGTGTCGCCGTCTCGAGATTGAATTTTACCTCGACGACGCCGAGGTCGTGAAGGCGGCGGGGGGAATCCGGCGTCGGGTAGATGGCGACGCCGATCGGCAGGTCAAACTGTCGGAGCGCCCTGACAACCTCAAGTACATACTCTTCCTCCTCTTCGACGGTCGATGCAACGCCGGAGGTGATCGAGACGGCATCGATGCGGCCTTTCACGCTCTCGACAAGGCGGGCGATCTCCCCGACCGATTTTCGCCTTCCGGCAAGGGACGGCACCGGGCAGTAGCGGCACCCGAAGATGCACGCTCCGGTCACGGTGATGTATGCCTGGCGGGGGCAGTGGAGCGCCGCCTGTTCAAGCCGCCCCCAAACACGTTCGCCGCCGAGGGCGAGGGTCGCGACCCCGCCGCCGTCATGCACCAGCGTCACCGGGCTCGCCGGATCGATGCCGAGCCGTACCCGGCGGTTCCCGACGGCAAAGAAGACCGAACCCGCTGAGCCTGCGGAGGGGCCGGCGGCGGACCGGGAGATATATGCGTCCGCGTCCTCGCCTGCCAGCCGCACCGATCCCTGCTCGAGCAGGGCTGCCTTCAGTCGTCTCCAGTCCATAACCCGAGTGCCTCATCGTATCTGGTCGCAAAAGGTATTGCCGCCACCGCCCCGATGACCCCCCGGCCGTCCAGGACGATGGAGAGCCGCGGGTCGTCCAGTGCCGCCAGATCAGCATGCGCAACCTCGCCGGACTTTACCTTCCGGCCGAACGGTTCGAGCGGGGCGGGGTCAAAGCCCCGGTAGACGGCCATCCCGGTCTTCTCCGAGAGGGTGTACTCCTCAAGATACTCCCGATACCGCCGGACAAGGCCTTCCGGATCGGCGGAGGCGAACTCGCAGGCGATGGCGACGCAGTTTTTGGTCCGGTAGGGAACGGGGTAGAGCTGGACGATGGTGTGGGAGAGATACCGGGAGCGGTCGTCCTGGACCGCCTGAGCAATATTATGTGCCAGCGTCCAGGTCGCTCCCTCCTCGGGGGTGTCCGTGTCGTCGACGCCGATGATCACCCGCTCCCGCCGCGGCAGCCAGATCGTGGAACCGGCAAGCTTTCCGCCGCCGGCAGGATCGCTCCGGTAGCGGAGGACGCCGGGAGCAGAGGCACGGCAGATGGACGCACCGACACCGCCGCCGCCGAGCCCGCGGTAGGTGATCGCGATCTCGTCCGCAGTCACGTCGACACCGGCGATGCCGGCCGGAAACCGGGAGCCTTCAAGGGCAAGATCAGCAGCGCCGGTCGCGAGGACGTAGCGGTTCGTCGCCCCGATCGTCCGGACGGATTCGACGAGCGGGCTCTGTGCATAGTGGCGCTTCACCCACATCGCTCCGCCGATGCACTCGAAGAACTCTACGAGTTCGACGCGTCTCCCCTCGCCATCAGCGACCGCGACGATCTGGGGATACCGGATCGTATAGGGATCAGAGATCTTCTCCATAGAGACCTGCCGCTTCGAGACCCCGGTTTGCCCAGAGCACTGCACCCAGAGCACCGATGCGCCCTTTTCTCCCGGTCGAGTCGATGTACTCGATACCCAATCGCTCTGCCTCTGCCTCGGCCTCGGGGACGGTGAGGATGTCGGTCTTCACCCTCCGGAGGTACTCCGACTCGTCGGCAAAGGCAAGCCCCCGGTAGACCGCAATACCGGTGTCGTCACTGACTGCACGGGATTCTATAAAGTCACGCACGTAGGCGAGCAGCTCGTCGACCCTGCCGGGCCGCACGGCGAAGTTCAGCGCCGAGCCGACGCAGTTCGTCGTCTTCTTCGGCACGGCGGGGTTGAGCTGCACGAGCCGCATATTCAGGTGCTCCACACCAGGGATGGAGCAGGCTTCAGCACACTGCAGGGCGAGCACCCAGGTGGCACCTTCTTCCTTGGTGTCGGTGTCGTCGATGCCGATGGTGATCTTCTCATAGCGCGGTGAGACGATCCGGACACGGTTTTTGCGGGCACCGCCGATCTTCAGGTCCTCTTCGCTCGGATACTCGGCGCGGATCACGCCGGGCGCCTGCGGAAGGCAGGCGGCAACACCGACACCCGCCCCGGCAATCCCTGACCAGATGGTCACCACCTCATCGCCCTGCACCTCCACGCCCTCCAGGGCCTGACCGCCGATCTCGCGGTCGGCGGCACCGAACTGCGCCGGCGACGTGCCGAGAGAGGCGAGCATCGTCATGGTGGTGCCCTCAACACAGGCCGAACGGAGGGCTCCCTTCGCCCGCAGGCGGTTTGCTGCGTCCCACTCGATCGTCCCCCGTGCCCGGCACTGCTCGCGGATCTCTGCAAGGCCAGCCTTTTCGTCGACCATGACCAGAAATTTCTGTGCAAAGAGCTGTCCGTAGCGTTTCCTGACATCGTCCGGAGTAAGTATGATCACGATATCACCGAAAATCTCGTTAACAGGTTTATCGTTGACAAAGATATATAAGCAGATCGATCCACGCCGAAACGAGCAGAAAAACGGCTCTGGCAATCCTTCGCGGGTTGTATCGGTCATTCCCCGCAGCACCTGTCCGGGATATCCCGGAGCGGGAGTGGCGGCCGTATCGAGGAAGGAGAAACCACCCCTTCGCCGGCTTGAACAAAGGCCGTATCACCGCTCTTTTCCGATATTCGCGGAGGTTTTTGACCGCAGATTTCTCCGGAATAATTCCGAAGAAGAATGGCGGCCGGATGAGCGAACGAAGGCAGAATCACAGACCCATGACGGCTATATGAGGGAGAATAATGTTCAGGAGGATGTCTCACCCGGCTCACCCCGAGATCGTCCGTCTGAAGGCATCTGTGCGGATTATAATTCCGGAGTATATTTCACAACATTTCGGACATTTAAACGTTTAAGGAAGGCATTTGGAGAAATTGCGTGCGTTTCATCGGCAGAATCCATCCTGCCTTACTTCCCCCTCCACCTGCAGACGTTCGGATCGGGTTTTCGGGATCAGGGAAGGCAGCCATGCCGGGGAGTCGAGCCCATTCCCCAGAGCCTGCCCTCGTGATGGTGCTTCCCACGGTCAGCGTCCGGGGCGCCGCAACGCATCCGGGCAAAGGTGCGAACGTCCGCACTCACGGTGCAGGCGTGATTCACCGGAACAAAAAAGGTGTTTAGAGTTCGTCCGCAAGGACGTCCTTGAGATCGAACTTGAACGGGCCGAGGTTGCCGCCGAAGTTGCCGGCACTGATGAACGTGACGCCGGGAACCTTGCTTGCAGCCTTGATGCCCTCGGCCATGGCCATCTTGACTGCGTCCTCGTCGACACCGTCGATGACGATCTCGTAGAGGGCGTTGACACCCTCGGGCACCTTGCTCCCCTCAACCTTGTCCTTCAGGGTGGGGCAGTAGGCCTCGTTGGTGCTGGCAACCATGAACTTGTACTTGCTGCCGACCTTCGAGCCGCTCGACACGATACCGCCGGGGAACGGGGTAATGACACCGCAGACGCCGCTGATTGCGTCGACCGCTGCCTGGGCTCCGATGAGAGCGGACATCTGGGTTTCGCCCATGACGAAGAGATTGCCGCCGGCAACACCCTTCACGGCGCCGAACTCCTCCTCACCGATGTACTCGCCGCCCATGATCGGGATTGCCCAGACGGTCCTGCCGCCGACCTCGCGCTGCTCCTCGTATTTGTCACCGAAGAAGTGGAGCTTGACCGGGATCTTCTCCGTGACCTCCGCTACGACATCGGAGAGGCCGTCGAAGACCGCCGTCGTCGGGGCGGTGAGGATACACTCACCGATACGCTCGACGAGCTGCTCTTTCAGTTTCTTCTTGGTAGCACAGATGAGGATTGCATAGCCGGGTCTGCCGTCGGGAGTCTCGTCGGGCGAGACAAAGCAGTCGATCCCTGCCTCGGCAGGGCAGCCGATTGCGGAGGTGGCAAAGCCGGTCGCCTCAACGGCTGCCTTGTATGCCCACTCCTCGGTGACCGCAGTGATGATGACACGCGATACCCAGGTCGGGAAGGCCTCTGCATACGTATCGTCAATTGGTACGCCATTCAGTTCCATAAACGGTATTCACCTCGTTTCTACAATGTCATGATGTTGGTAAAAGAAGGTTTCTTTTTCATCTCCAACCGGGAGTCGCTGGGATGCCGGAGGCGAAAGTCCCCGCCTGCAGGAGCCGTCCCGGCCTTCCGGTCGCAGCGTACCGGCAGATCGCTACCGACAGGCGGAACACCCCGCCTCCCGAAATACCTGCAGTGCGAGATGCCCTCGCCGGCACACCGGCTGCCACGAGCAGGTGCGGTCGCATCTTCGCTCTCGTGCACCCGTATGCATGGATAAAAACGCAGCGATGGCGGGAAGACGGATGCCGCATCCGCATCAGCTGGACGAGAGATGCATATGCACACACCGGCCGGCCGGACCGGCAGGCCGCCGATCTCACATCTGCATTCGCTCCGGAAATAGTACCCGAACAGACCTAAATCCGGGAAAAAGATTGAATAACAGAGCGCATCTGACATTCCGGGCTGCAGAGGATATAGATCTGCAAAATAGTCTGCAGGATACTGCAACGGACGTACCATCCGGAAGGAATCTCTAATTCAGGGGATACGGGGCGAACGTTCATACTTTCCGAATATAAACCTTCCTGTTACGTCCCGGGAACGCATAGACCGACAGACTCGAGAATAAGTTGTTTTAGTTAATTAAGTAAACTATTTAACAGATTGCAATGAATATTTCATTGCGTCATCGGATTTAAAAACTGCTAAAATACAGAAGGTTTATGTATACCACTTGACAACTTTTTTTATATCGATTTTTAATCGATCAGATCTGGTGCGTGATACCATGGCATTTGCATTGCACATCAATATGGAACGATGTACAGGCTGCAACAACTGCGTGGTGGCATGCCCTGTTGACGCCCTTGAGCTCTACACTGAAGACCCGGTGACCAAAGAGAAGATTTACCGGGTGAAGGATGGCAAAGCCATTGTTCTTGACTTCAATTCCGAGCTCTGCGCCGGTTGCGGCGTGTGTGTCCAGGCCTGCCCCTACGACGTTATCAAGCTTGTTGGACCCTGGGAAACGAGAGCTAAGACCCGGAAAGCGGTAGTGTAGGAGTGATTCTAGATTATGACAATGTTTCCGAAATACTCGAAGAAACAGGAAGGTCAGAACGTTATTATGGAGCAGCGGCTCCTCAAAAGCGTCAACAACCTTGTCCTGAACTCCGAGACATGCACGGGATGCGGCATCTGTGTCGATGCGTGTCCTGAGGAGGCCATCGCGCTCGGACCCGTCGGCGCAGCACGGCGCGGTGCGGTTGAATATGCAGCACCCGTCGATGTCGACGCTGAGAAGTGTTCGTACTGTGGTGTCTGCGTGATCATGTGTCCGTTCAACGCGATGACCCTGAAGATCGATGACGAGGAGCGGCTTCCGATCCTCGAACAGGAAGGGTTCCCCCAGTACGACATGGTCACTGCGATCGACGAAGAGAAGTGCAGCAGGTGTACTACCTGTGAGGAAGTCTGTCCGAGAGACGCCATCGTCCGCGATGTGCCCGCATTTGAGGGTGCCTCCGAGGAAGGCAAACCCCGTCAGGCGGCTCTTGAGACCAAGACCACATTCAACGTCGATACCGAGAAATGCAATATCTGCGGCATCTGCGGTGAGCTCTGCCCCGCTATCGACGTAAAACGCAAGCCCGTCAGTGCCGAGAGCGGCAAGATCGAGGGTGAGGTCGTGTGGGACGAGGCGCAGTGCGACGCCTGCGGCATCTGTGTCGAAGCCTGCCCCGAGGACTGCATCACCGTCGAGCGCGAGGTCGTCAGCGACAAGCTCCCCGGCAAGGTCGATATCGCCCAGGACACCTGCTGCACCTGCACCTGGTGTGTCGAGTCCTGCCCTGAAGAAGCGATCACGGTCGAGAAGATCTTCGAGGGCGACATCGAGTTCCACCCCGAGAAGTGCCCCGGCGGCTGCTCCACCTGCGTGGAAGTCTGCCCCTGCAATGCAATCTATCTGCCCAGCCCCTCCCCCGCAAAGGAGATGAAGGGCCAGATCGAGCCGAACATCGCCGTCAACAAGGACTACTGTATCCTCTGCGGTGCATGCGTCAACGCCTGCCCCGGTGAAGATGTCATCGTCCTGCGGCGCACCGGTGTCCGCATGAAAGGCAAGGAGACCGATCTCTTCAAGCGCATCAAGGAGAAACTCCTCACACCGAGGACGTCGAAGGTCAAAGAGACCGTATCCGGTGAGGGCGAGGTCAAAGTTCTGGAAGAAGCGTGAGGGATAGTCATGGCAAGATCGAAGAATTACCAAGACCCAAAACTGGAAGAGAAACTGAAGGATCGGAAGTACTACGCGACCGACAGCAACCCTGATTTCCTCAAGGAAGTCGAGAAGATCGGGCAGACGATCGCCCACATGTGCTACCAGTGCGGTACCTGCACCGGTTCGTGCCCGTCGGCACCCCGGAGTTCCTACCGGATCCGGCTGTTTATGCGCAAGGCCGTCCTCGGGCTCGAAGAGGAAGCGCTCACCGACCCGGACCTCTGGCTCTGCACTACCTGCTACAGCTGCACGGACCGCTGCCCCCGCGACATCGCACCAACGGATGTCATCATGGCAATGAGGAATCTGGCAGCCAAGCGCGACATCGTTCCGCGCAACTTCCTCCAGACCGTCCAGCTCATCTATAAGTCCGGACATGGCGTCCCCAATAACGACGTCAACCGGGCAGCCCGCGTGAAACTCGGCCTTGAGGCAGAGCCTGAGACCACGCACAAGTACCCCGAGTACATCCCCGGCATCCAGAAGATCATCGATCACTACGAGCTGAAAGCGAAAGCAGACAGATTAGTGGCACAGGGTGAGTAAAGAATGAGCGGAAACAACATGCGTCAATATGCATTTTTCCTGGGATGCATTGCCCCGAACCGGTACCCTGGCATCGAGGCGGCGGCCATCAAGACCAGCAAAAAAGTCGGGATCGAGCTCTTACCCCTGAAGGGAGCGAGCTGCTGCCCTGCCCCCGGTGCGTTCGGTTCTATCGACCTGAACATCTGGTATGCGATGGCAGCCCGGAACGTCGTCCTCGCCGAGCAGATGAATATGGACATCGCCCTGATCTGCAACGGCTGCTACAAGTCAATCTACGAGGTCAACCACAAACTGAAACACAACGACGAGCTCCGTGACGGCGTCAACGAGGTGCTCAAGGAGATCGACATGGAGTTCAAGGGAACCGTCGATGTCTGGCACCTTGCCGAGCTCTACTACGACCCCGAGATCGTCGGTATCAAGAAGCTCGCCGACAGCGTCACGCGCCCCCTCACCGGTGCGAAGATTGCCGTCCACTACGGCTGCCACCTGATGAAGCCCAAGAAGGAGCGGCACTTCGGCAACACCGAAAACCCGATGTGGATCGAGGAACTGGTCGCTGCACTCGGCGCCGAGCCCGTCCAGTACCGCAACAAGATGCAGTGCTGCGGTGCAGGCGGCGGTGTCCGTGGATACGACCTTGCCCATGCGCTCGATATCACGAACGAGAAGATGATCAACCTGCAGGAAGTCGGTGCCGACGCACTGACCGAGGTCTGTCCGTTCTGCCAGCTCCAGTATGACAGAGGCCAGATTGAGATCCAGGAGAAGTTCGGCAGCACATACGGCCTCCCGGTACTGCACTACAACGAGCTCCTCGGATTGGCACAGGGCATGAACCCGGACGAACTTGCTCTCGACCTCCACGCTGTCGACGTTGAGCCGTTCCTGAAGAAGATCCTGTGAGGTGCAAAACATGGCAGAAGTAAACAAGAAGGAAGAACAGCCGAGAATTGGCGTTTTTGTGTGCCACTGCGGCACCAATATTGCAGGTTCCGTCAACATTCAGGACGTCATGGATTACGCCAAGACGCTCCCGAATGTTGCCGTCTCCGATGAGTACCAGTACATGTGCTCGACACCCGGACAGGGAAAGATCGCCGACGCCATCAAAGAGCACAACCTGACCGGCATCGTCGTTGCGGCGTGTTCCCCGCGTCTCCACGAACCCACCTTCAGAAATGCAACCAAGGCGGGCGGCTTAAACCCCTTCCGGTTCGAGATGGCAAACATCCGTGAGCAGAACTCCTGGGTGCACATGCACCAGCCCGAAGAGGCAACGGAGAAGGCAAAGGACGCCGTCAGGATTGCCGTCGCAAAGGCCTCCAAGCTCGAGGACCTCTACCCGAAGAGCGTGCCCGTCGAGAAGACGGCCATGGTCGTCGGCGGTGGTGTCGGCGGCATGCAGGCAGCACTCGACCTTGCCGACGCAGGCATCAAGACCTACCTCGTCGAGAAGACCCCGACGATCGGCGGACGGATGTCCCAGCTCGACAAGACGTTCCCGACGCTGGACTGCTCGCAGTGTATCCTGACCCCGAAGATGGTGGACGTCTTCAGGAACGAGAACATCGAGCTCCTCACCTACACCGAGGTCGAGGAAGTGGCCGGATACATCGGCAACTTCGACGTCACCCTCAGAAAGAAGGCCCGCGGTGTCATCACCCCCGACGAGGCCGAGGCAAAGGGCATCGTCGGCGGCGGATGTACCGGCTGCGGTGACTGTGTCGCAGTCTGCCCCGTCATCAAGCCGAACCCCTTCGAGCTCGGCATGGCTCCGAGGAAGGCAATCTACGTCTACCACCCGCAGGTCGTCCCCCTGATCTACACCGTCGACTTCGACTCCTGTGTCAAGTGCGGCCTCTGTGTTGAGGCATGCGGCGATAAGAAGGCAATCGACCTCGAGATGGAAGACGAGCTCATGACCGTCAAGGTCGGAACCGTCGTCCTTGCAACCGGGTACGAGATCTTCCCCATCGAGAAGAAGTTCGAGTGGGGGTACAAGAACTTCGACAACGTCATCACGTCCCTCGAGTTCGAGCGGCTGATCTGTGCGTCCGGCCCGACCGGCGGCAAGCTGATCCGGCCGAGCGACGGCGATAAGCCGAAGAAGGTCGCCTTCGTGCTCTGTGCAGGGTCGCGTGACACCACCGGCATCGGCAAGCCGTACTGCTCGCGGTTCTGCTGTATGTACTCCCTGAAGCACGCCCACCAGATCATCGAGAAGATGCCCGGCGCAATCCCGTATATCTTCTACATGGACATCAGGTCCTTCGGCAAGATGTACGAGGAGTTCTACTACCGTATCCAGGACGAGGGCGCGAAGTTCATCCGCGGCAGGGTCGCAAACATCACCGAAGACCCCGAGACCAAGAACCTCTACGTCCACGCTGAGGACACGCTCCTCGGGCGGCCGGTTGACCTCGAGGTCGACATGGTCGTGCTCGCCGCAGCCATCCAGCCCACCGCCGAGACTGAGAAGACCCGGAGACTCTTCGGTGTTTCCTGCTCGCAGGACGGCTGGCTCCTTGAGGCGCACCCGAAGCTGAACCCGTGCGGAACCACGACTGCCGGTGTCTACCTCGCAGGTGTCTGCCAGGGACCAAAGGACATTCCCGACACGGTCGCACAGGCCGAAGGTGCCGCGTCCGCAGCATCCATCCCGATCCACAAGGGAGAGGTCGAGCTTGAGCCCTACTTCGCCCAGTGTATTGAGGAGAAGTGTGCAGGCTGTGGTCTCTGCGTACCCCAGTGCCCCTACTCCGCACTCGCACTCGTCGAGAAGGACGGCAGGACGGTCATGCAGGTCACGGAAGCAAAGTGTAAGGGCTGCGGTACCTGCGGCGGATTCTGCCCCGGCGGCGCAATCTGGATGCAGCACTTCGCGACCCCGCAGATCGTTGCACAGATTGATGCATTCCTCCTTGGAGGTGAACAGTAAATGGCAGAAGAGAACTGGAAACCGAAGATCATCGCAATCATCTGCAACTGGTGTTCGTACGCAGGGGCAGACCTTGCCGGCGGCGCCCGTATTCAGTACCCGCCCGATGTCCGCGCCATCCGTGTCATGTGCACCGGACGTGTTGACCCCCTCTTCATCCTGAAGGCATTCCAGGATGGAGCAGACGGGGTTCTCGTCTCCGGGTGTCACTTCGGTGACTGCCACTATCTCGAGGGCAACTACAAGTGCGCCAAGAGGATGTTCCTCTTAAAGAGCGTGCTCAAGAACCTCGGTATTGACGACAAGCGTCTCCGCATGACCTTCGTCTCCGCATCCGAGGGTGCAAAGTGGGGAACGGTCATGACGGACGTCATCAAGACGGTTAAAGACCTCGGCCCGAGCCCGATCAAAGAGTTTGCCAAGTAAATATATCAATATAATCTCACCAATATATTAAACAGGGGATGAAAAAATTGGCAATCAAAGTAAATCTGATCACGGGTCGTTCGATTCAGCAGGGCGTCTCGATGGAAGGCGGGAAAGAAAAACCCGCCTATACCGCTGCCTGCGGTATCATCGAACTTGACCCTGCCGAATTCAAGCGGCTGGGTACGTACCGGAACACCAACGTCCGCGTCACCAGCGAGTACGGCAGTGTTATCGTCAAGGCAGTCGAGGCAACCCAGGGGCCGCACCCGGGGGTTGCCTATATCCCCATGGGCCCGTGGGCCAACATGGTGATCAACCCGAACACCTATTCAACCGGTATGCCGACCTTCAAGGGCACGCCCGTCGAGGTCGAGATTGCAAAGAACGGACAGGTTCTGGACTCGCTCGATCTCGTGCGGAAAGCATGCAGGGGTGAAGTAGTATGACAAAGACTGTTACCGATGTCGTCTGCCCCTTCTGCGGAACGCTCTGCGACGACCTTGAGGTTGTCGTCAGCGACGACGGCAAGCAGCTTCTCGAAGTTTACAACGCCTGCGCCATCGGCGCCGAGAAGTTCCTCCACTCCCAGGCAGAGGACCGGCTGACCCGGCCGCGCCTGCAGCAGGAAGACGGCTCCTGGAAGGACGTCACCTACGACGAGGCAATCGAGTACACCGCACAGATGCTCGCTTCGTCGACAAAACCACTCATGTACGGGTGGAGTTCCACGAACTGCGAAGCACAGGGCGTCGGTTCCGAGATCGGCGAGATCACCGGTGCTGTCATGGACAACACCGCAACCGTCTGCCACGGCACCAGCCTGATCGCCGTGCAGGATATCGGTATCCCGCACTGCACGCTCGGTGAGGTCAAGAACCGTGCCGACCGCGTTGTCTTCTGGGGCTGCAACCCGGCCCACGCCCACCCGCGGCACATGTCCCGCTACTCGATCTTCCCCCGCGGATTCTTCACCGGGAAGGGCCACAAGGGTCGGAAGGTAATCGTCATCGACCCGCGGAAGACCGACACGGCGAACGTCGCCGATGTCCACCTGCAGATCGAGCAGGGGCGCGATTACGAGCTCCTCGACGCGCTCCGTGTCGCCTTCAAAGGCCTTCCGCTGCCCGATGTCGTGGCAGGTATCCCGAAGGAGCAGATCTACGAGGCCGCCGAAGTTCTCAAGAGCGGCCGCTTTGTGATCATCTTCTTCGGTATGGGTGTCACCCAGTCACTCGGGAAGAACCACAACATCGATGAAGCAATCGCGGTCACCCGTGACTTAAACGAGTACACGAAAGCTGCCATCATGCCGATGCGCGGCCACTACAACGTGACCGGCTCCGGCGCGGTCTGGGGCTGGCAGTTCGGCTTCCCCTTCGCGGTCGATCTCTCCCGCGGGTTTGCACGCTACAACCCCGGCGAGACGACATCGAACGACCTCTTGCGCAGGGGCGAGGTAGACTCCGTCTTCGTCCTCGGCAGCGACCCGGGTGCACACTTCCCGTTCAGCTCGGTGAAGAAGATCTCGGAGCTGCCGTCGGTCTGCATCGACCCGCACCAGACGCCCACCACGGCAGTCTGCAAGTTGCACGTCCCGGTCGCCTTCGTCGGCGTCGAGATCGGCGGCTGTGCGTATCGTATGGATAACGTTCCGATCGAGACCCGCAAGGTCGTCGAGGCCCCCGAAGGCATGATGACCGATGAGGAGTTCCTCGAGAAGGTTCTCGTACGGATCAAAGAGATCAAGGGGGAGTGAACGATGGCAGAGTATATCATCAAGAATGGTTTCGTCTTCGATCCGGTTCTCGGCATCAACGGGGACAAGACGGACGTCGCCATCAAAGACGGCAAGTTCGTCGAGACGACACAGCTCGCAAACCCGAAGACGATCGACGCTACCGGCATGACCGTCATGGCCGGAGCCGTCGACATCCACGCCCACGTGGCCGGCCCGAAGGTCAACACCGGCAGAAACTTCCGGCCCGAAGACAAGCTCTTCAACTGCACCCCGCGCAGGGGTGTCGAGCGGATGCAGGGCGGATTCTCGGTTCCGACCACCTTCAAGACCGGCTACGACTACGCTCGGATGGGCTACACGACTGTCATGGAAGCGGCCATGCCGCCGCTCTATGCACGCCACACCCACGAGGAGATCCGGGACACCCCGATCATCGATCAGGCAGCCTTCCCGGTCTTCGGGAACAACTGGTTCGTGCTCGAGTACCTGAAGAACAACGAGATCGAGAACACGGCATCCTACATCGCCTGGCTGCTCCGGGCAACCAAGGGATACGCCGTCAAGGTCGTCAACCCCGGCGGCACCGAGGCATGGGGCTGGGGTCTGAACTGCGAGAACATTCACGACCCGGTGCCCTTCTTCGACATCACCCCTGCACAGATCGTGAAGGGCCTGATCGAGGCGAATGAGTACCTCGGCCTGCCGCACTCGATGCACGTTCACGCAAACAACCTCGGAAATCCGGGCAACTACACGACCACCCTGGACACCTTCAAGCTCTCCGAGGGGATCAAGCCCCGCGGCGGGTGGGGCCGCGACCAGGTGATGCACCACACGCACGTCCAGTTCCACTCCTACGGCGGCGACAACTGGGGCAACTTCGAGTCCAAGTCGCCCGAGATCATGGACTACGTGAACAGCCACGACAACATCACCATCGACATCGGCCAGGTCACCCTGGACGAGACGACGACGATGACCGCGGACGGGCCGTTCGAGCACCACCTGACCGAGCTCAACCATCTCAAGTGGGCGAACACCGATGTGGAGCTCGAGACCGGATCCGGTGTCGTTCCGTACGTCTACAGCCCCACGATCAAGGTCTGCGCCATCCAGTGGGCTATCGGTCTCGAGCTCGGACTCCTCGCAAAGGACCCGATGCGCGTCTTCATCACGACCGATCATCCGAACGCCGGACCGTTCATCCGCTACCCGCGTGTCATAAAGTGGCTGATGAGCCAGCAGTCGCGTGAGGAGATGCTGAACGGCTTCAAGCACAGTGAGAAGGTCATCGACGCCACGCACCTCATGGGCATCGACCGCGAACTCTCGCTCTACGAGATCGCCCAGATGACCCGTGCAGGAACCGCCAAGGCGCTCGGTCTCGGACACATGTACGGCAGCCTGAAGCCCGGGCTCGAGGCGGACGTCGCAGTCTACGACTTCAACCCCGAGCAGGAGCACGCGCCCGACGATATCGAGAAGGCCTTCGGCAATGCACGCCATCTCTTCAAGACGGGCATGCAGATCATCAACGAGGGCGAGATCGTCAGCAACGGCAACAAGCGCACCCTCTGGGTGAACGCCAGAGTCAACGAAAACCCCCAGGTCATGCGCGATGTGAAAGAGAAGTTCCTCCGCTACTACACCGTCACGCAGAACAACTACGAGGTTGCAGGCCACCACTACGTGCCGAACCCGTACGTCATCGAGGTAGATGCAACACAGTGAGGTGCAAAGACAATGGAGACTGTTACACTCACCATAAAAAACCAGCCCTCACTCTACCTCGAGGCTGACAACATCAGCCCCGATGCCTTTGCAGGCAAGAGCGCCGAAAATATCGCTGCTCTGCACGCATACGAGGGCAACACGCAGACGACGCTCGGCGACCACTTCGAGATCTCCGGCAAGGGCGGTGCCACCGCGACCGAGACCAGGATCATCGTCAACGGCGACGTCTCGAAGGTTAAGTACATCGGCATGAAGATGACCGGCGGCGAGATCGTCGTCAACGGAAACCCCGACATGTATGTCGGCGCCTGGATGCAGGGCGGAAAGATCACCGTCAAGGGCAATGTCGATGCCTTTGCCGGCACCGGTATGAAGGGCGGCGAGATCGTCATCGACGGCGACGCAGGCAACTACCTCGGCGCCGCCTACCGCGGCGACTGGCGTGGCATGCAGGGCGGAAAGATCACCGTCAAGGGCAACGCCGGCAGCGATATCGGCACCTTCATGAACGGCGGCGAGATCGTCATCGGCGGCGACGTCGACGTCCACGTGGCCACCCATGCCGAGGGCGGCAAGATCGTCGTCAAGGGCAATGCAAAGAGCAGGGTCGGCGGCCAGATGGTCGAGGGCGAGATCATCGTCTTCGGTGATATCGAGGTCATGATGCCCGGGTTCATCTACCGCAAGGACGTCGACCTCGAGGTCGACGGCATCTCGGCCAGGTTCGCCCTCTACGAGGGTGATATCGGCGAGCGGCACCGCAAACGAAAGGGCGAGGTCATTTACGGCAAGCTCTACCAGAAATATTAATCACTCATTTTTTTTCCACCCGCCGGGGTTTATAATGCACATGCACCAGAAATATAAAATAGTGCTACTTTTTCATACCGTTCATCACACTCCAGAGAAAGTATAAAAAAAATAATATATTGGGCGTTTACGCCGAAAAACGGGACGATTTATTATTTTCAGAATTTTATATATTCCCCGGCACATATAAATAGCAATGCTTATATGCGCGGAGAGAGTTATTACCTTTTGTCCCCATGAGGACGTGCAGTAGTGACTTCCATCCATCATCAGAATGACTTTTAGCGTTCAGTATTCAGTTACAGACCGTATGTATTAAAAGAGGGTAAATGGAGGAAAAATATGGCAAAATACTCAGAAACAATTGACCTGTACGACGATGCAGGCAAGCTGCTGAAGAGTGGTGTATCACTCGAAAAGATCAGCCCGCTGGTCAACCCGGCAACCAGGAAGCTCATCGACCTCACGAAGAGGACGATTGCGGTCAACCTCGGCGGCATCGAGGCCGGACTCAAGACCGGCAAGATCGCCAAGGGCAACATCCTCGGCCGTGAGCTCGACCTTGACATCGCCGGCAACAAGGACGCAATCGTTGCCAAGATCAAGGAGATGGTGCAGGTTGAAGACGGCGACGACACCAACATCCGTGAGTTCGGCGGCGGCAAACTGCTCCTCGTCGAAGTCCCCAAGGTTCGTCTCGACGCTGCATCCACCTACGACGCTGCCGTGACCTCGGTTGCATCCGCGACCACCTACGCCATCGTCGAGCAGTTCGGCATCGACATGTTCAACGCATCGACGGTCAAGGCGGCAGTCTGGGGCAGCTACCCGCACACCATGGACATGGTCGGCGCAAACGTCACGTCCGTTCTGTCCAACCCCCAGAACAACGAGGGTCTCGGGTATGCTCTCCGGAACATTCCGGTCAACCACGTGGTCATGATGACCAAGCGGAACGCAATGCAGGGTGCGGCACTTTCGTCCACGCTCGAGCAGGCGGGAATGTTCGAGATGGGCAACGCAATCGGCCCGTTCGAGCGCGCCCAGCTGTTGACCTACGCCTACCAGGGCTTAAACGCCAACAACATGGTCTACGACCTCGTCAAGGAGAACGGCCAGACCGGAACCATCGGTACCGTCGTCCAGAGCGTCGTCGAGAAGGCCATCGAGGACAAGGTCATCGTCCCCGGCAAGAAGGGCGGCTACTTCCAGTTCTACGACACCAAGGACCCCATGCTCTGGAACGCCTACGCTGCAGCCGGAACCATGGCAGCAACCATGGTCAACTGTGGTGCCGGACGGTTCGCCCAGGCAGTCTCCTCGACGCTGCTGTACTTCAACGACCTGCTTGAGCACGAGACCGGCCTGCCCGGCTGTGACTACGGCCGTGTGATGGGTACTGCCGTCGGGTTCTCGTTCTTCAGCCACTCGATCTACGGTGGCGGCGGTCCCGGTGTCTTCAACGGAAACCACGTCGTGACCCGGCACGCCGCCGGTGTCGCCATCCCGTGTGTGGTCGCTGCAGCTGCGCTCGACGCAGGAACCCAGATGTTCTCGCCCGAGAGCACATCCAAGGTCTACGGCGACACCTTCGGCCAGGTCGACGTGTTCAACGCACCGATCCAGCAGATCGCCAACGGTGTGTAAATATCATAGAGATTGAGAATGACTGACGCCACATACCCTCAGTATCGAATCATTTCCGCGCGGTTCCTCAAACCCGATACAGCGGAGCGCCTCCTGAACCGGATCGTCGAGATCGGCGGGATCCGACGGATGTCCATCAACGGACCGTCCATTCCCGCCACCGTCCCCTACGGCCCTGCCCGGGGGAAACCCAATCCCCATCCGGACAGGAAGGTCATCCATATCGGCGATCAGGAACTGCAGCTCAGAGTACAGGTCGGCACCATCCTCCTGGAACTTGAGGATGAAAGTCCCGCTTCCGCCATGAAAGAGGCATGCGACGAGGTCTTCGGAGACCTGGGATTTTCCTATACGTTCCAGCAGGGGCGCTACATGAAGACGCAGCCGACAATGTCTGACTACGCCAAATACGGTCCCGACGCCGACACTATGGTGCTCGGGCTCGTCGATCCGAAGCGGAAAGACAGATTCACCGTTGTTCAGGGAAGATAATGCCAATCGGAAGAGTAACCCAGGTCGTTGACTGCCGCGAGAGCATGGGGATGGGAAAAGGAGGCGGGCTTGCCCAGCGGGGCACCATCTCCGAGTCCAGAAACCCCGATGTCATCGTCATCGGCATGTCTCCCGGCCGCCGTCACGTAACCAAACCGGTCTGCGATATCACCTCCGGCCTCCGCCGTGAGGGAGCAGAGTTTTCGGTCACCACCCTGGTGCTGAACGCAGGGAGCGGCGTCCCCGCCGACTCACCGGTTGCGGGCCACGTGCTCGGCGCGTATTTCGGGCTTACTCCGAAAGAGATCGCGCAGATCGAGCAGCATAAAGTAGCGATCCTCCATCACGGGAACGTACGCTCTCACGTGGTGCAGAAGGTTCGCTTCATCCTCGAACATGCAAATATCAAGGCAATCGTCGTCTCACAGGCACCCATCGACTACGAGGACCTGGCACGAGAAGGCATCAGGACCGCATACGTCATGCCGCCGCCCGACAAGGTCACCACCCAGGGTATGGTGATGGAGATCGTCAGCGGGGTGACGCGCGGACAGACCCCTTCGCGTGAGAAACTGGCAGAGGTCATTCGTGCCGTTATGAAGGTTATTAAAAACTCAACATGAGGTGAAAAGCAATATGGCATACAAACCCCAGTATGGACCGGGAACCACGCAGGTCGCCGAGAACCGGCGCAAGCAGATGAACCCGGAGTACAAACTTGAGAAGATGCGGGACATCACCGATGAGGACGTCGTGCTGATCCTCGGCCACCGCGCCCCGGGATCCGCCTACCCGACCGCCCACCCGCCGCTCGCCGAGCAGCAGGAACCCGACTGCCCCATCCGCAAGATCGTCGCCGCGACCGAGGGCGCCAAGGCCGGCGACCGCGTCCGCTACATCCAGTTCGCGGACTCGATGTTCAACGCCCCGTCCCAGCCCTACCAGCGGACCTACACCGAGTGCTACCGGTTCCGTGGTATCGACCCCGGTACGCTCTCCGGCCGTCAGATCGTCGAGTGCCGCGAGCGTGACCTCGAGAAGTACTCCAAGGAACTCATCGAGACCGAGATGTTCGACCCTGCCCGCATCGGCATCCGTGGTGCGACCGTGCACGGCCACTCGCTCCGTCTCGCAGAGGACGGCATGATGTTCGATATGCTCCAGCGCTGTGTCCTCGGCGAGGACGGCGTCGTCCGCTACGTCAAGGACCAGATCGGTGAGCCCCTCGACCGTGCCGTCGAAGTCGGCAAGCCCCTCGACGAGAACTGGCTCAAGGCGCACAGCACCATCTACCACTCGCTCGTCGGCACCGCCTACCGTGACGATGCTGAATATGTCGAATACGTTCAGCGGATCCACTCGCTGCGTACGAAATACGGCTTCATGCCCAAGGAGGAGTGATTCACATGGCAAAGATTGAGAGATCCCAGAAACTGTTCCTGAAAGCCCTCAAGGAGAAGTTCCAGGGACAGGACGTCGAGTCCGAGACGACCGAGTTCTACAAGTTCGGCGGTCTGAAACAGTCTCCCCGCAAGATGGAGTTCATGAAGGCGAGCCGCGCCATCGAGATGGACCGTGGCATCTCCATGTATGAACCCGAGCGCTGCCACCTCGGCGGTATCCCGCTCGGCCAGCGCCAGCTGATGACCTACGAGGTCTCCGGCACCGGCGTCTTTGTGGAGGGTGACGACCTGCACTTCGTCAACAACGCTGCCATGCAGCAGTTCTGGGACGACATCCGCAGGACGGTCATCGTCGGCATGGACCTTGCCCACCAGACCCTGCAGAAGCGTCTCGGCAAGGAAGTTACCCCCGAGACGATCAACGAGTACCTCCATGTCCTGAACCACGCAATGCCCGGCGCGGCAGTCGTTCAGGAGCACATGGTCGAGACCCACCCCGGCCTCGTCGACGACTGTTACGTCAAGGTCTTCACCGGCGACGACGAGATGGCCGACGACATCGAGCCCCAGTTCCTGCTCAACATCGAGAAGCTCTTCCCGGCAAAGCAGGCGGAAGCCCTGAAGGCGGCCGTCGGCAAGTCGATGTACCAGGCAATCCACATCCCGACCTCGGTCTCCCGCACCTGCGACGGTGGAACGACCTCCCGGTGGTCCGCCATGCAGATCGGTATGTCCTTCATCGGTGCGTACCGCATGTGCGCCGGTGAGGCAGCCGTCGCCGACCTGTCGTACGCCGCAAAGCACGCAGGCGTCATCCAGATGGCATCCCACCTGCCCGCCCGCCGTGCCCGCGGCCCGAACGAGCCCGGTGGTATCATGTTCGGTCTCTTCTCCGACATCATCCAGACTGACCGCACGCACCCGCACGACCCCGCCAAGGCGTCCCTTGAGGTTGTCGGTGCCGGCACCATGCTCTTTGACCAGATCTGGCTCGGCTCCTACATGTCCGGCGGTGTCGGGTTCACCCAGTACGCGACCGCGGCATACACCGACAACATCCTGGATGAGTACACCTACTACGGTATGGACTACATCAAGGACAAGTACAACGTCGACTGGAAGAACCCGAACCCGGACGACAAGGTCAAGCCCACCCAGGAAGTCGTCAACGACATCGCAACCGAGGTCAACCTCAACGCCATGGAGCAGTACGAGCAGTTCCCGACCCTGATGGAGGACCACTTCGGCGGTTCCCAGCGTGCCGGTGTCATGGCTGCCGCCTGCGGTCTCTCCACCGCAATCGCTACCGGCAACTCCAACGCCGGTCTGAACGGATGGTACCTCTCCATGCTCCTGCACAAGGACGGCTGGTCGCGTCTCGGCTTCTTCGGCTACGACCTGCAGGACCAGTGCGGTTCCTCGAACTCGCTCTCCATGCGGCCCGACGAGGGTGCGATGGGAGAAGTGCGCGGACCGAACTACCCGAACTACGCAATGAACGTCGGACACCAGGGCGAGTACGCCGCCATCGTCGGCAGTGCCCACTACAGCCGCGGCGACGCCTGGTCGTTCAACCCGCTCGTGAAGATCTGCTTCGCGGACCCGTCCCTGAAGTTCAACTTCGCCGAGCCCCGCCGCGAGTTCGCGAAGGGAGCAATCCGCGAGTTCATGCCCGCCGGCGAGCGTTCGCTCATCATTCCGGCACGGTAAACCCAACACAACTTTTTTTTCTTTAGCGTAAACGCACATGCGAAAACGAGTGGTTTGAGCGACTTTTTGCATTTCGCAAATTTAAACGCCAAAACTTTTCGAAACCTTTAATTAAGTCATAAACAACTGTTAGATGAACCACAAAGGTTTTGTACTGAACTCTGGTGCGTAGAAGCACGCAGGGAGGATGCTAAATGGAACAGATATTGTTTGGCATCGGAATTACCGCAATGGCAGGTGCTCTTGCAACCGTTGCCGGCGCTGCGGAGGACACTGAGTCTGACATCGGATCACAGGGTGATCCGAACTCACAGGTTCAGCTTGCTCCGCAGATGGGCTATATTCACCGTATTTTCAACAAGGCTGTTGCCGGTGAACCGCCCGCCTACGGTCTCTGGGTTGCGCTGGGCGCTGGCATTGCCTGGGCATTCATGGCGATGCAGATAAACGCGATTCTTGCAATCGTAATCGGGAGCGCCCTTGCAGTCTTCGTACAGGGTGTGTACGCAACGACTGCGTATCTTGGGCGTACCGCAAGTCTCGCAAAATTCGGACAGCCGGTGTACATCGACATCATCAAGTCGGTAACCACCGTGACCATGGCGCATGCGTTCGTCGCGATCTTCACGACGGTAGCGATGTGCCACCTGATGAACGCCGCACTCGGGCACCCCTTCCCGCTGCCGCTGCTCGGCCTCGTATGGGGTATTGCGCTCGGTGCAGCCGGCTCTGCAACCGGTAACCCGTTCTACGGAAAGGAGCGGCAGTACCAGGAACAGAAGTTCGGCGCCGGTGTTCCGATCTCCGCGTCCGGCAACATCGTCCGCTACGCGGAAGCCGGTCAGAGGAGCTCCATCGACAACGGCTGGTTCACGACCAAACTCGGAGGCCCGGCATCGGGTGTCTGTTTCGGTTTGATCGTGTTCTTCGAACTCTGGCGTACCGTTGTCTTTGAAGAACTCAACGTCTGGGCACCGATCATCGTTGGTGTCGTCATTATCCTCGTCTTCATGGTCATCGACCGTTACATCGAGGTCTGGGCACGCAAGAACTTCGGACCCTACACGACTGAAACCGAGGAGGCTGCAGCATGAGCGCACTCGGCGGACCCGCACAGACCGGCGGCGTTCAGCAGCCAACCGCAATCGGTATCGTCGGCGGACTTGTTCTCATCATCATCGCCCTCGCCATCGCGTTCTTCGTCGTTCAGATGGCAGGCCTCATCGCGCTCATCGGCATCATCATCGGCGGCGTTCTGGTCGCCTTCGGTGTCCACTTCGTCCCTGTCGGCGGTGCTCCCGCTGCAATGGGTCAGGCCCCCGGTATCGCTACCGGTGTGGCGATGCTCGCAGCCGGTGCCGGCCTTGCCGGACTCTTCGGCGGCGCATGGGCAGCTGAGTTCGGCCTCGCCGTCGCACTTGCCGGCGGCGCAGTCGGTGGCGGCCTGATGATGGCGATCACCTGTCTCATGGTCAACGTCACCTACATCTTCGGCATGGGTATCCCTGCCGCATCCGGTAAGGTCGACAAAGACCCGATCACGGGCGACACATTCCCGGCATACAAGAGCCAGGGAACCGAGGGACACGGACTTCCGTTCATCTCCTATGTTGGCGGTGTTATCGGCGGTACGCTCGGCGGCCTTGGCGGAACGCTGATCTACCTCATGCTCCTCGGGGTCTATGAGGAAGTTCTCCCCGTTACCCTGAACGCATCCGTCGAGGAGATCGCACCCGTGGCAGTCTCGCTTGCCGGTATCTTCGCAGTCGGTATGTTCCTTGTAAACGCCGTTCTGGCAGCATACAACATCACCGGTACCATCGAAGGCCCGCACGACCCCAAGTTCAAGCGGTTCCCGCGTGCAGTGATTGCAGCAGCAGTCGCTTCCGCCGTAACCGGGATCGTTGCAATCATGCTGGTGGGGGTGCTCTAAATGACAGTGAAAGTAGAAGTCGGTGCAGGCGGAATCCCGCACAACCAGATTCTGATCTACGGCCTCGTGGGATCCCTGGTGCTCATCTACCTGACCTACCTGAACGTGATCTTTGACACGACGGTCTTCTCGTTCCTCGGCGGCCTTGGTGCCGTCGCAGCGCTCGTATGGGGAACCGACACGATCAAGCACCTCTGCAGCTACGGTCTCGGTACGGGTGTGCCCTCCGCAGGTATGATCGCACTCGGTTCCGGTGTCGTGGCCATGCTGCTTGCAACCACGACCGGCATCCTCGCTCCGATCGTCGCCCTGATCGTCTCGGCGATCGTCGGCGCCATCGCCGGGTTCCTGGCGAACAAGGTCGTCCGTATGGACATCCCGGTCATGATCATGTCGCTGACCGAGCTTGCAATCGTCGGTGCGCTGACGCTTCTCGGGTTCGCGGTCATGGTCGGCGGAACGTTCGACTTCCTCGGCCTCGCCGTCGGCACCACGACGTTCCTCGGGTTCACCGTTGAGTCGTACGCCGCATCGGTCATCGGCGGCAGCATCGTTGCCGTTCTCTTCATGCTCGGTGCAATCGCCATTCAGCACTCGTTCAACGCCTGTCTCGGCCCCGGCGAGCAGCAGGACCGCACACTCATGCTCGCTGCAGAGTGCGGCTTCCTCTCGATGATCGTCATCTCGGTCATGTCGTTCGCGTTCATCGGGTTCATCCCGGCGGTCATCTCGCTCGTGGTCTCCGTCGCAGGCTGGTACTACACCTATGCGAAGTACATCGAGCTCTCCAAGCGCGATGCCTACGCATGGCTCGATGCAAAGCCGATCCTTGAGCCGAAGGGAGGTGCATAAATGGGATACGTTCTTGTACTGCCCGAATTCGGTCTCGTCGCAGACCCGATCATCGGCCTTGTTACCACCGCCGGTGAATCGTATGCACCGGTGATCGACCAGGTGGCCGAGCTCGAGACGATCGCCGACGACCTCGTGGGCATGCTCTCCGGTGAAGGGAACTTCCTCGCGTCGTTCCCGAACAGAGAGGGCGTCCTCACGATCGCCGGCAGCGTGACCGCATTCTGGTACGGAATGGCAGTCGGCCTGCTGATTGCAGGTGTCATTGTATTCGGACTTGTGTGAGGTGAAAGAACATGGCAGAAAAGAAATCTCCAGCCAGCGGATGGCCGATTGTTCAGGGTGACTTCCACACGGGAGACCCACAGAGCTGCGTCGCCGTCGTCACCATGGGATCTCACCTCGACGAGCAGGGCATCTGCGATGCAGGAGCCGCAATCGCCGGCTCCTGTAAGACCGAGAACCTGGGTCTTGAGAAGATCATCGCAAACATCATCTCAAACCCCAACATCAGGTTCGTCCTGAACTGTGGAACCGAGGTCAAAGGCCACCTCTCCGGACAGAGCTTCATCGCTCTGCACGCGGGCGGTGTCTCCGGAGGAAAGATCGTCGGCGCCCAGGGCGCAATCCCCTTCATCGAGAACCTCGATGACGCAGCCATCGGCCGGTTCCAGGAACAGGTCGAGATGGTCGACATCATGGAATCCGAGGACATGGGTGCGATCTCCGCGAAGATCAAGGAACTCACGGCAAAAGACCCCGGCGCGTTCGGCGCCGAACCCATGGTTATCGAGGTCAAGGAAGCAGGTGCAGGCGAAGAGGAGGTCGGCGGTGAAGTCAGACCGCTCTCCGGTGAACTTGCTCTCATCCATGCCCGCATGAAGATCATCGAGCAGATGGTCACCGACATCGGATACCGCGACAGGTTTGCAGCCGGCGTGTATGCAGGAAAGATCGAAGGGCTCATGATCGGTCTGATCGTGTCGTTCGCCATTCTGGGGTTCATATTGCTCGGGTGATATAAGTGGCAGAAGAAGGTACTAAATCAGCAGGCCCTATCAGGATGGCCGCCATCGACAGAACGATGGGCAACATCCGCTATAAGGCTCAGATTATGGCCCGCACGAACAAGCTTGAGTCAGGCATCCAGAGCGGCGGTCTCGTCGGCTTTGCAGTCGGCATCATCGCCGCCATGTTGTTCATCCTGGTGCCGGCAGTCCTCCTGGGGGCGATCTAACATGGCAGAGAAGAAATCTCCAGCCAGCGGATGGCCGATTGTTCAGGGTGACTTCCACACGGGAGACCCACAGAGCTGCGTCGCCGTCGTCACCATGGGATCTCACCTCGACGAGCAGGGCATCTGCGATGCAGGAGCCGCAATCGCCGGCTCCTGTAAGACCGAGAACCTGGGTCTTGAGAAGATCATCGCAAACATCATCTCAAACCCCAACATCAGGTTCGTCCTGAACTGTGGAACCGAGGTCAAAGGCCACCTCTCCGGACAGAGCTTCATCGCTCTGCACGCGGGCGGTGTCTCCGGAGGAAAGATCGTCGGCGCCCAGGGCGCAATCCCCTTCATCGAGAACCTTGATGACGCAGCCATCGGCCGGTTCCAGGAACAGGTCGAGATGGTCGACATCATGGAATCCGAGGACATGGGTGCGATCTCCGCGAAGATCAAGGAACTCACGGCAAAAGACCCCGGCGCGTTCGGTGCCGAACCCATGGTCATCGAGGTCAAGGAAGCAGGCGGCGCAGAGATGGGCGGCGCGGTTGCAGGTGCAAACCCGCAGTTCCTTGAGATCGAGTCCAGGCTCGATGCAATCGAAGAGCAGATCGAATTCGTCGATGCAGAGATCGCCCAGCGGGTCGGCAGAAAAGTCGGCCGCGATATCGGCATCCTGTACGGACTGGTCGCAGGCCTGATTGTATTCATGATGTTGTTGGTATTGCTGCCGAAACTGGGTGGCATTGCGTAAGGAGGATTGAAAATATGTTCAAGTTTGAGAAAGAGCAGACGGTACTTGATTTCAACGGTACCAAGATCGGTGGGCAGCCTGGCGAATACCCGCGGGTTCTCGGTGCATCGATCTTCTATAACAAGCACGAGACAGTGCTCGACGACCACACTGGCAAGATTGACAAGGCACGCGCAGAGGCGCTCTGGAACCGCTGTCAGGAACTCTCCGACATCACCGGAATTCCCCACTTCATCCAGATCATCGCCGAGTACGGTGAGGCTTTCGAGAGCTACTTCAGCTGGTTCGACAGCATCGACAACACGACCGCGTTCCTGATGGACTCGTCGGCGCCGGCGGCACTCGCCCACGCCTGCAAGTACGTGACCGAGGTCGGTCTCGCCGACCGTGCGATCTACAACTCGATCAACGGTTCCATCACGCCGGAGAACATGCAGGCACTGAAAGAGAGCGACGTCAACGCCGCTATCGTCCTTGCATTCAATCCCGGCGACCCGTCCGTCCGCGGCCGTGAGCAGGTGCTCGCCGAAGGTGGCGTCGCCGGACAGGAAAAGAGCATGATGGGTATCGCAGAAGAGTGCGGTATCACCCGCCCGATTCTCGACACCGCGGCAACCCCGCTCGGTCTCGGTTCAGGCGGCTCCTTCCGTGAGATCCTCGCCTGCAAGGCCATCCACGGACTGCCGACCGGCGGTGCCTACCACAACATGACCGTCTCCTGGACGTGGCTCAAGCGCTGGAGAAAGAGCGTTCTCGCCGACCAGTACAAGGGCAAGGACCTTCTCCTCGAGCAGATGGCGCACCACCACTTCGGTGGATTCGAGGGTATCCGCCAGGCCGCATGGTCGAGCCCCGATATCGGGTGCAACATCATGGCAGCCACGCTCGGCGCCGACCTCATCATGTACGGGCCTATCGAGAACTGTGAAGGTGCATCCACCGCTATCGCGTTCTCCGATATCGTCCTTGCAGAGGCAGCCCGGGAGCTCGGACTCCAGCCCCAGACCGAGAACCACCCGCTCTTCAAGCTGGTCTAAACACTCCCTTTTTTTTGCAGCCGTCCGGGTGCTCCCGGCAATACGGATCTTCGGTCATTTCCGAAGGGATTTTGCTTGCGAAAGCCCACGCCAGACGGAGAAAACCGGTAGCGTCGCATCCCCAGCGCCATTTCCCGAGTCCTTCAGGAAGGCGAACGGATCGGAGATAGCGAAAAAAGATACCCGGCTCTGAAGACCTGCAATTCTGCAGTTTTTCAGGGCAGATCGATCGTTCCGGCGATACGAAGCTTCCCGCCGTCGAGGTAGTGCAGCACCGCACGTCCGCCCGGCAGGGAGACGATCTCCTTTTCAAGCGTCAGGGTCAGCCGCGGCCGTCGCCAGTCGCCGTCGTCGGTCACCGCATCGATACGCGCCGGGACAAACTGCATCCAGTGCCCGAGATGGAGCACCATCCCTTCCTTGAGCGGCGCCGGCCAGTAAGCGACGAGGGCCGCCTCCGCCTCAAGGGTATCACGGACCTGCAGCGACTCGTCGTTTGAGAGGACGAAGCCGCGGTCGAGGTCTTCCGCCTCGATGTTCTTCAGTGCAAGGCCGACCCGGTCGCCGGCACCAGCCCAATCGGCGTCGTCGTCGTGTTTCTGGATAGACCGGAGCTGTACCGGTTTTTCCCCGGGGTAGATCTTCAGGGAATCGTGCTTTTTGATGTATCCACGCTCCACGCCGCCGAGGACGACGGTGCCGATACCCCGCACATTGAAGTGATGATCGATCGAGACCGTGCCGCAGGACGGCGACTTTGCATCGGGAGGTGCGGGGGTTTTCGCCGCAGCCGCGTCGAGCAGCCGCTCCCGCATGGCGATCATGTCCTCCTCGACGAACTCGTAGCCCTCGAGCACCGTCCCCTTGGTGAGCGGCCTGACGGCGTCGGGCATCAGGTAGTTCTTCAGGATGATCGCACCCTGCACAACGCCGGTCGACTGGAGCATCAGCACCCATTCGCCGAAGGTCGGGGTTATCGCGTCGAGCACGACGATGGCGTAGTCGGCCATCGACGCCGCAAAAAAGAGCGGAGCCAGGCGGTCAGGGTAGCGGGTCGGTTCGATGAGGGTGACCGTATCCTCACCTTTCTTGAGATTATAGAACGTGATATCGGAGGTCGTGCCTTTCTTGCCGAGGTCTTTGGCATAGCCCTCCGGCGCCAGCACTGCTACATTCAGGTTTCCCATGGTGCATAGAGGTTCGCCGCGGAAAAATAAGAGGTTATGGCACCTGTAGATTTACCGGCTGCAAGCGCCGATGAACCGCCGCACTGCAGCAACAAACTCCCGGAACGGTTCGGTGGGCCCACCGGAGCCGCCGGGCGGATACGCATCCGCGCCGCACGATGCAACCACGCACCCGTCTGTCTCCAGGCGGAGATACCAGTAGGTTACATCAGAGCAGCCGTGCGGGGCGGCATACTCCGGCTCCCAGTCCCGGACACCGATCCGGTCAAGCGCATCGCAGAATGCCGCCCATGCACCGGGGTCAGGGGCGAGGGTTTGCACCTCACCGGAGAACCGGTCTCCCGACGGCTGCTCACAGTGCAGCGTGCCGTCGTGGATTTTGACGTAGAGCGGCGATGCAGCACCTCCCCCGATGTAAAACTCAAAAAACGAATCCCGGAGGGGATGGGCATTCCCGCCTTCTGTCCGGCCGGTCATGCGATCTTATGCGCTCTGCAGCAGTATAAGCGCAACGAACCCGGCGGTGCAGACCCCCATCAGGGCGAACCCGACGCCGTCCGCCGTCCCGAACCCGAGATCGCGCATCGACGTCCGCATCCCGTTCCGATATCCCCGCAGGTCGATGGTCAGGCCGAGAACGTTCGCTTTTCCAAGGGAGTTTGAGACCAGGGGGATGACCACCGGGAAAAGGCTCCGGATCTTTCCCATAAGTCCCTTGCCGGGCGCATATGCCCGGGCAAGCTGTGCTTCGTGGATCCGCTTCCCCTCGAGCTGGAGGCTCGGGATGAACCGCAGCGCGATCAGGAACATCAGGGTGTAATCGACCGGCATATGCAGCCGGTCCATCACCTGCACGAGGTCGCGGGGCTGCGTGGAGACGATGAAGAGCTGGAAAGCAAAAATCATCGCGACAAACCGCAGGGTCATCGATGCCGCAAGATCGACGGCTCCGGTGGTGATCGGGACGTACCCGCCGAAGATCGGGATCAGGTATCCCAGCACCTCGCCGCTCTGCAGGGTCAGCACCGTCAGGAGGAGCAGGCTGACCGCGAGGGATACGAGGAGGGGCGCCTGCCGCAGGAGCTCGCGGGCAAGGCCGCTCACCGCTGCTGCAAGCAGGATCAGCCCGACGAGCAGCGTGAGCGCCGCAACATCGGTCAGGATGACGGCGAGGACGACCACGACAACGGTGAACACAACCTTTGTCAGGGGGTTTACGCGGTGAAAGTAGCTGTCCCTGTTGATATACTGCATAATTTCTGGCATGCAATCTCCTCAAAGTTCCGGGTGTCCCGGAGGATGGTTCCGTGTTCCATTGCAATGATACGGTCGGCGTACTCACGCACGAGCCGCATGTTGTGAGTGACCATCAGGATGGTGCACCCCTCTCTCTGGAGCCTCTGGACGATCTCCATCACACGCTGCGTCTCCCGGGCATCGAGTCCGGTCGTCGGTTCGTCGAGGACGATCACCTTCGGGCGCATGGCGATGACGCAGGCAAGGGCAAGCCGCTGGCGTTCGCCGCGGCTGAGGGAGCGGGGGTACTGATCCCGGTAATCAGAAAGGCCAACCTCTGCGAGGACGGCATCGATCAGTTCTCCGTGGTTGGCAAGCCCGATATTCCCGAGGCCGAATGCTATCTCCTCTGCAACCGTCTCGGCAAAGAGCATGGTGTCAGGGTTCTGGAAGACGAGGCCGACGTGCCGGGCGAGCTCCGTGATGGAC
Source organism: Methanoculleus frigidifontis (assembly GCF_030464345.1). Classification (GTDB taxonomy): domain Archaea; phylum Halobacteriota; class Methanomicrobia; order Methanomicrobiales; family Methanoculleaceae; genus Methanoculleus_A; species Methanoculleus_A frigidifontis. Next base: position 147,505 of record NZ_VCYH01000006.1, on the reverse strand, counting down.
GTCGTGGCCGTATCGAGCCCGTCAACGAGAACGGTGCCCTCGGTCGGCCTGAGCAGCCCGTTGAAATGTTTGACGAGCGTCGTCTTCCCGGACCCGTTCTCACCGACGATGGCGACGATCTCTCCCGGGAATATCTCAAGATCGACGCCTGCAAGAGCAGCCGTCTCATCATACCGGTGGACGAGCCCGTGCACGGTTATGATCGGGGTGACGCCGGCAGAGAGGTGCACCGGAGCAGAAACCGGAGCGGCGGGGGCGGTGACGGGTTCGGGTTCGCAGGCAACCTCGATGAGACTTCTGACGCGATCGCTCTTCAGCAGCATCTCCGGGACGCCTTCATCGGCAATCCGTCCGTCTTCGATCAGGATCATGCGATCGGCGAGCCGGGAGAGCTCATCGATCTTGTGCTCGACGATCACGATCGTCTTTCCCTCCTCCTTCAGGCGCTGCAGAATCCGGAAGATGGCGTCGGTGGCGATCGTATCGAGCTCGGCGGTGGGTTCATCGAGGAAGAGGACGTCCGTCCCGAGCGCCAGTGTGGCTGCGATCGCCACCCGCTGTTTCTGGCCTCCAGAGAGGGTGTGCGGTGCACGCTCCAGAAGGTGGCCGATACCGGTCACGTCGACGACGTAGTCCATCCTCCGCTGCATCTCGGCGCGATCGAGCCCCTGGTTCTCAAGGCCAGAGGCCACCTCCTCTTCGACCGTCGTGAAGATGAGCTGGGCGTCGGCATCGTCGAAGACAACGCCGATCGTTCTCCCGATCTCCCCCATGTCGCGGTATGCTGCGACGTCCTTCCCGGCAAGGCTGAGCGTGCCGGTGAACGACCCGCCGTACTCGTGATAGAGGATGCCGGATGCAGCCAGGCAGAGCGTCGTCTTCCCGGCACCGGTCGGGCCGGTGACGAGGAGGCACTCCCCCCGTGCGACATCGAGGTCGATGCCGGCGAGGGCGGGGCGCGTCCCCTGCGGATAGGTGTAGGAAACGTCTCGCATGCTGATCGGCGCGTTCGTCGTCGTAGTCCGGGCGGCTCCGCCGGAGATCCTCGCACCGCCGTCCGGCGCGGGGCGGTGCTGCGTCCGCAGCAGAACACGGGATGCGGGCATGTAGAGAGCCTGCGCCACCACGCCGTTGACGGCAGCGGCCATCACGACGATCGGCACCGTAACGACCAGGAACGCATCGATCGTGCCGTACTTGCCGACGATGACCGGGAACTGAACCGCAATGGCAATCGCAACGAATGTGAGCCCGCTTGCCAGCGTTGCGATAAAGGTCGTCACGGCAGGTGCCACGACGATGCGGTCGCGGAGCAGGAGGGCGACGCCGAGGCAGACGACCGCGCCGACCGGTTCGCTGATCAGGTTTCCGGGCGGGAAGATCGAGTGGCTGATCAGCGCACAGACGACGCCCGAGACGATACCGATGCCGATTGCCTCCCTGACCGTCGGGAGGATGAGGATGACGGCAAGGCAGTAGAAGGCGATCACAAGGTTCGAGACGATGGGTCCCGGCACCATGAGGGAGAGATACCTCACGATCGCCCCTATGGCAAGAAGGATGCCGACAATTGCTATGTCACGTGATTTCATGTCAATCAGGTTATTTCGGTGTTCATACGGCACTGCGAGAGGGGGTGATGGGTATTGTAGAAAACGCAACGTCACCAGGTGCGCCAGCGGGGCTGCGGCAGCGGCCAGAAGAGGTATGCCCCGGGGGACGAGCGAGGTCTAACGCATTCAAACATCTATGTATATGGTTGTACATTCAAGTATAAATATTCTGGGATCCGCCGCAGCACGGAGGGCGGGCATGGCATCTCACCGCCGCCGCACTACCCGGAGAACACCGAGAGCGGCACAGGCAAGGAGGGCGGCGGCGACCGGAGCCGGCATCGGGGTCGGCGCAGGAGATGTCGGCGTGGGTGCAGCCGTCCGGGCCGTTCGGAGCGGCAGGGTGGTCGAGTCCGGTGATGCGGGGAGTGTGGTCGCGGTAGTGACGCCGCCCCCGGAGCCCGGGCCGATCAGGATCACCGGGGTGACGGCATACGCGTGCCCGGCGAGACCGGAGCGGCTGACAGGAGCATCCACGGCATAGACCAGGTACGTCCCGGCGTCGAGCCCGATACCCGTGGTATCCCAGGTCACCGTCCATCCAGTATCGGCTCCGACCTCTGCCGTGGTGAACGTACCCGGCTCTCCGGTCACGACCGGAGAGAACGGCCGGCTCAGGCTGCCGCCGTCTGCCGGGAGGTTCGGGCCGGTCACAAAGAGGTAGACCGTATCGGTTCCGGTGCCGGAGCCGGAGAGAGGTATCTCCTCCCCGAGGTACGCAGTGATCGAGGACGCGGCCGCGCAGGAAACCAGCACGGCGAGGAGGGAGATAACCATGGCGCCGATCAGTATCCGCACCGGTTCGCGCCCGCGCCTCAGATCCAAGCGGTGCATGCCGGCACCATGCTCCCGCCGGAGCATGAAGGTTCCGCTCTACCGGACCCGGATGGCGTAGCCTGCACCGGCGAGGTCGGCCCTGATCGCGGCGATATGCTCGTGCCCGCGGGTCTCCATCTCGATATCGACCCGCGACGAAAAGAGGGGAATCCCGGGGCCGTGCCGTACATGGTCGATGGCGAGGATATTTGCCCGGATATCCCGGAGGAGGGAGAGAAGGGCGACGAGCGCCCCCGGTTCGTCGGGCAGGCAGACAGAGAACCGCATAATCCTGCCCATGGCAAGGAACTGCCGGCGGAGTACGCGGTCGAGGATCAGCGGGTCAAGGTTTCCCCCGCTGACGACGAGGACGACTCTGGATCCTGCCGGCGCCCGGACGGCGCCGCTCAGGAGCGCAGCGAGCGTTACGGCGCCGGCACCCTCGGCAAGTATTTTCTTCCGTTCGAGGAGGAGGACAATGGCAGCGGCAATCTGATCTTCGGTGACGAGAACAATCTCGTCCACCAGGTCCCGGATGGTCGGAAACGTCGCGGCACCGACCTGCCTGACGGTGATGCCGTCAGCGATCGAGTGCCCGGGATCGATAGAGACCCGTGCCCCCGCCCTGCACGCTTCGCATGCGGACGGACATGCTGCTGCCTGGACGCCGACGATCCGCAGATCCGGCCTCTGATCCCTGACGGCAACGGCAAGGCCCGCAGCGAGGCCTCCGCCGCCGACGGGAACAAAGATGATATCGGGGTTCGGGCAGTCTTCCAGGACCTCAAGCCCGACGGTCCCCTGCCCGGCAATGACGTGCGGATCGTCATACGGGTGAATAAAGAAGAGATCCTTCTCTTCTGCCATCTCCCCGGCGATCAAGAGGCTTTCGGCGAGCGTCTCACCCTGCAGGAGCAGCGTCGCGCCGTATCCCCGCGTCGCCTCCTGCTTCGAGAGGGATGCATCCCTCGGCATGACGATCGTGGCCGGGATGCCGGCCTCGCGGGCGGCGAGGGCAACACCCTGCGCGTGGTTCCCGGCAGACGCCGTGACGACACCGCCGGGGCCGATCTCGGCGGACTGCGCAAGGATCGCGTTCGCAGCACCCCTGACCTTGAACGACCCGGTCTTCTGCAGGTTTTCAAGTTTCAGGAAGACCTCCGCCCCGGTCATACGGGAAAAACTCGGCGAGTAGGTGAGCGGCGTATGAATGACCCGGCCATGCAGACGCGCCGCAGCCTGCCGGACGAGCTCTGGGGAGACCATTACTCTGGTAAGGGCGCTTCCCTGCTATACATTTTCGGTTCCCTTTCAGGGAGACGGGATCGGGCGGTTCCCGGCACCGGACCAGGAGTCCACAAGCATACGGGTCGTTTCCCGGATAGCCCCCGCAGCGGGTGGAGAACGCCGGCCGGCGAGAGCCTCATAGACCCGGGAGACCGCTTCCTGCGAGGAAGGGCCGTAGCCTCCCTCCAGCATGAGCGCAATGCCGCCGTCGTAGACGGAAAGGAGCCTCTGCACCATCCGCCCGTAGTCGACCGGTTCGAGGCGCATCGAGCCGAGCGGATCGTCCGAGGAAGTATCGAACCCCGCAGAGACGAGCAGGAGGCCAGGCCGGTAGGCTTCGACGGCGGGGCAGACGACTTTCTCGAAGATTGTATCGTAGTCGGCACCCCCCGACCCCCACTCCAGGGGGAGGTTGACCGTATACCCGATCCCGGCACCGCTCCCCCGTTCTTCGGGCCAGCCGGTGCCCGGGAAGATCCCTGCCTGGTGCAGCGAGATATAGAGCACCCGGTCGGTGCCGTAGAAGACCTGCTGGGTGCCGTTGCCGTGGTGGACGTCCCAGTCGATGATGGCGATCCTGTCGGTCTTCTCCAGCGCCGTCGCGGCTGCAACGGCGATGTTATTGAAGAGACAGAATCCCATCGCCCGGCTCGGGGTAGCGTGATGCCCCGGCGGCCGCACGAGTGCAAACGCATGGCCGCCGCTCTGTGCACGGTCGGCGGCCTGGCAGGCGGCACCGACGGCGTAAAGCGCGGCCTCGAACGAGCGGGACGTGACATACGTGTCGACGTCCAGGTAGCAGACGTTTCCCGGACTGCAGCGGTTGCAGCGCTCCCTGATGCCGTCGATGTACTCCGGCGCATGGACACGCAGGAGATCCGCCACCGCTGCACGCTCCGGCGCAATGCGCCGCACGCTCTTTGGAACACCCGCAAGCGCACATTCAAGGCGGCTCTGGGACTCGGGATGGCGCGGGTCGTTGTGCCCGGCAAAGACCTCCCCGGTGATCGCAGCGCAGGCAGGCATCGGTGATCAGGGATCTGCTCCCGAGTATTTGAAGGTTTTTCCACTGGAGGAGCGCGGGCGGAAAAAGGAGGGGGGATTGTTACGCCTCGATGGTGGCCGTCCGGTTCCCGCCGGCATGAGCAAGGGTGCCGAAGGCCTCGTCACTCCATCAGACGAACCGGAACGACCCAAGCATCTCCGGTCCGTGCCCGGTATAGGGATCGTACTCGGGCGGAAACTCCGTGTACATCACGGAGTAGATGACATCGTCGTGCACGGCGTAGCGGGCGACGAAGGTATAACGCTCATCGCCCTGCAGGGGGATCGAGTAGACGCTTTCGTACGCCGGGGCGCCGTCGAGCTCTGTCTGTGTCGTCGAGACCCACTCGGTTCCGGGGATATCGCGCGCAAAGTCTTCGCTGTAACTGGCGTTCAGCAGGCTGAGAAGATCTTCAGGCGGCAGCGCCGACCGGTTCTCCGAGAGGCGGTCGGCGGTGATCCGCATCTCCTCGTGACCGTCCGGAGAGAGGAACGCAACGCTGCTGCCGGACTCGGTATACCGCCACCCATCCGGATAGGTGAGGGTATACCCGTATGCCGTGTCCGTGTAGGTGCGGCCGGAGGCCTCCGGGGCTCCTACGCATGCAGCGGTAACGGCCGCGATCAGGAGAACTACAAACAGCAGTATCCATCGGTGTTTCATGGTACTTCCCGGGAAGGTTGGACGGTGAGCAGAAAAGGGTTTTGCGGTGATCCGATCACACCGGGCTGCAGGGCGGGAGAGGGATTAGACCCGGACCTCGACCGTCCATGCCCCATCCGAGAAGATATTGAGCAGGTATGTCCCGGATTCGGGCACGGCAGCGGTCCGCATACCGTCGAACGCACCCGTGTGCCAGGAGAGGGGCTCGATATGCTCGCCGGTCGGGTCGAGGACGAGCGAACCGTCCTCGGCGTAGAGCCAGACCTCGAAGAGACCGGTGCCGTCGTTTGTCATGGCAACGGTGGCATTGCCGGCAGGGAGATCAAACAGTCCGGTCGCACCGTCACCGGTGCCGCCGAAGGTGTAGGGCAGAGCAAGGTCGGTGAGATGCTCCGGCCGCTCGAGGGAGATTGTCCAGGAACCGTTCGCGACGGCTTTGAGCGAGTAGGTGCCGTCGGCGGGCACGACGAACGCCGTTGTCCCGGTGTAGGGCTCAGGCCCGCCGTCAAACCGCCCCACGACCGTCACGAACTCACCGCCTGCGTCGGTGAGAGCGAAGGCGCCCTCTCCCGTATGCTCGATCGCTGCGAGATACAGACCCGCATCGAGCCTGGCGGCATGGGAGGCGTTCCCGGTCCCGCTGAGGGTCAGAAAGGAGACGCCCGGGCCGGGTTCGAGGGTCGGCATCGGTGAAGCGCCCGGTTCGTCGGCAGTGGGTGCGCTCCCGAAACACCCGCAGACGGCGATCGCTGCAGCGAGGAGAAGGATAAAGGGGAGAGAGGGTTTCATATTGGGGTATGGCATCAAAGAGGATATAAAAGTCGTGGATCTCCCTGAAGCGCTCTCAAGCAGGGAATTTAAAAATCCCTATATTCTCTGCCGTTTATTCGTACTATATGCTAGAACCGGTCATCATCGCCGCCCTGCTGCTCCTGCTTGCCTATCTCGCCTGGCGCTACGCCCGCCTCTCAGGGCGGGTCGAACGCCGGGCGCGATCGCTCTTTGAAGAGTGGCGGTCGACCGAGATGCAGCGCCTCGTCGACGAGAAGGCGGACGTGCTCTTCCGCGAGTGGAAGATGGCGGAGGAGAAGACCATCCGCCGCGACGCCGTCACGCGGAGCGAGGCGGTGATCCGGGGCAAGGTGACCGAACACCTCATCCCCTACTTCCCGGAGTTTGCTTACAACCCGAAGGATGCACGGTTCCTCGGCGCCCCTATCGACTTCATCGTCTTCAACGGCCTCTCTGACGGCGAGGTGACCAGCGTCGCCTTCGTCGAGGTGAAGAGCGGGCGATCGAACCTCTCCGAGCGGGAGCGTGCCGTCCGCGACTGCATTCTGCAGCAGCGGGTCACCTACGAGGTCATCCGCCAGAACGGAAAATAAAAGAGGGAGATTACTCTCCGATATCCACGGTCCAGTTCCCATTGCACTCCACGGCAAGCAGATATGCCCTGCTCTCCGGGATAGTGAGGATCACGGTCCCCTCGGACGGTGGCGCCTCCCAGGGAGAGCGAAGCGGCGCTTCCCACCCGGGATACGCGTAGATGTCATTTCCCTGCTCATCGAAGAGCCAGATATACGGGTCGTCCTGACTGTCGTGCCGGACGGCAAACGGGATCTCTCCCTCGGGCAGGTCGAAAAAGCCCGTGACCAGGCCGCCCATTCCCGCAAAGTGATAGGGCAGGCTCTGGTCGACGGTGCCTGCCGCACGGTCGATCCGGATCGTCCAGGGGCTGTCTCCCTCGTCCGTCACCTTCATCTGGTAGCGGCCGGGCATCCGTATCCCGAGAGCCTGTGTCCCGGGATACGGGCCATCCGTCCCACGAAGGCCGATATGGCAGTTTTCCTTCTCCAGCTCAACCATGAAGAACCCGGTGCCCTCGCGCACGGTGGTGAGGATATACGTGCCCGTCTCCAGATCGACGATGTGCGAGCCTTCGCCTTTCCCGGAGAACTCCAGGACCGGCACGGCCGCCTCAGGTACGGACGGTTCGGGGGTCTGAGTCTCCGGGGCTGCCGCCCCGGCGGCAGGGGTCGTGGTCGGTGCCGGATCGCCGACGGATGCGGTGTTCGTGCACCCGCATGCGAGCAGGGCGACCGCAATGAGAGCAGTAAGGATGAACGCTCTTCTCATGCCATATCGGTTGGCGAGAGACGAATATAAACCATGAAGAACCTTTCCTGACCCACTACCGCAGGAAGGAGATGACGTCGCCGATGGTATCGATGTACTCCACCCTGGTACCGATCTCCTCCTCGATGCAGGTCTCCGCATCCACAACCCCTGGTCGCTGCTGCCGGATCCAAACCCGCCGACATCCTGCAAGGCGTCACGGTACAGGATGAGCCTGCGGATCTCCCCGATGAGCAGAAAAAGGCCTTTGCCGACCCCGCGTGCCCCCCCTCACCTTCTCAACGGCGCCGGCGATCTCCCCGACGTTCCCGGAGGGATCGACCGTGCCGATCAGGATGATGGAACTGGCGACGGACCGGTTCTCGAGCACCAAGATGAGGAGTGCCGTCATCAGTGCCCCGGCCCGCTGCCCGTCGATCGCCGAGACCTCGTTCTCCGCCATACCCGAGAAGATCGCGTCGCTCTCAGAGAAGTTGACGTCCGAGCGGTTCCGGGCGGCGAGCACCCGCCCGCGCCCGAGGATGACCTCGACCGAGCTATTCACGAGCGATCCCTCCTCCGTCACCTGCTCTCGGGAGAACCTCCGGCAGGGCGGGAGTGGGCACCGCCGGGGTCGGTTGCCGCCGTGGATACCGGCAAAGCCCCTGCAGGGAGGAGAGTCGGCGAGACGATGACCGCACGAGGTAGGCGTTGGCGAAGAGTGATAGAACAAGGAGAAGGACAAGGATAGGCGCAGCCTTCATGGGTCTTCAGGCAGGAAGAGTGGGCTCTGGCATGTCTGCATATACCATCTGGGCAGCGGACGATCAGGTGATATACAGCATGACATCGTCGATTCCGTCCACATACTCCACCCGGATGCCGATCTCCTCCTCAATATACTCTTTTGTATCGATCTGCTCAGGCTGCTTGAAGGTGAGCCGCAGACCGGCGATGGTTCTGACTACATCCCGGTACTGAATATACCGGCTGTTTTCATGGGGCAGGAGAATGAGATCCTTGCCGTTCGCCTTCGCAGCCTTTGCCTTCTCGACGACACCGCCGACCTCTCCCACTCTACCCTGCTCGTCGATGGTGCCGGTCAGGGTAACGGAACCGTTCACGGGCCGGTCTTCCAGCACCGCGAGGAGGAGCGCCGTCATCAGTGCCCCGGCACTCGGCCCGTCGATCTCCGACACCGCACTGTCGGCAACGACCGAGAAGATCACATCGTTTCCGGAGAGATTGGCATCCGACTGCTCCCGGGCGACGGAGACTGCAGTATTGGCAGCGTCCTGGAAGACGACACCCATCAGGGGAGTGGTCTGGACGAGAACCCGGCCCTTCCCCGGGACGACCTCGACCGAGATGTTTACCAGAGAACCGCCTTCCGTGACCTGCTGGCGTATAAACGGATAATCACGGACGTACTCGATTTGTTGAACGATCACCGGCGCCTGCAGCGTCGCGCCCCCGTCAATCACAGAGCCCGGCTCCGTCACCGCCGGAGCACCCGCCTGCGCCGGCAGGGTCGACAGATCCGTTTCGGGAGATACCTCCTGCACGGTCATGCTGCCCTGCTGCACCCTGGCGAGGAGATCGGCGTTCTCCTGCTCGAGCGTCAGGATCCGGTTCTGGAGCTCCCGGAGATCAGTGCCCGAAGAAACAGGCGCAACGCCAAGAAAATAAACATTTACAAGCACTGAAGCCGCAAGCAGGATGATGAGAGCATGGTATTTCATCGGAGATCAGCCGATGATACTCGATTCTCTGATATAAGTCTTTGGCTGCTCGTGAAGGGAGGGACAAGGGTTCGGGGAACCGGATCACGCTGCAGCCTTCTGCCAGGTCTTCACGATATCGCGGGCGAACCCGGCGGCACGCGCAAGATCCCCGGCATCCGGTTTCCCCTGATTGATCCCACCGACAACTTCACGGACGGTATAGGTGTCCCAGCCCTTGCAGGCAAACTCTCCGATGATCCGAAACCCCTTCATCGCCAACAGATCTCTGAGAACGGCGTGATCTTTCACCATGCCCCGTCCACTTGTCGAGAAGATAAACGCCAGCTTCCCCCCGACGGGCCGGAGCTGATCGGCAAACGGAAGATCAACCCCCATGGAAGCGATCGTCTCCTGCAGATCCCTGCCGACGGGCAGGAGCCGGTCGACAAACCGCAGGAGGTTCTGGTGATGCCGGTTGTGATAGATGCCCGAGCCGAAGCCGATGAGATCGTAGCCACCGACCGCCGCGGGATCGGCATCGGATGCTCTGACCATATCGGCTTCCAGCTCCCCGGCCATGACTTCTGCCACTTTTTTCGTATTCCCGTGATGCACCGACGTGTAAACAACGAGTGTTTTCATGATCCCACGCGGGCCTGATGGAGAGGCGCAGAGTATAAAATGATGGTGTGCAGAAGAGGTGCGGGCATCCACCGGCAGCATACGCAGAGCCGTCAGCGCCGGACGAGCTCCACGAGTGAAAACCACCCATTTTCATCGGTAAACCAGCGCTGCGGTGCAAGGCCGGCATCCTCGAAGATGCGGATCGCACGCTCCCGCGAGAACTTGCGGGAGATCTCGGTGTGGATGGTCTCGCCATTCTCAAACTCCACCACCATATCGAGAGCGGCGATCTCGACGGCCATCGCCTGGCGTGCTGCGAGGTGCATCTCGATCTGGTCTGAGGTTTCATTGTAAAAGGCGACGTGATCGAAGAGGTCGAGATCGAACGTGGCACAGAGCTCGCGGTTGACAACGTTCAGGACATTCTTATTAAATGCGGCGGTGATGCCCCGTGCATCGTTGTATGCAGCCTCGAGGAGATCTGTATCCTTGACGGTATCCATCCCGATCAGGAACCGATCACCGCGCCGCATGAGGGCGGAAACTCCTTCAAGCAGCTCCGCCGCTTCAGCATCGGTAAAGTTCCCGATGGTGCCGCCGAAGAGGGTGATGAGACGATCGGCATCATCCGGGATACGATCGAGGTTCCTGGTGAAGTCTGCCACGATACCGAGCACCTCCAGCCCTCCGTACATCCTGATCAGCTCTTCGGCGGCTGCCTGAAGTGCGGATTCACTCACATCCAGCGGGACATAGCGGATACCGGCACCGTGCGGCTGCGCGGCCGCATCCAGGAGCCGGCAGATCTTCCAGTTCGCACCCGATCCCATCTCCACGAGGTCGCCGGCGGTGAACGGCTCCATGATCGCGCCGGCATGCTCCTCAAGGATTGCCATCTCCGTCCGGGTGGGATAGTATTCGGGGAGGCGGCATATCTCTTCGAAGAGCCGCGACCCCCGCTCATCATAGAAGTATTTGCTGGGGATCTGTTTCTGGCCGGACGACAGCCCTGCTCTGATATCGCGGGCGAGCTCCTCGGCGTACGACGTCATGTGGTAATTGCGGATCTCAAGCCTCGCCGAATCGAAGAGCCCGATCGGATCCGCCGCCACAGCCTCCCCGCCATACCCGGTTTCGGTGCCGCCCCTGACTCGGGGTAGGGCAGAGCGCGACGGCAGATCCAGGAGATCCGCAGTCTCCGGAAACAGACGTTTCTGCCTGGGGCAGGGAGAGGCGGAGGAGCAGTCCGGCGATCCGGTGCTGCGGAGTCTCTGCCATGCCTGGTCGAAATGCGTCATAGCCCATGTCGATCCCGATGAAGATATAAATAGATTCTGTGGAGAAGGGCCGGCACGCTACCGGCAGGTGACGAACCGGACGGTCTCTGTCCGGTTGTGCAGAACGTCGTCCATCGCTGCGAGCGTCCGGTCGATCTCCCCTTCGGTCGTCCGGGCACCGAGCGATATGCGGACGGAGCAATGGACGTCCTCTTCGGAGATGCCCATAGCGAGCAGGACGTGCGACGGCGACGGCGAACCCGAATGGCATGCCGAGCCGGAGGATATGCCGATCCCCTCCTGGTCGAGGGCGAGCACGACCGATTCGCCCCGGTATCCGGGGAGAACCATATTCAGGGTGTTCGCCAGGCGCTCGGTCGGGTGCCCGTTCAACCGCGCCTCCGGCACGATCTCGCGGATCCCAATCTCAAGACGGTCGCGCAGCCGCTGCACCTCATCCATCCGCTCAAGGTGCCGGCCGGCGAGCTCGGCGGCACGTCCGAGACCGACGATGCCGAGGACGTTCTCGGTGCCGGCACGCACCCCCCGCTCCTGCTCGCCGCCATGCAGCAGCGGATCAAGCCGGACACCGTGCCGGATGTAGAGTGCGCCGACCCCTTTCGGCCCGTAGATCTTATGCCCGGAGAGGGTGAGAAAGTCGACGTCCATCTCCTGTACATCGACCGGGATCTTTCCGATGGCCTGGGTGGCATCCGTGTGGAAGAGTGCCCCCTGCTCGTGCGCGATCCGCACGAGCTCGGGGATCGGCTGGATCGAACCGGTCTCGTTGTTCGCCGTCATGACGCTGACGAGCAGGGTATCCGGCGTGATCGCCGCCGCAAGATCCTGCGGCCTGACCCTGCCCGTCCCGTCCACACCGAGCTCCGTCACCTGGTAGCCAAACTTCGCAAGCCACCGTATCGGCTCGAGCACCGACGAGTGTTCGACTGATGAAGTGATGATCTGCTTTCGCTCACTCCCCCACGTGGCAAACGCCAGGCCTTTGATCAGGAAGTTGTTCGCCTCGGTGCAGCACCCGGTAAAGATAACCCGTCTTGCCGTGCAGTGGAGCAGCCGGGCGAGGGTGCGCCGGGCATCCTCCACCGCCCTCTTCGCCGCCTTCCCCTCCCGGTAGATGCTCGACGGGTTCCCGAAGTTCTTCTCCCCGAACGCGACCATCGCTTCCCAGACATCGGGATCGACCGGCGTCGTGGCATTGTTGTCGAGGTAGATCCGCTCCGTCTCGGACGAAGAAGGAAGAGCAGAGAGGTCTGCAGCGGCCTCGATCTCGCCCGAACCGATGGCGACCGTCCCACCTGCCGCATCGTCCGCCCGCACGACGTCGCAGAGGAGGACTTTGTAGATAGGAAAACCGGATATCGGGTCGTAGCGCTGCAGGTCGGTCAGCTCGTTGACGTTCGCCTCCTGCCACGCCTTCGGGCCGACGTGACAGCCGCCGCCCATGTTCGCCTCGACGGCGCCCGGAACGATATCGTTGGTGACGATGGCGCGCAGCGGGATCTGCCCCCGCACCGTCCTGACAACGACACGATCGCCGTGCGCGATGCCGCGGGCGGCTGCATCCCGGGTGTTGAGCGTCACCGTCGGTTCGGGTCGCTCGGCGAGGAGGCTTTTGATGCCGTGATGCTGCGCGTGGAAATCGGTCGTCACCCGGGCACCGGAGTTGAAGATCAGCGGATACTCCTTTGCACGCTCCGGCTGCGAGACCGGGCTCTCCTGCGGCTCCGTGTAGACCGGAAGCGGGTCGTAGCCGTGCTCTTCGAGGACCGTCGACCAGATCTCGAACTTGCCGGTCGGAGTGTCGAACCCCGGCCTCCCGTCCGGCCGCAGAAGCCCTTTCTCCCACTTGCGGTACTGCATCATGACCGTCGGCGACTGCACCATGCCGCCGGCCGCCCGGACGTCCTCGAGGCTGTACCCGGATCCCTTCAGGACGTGCCGGAGCATCGCCTCTTCGTCCTGCGGATAGAGATGCCCGTAGCCGAGGCGGCGGGCGAGCTCGGCCATGATGAAGACATCGTGCCGAGCTTCGCCCTGCGGCTCGATGATCCGCTCCCGGATCCGGAAGATCGGACCGTAGGTCATGTACGACTCCCGCTCGTACATCGTCGTTGCGGGAAGGACAATATCGGCATAGGCCGCGTCTGCGGTGAGATGCCGGTCGACACAGACCAGAAAATCCAGGTTCTTCAGCGTCTCCCGCCAGACGGGCGTCTGCGGCCAGGAGATCAGGAGGTGCCCGGCCTGGATGATGAGGGCACGGATTTCATAGGGCTTTCCGAGCAGAACCGACTCGGGAAGCGCGATCGGATGCGCCTCTTTGCGGTAGGCCGTATAGACCGGGAACCGGTCGACGCCGATCGCCCGGTTCAGGTCAGGGTTCTCGAGATACTCCGAGCGGTTGATCGGGAACGTATTCTCCAGCATCGTAAGACACCGGCCGCCCGGGACGTCCAGCTGGCCCGCAAGCGCCCAGAGCACCAGAGCGGCGCGGATCGCCTGCACGCCAGAATCGCTGTACTCAAGCCCGGTGTACATCGCCCATGTCGCGCCGTCCGCCTGCGCGATCCGCCGGGCGAGGGCAGTGACGGTCTCTGCAGGCACCCCGGTGATCTCCTCGACGACCTCGGGCCGGAAGTGCTGGACGTAGGTCGCAAACTCCTCAAACCCATGTGTCCAGCTGCGGACGAACTCCTCGTCGTAGAGTTCCTCCTCGATGAGGACGTTGCAGATCCCGAGAGCGAGTGCACCGTCGGTCCCGGGGCGGATCGGGACCCACTCGGCATCGGCGAGATCGACCGTCTTCGTCCGTCGCGGATCGATGACGACCACCTCGGCGCCGCGCGAGCGCGCCTCCAGGATCTTCTGGAGGTTTCGGGGCGGAAAGTCGGTGGCCGGATTCGTCCCCCAGACCAGGATGAGGTCTGCGTTCTCAAAGTCCGAGTAGGTGTTGATGTACAGCCGCCCCATCGTGACGTGCGGCGCTATCATGGCGAACGCGACATAGCAGAGCGCCCCGACACCCATCGTATTCGGCGAGCCGTAGGGAAACAGCACGCTCGATGCGGACGAGACCGCGACGTCTTTAGGCTGGAAGACATCGCAGTGCGAGAGCTCGAAACTCCCTGACCCCGTGTAGATGGCCGCCGCTTCCGGCCCATGCTGCTCCTTTATCGCGAGGAGCTGCTGCACGATGATATCGTAGGCCTCGTCCCACGATATCCGTTCGAATGCATACGTGCCCTTCGGCCCGGTTCTCTTCAGGGGGTAGAGCACCCGGTCTTTTGAGTAGACGATCTCGGGTGTCCGCTCGCCGAGTTTGCAGATGATCCCAAGCTCCGAATCCTCGTCCGCCCGCACGTCCGCAATCCGCCCTTCGTCGTCGTAGGTGACGACGACGCCGCACCCCGCGGCGCAGATGCCGCAGATGCCGCGGCATTCCCGTGGTGTCTTCTCGCTCACTCCGGTTGCCTCCTGGCGGGGCGGAACGTCCCACCCCGGCGATACTGCACCCTACTGCCGGGTGGCATCATAAAAGTTATTGCAAATCTTCCGGTGTTCCCCGGCGCACCACCTCCCGACACCTCGCGCCGCGAGCGAGCCGGTGAAACAAATCGTCCCGAACATCCGGAAATCAGGAAGAGATATTTCCTGAATGCGGCAAAACGTGAAATACCGCGATCATAACACGCCGAGAGGGAAATGATCGTTCCAGAAGAGTTTTGCCGGGTGACGAACAACACTCTATGGAACAGCGAACCAGCGGAGACCCCGATGCCCGGAACCAGGGAAACCATATTCAGACACCTGTTGCACCATGAATGGACGACCGAGTCCTTACTCAGCGAGGGCTGTCCTTCCGGCAACGGCCGGGTCGCGGAGATCCTGAAGGAACTCGGAGGCGACGGGTATCTCATAGCAACGTCCTCCGAACAGGAGGATGAACAGACACCCTGCCGGTACGGGATACGGCACACCCCGGAGACATTTTACCGGATATGGCTCGAGAACCCGGATCTCCGTGCAGAAATCCGGAACAGTCCCCGGGTGTGGGATCTTCTTGCACGGGAGCGGCTGCGGGTCGGCGACGACGGTCTGAATGCGGAGGTCTGCGGGATGCTTGAGCATTCAGAACTGTTCTTCGAACTTGCCCTGAAAAACAGGAATATTGCGAGGATAATTGCGAATTGGGACAGAATAATAAGCGACTCCGGGTTTGACGTCGCCGGTGAAGACCTTCCGGCGGAGGATGAAACCCTCCCTGCGTATACCTACCACAGTTTCTTCGGTTTTTGTGTATTCTACGACTGCCTGACAACGGAAAGCCAGAACGAACGAATCAGGCTTCTCCGTTCGGTGCAGGAGAATACACCCACGCTCATGGCAGTGACGAAGATCATCAGTCTCCTGAAGTGACCCGGCAGAGATCGCGCATTGCCCGGAGCACATACAGCGTCTCCCCTTCGCAGCCCTCCTGATCGACCACGATCGCTATGAACCCATAACTGCCGAGGAGTTCCCGTACCGCATCGAGATCCGTGAGCGAGGAGACGAGCAGCAGCAGCCGTCCGTACGGCGCCAGCACGCGATCGAGATCGCGGACAAACCGCTCGATCACCCGCCTGCCGTCAGGCCCGCCGTCGAGGGCGTACTCGAGCCAGTCGTCGAAACGGTCCTCCGGGACAGTCGGGAGGTACGGCGGGTTGAAGACGACGAGATCGAAGGGGCCGGCAAACCCGGCAGCGAGATCCGTCCTGACCGTCTCGACACCGCACGAGCGTGCGGCAAGTACGGCATACGGGTTGATGTCGGTGCCGACGACCCGGGCACCCGTCTCGAGAACGGCCGCGGCAATCCGGCCGCTCCCGGTGCCGACCTCGAGCACTCGATCGGTGGGGCGCACTTCTCTGAGCGCCGCCCGGAGGAGAAGAAAGGTATCCGCTTCCGGCTGATAGACCTGGTCGTGCATCACAGACTCCACCGTTCAGACGAGGTTTGCGATCGCCGCA
This sequence comes from Methanoculleus frigidifontis, assembly GCF_030464345.1. Lineage (GTDB taxonomy): Archaea > Halobacteriota > Methanomicrobia > Methanomicrobiales > Methanoculleaceae > Methanoculleus_A > Methanoculleus_A frigidifontis. The sequence goes on along the minus strand of NZ_VCYH01000006.1, from coordinate 131,311 downwards.
AAGTCCTCGAGGGCGAGCTCTTCGGGCCGACGGTGGAGGATCTCCTCCGGCAGGCTCGCGATCACTCGTTCGATCGTCTCCGCGTCGAAGGTATCCTTCCCGCTCTTGAGACCTTTGCGCACCGTCTTGCGCCGGTGCGAGAAGAGCACCCGGACGACGTCGGCATAGGCCTTCCGGTCGTCGATGGGATAGGCGGGCTCCTGCGGCGTGATCTTCACCACCCACGACCGCACCTGTGGCCTCGGGCGGAACGCATTCGGTGAGAGTTCAAGGAGCGGTTTCACCGTTGCATAGGTCTGCACCATCACCGAGAGGCGGCCCACACCGGGCGTACCCGGCCGGGCGATCATCCGCTGCGCAAACTCCTTCTGGTACATCAGCACGGCGACCTCGAACCCCCGTTCAAGCAGCCGGAAGGTTATCTTGGAGGATGCGGAATAAGGAAGGTTGGCGACCACAAGATCGAACTCCGGGATGTCGACCCGCGTCGCATCGCCCGGGATGAGGTGGAGCCTGCCTTCAGCGATCTCATCGGCAAAAACGTACTCGAGCTCCTCGCAGAGGGCGCGATCGAGCTCGACCGCGATCACCTCCGCACCGCGGTCGAGGAGCGCCCGCGTCAGCGGCCCTTCCCCCGGCCCGACCTCGAGCACCCGGCGGCCGGAGACGTCGAGAAAGCCGGCAATCTTCTCAATCGCCCGCCTGTCGACGAGAAAATGCTGATCTCTCGGTGCGCTCATTTTGTCGTAAAGAGGTGGTATTTTTCGTCGGGGTCCTCAATCTCGTGCAGGACGCGATTGACGATCATCTTGTCGGGATGGGGCATCGACTTGATCCGCTGGCTGATGTCGGCGAAACTCTCGAACGGCTTTTTGTTCCGCTGCTCGATAACCTCCCACATCAGCTTCTTGCCGATGCCGGGCAGGAGATGCAGCATATGGAGCTTTGGGGTGATGGAGATCGACTTGTTGAAAAATTCGACGAACCGCTCCTCGTGCTCCTTGACGATGGTCTCGACCGCAAACGGCAGTTCCATCTTGGCGGTATGGGTCAGGTCATCATATCCGATGCGCCGTTTGACGCGCTCGATCGTATCCCGCTCCGCGTCTCCGATATACACCTGATCGTAGATCTGGACGTCGACACCGGCCTTCGGCACGAGCTCGAGGAGTTTGAACTGGTCCGTACCGACGGCCAGAACGACCGGTTCCCGCTTGTATACCGGCCTCGGATCGCTTGCATACCCCTTCGGCAGGAAGTCGATCACTATGGCGTTGACCTCTTTTTTATCGGTCTTCACGGGCACCCCCCCTAGAAGTGGGTCATCACCAGATCGAGAATCTCGTCCAGCTCTTCCGGCGTCAGTGTAAACCGCTCTTTTGCGTAGATCGCACGCAGCTCATCCCTTGTTTTGGGCATGAGATTGACAATGCGGTAGGCGATGTCTTCCTTCATCTTCTCGAGTTTTACGAGTTCTTCGAGAAGCGCCCGTGCCTTCGCACCCGAGATTTTTGAGAGATGATTGGCATGCTCAATACTCTTGCGAAGCTCGTAGGACATCTCCGCTCCCATAGCGAGCCTTTCCGCTTCAACCTCGAGCAATGTTTCACGCACTTCAGGAAGCAGAATACGCTCTTCGCTCACAACTCGTTTTACCTTCATGCCAATCACTTGATGGAAATTATACGTTTTGTGCTTTTAGATGTTGCGGTCTTGCGATTACCTGTTTCGTCGAGTTTCCATCCCAGATTTCAAGAACCCAGGCCCGACCTCGCTGACCGACAACCGTCCCCGTCCTGCCGTGGAACCGGCGGTGGGGCATGCCCTTCTGCACGGAGGGCTCGATCACGATATGAACTCTCTGACCGAGTTCAAAGTTCTGTATCACCGAGGTGACCGGCGGGAGCCCGCGTTTCCTCAGGTCTTTCTTGAATTTATATCTCGTCTTCTTCCGAGGTCCGTTGTGAAGTGCCATTCCTACTCACCTTGATAACCTGTTTCGACCAGCATCACATCGAGGCTGGTAACGCGTGCATCTTTTCCGAGGATCTCAGACAGGCTTGGTCGGGTCCGCCCGCCGTCACCGGATATCAGTTCTTTGATATAGAGGCCCGCCTCTCCGACAACGTCGATGAAATACGCGTCGTCCTGCGTGCCTCCGTATTCGATATCGATGACCCTGCGTTCCCGGACCTTATCCGCCCGTCTATGCGACACCCGCTTCGGTGTGCGCTGCCGTATTGTCGCACCTTTGAGCTGATCGAGGGCTGTTCTGAGCTCATCTTGCGATACAGAACCGTCGATCTCGACCAGGATCCTGTATTTTTTATGCGCTTTGTCCGATTTAAGGCTTTGCACCGTCCTGCGATCCGCCCATCCCGAGAGCGTCACGCCGACGCGATCGCGGGCGCTTGCATTGACGATCTCCTCAAGCTCTGCGAGATCGACGCACCGCCGCCGGGGCGATACAAGCTCCATGACAAACGGCCGGCCGGTGCCGAGCATCCGGGCGTCGATATCCTCCCGGCCTGCTCCGTGCAGGACGGCGTTCTCGGCATCGAACGCGGCGATCATCGGCCGGCCGATGAGCTCCTCCACCGAGTCGGGGTACTGTTTGCCGGTGAAATCGCACTCCGGACACCCCTTCCCGCGGCAGAGCCGGCAGTCCCAGTGCGTCTGCGGGATGCCCCGTTCGTACTTCTGGTATCTGCCCGCGATGAAGATCGGGTTGATCTGCACCTCGACCGTCTCTGCGGCAAGGTCCAGGATGACAACGACGTCGGGACGGCTGATATCCGCGGTCTTGCCCGTCTTCACGGCCACTGCCTTGCCCACTTCGCGGTTCATCTCCGCCTTCAGCGGTTCGGGATCGCGCAGCGAAAGATCGCTCCAGACCATCTCTTCGCTCTCGGCCATCAGCGGCGGCACTTTCGTCCCGACGAGGAGAGTGTCAAACTCAATCCCGGCGAGCGCGCCTGCCGCCCGCGCCGCCCATGCATCGACCCGTTCAAACTCTCCCGAACAGATCCAGCAGGCCTCGGATACCGGTTCGGCGTGGGGGAGGTCTGCATGGAGCTCGTGTGCTACCCTGAGCGCTCTCCCGCGCTCCGCGTTCGCAAGGCCGTGCGACCGCTTGCCGAAGAACCGCCCCAGGCAGTGATCGCAGATCTCCCCGTATTCAAGAATCGACGAAACCTTCTCCATTAGCTCCATCCGTGTTCCCTCCTATCCATCTCATTCAGAAGAACGGTGATCGTATGATCCGCGTGCAGCGAGAGCGGACCGACCGAGTGGCGCTGCCGCTCGGCGATCAGGGCAATCTCCTCCTCCGTAAAGTTGTGGTGATCGCTCAGCAGGTACCCGGTCGGGAGCGACGCTGCATGCCTGATATCATCGCCCTCCTCGTCGAGCACCGCAAAGTCGTGCTCGGCGAGGAGGCGCGCCAGATCGCCGCGCCGGACATAGACACCCGGCGTCGACTCGCGGAACTCGTCGCCACAGGGAAGAGAGAGCGCCTTTTTGATCAGCGCTCCCGCGCTCCGCTCGTCGGGGCTGAGATAGCGCAGCTCGCTGCCCACAAAGAGAACGGTCTTCTCGGGCCCGGGCTTGCCGCAGAGCACGAGGTAGCACTCAACGTCGCGGCGCAGGTCGTGCGAGAGGAAAAAGGCCGAGTTCACGGCGCGGCAGAGCACGTCCATCCTCCCGGCACTGCCGGGAAGATCGTTCAGACTGAAGGTGCCGGCGGTAGCGGCGAGATGGCCGACGATAGCAAACCGTTTCATCTCACTGTGTCCGCCCGAACTTCTTCATCATGCGCTGCATGTTGAACTTGCCGCCGCCCATACCGCGCATTCCCTTCAGGGCGCGCTGCATCGTCTTGTAGTACTTGATCAGTTCCCGGACGTCGTCGGGAGGAACGCCCGCCCCCCGCGCGATCCGCTGAATCCGCGACCCGCCAATCACCGTGGGATCATCGAGCTCGGTGGCGGTCATGGAGTCCATGATCACCCGGTACCGCTGCATCTTGGTGCTGGTGATATCGTAGGCGTCGTCCGGGATCTGCATATTGCCGAGAGGCAGCATACTCATGATCTGCTTGAGGGGCCCCATCTTGTTCAGCGCCTCGAGCTGCTTGTACATGTCCCGGAGCGTGAACTTGCCCTTGAGCATGGCGTTGACGTCGAGATCCTCCGCAGAGACCGCCTCTTCCGCGCGCTCCACAAGAGCGCGCAGATCGCCCATACCGAGCAGCCGCGAGATGAAACCGTCGGGGTCAAAGCGTTCCAGGTCCTCGATCGTCTCCCCGCTTCCGATGAAGACGATCCCGCTCTGCGTCTCCGAAACGGCGGAGAGAGCACCGCCACCCTTCGCCGTTCCGTCCATCTTGGTGACGATGACGCCGTCGATCCCGATTGCGTCGTGGAACCGGCGGGCCTGTTCGCTCGCCTGCTGACCGAGCGCCGCATCGATGACGAGCCACCGGTGGTCCGCCTTCGATATCGTATTGAGATTGATGATCTCCTCGATCAGGTGATCCTCGAGTGCGTGCCGCCCCTGGGTATCGATGATGATCACTTCGAGGTGCTTATACGCGGCGAGCCCCTCACGGGTGATCTTCTCAGCGTCGGTCTCCGCGGGGTTTCCGAAGCAGGGGACGCTGATCCGGTCGCAGAGCGTCTTGACCTGGTCGTACGCACCCGGACGGAAGGTATCGGCGCAGATGACACCGACGCGCAGGCCTTTCCGCTGGAAGTAGCGGGCGAGCTTTGCGGTCGTCGTCGTCTTACCGCTGCCCTGCAGACCTGCCATCAGGATCTTCTGCGGGCCCAGGGTGACCTCGGCCGTGCTCCCCATCAGCCGGACGAGTTCCTGGTAGACGATCCGCAGGACGTGCTCGCGCACCCCCATACCCTGCGGTGGCTCCTCTTCGAGGGCGCGCTGCTTGATCGCCTGCGAGAGCTGCATCACCAGTTTGACGTTGACATCGGCCTGGAGAAGCCCGCGCTGCAGATCGCGAACGAGTTCGTCGACCGCAGCCCGGTCGATCACAGTCTTTCCGGCGAGTTTCTTGACGGCGTCTTTGAGCGACGTGCCGAGTTTGTCCAGCATCAGGTCTCACCTCCCAGAAGTTCGTCCACCACCTTGTTCGGGGCGAACGGCATGATATCGCCGTACCCCTGCCCGGTGCCGAGGAACGCAATCGGTTTTCCGACGGTATGCGCGACCGATATCGCAGCACCACCCTTCGGGTCCATATCCGCCTTCGTCAGGACGACCGCATCGGTGCCGACCGTCCGGTTGAACTCGTCCGCCCGGATGACCGCATCATTCCCGGCGACCGCTTCGTCGACGTACAGGACGAGGTCCGGCTTCATGACCCGGCGGATCTTCTCGAGCTGGTTCATCAGGTTGGCGCGATTGTGGAACCGGCCTGCCGTGTCGGCGAGGACGACGTCGACATTATGCGCTTTTGCGTACTGGACGGCGTCGAAGAGCACCGCCGACGGGTCGGCACCCTGCTGGTGCTGGATGACCTTGATCCCGAGACGGTCGGCATGCGTCTTGATCTGCTCGATCGCCCCGGCGCGGTAGGTGTCGCCGGCGCCGATGACGACGGAGAACCCGTTCTCCGTGAGATAGTGGCCGACTTTTGCGACCGTTGTGGTCTTGCCGGTACCGTTCACCCCGGTGAAGAGGATCTTCACCGGCCGGTCGTGCTGCCGGATATACTCGCGGAGATCCAGGCCGTCGCCGAGCACGCCGCAGAGTGCACTTCGCAGCGTTGCAAGAACGAGATCGTCCACAGACGAGCCGATCCTGCGGTTCTTCCCGACAAGTTCCTTCTTCATCCGGGAGATGATCTCGTCGGTCACCGGCAGGGCGACGTCGCTCTCGAGCAGCACCATCTCAAGCTCAAAGAGCGGCTCTGCAATATCCTTCTCCTGCAGAAGCACCTCCCGTTCGGTCACCAGCACCTTGAGCTTGTTGAAAAACGTCGGGCTGGTGCGCTCCTCTTTCGGAGGGGCGGGGGCGGGCGCCGCAGGCTTCTGCTCCGGCGTATCGGCAGCCGGCGCAGGCCCGGGCTCGGGAGCCGGCACTGCCGGCTCCGCCGCTTTCTCCTCGATACGCGGCTGCTCTGCTACCGGCTCTGCAGCATCCTCGATACTGGAGCCAAACTTTGTACGAATATTTTTGAGTTTTGATCTGAGAGAATCAAACATACCTTATTGACCACCCTGGGCCGGGCGAGGGGGCTGGCCTCGCTGCCGATACACGGCTTCAAGCCTGCGGGAGATCTCGTTCACCTGGCCCCTCACCTGTTCGATAGATCCGGCCACCTTTTTCCCGAGCGCATCCAGTTCGGTGATCCGGTCCTGGAGATACTCCACTGCATCGGAGCTGGTCCGCTCGACAACCACGTCCGCACCGATGTTTACCATCACGTGCCCGGGGTCGAGAACCTTCACCCGCACAACCGCACCGCCGCCGATGGGAAGGAGGACTTCCCCATCATCGCTCTGCTCAAGCGCCTGGAGGGTCTCAACAGCCCCCAGGGATTCGAGCCTCTGCTGCTCGATCAGGTTGAGCTGCTGCGAAAGGATCTCCATCTGCTGCCCGTACTCGTTCAGATACATCTGGAGCATCTGAGCTTCGCGGGGATCTACCTGGTCCACGTTATTCACCATCTACTACGTTAACGGTCTTGACGGTGATATAATTTCTCTTAAGGCGGTGTTTGCTCCCAATCGTGCAATATGCCTGCTCCACCGCAAGACGCTCGCTCTGAGCCTCGATGACGGAGGTATACGGCTTCCACTCGTTGTTGATCTTCACCGCACCGACAACCTCAAACTTCTGCATTTCCATGATTATCACTCCAAAAGGCCAAATACTTCTTCAATTCGTCCAAGTTCGAAACCGCTTGTAAACGACCCTGCCACATACCCCTTCGAGTTGGCAAGAAGGCCGGCACCGACAAGACCGCTCCCCATATTGACCGAGCCAAGGCCGATGGGAAGATCGGTCACCCGTTCGAGCGCCGCGATCTCCGCCTCACCGGTGCGGGGGTGGATCAGCACGCCGTTGTTCGTGGCAAACCCGGCCATGCCGACGGTCTTGATACCGCCGAGGGAGAGCCGGACAACCGGAACGCCGAGGACAGAACCGATCTCTTCGGCAACCTCCACTCCCATATCGGGGTGGACGGCAGCAAAGTAATCGTTCGCAAGGATGACGTTTCCGGCGGCGTTCATGGAACCCTCCAGGAGGTAGACCTCCCGGTATTCCCCGAGCGCCGCTCGCTCCTCATCAGAGGCGAGACCGCTCACCACCATGCCGTTGCTGTTGCCGGCAAGGAGCGAACCGATGATCTCACTCCCCTGAATGGATGTTGTGAGCAGGTCGACATCCAGTTCTTCCCGGAGCACGGAACGAAAGTCTTCCGGCGCCTGCGGATGCACGACCGCTATATCCTCAAATACGCGTGCATACACACCGATATTCGGATCACCGGCAAGATCTGTCGTACCGCTCATCTCATTCCTCAGCGAGTTCCGCCTGAACCTGGCCGTCTTCGAACTTCATCGCACGGATACGGATCTTCCGCGGGGGTTTCTGGCTGCCGTTCTTCCACACGAGCTCGTTGATGCTGCTGTCGAGCTTGACGTCCTCGCTCTTCATGTGCTGCACGAGGAACGCCCGGATGTCCTTGATAGCGGTGTTGCACCGCTTCCAGCGGGGGGCACGCTTTGCCTCACGCAGAGGGACGACGTAGATATGCTCTTTGAGTTTATCAGCCATGGCATTACACCTTCAGACTGCTGCGTCTCCAGTTGCGCCGGCGCGGGTGCGCAACGACGCTCCTGCTTGTTCGAATCATCACCCATGCAGGCACGCGGCGGTTCTGCTCGCATGCCTTTGCCAGCCGGATCTTCCGGCCTTTTGTTACTTTGCTCATAGTTCATCACGTCGTTTTCAGTTTTTCGGTGGTGCCGATCACCAGTGACTGCAGATGGCCGCCGGGAAAGAGCGCTCCCGGATCGCCACCGTACGCACCGATCGCAGCCCGGAGTTCATGCTCGTAGTCTCCGTTCTCGATCGTTCCCGTCTCCCCGTACTGCACCACCAGGAACCGTCCTGCCAGGCGCTCGATCTCAGGTTTCCCATACCCAAGCAGCGGTCGGACATACGAGCAGCGGAGTCGATCTTCAATCCGCTGCACCTCCGACCGGTTCAGCAGGGGAACCCGATCGTCCCTGCGGGTGCCGTCTCCCACAACGGGATACACATCGCAGAGGAGTTCGACGGCCGTCCGATGCACCATCGTGATGGCGTCGTTCGGGTACCCGCACCGGATCAGCAGGCCGGCGGCCTCGTCGAGGACGTCCCTGCAAAAGACCCGTTTTCTGAAGGGAAGATCCAGTGCGGCTGCAGCAGCCCGGACACCGGGGACCTCCCTGTCGGGGTCGAACACGAACGTGTTCAGTTCAACGTCATAGTCGCGTGCCAGCATGATCGCCGCAAGCGCGCTGTCTTTCCCTCCGGAGAAGAGCAGACCGGCTTTCATCACTTGCGTGTGATCTTGTAGTCTCTCTTCGAGGGGACAAGCTGGCGGAGCAGCTCTTTCAGCTGGTCGTCCGTGATCCGCTTCTGGATCCGGCCACTCTGTGCGAGCATGACAAGTTGCTGTTCAACTGCCTTTGCAAACTCAGGACGGGTCAATTTGATGGTGTTGAGCCGCTCCCTCGCTTCCGGCTCGAGGATCTCCATCAGCACCATATGAATCTGCGATTCCATCTGCTTCTGGCGCTCGAGCTCCTCGTCCATTGCCTGCTGATCCGCCGTCTGCCGCTGCAACTGCTCCATTCGCCGGCGACGAAGGTCAGCGAGTTCGTCGTCTCCCATCAGATCTTCCTCCGTTAGTATTTGGCAAGCCCGGGCGCGACCTCGAGGGCCTGTGCCTTCATGCCGTTTGCAACATTGTCCAGGAACGACCTTCCGGCCGCCGTGACAACGCGCCCGTCCTTTTTCTGCGCAACATACCCTGCGGCTTCGAGCTGCTGGAGAACCTTGCGCAGGATCGAGCCGCTGCCCCTCCTGAACTGGTAGGGGTTCGAGCCCCGGTCACGCTTTCCACCGTAAAAACTCCGCATCCTCTGGATGCCGACAGGGCCGTCGACGTAGACGCGCCGCAGGACCGAAGCGGCACGCACGTACCACCAGTCGGGGTCTTCGGGGGGCATTTCTCGGTGAACTCCCGTCTTGGCGAACGCCGCCCAGTCGGGGGGCTGAACCTGCGGGGTACTCTTCAGTTCTTCTGCAACCTGCCGAATGAACATATCAGCAGGGATATCATATACGGTTGTCATTGATAATCCTCACCATCGCTAACAGTCTTTACATATTCGTTCAGTGATGTTTTATATATTTCGAGAATCTCCCTGCTGGCGCCTGCCGGTCCGCTCCGCCAGCACCATCGTTCTGCCCCGTACATTGACAAGGTCGGCGCCTGCAGCGGTTGCAATCGCTTCCGGATCGATCTCCGTATTCCGGAGCCATTTGACCTTAATCACCTTGCGGTCTTTGACCTGGCGTTTAATCTCATCGATAATATCTTCCGTGCAGCCCCGTTTGCCGATCCAGATCGTGGGCTTCAGATGGTGGATCATCGCTTTATCCATGCTGTGACCTCACTGCCGGATATCGTGACCGGTGTCCGCAGACAAGGCAGGTAACGATCACGCATCCCCGGTGTATCCGCACTCGCATATTTGCTCCCGGAACAAGGTACGCATTGCAACGGCGGCAGAACCGCCTTTTGAAACGCCGGTCTATCCTGACCCGCTGGCGCATGGCGATCTTCCGCGCACGCTCCACACACCGTCTGCTCCATTCGGGGTTTTCCGGGTAGAAGAGAGCCGCCTGCCGAAAGAGCGCCTCGATGCGTTCTCGGGCAAGTCTCCGGTGGTTGGTCTTTCGCGCCTTTGCCGCCATTGCACTGCTCCCAAGTAACCTTGAGTCCCTAAAAGTTCGCAGGGAGAGGATATATAAGAATAGGGAGACCGGGGACAATCACCGGATCCGGACGCGCCGCCCGTCAACCAGCAATCGATCTTCACAGAAGAGCCTGACCGCCTCGGGAAGAGCCCGGTGCTCTTCGCCGAGGATACGCTCCGCAAGCGTATGTTCATCGTCGCCTTCGAGCACCGGCACGCACCGCTGCAGGACGATCGGCCCGGAATCCATCCCTTCGTCCACCAGGTGCACCGTGCATCCCGACACCTTGACGCCGTACTCCACCGCCTGGCGCTGCGCGTGCAGCCCCGAGAACGCGGGGAGCAGGGCAGGATGGATATTCATCATCCGCCCGGAGAAAGCATGGACGATCCCGGCGCCCAGGATCCGCATATACCCGGCAAGGACGAAGAGGTTGGCGCCGCTCTCCTGCATAGCGGCGAGAAGGGCATCCTCATACGCCTGCTTGCCGGCAAAACTCCGAAAGTCGACGACGGTAACGGGAATACCCGCTCGTTTCGCGCGCTCGATGGCATATGCGCCAGGGTTGTCGGTGATCAGTCCGACGCAGACGGCCGGGATATACCCCGACGCGATGCCGTCGATGACAGCCTGAAAGTTCGATCCCCGCCCCGAAGCAAGCACGGCAATCCGTTTCATAGAATGTCTTTGGTCTGGATGCATAGTAACACTACCTCCGGCAGATGCATCCCTCACCGGGGTTCGCCTTGAGCCGGCGGCGAGAGGATCACCTTCACCTTCGTGATCCGCCTCCCCCGCATCTGCATGACGACGAGCGTTATGGCCGTCTCCTCGAGTGTGACCACCTCTCCGCGCCGGGGGATATGGCCGAGCCGGTCGATCACAAGGCCGCCGACACTCTCGTAGGACTCGTTCTCAGGCAGGTCGATCTCGAGGTCCTCGTTCAGCCGGTCGACCCATGCACGCGCATCCACGACATAGACACCGTCCTCGATCTGCTGCACCTCGGGCTCTTCCTCGTCGAACTCGTCCATGATCTCGCCCACGAGTTCTTCGAGCATATCCTCGACCGTGACGATGCCGGCGAACGATCCATACTCATCGAGCACGACAGCCATGTGCATCTTCTTCACCTGCAGCTCCTTAAGGAGCTCGTCGATCTTCTTGCTCTCCGGTATGAAGTACGGCTCATACATAAGGTCTTTGATGGTTACGTTCGACCGCTGCCGGAAGACCGCGGCAAAGACATCTTTGACGTTCAGCAGCCCGACCACGTTGTCCATATGATCGTGGAACACGGGAATCCGGGAAAAGCCCGTTTCGTTGAAGATGTTGATTGCTCCCTCCAGCGTGCTCGTATCGTCGATCAGCACGACGTCGAACCGGGGCGTCATCACCTCACGGACGGTCGTGTCGCCGAAACGGAGCACCGAGTAGAGCATCTCGCGCTCTTCCTGCTCGATGGTTCCTTCCTCTTCCCCGACGTCGATCCACTCCTTGATCTCCGCCTCCGTAACGGCCGGCTCGGTCAGGCCCGGGCTGAAGGCGAACCGCTGCTTTGCCAGGTCGAACAACCAGAGCAGCGGATAGAGTACCTTTGAAAGACCCTGAATCGGCCGTGCGACCCGGAGCGCAAGGCTCTCGGTATTGCGGGCGGCATACATCTTCGGCCCAATCTCACCGAAGATCAGCATCAGGAGCACAACGACGCCGGTGGCGATACCGACACCGGCATCCCCGTAGAACTCGATGGCAATCGCGGTTGCAAGCGCCGCCGCAGCTACGTTGACGATATTGTTCCCGATGAGGATGGTGATCAGGATGTGATCGGGAGATTTCTTCAGGCTGTCAAGCGCGCCCGCCCCTTTCCGGCCCTGACCGACGAGTGCACGGACCTTTGCCCGCGTGATCGATATCAGTGCCACCTCGGAACTGGAGAAAAAACCGGACAGGAGCAGACAGACAATAAAGAGAATTATTTCTACGGTTAAAATATCTACGACTACCATTCATTCCACGCCGCATAACGGCCGCATCATAACGATATTCATGTGTGTCTGTAACGACAATAAAGTCGTGGTCAGAGATTATAAAACCAGCGCTTCAGGCCATTGAATCACGTAGAACAGCCTGCTCCCGCATCAGCAGAGTGATCTTCTCTTCGCTCGTCAGCTCGTGTTCAAAATGCAGATCCTGCAGTTCGAGCGTCAGATATCCATTGTATCCCCGGTCGGCCAGCTCCCGGAGGACGACCTGTGCATTCCCGTCGTTGCTGATCGGGTAATGAGGCTTGCCGTCCCTGGTGGCACTGACGTGGACGTTGACCAGCCGGTCGCCGCAGAGGTCGATGAACCGGATCGTCTCGTCGACCGAGACCATCAGAGCATGCCCCATATCCAGGGTAAAATACAGCCACGGTTCACGCTCCAGCACCTCAGCGGCACCTTCCGGCGTGTAGAGGAGTGCGTTCACTCTCGGTTCAAGGTTCTCTATCGCGACCTTCACGCGTTTGCCCTCGGTGGTTTCCCGGACTTTCCCGATGTAACCCTCAAACCGCTCATAATCGTACGCGCTCGGCACCCTCCGTGCGGTGCGCTTCCCCGGGTGGATCGTGATCACCCCGGCACCCACCCGCTCCGCAAGCTCGATCGCCTCGATGGTATAATCGACCGAGACCTCCGCAACGCGCGGGTTGATGGAGGTGGGATTCAGGTCGAGCGAAGGCGCGTGCAGGGTTATCGGCGAAAGGGCGGGGTGGCTCTCTATACAGGCGGCGAGATCGCCCTCCGGCCTGCCGCGGAGCCAGAAATGCGGGGTCTCGACCCAGAACTCAATGCCGTCGAGACCGGCCTCTTCTGCGTAATCGAAGATGTACTCGCAGGGATACTCGTGGAAGAGCATACTCGAAACGGCAAAACGACCCATAATACACCTTGATATAAATTATCACCCTAATAGATTGTGATGGACTGCTGCGGCAACATCGGCCGTCCTGATATGCACGGCACAGAGGTTCTGCGCGTATCGGAAGTCTCGGGGCTGATCTGCGACCTTCTGGACGATCCACGTCTCCGGCACCTGTGGGTGCGGGGAGAGGTGACCAACTATAAAAACCATGGTTCCGGTCACCGCTACTTCTCGCTCAGCGAACAGAACCGCTCCGGGAGCGCCGTCATCAACTGCATCATGTGGCGGACGAGTGCACGCGCTCTGACGTTCGAGCCCGAGAACGGCATGGACGTTCTGGTGACGGGATCGGTCGAGGTCTACGAGCCGCACGGAAAATATCAGCTGATCGTCCGGGAGATGCTGCCCGCCGGCAGGGGAGAGAAGCACCTCCTCGTCGAGGAGTGGAAGAAAGAGCTCGAGCGTGAAGGGCTCTTTTCACCGGAGCGGAAGAAACCCCTTCCCCGGTTCCCCTCACGGATAGGGGTGGTTACGTCGGCCACCGGCGCCGCACTGCAGGATATCGTCAACGTCGTGCAGCGCCGGTTCCCGGCCGAGATTGTCCTCTCACCGACGGCGGTGCAGGGCGAGACGGCGCACCGCGATATCGCAGATGCGCTCCGCCGGATAGACGGCCTTGCCGATGTGATCATCGTCGGGCGCGGGGGAGGGAGCTTTGAGGACCTCTTCCCCTTCAACCATCCGGAGGTCGTCCGCGCCGTGGCGGCGTGCAGGACACCGGTGATCAGCGCGGTCGGCCACGAGGTGGACGTCGCACTCTGCGACTTCGCCGCGGATCTCCGGGCACCCACGCCGTCCGCCGCGGCGGAGTCGGCAGTCCCGGACAAAAAGGACCTTCTCGCGGATCTCGGCACGATAACCGAACGGATTCAGGTGCATCTGATCCGGCACCTGGCCGACGGGCGGCGGGAGGTCGAAGATCTCCGGTGCCGCATGCACCCGGACAGGCTCAGCCGCCGGATCAACGAACGCATGCAGCGGCTTGCCGAGCAGGAGGAGCAGCTCCGGCGGGCACTCTCCGTGCGGCTGCAGCGCGACAGGCTGCAACTTGCGGAACTCCGCGCCCGGATCGAGAGCAGGAGCCATATGACCATCCTGGACCAGGGCTACTGCATCGCTGCGAAAGACTATCGGATTGTCCGTTCCATCCAGGAGATCGCGCCCGGCGACCGGCTGATGCTGCGGATGAAGGGCGGACGGAGCAGAATCGTTGTGGAGCGTGTGGACTATGATGCATAAGTACGAAGAGATGCTCGAGGAGCTGCGGGAGATTGTACGGAAGATCGAAAACGGGGAGACGAGCCTTGATGAGAGCATTGCCCTCTACGAGCGCGGCGCACTGCTGGTCAAGCAGTGCGAGGATCTTCTCACCACCGCAGAGCTGAAACTCACCGAGCTCGGGCGGGACTAATACCCGGATGCGCACCTGCACACCGCCACTCAGCCTGCCGAAACGCAGGCATCCGTCGGCCGGTACAGCCCGCGCGGCACACTGACGGCAAAACGGGCCCCCTCCCCGGGCACGCCCTCCTCTCGGATCGCAAGACCGGTGATCGAGAGGATCTCGCGGACAAGAAAGAGCCCGAGACCTGTCTGCTTCCCGAATCCCCGCTGAAATATTCGTTTTTTATCACAGTCCTGAATGCCGACGCCGTCGTCCTCATAGATGAGAGATAAGTCTCCACGCGACTCCGTGCAGGTGAACCGGACCTTCGTGACCGTCTCACCGTGCCGCAGCGTGTTGTCCAGCAGATTGGCAAAGGCCTTCTCAACCATCGGATCGGCATAGATCTCGACCGCCGGAATATCAAGATCGACGGCGATCTCTCCGAGGGTATGCGAGGCCAGCGCTTTCCGGACGACCCGGCGCACATCCTGCCACTGCGGCTCACAGACACCGACGCTCTGGTATTCCCGGGTGAAGGCGATGTATCGCCGGATCCCCCAGGCGGCCTCCTTCGCCCGCAGGACGTACTCCTGCAGGGCGGGATCGGCCGTCTGCCCCTCCGCGATCTCAAGATATCCCAGCAGGACATTGAGGCGGTTGACGATGTCGTGCCGGGTCACGTCGGCGAGGAGGCTGAGTTTCCGGTTTGTCAGCCCGAGCGCCTCCTCCGCGCGCTTTCGGCCGGTAATATCCCTGCCGACCGACTGATACTCGGCCACCTCGCCGCGGTCGTTGAAGATTGCGCGGTCAGTCCACTGCTGCCAGCGGATCTCACCGTCCCCCATGAAAACCCGGTGCTCCACCATCGATGCCGGCTGCTCGGGGGTGAGCGAGGCGAGGTTCTGCCGGACGAGCGAACGATCTTCGGGGGGGATCGAGGGGAGCAGCCGCCCGGACAGAACGTCGTCGCTGGTCGCCCCGAGGTACCTGCAGTAGATATCGTTGACGAAGGTGATGGTGCCGCCGGGGAGCCACCGGAAGATGAACTCCGTCTGATCCTGAACGATTGCCCGGAACTTCTCTTCACGCTCCAGGATCTCCGCCTCTCGCTGCTTTTGCAGGGAGATGTCATGGAAGACCCAGAGGAATCCCGAAAAACGGTTATGATCGTCGCGGATGGCCGAGACGGAGATCACGACCGGCACCGGTGCCTGACCGGCCGGCTGGACCTGCGTCTCCCAGGCCGGAAGATCCTCCCCTCCGGCAAGGCGGTCGAGCCGGGCACGCAGCAGCCCGGGATCTTCCCCGGATAGAAACTGCACCAGCGGCATTGCTGCCAGAGAATCGGCAGCGGCACCGAAGAGCGTGGATGCCCTCCGGTTCGCTTCACGGATGATATGCGTGCGATCCGTTACGATGAGAACTACGGGAGCTGATGCAAAGAGCGTACGATACCGGCCGGGATCCTCTCCGGCAGGCGCACCCGCCGCCGCCGGCCTGCCGGACTGCTCTCCCGCAGCACCGATGCATGCCAGCACCGTTTCGAGGGCGCTTGCAAGGTCTTTCGCCGTAGCAGCAGGGATCTCCCCGCCCCTCCGATCACCGCATGCATGCTCCTCGAGCACCTGCAGTCGTCGCCGCACATCTTCTATCTCGCGCTCCAGGGGTCTCATCCCGCATCCTCATCCCGGCGACCATACAGCACGGGCATCTCTATATCCGCGCGCCGGTGCCGGAGCACCGGCCCGAAACGGCGATATGACGGAGGGAGATACGTCCGCACCAATAAATCTATCTATGGGATCCACCGGCGGGTGAGGAGTCCACTTCAGGAGGGAGAGGGCGCCGCGTCAGGAATCTCGACCGTCAGCTCCACCACCATCTCATCACCATGCCGGAGCCGATCGATGAGCGGGCGCGGGATGGTTCTGGCGACGTAATCCGAATAAATACCGACAGTTCGCCCGCAGACAAAACCGCTCCTTCTCCAGACGAGATCGGTCGGGTGATCGAGCGAAAAGCGGGAGCTTCCGCGTGACCGGATCTCGATCGATTCCCCGGCGACACGCAGCCGGGTTGTGAGATTCGCCCTGTCGTCGGCAAGGACGCGTTTGAATGTATCATCGAGGTCGGCGGCCCCCTTATCGGCGCATACGCCGATGATGCAGTCTCCGGAGAGCGTCAGTTCACAGTCGCGGGTCACTTCAAAGGTCGTTTTATGCAGACCCTGCACCAGCGGGTGTCCTCGACACCGCAGAACGTCTCTGGCCTTCATGATTTATATGGAGAGGGTGTCCATTGCTAATGAATGATCGAGATCTATTGCCCGGCCTGTGCTGAAGAGTGCGAACACCGGGTCTTGAAGGAGTCAGGGGATCTTCTGGTCGAATGCACGGAGTGCGGACATATCCACCACGTACCAAAGCCCCCCGCCATACAGATCCTCACCATCAGGACGATTGTAAGCAGGGAGAAAGAATCCGAGGTCTGCACGGTGGAGATGACGAGCGACGATCCCTGCGCGGTCGGCGATCTCGTCGTTGCCGAATGCGGGGACGAAGCCTTCGGCGTTGAGGTAACCGGCATCGAGAGCGGGGATAGACGGGTCACGCGCGCATTCGCGTCGGAGGTGACGACGCTCTGGACGCGTGCGATCGAGACGGTGGTCATCAAAGCCTCGATTCACCGCGGACGGACAACCCGGCCGATCTACCAGGCTGTCGACGGAGAGCAGGAGTACGTCGTGGGGGACGTCTACACACTGGGAGGCATCAGGCTCCGCGTCTCCCATATAAAACGCCGTGACGGCCCGGTCATGCGAAAGGAAGGGTGGAAGACGACCGCACGAAGGATCAAAAGGCTCTACGGATATCAGGTGTAGCCCGCGAGAGCGGCCATGTACACCGGGACGTATCACCCCTCCGTATATTTTCTGATTGAGGTCTCCAGGTCCTCACGATGGACGAGCCCTTCCATCCGCTCTTTGACCTCTCCGTCGACGAGAACAAGCGTGGTCGGCGTCACCCGCAGACCGAACTCTTTGATATACTGCGGCTCTTTGACGGCGTTGACCTCGTCGATATCGATACCCAGATCCTTTTTGACCTCCTGCAGGATCGGCTCCTGTTCTCCGCAGGCCATGCAACCGTCCTGGTAGAAGCTGAGTACTTTCAGTGCCATAAAAAGGAGAAGAGAGGGATGATTATAAAAAGTATCCGGTGCAGGGCGGAGGCCTTCAGGCGACGCCCTGAAGCGTGAGGTCCGCGCCTGCGTAGTGGTACCGGATGACGAGGCCTTCCGCCGTCTTCTCGACGACCTCTCCGATTCTGAGAGCGACCGATGGTGTGGAGTTTTCACCGAGCGGGATCTCCGGGGTCGTCGTCAGGCCGACCGTAAACTTATCGCCGACGGTTGCATTGGAGAACTCAATTCCAAGTGCCGCCGCGTTCTCGGCGCTTATGTTCATGGTCAGGTCGTTCTGCCCGTAATCAAACCGGACGCTCCTGGACTCGCCTGCATGCATGCCGACGAGTGCGGCAGAGATCGCATTCGTTTCAAACCCGAGAAGCCCGAAACCGTCGAATCCGGATCCCTGTGGATAGTATATCGGAACCGGTGCGATGTTCTCCCCGGAGACCGCCATACCAACCGGGATCTCGAGGCGGGATGTCAGGACGACGAGGTGGTTGTTCTGCTGCTCGTCCTGCACCAGCTGCTGGTCGGTCGTCAGCACCGGCATTCCCGCTTCGTCGCGGATGGTATAGCCGATCACCGCAAGATCGCCGGTCTGCGCAGTGCGGGGGGCAGTGAAGAGTGGCATTAAATAGGTGAACACCATTGCCACCGCGAACATAACGGCAACAACGATAAAGAGCAGTTTATTCCAGTTTTTTGTGCCGCTCTCGGAGCCGTTCTTCTGTGACTTTTTCATTATGAGTATAATCGTCCTATGGCAAAATAAAATAGTATCGTTCTCAAAGCCAATGCTAGAAAACTTAATATAGTAATACCACTACCTTAAAGTGAGGGCTTGCAAAAAGCTCGCCTCAGACAGTCAGGCACGAAAAAGGCGTGGTATCTATGGCAGGAGCAGAAAGGCAGCCATACCGTTCCGTATGGCAGGATTTTGACGACCTCATGGCAGAGATGGAGAGCAGGTTCCAGTCGATGCTCACCGGTATCGGCACCCGTGGCGAGGAGGTTCGCGGCCGGATGATGCCGGCGATTCGCAGTGACTTCCGGGTCGACGTCCGTGACCATGAAGACGAGGCCATCGTCGCTGCGGATCTCCCGGGCGTGCAGAAGGAGCATGTCGCCGTGCGCCTGCTCGACCCGCACCACCTGGAGATTTCAAGCATGCGCACCGGTGAGACTGAAGAGCGGGCAGAGGACTACTTTATGCGGGAGCGGACGTACGGCTCCATGAGCAGGGTGGTCACGCTGCCCGTCGAGGTCACCGAAGAAGGCTCGAATGCAAGCTTTAAGAACGGAGTCCTGGAGGTCCGGCTGAAGAAGGCTCCGACCGAGGTCGGAACCACGATTCCGATAGAGTAAGCACTCGCAGTGGCGGGCGGGGCATCTCACCACCGTGACGGTGGAGCCGCCCTGCAGGCACCCCTGCAAGGAGAGGAGAAACGGCCTCTCTCCTCAAGCCCGGGGTGCCGGGAGTTTGAATGACCTGAAGCCTCGCCATACACCATAGCATGGCCTCTGCCGCCGTCATACCCAGCACCCCGTCTCCCGATTCTCCAGACAAAAATAGCACTCTCGTACGCGGGGGCAGATACGTCTCCAGAGCCGCCTCCACTCCCCGTGACCGTGGGAGCAGTCGCATGGGGGAGAAAGGGCCGCTCGGAGAAAGAGCGGCGGGCACCAACGGCGCTGCGGAGCGTTGCCGCCGGAAACGTATTTGCATCGTATTTAACCGCTGTTGACCGATTAATTCATGTTCCGGCAGTCTAACATATTCATAATGGACAAGAAAAAGGTCAAGGACTACATGACCTACGACGTGGTCACCGTCGATCAGCACGGCACGGTGAGAGACGTCATTGAAGCAATCAAAAAAACCCACCACGACGGGTTTCCGGTCATCGGAAGCAACGAAGTAGTCGGATATATCTCCGCCCGGGACCTTCTTTTTGCCCACCCGTCCACGCCCGTCGAGCAGGTGATGAGCCGCCACCTCATCGTCGCCGATCCGGATATGAGCATAAACGATGCAGCCCGGGTCATTTTTCGGTCGGGCATCCAGAAACTCCCCGTCGTCAACGAGGAGAACAAACTCATCGGCATCATATCGAACGCGGATGTCATCCGGTCACAGATAGAGCATGTCTCCCCTGAAAAAGTCTTCAAATTCATCGAGACGCTCAAGAAACTCTACGGGATGGAACCGGCGCTGAAACGCGGCCAGGTTCAGATCAACGCCCTGCTCCCCACGCAGTCGAAGATATACGAAGACGAGCTCGAAGGGCGCATGTACGAGATCAAAAAGGGTCTTGCCGAGCCCTTGATCGTCGTGCGGCGACCCGGCCGGCTGATCCTGGTCGATGGCCATCACCGGGCGATTGCCGCAAAGAGACTCGGGATCAAGAACCTCGACGCCTATATCATCGAGATCGAGGACGACATCGAGCTCGGCATGGAGCGGACGGCACGGACGCTGAACCTCAAGACCCTCGACGACATCAAGGTGCTCGACTACGCCCGCCATCCTCTCGTCGCACTCACGCACCGCCTGGTGCGGCACGGTTAGGACCCTTCGGTCCGGGTATCGTATTTGTCGTTCAGCACGTGCTCTTTTACCACGGTCCCCTCCGGGATCGTGACCTCCGGCCAGATCCGCGTCCCAGAATGGACGATCACCCCATCCTTCAGCACGACCTTCGGCCCGATGACGGTATCGTTCTCGATGTTGCAGCCGTCACCGATGAACGTCTCGTTGTCGATGATGCTCCCGCTGACAGTGGAGTCGCGGCCGAGCACGACCCGGTTGTAGATCGAAGAGGAGAAGATCTTCGCATTGCTCTTGATGATGCAGCCGTCACCGATGCTGGTGTAGGGGCCGATGATGACGTTCTCCTCGATGATCGTCCCGGCACCGATTGCCACCGGACCGATGACCCGCGAGTTCGTGGAGAGCGAGACCGAACCGCCCATCTGCACCGGTCCGGCGATCCGGGCGCCCCTGACGACCAGATCGCCGCTGATATTGGTGAACGCGATGTCCTGGAGTTTCCACCGCTCCGCCTGCCGCAGCGATCGGGGGTTGCCGACGTCGGACCAGTTGCCGCGCGCGAGCCAGGCCTTGAGGGCATACCCCTTCTCCATCAGGGCGGGGAAGAGGTGCCGGGCGAAGTCGTACTTCTCGCCGACGGGGATGAAGTCGAGGATCTCCGGGTTGCAGACGTACATCCCGGTGCTGGCGAGGTTTGAGAAGATCTCACCGGGGCCGGGTTTTTCCTTGAACCGTTTTATGGTGTAGTCCGCATCGATCTCGGCAATCCCGTACTCGGTGGGGTCGTCGATGCTGATCAGCCCGATGGTCGCAATCGCGTCGTTATTCAGGTGTTCGCGGTAAAACTCGAGGAGATTGAGATCGACGACGTGGTCGCCGCCGACGACGAGGAACGGCTGTCCGTCCAGATACTCCTCGGCATTTTTGACGCTGCCGGCGGTCCCGAGCTTCGTCCGTTCGGGCACGTAGGTGATGCTCGCGCCGAAGAGCGACCCGTCTCCGAGCGATTCCTCAATCTCAGTGCTCATATACCCGAGGGTGATGATCACGTCGTTGAACCCGAGGTTCGCGAGATGAGAGATGAGGTGCTGGAGCGAAGGCTGATTGACGATGGGAACACAGGGCTTCGGACGGCCGAAGGTGAGGGGGCGCAGGCGCGTCCCTTCGCCTCCGCACATGATGCATACCTTCATGCCACTTCATTATCCGCATTCCGATTTATAGTTGATTCCGTCGCACCAGGACAGGTAGCTAGACATACCCGGGCGATCTACCCTTCTTCCGTATGGCTCAGTTCGAATGCACACGCTGCGGGAAGTGCTGCATGAACGCCGGGGAGTTCATCGCCATTGAAAGCCGCCTCTCGGGACGGAATTTTGCCTGCATCACAAAGATCACCGGAGAGCGGTTCGTCGCCCGGATCGAAGAGGAACACCTCGGGCTCTTCAACGATCCCGGATATGCACCCCGGTCGGCACGCCGGTGTCCGTTTCTCCGCCAAAATCCCGGCACGGACGAGTACATCTGCACTATCCACGCCTCCCGCCCGCCCGTCTGCAGGGTTTTTGTCTGCTGCAGCATGCGCATCTATGCTCCCGACGGCTCTCCCGTCGGGACGGTCAAGGGGCGACGGAGCCTCGTCACCGACGATGAAGCGCTTCGGACGTGCTGGGACGAGGCGGTCAAGCCCCTCACTACGGATGACGATGTTGCCTGGCAGGCGATGGTGCAGACAGCCCTCGCAGAACACGGATACCGGGTGGAGCGGTATGAATAAACGCCCTGCAGCCATTCTCCCCGTGACCGGCGGCCGGGTTGCGTGCCCGTCAGGACAGACCGTTTCCATCGAGAAGTGCAGATTCTGCGTTCACTCGACACACTTTCAGGTGGCGGGAAAAGAGGTGCCGTCACCGGCACGTGCCTACTGCACGATGCAGCGCAAAGCTGAAGAGGTCGATCTTACCCTGGTCGAAGCGGTCGTCTGCGACGATGCCTCCGGCGAGGGGTACCGGAGCATCATGAACATCATCAGTTAAAAAGAGCCGGGAGCCGGCTATTTCCTCCAGAACTCCCACGGGTGTTTGGTCTGGAAGGGTACTCCCCGCACCTCGTTGCTCCAGTCGGTCTCGATGGTATGGTGAACCAGCCGCACCTCTTTCCGGAGCTCGGCGAGGACCTGCTTGACCTCTGCCATATCCTTTCGGAGCGTATTCAGCTCCTCAAAGGAACGCTGCTGCTTCGTCGTGACGGTTCCACCCTGCTCGAAGTGTGCGAATCCCGCTTCAATCAGTTCCAGGATTGCTTCGTTCCGATCGAGCAGGCGTTCTTTCGCAAACTGATCGATCTGCTCCATCAGGTCGGGATCCAGTGCAAACGAGCATCTCATTACCATGCATCATTCCTCGCGAGTCATCGCATCGTCACCTGACCGGTCGTCAGGATCGCCGAAGAAAGATACGATGACGTCCATATTAACATGCTGCTCGAAATGCCGGGCGAGATCGTCGTACGGAGCGTCGACACCGACACCCCGCGCATCAGACACCGCACCGGTGATCGGATCGAAGGGTTCTCCCCGCCGCTCGTGCAGATAGCCGAGGAGCGCATTCACTGCCGGGACATTCTGGAAGAGCCCGTGCATATAGGTGCCGAAGATGAGGCCGTCGGGGCTCACCGCACCGTCGCCTGCAAACGCTTCGTCCGCGGATCGGCGCCGGGTCTCCCCCATATGGATCTCATAGCCCTGCACGACGCCCATCCGGGAGAGGATAGGGCCGCAGGGAGATGCCTGCCGCCGGACCTGCACCGTCGTCTTACGGTAGTCGGTAAACCCGGTGACGACATCCAGAAAGCCCAGCCCCTCGTAGACCCCGGCGGTGCCGGACTCGATACCGGCATCCTGAATGTGAGTGCCCAGCATCTGGTACCCACCGCAGATGCCGATGATGGGGACGCCCGCCTCCCGTGCCCGGGCGAGCTCCGGAGTCGCGCCGTTCGCTTTCAGGAGCGCCAGGTCTTCGACGGTGTTCTTCGTTCCCGGCAGGATGATGCAGTCGTACCCGGCGAGCGGCGCTCCGGGAGCCACGTACTCGACCGAGGCATGCTGCTCGAGGAGCTCGAAGTCGGTGAAGTTCGCTATCCGCGGCAGCCTGATGACGGCGATCCTGACAGAGCGATCGGTCTTTCGGCGTTTGTCGGCGATCGAGAGCGAGTCTTCGCTCGGGAGGTGCAGATCGGCGTACGGCACAACGCCCAGCACCGGGACGCCGCAGAGGTTTTCGAGCAGGGTGACGCCCGTCGCAAAGAGCGTTGGATCGCCCCGGAACTTGTTGACGATGACGCCGGCGACGAGCGGCCGGATATCCTCCGGGAGGAGTGCCAGCGTCCCGTAGACCTGTGCGAAGACCCCGCCGCGCTCGATGTCGGCGACGAGGACGATCGGCAGCTGCAGCCTGCGGGCAAGCCGGATGTTGGCAATGTCGCGGTCGTAGAGATTTACCTCTGCAGCCCCTCCGGCACCCTCGACGACCACGTGGCCGTAACGGGTCTGCAGGGAGTCGAACGCCTCCACCGCCCGCTCGAGCAGCAGGTCGGTCTCGGCATAGTAATCCCGGATCTGCACATCTTTGTACGGCCTGCCGAGCAGGACGATCTGCGAGACCTGGTCGCCTTTGGGTTTGAGGAGGATCGGGTTCATCTCGGCCACCGGCTCGAGGCCCGCCGCAGATGCCTGCATCGCCTGGGCGATGCCGATCTCGCTTCCGTCACCCGTCACAAATGAGTTCAGGCTCATATTCTGCGACTTGAAGGGCGCCACGGAGATGCCGCGGTTCCTGAGAGCACGGCAGAGTGCCGCAACGGTGATACTCTTGCCGACATGCGATGCGGTTCCGAGCACGATCAGAGACATTGCACCTGTAGCTTCGCACGACGCTTTATTAAGAGCAGCGTTCTTCTATCCCACATGAAACTCTCGGGAGCAGCACTGCATCTCCTCAAAAGCCGATACCTCCTCCCCGGCGAGACCCCCGCGGATCTCTTCCGGCGGGTCGCCGGTGCCGTCGGCGATGCAGAGGCACAGGAGTACTTCTCGCTCATGAGCCGCCGTCTCTTCCTCCCGAACTCCCCAACACTGATGAACGCCGGAACGCCGCTCGGGCAACTCTCCGCATGCTTCGTGCTCCCGGTCGAAGACACGCTCCAGGAGATCTTCGCCACTCTCGGCCACATGGCATTGATCCACAAATCGGGAGGGGGGACCGGGTTTTCGTTCAGCCGTCTCCGGCCGGCGGGCGACGCCGTCAACGGGACGAGCGGGGTTGCAAGCGGCCCGATATCGTTCATGCACGTCTTTAACACCGCAACCGAGGCGGTGAAGCAGGGTGGGCGGCGACGGGGGGCGAATATGGGGGTGCTGGCAAGTTCGCACCCCGACATCGAACGTTTCGTGAACAGCAAACGCGACGGGTCGCTCCAAAACTTCAACATCTCGGTGGGCCTCGACGCCCGGTTCTTCCGCTGCCGGGAGACCGGCCAGAGCTACGACCTCGTCAACCCCAGGGACGGGAGCGTCTGGAAGAGTATCGCACCGGCCGACCTCTGGCGGGCGGTGGCGGCGGCGGCGTGGGCGACGGGGGATCCCGGGATGCTCTTCCTCGATGCGATCAACCGGACGAACACGACGCCGGGTCTGGGAAGGATCGAGGCCACGAACCCCTGCGGCGAGCAGCCCCTCTACCCCTACGAGAGCTGCAATCTGGGGAGCATCAACCTCGCCCGCTGCATCAGGAAGACCGATCTCGATGAAGAACTGCTTCGCACGGTCACGCGCAAGGCCGTGGCGTTCCTTGATGCGGTCATCGACATCAACCGGTTTCCCCTGCCCGAGATCCGGGAGGCGACGCTGGCCACCCGGAAGATCGGCCTCGGGGTGATGGGATTTTCCGAGGCACTTATCCGGCTCGGCATCCCCTACGCATCGGGCGAGGCGGTCGCTGTCGCCGAAGCGGTGATGGCATTCATCAACGAAGAGGCACGGGCGACGTCGCACGAACTCGGAGAGCGGAAGGGATCGTTCCCGGCGATCGACCACAGCGTCTTTGCTGAAGAGATGCGGAATGCAACGGTCACCACCATCGCCCCCACCGGTTCGCTCCATATCATCGCCGATACCACCAGCGGGATAGAACCCGTCTTCTCGCTTGCACACACGCGGCAGATCGGTGAGGAAAAGGTTGATATTGTCAGCCCCCTGATCAGGGAGTACCTGCCGGCCCGGATCGGAGGCATGGACATCATGACGCAGATCCGAAAGACCGGCAGCATCCAGGATCTCCCGCTGGACGAGGATCAGAGAGAGCTGTTCCGAACTGCGATGGAGATCGCCCCGGAACACCACGTTCGCATCCAGGCAGCCTTCCAGAAGCATGTCGACAACGCCGTCTCAAAGACGGTGAATATGCCGGGGCCCTCAACGCCGGACGATGTCATGCAGGTCTTTGACCTGGCACACAGCCTCGGATGCAAGGGGATCACCATCTACCGCTACAACAGCCGCCCGGATCAAGTCCTCGCACAGGGATGTCCCGTGTGCGCAATCGACACCTGAACATGCCAAGAAATATATAACGAGAGCTGAAAGGTACATTGTAATGAATGGTGGGATATGTCCGAAATGCGGACTGCCAAGAGAACTGTGTATTTGTGAAGAAGTTGCAAAAGAGCAGCAGAGAATCACTGTGAAAATAAACAGGCGCCGGTATGGAAAAGAGGTAACTGTCATCGAGGGCCTCGATCCCTACGACATCGACCTGGAAGAACTCACAAAATACCTGAAAGGAAAACTCGCCTGCGGCGGCACCGTCAAGAACAGCTCCATCGAGCTGCAGGGCAATCACCGGGAGCGGGTCAAGGACTTGCTGACCCAGAAGGGGTACAGTCTGGATAATATCAGTTGAATCCCACGACCAGCCTCTTTCCCGGGGCTGCGTTCTCATTCTTTTTGCCAGATGTACATATGCCAAGAGTCCTGTATCGCCCGCCGATGCCGTCCCGGACTAGAATACACAGTCCCTCTACTCTTTTTCCGAACAGACCCCAGAAGTCCGGCTCCGTATTGGCCGGGTGTGCACCCCGGGTGTGACGTCCGGCATATCTGCGCCGCACCATGACCGGATACGGGCGACCGTGAAAAAGAGCACGGCCAAAACCCGGGACAGAGATGCCCCGGGAAGGCCCGGATTATATCAGGAACCGGAACGCAATCCAGGCGACGAGCACCATCAGGGCGGAGTACTTCAGCCCCGCAACCATCCGCCCCTCGCCCATGACTCCCGCGGCAAGGCCGGAGAAGAAACCCTGGATCAGGGCGGCGTGCGCAAAGAGCCGGTTGTAGAGGAAGAGGTCGACGCCGCCCATAAAATTGCCGGCAGCCGCCGCTCCCGATGCACTGACCGCAGAGCCTGCTTCCGCCATGGTGGCGAGGAACGTACTCGAGAGGACGGCGATGACGAAGAGGAAGACGACGAACGACATCAGGATGATGACCATGTAGATCAGCATGCTGCTCTGCCGTTCGGATTTGAGATTATAGAACTCGTACGCGTCGTTTGCCGCAGCCCGCAGCACCTCGGAGACATCACCGCCGGCTGCGCTGGCGTGGGCGATCAGGTCGACGCTCCGTGCCGCAAGCGGCGTGTGCACCAGCTCGCCGAACCGCCGTATGGCATCCACGAACGGTACGCTCCATGACATCTCCTTGTCGAGCTTGCGGATATAGGGCGTGAGAGCACCATACTCCCCCTCCGATACGATGCGGATGGCATGCGGCAGCGTCATGCCCGAGTCGTTCATCCCGGCAACATCACGGAAGAAGTTCGGGAGCGACTCCTCGACACTGCTGACGCGTCGCGACTCCTTGAGATCGAGCAGCGCAAGCGGAACGATGGCGATGAGCAGTGCAAAGACGGCGACGTCATCGATCATCGTCGTCGAGAAGAGCACCGAGAAGCCGTAGGACGCAATCATGCTAATGAACCCGCCGAGGAGCACCAGAAGGGCAATCGGCACGGAGATGAAGAGGACATTCACCGGGTTTTCGACGAGGTACTTCACCGGATCTTTCACAAACCGGCCGAAACCGACACGATATTTCCGCTGGTACTCGATCTTATCGAAGATATTCTGCTGATGGCGTTCGATCGTATCGAGCTCGGGAGCAGGGAGATCGTCGCTCCGGGTCTGCCCGCGGTTCAGGAAGTTATCCATGACATCTTTGAACCTCATATCACACCTCCGGGGTCATCGAGCTGATCAGAATGACGAACATCAGGCTCCCGAACGGGATGATCATGTAGATGATCACGTACAGGAAGAACGGGTCGCTGTCCCCCGAGAGGATCGTCATGATCGACTGCAGGATGATCAGAAACAGCATGCCGGCGACCATGGCCGTGACATACGACTCGGCGATCAGCCCGAGCGTCTCCAGGAACGCCTTCTGCTGCTGGTTATTCTCGAGCGAGTACTGGCGGGCCTTCGTGCGGAAGTACTCGGTGAGATTGCTCCCACTGGAGATGGCCGCCACCGCCCCCTGCAGAAACTCCTTCATCCGGTCGCTCGGCGTCACCATGGAGACCGAACGGAGAGCGTCGAGGAGATCTTTGCCGAAAAAATCGATCTCACGTGCGATGTAGCGCGCCTCCACGGCACTCTCCCCGTAGATCCTGCTCTCCCCGAGGAGGCGGAAGACCTCGTCGGGCGTGATGCCCGCCGTCGACATCGCCGTGACGTAGTTGATCGCATAGGGCAGCGTGGCGTCGATGTTCCGCCGCCGTTCGCCCGCAGCGATCCCGGGATAGATCAGGAAGACCAGGTAGGTTACCCCGCCGAATACCGCGAGTGAGAAGGCGGTGATGATGAGCGTACCGAGTATGAGACGGTAGTCGGAGAGCACGTAGAGAAACTCCGGCACCGCACCCCGGTAGGTGATCATCTCCGGGATCCTGAAGAGGAACGTGAAAAGGCCGATCAGCACGGCCGCAATCAGGCCGACCGCGATCGAGGAGATATACGCGGTAGCCATGTAGGCCTCAAACGGCGTACGCATGCGGGCGCTCATCAGGTCGTTGCGCAACTTGAGGTAGTCCCCCCGCTTGTCCTTCATCTGCGTGCCGACGAGATTGAAGCAGAACCGCTCAAAGGTGTTCATGCCCCGCCCCCTTCGCCGTAGAGATCCGTTCGCACACGCTGGATGATCGCTTCCGGATCACGGAAATACGAGATCAGGATCTTCGAGACGTCCGTATAGTGCCGGATCTTCTGAAGCCGCATCCACTCAAGCACTTCCTGCCTTCGTTTCAGCTCCTCCCGCATTCTCTCTTCGCCCCAGCCGCGATCCTCCATAATCTGCTCGAGGATGTAGGACTTGCCGGAGTAGCGGATCTCATCGGTGGACGGGTGCCACCGGAAGACCTCGTTGGTGATCAGTTCGTTCGTCCTCGGGTCGATGTCCAGCACTTCGATGAGCTGTTTGTTCCGGCGGATCCGCTGGCCGCCGACCCGCCCCTGCACCTGGATGGAGATCAGGTTCAGAGCAGAGAGCATGTTCCGCGGTACGCTTATCGGAGGATTTTCAAGACGGTGAACGGCACTCGCCACCGAGTCTGCGTGCATCGTCGCATAGGTGACGTGACCGGTGCTCATCGCCTGGAAAAGCGTCAGCGCCTCCTTGCCGCGCACCTCACCGACCAGAATATACTCGGGGCGCTGCCGGAGCGCGGCACGGAGCAGTTCGTACATGTCGATCTCTCCCCGCCCATCGCTCGCGAAGGAGTCGCGGGTGATGCTTGGGATCCAGTTCGGGTGTGGAAGTTTCAGCTCGCGGGTATCCTCGAGCGTGACAATCTTCGCCATCGGCGGGATAAAGAGCGATATCGCGTTGAGCGTCGTGGTCTTCCCCGATGCGGTTCCACCGGCAAAGATGCATGATTTGCCGCTCTCGACCGCGAGCCAGAGGAACGCGATCCCGAGCGGAGAGAAGGTATGCCACTCGATAAGGTCGGTCGGCGTGATCGGCTCTTCCCGGAACTTCCGGATGGTGAAGGTCGAACCGTGAGCGGTGACCTCCGACCCGAGCGTCATCTGGATACGCGAACCGTCACCCATAGTGGCATCGAGCATCGGCTCTGCAATGGAGATATATTTTCCCGCACGCTGTGCGAGCTTCGTAACGAATGAATCGAGTGAGGCCGAACTCCGGTACGACAGGCTGGTCTTCATCGACTCATAGGTCGTGTGGTAGACGAAGATCGTACTGTTCACGCCGTCGCACGAGATATCCTCGATGTATTTGTCGTGCATGATCGCATCGATGAGTCCGTCGCCGAGGAATTCCCTCTCGACATTGTAGAGGATCTTTTCCCGCTCCGCAGGCGAAAGCTTGATCCCGTAATCGCCGATGATGCTGTCTGATGCATCCCGGAGGGCTTTTCGGGCGGTCTTCCGGGTCATATCCCGGGCGGAGATGTCCAGCGTCTCAAAGAGACGCTCTTTGATCTCGCCCAGAAGTTCCATCTCAGCGGGATTGAGCACCGGTTCGATGACCGTGTAGGTGTACTCGTGGGATGCGCTGTCGTAGATCACCCGGATATACGCATAGGGTTCATTCACGGCGTAGGCCTCAATCTCCTCAACGCCGACCGGCGGCCTGAAGGAGAGATCGACGAGCGGCCCGTGCACCGCCGGATCGTACTCCTCCACGATCTGCCGGATCTTCGGCAGGCGCACCTTGCGGAGTCTACCGAACCGTGACTGCTCCGTATCGTCAGGAACTGCGACAGCCCCCTCTGCCGCTTCACTGATCGCCGTTGCAGAGAACGTCCGGGAAAATATGTCGTCAAACTCGGACGCAACCCGGGCATCTTCAGCGAACTCAAAGTGGTGAATGTTTCTGCTGATCTGCAGCTCGTCGATATCGAACGTCGCGCTCTTCGGGAGGATCAGGTCGGCGAGGTGACCGAGTTCATCGACCGAGATCACCCCGGCCTCTTCGTCGTCCACGTTCTCGGGAGCAGGAGACGAACGTTTGATGTTCCTTGCCCGGTTCAGAATACCGTCGCCCGCCCCGGTGCCGGGATCGCCCTTCATCTCAGGATCGGCCTTTGGCTCCGGAGCTTCAGACGGAACAGCCGGTTCATCGAAATCCCCGGCGGACTGGGAAAGAACGGAATCAACGATCGACCGAAAGCTCCTCTTCCGGGCAAACGGCGGAGACGGCGGCCGGACACCGGCCGGAGAAGCGGCCTCTTGCGGGCTCTTCGATCTCCCCTCGTCTCCTCTCTCCGGGGGAGGAGGCGTGACCTGCTCTGGAGGGTCCGCCCTGTCCGGAACTTCTGCGGCACCGGCATTGCCCTCTCCGGGAGAAGTACCTGCACCAGAGAAGGCACGGGCGGAACCAACGATAGATCGAAAACTTCTCTTTTCGGCGGATGAGGGAGCGGCGTCTCCGGAGACCTCCGGGACGGCGCCCCGGCAATCCTCCTCGCCGCGTGTCTCCGGCGAAGACGGCGGAATACGCCCTACAGACCGTCTCCTGCCGCTCGCCTCCTCACCGTCGGCGTCACCGTTCGCCGGACTCGCATCTGCAACGGGATCGCCCTGCAGCCCGGCAGCAGATTTGGCAAGAACAGAATCAACGATGGATCGAAAATTCGCCCTCTCCATGGCCGGGGGAGGGGAGGGCTTTTTACCGGTGGAATCCTTATCGACCGGCGGAGCCTCTCCCTCTTCACTCCCGGATTCTTTGGCGGAAAGGTCGCTCTCCTCGCCTTTCACGGCATTCTGTGCGAGAACACTCCTGACCGCCGCTATTAATTCGTCTTCTGCGTCATCACTTGCTCTCATATAATGTGCCCCCGATATCGACAATCGATTCGTGCTTCGCGTCCGAGAAATCCACCACAAAACGGCTGAAATCGCCGGATTTTCCGGATATAACACAGATATATCGCCCGTTCAACAGTTTGAAACAGGCACGCCCGCTGGACGTCGTTACGTCCGTGGCGAGTACGAGTTTTCCCTTTCTGATTGAGACGTGAACCCCTGCTACAGGGTTCTGGCGATCGACCACGGTCAGGCAGAGCACCCCTATTCGCTGCTTGGTACCGGTAGCAATCGTGGGTATGTCCGCCAGGCCCCCCTGTTTTATATGGCTGCGGTCATACACCCGACACCGGGAAACCAGTGCGTCGATTATGAGTGGAGCTGCTTTGTAGAGCCGGAACTCCTCCGACCCTTCAAGCTGGTAGATCGCCTTGTCCCCGAAGAGGGATCCTTTCGCATCAACAAAGAGAGCCCCCTCAGGTTCGCCGCCCACTATGGCCAGCATAAACGTCGTGTCGCCTCTCTCCGATATGCCGAAACCGCCGAAGTTCTGCCCGGCAGAATAGTGCAGCAGCTCGTCAAGGGTGAAATTCCCAAGATACGTCGATTGCCGGATAATTTCATCTATAAGACCATGTATATCCATCGAAACCGTCAAATGTATGTGTACACACCGCTCCCACCTGAGAGCAGCAGCCACATTACCAAATCAATATACAATTATTAATAATTTACGCGTCATCAACAGCACCATAGAGCACGATATTCAAAAAATAACGGCGAAACGGACGGTTTCGCTGATCGATTGCCGTGAGACGACCCCATCAGGATACCATTCGGGGCGCCTCCTTCCGCGCTGCCGCAGGACCGCCCCCGAAGCACCTGAATCCCGGTTCATCCGACCGCCGTACGCGGTGAAATCGCCAGACATAAGACCTCCAAGACACATATTCTACTCGTCCCATGATTCTGCCTCTCGTGATCACAGCAGTTGCTTTCGGCATCACCCTCCTTTACGCCTCATACCGGGACCTGAAGGAGCGACGCGTGCCGCACAAAACCTGGCGGCCCGCGCTGCTTGTTGCCGCACCGATGGCCATCCTGATCTACGGCCAGGCAATCCTTGCAGACTGGCGGACGGGCATTGCGTATATCATCATAGTCGCCCTGTTCTGCGGATTTTTTTACGCGTTTGCAGCCCTCAACATGTTCGGGGGAGCAGATGCATACGCCCTGATCGTCATTACCGCGGCGATGCCGTTCTTTCCGGTCGAACCCCTCCTCGGCATTCCACCGCACGCATTCTTCCCATTCACCGTACTTGCAAACGCCGTCATCCTCAATATCGTCGCCCCGGTGGCGCTCTTTCTCCGGAATATTGCAGAGGGGAACCGTGCACCGCTCCCGTATCTGTTTCTCGGGTTTCCCGTCGACGGCAGGAACATCCAGAACGTCTTCGGGTTTGTGATGGAAGATATCGAAGAGAGAGACGGGATCGTAGAACGACGGTTCGTCGGGTTTGCCGAGACGCTCCGGCGGATGGCATCGGGAAAGGGGCGCCGGTATACAAAGGACCTCCGGCTGCACCCCGAAGAGCACCGGGAGGAGCTCGCACTCTACCGGAAGGCCGGACGGGTATGGATCTCGTACGGCATACCGTTCATCATCCCGATCACGGCAGGATTCATGACAGCGCTCTTCATTGGGGATATCCTCTACTGGATTATGAAAACTCTGGCAGGAATGTGATACATATATGGCGATCAACTTTGACAGCGGGCCGATACCGGTGATTGTCCAGGACAGCGCCACCCGCGAGGTACTCATGCTGGCATACGCAGACAAAGAGGCACTCAGGCTCACCAGGGATACGGGGTATGCACACTACTACAGCAGGAGCAGGAGAAAACTCTGGAAGAAAGGCGAGGAGAGCGGCCACGTTCAGCGGGTCATCCGAATACTCGTCGACTGCGACGAAGATACCATCCTCTACCAGGTGGAGCAGCAGGGCGCGGCCTGCCATACGGGTCATATGAGTTGTTTCTACAGAACCATTGGCGGAGAAGAGATATCCGGGAGAGTCTTTGATCCAGAGAAGGTATATGCTAATAAGGGTGAATGACCTCAACTATATGGTGATATTTTTATGAAAATTGTACCCGATACAAGCGTCGTGATAGACGGGCGCATCACCTCAATGATAAAAAATGGTGAATATAGAGGCGCAACAATAATTATCCCCGAAGCGGTTGTCGCGGAGCTCGAGGCTCAGGCGAACCAGGGACGGGAGATCGGTTTTTCAGGGCTCAACGAGCTCCAGGAACTCTATAAAATGACGGGCGAAGGGCTCATCGAACTGAAGTTCGCCGGTGAGCGGCCGAGCCTGGAACAGGTGAAGCTCTCGAGCGGCGGTGAGATCGACGCGCTGATCCGCAGTGTCGCCCACCAGTACGAGGCCAAGTTCATCACAAGCGATCTCGTGCAGGCGGAGGTTGCGAAGGCAAAGGGGCTCGACGTCCTCTACCTCCGGCCGCAGATAGGAGACTTCTCTCCACTCTCAATCGACCAGTTCTTCGACGAGGAGACGATCGCGATCACCCTCAAAGAGAGGGTTCCCCCGATCGCACGGAAGGGCAAACTGAAAGAGATGCGGCTCGTCACCCTCAGGGATGCACCGCTCTCCGAGCACGAACTCAGATATATGGCTCAGGAGATTCTGGAGCGGGCAAAGCGCGATCCCGACGGCTTCATCGAAGTGGAGAAGCGCGGCATCACCGTGGTGCAGATCGGATCCCTGCGGATCTCCATCGCAAGACGGCCGTTCTCCGACGGTATGGAGATCACGGCAGTCCGTCCGCTCATCGACGTCTCGCTCGACGATTATAACATGGCGCCCGAGATCAAACGGCGTATCCTCGGAGACCGCAGAGGGGTGCTCATCGCCGGACCGCCGGGAACGGGCAAGACGACGCTGGCACAGAGCATCGCAACCTTCCTCGCCGACAACGACGCCATCATCAAGACGATGGAGGCTCCGCGAGACCTGCAGGTGCCCGATCACATCACCCAGTACGCGGCCCTCGACGGGAGCATGACGAATACCGCCGAGGTGCTCCTCCTCGTCCGCCCGGACTACGTCGTCTTCGACGAGCTTCGAAAGAGTGAGGATTTCAGCGTCTTTGCGGATCTGCGGCTTGCGGGAATGGGTATGGTCGGCATCGTGCATGCCCAGGGCGTTGCCGACGCCCTGCAGCGCTTCTGCGACCGTGTCGATTACAGTGTTCTGCCGCAGATCATCAATACGATCATCTTCGTCCTGAAGGGTGAGATCGCCAAGATCTACGATCTCGAACTGACCATCAAGGTTCCCGAAGGGCTGTCGGGCGAGATGCACATGCGCCCGGTCGTCGTGGTGCGGGAGCATAGCAGGCGCAGCGTGGAGATTGAGATCTTCCGCTACGAAGGCGAGACGATCGTGATGTCGATCGGAAAGGGGGCTGAAACGCCTGAAGAACCCCAGAAACCGACCGTAGAAGCGCAGGAGCCGGAAGAGAACGTTTCATGGCGGCTGGCTGAGAAGGAGATCCAGCGCGAGATCGGGAGATATACCGAAGGCCCGATCGAGGTCCGGATCGTGAGCGACAACAAAGCAGTCGTCTATATCGAGGACAAGGATGTCCCCGCCGCGATTGGAAAGGGCGGCAAAAACGTTGCGGCAATCGTGAACAAGCTCGGTATCGGGATCGATATCAGACCTCGGAGCGAGCTTGAGACGAAGAGACCGGCAGAGGAGGAGATGCAGGTCAGCAGCGGTATTCGGATCCGCATCGACAAGAAGCAGCTGACGATCATCTCCCCCGAACACAAAGGAAAGATCGTCGATGTCTTCGCCGGCAAGGAGTATCTCTTCACGGCGACGGTCAACGATGACGGCGATATCCTGCTCGCCAAGAACAGCACCATCGCCCAGGAGATGATCAAGCGGTACAACGAAGGAGAGACGATCCGTCTGCGGCCGGTATAAGGAGTAATACGGAGAGAACCGAACCAATTGCGGAGGAATTCTATTGAGCGGAGTTGATATGCACCAGAACGAAAAAGAGCTGATTGCTCGATGGGATCATGCCTTTGAAGCCGATCCGGCAGAGAGGGAGAAATACTACCTGACGGTAGCCTATCCCTACCCGAGCGGCGCCATGCACGTCGGGCACGGGCGCACCTACATCGTGCCGGACGTGATCGCACGGTTCCAGCGGATGCATGGCAAGCAGGTGCTCTTTCCGATGGCCTTCCACGTCACGGGAACGCCGGTCATCGGGATCTCAAAACGGATTGCCAACGGCGATAAGAAGACCATCGGCCTGTACCGGAACCTCTACAAGGTGCCCCAGGACGTCCTCGACCGGTTCATCGACCCGATGGAGATCGTCCGCTACTTCAGCGAGGAGTACACGCGGGTCATGCAGCGGTGCGGCCTCTCGATCGACTGGCGGCGGCGGTTCATCACCATCGACCCCCAGTACTCGAAGTTCATCGAGTGGCAGTACAAACACCTGCACGAAGAGGATCACGTTGTCAAGGGCGCCCACCCGGTGAAGTACTGTCCCCAGTGCGAAAACCCGGTCGGAGACCACGACCTCCTCGAGGGCGACAAGGCTGAGATCATCAGGTTCACCCTGGTGATGTTCCGGTGGGGCGATGCCCTGGTACCGTGCGCGACGCTCCGCCCCGAGACGACGTACGGCGTGACGAACCTCTGGGTGAACCCCGGCACCACCTACGTGCGGGCGAAGATCGACGGACGCGAGTGGATCGTCAGCCCCGAGGCCGCCGAGAAACTCCGCCTGCAGGACAACGACGTCCGGGTTATGGAGGACGTCCCGGGAACCGCCCTGATCGGTGAGACCGTCTCCCACCCGCTCTCCGGCGACGTGCCCGTCCTCCCCGCCTCCTTCGTCGATCCGGATATGGGCAGCGGCATCGTCATGAGCGTGCCCGCCCACGCACCCTTCGACTACATCGCGCTCCGCGACCTCCAACAGCAGGGGAAGTACGCCGATATTACGCCGATCTCGCTTATCAGCGTCGAGGGCTACGGCGAGTTCCCGGCAAAAGACGCCGTCGAGCGTGCAGGCATCACCGACCAGAACGATCCCGCCATGGAGACGCTCACCCAGGAGGTCTACAGCGCCGAGTTCTCACGCGGACGCCTGCACGACCAGTACGGCGGCAAACCCGTCCGGGAAGCACGTGACGACGTGGCCGAGACGATGATCGCGCAGTACGACTCCACCGTCATGTACGAGTTCGACATCCGCCAGGTCATCTGCCGCTGCGGCGGGAGGGTCTTCGTGCGGATTCTCCACGACCAGTGGTTCCTGGAGTACAGCGATCCTGCGTGGAAGACGGAGATCCACGATCAGCTTGCTGAGATGGCGCTCGTCCCGACCGAGGTCAGGGCAGAGTTCGACAGGACGGTCGACTGGCTGAAGGACTGGGCATGCACCCGGCGGGTCGGGCTCGGAACAAAACTGCCGTGGGACCCGGCGTGGATCATCGAGCCGCTCTCGGACTCGACCATCTACATGGCCTACTACACCATCGCCCACCATCTCAAGGCGATCAGCCCGGAGAAACTCACCCCGGACGTCTTCGACTACATCTTCCTTGGGCAGGGGGCACCGGAGACCGTCGACCGTGCAACGCTTGATGCTATCAGAGGCGAGTTCCTCTACTGGTACCCCTACGACTACCGGTTCAGCGCCAAGGATCTCATCTCAAACCACCTCACCTTCCAGCTCTTCCACCACCGGGCAATCTTCCCGCATGACCTGCAGCCGCAGGGGATGGTGGTCTTCGGCATGGGTCTTCTGAACGGGGCGAAGATGTCCTCGAGCAAGGGGAACGTCTTCCTGCTCGAAGATGCCATCGAGGAGTTCGGCGCCGACACGGTCCGGATGTTCCTGGTGGGGAGCGCCGAGCCGTGGCAGGACTTCGACTGGCGCAACGAACTCGTCTCTTCAACGAGAAGGCAGATCGAGCGCTTCTGGAACACCATTATGGAGGCAAAGGACGCCGAAGGCACCGCCGGCATCGATGCATGGCTCCAGAGCAGGCTCCAGCAGCGGATCGGCAGCACAACCACAGCGATGGAGGCGTTCCAGACCAGGCAGGCACTCCAGGAGGCATTCTTCGGTATCGAGTCCGATCTGAAATGGTATCGGCGGCGGCTTCCGGAGGGGATCGGCGGCGCTGTTCTTCAGGATCTCTGCCGGGCATGGGTGCGGCTCCTAGCACCGTTCATCCCCTTCACCTGCGAGACGCTCTGGAAACACCTCGAAGGACCGGGCATGGTCTCCTTCGCAGACTGGCCGGTGACCGACGAGGCGCTGGTCAACCCGGAGATAGAACTTGCCGAGGAGCTCCTCCTCCGAACGGTGGAGGATATCGAGTCGATCGTCAGGCTCATCCCCATGGAACCCGCCTCGATCAACCTCATTGTGGCGCCCGCATGGAAACACGAGATCTTCCGGACGGTAGCCACAACCGCCGACAAGACCCGGGTGGTCAGGGAGGTCATGAAGGACGAAGAGATGCGCAAGCGCGGCCGCGCGGCAACCGATACGGCGCAGCAGATCACCAAACTCGTCCTGAAGTTCCCGCCCAAGCTCGTGGAGCAGCTCCTGGAGACCTCGATCGACGAACGTGCGGTTCTGCAGGGTGCAAGCGAATTCCTAGCAAAGGAGTTTTGCGTGCCGGTGCGGATCCTCACGGCCGAAGAGAGCGGGCACCCGAAGGCATCCGGAGCCCTCCCCTTCAAGCCCGCAATTGTAATCGAGTAATATAATCTTTCTTTTTTGGTACGCCTGCAGGATTCCGGTCTACTTTCGCCCCGCAGGGCTCTGCGGCGAATGCGAGTATCGGGCACAGACGGGCTGCAGGGGCTGCACGGCGATACATAAGCCGTTCTGGGGCGACAGTTGTCCGCTGAAAACCTGCTGCGAGGCAAAAGGGCTGGAAAACTGCGGTCAATGCGAGGAGTTTCCCTGCGAGGCGCTGATACGGTTTGCATTCGACGAGAGCCAGGGCGACGACGGAAGAAGAATCGCACAGTGCAGAGCATGGTGCGGAGAGTGAGGAGGCGATACGTACGGCGTCAAGTCCGAAGTTTGCAGCGTTCGTAGCCGAACATCTCGCCGGTGCGGGGGATAATCACATACAGAAAAATGTTCGGCGAATACGGCTTTAACTGCGACGGAAAGTTTTTTGCCTGCGTCTGCGATAACCGGTTCTTCGTAAAGATTACCGAACAGGGAAAGGAGTTCATGCCGGACGGTAAGACTGCACCGCCGTACACGCGGATACCCTGTGCCCCACTTCCGGCGCCGATACCCGGGAAAAGAAGAGGTTATCCCAATACTCTCTGGCAAGAGAGGCCGGCCCCGTATGCCCTAACTTTAGATACGGGGATTTGAGCGTATACCGCATTCTTCCCCTGATGAGGCTTGTCCCGGGGACGCCCTTTTTCCCGGGCGTCTCCCCATGCCGTGGACCGTGGCGGCCAATTGCCTCCGGGGTGGGGCCGACGGGGAGGAGTTTTCCCCTCCCCTGTCTCCCGCGAAGATCCCCAGGACCGCATCAACCCCACCCCTCAAAGGGCGGGGGCAGTCATGGCGATACCCAGGGGAACGCCGTGCCCCCGAATACCCCGGATTGCGGTCATCCGGAGC
This sequence comes from Methanoculleus frigidifontis, assembly GCF_030464345.1. Taxonomy (GTDB): domain Archaea; phylum Halobacteriota; class Methanomicrobia; order Methanomicrobiales; family Methanoculleaceae; genus Methanoculleus_A; species Methanoculleus_A frigidifontis. The sequence goes on along the minus strand of NZ_VCYH01000006.1, from coordinate 92,610 downwards.
AAGAGATGGGATCTCATCAATTGCCTGAACCCCGCCGATAGCAACGGAAATACAGTGCAGGCATACGGTACGTTGACGCCAATGGGGAAGACGCCCTCCCGCACCCTCCCCCCACGCGATACCCCCAGAAATATCGTGTTTGTAGGTTCTGCCTCTGATTGCACCTCCTTGGCTGATACATCGAGATGTGTTGCGTCGATTCGGATCGAACGTTTCCATCCACGAATACTTTTGGGATGACCTCAAAGATAAACCACTGAACCCGTTTCAGGGGAAAACGGGGACTGACAGTTTTTGCGGGCTTTGAGCCCGGGAGACCCCGTCACTATCCCCGCACCGCTGCTTCACGTGAAACCGGCGGGAGGCGGGATGAGAAAAGTATCGACCGGCCGCCTCACTCGGCCATCTTCTTGGCCTTCTTCGCCCGTTCTTTCGAGTTATATCCGGTTGCCTGCTCAAGATATCTGCGGAAACGCCGGTTCGTGTCGATGATCGTCTCATCGTCCACATCTGTCCTCGACTCCGTGTCGACGATCAGGGTCTTGCCCTTCTCACCCGTCCAGACTTCAAGACGCTTCAATGCACCGTAGCTGACGACATAGTGGCCGTCCGACTCCTCAGGCTCGATCCCGAACTGATCCCGGAGACCCTGAACCATGTTTTCCGCGAGATTTTTGCCGTAGCCACGTTTTATTGAATACTCTTGCATAATATTTTTAAGGGACATCCAGCTATGTTAAACTAATCCGACGGGGAGCGAAGTGATCGTATGGATGATATAAAGGTAATTGCCAGGGACCTCGGAAGCGCTGAAAAATCAGTGCTTATAGGGTTTCCGGGCAGCGGGCTCGTGGGCAGTATCGCCCTGCAGTACCTGGTCGAGCAGATGGAGTTCGAACAGATCGGATCGATTACCAGCAAATACTTCCCGCCGGTGGCGCTCATGGCAAAAGGCGTGATCAGCGCCCCCGTGCGCCTCTACGAGAAGGACAGCCTTGCGGCGATCGTCTCGGACGTCCCGATCCACCCCATGATATGCTACGAGGTGGCAAACGGCATCATGAACTGGCTGGTACAGTACAACCTCCGGGAGATCGTCATGATTGCGGGAATTACTACAAACGAACCGGAAAAACGGGTCTTCGGCGTGGCGACCAACCAGAACGTGCTGGAGAAGATCGCTGAGAACACGATAATCCTGCCGATGGGCAGCATCTCCGGGATTGCGGCAAGCATTCTCACGGAGTGCAAGACCAGGGGGATTCCCGGGATGGGGCTTCTCGGAGAGACCGTGAACACCCCGGACCCGCGGTCATCCGCCTCGACCATCGAGGTGCTCAACAAGATCTACAGCCTCGGCCTTGATGTGCAGCCTCTCCTCGACCAGGCGGTTGAGATCGAGGCAGCGATGGCACAGATCGCCGAACAGGTGCAGAAGACCGAGACGGCACAGCCCAAGCGTGAGCAGCTGCCGATGTACGGGTGATAGCCATGAAGTGTACAGCATTAACCGGGATATCACCGTCCGTTATCGCCGAGCTCAAGGCAGGGAAAGCCCGGACACTCGAACTCTCGAGTGCCCACAACATCATCTCGCTGACCGACGCCACACCGGGAGAATGCATCTTCATGACCTCGGTCGACCAGGACGACCTCTCCGATGGCGATCCCGGGATTCTCGTCGAGCTGCTCTCGCTCAATATCAGTATGAAGCGGATCGTCGAGTTCGTCAACCCTGCCTACTTTGAAGAGCGCGAACGGATGTCGGCCCGGATCAAGATCCGGTACTCGGGATCGACGATCGCCCGCAATGTCGAAGGAGAAGATTGGGGAAAACCGACGAAAGTGGATGTCATACGGTCGTCCTGTTACCGGGCAGGGTGAACGCTTCCGTCCACCCCCTTTCTGAAGAGAGGTGCTGCCGCCATTCAAAGGCTTAATTACCACAGAGCCACAACAAATATGGGAACACCATCAGGGTCTGTGGCTTAGCCAGGACATAGCGCCGGGCTTCTAACCCGGACGTCGGGGGTTCGAATCCCTCCAGGCCCGTCTTCTTCTTGCCTGCACCAGTGCAGGGACACCCAAAGCCCGAGCGGAGCGTGGACACGCTGCTTCCTGGCATATGAGAGACAGCAGAAAAGCACTGCAGCAGAGACCGAAACCGGGAGCGCGGCACTTCACCTGGTTGTCGGAACGATCGCCGCGGCCTGTGCGCATCGCGCGTGTTCCGACGGCGGCCGGCAACGCCGGTGCCGCGAAAAAAGATTGGCCGAGGTCACCGGACCTGCGTCCCCGGCGGGACAGGGCGGAGCGGTACGAGCAGGGACGCCTCGTCGCCGGCGGCAAGGATCATCCCCTGGCTCTCGACACCGAAGATCTTTGCCGGTTCGAGGTTGGCGATCATCGCCACGTCCTTCCCGACGAGCTCGTCGGGCGTGTAGAACTGGGCGATACCGCTGACCACCTGCCGCTGCTCATCCCCGAGGTCGACGGTCAGTCTGTAAAGTTTCTTTGAGCCTTTAATCGGCTCGGCCGCCGTTACCCGGGCGATCCGGATCTCGAGCTCGGCGAACCGATCGATCGGAACGGTGGCGGCCGCCTTCTTCTCTTCGGCCTTCCTCGCCTGATCGACCCGCTGCTTCAGGAGTGTCTCGAGCGCCGAGAGCCGGTCGTCCTCGATCTTGACGAAGAGCGGGGCGGGCTTATGGAGCTGCCGCGCTCCGAGCGGCTCTGTACCCTCGCTGACAGCGTGCGTGCCGGCAGCGTCGGTGTTGCCAAGCATCTCCCATGCACGCTGCATCGTCTCGGGGAGGAGCGGTTCGAAGACGAGCACCAGCGCCTTTACAAGCTGCAGGCAGTTTGCGATCACCTGCTCGGCCGCCTCCTTATCCTGCTTGATCAGTTTCCAGGGGGCGTTGTTCTGGATGTATGCGTTGCCGAAGGAGGCGAGCGTCATCATCGCATCGGCGGCGTTTTTGAACTCGTAATCCCGCATCGCCCGGTCGACGGCGTCGAGCGCCCGCCCGATCTCCTCGACGATCATCGGCTCTGCCGCCAGGGAGGATGCACCGGAGAACTCCTTGGCGGCGAAGTGCATGGTGCGGTAGATGAAGTTGCCGAGCGTGCCCACGAGTTCGTTGTTCACCCGCTCCTGGTAGATCTTCCAGGAGAAATCAAGCTCCTTGGTGTGATTGGTATAGGTCAGGAGGTAGTAGCGGAGGTAGTCGGCGGGGAGGCCCTGGTCGAGGTAGTCGTCGTTCGTCCAGACGACGTATCCCCGGGATTTAGAGAACTTCTTCCCCTCGATCGTCACCATGCCGCTCGCCACCACGGCGTGCGGGAGGCCGACGCCGGCACCCTCGAGGAGCGCCGGCCAGAAGATGCAGTGGTGGTAGATGATGTCGCCGCCGATGAAGTGAGTGACCCGTGTATCATCGCCGCACCAGAGATCCTTCCAGTCCCTGCCGGCGCCGTTCGCCCACTCCTTCGTGAACGATATGTAGCCAATGGGAGCATCCACCCAGACGTAGACGACGAGGTCGTCCCTGCCCGGGAACTTCACGCCCCAGTCGAGGGTGCGGGTGATGCACCAGTCGTGGAGTGCCTCCTTCACCCAGCCGAGAGCGTAATTCCGGGCGTTCGAAGTGCCCCGGAGGTCCGGGAGATACTCGAGGAGGAAGTCCTTGAACTCACCCAGTCTGAAGAAGTAGTGTTCCTGATCGCGGTATTCGGCCTTTGCCCCGCAGACCTTGCAGACCGCATCCTTGATCTCGCCAGGCTCGAGGTGCTGCCCGCATCCCTGGTCGCACTCGTCGCCACGGGCTACGGCGCCGCAGTAGGGGCAGATTCCCTCAACATACCGGTCCGGGAGGAACCGGCTGCAATCCGGGCAGTAGCTCTGGCTGACGGTCTCCGCGTAGATGTATCCCCGGTCGATGAGCCGCTGCACGAGGTCTTTTGTCAGTTCGTGATTGGTAGGGTCGTCCGTCATCCCGAACCGGTCGAACTCCACCAGCATGCGTTTGAATGTAGCGTCGAAGTGCTGGTGATACCGCTCCGAGAGCTGGCGCGGTGTCGTGCCCTCCTGCTCCGCACTGATCACGATGGGTGTCCCGTGGTTGTCGGACCCGCAGATAAACACAACATCCTCACCGACGCGCCGCATATACCGCACGTAAAAATCAGCAGGTACATACGTTCGCAGATGTCCAATATGGCAGGGTCCGTTCGTATACGGAAGCCCGCACGTCACCAGCAACGGCTTACCACTCATCCTTATCATCTCTGATTGCGATGCTAATAATAGTGTTCGACACACGGGACGCTGCGTCTGCGGTGTGTGCGAGAACGCCGGCACACCCAGCGGACAATTGAACATCTGGCGAAGAGGCACCGGTAAGAAATGGCAAAACGTCGCGACATCCCGGTTCAATCCTACGGCTCCGAGGTCGGGACACCCTCGGTCGAGGAGCTTGCGGCATGGATCGCCGGACGCCGGGGACGGGCAGGGGGCGACCTCGTCACCTACCAGCTGGAGACGTCGCTTGCCCTGCAGCAGCCGATAGCGGACCCCTGTGTCGGCGGGATCTTCTACGCTCAGCGCCTCCGCGATGCCCTGATCGGGTTCCGTGAAGGAGTGCTGAAGGACGAGCCCGGCATCGATCCGCGCGAGGTTGCGGCGGATGCACGGGCGCTTGTCGCAGAGAAGAAAGGTATCAGGATGGCAATCCCCGCACCCCACCTGCTCGGGCTCGCCGACGACTATATCGGGGATGCGGAGGAGTTTGCAGAGCTCACTGCGGAGCTCTATGCACGCCTGATGCGGGAGATGCGTGACGCCGGCGTGTGGGGGCATGTCCTGATCGCCGATAGTGCCGATGCCATCGAGCTTGAAAACCTCGCCGGACGCCGGTGCACGTTCTTCCCGCGGGATCCGGCGGTGTTCGACCTCGAACTGCTGCTCGAATACCAGACCGAACTTCCCATCCTGCCCGACCAGCTCCCCTGGGCGATCGACCGGACCGAGGAGTACTCGATACGGCGCCTGGTGCTGATGCACGCAGAGAGCGGCGACCTTGCCGCCGCGGCCGAGTACACCGACCCGGAGCGCCTCCGGGCGGGAGGCTACTGCGAGCAGGACTGCGCCGGCTACTGGCAGGCCCGCGTGGACGAGGCCTTTATTCTGAGATAGTGCCGGCGGCCTCGACGAGGCGGCGGTAGTGGCGGTTCTTCTTCAGCAGCCGGAAAGCCAGCCGGTCAAGAAGCGAGAAATCGAACGATCCCCCGGCCGCATGCGGGTGGCCGCCGCCCCCGAATTCGCGTGCGATAAGGTGGCTGATCGGCGGGACGGAGCGGATGGAGAACCGGCCGTTTGGGGAGACGATCACCTCGATCTCGGTATCGAGGCGGTCACGGATAGTATGCGCAGTCTCGCTCGGGTAGCCATACAGGGGGGCGAAGACGATCCGGTAGGGCTCTCTATAGACCTTCGCGTGTCGGAGGCTCTGCGCGATCTTCTCCTCCATCTCGCGGAGAATTTCTGCGTACTCCGCTTCGATGCGTGCATCGGTGAAGACGCCTCGTACCAGGCAGTCGCGGACGTAGTCGCGGCTCTGCTTGCGCATGACGACCTGCCCGAGCACCTTTGAGCGCGGGTCTTCGTGTTTCCAGAGGTCGTAGTCGCAGACCACCCGCGCAACCTCCGCCGCAACCGGGCTGTCCGGTGCGAGGTCTCGGGCAACGATGCCGGTGGCGCAGGTGGAGGTGTCGACGTGAAGCAGGTTGACGATCTTTTCGACCGACCGGATCTCCTCGTCACGCCAGCGGTGATGATCCCGCCATTCGATCCGCCAGCCATTCGACCGGGCTTTTTTGATCCGCTTCCCCACGTCCCTGAAGCAGCCGAGATCAGAGATGCTTAAGAGGTCGCCGCGGCCGGGCGCACCGGCGACAGCATCGAAGAGGGCAGGGAACTTCCCGACCGATGCCCAGATCGTGAAGACGTCGCCGTGCACCATCCGGTGAATGGCATCCCCGCCGGCGGCGTCGAGATCGTTGTGGGTGAGATGAACGACGTGCTGGCTCCGCTCCGAGAGCGCCTTCATCAGGTTCGATTCCCTGCCGTCCTGTCCGCTGCTCCGATCCATCGGTATAAGGTTCGGCCCGGGACAAGATAAACAGCCACGTCTCCGGGTGTCGATGCCGGAATAGCGAGAGTCGGAGAGGCGTGGGGAAGTGCCGATCACATCATTTATTAGGCTCTACAACCAACACTGATCTCCAAGCCTCAGTAGCTCAGTCCGGGAGAGCGCCAGACTGAAGATCTGGTTGTCCCCGGTTCAAATCCGGGCTGAGGCACTCTTGTTTTCCGGTTTAAATCCGTAACGTAAGTTTCGTTCGGTCTCCGACAACCCTCCAGCCCGGAGCGGATATAAACGACGTTCATCTCCGGGAAGTGCTGGATGAGAAGAGAACTTTCGCCGGGAGCCTCCGGAGAGGCACTATCGATCTTTCGTACCGCGAATGTCGCGTGCCGCTTTGCTGATGCCTTTCCACCGTTTCCGCTCAAGCCGGGTGAGCCCGATCTCGGCTTTTTCCTGCTGGAACGCAAGCTCTTTTGTGAGCAGAATATACCGCTCAAGGCGATCCTGTGAGAGGAGACCCTCCGCGACCGCTTCGCGGACCGCACACCCCGGCTCATTCTCATGCCGGCAATTCGAAAACCGGCATCCGGCTGCCAGCTCACGAATTTCCGGGAATGTATCGCTCAACCCAGAACCGGCGGTGCCGAGCCCGACCTCGCGCAGCCCCGGATTGTCGATGACCAGCGCACCGCTCTCGAGGATGAACATCTGGCGGACAGTGGTTTTATGATGCCCTTTCCCATCGTACTCCCGCACCCGGGCGGTATCCTGCACGGCCCGGTGCAGCAGGGTATTGATCAACGTAGATTTCCCGACCCCCGATGACCCGATGAGGGCAACGGTTCTGCCGGGTTCGAGAAACGGATCGAGCGCCGAAAGGCCAAAGCCGGTCACGGCGCTGAGTGCAATGACCGGCACCCCGGCGGCGACGGGAGCAACCGCCGACGTGAGCACCGAGGGATCGTCGGCAAGGTCGGCTTTGCTGATGAGAATGACCGGCTCTGCACCGGACGCATGGACGACTGCCAGGTATCGCTCGAGCCTGTGGCAGTTCAGGTCGGGGCCGGCCGCAGTCACGATAAAGACGGTGTCGATGTTTGCAGCCAGCACCTGGTCTTCCCCGTCTTTGCCGGGGACACCGCGGGTAAAGACAGTCTTCCGCGGAAGGATATCCACGATCAGAGAGACTCCCGCATCAGGCTTTTCGAGCAGTACGACAAAATCACCTACTGCCGGCATCCGACCGGCACGGTGAAGCGCTCCGGAAATACCGGCCTGAATAAATCCGGAATCGGTTATAACGTCAAAGACAGTGCGATGCCGGCTTGACACCCTTCCCGGGATATACGAGCCCCGATAGCGTTCAAACGCAGAAGCGAATGACCCATTCCACCCGAGACCCTCGAGCGTGAACGGATGCGATGAAGTGAATCGTGCGGCATCTCTGTTCATAGCACTCTTTTCCGAATCATGTATGTTCCCGAATGACGAAAAAGATTACACTACGTGAGGGATATCTCCAGGGGAGCTTTGGGGAGGGGGATGCCGCACCGACTCACGCAATCGGCGCGTAGATCCAGGTAACGAGATCGTCCTCCGGCGTTTCGCAGGGGTCGTTGACATAGACCTCGCGCAGGGGGGCGATTATGTCTTTTTTGTTCGCCGCAAGCCAGGCAAAGAGCTCTTCGTACGCCTCTCCACAGTCACGGTACGGCCCCATATGGATGATCCGCGCCATCGTGCCGCCCGGCAGCTCGTAGACCCGGATCTCACCATCGCCCTCGACGGCGCCGGCGACGGGGAAGACTACTTCAAGGTCTGCGTTCCCGGCCTCTGCAGCCTGCATGGCCGCCTCCGGAGATTCTTCGTGGCAGAGAAACGCCGGGGGAGCCGTGATCTCGATGTCCCGGCGCGTTGCAAACTCTGCAAGTTCCATGATCATCGGAGCGATCTCTTCATACCGTCCGCGGCGGCGAATGCCGATGACCTGCTGTGGAAGGACATCCACAACTGCAACATTCTTCATATGAATTCCTCGTCATCTATGGCTCCCCAAAGCCTCATCAAGGTTGTGGAACAGCATCCCACAGCAAAAGCAGAGCGGAGTGGACGGCGGTCAGGCGTACCGCCAGACTCCCTCCGGAACGACGATCTCGAAGCAGGCACCGTCTCCCTCCGCACCGGCCTCCCGGATAGTCATTCCGGTGATGGAGAGGATCTCCCGCACCAGGAAGAGCCCGTACCCCGTGTTCTTCCCGTATCCCCGCTGGAATATCCGTTCTTTCGCCGCCACAGGGATCCCTGCGCCGTTGTCGCTGATCCGGAGTATGCCCTTTCCATCCCTGACAGTGAAGGTGACACGGATCTCTGTCGCATGCCCGCCGTGCCGCACCGAGTTCTCGATGAGATTAAAGAATGCCTTCTCCAGCATTGAATCGGCAAATATCTCTGCAGAGCCGGTATCGATTGCCACGGCAACACCGGCAGGATTGAGGGATTCCGTGGCCGCAGACACAACGGCCTCGATCCGCTGCCATAACGGCGCCTTCACCCCCATGTCCTCGTAATCCCGGGTGAAGGTGATCTGGCGCTGAATCGTACGGGTCAGTTCCATGATGCGACGGTAGTAGTCCTGCGCCTCGGCACCGGCAGGAAGCGACTCCCCCAGGAGCTCCATATACCCGACGATGCCGGTGATCTGATTGAGGATGTCGTGCCGGGTGATACTCGAGAGGAGCTGGAGCTTGGTATTGGCCTGCTGGATCGCTTTCTCGGCTCTCAGGCGATCGGTGACGTCGTGCATCGCGGCCAGCAGGACGGTCTGCCCGTGCAGTGACAGGGCTTTCAGGGAAACCTCCGTATCAATGAGGGTGCCGTCACTCCGTCGGTGCTGCCAGAAGACATGCTGCGGGGAACCGGCACGTGCCTCAAATACCAGCTCCTGCGCACGTTCCACAGATCTTCTGCCGTCGGGCTGCACCTCAGGGGATATCTCTGCAAAAGTCTTCCCGAGCAGCTCCTCCCGGGTATACCCCAGCAGCTCCAGAACCCGGCCGTTGCAGTCGACGATGGCGTCGGTCAGCAGAAGCACCCCATCGGACGAATTATCAAAGAGCGTGCGATACTGCTCCTCGCGGTCGCGCAGCTCCACTTCCACACTCCTGCGCTGCAGTGCGATGGAAGCCTGGTGGATGAATGCCGTAAGGACGGCAGGGTCGTCAAGGTCGTGCCCCTCCGGAAGATAGATCACCGCGTCGGCATAGAGCCGCCCGTTCCAGGTGAAGCCGACGCCATAGATCGGGCCTCCGCCGGTCGCCTCCTCAAGGCACCTGCAGACCTCGGGCGAGACCTGCCCGAAGGTGCATTCCTGCAGGCCGCCGGGGATCTCCGAGAGCTCGCCGGTACGCATGGCCTCGATCGCCCAGGAAGGGACGGCGAAGCCCAGCCCGTCCTCCCGCAGATCACGGAGCTCCTCCATGGCGTGCCGGAACCCCGGCGAACCTGCGATTGCACGTACTTCCAGAATCCGACTGGCATCGTCGATCGAGGCGATGACGTTCGACGAACCCGGCACGAATTCCAGCAGGCGGTCGCTGATGTAGCCGTAGATATCGATCGTCGGCGTCATCTCCACGAACTCGGTCGCCGTCCTCGACAAAAATTCGAGGTTCTGCATATGCTTTTGATCGAGCACCTCGATCCGCTTCCGCTCCGATATGTCGGTTATCGTACCCAGTATTCCCTGCGCCCGGCCGTCGCGCCGGACGCAACTGGACGCGATCAGCACCGGAAACGTGCTCCCGTCTTTCCGAAGAGCGGTATACTCCGCAGAGTAGGGACGCTCCTCCCGCATCAGGCGCGCGATACCCTCCTTCGCCCGCTCGCGGTCACCCGGAACGACCGTCTGCAGGACGTGCACGCCCCGGTGCAGATCCTCGGGGGAGTAGCCGAACGCCGCAAACGCGCTCCGGTTCGCAAACGTAAAGCACCCGTCTCCACCGATCTCGAAGACCGGCTGCGGCAGAAGGTCGGCAAGTTCCCGGAAGTGCCGTTCACTTTCCCGCAGGGAAGCTTCGTCCTGTTTCCGCTCGGTGATATCCTCCAGCGTCATGATGATGACATTGTTCGGGAGAAGGTTCGCCGAGATCACAAGATTCCTCTCCGTCTGGTCGGGAAACGTGCAGCGCGCTTCGTAACCGGAGACGTCCTCTCCCCGCCGCAGGCGATCCAGAAGCGCCTGGCGTTCCTCCGTGTTCGGCAGAATCTCGTCGAGGGATCTGGCATCCCATGGCGCCGCTCCGGCACCCATCCAGGTGCATTCACGGTTTGCCTCAATGACCGCGCCGGTCCTCTCATCGATAAGACAGATGGCGCTCCCCGCGTGATCGAAGACGTTCCGGTACATCATCTCCTGCACTTTCAGGTTTCCGGATATAACCGATATGCCGACGCCGAGACTGACGAAGACATAAAACTGCATCGTAGCAGCGATGAGCACCTGCGTATCAGGGAGCGCAAGACCGTACACAAGAGCAAGATACGCCACCGCACAGGACGCGGAAAGAAGGATACCGCGCTGCGGGTACTGAAACGCCGCAAATATCACCGGAAAATAGAACAGGTGCGCAAGAAAGAGGTACATCCCGCCAGAAAGAAAAAACATGCCGAGCTCTGCGATCAGGATGGTGAATATGATCAGTCCCAGAACACTGTAGAGGATGAAGGCATCTTTCCTGTAGTGCAGCACCCGGCAAACACCTTTCCAGAGATTGGTTGCACAAAACCAGGTATATACCTTTCCATAATGGAAACATAATACTTCAGTGCAATAATCAATTTTAGCAAGAAAAATGCCTTTTTAGCGTGAAAATCTCGGTTAAGGAGCGATCCCTGTTGCCGAAAAAGAAAGCGGATCTCCACCACTCCGGGGATGCATTCCCGGAGTCCTGCCGTCCCAAACGTGCCGACAGCAGACGCTCATATCCCAGGAATTCCGGTACCGCGCATGAAAACAGAGCCATAAAAACAATCGCCGCTGCAGTATAAAATACAAAATATATTATTGTGCGGCTGTATACCGTACCTGCACCTTTAGACACCGCAGAGATCGTTGGCGCAGAGAGGATCGGAATACTCCTATCCGGGAACCCTGCAACGTACGGGCAGAACCTCCCACCGCCACACCCGGAGAACAGGAATGACAGCATGAAAGAGACACCACGCGAGCTCCAGAGGCGCAGAATGCACGCATCCCTGGCGGCGATCATCGAGTGTGCGGCAAAACTCCCCTCCGAAAGCAGAGAGCGTCTGTTCGATGCCGCAAAGACGCTTGCTGAAGAAGTTGATGCGATGCAGCACGATGCACCCTGCAGGATCGCCACGGCGGATGAGGGCATGGAAGACGCGTTCCCGGAGATGCTCTTTCGGCTGCAGCAATGCTCGTGCCTCCTCCGAACCCTTCCCGAAGAGATCCTTATCGTTGACCGCGACCTGCACTGCGTCTACAGCAACCGTCAGGCAGAACTCGCCCCCCGGCTTCCGGAGCCTCTCACGGAGAAGATGCAACAGGTCTTTACAACCGGAGAGACAGCAGCCGGCGAGATGGAGTACACGGACGGTGGCGAGGCGCGCTGCAGCGAATACACCGCACGGCCGCTTCACGGCCGGAACGAAGAGATCAAAGCCGCCCTCTGCATTCTGCACGACATCACCGGTCAAAAAAACACGGAAAAGCGGCTCAAAACAAGTGAAAACCGTTTCAAGCGCATATTCGAGACTTCTCCCATCGGTATCGCCTACTGCACCGCGCGTGGGCGCCTGCTCGACGTAAACCCGGCATTCACCTCCATACTTGCGCTGAAACAAAGGCGGGGTAGTGAGGACTTCAACATCTTCCGGGCGTTTGCCTGTCTGGAACCGGAGTTCGACAGGCTCCGCTCCGGGGAGATGCTCCACGCAACCGTCCCCTATGACACCGGGCCGCACCGCTCCGGCGGCGTTAATCCGCGGCCCGCCACGGTGTATCTCAATCTCATGATCAGCCCGGTCATCCCGGCAGAGACCGGGTTCATCAAAGGATACCTCGTCCAGGTACAGGATATCACCCGGCAGGCACGGATTGAAGAGCAGAAACAGCGGGCTTACGATCAGATTGAAAAGAACATCGAGCAGTTTGCAATACTCGGCGACCATGTCCGCCACCCGCTCCAGGTGATACAGGGCCTGGCGGATCTGCTCGACGACGAGCCAGCGTCCGGGAAGATTGCCAGGCAGGTGCAGAGAATTAACGAGATCGTCAGGCAGCTCGATCAGGGGTGGGTCGACTCCCGGGAGATCCGGGAATTCCTCCGCCGAAATGAACTGTATCAGGAACCGTCGGGTCAGATAAGGTCTGCGGGGAGCGGCTCTGTACGCTGACCGGATGAAGATTTAGCGCTGCCGGATCTCCCCGCCCGTCCTCGGGCATCGCCCCTCTGCCCCGGTTCCGTCTCCGGGCTCCACACAGCCGGAGGGCGTGGTGCCGGCCACGGGTGCACGGGAGCGTCAGAGATACTCCGCACCGTTCACCGTATCGGAGGTCATGACCCTCGGGTGATAGCAGATGACGCTGCCACGGGCGGTTATCTTTCCGTTGACCAGCTGATCGGCAACCGTGAGGTGATCGAGGACACCGCGCGTCAGAAGGAAGTTCTCCCGCACAAACTCTCTCCCCCGGCTTCCCATCGTCTCGGCCAGATCGGGATTTTTGAGGAGGTAGATGATGCGGTCTGCGGTCTCCTGGACGGTCGAGACGAGATAGCCATTCCACCCGTCCTTAACCTGAAGCGGGATCCCGCCAACGTCCCCGGCGACGACGGGTTTGCCCTTCCAGAGACCCTCCGAGACCGTGAGGCCGAAACCCTCTTTTATCGATTTCTGCACGATGATCTGCGACGCCCGCTGCAGGGCGTTGATCTCGCGGGGGCTGTCCGGCGGCAGATCGAGAATATGGATATCGGGATGCTCCTCCGCCGCCTGCCGGACGTTCCGCAGGACAAGGAAGCACTCGGGGTCGTCGCACGCCCTCCCGCCGACCAGGAGGAGCTGACAGCCCTTCTTCCTGCACGACTCCCGTTCCCGGACATGCTTGAATGCCTGGATCACACCAACGGGGTCTTTGAAGATGTCGTAGCGCGAGACCTGGGTGATCAGCGGCCTGTCCGGATCGACACCGTACTTCTCCAGCGTCGCCGTGATCTCCGTCTCTGAAAGGTCCCGGTTCTTCTCAGAGAGGGGGTCGATGAAGGGAGGGACGATGAAGCTGGGCACGTGCCAGAGTGGGAGATACTGGAAGCTTGAGAAGATGCTGGCATGGTATTGCTCCACCAGTTTCCGGATGAGCCGACCGATCTCACTGACCGAGTCGACCGAGAGCGTTTCAAGCTGCACGTGGCATCGCCAGATCAGTCGTTTGCGCATGAGTTCGTCACGTGCCAGGAACTCAATGAGGCCGAGAGGCTGGGGGTCGTGGACGGTGACCACGTCGGACTCCTCGTCGATCAGACCGTCATTCTTGCGGAGCGTCTCCCAGTAGGTCTCGATCATGGACGGTGAGAAACCGTCCTTGCCCTGGAGGAAGTTGTGGAGAGTCTTTGTCACCTCAAAGAACGCAGGTTCCGCCTCCATCACGCTCCACGTCGTCTTCAGGCCGAGAGCGGTCAGGAAAGGAATATACGAGTTTAATATCTCGGCCACTCCGCCTCCCGAGCGTGTCGAGTTGATCTCCTGAAATGCAACGCCGCTTAGCCGGTCCGTGAGTTCTTCCAGTGCCGCTATCTTCTCGTCACCGACGATCGTTCGGTACTCCTGCAGGGAGGGAGGGGGCGGCAGATCTGTCACCTTCATCAAAGTCCACTGAATGATACAACAGCACCAGAGACTTGAAAGTATTTTCGGTTTTCCAAAAACCTTCAGGCGGCGAATCATGGAGCGGTGCCGGGATAACCGCCTAACGGAAGAGCAGAAGACTGCTGTCCCTTAGAGCAGATCTCAAAAGAATTCGTGGGCGAAACGATCGATCGGGATCGACGCAACTCATTTCGATGTATCAGCAGAACGGAAGTGCATCAGAGGCAGAGCCTAAAAAAACGATATTTCTGGCGGTATCGCGTGCGGGGAGGGGGCGGGCTCCATTAGCGCTAACGTACCCTCCGGGTGCACCGAAATTCCTGTTGCTATCGGCGGGGTCCAGGCATCAGATGAACTCTCATCTCTTGCTCCGGATGACCGCAATCCGGGGCATTCGGGAGCACGGGCTTTCCCCCGGGGCGATAGCCGCCACGGTCCACGGCATGGGGAGATGCCCGGGAAATGGGTCGTCCCCGGCACCAGCCCGGTCAGGGGAAGAACGCTTGAATTCCTGTATCGAAGGGTAGCGCTAATGGGCACCGCCCCCTTCCTGCCGGAGAGTGTCGGGATACCCTCATACGCCGCCGGGCAAGAGTAGTGCGCAGGGAAACAACCGGCAATCCTCGTACAGGGAACCGGGAGCGTTTGCAGAGCCACGGATCACCCTGTGCATGCCGCGGCATATCCGGCCATCGGCAGATCTCCCGGGACAAAAAAGACATTCAGGAGCGTAAGTCAGGTGTTTTTCCGGCTGACTTCTCCTCCAAATGAGAGGAGTTCTCTTTGGGAAGAATTCTCTCCAAGACTGTTTTCAACTCGGCGAGCGAGAGGGGTTTTTCCAGGACACCGACGATATCGTCTGCATACCGTGAATACTCCTCCGGCCAGACATGCTTTGCGGTGAAGAGCAGAACCGGGATGTCTTTCAGCTCCTCGTTGCGCTTGAGCTCCTCGAGGAACTGCCACCCATCGATCGGGGACATCATGACATCAAGGATGATCAGTGCAGGCCGCTCTTTCTTCAAAATTCTCAGTGCATCCCAGCCATTATGCACCAGAAGAGGCTCCCGGTCGATCTTGCGCAGCAGTAACTCCATCACTTCGAGCGTCGGTAGATCATCGTCTACCACCATAATTTTATCTCCCACTTCCTCACACCTCCTTGGATATACGTATCGTAAATGTACTTCCCGCTCCCACGTCACTGGCAACGGTTATCTCTCCCCCATGCATCTGGACATACTTTTTGGCGATCGATAGCCCGAGCCCCAGACGCCCGCATTCACGGTTCAATTGCGTTGCATCTCCGACGTAGAACGGCCTGAAGATCGACCCGAGTACCTCATAGGGGATACCGATGCCATTGTCGGTTACCATAATATAATGGTTCTGGTTTGACTCAGTATACCGTATCCATACATTCTTCGGAGGGCTATTATACTTTACTGCATTGGAGATCAGGCTTCCGAGTACCTGGTACATCCTGTCGGAATCCCCGCGGATATACAGGTTCTCCGGCACCTCGTTCGCGATCTCCGCCTGCTGGTCGTATCCCCCGTCGAGTACAACCGTATCGATGAGCGCCCGGAGATCAACATCCGCAATATGCAGCTCGACATGCTCCATGGCGAGGAGAGAGAGATCGAGCATCTTGTCGACGACGGCACGTTCGTGGCCAGAACTTTCCAGGCAGAGCGCCAGGATGCGACATGCCTCCTCGTTCAGGCCGTAATAGTCAGGGTCGTCAAGCATCAGCCGGAGATACCCGATGATCGGCTGGAGGGGCGTTCGCAGCTCGTGGGCAGCGGTCGTAAGAAATTCTTTCCAGTGATCGATCTCCCATTCAAGCTGCATGCACACCATCTTCTGCTGTTTCACTTCAGTGACGTCGCGTGCGACCCCGACGATGCCGATCAAATTGCCGCCTCCGCCGAGCATGGGGCTGAGTGTCACGGAGAAAACGTGGGAAGAGCCGTTAAAATCGCAGGTGAGGTCGTAGGTGGTCGCTCTCCGAGTCTCGATCACCTCCGCAAGCTGCAGCGCATGCCGCTCTGCCGCATCGGAGGGAAGAAGGGCGTCCATCCGTTTCCCGACGATCACTGCAGGGTCGATGCCGTTCTCTTCGGCCCGTACCCAGTAGAAGTGGAGGAACCTCCCATCGGCATCCTGCATGAAGATGAGATCGTGGGACTGATGGATGAGGCTCTGGAGGCGACCGTTGCTCTTGAGCAACTGGTCGCGCTCGCTGCGGAACTGCCCGATATCGACCACGGAACATTCGTAGAGGGTATCAGGGGGGAGCGAACGGCAGGAGAGCAGGACGGCATGGAAGTCACCGCTTCTCGTCAGGAAGGTCTGCTCGAGGTTCCCGACGTACCCTTCTCTGCGCATCGCGTCGGCAAACCGCTGCAGCTCGGCGGCATCCGCCCAGAGTGTCTCGGGAGGGACGCCAAGGAGCTCGTACGGTTCGCATCCAAAGATCTCGGCGCACCGCCGGTTGACAGCCAGAATGCGCAACGTGCCGGTATCACAGAGGAACCGAGCATCATCGGCCTCTTCGATGAGCCTCTTGTAGCGTGAAACGGCGAGATGTGTGTTCTTCGTGAAGAGGGACGTCGCCCCGAGCATCCAGAAGAACAGCGACGAGTATAGCCCGAGCGATATAAGGTCGACCGAAGATCCGATGGTGAAATAGTGCAGGTGGATGAGCAGAAAACCGGCGACGAGAACACTCGTAACTTTGAGTCCCTGCCGGGGAAACCAGAGTGATATCAGGACAATCGGGAGGCAGTAGACCAGTGGATAGTACTGCTCGACGTGGTTGCCGAGAGCACAGACGGTGACCATGAGGGATACAAGAACAAGTGCCAGTATCACCACCATCTTCACGAGATCGCCTTCGCTATAGAGGTTCTCCCACAAGACCAGATGCGTGGAGCGGTTCTCGGGCATACTAGGCACTGAAGACTATTCAAGTTGCGATATTTAAAACATTCGTAATTGTAAAAGGGAAATATCCCATATTTCCCCGAAAAACCTACAAATATTGTCGTGCATCCCCCCAGGGCGGATCAAAAACCCGTCCCTCCCCGGAAAGCCCTGATACGGCGACGAAGCGGCGCTCCAGGAAACCCAGGGTATAATTGCTGCCGGTGTTGTACATACATGATACATGCGTCCATATGTCTTTGTTAATGTGGCGATGAGCGCCGACGGAAAAATATCCACAAAGGAGCGAAGACAGGTGAAGATCTCCGGAAAGAATGACTTTTTGCGGGTCGACCGGATCAAGGCGGAGAGCGACGCCGTCATGGTCGGCATCGGAACGGTCCTCGCCGACAACCCATCGCTGACGGTAAAGAGCCAGCAGCTTCGCGACGAGCGCAAACGCGAGGGAAAAGATGAAGACCCGGTGCGGGTGGTCATCGACAGCCATGCGCGAACGCCTCCCGACGCCGACATCCTCAGAAAGGGGACGGGCACGCGGATCATCGCCGTCTCCGCAGCTGCTCCACAAGAAAGGGTTGAACACCTGAAAAAAGTTGCAAACGTCGTCGTTGCCGGCAGCGAGAGCGTCGACCTGCCGGAAGTTCTTGCAATCCTCTATCAGCACGGCGTCCGGCGGCTGATGGTTGAGGGAGGCGGCACCCTGATCTGGTCGCTCATCAGCCAGGGACTGGTCGACGCGATGTACACGTACATCGGCAGCATGGTCATCGGCGGCAGAGATGCACCCACGCCCGCGGACGGCGAGGGATTCCTGCACGAATCCGATTTCATCAGGCTGCAGCTCTCTGAGGCTGAACCGATGGACGACGGCCTGCTCGTCAGATGGGACGTCCGTATCATTCGCTGAAAAACAGGGAGGGTTTTTTTCGGGCTTACCAGGCATGAGAACTGCAGGGCATGCCCCCAATTGCTGCCCTGCAGGCGCTCTTTGACCTATCGCCCTTTAAGAACCTGGTCGTAGACCCGGTAGCTGTTTCCGGTCTTCAGCGTGACCGTCACGATCACGCGGTCGTCTCCACGAGTCCCCGCAATATCCACCTGGCTGCCGATCACGGGCTGCAGATCGGAGCTCGTGACAACTTCCCCGGTAGAACGAACGACCGTGACGTTGATGTCCTGCGTCCATGACTGTCCTTTGCCGCCGCGGAAGATGACGGAGATTTCGTTCGAGATCGGGTCTTTCTGAGCCTGAATATCCACTTCGCCGTAGGTCGACGGGATCGTCTCCGTCGGCTCGGGGGTAAGGGGCACTGCCGCCGTTGCTGCGGGTGTCTGCGTCGTCGATACCGGCGTCGTTGCCGTCGGTGTCGTGCCGGAGTCGGGTGTGCCGGTGCAGGCCGCCGCGAGCGAGAGAGCAGCCAGCATCACCAGCACGGAGATGAATAACCTCAGTTTCATAAATCATCCATTGTCAGTGAGCTATTTTAATTTTCGTACTCTATGGCTCTGTGAACACCGGCAGCAGGGCCGCATCGACGGAAGGAGATCAGCCGAAAACTGCAGGGAGGCGGCTCTCATTCACCAGGCGGGAAGAGCGGATTTTCCCACTATTATTCAAATTATACAATAATATTTAATGCCAAAGAGGGCATGAAGGGTGGCTGATCGACATGAGTGACGACGCAGTAGCAACCGTTCTTATCACAGGCGGAGCCGGTTTTATCGGTTCGCACATAACCGATGAGCTGTTACGCCATGGCTATCACGTCAAAATCCTGGATAACCTCACACCGCGGGTTCACGGCGTCGAGCGGAGACGACCGGAATACCTTGACCCGCAGGCCACCCTGATCGTCGGCGACGTCAGGGACGCACACTCGGTGCAGGAAGCCCTGGAAGGAGTTGACGCAGTCATTCACCTGGCGGCGGCCGTCGGCATGCGGCAGAGCATGTACAACATCGAGCAGTATGCAAGCACGAACAGCCTCGGTACAGCCGTTCTGCTCGAAGAGCTGATCCGACGGCCGGTCCAGCGGCTCGTTGTCGGCTCCAGCAGCAGCATCTACGGTGAAGGACTGTACGGTTCGCTCAACGGCGGGGTATACACCACCATCAGGAGGACCGCCGACCGGCTCGGCAAAGGCGACTTCGAACCGCACAGCCCGGACGGCGAGGTCCTCTACCCGCTCCCGACACCGGAGGCGAAGGAGGCATCGCCGCAGTCCGTCTACGCCCTCTCAAAATACGATCAGGAGAAGATGTGCCGGATCGTCGGCGACGCATACGGCATGCAGGCAGTTTCGCTCCGTCTCTTCAACGTCTACGGCCCGAGGCAGGGTTTTGCAAATCACTACACCGGGGCTCTGACAGACTGTGCCGTCAGGCTGCTCATGGGTGAGGCGCCGCTGCTCTTCGAAGACGGAAACCAGCAGCGGGATTTCGTGCATGTCTCCGACGTCGCGGCGGCATTCCGCCTGGCGCTTGAGGTGCCGGAGGCGGCCGGGTCGGCCTTCAACATCGGGAGCGGCCTGCCGCATACGTTCCGGAGCGTTGCGGCAACAATGGCCGCTATGCTTGGAAAAACAGATAGTACGCCGCTGACGACCGGCACCCATCGCATCGGCGAGGTCAGGCACTGCTTCGCGGATATCAGCCGGGCGCGCGAGATCCTGGGATACGCCCCGGCAATCCCGCTCGCGGAGGGGGTTGCCGATCTGGCATCCTGGGTGGCCGAACAGATGGCACAGGAGCGTGAACAGAGACTCCAGCAGCGCGAAGTCAGTACCGGCGGCATGGCGATCTGACCACCCAAACCCGTGCATTTCTGCAACCCGTACAGGAGAAGAGACCCTTTCCGGCGGGGAGAGGGGAGACGAGAGCCCCCGGAAAGCGGTGTCCATAGAGGGTCTCCAGCCACCATCTTTTTTCCCGCCTGCTCTCCACACTGATCACGGGATGTGAGACCTGTGAATCCGTTACAGCGATGGGAAACGCGGCTTGGCATCGCCCTAGTCGCGACATCCGTGATAATCTACCTGACGAAGTACCTCCTCCTCGGGGACGCGCTCAACACCTACCAGTACCTCTTCAACGCCATCGGGTTTCTCCCGATCAATGTCCTGCTGGTGACGGTGATCTTAAACCAGCTCCTGAGCGTCAGGGCAAAACGCGAGCGGCTTGAAAAACTGAATATGGTCATCGGAACGTTCTTCTCCGAAGTCGGCACCGGGCTTCTGGCCTATCTCTCGGATCACGATCCGAGTCTCTCCAGGATCCGGGGCGATCTCATCGTCAGGGGAGACTGGACGGATGAGGAGTTTGCCCGGGTGCGCACCCGGCTCGGCGACTACGACTACGACGTTGCGATCGACAGGATCGACCTTGCGGCCCTGCACACGTTCCTGATGGAGCGCAGGAATTTCCTGCTTCGGCTGCTCGAAAACCCCGTAATGCTCGAACACGAGTCGTTCACCGATCTTCTCCGGGCGGTCTTTCACCTCACCGAAGAACTCGAACGGCGAGGCGATCTTACAGGGCTGCCCAGAAACGACCTTGAGCACCTCACCGGTGATATCAGGAGGGTCTACGGCATGCTCGTCCGCCAGTGGCTCGATTACATGCACTATCTGCAGAAGAGTTACCCGTATCTCTTCTCGCTTGCGATGCGCTCGAACCCCTTCGACGAAGAGGCATCGCCCGTTGTCCGGTGAGCACCCTCCATTTTTTTCTGCTACGTCCGTTTCGCCGGGGCCGGGGCAATTCCGGTCGGGAAGATATAAATACTGATCAGGAGTACGCCCCGCGATCAGCATGCGTGACTACTCCGTTATGATCGGCGGAAAGGCCGGAGAGGGGATCAACACGGCGGGGCTGGCGATTGCCGGCATATTCACCCATCTCGGATACCACGTCTACATGTACTTCGACTACCCGTCCCTCATCCGGGGCGGACACAACTTTGCCGTTGTCAGGGCGGCAGAGCAGAAGATTGGCGCCCATCGAGACACCGACGACATCCTGCTCGCACTCGACCAGAACTGCATCGACCGGCACACCGGCCGAATCCGTGACGACACGGTCATCATCCACGACACCTATCGGGTGGTGAGCGCGGGCGGCCATCCCGTCGACGTCAACAGGATCCTCGACGAGGAGAACGCTCCTGCTATCACCCGCAACTCCGCGATCCTTGGCGCGTTCTGCAGCGCAGCAGGGATCGGGCGGGATGTCCTGGAGGACGTCTTTGGAAAGACCGTCCCGGAGAAATACCTGGACGTCAATCTCCGGGTCGCCGGGCGCGGGGGTGATGCCGTCGACGAGGTGATGCGGATCGAGGCGCTGAACCGGCCGGGTCTCCCGGTGCTCACGGGAAACGAGGTTGCAGGGCTCGGCCTCGTCCGGGGCGGCCTCGATACCTTCGTCGCCTACCCGATGACGCCCACCTCAAACCTCCTGCACTTCCTTGCCGGCCACGCCGATGACCTCGGGGTGAAGGTCATTCATCCGGAGAACGAGATCGCCGTCATGCTCATGGCGCTCGGGCTTGCGTATGCGGGCGACCGGACGGCGGTCTGCACATCGGGCGGCGGGTTCTGCCTCATGACCGAGGGGCTGAGCCTTGCCGGGATGTCCGAGACGCCGGTGACGATCGTCCTCGGCCAGCGGCCGGGCCCGAGCACGGGGGTTCCCACCTACACGGCGCAGGGCGACCTCCACTTCGCGCTGAACGCCGGCCAGGGAGAGTTCCCGCGCTTCATCGTCGCTCCCGGAGACCTCGAGGAGATGTACGCCTGGTCTGCGGGTGCGCTCTCGCTCTCCTGGAAGTACCAGATCCCGTCGATCGTCCTCGTCGACAAGACCCTGGCCGAAGGAGGGTATACCTTCGATATCGATGCGGCCGGGCCGATACCGCAGTACGAAACGCAGCTCTGGGACGGCACGGAGCCGTACCGGCGCTACCGGGACACGGAGAGCGGGATCTCCCCGCTCGCCTTCCCGCCCGGGAGCGGCGCTCCCGTCAAGGCGAACAGCTACGCCCACGACGAGGTGGGGTTCACGACGGAGGATGCAGAGGGGATCGCTGGAATGCAGGAGAAGGTGCTCCGCAAGGCCGAGGGCCTGAGGCGCGACGTCGAGAGCGCCCGGGCCGTCGAGATGGCAGGAAAACCGGATGCCGGAACCGCGATCGTCTGCTGGGGCTCACAGAAAGGAGCCTGTATCGAGGCCGCGGAGCGCTTCGACGCCCGGGTCGTCCGCCCGATCATCCTCGCCCCATTCCCGGCGGAGCAGTGGCGGTCCGCGACGGCAGGCGCCGATCGTGTGATCGCCGTCGAGAACAACGCCACCGGGCAGCTGGCACGGCTTCTCCGGCAGCACGGCTTTCCGGTCGACGACCTCGCCCTGAAGTACGACGGGAGGCCGTTCTCCGTCGACGAACTTGCCGGGAGGCTTGCGGAGGTGATCGGATGATCCACGGGAAACCGGCCGGCGACCTCATCAGTCCTGCCGAAAACACCTGGTGCCCCGGGTGCGGCAACTTCTCTATCGAGCATATGATGAAGTCCGCACTCGCTGAACTCTCAGAGTCCGAGGGTATCGGGCTTGAGAAGTTCGTCCTCGTCGGCGGTATCGGGTGCCACGGCAAACTGGTCGACTATCTCAACGTCAACAGTTACTACGCCATCCACGGCCGGGCGATCCCGCTCGCGACCGGGATCGCGGTCGCAAACCCGGACCTCCGGGTCATCTGCTTCGTCGGGGACGGCGACACCTACGCCGAAGGGCTCGGCCACCTCATCTTCGCAGCGAAGCGGAACGCCGATATCACGGTGATTGTGCACGACAACCGGGTTTACGGGCTGACGACCGGCCAGTATACCCCCACGTCTCCATACGGATTCAAGGGCCGCTCCACGCCGGGCGGGATCACGGAGCGGCCGATCAATCCCCTCGAACTGATGCTGGTCTCCGGGGCGACGTTCATCTCCCGGGGATATACAAAGAGGCTCAAACCGCTCAAAGAGACATTCAAAGAGGCTATCCTGCATAAGGGGTTTTCTTTCGTCGAGATCCTGCAGATCTGCGCGACCTACTTCAACCGGACGGACTGCTACAACGAACAGGTCTATGCAGTCGCCGACGAGGGGCTGGGTACGGCCAGCTTCGATCAGGCGCTTGCAAAGAGCCGCGAGTGGGACTACACCTCAAAGACCCGTATCCCCCTCGGAACGTTCTACCGAAGAGAGATGCCCGTATTCGGGGAGAAGTTCCAGGAGTTTTCGCGGCGCGAGAAGAGGAGGGAGGAAGCGGTCCGCGACCTGCTGGAGGGATACCGCTGAAAGGCTCGCCGATCTGCCGGAGGGGAGCGCAACGCATATATAGGGACTTCGGCAATCTTCCATCATTCGAGGTGGTTTCACGATGATAGGGAAAAGAATGGGCGATGCACTGAACGAACAGGTCAAGTGGGAGCTCTACTCCGCATACCTGTACCTCTCGATGGCCGCGTACTTCGAGTCGGTTCACCTCCCCGGGTTTGCGCACTGGATGAAGAAACAGGCGCAGGAGGAGGCCGGCCACGCGATGAAGATCTTCGACTATCTCGCCTCACACGACTATCGCATCCGGCTGCTTCCTATCGATGCGCCCCCCGGCGACTGGAGTTCTGCCGAGGAGGTCTTTGCCGAGACCTACAAGCATGAGCAGCGGGTGACCGGGCTCATCAACGACCTGGTGCGCATCTCCGAAGAGGAGAACGACAACGATGCCCGGGAGATGCTCCGGTGGTTTGAGAAGGAGCAGGAGGAGGAAGAAGAGGGTGCGGAGAGCGTCCTTACAAAGACGCGTGCCGCCGGAGAGAGCCTCCAGTCGCTCGACCGGGAGCTCGCCGGCCGCTAACCTCCGCCGGGATATCCGGCACACCACTTTTTTGAGACTGCCCTCCGGGAGATATGCATAAATCTCTGAGCGGCAACTACCCGCAGGGTCTGCTCTCCGGAAAACCGCCGGAGAGCCACGGAGCCCGAGTGATCGAAGGGGGCAGACAACGATGAAGAGGCTTGACGGCAGGTATGCCCTGGTAACAGGCGGGTCGACCGGCATCGGCCGGGCGATTGCCATCCGTTTCGCACAGGAAGGGGCGAACGTCGCCATCAACTACCATTCGAGCGGCGAGGAGGCCGAACTGACGAGGGAAGAAGTCGAGACGGCCTGCAGCACGATCAGGGAGTATGGGTGCGAGGAGATGGTGGTGCAGGCGAACGTCGCCCGGGAAGACGACGTGCAGGCGATGTTTGCACGAGTCCTCGATGCATGGGGGCGGATCGACATCCTGGTGAACAACGCAGGGATCCAGAAGGCCGCCCCGACCGAGGACATGAGCGTGAGCGACTACGACAAAGTTCTTGCCGTGAACCTCCGCGGATCGTTCCTCTGCGCACGGGAGGCGATCCGGCACTTTCTCGCGCGCGGGCAGGGCGGCGTCATCATCAACGACTCCTCGGTCCACCAGATCATCCCAAAGCCGACGTTCACGCCGTATGCCGTCAGCAAAGCGGGGATGGGAAACCTCACCCGGACACTTGCTCTCGAGTATGCAGGACGGGGCATCCGCGTCAACGCCGTCGGCCCGGGGGCGATCGCGACGCCGATGAACAAAGCCTGGGTTGAAGACCCGGAGAAAAAGGCGGAAGTGGAGAGCCACATTCCGATCGGCCGCGCGGGAACGCCGGAGGAGATTGCAGCGGTATTTGCGTTTCTGGCATCGGACGACGCATCGTACATCACCGGGCAGACGGTCTACGCCTGCGGCGGCCTGACGCTGTATCCCGACTTCCGGACCGCCTGGTCATCACCGGACTGACGATCAGACAGTGGGAGACTATCCCCACAAAACCCTGTTGCGACACCGCTCCACACGCGCCGAGAGCCGACGGTACACGCCGGATTCAGCGAGTCAGGGACGGCCTTCTGGATCCGAACCGGGACAGATTAATATATCGTGATTTTTATACAGGAGATACTCTCCCCGGCATCCGGTTCCGGCCCGATATCCTGCCGGACAGACCGGTACACGGAATGGGGATACCCTGCCGGCCCTGCACGGCTGCGAGCGGACGAGCGAAAGCGGCACCGGCAGGAATCATCGGAGGATGTGGCGGATCGATGGTATTTCGGACACAGGCGACCCTCACGGAGGAAGACGTTCAGCACGGCCTGAGATGGGTTACCCGCGACGGCCTCGCTACCCAGGCCATGGTCACGCTGACCGGCGGGATCTTTCTCGTAGCCTTTGCCCTGGAGCTCGGGGCGTCGAACACGGTTATCGGTCTGCTGGCTGCGATCCCACCGCTCGCCGAACTTCTGCAGATCCCGTCGATCTACCTTGTCGATAGGATCCGGAACCGCAGGCTCGTCGTTGTCCTCGCATCCGGAATCGGCCGGCTCTTCTGGGTGCCGATCATTCTCATCCCGTTCTTCCTCTCTCCGGAGCAGGGTGTCATAGCGCTCATCGCAGGCATCGTTCTCTACTCCTCGTTCTCGGCGGTATCGCACTGCGGCTGGAACTCGTGGATGCGGGATCTCATCCCGCAGACCCAGCTCGGCTCGTTCTTCTCCCGGAGGATGGCGCTCTCGACCGGACTCGCACTCGTCATCAGCCTCGCCGCCGGGTTCTTCGTCGATTACTGGGGCGGCCTCTTCCCCGAGCAGGTTGCCTTCGGCTACTCGGCGCTCTTCTCCCTCGGGCTCGTCGCCGGGATCATCGGCCTCATTTTCCTTGCAGCCACCCCCGAGCCAGCAATGATCCTCACGGAAGAGGGCGCCGGGTTCCTCTCCATCATCGCAAAGCCGTTCCGGGACCTGAATTTCCGGAATCTGATCGTCTTCCTCGGTTCGTGGAACTTTGCCGTCAACCTCGCCGCCCCGTTCTTCACGGTCTACATGCTCCAGCGTCTCGGGCTCGACCTCTCGCTCATCATCATCCTCGGGATCCTCAGCCAGATCATGAACATCATCTTCTTCCGCTCCTGGGGCAGGGTAGCCGACCGGTTCAGCAACAAGTCCGTCCTCGCCGTGAGCGGGCCGCTCTTCATGATCACCATCTTTGCGTGGACGTTCACCACCCTCCCGGACGTCTACGTGCTGACCATGCCGCTCCTCATCGCCATTCATATCGTCATGGGCATCTCCCTTGCGGGAGTCTCGCTGGCAGCCGGGAATATCAGCCTGAAGATGGCACCGCAGGGGCAGGCGACGAGTTACCTCGCCGCGAGCACCTTTACAAACTCCGTGGCAGCAGGCATCGCACCCATCCTCGGCGGGCTGACCATCGACTTCTTCGCGGAGCGCGAACTGATCTGGACGCTCGTCTGGAAGGATCCGGTACAGGAACTCGCGTTCGTCACGCTCGATCTCCAGCAGTGGGACTTTTTCTTCTTCTTCGCGTTCCTGCTCGGCCTCTACTCCCTGCACCGCCTGAGCATGGTGGGCGAGGAGGGAGAGGCAAAAGAGCAGGTCATCGTCGAGGAGCTCGTTTCGGAGGTCCGGCGGGATATGCGGAACTTCTCACCCGCCGGCGGACTTCGTGACCTCGTGAAATTCCCGTTCTCCACGATCGGACGGCAGAAGAAGAGGTGATAGAGGAGCCGCCACTCGCCCGTAACCTTTATCGGTTAGAACCCCATCACGACACCGGAGGTGAGAGAGATGGCGGCGAGAAACCTGCTGCTCATCGCGGTCCTGGTTGCCGTGACGGCGGGGTGCATGGGAGACGGCCTTGAGACCAATGGAGCTGCCAATCAGTCTCTTCCGGAAAACGGGACGGTAGACCTCCCGGCTCCCCGGATGGAGAGCAACACCTCGATCGAAGAGGCGATCGCGGCCAGGCGTTCCGTCCGCGAGTACACCGGCGAGCCGATCACGATCGCAGAACTCTCGCAGCTCCTCTGGGCGGCACAGGGCATCACCAGTCCCGAAGGACACCGGAGTGCGCCCTCTGCCGGTGCGCTCTACCCGCTCGAAGTGTACGTTGCGGCGGGCAGCGTCAGGGAGCTTCCGCCCGGCGTCTACCGCTACGCCCCGGACGGGCACCGCCTCACCCGGGTGAGGGAGGGAGACTTCCGGGCCGAACTTGCAGAGGCGGCCGTCGGCCAGGAGAGCGTGCGTGCTGCAGCGGCGGATATCATCATCGCAGGTGTTTATGAACGGACGACCGGGAAGTACGGGGAACGGGGAGTTCGCTACGTGCATATGGAGGCGGGGCATGCTTCGGAGAACATCTATCTCCAGGCGGAATCACTCGGGCTCGGAACGGTCGCCATCGGGGCGTTCGACGAGACGGCACTGCAGCGGATTATGGGAATGGCGGAGAACGCAACACCGCTCTATGTCATGCCGGTCGGGAGGCGGTAAGGCTTATGCGGCACAGATATGAACCGGAACGTCGCCACCGGCAGGCGGGGGAGACCGGGATGCAGATGCTTGAGACAGTCCTGAGCCGGCGCAGTATCAGGGCATATACGGATGAGCCGGTGCCGCGGGAAACGATAGAGGGGCTGCTCGCCGCGGCGATGGGCGCACCGTCGGCGGCAGACGAGGAGCCCTGGCAGTTCATCGTGATCGACGATCCCCACATCCTCGAGAATCTCCCGAGCGTGCACCCCTTCACGCCGGGGAGCGGGCATGCACCGGCGGCCGTTCTCATCTGCGGCGACCTCTCTCTGCTGCGGACGCCGGGGTTCTGGGTGCAGGACTGTTCGGCAGCCACGGAGAGCCTCCTCCTCGCCGCCCACGCGATGGGTCTCGGGGCGGTATGGACGGCCGTATTCCCTCTGGAGGATCGGATGCTCGGGTTCAGGATCCTCTTCTCCCTGCCCGATCACATAATCCCGTTTGCTCTGGTACCCATCGGTCACCCTGCAGAGGAGCCGCCGACCGCCGACCGGTTCAGAAAAGAGCGCATCCACTACAACGGCTGGTGAGGACAGATGCCCTCCCAGAACCGGAGCGGGGAAGCAGAGAAGCGGTGCGAGCAGATCGGGTTTGCCAAAAACCGCCTCGAAGCCCTGACCGACGGCATCTTCGCCGTCGCAATGACGCTGATCGTCGTCGGGATGTTTCCCGAAGCACTGCAGACAGCCTCTGCAGGGTCGGCAGCTGCCATCGTCGCCCGGGCCGTCCCCGACGTGTACCACTACGTCGTCGCGTTCCTGATCCTCGCAGGGTTCTGGATCGGCCACCACATGCAGACCCGCTACCTCCGCGCCATCGACAGGCCGTTCCTCCAGATCAACATCTTCATCCTGATGTCCGTCGCTCTCGTCCCGTTCACGTCCTCGATCGCAGGGGACTTTCCCTACGACCCGCTTGCAGCCGTCCTCTTCGAGGGGAACGTGCTCGTCGTCGGGCTTCTGCTCGTCCTCGCCGGACGGTACATCCGCACACATCCCTGCCTCCTCTCCGACAGAAGCGACCCCGAAGCCCTCACCGTCGGCTGGATGCGCGGCCTCGTCATCCCCGGCCTCTCTGCCGTCGGCATCCTGCTCGCCCTCGCCGGGGTTCCCTGGACAACGACCATCTACATAGCAGCGCCAATCCTGCTCCGGATCATCGGCACCCGGGACTGATCGCCGCCGCCTACCCGGGCGGCCAGGAGGTGAGCGAGGGCTGCTGCTGGCTGATGCAGTGGATCGTCCCGAGGCCGTGCACCATCGCGGTGCAGTCGATGCCGATCACGCGTCTGCCCGGGAAGGCCTCGCCGATGATCCGCAGAGCCCGCTCATCGTTTTCGTGGCCGAAGACCGGCACCAGCACGACCGTATTGCCGATGTAGAAGTTCGTATAACTCGCAGGGAGCCGCCGGTCGCCCCCCACGCGCCCGGGCATCGGGAGCGGAACGACGGTCAGGGGATTGCCGTCCTGGTCGGCCGAGGCTTTCAGGATCCCGTAGTTCTCCATCAGGGGAGCGTAGTTTTCATCGTTTTCGTCCTCCTCGACGGCGCAGAGGACGGTGGTCGGGTTTACGAAGCGGGCGATGTCGTCGATATGGCCGTCGGTATCGTCCCCTGCAACCCCGTCTTTGAGCCAGATGACGTGGGTGGCACCGAGGTAATCCCGGAGATAATCTTCAATCTCACCGCGGGAGAGGTGCGGGTTCCGGTTCGGGTTCAGCAGGCACTGCTCGGTGGTGAGCAGCGACCCCAGCCCGTTCACGTCGATGGAGCCGCCCTCCATGACGATGCCGGGGGTGAAGACGGGAAGATGGAGGTCCCGGTTGATCGTCAGCGGGATGGCGTCGTCCCGCATCAGTTCTTCGTACTTGCCGCCCCAGGCGTTGAACGTCCAGTTCACCAGAGCACGGCGGCCGCTGCTCCGGTTCACCACGAATGTCGGCCCGTAGTCGCGGAACCAGACGTCGGCGTAGTCGGTGACGTGGAACCGGATCCGCTCCGGCAGAACTCCCGCAGCCCGCAACAGATCCCGGGTGCGCCCTCGCATCTCTTCGTCGAGCACCAGGAGGTTGATGACCTCGTCCCGGTGGACCGCCGCGATCAGGGAGACATACGACCGCTCGACCGCCTCGATCTCCGGGAAACTCTCGGAGTCATGCGGCCAGGAGAGCCAGATGGCATCGTGCCGCTCCCACTCCGCAGGCATACGGTAGCCGAGCTCCCGCGGCGTCTGCAGGGCGGCGGCGGCCGTGAGGAGGCCGTAGGTTTCGGGGCGCCGGTTCCGGAAAAATCCCCATCCATCCCGGACGGCGGCGTTTCGGGAGAGATCGAGGTCTGCGACGATCACCTCCGCACAGGTATCGCTCCCCCGGGCGAGGATTGTTCCGAAGCAGTCGCAGACAAACGAGCTGCCCCAGAACGCAAGGTCCCCCTCGCGCCCCACCCGGTTGACCGCGGCGACATGGACACTGTTTGCGATGGCGTGGCCCCGCTGAACCGTCTCCCACGCCTCGCGCCAGTCGCCCTCGGGGGGGTTCTCCTCACCGGCGATCCAGCCGATCGCCGTCGGGTAGAAGATGATGTCGGCGCCCTGCAGGGCGACAGCCCGCGCAGCCTCCGGGAACCACTGGTCGTAACAGATGAGCACGGCGATGCGGCCGTGCCGGGTGTCGTAGATGCGGTACTCACCACCGGGCGAAAAGTAGGTCTTTTCGTAAAAGAGCGGGTCGTAGGGGATGTGCACCTTCCGGTAGGCGGGGAGAAGACGCCCGTCCGCATCGATCACCACGGCGGTGTTGAAGTACTCGCCTACGGCGGTGCGCTCGTAGAGGGGGACGACGATGACCACCCCGTGCTCCCGGGCAAGCGCGGCAAAGGCGTCCGTCGATTCGCCGGGTATGGTCTCGGCATACGCATCGGGGTCGGCATCCTCGGTCTGCGGAAAATACCGTGTCCGGAAGAGTTCCTGCAGGCAGACGATCCGGGCGCCCCGTGCAATCGCCGAACGCACCAGCTCGAGTGTCTCTGCCAGATTCCGGTGTTTGTCCGCGGAGACCGCCGTCTGGACAAGGCCGATCGTCACCGTGCTGCTCTCTGTCATCTCCTCTACCGTTGACCGGAGAAACCAATAACCCGATCGGATCGACTACCCGGTCAGGTCGAGGATCCGCCGGATCTCCGTGGCAACCGATTTGCTCCCGGAATCGAGCGGTACCAGGCGGAGCTCGTCGGCCGACCGGACACCGACACCGAGCTCCGCCGCCCGGGCGATCTGCTCCTGCGCAAATATCCGCCCCTTCATCACCTGCGGCGTGGAGCCGTAGAAACGGAGGAGGGCGATTGCCACCGCATCCAGCGCCACCCGGTCGGTACTGGCGAGGAGAAGGCCGGGCTCGATGAGGCTGCCGCGTTCCGGCCCGCCCGTCGCAAAGCCCTGCATTGCGTCCATGACGATCAGGTCTGTCGGGTAGAAGCGGTTGATCTCGG
Source organism: Methanoculleus frigidifontis (assembly GCF_030464345.1). Lineage (GTDB taxonomy): Archaea > Halobacteriota > Methanomicrobia > Methanomicrobiales > Methanoculleaceae > Methanoculleus_A > Methanoculleus_A frigidifontis. Next base: position 61,694 of record NZ_VCYH01000006.1, on the reverse strand, counting down.
CGATCATGCTGCGCTGGTGCGGCGATGCGTGCAGCTCCGCCATGTAGTCGTACGTCCCGTCCGGGTCGTGCCGGGCCACGAGACCGACGGAGTTTTTGAGCGAGAGGGTGACGTGGCCGCCGAAGCGGTGCGTCTTGAGGCAGCAGGTCTGGATCACCACATCCGCGTCCCGGAAGACCTTTGCAATGAGAAAGCCCCGCTTCCAGTGCAGCCCCTCGGCATCTATCCGCTCCCATCCGTCGGCAGGGAGGTCATCCAGAACGACCGCATCGAAGCCGAAATCCTCTGCAAGGGCAAAGACACCCCGGTTCTCCAGCACCGCCCGGGTCTGCCCCATACCGCTCCGTTCGGCAAGGGTGACCTCTGCAGCGCCGGCGGCCAGGATCTGCTCCAGGAGGGAGCGGAACGTCTCGGGATGCGTCGATGCAGGAAAGGGATCGTCGCTGTTGTAGTTTGCCTTCAGCGCGACGCGCTTTCCCGCGAGAGGAGGAATCTCGATCTCATTCCAGAGCGCCTGGATGCCGGTTTTTCTCTCATTCCCGCGTATCAGATAGACTTCAGATGCGGCAGGCGACGCCATGCGCGGAACTGATCCGCCAACGTATAAAAGAATTCCCCGACCGGGGTCACGGCAGGCATATGCCGCCGGAGGGTGCCATCCACCCGGGGCCGCTTGCAGACACCCGCAGGGGACGCCCCTCCGCCCTCCCTGACGTTCACGACAGCCCATTAATAGCGGATTGTTCGGCAAAAAACGCTCAAATATGCCATAATAGCGATACATGCACGTACGACACGTATAAGAGTATCAGCAACACACTACCTAGTAGAACCTGGCTGCTTTCAGAGGCGCCCCCCCTGCCGGGAGCCCTCCGGGAGCGGAGCCATGAGGAGATGCTCTATCCATGTCATCCAGAATGCACACACCCCACACCACCTGTCCAAGCTGCCATGAGGAGGTCTTCCTCGATGAACTGGTAGGGGGACGTTGCCCGCTCTGCGGCTACTCGCTTGACGATGACGATGGGGTGTGCGGCGAATACGAAGATTCCCTTGAGCGAGCCGATCTCAGTTGGATGATCTTTAACTACTTCCTCTTCAAGCGGTTCGACAGCATGGGCGCAAGCCCTCTCCAGACCATGCAGCTGCTCTCCCAATACGAGGAAGCCTGCAACTGCAACCCCGTCACCATGGGTCAGCTCCAGTTCGAGCTGGAGGTCGCAATGACGCTCCTTGACCGGCTGAAGCCTAAAAAATGCTCCAGGTGCGGACAAATTTTCCTGAGAGGCGGAAAGAAGACGATCTGTGGAGATCTTACCCGGACGGAGTTTTCTCCGGCATACATCTGCCCGGGCTGCTGAACTTTTTTCCACCGGCCCTCCCGGAAACGCCCGGCAATTCTCGTGCAGGTGACCGACAGGGAGCGTGTGCCTCCGCCCCCCACGAAGATCCGAGCAGATCCCAGAAGTATTCGTGGATGGAACGATCGACCGGATCGACGCACTCCTCTCGGGTACAACAGCAAAAAAGGTGCATCGGAGGCGAACCTGCAAGCACGGATATTCCTGGGGATATCGCGTAGGGGGAGGGGGCCAGCCCTCTCACGGCCACGTTTTCAGAACTGCACTCGCATATCCCGGCACCGACCGGGAAGATTTTACTGGAGCAGGGCATCGGAACGTACCGGTCGAACCTGCTCGGGATATGGCCGCACCGACAATCTTTGGAGATGAGCGCACGATGAATCGTGACCGCACGGAGTCGGCCGGATTTTCCAAAAAATAGTTTGAGCCTCTTCCAGGGCTCAAACGCAGTGTTTAGTAGGTTCTGGAAACCATCGCTGATCTTCCGGTGCCGCCGCAGACGATGCACGGGCCCGTCGAGACCAGGATATATTCGGATCTGATATCCGACCCGAGGATGCTGGCGTCGACGGCCTCTTCAACCGCCGTTGCGCAGTCCTGCGAACCGCACCAGTGCACGACCGCAACACCCGACTTCACGGCGTCTGCCGCGTCTTCGAGGGTATCGACCGTCCTGATCCGGTCTGCCATCCACCTGCCGGCTCTATCAAAGATCTCTTCCCGGAAGCGGCCGAGGATGCTCCCGACACCTTCGACAACGCCCCTGCGGTCGATGGCGTGCTTCTCGCCGGTCCGCGTAACCACGACCACCGTGTTGGCGTCGATGTCCCGCGGCCCGATCTCCAGCCGCAGCGGAACGCCCCGCATCTCCCAGTAATAGTACTTGGCGCCGGGCCGCAGGTCGCGCGTATCGACCCTGACCGAGAAGCCGGCGGCCTTCAGGTCGTCTTCGAGGGCTGCAGCGGCGGAGAGCACCTCGTCACGCCGTTTGCCGACGATGATCGGGACGATAACCGCCTGCAGAGGAGCTGTTTCGGGCGGCAGGACAAGCCCCCGGTCGTCGCCGTGGACGCTGATGAGCGCGGCGATGGAGCGCTCGGAGATGCCGTAGCAGGTCTGGTAGGCGTAGTGGTGTTCGCCGTCCGCACCCTCGAAGGTAATATTGTAGGTCTTTGAGAAGTGATCGCCGAGCAGGTGCACCGTGCCGATCTGCAGCGTCTTTCCATCGGGCATGACGGTGTCAACGGCGATGGTGTAGTCGGCACCCGGGAACTTGTCCCATTCCGGACGCCGGGAGATGATCACCGGGACACAGAGCCGCTGGTAAAACGTCCGGTAGAGTTCGATCGCCTCCTCTACCTGCCGCTCTGCCTCCTCCCACGTTGCGTGGACGGTATGCGCCTCTTTAAACGACGTGATCTCGCGCAGGCGGATCAGCGGCCGCGTATGCTTCGTCTCGTACCGGAAGGTGTTGACGATCTGGTAGAGCTTGAGCGGAAGATCGGCATGCGACCGGATCCAGAGGGCGTACATCGGGTAGATGGCGGTCTCGCTGGTAGGCCGGAGCGCAAGCGGCACGTCGAGCTCGTTTCTGCCGCCGTGGGTGACCCAGTAGACCTCGTTCTCGAAGCCTTTGATGTGGTCTGCCTCTTTCATGAACTCGGTCTCAGGCACCAGGAGCGGGAACATCGTCTCCTGATGATCCCGGTCCATCAGATCGCGGAGGATCTGATAGGCCAGTTTCCTGATTGCGAATCCGTGCGGGTACCAGACATACAACCCCTTGACCGGGTAGCGGACGTCCATAATCTCCGCTCGCCAGAGGATTTCATTATACCAGCCGCTGAAGTCGTCTTTCGTCGGGAGTGCCCCTGTATCTGCTTCCATTCGTCTCGTACCCCGGATGGTGAATTGAGTCTTACGCGATCAAACGTAGGATTGCAGGCGTAATAAATGCCTCTGTGACCGCGGCGACTGCAAGGAGCGGAACGACGATTTTTACAAAGGTTTTTCCAAGATGGGATGCGGTCTCTGCCGCGTCGCCCTCCCCCTGCCACTCGGCGGCGAGCGCCTGGCCGAGCAGGATACCGAGGGCGCCCGCCACGATGAACGACGGTATCTCAAAGATGCCGTGCGGGATCAGCGCCGCGGCGATGAAAGCGATGCCCTGCTGCTGGCGCACGAGCTCGATGATGGAGCCGATCAGAAGGCCGTTTAAGCCCAGGATCAGAATGGTCAGTGCACCGAGCGACGCACCGCCGAGGAAGAGCAGGATGCAGGCACCGAGGTTGTTTGCAAATATCTTGACGAAGAGGACGGCCGGCGCATCACCCGCGAGTTCGCTGGCGACCTGTTCCTGAAAGACCTGCAGCATCTCTTCGCCGATGGCCGGGTCTTGGGCGACCGCGGCGATGCCGAGACCGAGCGATACGGCGAAGACCAGGAACGCGATGCCGGCCGCCCGAAGAAAGGGTTTCTCAAACATACAGTATCATCCGCACCATATCCCGAATGCCGGGCGCCATCCCGACGACGATCATCGCGAGCACGATGAGGTGCCAGAGGTCGGGGTTTCCTTCTTTTCTGTACAGCTCAAGGATATAAATAGCCGGGATAATGACCGCAAGTTTCAGGAGAAACATCGAGAACGCCGTGCCGGTCAGGGCGATCAGGTTGGCACCGACGACGTGCTGCTCCACGTAGTGGAGCGGGTGCAGGTCGATGCCGTAGCTCGTTGCACTGGCATCCAGCAGATGCCCGAATATCAGGAGTTTGTAGAGGCTATTGGAGACATAATCCCACTTCAGGACGTACCGCAAAAACGCCCAGAGGCCAAGCGAGGTAACCGAGGTCATGGCGAGGATGATCACGAGGACGTCCAGCGCCACTACGGTCTCCGTCAGGCCGAAATAGGTGAGGACGGCTGCGGCCGCGATGGACGAGACGATGCCCGCCCCTCCGTACAGGCGGCTATACCGGGAGATGAGCCCGCGCCGTTCGAGCAGTTTTCCTGCAAAGAGGAAGACGATCGCGTAGAAGAAGAGCGTGAAGAAGATGAGCGGAGTGATCAGCAGAAACTGCAGGTTCGAGGTGATCATTCCCGTATCCTGCACGACCCGCAGGAGTCCTCCGAGGACGACGTACGGCATGGTGGCAAGGACGAGTTCCTCATCGATGGCGATCCCGGAGCGCTTCAGCCAGCGATAGACGAGATACACCGAAATGATCAGAATGAACGCATACGTGAGTGTATCGACAATAGTATAGGCCTCGCCGTATCGTATTGGATCGATGTAGTATTTGTATATGAACTCACTAATCATTACCTGATTAAAATGAGCGCAGATGGTATAAATCTACTCAAGAGCAAGACTTTTGACAAATCCAAATGGATGCAGCTGCCTCGCGATGTCGTGATCGGCCACGACGTCATCGAACAGCTTCCGGCCATCTGCGAAGATCTGTCGCTCGGGACCTCTGCGCTCATCATCACCGGGAAACAGACACGCGACGTTGCCGGGGATCGGGCACGCCGGTACCTCGCCGACGAGTACGACGTCACCGTCGTCAGCACCGAGACGATCTCCCTCGATACCATCACGGCGATCGAAGAGGCAGCACGCGACACGGATTTCCTGATCGGTGTCGGCGGCGGGAGGGTGATCGATACCGCGAAGATCGCCTCGTTCAACATCGACCGCCAGTTCATCAGCGTTCCCACCGCAGCGTCACACGACGGCATCGCATCGTCGCGGGCATCGGTCCCTACGGTGGACGGCAACATCTCGATGAGCGCCCATCCACCCATCGCCGTCGTCGCAGACACCGGCATCATCGCCCAGGCGCCCCACCGCCTGCTTGCGGCAGGGTGTGCGGACGTCATCTCCAATTACACCGCGATCCTCGACTGGGAGCTCTCGCACCGCCTCACCGGAGAACCGCTCTCAGAGTACGCCCTGACACTCTCCCGCATGACGGCGGAGATCCTGGTGAAGGACGCCGGCCTGATCCGGCCGCAGAGCGAGGAGGGAGCCTGGATCGCCACAAAAGCACTGGTCTCGTCGGGGGTGGCGATGAGCATCGCCGGGTCGTCGCGGCCGGCGAGCGGCGGGGAGCACAAATTCAGCCACGCCCTTGACCGCCTGGCGCCGGGGAAGGGGCTTCATGGTGAGAAGTGCGGGATCGGGGCAATCATCACCATGTATCTCCACGGCGGGGACTGGCGGGAGATGCGCCGATCGCTCAAAAAGATCGGGGCGCCGACCACACCGGCCGAGATCGGCGTCGGCGACGAAACGGCGGTCGAAGCACTCCTCGCGGCACGGCAGATCCGGCCGGAACGGTTTACCATCCTCGACACGGGCCTGACCCGTACGTCGGCGACGAAACTCGTGAAGATGCTGTATCAGGAGTGACGGGAGAGATGATACTGAAAAAGACAAAAGTGACGCTGATTGGTTCGATGCTGGCAAAGCAGGACCTCGAATTCATCTACGAAGGTTTCTCAGAGGAGTGCGAAGGCTGCAAGATGCGCAAGGCCTGCCACAACCTCCAGCAGGGGAAGAAGTACCGCATCGTCGAGGTCCGGCCGGGCACAAAACACGACTGCCCCGTTCACATGGATTCGGTCAATGCCGTCGAAGTGGTAGAATCTCCGGTCGTCGCCCTCATCAGCGCCGATATGGCCATCGTCAACTCAAAGATACAGTACGAGTTCTCCTGCACCAGGACCGCCTGCCGCAGCTACGAACTCTGCCACCCCGAGGGCATCATCGAGGAGTACTTTTGAGAAGAGGGCGGTTTTTCGAAATCCTCTGTAGTATTTTTCGAGGATAAGGTGATAGTGTGCAGAAGGAAGAGCTACTCCACTTACACATGTTATTGGTACATGTCAGGAAATACTACGAGAACATCACCGGGGAGGAGGTCCTCACCGACAAATACGCTTCTCTTCATATATCTCCGGTTCACATCCACAAAAACAAGATTTCTCACAAAAAGGCTATTCTCACGCTGGGCGACGAGATCGTGGGCCATATCCGGACGAACCATACCCCTTTTATTGAATATCATCCGGAGCTGCCCTCCGAGCGGGTAGCAATCGAATAAGCCCCGACAATGGACGAAAGCGAGATGTATCGGGAGATAATCTCCCGTATCTATTCTGCAGGAGCCGAAGCGGCCGATATCCAGAAGATCAAACTCGAAGTATGCCGGGAGTACGGCATCGATATGCCGAAGAACTCCGCCGTTCTTGCAGCCGCACGGCCGGAAGAGCGCGAACAACTGCGCAGGATCCTGCTGGTGAAGCCGACGCGCACCATCTCGGGCGTCGCGCCCGTCGCGGTGATGACCTCGCCCCACCCCTGCCCCCACGGCATCTGTCTCCCCTGCCCGGGCGGGCCGGACCACCCCTTCCAGTCGCCCCAGAGTTACACCGGGGAGGAGCCGGCGGCGCTGCGCGCACGGGAGCATGCCTACGACCCCTACCGGCAGGTGCAGGCGCGGCTCGCCCAGTTCCAGGTTCTCGGCCACCACATCGACAAGGTGGAGCTGATCGTGATGGGCGGGACGATGACCGCCCGCCCGCTCGAATACCAGCACTGGTTCGTCGGCGCGGCCGTTCAGGCGATGAACGACTACCCGGAGGCCGGGACGCCGCCGCAGGAAGGGTCGGTCGACCTCGACGCGATCTTCACCGCAAACGAGACCGCAGGATCGCGGTGCGTCGCCACCACCTTCGAGACCCGGCCGGACTGGTGCCGGGAGGAGGAGATCAACCGGATGCTCGAGATGGGGGTGACCAAGGTGGAACTCGGCGTCCAGCACGTCGACGACCGTATCCTCGACCACAACCGCCGCGGCCACACCGTCGGGCAGAGCATCGAAGCGAACTGCCTGCTCCGCGATGCCGGGATCAAGGTCGGGTTTCACATCATGCCGAACCTCCCGGGCAGTACGCTCGAGGACGACCGGCGGCTCTTTGACGCGCTCTTTGACGACGACCGGTTCCGGCCGGACTTTCTGAAGATCTACCCGACTCTCGTCACCCCCGGCTCCGAGATTGAGAGCCTCTGGCAGCGCGGCGAGTACAGCCCCTACACCGAGGAAGATCTGATCGATCTCATCGCCTACGGCAAATCCCGTCTCCCCGAGTACGTCCGTCTCCAGCGCATCCAGCGCGACATCCCGGCGAAACTCATCGTCGCCGGTTCGCGGCACAGCAACTTCCGCCAGCTTGCGCAGGAACGGCTTGCCGCACAGGGAGGCCGGTGCCGCTGCATCCGGTGCCGGGAGGTCGGCCGCATGCCGGATCCCGAGGCGGTATCACTATCGACGCTGACCTACGCGAGCTGCGGCGGCACGGAGCGCTTCATCCAGGCAGGCTCTGCAGACGTGCTGGTCGGGTTCGCCCGGCTCCGGTTCCCGGGCAGAACCTTCCGCGCGGAGCTTGCCGGTGCGGCGCTCCTGCGCGAGCTGCATGTCTACGGCAGCATCGTCCCGCTGAGCGGCAAGGCCTCAAAGGAAGAATGGCAGCACCGCAGCTACGGCAACAGGCTTCTTGCTGCCGCGGAAGAGACCGCCCGGGATCACGGCTACAATCGGCTTGCCGTCATGAGCGGCATCGGGGTGCGCCCCTACTACAGGAAACAGGGATATCAACGAGAGGGTCAATATATGATCAAGACGTTAGCATGAAACCCGCCACGCTCGAATTTCTCAAACAACGGTTCACCGATTACTACAAAACCAGTTATATCTCCGTTCCATCATCACTCGAGCAGCGGGAGTGGGGTTTTATCTTCTTTGACACCTCTTCGGACGTACGGATGCGCAGGCACATGGCTTTCTCCGATCCGCGGGAACTTGCCGACTACCTGAAGAATATGGTTCCTGCCCACGTCTACTACTCCACCGCATACTACAGCACCCCGAGCGCGCCGACGATGAACGATAAGGTCTGGACGGGAGCCGACCTGATCTTCGACCTGGACGCCGACCACATCATGCGAGGGCCGTATACGGAGATGCTTGCACGGGTGAAGGAGGAGACCGAGAAACTGATCGCTATGCTGACCGACGAGCTCGGGTTCTCCCCGCGGGACCTCGCGGTGGTCTTCTCAGGCGGGCGCGGCTACCACATCCACATCCAGAGTCTCGCCGTCCGGGGATGGGGAAGTCAGGAGCGGCGCGAGATCATCGATTACGTCTGCGGCACCGGAATTGATCCTGCGGTGATGCTCACGCAAAGCGATGCGGCGCCTGCCGGATGGCGGCAGCGTTACCTCGACGCTCTCCGGGAGCACCTGCTCTGGCTCAAAAGCCTCCCCGAAGAGGAGGGGATCCACACGCTTACCGGCATCAAGGGCGTCGGAAAGAGAGGTGCTGCAGATGCAGCCGCGTTCCTCGCGGAGATCGACGATCTTGCACGCGACCTTGAGGAGTACCGGACCCGCACCCTGCTGGGGAGCCGCATGGTGAAGGCGATCGTCACGGAGGAGGGATCGGCCTTCGAGCAGCGGCTCCGGGAGAAAGGCGCGCACGCAGACGAGCCGGTGACGACCGATATCAAGCGGCTGATCCGGATGCCCGGGTCGCTGCACGGCGGGAGCGGGATGCGGGTCGTCCCGCTCAGCGCCGGGGAACTCGCCGGATTCGAGCCGCTGGAGGATGCAGTGGTCTTCGGCGACCGCAGCGTGAAGGTCGACATGAAGATGGCCATCACCACGGCGATGAACGGAAACACCTACCAGTTGCAGAAGGGCACAAACACCGTCCCGGAGGCCTTGGCGGTCTTCGTCTGCTGCCGGGGGATGGCAGAGATTGCAGGGGAGAAGGCCGATGGATCTTGAAAAACTCCGACAGATACTGCTCGACATGCAGCACTCCGGGCGGCTCTCCGATGTCCCGCATACCTTCTACGACGATACCCGGGAGTACCTCGACCTGCTGAAATCCGCCTACTACGCACTCGAAAAACCCCTGGAGACCGGGGAAGGCTACCGGATCATGGACGAGACCCGCAACGTCAACGACATCGTCCAGGAGATCTTCTCCATCAGGACACGGCAGATCCTCGACCTCGCGTTCCAGCAGTTCGACGGCCAGTACGTCGACCGGGACGAGAGCCGGAAGATGCTGCAGGCAGAGCGGATGATGTTCCAGCAGGTCGTTGACGCCGTCGAGCAGTGCAGGCGGACGCTCGTCTCCGGCGAGGAGTTTTCGACGGCAGGTGCCGCCGCGTCCCTCCTCCCGGCGGAAGAGCAGGAAGTGCACATCCAGGAGCGGAAAAAACCTGCAGCGCGGCAAAAATCTCCGGCCGCTCCCTACGCGCTTGTCCATATCGTGCAGGATATGGACTCGTTCATGGGTGTGGACGGTCGGGTCTACCGGCTGGAGCAGGGAGACATCATAACGATCCCGGAGCAGAACGCAGACGTGCTCTGTGAGCGCAACATAGCCTTAAATATTAGACTTAACAAGTAATATTGGTACTTCGTATCAATTTCACCGAGGATATTTCCATGAAAATGCCAGTAAAGTTTAAAACGTACTGCCCATTCTGCAGGAAGCACGAGATCCACGAGATCGAGAAGGTCAAGAAGGGCAAGCTCCGCCACTTCAACTGGATCGACCGCCAGAAGGCGCGCAGAAGCACCGTCGGGAACATGGGTAAGTTCAACAAGGTGCCGGGCGGCGACAAACCGACGAAGAAGGTCAATCTCCGGTACCGCTGCAGCGTCTGCGGAAAGGCACACCTGCGCCCGGGATTCAGGATTAGCAAATTCGAGCTGACGGAGTGAGCATATGGTACAGATGAACAGGGAGAACCGGAGCAGATTCTATCGGGTCAAGTGCCCGGACTGCGAAAACGAACAGATTATCTTTGAGAAGGCCAGCACCGTTGTGGACTGTGCCGTCTGCGGGCACATCCTTGCAGAGCCCACCGGCGGCAAGGCAAACATAAAAGCTGAAATACTGGCAGCACTTGAGTGAGTACCTATATGCGTGAGAGAGAATGGCCCGATGACGGCGAACTGGTCGTCTGCACGGTGCAGAACGTCAGGGATTTTGCGGCATTCGTAAACCTTGACGAATATGACGGACGACAGGGCCTCATCCCAATATCAGAGATAGCACGGGGCTGGATCAAGTATATACGGGATTACGTACGCGAAGGGCAGAAGGTCGTCTGCAAAGTGCTGAACGTCGATCCCGAACGCGGTCACATCGACCTTTCTCTCAAAGACGTCAACGAGCACCAGCGGCGCGAGAAGATCCACGAGTGGAAGAACGAGCAGAAGGCCGCAAAGTGGATCGGGTTTGTCACCGAGGCGACCGGTGTCGCACGGCAGACCCTCGAGGAGCAGTTCTACCGCGATTACGGGCTTTTATACCCTGCCTTTGAAGACATCGTCGCGACAGGCAGCGAGTCGCTCGACAAATTCAACTTCGACGCCGGGGTGAAGGAGTCGCTGAGCACCGTCGCCCACGAGAACGTCAAGGTCTCGAAGGTCACCATCACCGGCACCCTGGTCCTGACGTCCGCACGCCCCGACGGCGTGAACGTCATCAGGAGAGCACTGCGGAGTGCGCAGCCGAAGATGGACGAAGTCGAGATCGACTTAAATTACGTCGGTGCCCCGAAATACCGGATCAAGGTGACCGCCCCGGACTACAAGACAGCGGAGAAGGCAATCGAGAAGTCGGCGGCCGCTGCGGTCGGGGTCATGGAGCGGGCTGAAGGAACCGGCAAGTTCGTCCGAAAGCAGAAATCCGGTTAATCTGCCATGAGCAACCGCATCCGGCGCTGTGCACACGACCAAACCTATACACTCTCCGAAACCTGTCCGGTCTGCGGGCGTCCCACGCGGACGGCTCATCCCGCACGCTTTTCTCCGCAGGACAGGCATGGGAGATACAGACGGGTGATACGAGAATGGAAAATGTAACTGTCAATTTTTTACGGGATGACGACATCACGGCGCCGGTTCTCATCGAAGGGCTGCCCGGCATCGGGCAGGTCGGGAAACTGACGGCCGAGCATATCATGCATGAACTCGGGGCCGAAAAGATCGCCGAGATCTTCTCGCTCCACTTCCCTCCCCAGGTGATCATCGACGAGGAGGGCGTCTCCCACCTCGTCAGCAACGAGATCTACCGCTACGCCGGTGAGGATGCAACCCTGCTCTTTTTAGTTGGCGACTTTCAGAGCACGTCGGCGGAAGGGCACTATATTCTGACCGAGACCTACCTCGACATCGCAGAAGAACTGGGCGTCCAGCGGATATACACCCTCGGCGGCTACGGCGTCGGCCACCTCGTGGAGAATTCGAGAGTCTTCGCAGCCGTCAATATGCCCGAACTCATACCCGAGGTCGAGGCTGCCGGGGGATCGTTTGAGAATGCGCAGAACGGCGGGGTGATCGTCGGCGCCTCCGGCCTCCTCCTCGGACTCGGCGTGCACCGCGGCATCGAGGGGATCTGCCTGATGGGAGAGACGTCAGGCTACATCGTCGACCCGAAGAGCGCAGAAAGCCTTCTCCATGTCCTGAAAAACCTCCTCAATATCGAGATCGACCCGACACTCCTCCAGCAGCGTGCGGAGGATATGGAGCAGATCATTGCCAAGATCCGGGAGGCCGAAGAGATGAAGGCGGACGAAGAACTCAGTTACATCGGATAAGCGGCAAAAGGCCGGAAAACCCCTTTTTACCAAACAGCGTGCGGATATACGCTATCGGTCTCGTTTGCCGATTCTCACATCGACCATACCCAGGAGTGGCGGCACCGTGCCGGCCCTCGCCTGGGCGACCGGGGCGACGACCCGGTACGGAATGCCTTTCCTCGTGGGACGTGCCCGGACCTGTCGAACCGTGAACGTTTTGAGCCGGATACCGGGACGGCTTCTGCCTCCCGTCCGCTTTCGCGCTCTGAATTGTTCTCTCCCTGTTGATAGGGCTTAAACTCTCTCTTCAGGGACGGGGGAAGCGTACAGGTCACAGGAGAGCACCTCCGCAGCACGCCGGGATCCGGAAATCCGGACTCCGGTCGACCGGTCGAAGCCGATGTAAGGGGCAATGAGACAGCATACCATAGTACCTCCCCGCCAGGCACCCCCCTCACCCGGCGCATCTACCCCTGAATAACCGTGAAGATATTTATAGTTTACCTACACCAATAGCCTGCCGCACCGCCGCGCAGCAGAATACCACATCCTGATCCGGCCTGATCCGGGCAGGGATTCCTCCCGCGCCATAAACCGATCCGGACGTTCCGGAATAAGAGGTACGGAGCCGGCGTACGGCACCCTCGCATCCCCGGGCAGGAACTCCTGCAAAATATGGAAAGACTCACCAAAGCCGCCTTTGGCGACTGAAACATCTATGCACCCGCACGCCGAACCTGTAGGAGACAGCCATGCTCCTCTATGCCGATCTCCACATCCATTCACCCTACTCGATGGCCACGTCCCGAACGATGACGCCCGACGCGCTCCTCAACGCAGCGGGCAGGAAGGGGCTCGGCATCCTCGGGAGCGGCGACGCCCTTCACCCGGCCTGGCGGCAGTGCTGGATTGAGCGCCAGGAGGACGAGACGGAGATCGTCGTCGTTCCCACCACAGAGGTCGAAGACGCCGCCCGCATCCATCACCTGATCGTGATGGAGGATTTTGGCGGGTTCGCAGATCTTGCCGGCCTCCTCGCCGATCACAGCAGAAATCTCGTCACCGCCGGACGGCCGCGGATCAACCTCTCCGGCGAAGCAATCGCAGAGCGGGTGCACGACCTCGGCGGCCTCATCGGCCCTGCGCACGCCTTCACTCCCTGGACGTCACTGTACGCCCATGCCGGATCGGTGCGTGAATGCTACGGCACCGAGCCGATCGACTTCCTGGAACTCGGCCTCTCCGCAGACAGCTCCTACGGCGCCGGCATCGCCGATCTCGCAGGCGTACCCTTTCTCTCGAACTCCGACGCCCACAGCACGGCGCCGCACCGTCTCGGCAGGGAGTTTTCCGGCCTTGCGGTGGCGTCCCGGACACCCGCAGGGGTGCTCGACGCGCTCAGGCAGGGCAGGATCGCCATGAACGCCGGGTTCTTCCCGGAAGAAGGGAAATACAACCGCACCGCCTGCATCGCCTGCTACCGGCAGTACACCCGCCAGGAGGCGGAAGGGCTCGGGTGGCGGTGCCCGGCCGACGGCAAACGGATCAAGAAGGGCGTCGCAGACCGGGCGGCCGAACTCGCCGATACGCCGCCGCAGGAACGGCCGCCGTACCTGCACACCATTCCGCTCGGCGAGATCGTCATGCAGGTGCTCGGGACATGTTCGCCCACGACCCGGAAGTGCATCGCCCTCTACGAGACCCTGCTCGAGACGCTGGGAGACGAGATCGCGATCCTCGTCTCTATCCCGGTGCCGGAGATCGCGGCGGTGCACGCAGGCGTCGGGAGCGCAATCGGCGCACTGCGGTCGGGACAGTTGACCCTGCATCCCGGAGGCGGCGGCAGGTACGGCAGTTTCTCGTTCCCGTGACTTCCCGGCAGAGGCCGGTTTTTTGGGAGCGAGGATGATCTCATCGAGAGCCACGAGGCCGATCACTGTGGCGGTCGGGTGTGCCTCACAGGCTGAACCCGGCAGAGGAGATGCCGGAGAACCGCCGGGCACCGGGATGACGGGAGTGCGCCACCGAGCAACCGGCAAACCTTGTGCAGGCGATTGCCAGGTTCTCTGCCGCCACGAAGATATCCCTCACAATTACACCGTCACCCCAAAACCGCTCGTACAAACATTCGGCCAAAATAGGTCAGGGCTTATCCGGGTTCACTACCGGAGAGTGGGGCCGCGGAGCCGCCGGGCGCAGACCCCGGAAAGCCTCCATCGGGCGGCATAAGCCTGTGCAGCGGTGAGGCGTATCGGCAGAGGCATGCACCACTCAGAATTATCGACAGATAAGTATATTAACTGCCGAATATATCGGGAGCTCTCATGAAGCTAGGGTATGGTGTTCTGGTCATCCTGGTGCTCGGCATCTGCATCGCCGGATGTACGCAGCCTGTGGAGAACCTGACAGAAGAGCCCGGCGCCCCTCTGGGGCTCGGAAATGAAACGCCGACCGAAACCCCGATGGAGACGACGCCGATGGAGACACCGACTGAGACGGCAACACCGATGGAGACGACGCCGATGGAGACACCGACTGAGACGGCAACACCGATGGAGACCCCGGCGGAGAACGAGACGCAGTACATGGTAGCGATCCAGGATGGGAGCTTCGATCCGCCGACTCTGGAGGTTCCCCCCGGCAGCACCGTCGTCTGGACCAACGAAGGCACCATGAATCAGACCGTCACCGGCATCGGCCTTGAGACCAACTTCGACTCAGGGCTTATCGCCCCCGGAGAGACCTTCGATTGGATGTTCACCGCTCCGGGAACCTACAACTACACATCACTGACCACCGGGATGAGCGGCAACATTATCGTAGGAACTGCCGAAGAGACAAACCAGACAGCGTAGTACTCGATCACGCCACTTCCTTTTTTTCCGCCGTTTCCGGCATCCGATATCCGGAAACGGGAGCTTCACGTGCCCGGTGCCATTCAGAAGATATTTCCGCCTCCGGAGCGTTCCTGTACACAGGGCCGTTCGCCACGGAGGAGGATATCGGTGAAGATACGGGCAAAGACCATTCTCATCGTCGCCATCACCCTCGTCGGGCTGATCGCCGTCCTGTACGCCGCCTCCGACGCCTTTGTGCTGAAAGGGTTCGAGACGGTGGAAAAGGAAGACGGACGGCAGAACGTGGAGCGTATGGTTTCCGCCCTGCTCAACGACATCAATATGCTCGATTCTCTCACCAACGAGATGGCATCGTGGAACGAAACGGCCACTCTCCTCGAAGACGACGCACTCGACGATACCTGGACGAAGATCAGCGACCCGACATTCGAACGGCTCGGTGTCAACCTCATCCTGATCCTGGACGGGAACGGGGAGGTCGTTGCCGGGCGGGCATACGACCTCGGGCGCACCGAGGCAGTATCCCTGCCGGACGATCTCGCAGAACACCTCTCGGCGGGCCGCCCGCTTCTCAATACGACGGCGCATCCCTCCGGCACCATGGGTATCCTCGCACTTGCAGAGCAGCCGCTCCTGATCGCATCGCGCCCGGTGATCGGCCATTCCCCTGCGGGGGAGAGCACTATCGGAACGATCGTGATGGGCCGCTACCTCGACGAGAACGAGGTGACCCGCATCTCGATGATCACGTCCCTGCCGGTCGCTCTCTACCGCTATGACGCTCCCGACCTTCCGCCCGACGTGCTGGACGCACGCACTACCCTCTCCACCGGTCTGCCGACGTTCATCGAGCGGCAGGACGGCGACACGGTAGCCGGCAGCGTCCTGACCTGCATCAATCCGCTCGACGGCGATACCCTCTGCGGGTATGCCGTCATCGGCGATATCTACGGGAACCCGGCGTTCCTCATGCGGCTCGCGATCCCGCGCGACATCTATGCACAGGGGACGATCAGCACGGCGTATTTTGTCATCTCGCTCCTCGCCGTCGGCTTTATCTTCGGTGTTCTCACGCTCCTGCTCCTCGACCGGACGGTGCTCTCAAGGCTCTCGTTTCTGAGCACGACCGTGGGCACGATCGAGACGAACCGGGACTTCTCCACCCGTGTCGCACTGCCGGGCAGGGACGAGATCGCGTCGCTTGCAACGGACATCAACCGGATGCTCGACGCCCTTGAGACTGCGCAGAAACGGCTGAAGGGTCAGCTCGTCGAGAGCGAAGAACGCTACCGCCTCTTCTTCAACAGCGGAAACGACGCAGTGTATGTCTTCTGCGTGGACGATGCCAGGATGCCGGGAAGGTTCGTCGAGGTGAACGACGAGGCATGCAGGAGGCTCGGGTACGACCGGGAGAGCCTGCTCTGCCGCTCGCCGGACGGAATCGTCGGCCGCGATGAGGAGGAGATACACGGGAAGATGCAGGAACTTCTTGACCAGCGGCACGTCCTCTACGAGACGGTGCAGCAGACGCGCGACGGAGCCTGCATACCGGTTGAGATCAACGCCCACCTCGTCATGCACGAAGACCGCCCGATCGTCATCGCCATCGCCCGTGACATCTCCGAACGCAAACAGATGGACGAACTGAAACGGCAGGCGTTCGAGCAGATCCAGAAGAACTACGAGCAGTTCGCCATTCTGAACGACCAGATCAGAAACCCCCTGCAGGTCATCGTCGGCCTCGCAGCCATGGACGACGGCGTCCTCGGCGAGAAGATCCTGCAGAACGCCGACGTGATCGACGGGATCGTCGACGAACTCGACCGGGGCTGGATCGAGTCCGAGAAGGTACGGGAGTTTCTCAAAAGGTATTACGGGTGACGGCGGGGATCACTTACGAACGCCGGTAGCGCTCCGCCGCCCGGGTGATGGCCGCCGCAGAATCGTTCGTGAAGTACGCGTGGGTATACTGGCCGAGCGCGTTCTGCACGAAGAGGCCGTCGCGGCCGCCATCTATTCCTTTTCCCCGGGCGAGCGCCAGCGCAAACCGGGCGTCGCGGTCGCAGGCGACCCGCGAGTAGTGGAACTCGTGCCCCCGGTAGACGCTTCCGTGCCCGGACGCAAACGGCCCGCCGGTCACCCGCGCTTCGACGTAGCCGAGCCCCTGGAACCGACCGGTCATCTCGGTCACGGCGGGGAGCACCCCGGCCATGGGATACGCACCGTCATCGCCCTCAATCTTTTCTGTCAGGTAGACGAGGCCGCCGCACTCGCCGTAGACCGGCATGCCGTCGTCTATAGCGCGCTTAATCTCCTCCCTGCACCGGGACGCGGCGAGCGCTGCAGCGTGGAGCTCCGGGTAACCGCCGCCCAGGTAGAGGGCGTCGGCCGTCGGAAGACGGTCGTGCATCGGCGAGAAGAAGATCAGCTCCGCTCCTGCCGCGCGGAGCCGGTCGAAGTTGTCCTGGTAGTAGAAGCAGAAGGCAGGGTCTTGGGCGACTCCGATCGTCACCGCCGACTCGCGGCGGGGCGCATCCGGTGCCGGGCTCTCTGGGAGCGGCGGCGCGGACCGGGCGAGCGCGACGATCCCGTCGAGGTCGCAGGCAGACGCTGCGACCTCCCCGAACGCCGCCATCGCCTCCGTCTCGATCGCCATGGTGAGGCCGAGGTGCCTGCTCGCGACCGTCAGGTCATCCCTTTTCGGCAGCCACCCGAATGCCGGCACCGGCAGACCCGGCTCGATCAGGGCGCGGTGGCGCGGGCTTCCGACCTGATTGAGGACGGCGCCTGCGAGGTTGAGGCAGGGATCGAACCCGGCGTATCCCGAGATCAGGGCGCAGGTGCTCCGGGACATGCCCTTCACATCGACGGTGAGGAGAACCGGAGCGGAAAGGATCTTTGCAACATGCGCCGTGCTTGCCTCGTCGGTCGCATCAAGGCCGTCGTACAACCCCATGACCCCCTCGATAACGGCGATATCGGCGCCCCTGCACGCAGCCGCGAACGTCGCCATGACCCCGTCCTCGCCCATCAGGTATGGGTCGAGGTTGCGGGACGATCGTCCGCAGATGGCGGTATGGTGCGTGGGATCGATGAAGTCGGGTCCCACCTTGAAGGGCTGCACGGTGTAGCCGCGGGCGGTCAGTGCGGCCATCAAACCGCTTGAAAACGTCGTTTTACCGCAGCCGCTGTGCGTTCCTGCGATCACAATGCGGGGTATGTCAAGCATCACGTAGCAATACTGTTGAATACCGGATCAAATAAATATGACTTAACACAACCGAATAATACCAAATAAAATTTAACTAAATCCAAAAAGGTTGCATAACGCAACGGCACCACCCAAAGGAAGCGTGATCCATGCACATTATGGAAGGATTCTTACCAAGCCCCTGGTGGGAGATATGGTTCCTCCTCTCGATACCATTCATCGTCATCGGGCTCTATCAGATAAACAGGCTCGTGAAAGAAAACCGTGAGACGCTGCCGCTTCTCGCCGTAGCAGGGGCATTCGTCTTTGTCCTCTCATCGCTCAAACTGCCGTCGGTGACCGGGAGCTGCTCGCACCCCACCGGAACCGGTCTTGGGGCCATCCTCTTCGGCCCATTCATCGCATCGGTTCTCGGGCTGATCGTCCTCATCTACCAGGCGCTCTTCCTGGCGCACGGCGGGCTCACCACCCTCGGGGCGAACGTCTTCTCGATGGGCATCGCAGGCCCCATCGTCGCCTACCTCATCTACAAAGCCGGGACGCGGGCCGGGATCAACACCTACGTGACCGTCTTCTTCGCCGCCGCGCTCGCCGACCTCTTCACCTACGTCGTCACCTCGGTCCAGCTCGCGCTCGCCTTCCCCGGAGAGGCAGGATTCTTCACGGCGTTCCAGGCGTTCGCCGCGATCTTTGCGGTCACCCAGGTGCCGCTGGCCGTCATCGAAGGCGCCGTCATCGCCCTGGTCTTCAAGTACATCGTCCAGCTCAAACCCGAAATCCTCACAAAGCTGAACCTGCTTCCGGAAGCGACCATCCGGAAGCTCCAGGAGGCGGCGGCATGAAGTACGCGCTCGAGATCGCCGTCACGGCGATCATCGTCATCTTCGCCGCAGTCTTCCTGGTGCAGAACGCGGCCATCCAGGCAGACCTTGCCGAAGGCGAAGAGGCCTGGGGGGGAGCGGACGGGAGCGCCGCGGAGCTCATCGAGTCCTCCGGCTACGAACCCTGGACAAGCCCCCTCTGGGAGCCCCCGAGCGGCGAGATCGAGTCGCTCTTCTTCTCCCTGCAGGCCGCCATCGGCGCGATCGTCATCGGCTACTTCTTCGGCTACTGGCGCGGCAGCAGAAAAACCGCGTAATTTTTTCCCTTCTTGCGCCGACACTATAGGAACCCGAACGAGGGAGATGACCGATGACCATGCACCGGCTGCTCGAAGACTTTGCTCAGGAGAACGCGCTGCGGGACGTCAACCCGGGCGTAAAGATACTCCTTGGTCTTGCAAGCATCCTCCTCTGCATATCGTCTCCGGGACCGGTTACACCCCTGTTCATTGCAGTCTCCCTCTCGGCGGCGACGGTCGGGCTCGCCCGCATCCCGCCCCGGTTCTACGCCCGCCTGCTCCTGGTCCCGGCATCGTTCGCGGTGATGAGCATCGCCGTCATCCTCTTTCTCACCGGGGGAGGTGCGGTGCTGGTCAGCATTCCCCTCCCCATCTTCACCCTCACCGTCACCACCGGCGGAGCGAACCTTGCCTTCCTCCTGGTCGCCCGGGTTCTCGGCGGCATGTGTTCGCTCTTCTTCATATCGCTGACCACGCCGATGACAGATATCTTTACGATCATGCAGCGGCTCCGGTTTCCGACCGTCTTCATCGACCTTGCAATGCTCATCTACCGGTTCATCTTCGTGGTGATCGACGAGGCCGGACAGATCTACCGGTCGCAACGGATGCGTCTCGGATACGGAACGTTTTCGGAGTCGATCAGGTCGTTTGGGATGCTCGCGGGAGCACTCTTCCTGCGGACCTGGGAGAGCGGCGAGCACCTGGTGCGGGCCATGGACGCCCGCTGCTACGACGGCAGGTTCGGACTTCCCGATGAGGCGCCCCCGGTATCCCCCACCTGGGCGCTCGGGGTCGTGCTGTACCTGGGGCTCGTCGCTGGCATCTCCTGGACGACCGCAACTATCACACTCTGCTGACAGGACACATACCATGGAAGGAATTCTGGAGATACAGAACGCGCGATACCGGTATCCGCACGGGCCGGAGGCCCTCCGGGGCGTCAGTATCCGCATCGTGCAGGGCTCGAAAGTCGCTCTCGTCGGCCCGAACGGCGCCGGCAAATCGACACTCTTCCAGCTCTTCAACGGGATGATCCGGCCGGATGCCGGCACCGTCAGCTTCGGCGGGGCGCCGATCGAGTACACGGCAAGAGCGCTGCGAGACCTCCGCCGGCGCGTCGGCCTCGTCTTCCAGAACCCCGACGTCCAGATCATCGCCCCGACGGTCTACCAGGACGTCGCCTTCGGCCCGGTGAACCTCGGTCTCGCCCGGGACGCCATAGACCGTGCGGTCAGGGATGCGCTCTCCGCCGTCGGGCTCGCCGGCTACGAGAAGCGCCCGCCACATCATCTCTCGGGCGGCGAGAAGAAGCGTGTCGCGATCGCCGGCATCCTCGCCATGGAGCCCGACGTGCTGGTCTTCGACGAGCCGACGAGTTCCCTCGACCCGGCGAGCTCCGAGGAGATCATGGAGCTCCTCGACGAACTCGCCACGGACGGCAGGACGATCATCATCTCGACGCACGACGTCGAACTCGCCTACCGGTGGGCGGATCACGTCATCCTGATGGAGCAGGGCATGGTTCTTGCGCGGGGCTCACCCGAAGAGGTCTTCGCGGATCATGCGCTCCTGCGTGCGGCACGCCTCAAACCCCCCCGGATCCTCGATCTCTACCACGAACTCGTGGCGAGGGGCATCGTCGAGGACCGGACGCCGCCGAGAAGCGTCCTTGCGTTCACGGACTGCATCGAACAGCACCTCCACGGCAGCAGCCTTCGGACCGCCCGGGAGGCGGCAGGAACGGTCTACATCTGCAACGTCGATGCCGTCGACGGCGATGCGGTGCGCCGGCTCATCACGGAGAGACCGATCGGGCACACCGGGGCCATGGGCACCAGAGCCAAGGAGTTTGCGAACCGGGAACTCATCCTCCTGGACTTCACCTACGGTGTCATCGACAAGTGCATCCTGAAAAGCCTTATCGGAGAGAGTTCGCTGATCCTCTCGTCAGGCGGGATGATCGATCATACCCACCGGCGGATCGCCGAGTACAGCGCCGAGAGCGGAAGAGCACTCATTGCCGTCACTGTCCCCGAGCCCATGCCGCCCGGATCTGCAGGCAGGCTTCCCGGGTACCTGTGACGGGGCATCGAGCCTCGATGATCCTTTTTCTGCGAGACCCGTCCGGAACACCGATAGGTTCTTGACTGCTACCTGCACTCTCTCCCAGTAACAGGGTGATACGGAATGCTCCTTCCTGACCATAAGACGAAGATTGTCTGCACGATCGGGCCGTCGTCCGAATCAAAACCTGTGCTGCAGAAGATGATGCAGAGCGGCATGAACGTCGCCCGGCTCAATCTGGCTCACGGCGACTTCGACGAGCACAGGCGACGCATCAGGACCATCCGCAGCGTGGCCGAGGAACTCAAGGTGCCCATTGCCATCCTCCTCGATCTGCCGGGGCCGAAGATCCGCATCGGCAGACTGCCGCGCGAACCGATCATGCTGAAGCCCGGAGACATGGTGACCCTGACGACGGGAGCGTCGACCGATGAGCCGGGCGTGATCCCCGTCGACTTTGAAGAATTTCCATCGCTCGTGTCCGAAAACAGCACGATCTACCTTGCCGACGGATTCATCCAGCTCCGGGTTCAGAGGATGATCCCGGACGGAGCGGTATGCATCGTCGTCATCGGGGGGCTCCTCTCCTCGCACAAGGGGATGAACCTGCTCGGGGCAAGCCTCGCCGTCGAGACGCTCACCGAACGCGACCGGGAGGGGCTTGCCTTCGGCATCGCCGAAGGCGTCGATGCATTCAGTGTCTCGTTCATCCGGCGGGCGGAGGACGTCCGGCAGGCGCGGGAGTATGCGGAATCCCTTGCCCCCTGCGTCCGCATCATCGCGAAGATCGAGCGGCGCGAAGCGGTCGAGAACGTCGACGAGATCCTCGCCGAAGCCGACGGCGTGATGATCGCCCGCGGCGACCTCGGCGTGCAGATCCCGATCGAGGAGGTGCCGGTGGTGCAGAAGCGGATCATCCACCAGGCCAACATCAGCGGACGCCCGGTCATCACCGCCACCCAGATGCTCGAGTCCATGACCGAACATATCCGGCCGACCCGGGCGGAGGTGACCGACGTCGCCAACGCCATCCTGGACGGAACCGACGCCGTTATGCTCTCCGGCGAGACGGCGATCGGCTCCTTTCCGGTCGAGACGGTGCAGATGATGGCCGGCATCGCGCGCACAACCGAGGAGCAGCGGCGTGCACTTGCCGGAGGGGGCACCTGCGAAGAGTACTTCCGGCGGGGCAGAGGACGGGCGGGGATGGCGGTCGGCGACGTCGTCTCCTTAAACGTCATCGAAGCGCGGGACGCACTCCGGATACAGTATATCATCACGCCGACCAGGACCGGGAGCACGCCTCGCCGGATATCGCGGTTCAAACCCGAGGGATGGATCC
The DNA here is from genome assembly GCF_030464345.1 of Methanoculleus frigidifontis. Lineage (GTDB taxonomy): Archaea > Halobacteriota > Methanomicrobia > Methanomicrobiales > Methanoculleaceae > Methanoculleus_A > Methanoculleus_A frigidifontis. The sequence goes on along the minus strand of NZ_VCYH01000006.1, from coordinate 39,063 downwards.
TCTCGTTCAGCAGAAATTTCCGGACGCCGCAGTTCCTATCGTTCTCGTACGGGGTGCAGCCGTTCTTTATCCAGAGCGAGCGGGAAGACTGGCACGAGGAGATCATGGAGTTTCTCAAAGCCTCGGATGTGATCGCACCGGGGGATCGGGTTCTCTTCACCGAAGGTGTCTCCCCCGGGGAGGCGGGCACCGATTCGCTCACCATCCTGACGGTGGAGTGACGGGGATCTCAAAAAAGAGGATACCGGGAGTCAGACACGCCGGTTCGTCTACTTCCAGAGCCACCCGAAGAGGCCGCGGGCGGAGAACTCCTGGCCGGCGAGGCCGGCAAGCCGCTGCTGCTCCTGCTCGAGGCTCTGGATCTGCTCCTGCAGCATCACCCGCGTTGCATCGTCGCAGGTGCCGTTTTCGCTGATACTGGAGAGAACCCGGATCATCTCCCGGTTCCGCTCGATATGCTGCCGGATCAGGCCCGCCGCCTCATCGTCACCGCCGAAGAGCATCCGCATGATGCTGTTTCTCGACCGGATCCGCTCCTCCGCCTGCTCGGTCGCATTGACCGAATCGTTCAGGCTGCGTGCTATTGCCGAGACCTGCGGCCCGATACCGCCGGTCCGGTTCTCCATGGCAAGGAGACTGTGGACGGCATACCGCACCGGATTGACGTGGCTCTTCGTGAGCGACCGGTTCGCCTGCTCCTGCTGGTGCTCCTGCTGCCGCTCTGCGATCCGGAGATGATGCTCGTCCGTCTTCCGGTTCTGCGATCCGTTCAGGAACGGAGCCAGCGGATCGTCGAACGTCTCGTTCGTCGCCGGTGTCGTGTTCCCCTCCGGAGTCCCGTTGATCACTTCGGCCATCAGCATGTGCTGCACCGCAGAACCGGCCTGTCCGGGGCCGTTCTCCTTTCCGTATGCCTTCCCGACGGCGTTACCCTGCCCGTCCGCATTGCCGGGCCCGCCTCCCGCATCACTGCCCCCTTTCTGGGCAGATGCAGGCACGGCGAGGAGGAGAAGGCAGACCATGCATACTGCAATCATTTTCTTCATTTTGCATTCACCTGCTCTCCATAAGCCTCAGGCACGGTCATTTAAACAATTATTGAACCTGCGGGTTCAATCCACGAAATATCGGGAGAAACACCCTCACACAAAGAGGGTCAGGACAAGACAGGCGGCGACCGGCACGACGAGGTTGTCGTCGACCGGGGTTGCAAACTCGACGAGGCCGGCGACGACGGCGGCCGCCAGCGCCGCTCCCGGCGGCACGAGGAGGAGGAGCACCACAAACGTCACCAGGATCCCGGCAGCGGAGCCTTCCAGCGACTTTTTGTTGTAGATCCGGTGTCTCCCGTAGCGCACGCCGACGATCGTCGTCACGCTGTCGAGCAGCGCAAGCACGACGAGGGCGGGAAAGACCACGTCGGTCGGGAAGAAGATCAGGCAGAAGAGTGCCCCGAGAGCGAAGAAGAGCGCGCCCTTGCCCGGGACGGCGTCGCGCCGCTCCAGCCGCTCGAGGATCTGCGAGATGCCGGGGATGGTGTAGCCCCGCTGGACCGCGTCGGAGAGGATGAAACCGGCGAAGAGCGCAATCATGAGAACCGAGATGGTGATCGTACTGTCGAAGAGGAATACAAACCCTGCAATGCCGAGGCCGAAGACCAGGTGGACAAGCTGCCGGGAGGACTCGTTCATTTAAGATATGTGCGCTTTCGTGGGGATTAAACCCTGCGGCATCTCCGCCGCCGCCCGGAGTGCCGCCGGGTCCAGAGGATTCCGGCGCGTTTTTATCCGCCTGCGGTCATCTCTCCGTATGAAACTATCAGCCGGAGCCACGGCCGTTCTCGCGATGATCCTCTGCCTCGTTGCGGCAGGCTGCACGGGCACCACAGAGGAGGCGGCGGCGGTGAACGAAAACGGGACTGCATCGACGGAGGAGCTCGTCGCCTTCGTCGAGCAGGCCTACGAGTTCGCCGGGGTACATGGAAAAGAAGCAGCGATCCGGGAATTCAACGACCCGGACGGCAAGTTCGTCCGCGGCGACCTCTACATCTTCGCCTACGACTACGCAGGCACCACGCTGGCGCTCCCCCACCAACCCGAGATCGTCGGAACCGACCGCCTCGATCTCCGGGACGCAAACGGTGTCCCGTTCATCCGGGAGATGATCGCCGCGACGAAGAACGCAAGCGGGTTTGTCCGCTACCACTATCCGAACCCGGCGGCGGACTTCGCCATCGAACCGAAGCTGAGCTACGTCATGCGCGTCGACGACACCTGGTGGCTGGGCTCCGGCATCTACGGTGAGGAGGCAAAATCCTCCTCCCCGCAGGTCGAGGCGGAGATGCATGCAAAGCAGGAGATCGTCCGGTTCGTCGAGGACGCTGCGGCGTATGCACGCGAAAACGGCAGGGAAGAAGCCCTTGCAGGGTTCATGGATAGAAACGGCCCTTTCGTCATGCGTGAGGTCTACATCTACGCCCTCGACTTCAACGGCACCTGCCTCGCCCTCCCCTACCAGCCGGACCTCGTCGGGACCAGCATGCTCGACCTGCAGGACACCTACGGCGTCAACGTCACCCGGGTGGAGATCGACCTTGCAGAACAGGGCGGCGGGTTCATCTTCTACCACTACCCGAATCCAGCCAACAACCTCACCGTCGAGCCCAAGATGAGCTACGTCCGGAAAGTCGACGACACCTACTGGATAGGGGCCGGGATCTATCTCTCGGACCTGACCGGGAACGGGCTTGCTCTCCGGAATGAGATGCAGGCGCTCCTCGCCGGGATCGAGACGGGGACAAAAGAGGCACTTACGGCACTGGACGCCAACGTCTCGGACGCTGCCCGGCATTTCACCGCTGCCGGCATGGAAGGAGAGGGAACGGACGGCGTGCTCACGTACCTCGCCGCCTCGACGCCTGCAGCGGTGGACGCCGTTACCATCGGACCGGACGGCAGGATCCTGGCGGCCATGCCCGAGGAGTACCAGGGGAGCATCGGCGCCTATATCAGCGAACAGGCGCATATCGTCCGCGTCCTGGAAGACGGCGAACCGGCAATGAGCGGGGTCTTCACCATGGTGGAAGGGTTTGACGCGGCCACAATCGCCTGGCCGGTCACCGCACCGTCAGATGAGGTTCTCGGCGCCGTCTCGCTCGCGTTCAGGCCAGCCCTGCTCCTCGACGCCGTCATTGCCCCGGCAACGAACGGTACCGGTGCGGTGGTGACGGTCATCCAGACGGACGGGCGGGTGCTCTACGACCCCGATCCGGGCGAGATCGGGAAGATGACCTTTGACGACCCGATCTACGCGGACTACCCGGACCTGCAGACGGTTGCACGGCGGGTCGCCGCCGAACCTGCAGGAGCCGGGGGATACGAGTTCCTGGCGACCGGAAGCACAGAGCCGGTGCGCAAGGAGATCATCTGGGGAACGGTCTCTCTCCACGGGACGGAATGGCGGATCGTGGTCACCGAGGAAGCGGCATCCTGACCCGCCGCACGAAAAATCGCTTTTTTTCAGGTTCACCGGAGAGATTGGTCCGGCATGCAGAAAAGGGTCGGGGAGCAGTTACGCTCCGGCGATCTCCCCAAGACCAAACCGCCACCCGGTCAGGGGGGAGGTCGCAAAGATCACCTGCCGCTGCTCCCCTTCGGACGTATACGTCACGGTGCCCTCGTTCTCCGCACGGATCGTCGCCATCGCTTCTGCGGCAGACGCGCTGTCTTCCTGAGCAGAACTCTGGGAGATACGGGCTTCCTCCGCGTGGAGCGCATACGCCCCCTGCAGGTCGAGCGCGAAGAAGAAGAACGGCTCATGGATGTCCAGCGCCTCGCGCATCTCGACGGAGAACTCATCCAGGTACACCGAGGCGCCGAGCACCCCCGTCACCGCACCCTCCTCCACCACCGGAACCGCGACGATGGCGGTGCTCCTGCCGGTCGAGTGGCTGACCACCACCGTGCCGATCGAGACGTTGCCCGCGAGCACGTCCGGGAAGTACGGCCGGCTCATCAGGTTCGAGGCCGCCAGCCCGTCGACCGTCGTATAGTAGGTCCCGTTCGGCAGGGAGTACCAGAGACGCGCGGAGGAGTCTACCTTCTCCGCTTCGGAGAGAAGCGGGGCTATCCGCTCCCAGTCGGCCGACCGCACCTCGTCGGTCGTCGCCAGAGCCTCGAACACCCGGGCGATGCAGGAGAGCCGCTGGTCGGTATACGCGATCATCGATGCGAGCACAACCTCGCCGGGCACTTCAAGCGTCCCGGAGTACGCAGGCAGGTTCCCGGTCCCGGTCTTTTCGCCCTGGTACTCCGCGAGGATGGCGTCGTAACTGCCGTCCCGCTTCATCGCGCTCAGCGTCGCCTGCCAGGCCTCAACCACGGCGGCGGGCGTCCGGTTGTTGAAGGCGATGTAGAGCTCGTCCTCTTTCACCGGGTAGACCGGCATCAGCGACGCAGGGTCGATGCCTGCGGCGAGCGCGGTCTCGGAGGCAGTGTTGCTGCTCCCGAGCCAGAGATCGACCGTGCCGTTCATCAGGGCCCGAACGGCCGCGGTGTCGTCCGCGTAGAGGGCGAGGTTGGTGACGCCGTTCTCGACCAGATACTGGTGGCGGACGTCGTCCTGCACCACGCCGACCGCCCCGGCCTTCCGCACGGCATCAAGGCTCACGGCAGATATCGCGCTGCCGTTCTTTGCGTAGAAGACGTACTCGTAGGTGCCGATAGGCCCTGCCCAGAGGAAAAGCGGTTCGCGTTCGGCGGTTCGGACGATGGGGTACAGCCCCGTATCGGGCTCGCTCAGTGCCGCCCGGTATCCCTCTGCCCACGGCGCCACTTCGATCGTTACGTTCTCGTTCAGACGCCGTGCGATCTCCCGGGCGATCTCGGTGGACTGTCCGGTGACCGCCCCATCCTCATCCACGAAACTGTAGGGCGGAAAGTCCTGAGCATAGAGATTGAGGCTTACATCTCCGATACTCTCCGGCTCCGCACCGGTAGACGTCGACGAAGACGTAGTGCAGCCCGGGCAGAAGAGGCAACCGAGGATGCAGAGCCCTACAAGCAGCAAAAGCGTATGTTTCATCCTAAAAAACACCTCGCGCGGCAACGAGGCGGTACGGCATATGCCCCGTCCCAGATAAACCATTTACTCAGGCCATATTAACATATTTCGATGTCGGAAGGCACTTACCCGCCCTTCACCCGCTGCTCCTCCAGAAACGCCGTCGCCTCCCTGTCGGATATTGCGTAGGTGGCCTGCGCCTCGAGGGCGATGACACGGAGAATGACGGCAACCTCGTCGAGCCTGCGCTTGTGCTCTCCGCGTACGTGCCGCCGCACCTCGTGCAGGCGCTCGAGCGCGGCGGCGACGTTGCATATCGTGCAGAGTGCGCTCTCCCGCGTCCCGATCTCCACGGCAGGGAGAGCCCGAACGGGATCGGATTCTCCGGCATTCATAGTTCAGTCATCCCTGGTACACTCTTGATGCGGCATTGGGTTTGAAGGTATCTCATTCCCGGCCCTGTGGGAGCAGAGCACCCCGCGCTCCGGAGACGGGGACGGCCATCCGCGAGGCATGGGGCCGGGGCTGCCGCAGGAGATCCGACCTCTTCAGCATCGCTTATATGCTGTCAGACTGCACCTGATCATTCACGACAAACCTGTCGGCACACCCAGGGTCTGGTCACTATGGAACTATCAGGAAAGGCGGTATCGGCGTATCTCCAGGCCAGAGGGCCCGTTGCCTATGCGGCCACGAAGTTCGTCCTCCCGCTCGCCATCATTCCCCTGATCCTCGGCCTGCTCTACCTGACCCTGCCGCACGGAGACTTCCTCTTCTTCGCCGGCCTCTCTGCCGGATACTTCATCCCTCCCTTCGGGAAGGAGTCGATCATACCGATCGCCATTCTGGCCGGCCATCCCTGGTGGCTCATCGTCACGCTCCTCGTCGCGCTCGACGCAGCGGTCGCTCTCTTCATCGTCTGGAACTTCGATCTCGCACTGAAGATACCGCTCATCGGCGGCCTGCTGGAGCGGGGGCTCACCATGATGAGCACCTACACGAGGGAGCATCCCGGGCTTCGGAACGTCTCCACCATCGGCCTGTTTCTCTTCGTATTCTTCCCGTTCCAGGGAACCGGCGCGATGAACGGCTCGATCCTGGGCCGCCTCCTCGGGATGGACGCACAACGGGTCTTCGCCTGTGTCATGGCCGGGTCGGTCACCTCCTGCCTCATCATCGCCCTCGGCACCGACGTGATCCTCGACCTCTACCGGGATAGCCCCCTGCTCGGCATCGCCGTGCTGCTCCTCGCCGCCCTCGCCGCCGCCGCTGCATACCTCGGGTGGCGGCGGCACCAGCGGCGGCTCCGGGAGCGGGTGCGGTAAGATAGCATAACGCCCCTCAAAAACGGCACCCGACGTTTTTTCCTCATACCGCACACTATTAGCATAAAATTCGAAGAATCCCCCGTTCCGTCCGCCGAATGTTTTGATACATTAATATGGGCAAACACCCACTATCTGGTACGAAAAACCGCGGCCGTTCCCGGGCTCCGGAAGAGTCGGCCGCCGCCGGACAAGAGAACCAGTCGCTCGTGGTCGCCCCCATGAATCTTCTTACACGCACCCTCATCATCATCGCCCTGGCACTGGCCTGTCTGATGGGAACCCTGATTCTCGTATCGGACACGGTGCTGCTCGAGAGTTATGCCGCCCTCGAGCAGCAGGAGGTTACGAGCCAGGTGCACCGGGCGGCGAGTGCGCTCGAGAACGAGATCGCCACAATCGACACGATAAACGAGGACTGGGCCGCGTGGGACGACACCTACGCCTTCATCGACGACGAAAACGACGAGTACATCGCGTCGAACCTCGTCGATGCGACGTTTACGGGTCTCGGGCTGAACCTGATGCTGTATGCGGACACCTCGGGAGAGATCGTCCACAAAGCCTACTTCGACCTCGCCGCAGAAACCGCCCTGCCGCTCCCGGACGAGATCGCCGGGCAGCTAACCGCCGAACCGCTTCTCACGCATCACCCGGACCCGGAGAGCAGCGCCGCGGGCATCATCAAGCTTCCCGGCGGCCTTATGCTGATCTCCTCACGACCCATCATCACCAGCAACGATGAAGGGCCGGTTCGGGGAGCCCTTATCATGGGCAGGTTCCTCGACGACGATGTGGTTGCGGATATTGCAGAGACGACGCACCTCTCCCTCCGGCTCCTCGACCCGGGGAGTCCCGGCATCCCTGAAGACGTCGTCACCGGCCTGCAGGAGGCAGGGGCCGTCGCCGTGCACCCGGGCGGCCTGAACGCGGTCTCGGGATATACCCTGGCATCCGACCTGCACGGCACCCCAGCGGCCGTCCTTGCGGTTGATATGCCGCGAGCCATCTTCCAGCAGGGGATCGCGACCGTCACGTATATGGTTCTCCTGCTCCTGATCGCCGCCGTCGTATTCGGTCTGGCAACCATCTACCTCCTCCAGAAGAACATCCTCTCGCGGGTAGCCCTCGTCGACAGAAACGTCACTGCCATCGGTTCCTCGGGGGATTTTTCGTCCCGGCTCAGGAGCGAGGGAGACGACGAGATCACCGGGCTGACGGATGCGATCAACGGGATGCTCGGGACGCTCGAACACTACCACCACCACCTCGAAGACCTCGTCCGGGAACGCACCGCCGAGGTCTCGGCGGTGAACGCACACCTCAAGGCCGAGATCGCTGAGCGGCGCCTGGCCGAAGAGGAGCTTGAAAAGTACAAGGAGCACCTGGAGCGGAAAGTCGAGGAGCGGACACGCGACCTGTATGCCGCAGCCGAACTGCTCCGCATGGAGATAGAGGAGCGAAAAGCCCTTGAAGCCGAGAGGACGAAGGCGTTCGAGCAGATCGAACTGAACATGGAGCAGTTCGCGACGCTCAACGATCATATCAGGAACCCCCTGCAGGTCATCGTCGGGATTGCAAGCCTTGACGAAGAAAATGCATCCTCGACGCGCATCATCGAACAGGCGATGACCATCGACGAGATCATCAAACAGCTCGACCGGGGATGGATCGAGTCCGAGAAGATCCGGGCGTTCCTGAAGCGGCACTACTGACCGCACCGAAAAGTCAACAACCCCTGCGGGCGATGGAACCGCGATGCCTGAACTTGACCTCTACTTCGAGAGCAATACACTTCTCCGCGCCGTCGCTCCCATGCTCGGGATCGTCCCGGCGTTCTTCCGATTGGCCGTCCGGACGGGGAAGCCGAAGACTGCCTACTACTGGCCGGACGATCCGAACTGGTCAGACTTCCCGTTTCCTGCCCATGACGGGGTAGTCTACGTCTTCTGCGGCGACGGCCTTGCGTCACGTGCCGCCGGCGGGGCGCTCCATCTCCGTGCGGCGGTCAAGGTGATGAAGGGCGAACGTGCAAGCCCCGAACTCGTCGCACTCCGCATCTGGCACGAGCTCCTCCACGCCGTCGGCCAGCCCGCGGACGATATGATACCGCGTGCGGAAGAGTGGCTCCCACCGGAAGGGCTCGCGGCGTTCCGGGCGGAGCGGGCGCGGAGAAGAAGCGTGGACACGAACTACTGGCAGCAGCAGTTCTACCACTGGCTGACGGTGCGGGCGATCAGGGAGGAGACCGCCTAAAAGTCCCCGGCAACCACGACAAAGAGACCCGCCCGGACATCGGGGAGGTGCCCGGCCGTCCCGAGAGCGATCCGCTCCTCCGGGTAGCCGAGATCTTCACAGACGGCGACCTTCGTCGCGGGCGGCAGCGCCCGCCCGAGTTCCTGGAGCGAGAACGCCGGATCGGCGATGAGAAAGACGATCTTCCCGCGGTTCACCTCCCGCCCCGCCTCTTCGATCGCGTGTGTATGGTCTCTCCCGTGAGCGGCGACGACGGCCGCCCGGGTGAGCGGGAGGCGGAGGCGGGCGAAGGCCACCTGCAGCGAGGAGATGCCGGGCACCACCCTGCCGGGGAGATACCCGAGCCCCGCAAGCATCGGGTCGCCGGTCGAGAGGACGACGGCGTAGTCCGGGAGCTCCCGGAGTTTTCTGTAGTCGGTGATCGTCCGGAGATCGCAGCCGTCCGGGATATGGGCACGCACAAGACCGATCGCACGCTCCGACCCGTAGACGAGCGTCGCTTCCCGCAAAACCGCGATCGCCGCTTCGGTGATCATCCCGGGCCCGCAGCCGGTGCCGACGATTATCATCCGCTCTCTCCGATGATCCGCCCGTCGCGGCCGACGAGCACGACCCGGACGTCCGGGCATCGCTCCGCGAATGCCGCAAGTTCCCGCTGCATGATCTCCTCCCATGCCGGCGACGCCGAGAGATCCTCGACCGTCACATACCCGGTGCCCGTCAGGACGTCCGGGTTGATAAACTTCATGATCAGGCCGGGAAGACCGCAGAGGACGACGTCACCGTGTGCACGGGCAAGCGCTTCACTGATTTTGCTGCCGACCAGCACCGCCTCATGCTCCGGGAAGTAGAGGCGGGAGTAGCGCAGTCCGATTCTGCCGGTCGTCAGCACCGCCCGTTCCGTGCGGGCGACCCGGTCGAGCACCGCTTCGGTGAGGTGGTCGTCCCAGGGCTCGACGAGCCCGGTCGAGCCGAGGACGGAGATGCCGTTCACGACCCCGATCCGGGGATTGAGCGTCAGATGCGCCGTCTCCGCCCCGCGGGGAATGCTCAGCACGACGGTCACGCCTGCAATACCGGTCGTCTCAACTGCCTCGCGGATCGACCGGTCGATGCATGCCATCGCCGGTTCGCTGATCGCCGGATCGCCGGCGGCGTGCCGCGCTGTCTCCCGGGAGAAGGTGCCGATCCCCTCGCCGGGGACAAAGTGGGCTCCCGATGATGCAGGAACGGCGTACGCGGCGAACTCAAGCCCTGCCGTCACGTCACCCGCATAATCCCCGGAGTCCTTCCGGCAGGACGACCGACCCCGGTGGGCGTCCACACCGAGGGTCACGGTGAGCCCGCAAGGCACGGTCACGGCGACCTCCGTGACCTCGCCCTGCTGCAGGGAGAGGACGGCCGCCTTGCACGCCGCAGCCGCCGTCGTCCCGGTGGTGTAGCCGCGCCGGAGCACCGTGCCCGATGCGGTGAGCACACAGAGGCCCTGCTCCACCCGGGGCAGCAGGTCGGGCTGCCGACAGGCCGCCACCCATGCGTCGGGATACTCGAACTCAGTTACCGGGTCCCGCATCGGTGCCACGCTCGGCATAGATGGTGATAATCTCGTTGCACGCCGCGACCGCCACCGGCGTCCCACCACGTGTCCCCGCGTTTGAGACCGACGGGATGGCGAGCGTCCGGATCTCCTCTTTCGACTCGGCGGCGTTCACGAACCCGACCGGCGTGCCGATGACCAGCGCAGGCCGGACACCCTCCCGGATCATGGCGCAGACCAAGAGCAGCGCCGAGGGTGCGTTGCCGATGACGACGATGGCGCCGGCAAGCCGGTCTTTGAGTGCCAGAAACCCGGCGGACGTCCGGGTGATCCCCCGCTCGTGCGCGAGATCCTCGCCAAAGTCGAGGGCGCAGATGACGGGGCTTGCATGCCCTTTCTTCAGGATGCCGGTCTGCACCATCCGGATATCCGTGATGACCGGCGCTCCCGCCGCGAGCGCAGCCACGCCCGCACCGACGGGGTCCTGCGCAAACCGCATCAGGTCGGCCATCGCAAAGTCCCCGACCGCGACCGAACAGCGCTGCCGGATCCGATCCTCCGGCGTTCTGTCCCCGAGCGTGCTGCGTGCCAGAAGCCGGCTCTTTCTCGATATTGCGTATGCCTCGGGGGTGACCGCACCGAGATCAGTATACGTATTTCCGGTGGTATCCCCGTGGCGTGATGATTCCTCTGACATCCGCGTCCCTCCTCCATAGTCTGCTCTCTTCGCCGCCGACGATGGCGATCGACCGCATGTCGACGAAATCAAGCCGGTCTTCGAACGCTTCCAGCGTGGTCACCAGAATCTCTTCACCCTTCCGGAAGGCGTTCTTCACCACGCCCACAGGGGTTGTTGGTGTAGCATGGCGGCGTGCGATGGCGACGGCTTTCGCAAGGTTCTCGGGCCTGCCGTTGCTCCGCGGGTTGTACAGGGCGACCGGCACGCCCATCCGAAACGCGAGGTCGAGCCGTTCTTCGATAACCTCCCAGGGGGTGAGCAGATCCGAGAGGCTGAGCGTGACGAAGTCCCCGGAGAGCGGCGAGCCCAGCCGCGATGCCGCCGAGAGCGCCGCGGTGACGCCCGGAACGACCTCGACCGGGACGGACGAGCCGGAGCGCTCCACGACCTCGAGGACGATGCTCGCCATGCCATAGACCCCGGCGTCCCCGCCGCTCACCATCGCGACGGTCTCATGCTCTGCACGTTCGAGCGCCTTCTTCGCCCGCTCGACCTCCCGGCCCATCGAGCTTGTGATCACCTCTTTTCCCGCGAGCAGCGGCTCGACGAGGTCGAGGTAGAAGGCGTTCCCGATGACAGAGTCCGCCTCGGCGAGCGCTTTAAGAGCCCGGGGCGTCATCTGCTGCAGGTCTCCCGGTCCCGTACTGACGATGTAAAGTCTTCCTCCCGTTCTATCGCGCGACTGCAACGGTAACACTTCCATATATCTGTTTTGCAAGTATCAGTTCTCTTCGCTTCGAGGCGGCGAGCGCACAGGGCTCGGCAACGCCGGCGAGCCCGATCAGGGACGCCCGCGAAGGCCCGATCTCCTGCTCGGCGTTGATCGCCGCATCGTCGATGAAGACCAGGTTTCCCCCAAGCTCCCGGACGGCCTCGCAGAGCCCCGCTTCGTAGCGCTTCTTCGCCGTCGTCGCGTAGACCAGCACCTCGTCCTCCGCAATGCCGGCGGCGGCAAGCCCTTCCCGGATAGCGGCGGCGACCTCCGCGGCCGCGACGCCCTTCCGGCACCCGACGCCGACGGCGTATTCGCCCTTCCGAACGAGCAGGGAGACGCAGGGGCCCGCGATGACGAGCCCCGGGCCGGTGATCGTGTAGAGGGGGAGATCGGCGTCGAGGAGCGCGGCGTTGACGCGCCGGGTCGAGTCGCGGTTGACGACCTCGCAGCCCTCGGCGCGGGCAATCCCCTCCACTGACTCGCGGCCGAGCGCCTCGGTCGCGGTGGTGATCACCGGCGTGATCCCGAAAACCTCAAGCTCCCGGGCAAGGTCGTTTGCGCCGTGGTGCCCGCCGAGAATCGGGACGGCGTAGCGGAGGTCCGGGCCGACGACCACGACCGCCGGGTCCTGCCACTTGCCGGCGAGCAGGGGGGCGACCTGCCGCACCGCGATCCCGGCCGACATCAGGGCGACGATCCGCCGGTAGCGGGCAAACGCCGCCCGGAATGCATCCGGAGTATAGAGAACCACGTCGGCGCCGAGGCCGGCGGCGATCCTCCCTGCATCGGGTTCGAACCGTTCCAGGGCGATGACGGCGGTATCGGTCATGAATAGAGTACCGATCTGCCGAACCCTGAGGTCGCCGGGTCGACAACGCCGCCGATGACGATCAGGGCGGTCTTCTCGATGCCGGCGTCCCGCGCTTTTGCGGCTATGTCGGCGACGGTTCCCCGGACGATCTTCTGGTCGGGCCAGGACGCGTGGTAGACGACCGCCGCCGGCGTCTCGGGCGGGTACTCCACCTTCGCGAGCACCTCCTCCAGCATCTCGGTGCCGAGGAAGACCACCATCGTCGACCCGTGCCGGGAGAGCTCGGCGATCTGATCCTTCTCGAGCGTCGCCCCGGCCGGCCGGGCGATGATGAGGTTCTCCGAGACGTCGCGGAGGGTCAGCTGCGTCTGTAAGGCGGCCGCCGCCGCGAAGAGCGAGGAGACGCCGGGGACGATCTCGGCCTCGATCCCGCGGCGGGAGAGTTCCGTCATCTGCTCGACGATCGCGCCGTAGAGTGCGGGGTCGCCGGAGTGGAGCCTGACGACTTTTTTCCCGGCGGCCACGTGCTCCGCCATCGCGTCGACGAGCTCGGCAAGGCTCATCCCCCAGCTGTCGAGTTTGACGGCCGCGCCCGACCGCTCCACGAGCTCCGGGTTGACGAGCGAACCTGCGTAGATGAGGACGTCCGCCTCCTCGAGGAGACGCATCCCCCGGACGGTGATGAGATCGGGCGCTCCCGGACCCGCACCGACGATGAAGACCTTACCCATAGGACCGCCTCGCGAACATGATGCTGAAGTAGTCGCTCGTCACCGGCAGGTCGGCGGTGCGGTAGACCCGCTGCCCGTCCAGGAACATCCGCTCGACAAGGACGAAGTCGGTATACCCGTCTTTCCGGAGCTCCTCTGCCATCTCTGCCGGCCTTCTGACCTTCATGAAGATCCGAGAATCCGGATCCGGGCCGTCGGAGACCACGAACCCGCCGGCCACCGGGACGCCGGCCACAGCGGCGAACGCGGTGATCGAGCTGATCCCGGGATCGGTGGCGAAGGCGATGCCCGGGTGACGGTCGTCGATGATCTCGCAGAGGCGGGAGAAGGTGGAGTAGAAGTTCGGATCGCCGATGATCCCGAAGACCGCGAGCCCCTTCTCTGCCGCCGGCGCGATCCGGTCGGCGTTCCGCTCCAGGCACTCGCGGATATAGCCCTCGTCGCTGGTCATCGGAAAGTCCAGGATCTCCGCGTCGCCGCGGTAAGGCCGGACAAGGTCGTAGGCCATCCTGCCCGGGACGAAGACCGCGTCCGCCTCGCGGAGCCGCCGGACGGCACGCAGGGTGAGGAGCTCGGGGTCGCCGGGCCCAAGCCCGACGCCTACGAGCACGCCGCCGCACCCCCGACGATGATGTAGACGGGGTTCTGCGGCCGGAACATCACGCCGCCGCCGAGCTCCGCGGACCGGGAGACCTGGACGTGGACGGCCTCCCGGAAGATCCCAAGGCGCTGCATGCAGGAGACGGCCTCGGCGAGCGTCTCCACCAGCACGGCGTTCACCACGATCGTCCGCCGCACCTTCCCGGCGAGGAGGTCGAGCACCTCGGCGAGGCGCTGCGAACCCCCGACGAAGGCGCAGTCGAGCGTGCCGGCGCCGGCCAGGAAGTCGACTGCGTCGCCCTCGAAGAACTCGATCTCCGCGACCCCGGCGTCCGCAGCCGTGGCTCGCGCATACGCGATAGCCTCGGGCCGCCGGTCGACCGCATACACAAAAGCACCCAGGCCCGCTGCGGCGACGGAGACCTTGCCGGTACCGCACCCGATATCGGCAACGACGTCTCCCGGCCGGATCCCGAGTTTCTGGAGGGAAACGGCCATGACTTCATCCTGTGTAGGTCCTCCCTTCAATCCCATAGCATCCCTTGCATAAAATAAATTAAAATTGCGTTAACGATTGATTCTTTGCATTATTGAACGCGGGAGCTAATATGTCTACTGATCCGGCGGAGAATGCGCTTCCACCCCCTGTTCCTCCAGAGGAGCATCTCCTTTGTGAGACGCAAAGTAAAGGGTTTTAGAACTGCAACGACAACATGTAAACGATGCTCACAATAAACCGCGATATATGCGGATACTGCGGGTGCTGCGTCGCCGTCTGCCCGGAGGGCGCGCTCGAGCTGATCGACGCCTACCTCAGCCTCGAAGGCGACTGCATCTCCTGCGGCATCTGTGCCCGGGCATGCCCCCTCGGAGCACTGGAGGTCGTCCATGAAGAATAGGTACGACGTTCTCGTCGTCGGCGGAGGGCCTGCCGGAGCGCTCGCGGCAAGAACCGCCGCAGAGGCCGGACTCTCGGCCTGCCTCGTCGAGAAACGGCCCGCCATCGGCACGCCGGTCCGGTGTGCGGAGGGGATCGGCAAGGAGCTCTTAAAAGACTTCATCGAACCCGACGAGCGCTGGATCGCCGCCGACATCAGGCGCGCCCGGATCATTGCCCCAAGCGGCGACACCATCAAACTGGAGCAGCACCAGGCCGGCAACGAGGTCGGCTACGTCATCGACCGGAAGGTCTTCGACCGCGAACTCGTCTGGCGCGCCGCGGAGGCAGGCTCCGACGTCTTCGTCAAGACCCGGGCGGTCGCTCCCATCATGGAGAACGGCGCCGTGAAGGGTGCCCGCCTCCTCGCCTGCGGCCAGCCCGTCGATGTCCGGGCGGACGTGGTCGTCGCCGCTGACGGCGTCGAGTCCAAGTTCGCGCGCTGGGCCGGCCTCGACACGACCGTGCCCCTCGGCGATATGATGAGCTGCGCCCAGTACCTCATGACCGATATCCCGATCGACGCGGAATCGACCGACTTTTACCTCGGCAGGGATATCGCACCCGAGGGCTACCTCTGGGTCTTCCCGAAGGGCGACCGGACCGCGAACGTCGGTATCGGCATCTCGGGCAGACAGAGCAGGGACGGCAGCAGGGCACGCCATTACCTCGACCGCTTCGTCGCCGAGAACTTCCCGGACGGCAAGGTAATCGAGCACATCGTCGGCGGGGTCTCGGTCTGCAAGCCGCTGCCGTGCACGGTCGCGGACGGCCTGATGATCGCGGGCGATGCCGCACGCGTCGTCGACCCGATCACCGGCGGCGGCATCTTCAACGCGATGTTCACCGGCAGGATGGCAGGACAGGTCGCGTCGGAGTGCATCTCCGCCGGAGACTGCAGCGCCGGCGCGCTGATGAAGTACGACGAGGCGTGGCGCGTCTCCCGCATGGGCAAGACGATCGAGCGGAACTATAAGGTCAAGGACTACTTCGTCACCCTCGACGACGCGAAACTCAACACCCTCGCCGCATCACTCGCCAATATCGATATGAAGGAGTTTAAGGTCTCGACGCTCATCATGGAACTGATCAAGCGCAACCCGAAGATGCTGATGGAACTCCGGGCACTGAAAAATTCACTCGCCTGAGCGCTTCAGCTGCCGGTTGAGCAGTTTCAGCGTCTCATTCTCGGCCTCTTTTTTCGTGAACACCGTGATGACATCCCCGGGGCGGATCCGCACCGTTCCGCTCGGGATGATCAGGTCGCCGCCCGCCCGCCGGATGGCGATGAAGACGAAGTCGCGCACGTCGAGCTCCCGGATCTCGTGGTCGACGATCGGCGCCTCGTCTTCCGCAACAATCTCAAAGATCGTCCCGCCCGGGATGGAGGCCAGCTGCTGCATGTTGGGGTTCTTCGCCCAGTAGTACATCCGGGTGGCCACGAGTTCGTCCGGGTTTTCGCTGATCTTCACCCCGACCTCCTTGAAGAGTTCGGAGTGCTCCTTCTGGTTGACGATCGAGACGACGTTCATGACGTTAAAGCGTTTCGCCAGCCAGCAGGTCATCAGGTTCACTGCATCGTCGCTCGTCGTCGCAACGAGCGCGTCCGCCCGCTCGATACCGGCGTCCTCAAGGACCGACTTGTCGGTGGCGTTCCCGGTGATGGCAAGAACATCGTAGTGTTCGAGGATATCGCTTGCGCGTGCTTCATCCTGGTCGATAACGACGACGCTGTCACCGGCTCCGACCGCAATCGCAGTAAGATTCCGCCCGATACCACCGAGTCCAACGATGATTGTGTACATTCCATCTCGATTCCATCATGAGCATTAAAATACCTTCCGAAAGAAACGACTGATGTACTGTGATATGCGGGGTTGACGAGGCAGGAAAAGGCTCGGTGCTCGGCCCGATGGTCGTCGCTGCCGTGGGGTGCCGGTCGACGGACGACCTTGCAGCGCTGCCGATCAAGGACTCGAAGGGGCTCTCGGCGCGGCAGCGCGAGCGCCTCTACGATGCGATCGTCGGAGACTGCGCCATTGCCGTCATCACCATCGATGCAGACGAGATCGACAACGTCCGGAGCAGGATGACCATGAACGCCTGCGTTGCGGAACTGCACGCATCGGCGCTCTCCGGCCTGAAGCCCGAGTGCGCCTACCTCGACGCCTGCGACGTGAACGCCGAGCGCTTCGGCAGGACGGTGGGCGGCCACCTCTCCTTCCCCTGCCGGATCGTCGCCGAGCACCATGCCGACGCCGTCCACACGATCGTGGGGGCGGCCAGCATCGTCGCCAAGGTCACCCGCGACCGGGCTGTCCGGGATCTTGCAGAGCAGTACGGCGAGATCGGGAGCGGCTATCCTTCCGACGCAAAGACGATCGCGTTTCTGAGAGACTACATCCGGGTTCACGGCCAGCCGCCCGGATGCGCCCGGAAGACCTGGAAGACGGTGGCGAACCTCTACCAGAAGAGCATCCTGGACTTCTGAACGGCGAGGGAGATCCGGCAAGGGTTTTATGATTTCCGGAAGCCTACTCTAAGTGATGAGCTGGCTCCAGATACTCCTGCTGCTGCTGGCAGCATACGCCCTTATTGCTTCCTATATCAAGGAAAAGGGGCTCTTTGCGGATCATATCATGTTTTTTGGCCCAATCATGGCGATCAAGACCGAGAAGGTCGGTTTCTTCGACTGGTTCATCCGCTTCAAGAGGATACTGCAGGGGTACGGCACGCTCGGGGCGGTGATGGTCGTCTTCATCGCGGGATTCTTTACCCTGCTCCTGCTGCTGGCGCTGCCCGGGTTTTTGACCAACACCCCGAGTGCGGAGGGGATTCACGGCATTCAGAACGTCCTCGCCCTCCCCGGGGTCAACGATGCTATCCCCTTCACCGTCGCCGTCTGGCTCGGGCTGGTCGCGACGATCGTCATCCACGAGTTCGGGCACGCGATCCTCGCCCGCGTCGAGGGGATGCGGGTGAAGAGCATGGGGCTGTTGATCGCGGTCATCCCGCTCGGTGCGTTCGTCGAGCCGGACGAGGAGGACGTGGAGCAGGCGAAGGGCATGCCGAAGATCCGGATGTTCGGCGCCGGGATAGCAAACAACCTGGTGGCCGCCGTCGCCTGTTTCGTCGTCATGTTCCTGCTTCTCGGGACTGCGGTGCCGTCGGGAGCGCCGCTGATCGACGGGGTCTACGTAGACTACCCTGCTGCCGATGCCGGCGTCCCGGGGCTTTCGGTGGTGACGGCGGTCAACGGCGTGCCGGTCGCAACCCAGGAAGAGGTGTCGGCGATCATGGATCGGACCAGCCCCGGTGATGAGGTCGCGCTCACCGTCGAAAAGGACGGCGTCCCGGAGACTTATACGATGACGCTCGCCGAGTGGCCGGAGGCGCTCGCAAGCGATCGGGACTCCGGCTTTCTGGGCGTCTACTACTACAACGGCGCGGCCGTCCAGGCACGCCTGGACGCCATCGCGGGGATGGGGCCGCTCGCACCCCTGGTCATGCTGATGGCGCCGTTCGACGCCTTCATCCCGAACGCGGAGACCGGGGCGGTCGATACGCTCGGTCTGAGCGTCCTCCTCGTGGATACGCCGAAGACGATTGGATGGGACGTTCCCTTCCCAGGGTTCTGGGCGATCATCCAGATACTCTTCTGGACGGCGTGGTTCAACTTGGCGGTCGGCACCTTTAACGCGCTGCCGTTCGTCCCCCTGGACGGCGGCTATATCATGAAAGAGGGGATCGAGCGCATCTTCGAGCGGCGCGGATGGTCGCAGTACGCACCGCGGGTCGTGGCGTCGATCAGCATGTTCATGATCCTCATCATCGTCCTCTTCATGACGCTGCCCACCATCAAGGGCATCGTGGTGCCGTTCATCACCGGGACGCTCCTGCCAGCGCTGTTCTGAACGCGACCCCCTTCTAACCCGATTCTTTTTGGCCAGGCCCGGGACCTGCGAAGCAGTACTCGTGCGAAGACCTGACAGGGTTTTGTGCCACAGGCGACCTCCGACCCCGGGAACCATGACGGCAATCGCACCGGAGAGAAGAAAGGAGGTTTTCGAAAGACGGATACCGGCCGGGGGAGAGTCCCAGGAGAGACCTTTCAGGCCCGGTAATTCTCTCATTTTCAGATCGTCCTCACGACGATCAGCATACCGCAAAACAGACCGGTATAAGGAGAACAAGCGTATCTGTGCCGGGACGACCGCAAACTACATGCAATCCTGCAATTGAAATGATATATGGAAGACAATCCGGTTTCTAAGATTTTTGAATCGTTTCCCAGGCAGGGGGCGGGGGATGATGACCACACACAAAAGGCATTTTCCATGATCACAGAACCGCCAACAGGAGGTGGTGAGATCCTGGATGTTGGTTGCGGGAAGGGCGTACAGACGATGGCCCTTGCCCGCCTGTGCCCGTCCTGCAGGATAGTAGCGACAGATATTCACCAGCGTTATCTCGATGCGGTGGATGAAAAAATTGCAGCCGGAGGTTTCTCCGGGAGAATCAAAACGGTCCGTGCATCTATGGACGATCTTCCCTTTGACGAGGAGTCGTTCGACATTCTATGGGCTGAAGGATGCGCATCCATCATAGGCATCGAGAATGCCGTCAGGTACTGGAAAAAACTCCTGAAACAGGGCGGATACATGGTGATCTCGGATATATTCTGGTTTACAGAGACCCCCTCCGATGAGGCGCGGGAATTCTTCGCCGAGTTCCATCCCGCAATGATGATCGAAGAGAAAGGATCTGAGATCATCCGGAATGCCGGACTTGAGATGGTCGGATCCTTCAGGCTCCCTTCACGGGTCTGGGAAGAGAGTTTCTACGGTAACCTGAGGGAGAAGTTTGGAGAGCTCGAAGAGGAATATGCAGATGACGAGGGCGCTCTGATGGTCATTGAGGGGTTGAAAAGGCAGACCAGAATCTTTGAGAAATACCCGGATGAGTTTGGGAATACGTACTATGTGATGAGAAAACCGTTGTGAAATCAGATTAAGGCACTTCTCATCTTTTCACGTTTCATAGACATACAAGGCGTCACCATTCTCAATTCTTCCAGACCCGGCAATCACGATACGATTCAAAATCGCTGTGATCTCTCTTCGTATCAGGAGGATTGGGATGAAGAAGGATCCGATCCAAAATCACTCTCAAAAAGCCGCGAGAGGGGGATCGCCCTCTCCGTCCGCATCAGGGCTGCTCTTCTCCCTCTTTCGTCTTGCGCATCGCCGGGCTCATGGCCGGGCCGAGCTCGCCGGAGATGTCCGTCTCGATGCCCCGTGCAGCCTCTTTGACAACCGCGATCTCCTCTTCTTTTGGGATCTCCCCGAGGATGCTTTCGTCGGTCACGGCCTTCCCTTCGGGCACCTCCCCCATCTCCTCGGTCGCCCCGAGGTACGACGCGACCTGCTTCACCAGGCTCGAGAGCTCGAACGGGAAGATGATCTTCGTCGCCTGGCCGTCGGCCATCTGTTTGAGGGCATCGAGCGAGAGGACGGTGATCGCCCGCCGGTCGAGGGGCTGGGCGCCGACCGAGATGATCCGCAGCCCCTGCGCCTCTCCCTGCGCCCGGAGGATCTGGCTCTGCCGTTCGCCCTCGGCACGCAGGATCTTGCTCTGCCGCTCACCCTCGGCCTCGAGGATGATGCTCTGCCGGCTTCCTTCCGCCCGCAGAATGGCGGCGCGCTTCTCGCCGTCGGCACGGAGGATCGCCGCCCTCCGCTCGCGCTCGGCGGCGGTCTGCTCGGTCATAGCCTGCTTGACGGCGCCGACGGGGTCAACCTCTTTTATCTCCACCCGCTCGACCTTGACACCCCAGGCATCGGTCTCCCGGTCGAGGATGTCCCGCAGGCGGGCGTTGATGACGTCGCGGTTGTAGAGCACCTCGTCAAGCTCCATATCCCCGATGATGCCGCGCAGGCTCGTCTGGGCGAGCGCCACCGTCGCCGCCCGGTAGTTCATCACCTCAAAGAACGCCTTCTCCGGGTCTATCACCCGGACGTAGACGATCGCGTCGACATTCGTCGGCGAGTTGTCCTTGGTGATCACCTCCTGCGAGGGCACGTCCATCACCTGGGTCCGGAGGTCGAGCTTCTCGACCACGGTGATCAGCGGAACGACCCACCGGAACCCAGGGTTCATCCTGCCGATGTACTGCCCGAGGCGGATCTCCAGACCCTGCTGGTACGGCTGCACGATCACCACGCCCTGGGCGAAGATGACGATGATGACGATAATCAGAAAGATGGTGATTATCCCGGTTATCGGAAACTCTCCCGTAGGAATCATAGGCTCTCCTTCTCCTCAACAACGATATGCACCCCTTCCGATCGGAGCACGATAACCCTTTTCCCCACCGGGATGGTGCCGCTCTCCGACCGGGCGCTCCACTCGCTGCTCCCGATCGTCACCTTGCCGGCGAGGGTCTCTTCGTCCACCGTCCGGACGACCATGCCCTCCCGGCCCGCCAGGGAGTCGCGGCTGATCGTCGTCGGCATTCTATCCGGGGTCAGCCGCCCGTACGCCCAGACTGTGATCAGGGCGGTGCCGATGGCGGCGATCACGCCGACGATCAGCCCCCAGACGGAACTGAGGATATCGACACCGAGCAGCAGAAGAATGCCGAGGATGATCAGCACCGTGGCGGGGACGGCGATAAAAAAGCCCGGTTGATACACTTCGATCAGCAGCAGGACAGCTCCCAGTATGATCAGAATCCAGCCGAGAGCGACACCCTCTATGAGCATGAAGGAGGATACGGTTCCTCTCTATAAATACTATCCCGGAACCGGACTAGCCGAGATCCATCACCTGCGTAACCCCCGGCGGCACGGTGCGCGACACCGGCAACGGCTCGCTCCCGGGCGGCGCGATGGTGACGGTGAACTGCTCGTAGGGTGGGAGCGCAGTGCCCGGGTAGACCAGTACCTCGAACTGCTCGCCGGGTTCAAGGATATCGTCGTCGTCCGCCTGCTGTCCCGGTATCCGGTGGAACCTGCGGAGGACCGTCCAGTTCTGCGGGCGGACCGGGACGGCGCTTGTGAGCGGCAGGACTTCCCGGCCGGCTCTGGTCGCGAACGTCACCGTTGCCCTGCTCATATCGACCGCCCCCATGTCCCCGATAAAGAGCCCTATCGTGAAGGAGACCGAGCCCATCCGCCCCGGGTCGGGCTGGTCGCACCAGAGAGAGGCGTCGCCGACGTTCCCGTTCACGCAGGCGTATCCGTAGACGCTGCCTTCGAGGCAGAGCATGCCGCCCGTCTCTTCGAGGCCGGCGACGACCACCCCGCCGGGAACGGCCGGCGGCGCAGCCAGATGCTGCATCGCAAGCGCCACGACGATACCCGCAACGATAACGGTCAGGATCGCTTCGAGGACGGTCACGCCGCTCTCATCCATACCGGTCTTCATCCTACCTATCTTCCGTCTTCATCCTTCTTCCCGTTTTGCCAGGTTCATCCGGTAGAAGACCTCCGGAGCGCCGAACGAGACCCACCCGGCCGCCACCGTCGCCCGGAGGTAGGTGAGGGCGTATGCGGCAAAGCCGTCGCCGTCCGGCACAACGAGCCCGAACCCGAGCCAGATGGCTCCCGCAACGGCGATCCCGAAGAGATACCGGAGGAGCAGCACCCCGGCCCGGGCATCGGCACTGCACATACTGCCGCGGTGCGACTGGAGGGCGGCGCCCGCTGCAAACCCGAAAAGCATGCCCGTCGCGATCAGGCCGTCCCGGGGATAGAGCGGGTCGATCGGCTCGCCCGACCGCGCAAGCGCCTCCGTGACCCATGCCTGCGGGAGGTGCCAGTCCCCGAGGCTCGCGACGGCGGCGAGCGAGAGCGCCAGCAGCCCGAGCGAGGCCAGCGCCGCCGCAAGCACCTGCCGCTGCACCGGCAGGCGGGCGAGCCGGGCGGCGGCCGGCTCTTCGAAGCGGAGGAAGACCGCCAGGACGGCAAGCCCGACCACCCACCCGGCGACGGTGTCCATCGGGAAGTGCACCCCTTCATAGACCCGCGAGACGCCGATGAGGACGACCAGCACCGCGGCGAGGGCGGTCACCCACCACCGCCGGGCCTTTGCGGCGATATAGCCCCAGAACGTTGCTGCCCCCTGCGCATGCGCTGAGGGGAGGCCGAACGAGGGGTAGGTGTTCAGCACCGCGACCTCCCCGCTGACCCAGTAGGGACGCGGCAGGTGGAACGCGATCTTCAGGGCGTCGTTCAGGCCGGCGGTGAGCCCGAGGAGAAGGCCGATGCGGAGGCCGAACCGGGGATCGCGGCACCAGTAGAAGAGCGGGATAACGAGGAGATAGAACTCCGGCAGCCCCAGGAACGAGAAGATGCGCATGGGAATGTCAAGCCAGGCAGCCTGGCTCTGGAGCGCCTGAATGATCCCGATCTGAACCTCCATCCACCCGTTCACGCATATCTTCCTCTCATCATAGATTACTCACTATCTGCGGCAGCGCTTCGGCGATCCCGCTGATGATGAACTGCACCGCAAGCGCCAGAACGATGATGGCCATCAGTTTCGGGATGACGTTGAGCCCTTCCCGCCCGATGTAGCGAAAGATCTCAGGGCCATAAAGCATCCCTGCGTATGAGATGGCGATCGCGAGCAGGATCGCCCCGACGACCACAGCGAGCTGGAGCGGGCCGTTCGAACCGGAGGCGAGCAGGATGACCGTGGTGATCGTGCCGGCCCCGCAGGTGAGCGGGAATGCCAGCGGCACGATGGCGATGTTCTCGAGCTCTTCCCCCGAGTAGGTCTCCTTCCGGGGTTTGAGCATCTCCGTCGCGGTGCTGACGAGCAGAATACCGCCGGCTATCCGGAACGCCGGGACGGTGATCGAGAAGAACGAGAAGAGGAGCTGCCCGGTGAACGCAAAGAAGACCATAACGATCAGCGAGATCTTCAGCGCCTGTCGGATCACCTTCCGACGTTCCGACTCATGCATTCCCTCCAGAAGCGCCGTCGAGACCGCCGTCGTCGATGCGGGGTTGATGATGGCGATCAGCGAGGCGAAGGAGACCAGGGCGAATTCAAGCAGCCCTTCTGTCCCGGATATCGTTGCCATACCCTCCCATCTCCGTGAAACCCGGCCGGCGGACCCTCCGGGGATGCCGCCGGTCGTCCTGTCGGATCTGGTACGGCGATTTATAAGAAGTACGCGGGTTCCCGCCCGGCCGGGTCAGGAGCGCTTCTGCATGGTCGCGAAGGTATCCAGGAGCGATTTTGTGATCTCACCCCCGATCGCTGGCCGGGTCGACTCGAGCCAGATGAAGAAGCCGGCCATATGCGGCGTCCTGCGGCTCTCGAACTTGAATCCGCCCGATCGGTCGGGGACCATCTTGAGGTACTCCCGCCGATCGCGCGCGCGCAGGTAGATGATCGGTTTGTACTCGGGAAGGTTGACCGCCAGCACGACCTTTGAGAACTGTTTTGCGATCGCGTCCGGGTCGTAGCCCTTTCCCTTGATCCGGATGGGATGGTGCTGGTCGAGCATCCGGATGGCGGACGGGTAGAGCCCGCCGAAGAGGACCTTCTTGACGATCGGCGGGATCTCGTCGGCCGCTCTGAGCGCCTCGATCCCCCCGTCCCCGGTCACGGACGCGATGATGCTCTGGAGACGCTCGTCGTGGAGCTGTTTGTAGTCGAACGGCCGGCGGGGCGCAATCTCCGCGATGGGGATCATCTTCGGGTTTTTGATCCGCTGCTTTGCCGGGACGCGCCGGAGATCCCGCGGCCGGATAAGGGATTTGAGGTTCTCGCAGGACGAGGTCGTCAGGAGCACGTTGTCCGGCTCTTTCATGAGCCGCCGGACAACCGCCGTCCGCGAGATGTCGACGGATGAGATCAGCAGGAACGGCACGTTCGGCTGGCCGTAGAGGTAGCCGAAGAGGCGTTTTTTGTAGTGGATCTCTTCCTCGAGTTCCTTGAGGTCGGCGGGGGAAGTGATGATCTCCCCGAAGGCAAACGTCCCGGCATGGTCGATCAGCACCAGGTCGACCTCGGCGAGGTCCTGGCCGTTGCCCCGGACCTTGATATCGCCGATGTTCGAATAGAAGAGCCCGTTCTGCCCGAGCTGGGCACGTTTCGGCCTGCCCGGGGCATCCGCCCCGCGCATCACGACCGACCGGATCAGGTCGGACTGCATGGAGAGGTCAATGACCATCTCGTAGATGATCGCCTCGTACCACCGGCCTTCGGCGGTCCGCATCTGGGGGATATCTTCGGAGAAGAGTTTTTTCCTGTCTGCGGGCCGGAGGTGGCGCAGCGCCCGCATGACGATCTCGCGCGTCGGCTCAAAGGTGCCGAAGGTCTTATTCAGCCAGGTGATCATCTGCAACATATTCTACCTGCATTCCGTCCGCTCGGGCGGTTATTTTCGGGCAGCGATATCGATGGAGGGGATTATCGTTCGCGCGTGATGCCGCAAGGCGGTCCTGGGGGCGAAGCGCGACGTCGTCACCGGCAATGACGCACGGTGGATCCGGGAGTATGCGTGGTGCCAAAGCCGCCCGGGGGCCTGTCCGCATCTCCGGGCGGTCCGGCATGATGCCTCCCAAGTACCAAAGTGGCGTTCATGTATTAAAAAACCTTACCGGGACGGGAGGCGTTAAAGAGATTCGCCGCCCGGCTACTCGAACCGGAGCGCCTGGATGGGATTGAGACGCGAGGCTTTCCAGGCCGGATAGATCCCGGAGGCGATGCTCGTCGCGACCCCGAAGCCCATGCCGTAGAGGATGTAGACAAGGCTTGAGGGGACGAAGAGGAACTCGGGGCGCTGGAGGACGACTGCGTTAACCAGGTAACCGGTGCCGATGCTCATCACCCCGCCGATGATGCTGCCGATCAGCCCGAGGATCAGGGCTTCGTAGAGGAACATCCGCAGCACGTCCTGCTGCCGGGTGCCGATGCTCCGCATCACCCCGATCTCCCGCGTCCGCTCCGAGACCGACATCATCATGACGTTGAGGATGGAGACGCCGGCGACGACGAGCGATATGCTCCCGATGGCGAGGGTGAAGACGGTGATCTGCTCGAATACCTGAAAGAGGCTCTCGAGGATCATCCGCGTGTCCAGGACGTCGACGACGGTCTCCCGCCGGTTGAGCGTCTCCTCGATCGCCGCCTTCACCACGTCGATGTCGCCGACGTCCCTGACCTTCACGATCACCTGGTCGTACTCCTCCTCGTCGTAGACATCGCTGTACCAGGCGTGCGGAACAATCAGGGCAAAGTCCGGGTTGATGTCGAACCCGACGCCGCGCTCCTCGATGACGCCGACCACCCGGAGCGTATTCGAGGCGTTGCTCCCGACCTGGACGCGGGTTCCCGGCTGCATGCCGAATTCCGCTGCAAGAGCGCTGCCGGCAAGCGCACCGCCGGTGCTCCGTGGGTAGATACCGTCCGCAAGATCGAGGAGGGCCGGCATCTCTTCGACCGGCATGGCATAGATCACCGCCGCCCCCGTCTCGCTGCCGACGGCGATCGCATCACCGCCCTGCGCGAGGGGGATCACCGTATTCGGGCCGACCGCCCGCTCGATCTGCCCGACCTGCCGCTCCGAGATGGTATTGCTCGTGACGGCGCCCCCGCCGGGAGGACCCGGGCCGTTTCCGGCGGCGGCGGCGCCGGTGTGCGGGGTAACGATGACGGTGTCGCCGACGTCCGAGATCGTCTCGGTGATCGAGAGGACGAGGCTGTTACCCAGGATCCCGAGGGAGGCGATCGCGATCACCCCGATGACGATCCCGATGACCGCAAGGACCGACCGGAACCAGTGGAGCCTGATGTTCCGCCGGGCGAAGTCGAAGAAGATCATGCCGGTCTCCGGAAGGGTGAGGGGGCGGCCGGAGGGATAACCCTTCCGCCGCCGATCACTCGTAACGGAGGGCTTCGATCGGGCTCTGCTGCGCCGCCTTCCAGGCAGGGTACAGCCCGGCAATGACGCTCGCGGCGATCCCGAAGAGGACGCCGAAGACGATGTAGCCGATCGCGGCCGGAGAGAGGATTGCCGTCCCCCCGTCCGCCGCGACGAACCCGGTCAGGAACCCGGCGACCGATGCGGTGACGTAGTAGCCGACGACGACGCTGACGAGCCCGCCGACGACGCTTCCGGCGATGCCGAGAATAAGGCTCTCGTAGAGGAACATGACCATCACCTCCCGCTTCTCCGCCCCGATGCTCCGCATCAGCCCGATCTCCCGCGTCCGTTCGGTGACGGAGATGATCATCACGTTGAGGATGCTGACGCTCGCGACGAAGAGGGATACCGCACCGATCCCGATGAGGAAGACGCTGATGGCGTCGGAGGTCTCGTAGTAGATCTCCAGGATCTCCCGCGAGTCCAGGACGTCCACCTCTTCCTCCCTCCGGTTGAGCTGCTGCTCGATGGCGGCCTTCACCTCCCCGACCTCGTCGAGGTCGCCGACCTTCACCACGACCTGGCTGTAGCCCTGCTCGTCGTGCCGCCCGGCGTACCACGCCTCGGTGACGATGACGGCATAGTCGGGGTTGATATCGATCCCCATTCCCCGTTCGGCGGCGATGCCGACGACGCGGACGTTCTCGCCTCCGACCTCGATCCGGCTCCCGGGGTGCAGGTCGAACTCGTCCGCCAGCAGCGCGCCGACCATCACGCCCGACGAGGTCGTCTGCGGATAGAGGCCCGCCTCTTTCTCAAGCAGGAAGGGAATGTCCTCCGCCGGCAGCACGTACACCTGGGTATACCCGCCCGTATCGCCGACCGTCACCCGTTCCGAAGCCCGGATCATCGGGATGACCCGGTTCTGCCCGACAGCTTTCTCGATCTCCGCAACGTCCCGCTCCGACAGCCGCGAGGCGAGGGTGTTCCGGGGGTCGAACGGGTCGCCGCTGGACGCCGCGAGGTGCGGGGTGACGAGGACGGTGTCGCTGACGTCCGAGACCAGGCCGCCGAAGAGCGCCGAGAGGCTGCTGCCCATGATCCCGAGCGAGGCGACCGCGATCACCCCGATGACGATCCCGACCGTGGCGAGGCTCGAGCGGACGGCGTGCCGCCGGAGATTCCGCACCGCGAGGCTGGCGAGGATCGTCCGGTAGCCGTCAGTCATGGCGCATCGCCTCGATCGGGAGTTGCTGCGCGGCCTTCCAGGCCGGGTAGAACCCGGCGGCGATGCTCGTCCCTATCCCGAAGAGCATCCCGAAAACGACGAACCCGACGGCCGTTGCGTCAAAGACGGTGAAGTTCTCGCCGAAGGTCGTCCCGGCGGTGAAGACCTCGACCGCGGCGACGCTGATGACGTAGCCGCCGACAGCGCTGAACGCCCCGCCGATGACGCTCCCGACGATGCCGAGGATCGCGGCTTCGTAGAGGAAGAGCCGCAGCACCTCCTGCCGCCGGACGCCGATGCTCCGCATGATCCCTATCTCGCGGATCCGTTCGGTCACCGAGATGTACATGACGTTGAGGATGTTCACGGCGGCGACGATCAGGGAGATCCCCCCGATGCCGAGGAGGAAGACGGTTATCTGCTGGTAGATCTCCTCGTACTGCGCTAAAAGATCCCGTGAATCGACGATGTCGACCGTCTCCTCGCGGCGGTTGAGCTGGTTGTCCACCGCATCCTTCACGGCGTCGATCTCGGCGATATCGCCGACCCGGACGACGACCATGGAGTACTCGTCCTCCGCGCCGAAGTGGTCACGGTACCAGTCCGCCGGCACGACGATGGCGTAGTCGGGGTTGATGTCGAAGGCAAAGCCCCGTTCCGCCAGGACGCCGGTCACCCGCATCTCCTCATCCCCGATCGTGATCCGTGCCCCGGACGCGATGTCGTACTCGTCTGCGAGATACGTCCCGACGAGGGCGCCCGGCTGGTTCGCCCTCGGGTACTGCCCGCCCTCGAGCTCGAGGAGCACCGGGATGTCCTCGACGTCGAGCCCGATCACCTGGGCATAGCCGCTCTCGCCGCCGCCGAAATCCACCTCGTCCGCCCCCTGCAGTACCGGAATCACCCGATGGGGGCTCGCCGCCCGCCGGATCTCGTCCACCTGCCGGGCAGGGATCGCGGCGTCCACCGCCGTCCGCGGGTCACCCGCGAAGGTGTCTCCAAAAGGGGTATGCGGCGTGATCACAATGGTGTCGCCGACGTCGGTGATGAGGTTCGCGACGAGGAGGTTGATGCTGTTGCCCATAATCCCGAGCGAGGCAATCGCTATCACGCCGATGACGATCCCGATGATCGAGAGCGCCGAGCGTATCCAGTGGCGCCTGAGATTCCTGACCGCAAAATTGAAGAATATCATACCAGTCTGCCGTCCACGATCCGGATATGGCGGTGAGCGTATTCGGCGACCTTCGGGTCGTGGGTGACCATCACGATAGTCTTGCCCTCGCCGTTCTCCAGGCGGAGGAGGTCCATGATGGCGGTCCCGGTCTTCGTGTCCAGGTTGCCGGTCGGTTCGTCGCAGAGGAGGAGCTCGGGCTCGTTGACAAGCGCCCGGGCGATGGCGACGCGCTGCTGCTGGCCGCCCGAGAGCTCGCTCGGTTTATGGGAGAAGAGCTCCTCCTCAAGGTCCATCGACCGGAGGACGCGGATCGCCCGCTCCCGGCTCTCGCCCCGCCGCTCGGTCAGGACGACCGGAAACTCCACATTCTCGAGCGCCGAGAGGAGCGGGATCAGGTTGAACTGCTGAAAGATAAACCCGATGTGGTTGCGGCGGAGCCGGGTGAGGACGTCGTCGCTCATGCGGCTGATCTCCTCGCCGTTGATGAAGATCCGCCCCGAGGTCGGGACGTCCAGGCAGCCCATCAGGTTGAGGAGGGTCGATTTTCCCGACCCGGACGGCCCCATCACCGCGACGAACTCACCGGGCTCGACGGTGAGGGTGACGTGGTCGAGCGCGACGACGTCCCCGCCGGGGAGTGAGTAGACCTTCGAGACGTCGTCGAACCGGATGACCGGCTCGTCGCTCATCCGCGTCTCCGCCGGAGGAGGTAGTAGCCGGCGGCCGCGGCCGCGATCACCACCACAAGGGCGACGACGATCGGCAGGAGCGGGAGATCTCCTTCGTCCTCCTCTGCCGTCCGGTTCTCGAGCGCGACCATGCTCTGTTCGGTGAAGAGGTTGCCGTCGTCGTCACGGTACTCGACCACGAGCGGCACCTCCGAGACATTGCCCGCCGTCTCGAAGGTCACCTCGAAGCTCGAAAAGTCGTCGGGGTCGAGCGTCCCGACGACGTAGACCCGGAACGGATCGGTCGGCATCGCCGGAGCGGCGCTCGTCACGATCACCGACCGCGCCGTCTCGAGGCCGGCGTTGGTCACGTCGCCGGTCACCCGCCAGATGCCCGCCTCCTGTATCACCTCGATGCCCGTCAGGACGGGATCGGCACGAATCTTTCCTTCGCCGAGGGTAAGCGGCAGCGCCAGGGTCGTCTCGTGGACGTTCCGGCCGTTCTGGTAGATCACGCGGAACGTGAGGTTCGTCTCCTCCTGCGGAGTGATGTTGAAGAGCGCCACCGCCGCCTGGTCGGGCGCGAGGGTGCCGATAAACGCGCTCGAGGGGATCGCGGTAAACCCGGAACCCTCCGGGACGACCCGGACGCCGGTCACCGCGGTCGACCGGGGGTTGCCGACCCTGACCGCAACGTCCGCCTCCCGTCCTTCCGAGAAGGTGTCGGGCCGATCGACCACCGCCGCCTGCAGCGGTGTGCTCTCCACCCGCACCGGGACCGGGTAGCGGAGGCTGCCGTCGTCCCGGAACTCGAGAACGAACCGCGGGTAGTAGGTCCCGTCGGGGGCGTCCGCCCGGACGGTGAAGGTGAACTGTTTGGTGTTCCCGGCACCGATGTCCCCGACCGAGGGGTAGGGATCGCTCAGCACCACGACCTCGTCGCCGTAGAGCCGGGCGCGGCTGATCGGCACGGGCTCGAGCCCCGTATTCTGCACGGTCACGGTGAGGATCCCTTCGTCCCCCCGCATCAGCACCGCCGGGTCGAGAGAGACCGACGTCACCGTCACGTCCGCCGGTGCCGCGAGCGCCGGAGCGATCAGCAGAAGAACGGCGCAGACTATTGCATATATCGCCATCCTGATTCTCCCGCCGCCCCTCGTTTTACGTATTCCCTTCTGGTCGTTCATCGGATCACACTCTGCATTCCTATCCTCCCCTTGTCCTGCCGCCTGATAGCCTTTTGCAGGCTGCACGCGGGGGGGCGAGGTCATCTCTCCAGACGAAGTATTGCTCTCCCGGCTACATGAGGATTGCCCCGTACATGTACGGGCACTTTATGCTCTGCCGTCTATACCTGATCCATGCGCAAACTGATCGTCGAGATCCGCCCGCGGGTAACCGTTCCCGATGCCCCGCCGGAGCTGCAGGAGAAACTGCGGGAGTGGACGCGCGTCTTTGAGAAGATCGAGTCGGTGACGCTCCTTGAGATCCTGAAGGTGGACTTCGAGAAGGGGCTCAAGCTCGTCCTCTGCGAGATCACCGTCGCGGACGGCTGCTCCATCGACGAGATCACCATCCCGGGAGTCATGGAGATCCTGCACGTCGTCAGGGTGCAGGGCAGAGTCCACACCTGCCTCATCCGCGGCCAGGCGCATGACGAGTTCTTCCGGCAGAAGATGCAGGAGTTCGATCTCGACCTGATCTGGACGACGCCGATCAAAAAATCCCCGACGCACGTCGTCTACTCCTGCATCGGCGATGATGCAAACCTGCAGCGGTTCCTTGGCCTGCTCGCGTCCTACGGCGAGATCCTGGACGTCACCTTCCAGCCGGTGACCTACGACGGCCGCGACATCCTCGGGATGCTGACCGAGAAACAGCGCGGCATGCTCCTTGCCGCGAAACGCTGCGGATACTACGAGTATCCGCGGAAGACGAACGGCGGCGCGCTCGCGGAGGCGGCCGGCGTCAGCAAGGCCACGGCCATCGAACACCTGCGGCGTGCGGAATCACGGATCATGGCGATCCTCCTGGCCGGGTACTGATCGGCCGGGGCAATATCTTTTGGGCGAGCGCAGCGTACCACTATCCAAACCTGCCGGCCGACCGGCACCGCGAGGAGGAATACGCCTGACGAAAATCTATATCATCGGACACAAGCAGCCGGACACCGACAGCATCTGCAGCGTCATCGGGTATGCGGAGCTCCTGAACCAGACCGGGACCGGGACCTACGTCCCGGCACGGTGCGGCGAGGTGAACGCCGAGACACAGTTCGCCCTCGCAACGTTCGGGGCGGAGCCGCCGCTCTACATCGCAAGCATCGAGCCGACGGTATCGGATATGCCGCTCGATTCCCGGAGCGCCAGGCAGGACGTGCCGACGATCGACGTCGCCGCGATGATGGACACCTACGATATGCGGAACGTGCCGATCACCGACGAGGCCGGCGTCCTGCTCGGGCTCGTCAGTGAGTACGGCCTGGCACGCTCGTACGTGCGGAAGAACACCGGCGAGCAGCTCTCTCTCGTCCCGATGAAACTCGAGACGCTCGCCCGGATTCTGGACGGCCGGATCGTCACCGCCGACCGGGAGACGATCGGTGGCGGGAGGGTGTACACGGTCATCGATGCCCTCCACGTCACGCTCTCGCGGATGACGCCGAACGATATCGCGATCGTCGGCGACAACGAGCCCGCCCAGCTCGCGCTGATCTCCGCAGGCATTGCCGCGATGATCATCGCCGAAGGAGCCCCTGCAGGGGAGCGGGTGATCAAGGCCGCAGAGGGACGCGGCGTCTCGATGCTCGCAACGACGCTCGACGCCTTCTCGGTCGGCAAGATGATCAGCCTCTCGCTGCCCGCCCACCTGATCATGGAGAAGACCGATCTCCCCATCGTCAGGATGGAGGACTCCCTGGAGTACGCCAAGGAGATCGTCTCGACCTCGAAGTTCAGGACGGCCTGCGCCGTCGGGCCGGACGGCAGGCATATCGGGCTCGTCTCCCGGACGACGCTGATGCAGTCGGTGCAGAAGTCGGTGATCCTCCTCGACCACAACGAGTACTCCCAGGCGGTCGACGGGATCGAGAGCGCCGATATCCTGGAGATCGTCGACCATCACCGCCTGGGCGCGATATCGACCCTCAAGCCGGTGAAGTTCCTGAACGAACCGGTGGGCTCGACCTCGACGATCATCACGAACAAGTTCATCGAGGCGGACCTGGAACCCTCCGCTTCGACCGCAGGCCTCCTCCTCTCCGGCATCCTCTCCGACACCATGGTGATGAAGCTCTCCACGACGACGCCGGCGGATACGAAGGCCGCCGGGTACCTCGCCGGCCTGACGGGGTACGACCCGGTCGCGTACGGCACGGAGCTGATCGGGAAGGGGATGGAGCTCGGCTCGCTCTCGCCGGAGGAGCTCCTGACCCGGGATATGAAGCGCTACAACCTCTTCGGCAAGACGGTGATGATCGCCCAGGTGATGGTCTCGACCTTCGACTACTCCGAGAGCCACGCCAACGAGGTCCTGCAGACGCTGGAGCGGCTGCGGGCGTCCACCGGCGTCGACTGCTTCATCGCGCTCTTCACCAACGTCTTCGCAAACGCAAGCGACCTCTTCGCGGCGGGCGAGGACACCTGTCTGAAAAGACTCGACCTGCAAGACCAGCCGCACCGGCTCGAGGGCGTCATGTCCCGGAAAAAAGATTTTCTGCCCCAGTTCGGGCAGATGTTCAAGAACGCCTGATCAGGGCTCGTCGCCATTCTTTTTTCGCAGCAGCCCGGCCGCGTAACGGCTGAGCCAGTAGACGCCGTCGGTCGAGGGATGGATCTCGGCGAAGTCGTCGAAGTCGCCGACGCGGATCCCCTTCTTCATCAAAGACCCGATATAGGAGATGAGGAGCGACGCGCCGGGCGCCGCCGCCGAGGCCCCGACAAGGCGGCCGGTCTCCGGGTCGACCCGGATCTGCGCCATGCCGGTCCAGCTGCGGGGGACGTCCCAGAACGAGCCCGGGCCTGCCGGAGCGGGGGAGGAGAGAGCAAGGTCGTCGTCGCCGTCC
Organism: Methanoculleus frigidifontis; assembly: GCF_030464345.1. Taxonomy (GTDB): domain Archaea; phylum Halobacteriota; class Methanomicrobia; order Methanomicrobiales; family Methanoculleaceae; genus Methanoculleus_A; species Methanoculleus_A frigidifontis. The sequence goes on along the minus strand of NZ_VCYH01000006.1, from coordinate 5,331 downwards.
ACCGAGACATAGGCGAACTCGTAGCCGAGCTCCAGCGCCCGGGGGACGCCGGTGTAATCCATGACCGTGTCGCGGCCGAGAATGGTGTCAGCGGCGACGACGCCCTCACGCCGCGCCACCGGCGTGAGGTAGGGGGGGCCGATGACGTCGCCGGCCGCGTAGACACCCGGAACATCGGTGCGCATCCGGGCGTCGACGATGACGCTGCCGTCCGGCTTTTTGCCGATGCCCTGCAACATCTCCGAGCGGGGCGCAAGCCCGGTCGCGAGGAAGACGGCGTCGACGTCGATGGTGTCCGTGCCGGCGGCCGTCCGCACCGCGACCGACCGGACGCGCCCGCCACCCTCGAGGCTCTCGGCTGCCGTCTGCTCGCGGATATCCATGCCGGCGAGATCGCGGAAGGCGGCGGCGCGGAGTTTTTCGTTGAGGTCGCCGAGGAACCGCGACCTGGCGAGGACGGTGACCTCCGCGCCGAACGCCCGGAAGATATGGGCGAACTCAGCCGCAACGGTGCCGCCGCCGATGATGGCGATCCGCCCCGGCACCTCGGGGAGGAGACGGAGGGTTTCGTAGGTGTAGACGCCGTCGCGCTCGATCCCGGGGATCGCCGGCAGTACCGCACGCGATCCGGTGGCGGCGATGACGGCCTCGGCCGGGATCCTCTCGCCGTCGACGAAGACCGTTGAGCCGTCGATCGAGCCTTCGGCACCGTAGATCACCTCGACGCCCGTACTCCGGGTTTCTTCGTCGAGGACGGCGGCGAGCTTTTGCTGCACCTCCCGCATCCGGGTCATCAGCGTCGGGAACGAGACCCGCGGCGCCGCGTCGAGGATCCCAAGGTCGTACATCCGCCGCGAGCGCTCGACCGCTCGCGCAGCGTCTGCGAGGGCGCAGACGACCATACAGCGGTCGTGCAGGCACTGGCCGCCGATCGCCCGCTTCTCAATCAGCCTGACCTCGCGCCCCGCCTGCCCGAGCCGCATCGCCGCGATACGCCCCGCCGGTCCTCCACCGATAACGACGATCATGATTCCCTGCTCACAACAGCTCGACGCCCTCGTCCATGGGCGTGGAGAGCACCTCGCCGGTGAAGGCGTTGACCTCCACGATCCTGCTGCCGCCGCGGATCTGCCAGACCGGGACGTAGATCAGCCGGACGTCGACGGTGATGTTATTTTTGTCCGGCTTGAGGACTTTCTCCTCGTAGAAGATGGCGTCGCCTTTCGCCTGCCGGAACCGGACCTTCTGTGTCAGGTTCTCGATTACCTCCCTGCGCAGCCGCTCCTCCGCCTCGTCCTTCTCGATATGCGGCCGGAGCACCTCGGAGCCGAACGGCACGGCCGAGGTTTCGACCCGGTCGGCCTCCATCTCCATCCGCAGGCCGTTGATGCCGTTCAGGACGCCGGTCTCGTCGGCCTCGAACGAGACGTATTTGTCCTTGATCTGCCGGTCGCCGGTGCTGGTGCAGCGGTAGTGCCAGTGCGGGATGAACCGGCATTTGGCCGCCCCCTTCACCCCGGCGATCCCGACGGCCCGAGTCTCGCTGACCTGCACCGGCAGGTGCGGGATCTCAGGGCCGCTGAGCTCGTCCTGCGGCTGCGGCAGAGCCGCAGCCGGACGCTGCCGCTGCACCGGTTCAGGCTCCGGTGCCGCAAGATCGAGGGCGAGCCGCCGGCCGAGGACGTAGGCGCGTGCGGCCTCGCCGGCGCAGCGCGCCAGGTCGTCCATGTCCCAGCAGGTGCAGCTCCCTGCAGCGGCCGCGCCGTCCGCCGAGAGGAGCAGTTTTCCGCAGACTATCTCGCCGTCGCCGGACCGGAGGCGATAGGTGGTCTCATCGAACTCCTCGATCGCGTCCGGGTCGTCGGAGCAGAGCACGACGAGGGCGTCGTCGCTCCCGACGGCAGAGAGGTCCAGGGGATCGTCTTCTTCGTGCACATCGTATGAGGCGGCGGTGAGGATCTGTTTCAGAACGCTCCGCGCCTTATCCCGCATCCCGTCTTCCATCGATGGTACATTGTCGCGGTATGATACAACTATTTTTCTTTTGGGTTCCGGCGGGGAGGAGCGCTGCGGGAGAGAGGGGATTTGCAGAAGAGACGGTTACGACAGCCTGCCGCGCTCCCAGAAGAACGGCTCTTTCGGGTTCCGGCTGTAGCGAGTGAAGGCGCCCGGGGAGAGGGCGGGATATTCTGCGTCCTTCAGCGGGATGACGAACATGCACTCCGGTTCGTCGGAGAAGCCGCCGAGCCCGACGACGACGAAGACCGGGACATACCGTTCGTGGGCAAACGCCCGGCAGCGTTCGAGCTGCTCCGGGTCGGGCCACTCAAGTATGCCCTCCGGGTCGAGTTCCGAGCGGTACTCGCACTCGACGGCGAAGAGCTCCCCGGTCCGCCGGCACCTGAAGACGAGGTCGGGGTGCGGTGCGTTCGCGGCGGAGGAGTCGCCGTTCCTCCCCACCACCGCATACGAACGTGGGTCGAAGAGCCTTGCGACGTAATTTTCGAACCGTTTCTCTTTCCACTCCGGTTCGTCGGAGAGCCGCACCTTCAGCTCACCCTTCAGTCCGTCCAGCAGGCCCATACCAGCTCCTGATCCGGGGGTTTTGTTCCAGACGGGATAAGGGTTGCGATATTACTGCGAGAGATATCGGGGCGGGAGGTCCCTCGCGCACCGCAGTTTCGGTCATCTTCCGTGGCCGCCGGCCCCGACTGACCGCAGGGTCTTCCCGCTCGCCACCCGGATCCCCGGGAGCTGGGGAGCAATGCCCTGACCGCATCCGAACCCGTCAGCAGAACCCGGTTGCCGGGCGAAGGAGCCGCACCGAAAAGCCGATACACCGGGTTCCCCGATACCAGGCCTCCAACGGCAAGCAGTCCGGCCCGCCCAATCCTGCACCCCCCAAACCAGGATGCCGGAATCACTGCACGATCCTTTAAACCACGATCGTGCCCGGGTTGGCCAGCGCAAAACCCGTCACGTCAGTGCATCAACGCATCCTCCACGGCAAAAACGCCCGGCGGCTCGGAAAAACGTTCACGTCCCGGGGCTGAGCACGTACGCCGGGGAGACGGCGAGCGTCCCGACCAGAGGAACACTGCATTGAAGAGCGATGCCACCTATAGGAGAACGGCTTCGTCTCCATTTCGTACAGGAGGGGTGAAAGCATGAACAGACTGGAGTACATAAACCCGGCCGGTATGACAGCGCCCCGGGGGTACTCGCACGCAGTATCCGTCAGCGGGGATCACACGACGGTGTATATCGGCGGACAGAATGCCGTCGATGAGAACGGGCTTCTTGTCGGTAACGGCAATCTCGGAGAACAAACCGGGCAGGTTCTCGACAATATCGAAAAGATCGTGAATAGCGCGGGCGCACGGATCGGGAACGTTATCAAACTCACGATATATGTTCGCCAGGGCCAAAACCCACAGGAAGGGTTCCAGGCCTTCCAGAAAAAGTGGCCTGCAGATACCGGGTACCCTGCAATAACCGTGCTGTTCGTTGCCGGACTTGCCCATCCCGACTGGCTCGTTGAGATTGACGCTGTTGCAGTAATCCCCGCCTGGTAAGACCGGGGCGAACGGACTAAACTCCCCCGGTTCTCCCCGGCACCGCGCCCGGATGCCGTATCCGATCGTCATCCCCATCCCGGCGGGGATCCGCATCGCTCCCGGGCTCTGCAGCCTCCGGCAGCGCAAGTGCGGGCACGACGGAGGCCGGGTGAGGCCGGTCGCGGAACCGGCGTTCAGTGATACCTTTCCCGTGGAACCTTCACATTCCTTTTTTGTTTCAGACCGCATACCGTACAGCCAGATAGCCCGGTCGATTATACGCAGTGTCAATCAATCAGAGTATCGTACAGAGGTTCAACGGGATGAGAGTTCAGAGCGCCAGACCGTTTTTGAAGTGGGCGGGCGGAAAAGGCCAACTGCTCAGGGAATTTGCCGTCCGGCTCCCGCGGGCGGTGAAAGAAGGCCGTACCGATACCTATGTTGAACCGTTCGTAGGCGGGGGAGCCGTCTACTTCTGTATCAATAATCACTATGCATTCGACGAGTGCCACATCTTTGACATCAACGAAGAACTGGTGCTCGCCTATACCGTCGTCAGGAACGACGTCGAGGAGCTCATCGAGGTTCTGAGAGATACAGAAACCGCATACCTGGAGCTGGATACAAAAAAGCGGCAGGAGTTCTTCTACACTGTCCGCACCAGGTACAATGGATCCAAAGCCTCAATCCGGTGGGACAGATATGGCAAGCCCTGGATCCAGAGAGCGGCGGATCTCATCTTCCTGAACAGGACCTGCTTCAACGGACTGTTCCGGGTCAATTCAGAGGGCGGGTTCAACGTCCCCTTCGGCCGGTACAAAAATCCCCAGATACTGAACCAGGAAGTGCTGCGGAGCGACTCCGTTCTCCTCGAGAATACAAGCATTCATCTCGGTGACTTCGCAGATTCTGCCCGATACGTCGATGCAAACACCTTCGTGTACTTCGACCCGCCATACCGGCCGCTGAACCGGACGTCACGCTTCACCTCGTACTCCAAAGACGGATTCGGAGACGACGACCAGAGACGCCTCGCCAAATACTTCCACGAGCTGGACGCACGAGGGGCACAGCTGATGCTGAGCAACTCGGACCCGAAGAACGAGGACCCGAACGATCACTTCTTTGAAGACCTCTACCCGGAGTATACCATCGAGCGGGTCTCCGCCCGCCGTATGATCAACTCCAACGGGGAGCGGCGGGGCGAGATCAACGAGCTCATCATTACCAACTACAGTACCGACAGAAGCGGCCCATCGGTGTGCTGATGGAAAACAGCAGCGGGGCGTGGGAAAACGTCGTTGCAAACCGCATTCTTCTCCGTATGGCCGGCCGGCAGAGGCTCTCCGCCCCGAAGCTCCGGCGCTCTACTCCGCTCGCCGCCTCGTCCCGGCGGGGATACGCATCGCTCTCAGGGTGTGCGGCCTTCGGCAGTGCGATTGCGGGCGGGGCGTGGGGGCTGGCGGCTCTGTGGGATGGGCGAAGGGGGAGATTGAGAGAGGCTATAGCAAATTTATAGAGAGAAATTCATGAAAATCTGCCGAAAAGAACTGATCAAACATCAATGTTGGTTTCCAGGCGTGGAATGGAAGAGGAGGTGTAAAGTTTGCTGCTCTGAAAAAGGTAGGAGTTACGCAGTTGGAGAAACCTCCCCATTCTCTTTCCTTTCCCCGTTTTATCCCAGCGCATACCTCGGATTTCTGATGTAGGTTTTTATCGCCTCTCGATGGATCTGTGCTTTCGCTTCAAACCATGACACTCCGGTTTTGATCCT
>NZ_VCYH01000005.1 GCF_030464345.1 Methanoculleus frigidifontis | reverse complement strand
TGGCAGGATCAACCAGAATTTGGAAGTAATGCACACTTGCTTAAACTTGGGTGGAATTAGCGGTTACTAAACAGATTTCCGCATTGCCAATGCCAACGTCAGAACCAACCCGCATAAACCGCGGTCACGTTGGTTCTCCATCACGAGAAAACTATATTTGTATTTGATGGTATTTAAGCCCATGCATCCGATCTCCTGCGATCGAACGCCGGAATACTTGAGATGTTCAGAGTGGGAAACAACATTTGTTAATCAACGCATATAAACGTTGTGACCCGTTTCCCGGGAGCCGTGTGCGGCAACCACCCACCCCGCCGCAATCACCCGGCAACACCCGGGCCGCCGGCAGGGACGCGCAAAGACCGCAAACCCGGCTTAACCGTACTCCATCAGATCCAAGCCCAATCTCGGACCCTCATTGCAGTCGACGGCGCCACGACCAGACCACCCCGGAGGGCTGCACGGTTTGGCGCCACATCAACACAGCCTCCATATGTTATCACTACTCGGATATAAACGTTCCCGCAAGAGACGAAGACAGCGGTTCCGGCGATCGCAACGCCCGCTGGAGTGAATTTCCGCGACATGAAGGTGAATATCGCAGAACTACACCACGATACGTCTCAGAACCCCGACCGAAGAAGCCTCTCACCGGACACGGCAGCAGTTCACACATCGAGAGATTGTACCGCAATCACGGCAACGTTTAAATATTGCCGGCAAGGAAGAGGGAGGGCTTCGGATAACGCGCGCAACAGAACGGCTCCGGAACCCGGCGCGCATGCCGCGTCGCCGCACCCGTAAGACAAACTAAATCCGCTCTTTTGTCCACCAGACCGCCGCAGTCGGCCGGACGGCCGTCTCGACGTACTGCCCGGACTCACTGCGGCGCAGTGTCCGGATGAAGTATTCCCTGACCGACGAGACATCCTCAAGGCCGGGGCTGTGCATCGCCACCCAGGTTTCGACTGCCTCATCGACGGAGTCGTAGACCGCGTCCCAGGCCGCATGGTATATCCGGACATTCGGATAGATCCCGGCGTCGTGGAGAATGTTGACCGGGTAGATATAGTCGGGATACCCCTTCCGCATAGCCGCCGCCTCCCCGAAGACCGCCTTGTACAGCGCCATCTCGTCAGGGCTCCGCCACTCCCCCGCATGCCAGAAGAGGTAGACCGCCCGGAGAGCCGCGGCGTCGAGCTTTTCAAGGGCTGCAGCGAGGTCGTAGAACCCAAGCGAGAACGCCGCAATGACTACGTCGTGCGGCTCGATGTCCCTGCCAATCACCGTATCCTCCCAGCGCATCCGAACGCAGGAGAAGTTGCTGCGTCCCTCCGCCGCCATACGCTCCTCCAGAACCGAGAGCATCCCTCCCGAAGGGTCAAGCGCCGTCACGTGGGCAACGGTATGCGCAATCGGCACGGCGAGCCGTCCCGTCCCCGCACCCATATCGAGCACGGTGTCGCCGGCCGCGAGGTCCAGAACGGCAAGCTCCTGCTCCGTCGCCTTCTTCTCGTCGCGGGTGACCCGCTTGTAGGCGGCGGCGCGTTTGTCCCAGACAGCGGCAGGGTCACGATCTTTTTCTGCCTTCCCTGGCGAGCTTACGTGGACTGCCTTCCAGAGCTCGTTCCAGTCGATGATCCGGTGCATACACTTCTTCTCGTCGCGGATCGGCATAAGCGCTCGCCCGCCGCAGCCCTTACCGCGACTGCTTCGTCAGCCTTATTGTCATGGTCGAGTCGAGCCGGCCGTCGAGCGTCTCCACGTACTCGAGAGTCATCTCGCCGGGACTCGTCAGTCGTATAGTGAAATTCTCCCGGAAAGCCTTCCCCTCCTTCAGCCCGTCGTAGCTCCCGTGCAGGGTTCTCTCATTCGACCAGAAGGCAGTATGATCGTGTGTCTCCGCCATGTTGGTGAGGCTGTAGACGTGCAGCGTGCCGGTCTCCGTATCAAAGCCGAAGAGGCTGTCGAGCGCATAATCCCCCATCCCTTCGATGACCGACTGCATCGACACGCCGACGCCCCACCCCCCGGCAGCCGCGCGGAACCACCACTCTCCGGCAACCTTCATCACGGCGCCGGCGGTCTCGAGCACTCCTTCCCCGTGCCATTCGCCAAGAAACATCCGGAGTTTCTCTATCTCTGCAGGGACCGGGTACAACTCCTGTATCGTGGACAGCATATACATCCCTCCCTCACCCCTTTAGGGATCCTCCTCCAATATCAAGGAATGGTTCATGAAAACGATTTTACCGCCGGCAGTCACTCCCCATGCAGAGAGGAGAAGACCAGGGCAGACGATCTTACCGTTCTTATCCGGCTTGGAGAACCATATCCGAGATCACGCTCCGGCGGGCGATACGCGCCGGTTTCCTCTCGCTGCGGCGCAGCAGCCCGGGATGCTCCGCGGGGCGGCAGGGTGACGGGCGTCCCTATCTTATATCCCGGAACACCACGTGTACCGGATACACCCGATATGCAGATCGTTACCGGAACCTCCCTGCTCCGCGACTGGACAGCCGATGATATCGAACCGCTCGCGCAGCACGCCAACAATCCCCGGATCGCGGCCATGATGCGGGACGCCTTCCCGTCCCCTTATACCCCGGCGGACGCCTCCCGCTTCATTGCCCTCGCCGCCGACACCTCGTCGCACCTCTACCTCGCAATCGACGTCGGCGGCGAGGCGGTGGGCGGGATCGGCGTGCAGCCGCTGGATGACGTTCACCGCAGGACGGCCGAGATCGGTTACTGGCTCGCAGAGCCCTTCTGGGGACGGGGGATCATCACCGACGCCGTCCGTGCGCTCGTGCCGGTCGCCTTCGCGGCGTTCGATATCGTCCGGCTCGAGGCGGCCATCTTTTCGAACAACCCGGCATCGATGCGTCTCCTCGAGAAATGCGGCTTTACCCGCGAGGCGGTGCACCAAAAGGCGATCACCAAGAACGGCACCGTCCTCGACGAGGTTGTCTACGTGCATTTCGGCGAAAGCTCACGGAGCTGAAGGAGCAAGCAGGCGGGTGGCGGCAGACATCCACAGGCGACCCACAGGTTCATGACGCTGCGATTCGACATGACTACAATGAATCTCTCTCCGGTACATCTCCTTGCTGCTCTCGCGATCCTCGCCGGAGTTTGCATATCCGGCTGCACAGGCCAGGATACCGTCATCACCGGCGAAGAGCGGACGGCCGTGCTTGCATACGCCGACCCGATCGCCGACACCCTCCTGCAGGGGTTTAGCGAGAACAACTACACGCTCTACTCGCGGGACTTCGGCCCCGAGATGAAGAAAAGCCTGGACGAGGCCGCATTTTCGCAGAACCGCGAGTTCGTCGTCTCCCGGATCGGGCTTTACGAGTCCCGCGGGGAGCCGGTCGTCACCGAGCGTAGCGAGTACGTCGCCGTGAACTACCCGGCGGCATTCGAGCGGGAGGACGGGGTGAACGTCAGGCTCGTCTTCCGAAAGGGCGACGAGGAGCACCTGCTCTCCGGGCTCTGGTTCACCTCGCCGGCGCTGCAGGGGTAAATAGCCCCTCACCGCACTCCTTCTTTTCGGTTCCACTCCCGCACCAGCCGTGCATAGCATCCCTCGTAGATATCGCGCCACCGAGATCGACGCATGTCCGTTCGAACACCCGGTGATTGAGCATTCCGGGCAGGGGCAAAACCTTTCCCCCGCGATGTACACCAGGCGGCACGGTCACAACAGGGTCGCGGCACCTTCCGGGACTTTCTGGCGCCCTTTTTCCCCTTTTAGCCCCGTGTTGAGCCAGTACCCCCTCTGTAGCAGGTGCCAGACATCTGCCGTAACCCTGCTGCAGTGTTGCACGTACCAGCTGCTTCGGCGACGGCTCTCGGAGGAGCCCCGGAGCTGACAGGCGTCCATCTCCAGCGAAGGAGTTTCTCATTCCCGCACTCACGCTGCCCGTGCATACGGTTATCCTTATTATGCACCGGCGCAGATCGAAGCCCGTGCTCTTCGGGCACCAGGAGAAGAACTATGTCCGAGTCTCTGATCATCATCGACACCTCTGAGGTCCAGGAGGGACGACTCGAGGATCTCAAGACCGCCATGGAGAAACTGGCTGCGTTCGCTGAAGAAAACGAGCCCCAGATGGTCGCCTACCGCGTCTACTTGAATGAGGATGAAAACCGGGTGACCGTCATTCAGGTCCACGCCGACGCCGCATCGGCGGAGTTCCACATGAGCGTGGGAGGCCCTGCATTTCCCGGGTTCGCGGACCTGGTCCGGATGGTGGAACTGAACATTTACGGCAGGCCTGGACCCGACCTCGTCGAGAAACTGCAGCAGAAAGCCCGCATGCTAGGCCCGGCGACGGTGGCCGTCCATACACTCTCTGCAGGGTTCACGCGATTTGGCGTGCCGGGCTCTCGTTAGAAGAAGAACATCCTGCTCACCTCCGGGAGCGCGGCGCCGGGCTGGAAGCAAACGAGAGACTTCAGAGTCCGCATCTTCCCTGCCCCGGCCCACCCGTTCCGGGCAGGCGTATCTGCAGACCCCCCACAGCTCCTCATCTACAGCACCTTTCACGCCTCTGCAATGCGCAACGTATCACGCATGGAACCGGCGATCATCAGGCATGAGGAATCGATTCCGCTCGAAAAGCACGGTGTGCGGATGCACGTCTATACCGGCGCGGCGGAAGTGACCCCCGGCCGGGGTCGTGTGCCAGGGACGAAATCAGGTCGTGCAGAGGGGTTCCGGCACGAAAAACTCCATCAGTGAGGGAGGGTGTACGTCCTCAACGGCGTCGGGCGTTCCGTCGGGGCAGGGGACGAGCGTCATCGTGCCACCGGGAAACTGCATATGTTTCCGGGGGGCGGCATATCCGCGACGTCGCGGTGTGGCCAGTGCCCGGCACGGAGGCGGACTCGAAGACCTCCCGGTCGCGAGAGAGTGTCTGGTCATAGCGCAAGGTGTCTTTCTGCCTCGGAAGTACGCAATCCGGGGGACGGGGGGGTAGATGAACATGCGGCGCCGGGCCTGTGAAGAGCGAGCACCCTTACTCTTCCCCGATATCCTCATACCACAACGCGGGATTGGCGGCAATGAACTCCTGCATCAGCCGCAGACATTCCGGATCGTCCAGGATCACCAGGTCCACGCCCCGCGAGCGGAGATACTCCTCCGCCCCCTGAAAAGTCCGGTGTTCTCCGATCACGACCTTTGGTATTTTGTAGAGCAGGACTGCTCCGCTGCACATATCGCACGGGGAGAGCGTCGAATACAGCACCGCCCGGCGGTAATCTGCAGGTTTGAGCCGTCCCGCATTCTCCAGGCAGTCCATCTCGGCGTGCAGGACGGCGCTGCCCTTCTGCACCCTCCGGTTGTGCCCCCGACCGACGATCTTCCCGTCGATCACCAGCACCGCCCCAATCGGGATCCCGCCTTCGGCCAGTCCCGTTCTGGCTTCTTCGATCGCTTCCTGCATGAATTCATCCGCTGCTGTGGCTTCCATACATAGAGATGGACGGTGAGAGATTGAATGCTGCGATCGCCGACTCGAACGTATCGGTATCGAGGCGTAGGATCCTGCGGTTGATCGTCAGGGAGAATCCGGGCATGCGGCAGGAGTGCCGGGCCAGGCGGTCACAATATTTATCAGACCAATCGTACTACTCGCACCCATGTCACCATCGAAGCACCATATACTCCTTTTGTGTGTCCTGGTATTGACGGGAATGCTCCTCGCTTCCGGATGCCTCTCCAACCAGCAGGCCACTGCCGCAACCGGTACAGTATCCGCAACAGATCTGACCTACTATACCGAGCAGAACCCACCCTACAACTTCGAGGAGAACGGGAGCCTGCAGGGGATCTCCATCGACCTTTTGGAGTTGATCAGCGCGAAGATGGGTGAAAACGTCTCCCGCGAGGAGGTGCGCCTCGTACCCTGGACAGAAGGCTACCAGGCGGCATTGACTCAGAATACGACCGTCATCTTCACCACTGCCCGGCTCCCCGAACGGGAGCAGTCCTTCAAATGGGTCGGGCCGATCTATCCCTATATAAATGCCCTCTTCGCCCGTCCGGACAGCGGGATCGCGATCAACAATTCCAGTGACCTCGAGGGATACCGGATCGGCGTGATCGTCGACGACGTGGCCGTCCGGCAGCTGCTGGATGCAGGGGTGAATGAAAGCCAGCTCGTCTACGAAACCGATGTCTTTGCAATCATCGAGAAACTTGAGAGCGGCGAGATCGACCTCTGGGCATACCAGAAGGAGTCGGGCCGGTACTTCACCTGGCAGGCGAAAGGGAACGCATACGCGTTCAGGATCGTCTCCACGCTGCCGCCCCTGGAAGGCTACTACGCGTTCAGCAGGGACGTTCCCGATGCAACCATCCAGTCGTTCCAGCAGGCGCTGGACTCCCTGAAAGCCGAGAAGGATGCAGCGGGGATCAGCACCTACGAGAGGGTTGTGGGACGGTATGCCCCCATCGTCGGCCTGGCTCATCTGCAGTACCTGACCGAGGAACTGGCACCCTATAACTTCGAGGAGAACGGGACACCAACCGGAATCTCAGTCGAGATCCTGGAGGCAATCTTCAGGGACATCGGGATGAACCGCTCCCGGGAGGACGTCCGCATCGTTCCGTTTGCCGAGGGAGTCCGGGCGGCGCAGAACGGCAGCACCGTGCTCTTCTCCGTCGTCCGCACACCGGAACGCGAGCCGCTCTACAAGTGGGCGGGGCCGTTCACCACCGGGAGAATCGTGATCTATGCGCCGATGGATAGAAATATCACCATCGCGTCTGCCGAAGATCTGAACCGGTACCGGATCGGCACCGTCCAGGCCTCCGTCGAAAACGACCAGCTTGCCGATGAGGGAGTGAATGCATCGCAGATCGTCAACGGCCCTGCTCCCGAGGATCTCCTGCGCATGCTTGACGCGGGGGAGATCGACCTCTGGGCGACGGGCGATCTCGCCGGACGGCACCAGATGCTGCAGACGGCAGAGAACCCGAACGCCTACGAGATCGTCTACACCCTGAGCGAGAACGATCTCTACTACGCCTTCAGCGAGGATGTCCCGGATATGCTGGTCGGTGCCTTCGAGCAGTCGCTCCAGAATGTGCGGAGCCAGAGGGATGTCCAGGGGGTCAGCGAGTACGAGCGGATCCTGTATCGCTACCTCGGAGTGGGCTGCACCCGGCAGACGCTTACCGATGCCGATGTAATGGCGCTCGTGAACAGGACCGCTGCCGAGGTCGAGAAGAACGCAGCCGGAACCTTCCGGCAGATCAACAACGGCGAGGCTCCGTACCGGGACCCGGAGAACCCAGGCCTCTACGTTTTCGTCTACGACGAGAATGCAACGCTGGTGGCCAACGCAGATAACGTCCAGCTGGTCGGCATCAATTACCGGGGGAAGACCGACGTGACGGGCAAACCGTTCCGTGACGAGATTATCGCCGGTGCGCAGGAGAACGGCACCGGGTGGGTGGACTACGTCTACAGCAGCCCGGCCGAGACAAACCTGTACTCCAAAACCACCTATTACCGCCTGACGGAGGGGAGCAACAACGAGACCTATGTTGTGTGCAGCGGCAGGTCCAAGGGCTGCGAAGAGTGAGCACCGCTCTTCCCGAACACCATTTTTCGTGCTGTCCGGCCGGCGGAAACGGCCGGATGGTCGGGAGCGCGGTTCCAAACCTTCATTTCCCGCCGTGGTGTACGCATACGTATGGCAGCATCAGGTGAGATCACGATCCGGCCGATGACGAAGGCCGAGGTCGGGATCGCGGTCGACTGGGCGGAACGGGAGGGCTGGAACCCCGGCCTCTCCGACGGCGACTGCTACTACGCGGTCGACCCGCAGGCGTTCTACGCGGTGCTTCTCGAGGGCCGCCTGATCGGGTCGTTCTCGATCATGGCCTACTCGGACGAGTTCGCCTTCGGCGGGTTCTACATCCTGGAGCCCGAGTGCCGCGGGCAGGGAATCGGCCTTGCGATCCAGGAGCAGGCCGACCGGCTCGCCGCACCCTACAACTTCGGGATCGACGGGGTCTTTGAGATGCAGGACCGCTACGCGGATCACGGGTTCATCTTCTCGCACCGCAACATCCGCTACGAGGGGATCGGCGGGGGGATCCGTCCCCCGGGTCTTGTTGAGGTTGGGAGCGTTCCCTTCGACGACCTCGTCCGCTACGACGCACGCCACTTCCCGATCGAGCGACCGCGGTTCCTCCGCTACTGGCTGGCGCAGCCCGGCGCGACGGCGCTGGCAATCCTTGAGGACGGAGAGATCCGCGGCTACGGGCAGGTGCGGCCGTGCCGCAGGGGTGCGAAGATCGGCCCGCTCTTTGCCGACACGCCGGAGATCGCCGAACGGATCCACGCAGGCCTCGCGGCGGCGGTGCCCGGCCAGCCGCTCTTCCTCGACGTGCCGGAGCCGAACGAGGCAGGTGTTGCGCTTGCCAAGCGGCACGGGATGGTTCCGGTCTTCGGGACGGCGCGGATGTACACAAAGGAGATTCCACCCCTCCCGCTCGACGAGTGCTACGGGGTCACGAGCTTCGAGACAGGGTGAAGGGGCAGGGACCCCCAACCCTCATCGAATTTCAGGAAGCGACGGCTCTTTTTCCGGAAACCGATTTACGGGCACTGCCTCCCGACACCACAGATTCCCCGGCAATGAGAGGCGGGATCTGCCGATCACGATTAATACTAAGGCAGAGCCAATGGTATTTCATAGCCGGGTGTACCGGTTGCAGAGTGATGCCATGACCAGCTGTGCCCAAGAATACGAAACGAAGAAGACCAGCCCCGGGGATGCAGTCCGGCTGGTAAAGAACGGAGATACCGTGATATACGGGATGAGTATCTCCCAGCCGCCGGAGCTGCTCGGCGCCCTTGCCGATGCCGCCCGGGCAGGATTCCTGAAGGATATCCGGATCTATACGTTCCTCCCCCGGGAACATGCTGCCCGTTCGGTCCTTGCGCCGGATCTCTGCGACTGCCTCGAGAACTACTCGTGGTTCGTGGGTGCTGCAGACCGGGAGATGACGAAGGTCGGGCTGAACTACTACGTCCCCTCCTATCTCCATCAGATCCCCAAGCTCGTTGCCGAATTCATGGAGGACGATGTCGTGATGACGACCGTCTCGCCGATGGACAAGGCCGGCTACTTCAGCTTCGGGACGGGAAACGATTATATCTCGACTGCAGCCCGCCACGCGAAGCGGCTCATTGTCGAGGTGAACCGGAACATGCCCCGGGTCTTCGGCGACTCCCAGCTGCATATCTCGGAGGTCGACGCAATCGTCGAGAACCACGTCCCGCTCCTCGAGACCCCCGTTCACGAGCCAAAGCCGGAGGACGACATCATCGGGCCGGCGATTGCAGCGATGATCCCGGACGGCGCGACGATCCAGCTCGGGGTCGGAAACCTGCCGAACGCGGTCAGCCGGTACCTCACCGACCATACAGACATCGGTGTCCACACCGAGCTCTTCACCGAAGGCATGGTCGACCTCATCGAGCAGGGAGTGATCACCGGAAGGAGAAAGACGCTCCACCCGAGGAAACACGTCTTCACCACGGCGGCCGGGACACAGCGGATGTACGAGTTCATGAACGACAACCCGTCGATGGAGAGCTATCCCGCCTCCTACGTCTGCGATCCCGGGATCATTGCAAAGAACGATGCCATGATCTCGATCAACTCGGTGCTCGAAGTGGACCTGCTGGGGCAGGCAAACGCGGAGTACCTCGCAGGCACGACCTTCTCCGGCACCGGCGGCCAGCTGGATTTCGTGCGGGGTGCATTCGCTTCGCGGGGAGGCAGGTCCATCCTCGCGTTCTACTCGACGGCGAAAGGCGGGACAATCTCCCGCATCGTTCCCCGCCTGCCGCTCGGCTCCATTGTCACCACTCCGCGGGCAGACACCGATCTCCTCGCCACGGAGCACGGGATCGTCAGCCTGAAAGGCAGGTCCACCAAGGAGCGGGCGCTCTCGATCATCTCACTCGCCCACCCAAAGTTCCGGGACTGGCTGATGGAGGAAGCGGAGAATATGTACCTGCTCTGAGCGGGGGTATCAACTGGCGGAACGTGGCGGAGGCGTCCGGCCGCCGGGACTCGTGGAGATCGGCAGCATCCCCTTCGACGATCTCGTCCGTTACGAAGCACGCCATTTCCCGGCGGCCGGGGCTCTGCAGGCGGAGAGGACAGAACGGGGACGGCATGGAGCGCAACCCTGCCCCGGGGAAGACTCACGTCCTTTTTCTCCTGCCACGCCCATCATTGAGCTGAACGCGGCGACGGCGCACCAGGAGGGCGGATCTTTCTGCTCTCTGTCCGCCGTCGCGCAGAGAGGCAGGTTATGGATATGGATACACGACAGTTTTATGTGAACCCGATAGGCGTTGTGCACGCCGGCGGGGAATCGTGCTCGATCGAGATCATCGAGCAGTACCGGCCGGCCCTCACCGGCCTTGACGGGTTCAGCCACATACTCGTGCTCTGGTGGGGCGACCGGGTCGATACCGACGAGCACCGGAGCGAGACGGTATGCAGAAAGCCGTACACAAAGGGCCCGGAGACGATCGGGATCTTCGCCACCCGGTCGCCGGTCCGGCCGAACCCGATCGCGCTCTCGACGGTTCCGGTTCTCGGCATCGATACCGCCGCAGGCATCATCACGGTCCCGTTTATCGACGCCGACGACAGGACGCCGGTGCTGGACATAAAGCCCTATATCCCGGCGACCGAGCGAGTCCGAGACGTGGGGGTGCCTGCATGGTCGGCCCACTGGCCGCAGTGGTACGAGGACAACTGGGGGTTTGACTGGGCGGCAGAGTTCACCTTCGAGGACTGAACGAAGAGAGGGGCCGGGTCATCCCGACCCGGCCAGCGCGTTGCCGATCCGGATCACCTCCCGGACGAGAAGATCGAAGTCTTCCCGGCGGCTGCGGTGGTTGGCGATGCCGGCGTGCAGGTAGTTTCGACCCCAAAGGCTGACGGTCGAGACGACAACAGTTCCTTGCTCCTGGAGTTCGGTCTCGATCCGCTTGTTCAGAACGTCGAGCCCGGCGTCGCTCATGCCGGGCCGGACGTAGCGGAAGTTGACGATGTTGAGCGATACCGGCAGCGCCAGTTCAAGTTCCGGCGCGGCCCGCACCAGTCCGGCCAGATAGTGCGCCTGCTCGATGTTCTGCTCGATGAGCCGCCCGTACCTCTCGGTGCCGTGCTCCTTGATCGTCATCCAGGCCTTGAGCGCGTGAAAGCCGCGGGAGAGCTCGAAGCCGTAGTCGGAGAGCCAGGGGACGTCGATGCCGGTCAGCCCGCGCTCCCCTTCGCCGTGGGCGAGGTAGGTCGGGGTGAGCGAAAACGCCCGGCGGTGCTCGTCGGCGTCCCTGACGAGGACGCAGCCGATGGGGTACGTCAGGTACATCCACTTGTGCAGGTCGAACGCCAGGGAGTCCGCCCGCTCCATGCCGGCGACGAGGTGGCTATATTTCGGAGCGATGGCCGTCCAGGCGCCGCACGCACCGTCGACGTGGAACCAGCACCCCTCTTCGGCGCAGATATCCGCGAGGGCGTTGAGATCGTCGATGGCGGCCGTGCTGGTCGTTCCGGCGCACCCGACGATGCAGACGGGGCGGAACCCCTCCGCACGGTCACTTCTGATAGCCGCTTTCAGGGCAGCCAGATCGATCTGCATGGACTCGTTCACCGGGATCCGGCGCAGCGCATCGTCCCCGAAACCGAGCAGTTCGACTGCCTTCTGGAGCGAGGAGTGGGCTTCAACCGAACAGTAGAGAGTCATCTGCTGCGGTGCATTCATCATGCCCCTGCTCCGCACGTCGAACCCGGCCATGGCGTTCCGGGCGACTGATAGGCCGATCAGGTTCGAGGCCGAGCAGCCGCTGGTCAGAAGGCCGGTGGCGGTGGAGGGATACCCAAGAAGGGTCTTGCACCAGTCGACGACCTGCATCTCGACGTAGTTGTTGCTGATGTAGGAGAAGGCTCCGCTGATGGCATCGGTCGAGGCCGCCAGGAGCTCGGCAAACATCCCCATCACGGTTCCGGACCCGGCGACCCAGCCCCAGAACCGCGGATGGCTGTTGCCGAACTGGTAGGGGAGGATACACTCGAGGTACTCCCGGTAGACCTCCTCGGGCGATCCGGGATCGGGCGGAGGCGGGCCCGCAAAGTGTGCTTTTACCTGCGGCGGCGCGTGCCGCCAGACGGGACGGTCGCGCAGTGTTTCAAGATAGTCCATGGCGTCGTCGAGGATCCGATGCCCGAGAACCCGCATGGCCTCCCAGTCTTCCGGATCCAGGGTTTCTTCGGAGCGTGCTCCGGTCGCTTGGTTCATGGCGTTCCTCGTTTCACAGTCTCCGGATGATTATATAATACTGTTCGATCCGAGGAGGGGGCGCCTCCGGGGCGGCCCGAGCCGTTGCCAAAAAAGGAAAGAGCAGGGTCTTTTCAGCTCCGCTTCAGCGAATCGATCGCGATTTCGATGGGTTCGTTTCCGTTCGCGTAGATGAGCTCCATCTCGTCGCTCCCGATGAGAGAGCCGGTGGAATATCCTTCCCCGGGCTCGATCATTGTCAGGGTCGTGCCGTCACGGCCGATCGCCCCGGCACAGGGGGTGGCCTCCTGCACCAGGGATCCGCTTTCGTTCGTGTAGGTGATCTCTCCCGAAAAGATCCGGTCATGCTGCTCGGTGATGCTCAAGGTCATCGTGTAGCCGGCATAGTCGGTGTACCCCTCTCCGTACTCGTAGCCGGCCATGGTACCGCTCCAGTTCCCGACAAGATCGGGAATTTCGTCAGCGAC
This sequence comes from Methanoculleus frigidifontis, assembly GCF_030464345.1. GTDB lineage: Archaea > Halobacteriota > Methanomicrobia > Methanomicrobiales > Methanoculleaceae > Methanoculleus_A > Methanoculleus_A frigidifontis. Next base: position 234,151 of record NZ_VCYH01000005.1, on the reverse strand, counting down.
AGCAGTGGTCTGCTGGGATTCGGCGGTCGTACAACCGCAGATCAGCACGGCGATGAGGAGAGCCATTGCACAGAGGACAACGTTCGCGTTCATGGAGCCAGGATGACGCCGGCAGGAGATAAACCTGATCCTCCCGTGCGATCGGGGTGCCGGCCAGGACCGCCGGTAAAAGAGAAGAGAAGAGAATGGGGGTTTTAGCTCCGCTTCAGCGCGTTGATTGCGATGTTGAAGGGATCGCCCCCATCCGCGTAGATGAGTTCGATCTCGTCGGAAGCGATGACAGTGCCGGTAGAGTACCCTCCACCGTCTTCGATCAGCGTCAAGGTTTTGCCGTCACGGCCGACCACTCCGGCGAAGGGGGCATCATCCCAGACCGATGCTCCGGTCTCGTTCGTGAAGATGAATGCACCCGAAAAGATCCGGTCACGCTGCTCGGTGACGATCATGGTGATGGTGTAACCGGAGAAGTTCGTGTATCCCACGCCGTACTCGTAGCCGACCATGGTGCCGGTCCAGTTCCCGACGAGGTCGGGGGTCTCGGGGGCGGCAGCAGCGGTGGTCTGCTGGGAGGTGGTCGTACAGCCGGAGATCAGTACGGCGACGATGAGGATAATCGCACAGAGGACAGGTTTCGTCTTCATAATGGGTGTATGCTGTTCGCTACGGGATAAACGTGATCTTTTTGTGCGGATGGGGAAGGCGACGCTTGGCCGGACGTTCACTCTCCCGGCTCCGGATACAAGTGCCGGGCGTTCCCGGCAATCTCTCTGCGATAGAAGACCAAAATGGGGGGTGAATAAGAGCGTTACTTCCCCACCGCCGCCCGTTGGATACCTTCAATGCACTCGTCAACGGTCAGTACCGGCTTGATATCGAAGACGACGTAGGGAATCCATTTCAATATCGTAGCGTACAGAGATTTTTCATCTGTCTCAGCAAAAGCGTAGCCTGCGCTCGCGTCGGTGCACGAGCCCCAGCCGGTTAATGTACCTTCTTTCAGGTCTGCCTTCACCATCTCAAGCATCCGCATCCAGAGCTTCGCCAGCTCTTCCTGATCGGTAGGCGCTGTCAGCGGATTCAGATGCCACCTCATATAGAATTTGGTCATTCGCCTCACCCTCCGTTACGACCGTCTACTCTGCGGATTTCTGTCGCAATAAAAAATAGGGGGAAATCACTCTCCCGAACAATCCCTGCCATCCTTTCAGAGTGCGTGCCTGATACGTTTGGGGTATGATAATACAATCGGAGGGGTGGAGAGGGGGCTTTCCCTAAACGCTCTCCCTCACTCCGGCCCAGCCGGGCTCGCTGCGTCCGCCGGCATGGCCACAAGCGTCTCGATCTCCATCCGGTCCAGCCACCGCAGGGCCACCTCCATCGCCACTTTCTCGCTCGGGGCCTCGAAGAGCACGACGGTATCGTAGCGCCCGAGCGTCCAGTAGATGCCCAGGTAACGGACTCCTCCTTCCGTGCCGGTCTCGATATCCTTCAGGCTCCGGGAAACAACATCCTCACTCAGCTCCTGCCTGAACGTCGCCGGCGCAATAAACAGAGCATCATTTCACCTCTTCGCCTTTTCAGGATACGCCGGCATGCGAGAGGTAGTCATCTCGGGCGGCGGACGGCGGGATGAAACTCTCCGGGAAGATACCCTCGGGAGAGCGGGCCGGGATGTGTGAGGCACCCTCCGGCAGCGCAGTGGAACCGTCTCACAGGTATACGATCGTTTCATCTCACAAGCCGGGCGGCTCCCTGTCAGAGCCCCGGGCGCCGGAAACTTCCGAGATGGGAAAACAGAGAACAGAATGCACCCGTCGAGCCCTTGCACCGCAGCACGACCAAAGGTTTTTTCTCGTTCGGATGGCATTACAATCGCAAAAGGAGGGGAAGTGTTTGAGACGATATCTCTTATTCGTACTCATTGTGACCGTGCTCGCAGGGCACGTTCTTGCACAGAACGAAACATCGGGCGACGTGGATGCGTTCCGGCAGGCGCTGGAACAGGACGGCTTCACCGTACAGGAAGGCGAGGTCGGATCCTTTGATTTCATCAAACTGTATGAGGCAGGCGTACTGCCGTCTGCATACGGCAATAATCCCGCCACGAAATACCTGATCTATTTCGTTCCGCCGGCCCCGGGCCGTGCGGTGGACGAACGGATAGCACAGATTGCACGGGCGCTCGGCATGAGCGGGAACGCATCGTCCTTCTGGAACCTCGGTCCCGACGAGGCCGTCGTCTTCGTCGGAAAAACGCCGCCGGAGTGCCGGTACTTCAGCTACGATCACTACCTCATAGGCAGGACGTACGACGGCGAAGGGCGGTGGATCTTTGCCAACATCGCCGATCCGCTGAACAACCTGGTCATCAACACGGACGGGTCGCAGGGAGACCCGTACAACCAAACGACGATGATCGTCTCTACGGCCGATCGGGGAATCGACGAGCGTATCCGCACCGCCGCAAGATCGGCGGGATACCCCGACGGCATGATGAACACGCAGGTGTTCCCCGCATCCATGCTGAATCTCGGCGTTGAGAACGACTCCGATACCTTCGCCGTATACATCCGCCCGGCTCTCTTTGCGGATCAGCAGGCCGGCGACGAGTACATCAACGACACCCCGGCGACTGTCTTCCGCGTGACGCCGAAGAACGCGACGGAGCCCGACCCGTATCCGTATCCGGAGATCCGGGTCCGCGGAACCGGGGAGACGGAGTTCGACCTCACGGACGATCTGAACGACCTTCGGGACGCTATCCTCGAGCGATACGGCAACCTGAGCGCCACGGAGCTGCCGACGGCTCGGGGAGTCCCGATAGGGAGCGATGCTATCCAGCGGGGGGTCGACGCCGTCGGTCCGACCAACGATGCAGTGTACTTATGGTCCGCAAACCAGACTGCCGATGTGCCGACGCCGCCGTTCTTCGACACCACGCAGTACTACGACTTCCTGCGGCAGCCCCCGATCACCCTCGGGAACGACACCGATGAGTTCATCATCGTCTATGGGGTCAACCACGTAGCCACGGGCAAGGCGACGTACACGAACTTCGCCGTCTACGGAGCAGACATCTGGAACGGTGTCGGATCGATCACCGACGCGGATTTCACCGGAACCGCTGAAGAGTACCTCCCGGACAATCCCAACGCGAAGTACCTGTACGTCTACAAGATAGCGAGGAACTGCGAGGGGGAGCAGAACTGCTTCGCGGTTCCCTCCGGTGAGGGAGGCTACGGCATCGAGCCGGATCAGCCGCTCTTCATCGCATGGAGGCTGTACCTGGAGAACGCTACACAGACCGGACCGTCCTACAGCGAGGTCGTCTACGACCGGGCGATAAAGTTCGTGCCCGGGGGCTCGGGGTGAGCGGAATGCCGGTTCCGGCCAGATTCGGGATGGGGAAGAACCCGTCCCTTCATTTTTTCGTCCGTGCAGCCGGATGGGCAGGAGTGCGTGCCCGGAGAGAGGCTTCAAGAGCCCCGGTATCGATACAGTATAGTATCACCCCGCACACATGACCGACCTGAGCATTTTTCTCAAAGAACACCCGTACGTCGATTATTCGTCCCCGCTGATCCGGGCGAAGGCCGAAAACCTCTTTTCAGGGACAAAGAGCCCGCTCGAGCGGGCGAAGATCGCATACGAGTTCGTCCGCGACGAGATCCCGCACAGTTTCGATATCGGAGCGGACGTCATCACGGCGAAAGCATCCGAGGTGCTCGCCGCAAGGACGGGGATCTGCCACGCGAAGGCAAACCTGCTCGCGGCACTGCTCCGTGCAATCGGGATTCCGGCGGGGTTCTGCTACCAGCATATCACCCTCGCCGCAGACGACTCACTCGGCTACTGCGTCCACTGCTACAACGCGGTCTTCGCCGAAGGCTGCTGGATCTTTCTTGATGCACGCGGGAACACGAACGGCAGGTATGCGCTGTTTTCGCCGGAGAAGCCGGTTCTCGCGTACCGCAACCGGAGCGGGTATGACGAGTACTTCTGGCGGGGGATCTACGCATCGCCGCAGATGGGCGTGATGCGGATGCTCGATGCCGCGAGGACGCTAAAGGACGTCGTCGAGAACCTGCAGGACTACCTCGACGGCGACCCGGATATTCCCGACTGGTGACGCAGGCACTCCCGGCACCGTCTCAGGCCGCAGGAGCGGGGACGACGAAGTACGTGGCGTAGCCGTCGCCGATGTTCCTCGTCACGTGCCCCTGCCCCGTTGTGTCCTCGAGGAGGACGAGGTCGCCGGGCACGAACCGCCTGATCTCGCCGTCGGTCGTCTCCATCTCCACCTCGCCCGAGAGGAGGGCGAGGAACTGCCGGGCGGGAGCCGGATGGAGTTCGCCGACCCAGCCGGGCTCGAAGGTGTAGAAGCGGTACTGCGACGCCGGCTTATCCTCGGAGACGTAGAACGGGGCGGCGGGCGGCGCTGCCTGCACGATCTGCTGCACAACGGTCACGCTGTCGAAGTGCGACTCACCCTGCTCGTCTGTAGAGATCCGGTGGTACGTCACCCGGCCAGGATTGAAGGAGAATATCTTCGTCATGGTTTCCCCCGGTGCGGTCTGCGGGATCTGCTTCCCGATATACGACAAACGGATCGGGGAGGGATAAACGTTGCGGCGGGAGGAGGTGGATGGCGGAGCGGCAACGCCGATCTTCGCGACCCCGAACCCTCACGGAGCAGCGGGAGCGCTCCTTCGAGCCGGGCGACGAAGGTGCTCTTCTCTCCCGGGGATACCGGGGCAGTCATACGGTTTCGTTCGCCTCCAGATCGTATCCGGGGACGAGGAGGTACTGAAGGTTGCTCCCGGTGCCGGTATTGCTGGCGGGCTGGTCTGTAAAAGCCGGGACACTTTCCCCAAAAGCGGCGGAATCGATTTCCCACCGGTCTTCATTTGACGATCGTATACTTGCAGGCCGGAACGAGCGATTGCACAGACAGTTGCGAACGCCATGCCTGCCGAGATGGCCTCTGCGATCGCCGGGACGCTCTGCATGTGAATGTGACCCCGACAAAATCTTTATACTATATAGCAACTTATGGCTAGTTATGGCAACGTCGATCCAACTCCAACCGGAGACCAAGTCCCGCCTGGATGCCTTGAAAATGCATCCCCGGGAGAGCTATGACGAGACGCTCAACCGCATTATGGACGCATTAATCGATCCGGAGCCGTTGAGCGAAGAGACGCTGCAGCGGATCGAAGAAAGCATCGCAGACATGCGGGCTGGTCGGGGTCGCCCCTTTGAAGAATATGTTCAAGAACGGGGCCTCTGATGATCTGGCGGCTCATCCTCATGCCGGCTGCCGAGCGGGATCTCAATAAAATCCCGGACCCTGATGCCAAACGAATTAAGGAAGAACTCTATGCTCTGGCAGATGAGCCGTATCCCCTATTTCACGTTAAGAAGCTGAAAGGACACCAGAACAGTCCACTACACTCTCTTCGTGTGGGACAGTACCGGATCATTCTTGCGATCGAGGGTAATGTGATGGTTATCACCGTGATCGAGATTGGAAATCGGAGCACAAGCTATCGGAAATATTGATCTGTGTCGCAAAATGTTCACTGCTCTTGCCTATCGAAGTCTCCCCGCACCGTCGCATGTGGGCTGACGTATCATTCCGTTACGAGAAGTACGCCGAAGTCGACTCTCCCAGGAGCTCTCCCGCTATCTCCTGAAGCACGGCAAGGTTAACGGTGTCTACGAAAAGAGCAGATCGCGTATGGGGTCCGCCGGACCGTCTCCTCGATGCTTCAACGCGGCGTTCCTCACCGGCAGGTCGTGGCAGAGGCCTCCCAGCTCTACGGCATCCCGGAAGAGTGCGTGGAAGAAGTCGTGGCCGCGGTGCCGGCGCACGTATACCAAACAACCTTCATCTCCTCCGAAATCCCACGTAAGGTATCAACAGAGAAATCTGAAAGGGGTTTTGGGAGCAGTATGCAGCACCACGAAAACATCGTCCTCATCGGCATGCCCGGTGCGGGGAAGAGCACCGTGGGCGTCGTCCTTGCAAAAACCCTCGGCATGCAGTTCATCGATACGGATATCCTGATACAGGAACGGACCGGGAGGATGCTCCAAGCGATCCTCGACGAGGATGGGCCTGCTGCGTTCAAGCGGATCGAGGAAGAGACGATCCTCTCCCTTCACCCCCACCGTACAGTGATCGCGACGGGCGGCAGCGTGATCTGCAGCGCCGATGCGATGGCACACCTGACGTCGGCAGGGGTGGTCGTATATCTGAGAGTCTCGTACGAGGAGATGGAAAAGAGGCTCAAGAACATCACGACCCGGGGGATAGTCCTCCTTCCCGGCCAGAGCCTCCGCGGGATGTACGACCGGCGGGCCCCGCTCTACGAGCAGTATGCCGATCTCACCATCGCGTGTTCGGATGAGGATTTCGAGGCCGTGGTCCGGAACGTGATCGCGGCGTTGTGAAGGAGTCCGGATGGGGTCCGGGCCCCGGCGATCCGGCGGACGGGGGCGCCGCTCCACTCGCGCTCCATTCCAGAAGGGATATCTGGAGAGATATCGCACGTAACAACAATGCATATCGAGTATCCTGCTATCGGAGTCTGCGGGCTCTCCTGTCGGCTTTGCCCCATGTACAATACCGAAGCAGAGAGCAGATGTTCGGGATGCAAGAGTGCAAACAGAATGGCTGTCGGTTGCCCGTTCATCACCTGTGCCGTGAAGAGAAAGGGAATCGAGTTCTGCCGGGACTGCGAAGAGAGCGATACGTGCGAGAAGTGGAAGAAGCACCGGGACGCGGGTAGAACGCACGACTCTTTCAAATGTTATCAGACACTCGAGGAGGATATCTCGTTTATAGCCCGGCACGGGACATCCGCATTTCAGAAGATCCAGAAGCAGCGGGAGTTTTTCCTTGGGGAGATGTTGAGAGACTTCAACGAAGGCCGTTCAAAGAGCTATTACTGTATTGCCGCAACGGTTCTGAAACTCGAAGACCTTGAGGAGGCACTCTCCCGGGCACGAGAAGAATCCGGGGGGCTCGATATCAAAGCAAAGTCGAAGATCCTTCATCGGATTCTTGACGACGTCGCTTCACGGAAAGACTATCACTTGAAATTGAGGAAATAAGCACGGTGGCGATCTTCCCGCTTCATGCCACAGGGAGGATCAATCCCCCGTCAACGTATCGTTCCGCCATGAAAAAGGGATCCACGCCGATTCCAATGAAGAACTCTCCCGGTACATCCTCAAGTACGCCCATATCAACGGCGTCTATGAAGAGGAGCAGATCGCGTATGAGGTCTGGTGGACGAAGGGAGATCGGTAGGCATCCCCGATTCACCGCAGCGCCTCAAACAGTGCCTCCGCAGCGTGCGCCTCGGATTCTCTGCCCAGGTCACGATATGCCCGGATAAGCAGCGGATAGATCTCCTCCGGGGGCAGCAGCGTTTTTTTCAGCATCTTTTCGCAGAGTCCGACGACCCGTTTGGGATAGCCCGCCGACATGAGAGCACGTGCCGGGATCATCAGAGCGAGACCTTCGGGAAGTCCTGATGCCTTTGCTCGCTCGATCAGCGCCATTCCTCCCTTTACATCCTTCTTTTTCAGGCGATCCAGCGCATTCAGCAGATGCAATCCCGCAGGTACCTTTTCTGCGGCAAAGACCTCTCTGAGTGCGGAGACGTCGTCCATCCGGTCCAGGGCGAGCGCCATCTCGAACAGGTCGGGGTAACGCGTCAGCATGCGCCTTTCTTTCATCCGGCCGAGCAGAAACAGGAAAACTGCCTCCTTGTCCGACGAATCGAGTGCGTTCAGTGTCAGTTCATCAAACGCATCGCCATCCTGCTTCAGGAACGGGTACCTCTCGGCAATTGCCAGCGCCTCATTGTATCTGCACCCGGACGTCAACACCTCAAACAAGCATTCAATGAGGCAGCGATCGTCCGGATGAGCAGCGAGGAGGGCTGAGAGCAATTCCCGGGCGGTCTCCACGGGCAGCTCCGTGCTTATCAGATCAAGCATCTCAATGATCGGTTCATCGTCTCCTCCGGAATGTCTCCGCACTGTGGAGAGTATTTCATCGACCGGCTGCACAGGGTCAAATGACCAGTGTGCAATTTCGCTCAATACGATTGCCTTTTTGCCTGACAGACGTATGCGTTCGATATCTTCATCGATCTTTTCAAAGAGCGCGTCATCGGATACCGGATCGTACCGTAAAAATATCTTTTCCGCGACTTCGATGCTCCCGTCGGAGATTGCTTTCACTACCGGTAATGCCGGGAGGCACCTGATGATACCCCCTCTTTTGATCTGTACATGTACCTGGAATTGAACATTCTCGAGATAGGTCCGGAGATTGTGGACCAGAGCAAATGTTTCCGCTTCCCGGTTTTCGTGGATCCGGTACGAGAAGAGGTACTCCAGCCCTTCGATCTGCTCCCTGAACGGGAGGTCGCCAAGCAGCGTGTACGTGTCGGGAGATCGGATGAGTTCTTCCACGGAGAAAGGCTCTTTGAGGTCGTATTCTTCAACCAGCCTGCGCCATGTGCCGGCGAATGCTTCTTCATCGTTCAGGCGGGCAGACGCAAGCAGGGCACAGAGCTGCCCCAGTGACGACCCTCCTCCTTTCCGCCGGATGATCTCCAAGAGAAGATCTTTTGCCTTTTCCTCCTCGCCGGAAAGCATCAGCTGCCGTGCCATGCGAAGCGTGGCGATCGAACTCTCCGTGATTACGACATAACTCATAAGGGCGGCGATGGCTTCGTCCCGCTCCCCGATGGCATCATTCAGGGCTTCGAGTGCAAGAACGGCATCGCGGCTGTCAGGGTACTCCTCCAGCAGATCCCAGATATCCGTAATGATCCAGGTAATCACGGATTCCGGGAGATGATCTTCGATCAGATCGAATCCCATTGAGAAGTATTCAATAGTATACAGGTCACTGAAGCAGGAAGACATCCATTACGTGGTGGGGGGGCGAGGTGATAATTCCTATGATACGCTGGAGACAGATTCCGCTGAAACCACGCAAGGGTACATAGTCGGGACCTCTTCAGCGGCTTTTCCGGTGAAGAACCGCACACGTGTTGCAGGGGTGCGGAACCGCGACAGGAAGCCTTTTCCCGGGGACGGGATACATAGTCAATGAGAAATGGGTTTCCGCACGACCGGGGGTGCGCCGGCATCCGGTCCGGCTGCGGGGTCGTCTCAGGGAGCGCGATGGTATATGCCGGGAAAAAAGAAAAAAGCATTCGAGAACGTATACCAGTTCAAGATTACTCTTCGGGATATCCGCCCTCCCATCTGGAGGAGGATTCAGGTGCCGGAGACGTACAGTTTCTGGGACTTTCATGTCGCGGTTCAGGACGCGATGGGATGGACCGACAGCCACCTGCACGGATTCCAGATGAAAGACCCGAAAAGCCATGTCGAGGTGGATATCGGGTTCCCGAACGAATTTTCTTCCGAGCAGCATCTCGGGTGGAAGACCGCAATAGCCGCTTATTTCTCATTGAAAAACCCGCGGGCGACATATACCTACGATTTCGGCGACAACTGGGAGCATATGATCATCCTCGAGAAGATCCTCCAGAAAGAGCCCGGCGCCGAGTATCCCCGGTGCATCAAGGGAAAGCGGGCGTGCCCTCCCGAGGATATCGGGGGCGTGTGGGGGTACGAGGAGTACCTGGAGAAGCTTAACAATCCCGATATCCGGGATGAAGAGGATGAGTACTATGATTTCGATTTCGATCCCGAGCACTTCGACTGCGCGGAGATTGCTTTTGACGATCCCGAAAAGAGGCTGAAAAATGCCCGGATTCTCGAATGCTTTTGATAAATGCGGGATCATCCTTTACAAACAATCTCTTTCCGGATACATCGACGGTACGGCCGACACTCTGCTTCCGTCCTCTCTCCGGGGGTAGCACCCGGTTCGTCGTAGTTCGGCAGCTCGCCGCCATCCCGCCGGAACCCCCTCAAAACCTGCCTCCAAACGCTTTCGCTTTTCACCTCCCGGCAAGCCCGCCCGGGTGTACACTTTTGACCGCCATTGACACTGCCAAGCAGACGATCTTTGATACGCTTAGAACAGTTCTACTATCACTGATGGTAGAATGAGGAAGATTGGAACAGCGAAAATCGGAAAAATAACTCCCAAACCGAATATTACCCATCCTGTTGTCCGTTTACCCCTTTCGTGCGGTGATGTTGTCGGAGAATCTGTCTCGATTTACGAAACGTGCATCCAAGGTCAGAAGGCATTTGTTGTGGTCACAGGCGAGGTTCTACAACCGGAAATACGGTGCCATGTGGCAGCATTTGAAAAACGAATCAAAATAATAGAGGATGAGATCTCCCTATTTAAGAGACTCATATGCCCGGATTTGGAACAGCCGCATTCAAAAAATCGGGCTGGTTTCCCAAATCAGGGTTTATATTGCGATGGGCTCGCTGAGATTCGAACTCAGGATCTTCGCCGTGTGAAGGCGACGTCATTCCTTGCCCCGATTTAGAAAAGGACAGCGCAAATCGTTTAGAAGAATTTTCAAGAACCTCGCGCACCCATAGAGAGGTTAACCCTAATGAGTTAACTAATCCGGCAGGTGAACCTTCGAGTTTCAAGACATTCAATGAGTTCTATGAGTCCCATAGAGAAGGATTCGTTACGTGGTTGGAACGTCGTGTTAAGGCCGGTGACCTCTCAGATAGAACCAGGAAGGACTACATCGCAGCCGTTGACAAGTACCTCGTAAAGGATGCAGAGGACGATATCACCAAGCCCCTTGATTTCAGGGACATGGACGGCGATAAGCAGACGAGAGGCATCAAGAACTTCTTTAACTATCTCGAGGATATCGAGGTTGAAAACCCGTTAGGGTACTCCCTCGAGAAATGGAGAAAGAACGTCAAGATCCGGAAGTCCGGAGTCGTGGAGATATACCCCTCGAATGAGGAGATTATCGAGGCTTACAACGCCTGCCCGCAGGAGTACAAGACCTTCTTCAAGGCTCTCGTTTATACCGGTAACCGGTTCTCTCAGTTGTACGCCGCCCTTCAGAGCTTCGACCCGCAGGAGATCACAATCAATGGAGGAGTGGCGCACATCCCATCAGCCGCCCTTTCCCACGGCACGAAGAGATCTTACCGCCTCTTCTTCCCGGCAGCCTTCATCCCTGAACTCTCGAAGGTCTCCCTTCAGTCAGAGGACTACATCAAAAGAGGGATTATGCACGGCCGGGTATCGGCAAAGACGATCCGGAAGTGGAGCCTGAACTTCCTTGTCGAGAACGATGTTTCGGAATCAATAGCCGACTTCATGCAGGGCCGAGCCCCGGTGACGGTAGGATCGGCGCACTACCTGAACAAGATCAAGCAGTCCGTAACCGCATATCAGAAAGTGGTCGATCTCTTCCCAATCCCCCCGAAGGCCGGAGGGAAGATCCCCCTTCCCGGAGGATGGACCGCAGAACCCCAGCCACAACCGAAGCCTACCCCCGCACCGGTTGAGAAACCGAAAACCAAACCGAAAGGGAGCAAAGGCAACCTGATCGCCGGGAAGAACAAGAAGGATATGGATTACCAGGCACTTGATCGCATGTTGCGAGCCGGAAAGCCCCATGCTCAGATTATCAAGGAATTACCCGGAGCGAATAAAACGAAGATAGCGGCGTACATCAAGGAACGCCCGGAGTTAAAGAGGAAATAACCCCTTTTCCGGGAAAATCGGCCGGAAACCGGCCCTGCGGATTGTGTTAGATAGCCGATCTCCCTGCAGGCCGTATCAGAGTACCTTTGAAAAAGGGGAATTAGGTGGGTGTCCCGTTGAACCACAGTTCGTACTGCAGGGAGAGCGAACCGCCCGCCGAGACCGTGACCGGCGTGAAGGTATCCCGCGTGATGAGGAAGAAGACACCATCATTCAGAACGTCACCCATTTTCACCCCGGTCTCAGCGCAGACAGTCTCACTCTGGAAAGCGAAAGTTGCGGAGAAGAGGACCTTCACGATATCTCCGGAAACTATCACATCGGGAATGTTGGGGATGACCTCTGCAACGTACTGTTCGAGCTGATAGTTGCTGATACTCGGTGCTCCCTGCCCACTCCCGACCTGCACCCGGGCCGTGTTCGCCCAGGGGAGGACATTGTAGCCGTAGTGACCGGAGGAAACGGTATTTCGCACCGTTCCATTGATATCGAAGTATTCAAAGACCGTTGGATCGGTATACTGGAAGGCGACCTTAAACATCTGAGCGATGAGAACACCCCATCCCCACAGGAAAAGGTCATTCTCTTTACATTCCTCGTGGATGAGGTTTCCATCGGCATCGTGAGCCTTGATTTTAAGCAATATGGTGCTGTGCATGGTTCTCGCCTCCTTACGTCGGTACTCCGTTGAACCACATCTCAAACTGCACCGTGATCGTGCCGCCTGCCGAAACGGTCACAGCCTCAAAGGTATCCCGGGTGAGGAATATTGCTGTTCCGCCGATAACGCAAGGGTTGTTCATCTTTATGCCTACCTCCGAAACGATGGTTTCCACTTCAAAAGAGGCCGTTCCGGTGAAGATTATCTTGATGATGTTGCCGTCAGTCACCAGGGCGGGAAGGTTAGGCACCACCTCTTTCAGTTGGTTGCCAAGTTTGTAGTCAAGCACACTGGGAGCTTGGGAAGAACCACCAAGAACAATACGCCCGGTGTTCAGCCAATAGGATTGGCCAGCGCACCAATACAGGGTGTCAGGTACCTTATACACCGTGCCGTCAGGCAAGTTGTAGAAGTAGTCCTTAACCCCGGTATAGTTGAAGCCGTATTTCAGCAATCCGGCAATAACATAGCCCCAATTCCGAAGGAATAGGTCTCCGTTTTTGCACTTCTCATCGATGATATTGCCCTCAGCATCCCGGACGGTAACAGTAAGGGCAATACCCGATCCTGCGCCCGGAGGCGCGTTCTCTGTAATTTCAGACTGATTCATCGTAATCTCCTTAAATGGATTGAACATCAACGCCCGTGACCCCGGTGCCCGACCCACTCTGTATCGTAGTTGGCGTAACTACGGTGATGCGGGTTGCAGCGCCGGCATCAACGGTATGGGGCGTGATGATTGCGATCCGAAGTCCCGCCCCGTTTCCTTCGACAAAAGAAGGGTTTTCCTGAACTTGTGGTTTCACGTACGGCGAGAAGGTTCCCTCCATGATCATGACCCGCATCCCTGCACCGCTTTTGTATGCAGGTGGCGGGGAAGCCGTGACTTTCGTGCCAGCCCCACCGGTTCCGATCCCCATCGGGAACCCGTAGATCCGCCGCCGCTCAGTAACCGCGATCAGGCCCTGAGGAGGGGTGAGGCTTTCCGGCACTCACCGCACCTCCTGCAGCCGCACGAACTTTACCGTGATCTCCGTATACTCCGAGTCATCGAACGAGAGCGCATAATTCAGCGTATCGCCCGGGTTCATCGGAACATCGAAGACATACCCGCACTCCGCGCTGAGGTCCTGAGCCGAGTTGAGGTACGCGGCCTGCCCGTTGATGAAGTAGACGAGCTTCGCAGCAGTTCCCAGGCAGATGTGGATACGGGCCGTCGTCGCCCCGTCGAGCGAGAGGTTGTTCTTCAGGATCGGCTTGAGCTTCCCGATCATGAAGTTGTCCCACTGCTGCAGGTACTGATCGGCCTTGATCTCCTGCGTAAACTGCGACTTGTAGATCAGCCCGAGGATCTTCACGCCGTCGCTTGCCGACTCGATCAGCCGCAGCAGCCCTTTCTTCACCTCGAGCATCTCCCCGCAGAGCATCTTAGCGAGGCAGGATAGTTCCATACCTCACCGCCTCCGGAGGAACAGGTACAGGCCAGCAAGGACCACGACGGCAACCACGGCGTACGGGAGGTACTGCCGAAGGCCTCCGAGGGCATCCCCGCTCTTCGTCTCGTCGCCGGCACCCAGGAGATCCGCACAGGTAGGACAGCTCACCGCTCATTCCTCCTGCAGGGTCTTTCCGATCTTCTGGTGCATCGGACACATCCGGGTCTCGAAGAGCACGGTTGTGATCTTCTGGTACAGGGAGAAGAGGATCAGGTACTGGCCGCCGATGGCCACTAAGAGCGCTACTGTCTCATACGTCACATCCTCACCCCTTTTTCATCGCAAGCAGCTTCCCGAGCACGAAGACCCCGGCGATCAGCAGCACCAGGAAGAGCACAACACCGGAGCTCTTCTTCACCGCATCCGTGGCATCCGAGAACCCGAGACCTTCCTTAATCCCGGTCCCGGCCGCATACGCTCCGAGACCGACACCCGCACCGACGCCGGCCGGGATACCGAAGTACTTCCCGAACCGGCCGATAGCCGTCTGCACCCCGGGAGCGTCACCGACACGCCGGACCGCATCGACGCCGGCAGCACCGGCTTTCTGGAACGTCTCGGAAGTTGCCTTCAGCGTCCCGCTTACCTCTCCGGTCTTCGCCATCTGTGCAACCCGGAGAAGAGGGTTGTAGAGGCTCATGCACCCACAACCCCCTTGACCGTCCGGACTGCCGACTTCCCCGCCTGCGTCCGGGTGGCGACATAGTAGCCACCGCCACCGACGACAAGACAGCACCCGAGCAGGAGCGGCAGCGCAAGCCCCCGCTCGTTTGCCGCTGCGAAGAGATCACCGACGACCGGCAGCCCTTCCAGGAAGCCGCCGACATCCTGCGCGAAGTACTCAGCCGGAGCGAAGTACTCCCCGCCCGGATACTCCGGAGGGACATAGCCATCTGGCAGATACTCCGAGGGGAGACCGGACGGATCGGTGTACGGATAGTCCCCGCCGTCATACCACGGACCGCCCGGGTACTCCGATGAGCCGCCGGAGTACGGCAGAGTGCCTCCGAGTCCCGCGAAGGGGTCATATGCACTGTACGGATCGGTATAGGGGACTTCTCCCCCGCCGCCTACGGCCGGAGACTCGAGCGCACCGAGCGCCTGCAGGCCCATGTAACCGACGCCGGCACCGGCCACCGCATAGAGCGCACTCTTTCCCAGGCTCCCGGACTTCGGGACATTCGGCATCTTGACCTCAAGGGTCTGCGCTCCTTTCATTTCCGAGCCGATCTTTGCTTCAGATGCGAGCTTCGCATCTTTTGCATACCTCGCCGCGTCAAGGGCTTTTGCTTCGGCCGCAGCCTGAGCAGCCTTTGCTTCCGAAGCCGCTTTTGCAGCCGCCCTCATCTCCGCGGCCGTCTTCGCCTGAGCAGAGGCCTTCGCCGCTGCAGCAGCTTTGGCAGATGCCGCAGCCCTTGCCGCGGCCGCTACCTGAGAGGCCTTGATAGCGGCGGCCTGCCGTGCTGCAGCCGCGGCTCTCGCTGCAGCTGCTGCCTTTGCGGATGCAGCGGTCTTCGCCGCACTCGCAATCGAACTTAATTTAAACAATTCTGTACCTCCTTTTGTCGCTTTCAGCCCTAGTTTTCCTCCTTTAATCGCCGCTCTCCCGACACCATACCCGATACCGCCGGTAACGACGCCGAGCGCAATTGTGCCGGCATCCACCGCCGCCCACAGGTAATCATCCCCGGTCAGCTCTCCTCCCCGGCCCGTCGCCATCTTGTTGGTGACGTTCACGAGATCCAGAGGAAGGAGCACATCGACCGCCGCCGTGCTGCCGAACTGAGCAGCACCGAAGACCTTCTCCGCGTTGTTCTCTCCCGCAATGACCCGGGTGATCCCGTCCTCGTAGTTCTTGTCCCGGGCATCGATCACCGTGTCAGCAAGACCCGAAACGCTCTGTGCCGTCCCGTTGCTCTGCCGGAGATCGATCTTCGGGAGCGGAGGAAGTTTCACCCCGCTGAGATCCGGGAGCTTCGGGACTGTTCCCTGCTGCACCGCACCGACCGAAGACGCACCCAGGCCGGCGATTGCAGACAGCCCGGGAACCTGCGAGAGGTCCGGGAACTCCGGAGCGTTTCCGCTCGTCACCCAGCCGAGAGTGGACGCACCCGCGCCGGCAACTGCAGCAGGAAGAGCAAACGCAGCCTTCGGCAAATCCGGAAGCTTCGGCAGCTCGACCTTTGGCAAAGCTACGGTGGGAATAGTCACCTTCGGAATGCTGACAGTCGGGAGAGAGACCTTCGGCAGCTCCACTTTCGGGATGCTCACCACCGGGAGCGATACCTTCGGGATGCTCGAGACCGTCCGGCCGGCACCGGCCGCCGCCTCCGCTGCAGCTTCGGCCGCCCATCGCGCCCGCTGCGCCTGCTCCTCCATGAACTTCTGCGCCGCCTTCGTCCCGGCCTGCATCCCTGCAGGGAGGGAGATCGCCGGCAGCGACGGAAGAGAGACCTTCGGGAGCGATACCACAGGAAGGGAGATCTTCGGAAGCGTGACCTTCGGAAGTGAAGGGAGCGTTATCTTCGGAAGAGAGGGAAGGGAGATGCTCGGGAGGGCTATTTTCGGTAGAGATATGGAGGGTAGGTTAATGCCGAAGAGTCCCATCCCATATCAACCCCTCAAGCCTCAGAAGCCGGGCGTTCCCTCGATCAGCGCCCGCTCTGCCGCCTCGAACGCCCGGGCGTTCACGACATGCTCACAGGAGATGTACCGGAGCGTTCCGGCGTTGGCCGTCTTCACGGCAAGCTGGTAGTCGCCCTTCGTCCACCGCCAGCCGCGGAGCCCGTAGCCGTCGCTCGCAACCTCCATCGCATAGTTGAAGATCGCACAGCCGACCGGAGGAGCACCCTCGACAACGTGCTTGTATCCGAGGATGCCGCGGAGCGTCGGGTAATCGACGTTCAGCAGCTCCCGCCGATCCGGAGAGGTGACGATGAGTCCGACGTTGCCAGGATCGGCATTGCCGTACACCCCGGAAGCGTCCGTGAAGGTCATCACCCCGCGCCGGTGCAGGGTGCCGGTCGGGAGGTCGATGATACCGGTCAGCTCGGTATTGGCCGTGATCCCGGTAGAGAGAGCGTAGACCTTCGGCTCTGCAGCAGCCTCGAGGCCGGCACCGTACTTCACCACGAACTCTTCCGGCGTGTAGACGTTCTCCGAGACGCTCACGGTGATGGTGGCCGCGGAAACGGTGACGCCGGTTGCCAGGGTCGTGTTGAAGACCGCTTTGAGCTCGAGAGAGTCCTTCGTGACGGCCAGGATATCGCCCTCGTTCAGGACCAGGATGTACGTCTTCGTCGCGGATGCACTGTCATCGATGCTCACGGTATCCTTGGCGACCGGAGCACTGCCGAAGAGCCCGTCGAAGGCGTTGAGGATAGCGATATCCTTCCCGTTCAGCGCATAGTGAACGGTCGAACCGTCCGAGATCACCCGGACCTCCTGCAGGGCGGCGAGAACGTCCAGCCCGGTAGCGGAGTACGCTCCCCCGCTCGCGTTGGCGATGGTGAGCGAGACCTTCATGATGATAGCGTCCAGGACGGCATCTTTCGGAAGGTTGATGCTCGTTTTGTTCAGCGAAAGAGTATCGCTGAGCGTCCGAATCTTACTGTACACGGTGTATTCCTCCTCACTTCTTCAGGAACGACATGACGATGGTCACAACGAACACACCGATGATGAGCGGCAGACCGTACTCCATGAACTTGTCGCCGGCCGCCTTTACTCCCGTTTCAATGTCAATCATGCTTTTTGCACCTCGTTTTACTTCTTCTCCTCACCGAAGACGGCGGTCGAAGCACGGACATGGACGACGTACGCCCACGCAACCCAGGGAGTAGCGAAGGCGATAAGCCCGGCAACCACTCCAACAGCGATTGTAGTGTCCATGCCGGTTATTCCGGTGCGAGCGGTCAAAAAGAGGTAGTAACAACCCCGGAATGGGGTATGCTCTGCTCTATATCGCAGATTATAACGGGATACTTATGTCAACTTGCAGTAGTGTAATACGGATGATCCAAACTACTTTACAGGAAAGCATCTAGCAGTCTCATTTCCGCATTCTTCACATTTAAGCAATAATTCTACACTGCCGTCAACATGCAAATTTTTTTGGAGTACAGCAAACTTCCTAAACTCTCCCAGTGATGAGCATTTATTACACACATCAAACAGGACGTCCATAGAAACCCCTTCTATTCCACCATATTTATACTTACGTATTTTTACAACTCGGGAGATAAAAGAGATCGAAGAGTTAGCTTAATCTTTACTTTTGGAACGATACTTCTGTATAAGAATCTCGATGGTAGCGCTGTATGAGAGCTGTTTTCCTTCGCTCTCATTGAGTTCTTCTCGAAGGTTATCCAACCGCTGCAGCACCCGGTTTGATACCGCAACCCGCCACCAGCCTTTCGGGTTTCTCCCGGCCACAGTCACCGCCCCCCGGACCGGAAGACATACCGCCGGCCGTCAGCGTCGAACACCCAGACCTCACCGCCCGGAGGTATTCGCCGGATGTTGTAGGGTCTCCCCCGGATTCTCCGGAGTGCCGCTGCAGCCGTGAGGAACCGCCGGGAAGTAATATTCTTCACCTGTATCCGGCGGGTCTCCCGCCCCTTCGTCGCAGTGATATCCGCCCAGCCGTGCGGGTGCTCCGGAGCGGTCGAGACGGTATACCCCTCGACCCGTAACATCCGCATCACCGCCGTTTCTCCGGCATCGCCCCGGCCCTTGTTCCGGCCGTAGTTCTTCCGTCCCTTTGGTGTCTTCTGTGCCTTTGTCGCCGCCATCGTTCACCCGTAATGCTTGGTCTTCCGCTGTACCGTCTCTTTCGGCAGAATCCGGTACTCCGCGGTCGAATGGTCGAACTCGAGGACATCATACCGGTTCAGCTCCCGGTTAATCCGGGTGAAGTCCGGTATCAGTTGCTCGACGTACCGGATATCCTGCGGGATGAGGAACTTCATGAGGTAGGTGTAGTAGCACTGCGACCACAGGAGCTTCGGGAAGTCCTGAATACGCTGTGTCACGAACCATAGGGAGATCCCCCGGCCGCGGCCTTCCCGGGCGACGAGCTCGAGAATGGGTGAGGGTGCATACGAGTTTTTGTTGTAGTTGTGCGCCTCCTCGACCAGGAGCACCGTGCTCTTCCCAGCCGTATACACCGCATCGATGAGCTGCGAGTACTGCTCGATCAGGTCTTCCGTACGGGTGCGGATCGTCGGGACGCAGAGAAGGTGATCAAACTCCACCAGCCGCTTAAAGTCGTACTCCACTCCCGGCCGGATCTGCAGCCGCTTGACACCCTTGAGACCGATCAGCCCGATATGGTTCTGTGTCTTCGTATCCAGGATGATAAACGGGCGCTTCTGCTCGTAGAGCTTCTCGCAGAGGTAGCCGACGAAGTGAGATTTGCCGGCACCGGTGGGAGCGGCGATCAGCCGGTGGACGTTTGCCGATATGTCCGGCCCTTCGTCGGTCATAGCCCCGGAATCCTCCCGGCCTGCAGCCTCCCCGCCCATACGGGAGCCTCTGCCCCTTGCTTCGGGGTGTCGATATCCTGAGCGGGGATGTACTCCCCCCGCTTCTCCCTCCTCTGTACCGGCCATTCCTTCACCTGATATTCCGAGCCGGTGACCGGGTTCTTAATTCTCTTCTCCGGTTTCTCCTCGCTCTCCTCCCGCTCTTCTCCCTCGTTCTCCTCACTTCTCCGCCGCTGCAGCTCCATGAGAGTAGGAGCAAATGCCAGGACAAGCCCGCCGACACCGACAGCCAGGGCGATCCGGGGATCGTCCGGGATGTTCCCGTCCGGGAGGTAATGCCACATGGCCTGATTCATGAACGGCCGGGAGAAGTTCTGATAAACCGCCGTGTTCGGTGCCGGCAGCCCTTCCGACCGGCAGTAGTCGGACCCGGTGTTCACGGCCATATCCAGGATGGTGACCACCGGATGATCGCCCCGGTCGGCCGCTGCAGGCTCTCCGGCCGGCCGGTCTTCCCCGCCGATATCGGCATCCGAGAGGATGATATCGGCCGTGATGTCTTTCCGGTTCAGTTCCTCCGAAGGGGCATCTTCAGACATGCTCGCGCCTCCGGACCTCGAAGAGGATATCGTACTCTTCGATCTGCAGCCGGCCGCCGATCTTCCCCTCCCGGTTGAACTTCTCCCGGAGGCCTGCATCGTTGATGATCTTATCGGCCATGTCTGCGAGTTTCATAGCCGCGTTGATGCCGCCGAACACCTTACCAGCCTCCTACCGGTCTCTGGTAGCGTCTCTGAGGAGTGCGAGCGTTATGCTGTTCCGGACGAAGAGCAGACCAGAGAAACGAGCAGGCCATGACTGCCAGGACGATGAGCGCAGCCAGGACAAGCCAGCCGCCGCCCTTCTCTTCTCCGGCTTTCTCCTCTTTTTCTCCGGTCTTCTCCGGAGTATTCTCCCCTTCTCCCGGGGGAGATCGGGTATTCTCGCCGGGAGCGGCCTCCGCTCCGGGATGTTCGGGCGGGGTTTCGATATCGTCTGCAATATCGGATTTGAGTTTTACACGGTATTTGCCGCAGATCGGGCACTTCCGTTTCTTCTTTACACCGGGGTCTCTGACCTCCCATTCGTTCCCGCAGGCGAGGCAGACCGCGTACTTCTCCGGATTCTCCATGAGGAGAAGTGAGGAGAAAAAGGAGAAAAGAGGGTAGTAATTAGGGGTTAGACCTTTCAATGATTCCGATAGTGCCGACGGCGATCTTCTCCGGGTCAGTCATGAGGAGAAAAAGAGAGGGTGTCAAAGGATAAGTGAGGAGAATTCCCATCGCTAGATTCACATATTATGGGGATCTCCCCGGAAAGCCATAATACAGGGAGGGAAGGGAAAATGGGTATATTTCTATTCGGCAACGGTTATTTTTTCAAAATTCCCGTATTCTAACCAATCATACAGACATGCTAGCTTCCTAAAAAATGAGCGACGTGGACCCACTTCTTCTAATTCATAATACTCGTAGTAGTTATGCAGGTAGTCGTATAAGTCATGAGTCCTTATATCTTCCGGGTTCATTAGGAAAATATAGTACAATATGACGCCTGTATCATATAGTTCAAAGAGTTCTGGGAGACTTAAATGGGCTTCTCGTATATCTTTCCTTTTTTGATCATATCCCCGAATGTCGAAGTATTTTTCATCTGAGGCAATCTTGAGAGCAGTACTTATCACTTTGGGAGGTAGATCCCCGTCAAGTATTCCATCATCAGTAATGAAACCGCCCTCTCGTAGGTATTTAAACAGAGGTATGTATTTGCCTGAACTTTTCGCCAGATTCGGCCAAGTAGATTGAATTATTTCCTTTGGGTCACATTTGAGATCATCAAAAATTAGGTCTCGAATAAGATGTTTTACCTTAATTGAAAGATACCCAACCTTACTTACATTGGTACCTTCTCCACTTACATTAGTACCTTCTCCACTTACATTAGTGCATTCTCCAAAACCCACAACAAAGCGGATATCCCTTAAGTCCTCTTCATTATTGATATCAATACATACGTTTATTTTATCCGTTGGATCATTGGTTTTAACAATTTCATACAACTGTTCTTTAAATACTCTCAATATTTTCGTTGGTATCTTTCGTTCTATTGAACATAATGCTCTAAAGATAGCAGAAAAATCATCGGTCCTAAACACTGTTATTGGTATTGTGTTTCCACCATAAGTAGAATAATCGTTGTAAATCGCATCCCCTTTATTTTCCTCATCCCATTCCACGAAAATTAACTGTTTCTCCATTCGTTTTATATTCTCTTCGCTTAAACATGCGATAACATCATTCAAAATATTTCGAATATTATCATCCTGAAGCGAATAGCCCATAAAGATGACAGGGTGCTCGATGAAAATGGTCAACAGTTTGGCAATTAAGTAGGGATTTTTCTTGGAAAACTTATCATAATCATCTGAAGTTAAAACAATACTATTTGGAGATCTGCACGATCCGTGAATGTTGTAAATCTCCCCAATCATTTGTGGCGTTGAATTGAGTAACTCATCCTGCCCAATAAATGTCACATAATCTTGAAACAGCTCTTCAAGTAAAATATCCCAGTTTGTTGTGATGATTCCATCGACATTTGCTCTTTTCAACAGGTCTAATTCTTTCAATAAAGTCTCATCTTGTTTAATTTCATTAGACCTCTCCAATAGGTATTCAGATATGTCTATTTTCAAGGGTGAACTTTCCTCTGTTAACTCTGGCTCATAAGACTTAATCTTGTGTTCATCAGAATTGTGAAACCAGTACTCGTGATAGTCTTTTGCTAACAGCTTCCCTGCAACAGCTAGATCGCCTTTGGCAGAGGAACGATAGTAACTGAATTGCTTCTGTAACCTATCAGAAAATTTTGTGAGTAAAAGTTCCCAAGATTCTGATCCTATATATCTCTTCGAAAGACCCGAGCCAACGAAAAGGAAAGGAAGTGTCTCAAATTGACTCAAGTGGTCTGATAATCTCTCTTCTATTCCAAGCGCCATCACTCTCTCCCCAAAAAGAAGTACACAATTCTATAACACAAAAGACAGAGAGCCTCCCCCATATTAACCTTATCTTTTTATACCCCTCCCATCCTCCTCTATTCTCAGATTCGGTCTTCACTATAGCTCCATCTCACAATTTCAGCAGTTAGGGATTACGCACTTTCCTCAATACGTATCGAATAGGTACCACTATGCCCACTTTGTTGAACGATTGACCGAATCAGACTATCGAGAGTTTTTCCCTCGTTATTGCTATCGTAATAATAGATCATACCGGTCTGATGGTTATAGTAGATGACAATAGAATTTTTTTCGCCTTTCACAAAGGACCCCCCCGTTCTCATGAAGTTGCATAGCGTACTACAAATAAAATGGTATCTCGACCAAGCGAGAACATCAGAAACCTCATAAATACTCTCAGAAAGCGGCCGCTCATCCCCCTCTCCTCTGCTGCTTCCATACCTCCGTGGCGCACTCCTCGCAGATACCAGCCGGGAGTGTCAGCCCGTCCCGGTCGAAAGCCCCCCGGTACTTGTCGAGGAGCGGAGGAAGGAGCGGGTCGTGCTTCCCGCACCTTGAGCACTTCCCCTCTGCCGGCATCCTCTCCACCGTGGCCGGCTCACCGTCAACGGTGGCCGTCGTCGCGAACTCTGCCGAGGAGTATTCCGCCGGCATCTCCGCTTCGTCGTACAGCCCGGAGATGCAGAACGCCCGTCTGAGCGCGTGAGACTCGGCGCACTTCTGCAGCATGACGTACGGCATTTTATCCCAGGCTCCCGGCTGTTTCCCGGGCGGCGTCGGTTTGTAGAACTCATCGAACCGGACGGTGACCCGGATCGGGTGACTCATCTTCTTATGGTAAACCGTGCATGTCGCGGAGAACAGTTTTCCGTCTCGCTCCTCGAATGCGGTTTCCATCCCGTCGAAATTCCCGGAGTTGTGCGCCAGGGTGAGAAACCCATCCCGCCCGACGATGATACCCATCGGGGTAGCCCATATCTGCCGGGCGAACGGGTCCAACTTGTACTTCTTCGCCAGCTCAAGCATCAGCATGAACTGCTCCGGTTTGCAGCCCTTCGCCACCGTCTCAAGCATGATCTCCCGCTGCTTCGCGGAATACTCACCGACAACGGCGATCTCAGCGGTCATGCGTCTTCCCTCCTCTTCGCCTGCTTCCGGGGATTGTAGACCGTCTTCCACCTCTCCCGGTTCTCCCGGTAGTACTGCCGGTCTTTCTCAATCTGCGCCTTCGCCCGCTCCGCGTCCTTTGCCAGCCGCTCCGCAAGCTCAGTGAGAGACATCATACCTCGATCTCCCCGAAATACGCTAGGACGGTGAGCAGGCACCCTTCCTGCACCTCATCGCCACAGTGCCGGCACTGCTCCTCTCCGATCCGGGGAGTCAGCTCCGACCGGTCTTCATGGAAGCAGCACGAATAGCCGACCGTCCGTACAAATGTGTGCCCCCGAGGACACTCCCAGGTATCACTAGTCATAGATACTCCTCCAATTCAGGAAGTTCATTGATAATCGCCGTTTTTGCAACCTGTTCAGAAACGCCGGCCTTCGTCGCTACCAGGGTGCACCGGTTCCGCATCCCCCGTGAGAAAGCATCCCGCCCCCCGAGCTCTCGTATCCAGTACCGGATGTTCTCATACTCGCCCCTGTCATCGAACATCTCCCGGATGAGCGTTTCCAGGCCTGCAAGTTTCTTCTTCTCTTCATGCGCCGCCTGCGCCTTGAGAGCGTTAAGGGAATCAATCTTGGACTGTAACTGCTGCATCCCCTGCTGCAGGGTAGAGAGCTGGTTCTGTACATCTGATACAACAACATCGACCGCTACCGGATCACGACCCTTCGAGAAGTACACCTTCAGGAGACTGTTCACCAGCCCGGAGAAGTTCCCCCCGCCTTTCACGAAGGCATCAACGGCCGGTTTTAATTCCGGCAACAGGCTAACGGAGGTTGAAACTCGGGCTATGCTCTCCACCCCCTTCTCTGCCTCTGGATGCCCGGAAAGGGGGATAGGAGGGAAGAAAACCGCTGTGTGTAGTACTGTGCTATTATTATTAGTACAGTACTTAGTACAGTGGTAGTAGTAGTAGTAGTAGCGGGAAAATTAGTTCCAGCGGAAATGAAAGGAGGTATGAGACGCATTTAAGCCCTCCTCCGCTTCCTCTCGTTCGCTACTAACTCAGCAATCCTCTCGATAATCGCCTCTCGGACGGCACCCCGGCAGATCTTCTGAACGTCCAGCTTCAGGATGCGGCTCATCTCCCTCTCCTTCTCATCCAGGACAAACGACTCTTCGACGAAACGCATTCACCTATCCTCCTTGGAATATTGTCTCCGTCGCTCCTCACTCTCTGTAAGGGCAGCCGGATCGAACTCCGGCCGGAAGCTCATACTGCCGCATAGCCTGCAGGACTTCACACCCTCCGGTATCACCGTCATCTTGCCCTTCCGGAAGCACCCCGAGCACAACCACCGGCCGGTTGTCAGGGTGCGAGTGTCGGACATCCTCCGCACCTCCCGGACTCGAGCGCAGCCATCCGGATCTTCAGCTCTGCGATCTCCCGGTCGCGCTGCTGAAGCTGCCGCTGCAGGTGCAGCTCCATCGTGTTAAACCGCTTCTCGAGCTCGAACTTCCGTACCTCCGTGTTTTTATCTGCAAAGGTTTGCGCCACTCATGCCGCCCCCTTCCATCGCTGCAGGTACTTCTCCGACAACTTCCAGGTGCATACATGCCGATTGTCCTTTGAAACCCGCTCGATAGCGTCCGAGTTATGGAAATACTGCAGACCCCTTCCGGCCGGAAGGGATATCCCGTGCCGGCGAAGGTCTGCAGCAGTCCATGGCCGGTCTCCGAAGGCCTCCGCAACCCCCGCGAGGAAATCACCATGAAAGCGTACAACCCGCCCGAGGAGCGTCCGGCTCATCTCGCCACCTCGTTAATCAGCTCGTTTGCGAACTTCCGGAGCTCATGAGCGGCCTGAATCCTCCTCCGGAAGTCCTCCGGGTTCCGGCAGTCTCCGTATACCTTGATGCACCCGCCCTTCCCCGGCGTCCCGATCTCGATGGAATCCGGATCGAGGTGATAGTGATAGTGCGTCTGCTGCTGCTCCATCACGCCTCACCCCTCGCAGCCGGGTATGCCTTCCCCCGGAGAATCAGGCTGATCTGCTGCTGTGGTACTCCGTACTCATGCGCTAACCGGCGTTGCGTCAGCCGGCCGCGCCCCTTCGGAAGTTCCCGGGTCTCAGCCCACCGCCGCCGGATCTCCTCCGCCTGCTCATTCGTGAGCTTCGCCCGCGGATGATCCTCCCCCGGCCGGAAGAACCCGCTCGGTGCATTCGGGTTCCGGCAGTTCTCACGCGGGGAGACGAGCCG
The DNA here is from genome assembly GCF_030464345.1 of Methanoculleus frigidifontis. Lineage (GTDB taxonomy): Archaea > Halobacteriota > Methanomicrobia > Methanomicrobiales > Methanoculleaceae > Methanoculleus_A > Methanoculleus_A frigidifontis. The sequence goes on along the minus strand of NZ_VCYH01000005.1, from coordinate 208,378 downwards.
GAGATTCTCGATCCGGTTGTCCGTCTTATCTCCGTTGATGTGGTCGATCTGCTGCCCCTGCTCCTCCGGGATCTTCCCGCCGTGAGTGCCGATCCACACGGCACGATGGGCCATGATCGCCACGGCCATCCCATTCCACTTGGTCCCGATCATCAGGTAGCCGGAGCCGGTCAGGGTGCCCTTCACCTCCGCATGAAATCTATTGTAGATCCGGCCTTCGTGCGGGATCACGTACCAGTCGCCCCGGAGGAACCTCTGCGAGGCTACGAGGTCCGAGAGATAAGGGATGGTCTCAGATGAGTTTGCCATCTCCATCAGCTCCCGGTGATGATCGGTGAGATCGTCTTCTCGAGCGTCCGGATCTCCGCACACTGACAAGCCGCGCACCGCTCGACCTTCGCCACCCGCTCTTCGATAGCTTCAAGCCTCTGAGCGAGCATAGAAGAGAGATGTGCATTCAGGGGTGACGGTTTCAGATCACCCGCTACGGCCTTGCAGCCATGCGCAGCTGCGAACCGTGCGGCTTCTGCCTCGAAGTCCTTGATCTCCTTCCGCACCGCTATCTGGATGCCGTCATAGAGGTTCGGCGCGTCGCCTGCGTTGTCTACGGTTACCATTGTCACACGGTTGTAGACAACCAGGGACACACCGTCCCGGCCGACACCATACAGCTTCTGATCGACTGCTATCTTCGGGAGATGCCTCCCTTCGTTCCTCGTCTCCCAGGTGAAGAAGACATCCTTTGAAAACTCAACGCGGTCCTCAAACTCATTCAGATCGTGGACTGTTACAATCATGCTTCAGCCTCTTTTACTTCGGTCTTCTCAAGGTCGATACCAAGCGTCTCAAGCCCTTTCACCAGGACAAGACGCGCCGCTTCAGTGCGGGTAACCATATGGTTCCGGTTTTGCACCTCGCGTATGGCTTTCAGCATCCAGCGAGGGACGCGGAAACCCAGGTTTATTAACTCGTTCTGTTCTTTGTTATGCATTGTAATGCACACAATAACAGTTAATTACAATAGATTTATGCCTTCCGGTATACCTTTGTCATACAACAGTTGACAGATCGAAAAATGAGAGGAGGGGAGTCATGGCACAGGAGACAAAGCAAGTATGCGTGAGAATGCCGGTGGACTTGCTCGAGAAGATCGACAAGCTCGCGGAGGTCCAGCATAGAGACCGGTCCAACATGGTTGTTCATGTACTGGCGCTCTATGTCGAGGCTCTCGAAAAGCAGGAAAACAAGCCGGAATGGGTCAAAGTCGAAGAAGGGTGGATTGATTAAATGTTGCTGCCTGTCAAGGTGTCTCCCAGCCGTCGCGTATGGGCTGATGTTTCATTCTGCTATGAAAAGCAGATCTACGCCAACTCCTCAGAAGAGCTCTCTCGGTACCTCCTGAAGTACGGCCGGGTTAACGGCGTCTACGAAGATGAGCAGATCGCATATGAGATCCGCCGGACGGTCTCATCGATGCTCCGGCGCGGCGTCCCTCACCGGCAGGTCGTGGAAGAAGCCTCCACGCTGTACGGCATCCCGGAAGAGTGCGTCGAAGAAGTAGTGGCCGCGGTGCCGGCAGAGAACTCCACTCCCGGGTAGGCAGGGAATGCCGCTACAGCTCGAGACAGATAATCGGTTGTGGCATCCAACAGAGATGGATGGGTCAAGGAGTCTCTGAACTCGAAGGGTTGTTCAAAATTTTGCATCGGCAGTTATAACCGCATATATACTTTTGATAGCTTTTATATATCCAACAGCAACAGTGGTAACTATGGATAAAGTACCATGGATATTGCTAATTGTTGGAATCTTATTGTTTTTCGGTGGAGTATCGTTCGGTGCAGCAACTCCTGAATCCTTTATGTCAGGAATACTCATTGGCACGGTTGGTGGGTGCATGGCTATGGTCGGTTTCGTAAAATTGCGAAATAAGTTGAATCGATGGATTGACCAATAAACGTTTAAAATCGGATAAATCCAACGCCGGATTCTTTTACAGTTAGTATAAGCTACCCTAGGTGATAGTTCAGCAGACCCCCGCCCGACGTTGTTACCCTCTCTTTAAGGTGGTCTAAGCAGAGTCTTAGATGTTCATGTGTGTCCGGATGTGTCCGGACATGTCCGGACAGGAGAAAAGAGAAATGAATAAAGGAGAAAAACCGAAAAAGGCGAGAATCCGGAGATTTAGAAAACGGTTACACACAACCGTGTCGCCGGAGACTTACGAATTTTTGACGAATAAAGCCCTAAATGCGGGTAAATTGCTAGATAACGCAGTCTCCGAACTCCAAACAAAAACGACGGTAGAAATGGTCTTAATTTGCCAAAATAAGCCCGAAAGATGGGCTCGGGGCGATTCGAACGCCCGATCTTCGCCGTGTGAAGGCGACGTCATGACCAGCTAGACCACGAGCCCTGATGCATCGACCGGGAATTGAACCCGGGCTATTGGCTTGGAAGGCCAAAGTCATACCACTAGACCATCGATGCGTGTGCACGAAGTGCCTATGTATTTTGTCGGTACCGGATAATAAAGGTTGAGACCGGAGGGGTTTTCGGGGGGTTAGTATCCCCTGGCCTCCGCCTCCAGCGCCTCGAGCGCCGCGACGCGCTTCTCGAGCGGCGGGTGGGTGGAGAAGAGCTCCATCAGGGTGTTCCCGGAGAGAGCGGGGATGATGAAGAACGCATTCGCACCCTCCACCTCCTGCTTCTTCTCGGCCGGAATGTAGTCCATCCGGCCGCTGATCTTCTGCAGCGCCGATATCAGCGCCCGCGGGTTCTTCGTCATGTAGGCGCTGCCCCGGTCCGCGGCGAACTCCCGGTAGCGGGAGAGGGCACGGATCAGCAGGGTGCTCACCACCCAGACCAGGATCGAGGCGATGAAGACCAGGATCAACGCTCCGCCGTTGTTGTCCCGCCGGCCGAAGAGGCCGATGAAGAGCCAGTTGCGCATGATCAGGAAGGCGAGCATCGAGAGGAAACTCGCCACCGTCAGCGTCAGCATGTCGCGGTTCTTCACGTGCGAGAGCTCGTGGGCGAGGACCGCCTCGAGCTCGTCCTTGTTCAGTATCCGCACGATCGAATCGGTCACCGCCACGACGGCGTTGCTCGGGCTCCTGCCGGTCGCAAACGCGTTCGGAACCGGCGAAGACATCACGCCGAGTCTCGGCATGGGAAGATCCGCCTCAGCCGCGAGACGTTGCACCATCCGGTGCAGCTCGGGGTACTCGTCCTCCTCGACGATCCGGGTGCCCGTACTCCAGAGCACCAGCTTGTCCGAGAAGAAGTACTGGAAGAATGCCATTCCCGCTGCAATCAGCAGGAGGAATTCGAAACCGAACCCGAGCGCCGAGAGGATACCCAGGAATATCAGGTAGACGATGAGCAGCAGAAACGACGTCAACGCCATCCGCGCCGTCAACCCAAAGTCTCGCGTCCATTTCATTATGGACTACTGTTTCACGGGAGGCATATTAATACATCCGTCGCCGGATTTGGATGCAAATTACAGACGCCCCCGTTCAGGGGCTCCGGGACTGTCCGCGCCACTGCCATTATTAGGAGACAGCAACTAACCTGTAGGTGAGTGAACCCAGATGGAACTCAATGAAGTGACGATCAGCAGAGCCATCGTCGAGGAGCAGACCAGGATACTCCTCGACTACCTGGAGATGGACGCCGCAATCGTCGGCGGCGGGCCTTCCGGGCTTGCCTGCGCCGCGCTGCTCGGTGAACGGGGCGTCAAATGTGCTCTCATCGAGAAGAAGCTCAGCATCGGCGGCGGCATGTGGGGCGGCGGGATGATGTTCCCCCGGATCGTCGTCCAGGAGGAGGCACGGCGGCTCCTCGACCGGTTCGGTATCACCCACCGCGAGTATGCCCCCGGCTACTTCGTCGCCTCCTCCGTTGAGGCCGTCGCGAAACTGACGGCCGCGGCCTGCGACGCCGGCGTCGAGTTCTTCAACCTCACCACCGTCGAGGACGTCATGATCAAGAGCGACGCCCGGGTGAGCGGCCTCGTCGTCAACTGGACGCCGGTCGAGATGGCCGGGCTGCACGTTGACCCCCTCACCCTCGCCTGCGCATGCACGATCGACGCCACCGGGCACGACGCGGTGGTCGCCCGGATGGTCGAAGCGAAGGGTGCGGAGATCGCGGTGAAGGGGGAGAGTTTCATGTGGGCGGAGCGGGCCGAGACGAACATCGTCGGGCACACCCGCGAGATCTACCCGGGTCTCGTCGTGACCGGCATGGCGGCCAACGCCGTCGCGGGCGAGAGCCGCATGGGGCCGATCTTCGGCGGAATGCTCCTCTCGGGCGAACGGGCTGCAGCCCTCGTCGCCGAAAAACTCGGAAAATAACGGATACGATCCACCACGCAGGGCGAAGACCATGACCACGGATACAGTTGATGCAGAGGCGCTTGCCGAGATCGCATACGGAATATTCGAGATCGTCGTAAACCGGGAACTCTGCCGGCGCGGGTCGTACCTCTTCGAACTCGTCGAGTCGGACCGGGACTTTTGGGAAAATTTCCAGGAGATCTTCACCGGGTTCCGGGATGAGTACCCGCAGCTTGCCGAGGCGCTGGAGGCACGGTTCGGCTCGACCGAAGCGATCTACGGCCAGCTGCTGGCCGGCGAGGGGGTCGCCCCCTCACGGACAACCCAGATGTACTGGATCGTCCAGGACGCGCCGGACTTCAACAGTGCGGAGTTCGACGACGAACTCGGCGGCAAATGGCTTATCTTCGTCGACCCGGCCGATGCCGACGCAGTCTGGCGGCGCGTCCGGGACGAGACCTCCGCCGGACGGCTCGGCATCTCGGCACGGGTCAGCACGGCAAAGGAGAACCCCGACGCGCGCGACGGCCGGACGGTCATCTACGTCTTCACACGCGACTGGAGCGACGAGGCGGACGTCATGCGGGTGCGCGAACGGCTCCGCGAACTCGGCGTTACCGACCGGATCGGCTACAAGCGCAACATCGAGACCTACCTGGGCGAGTACAGCGAGAAGGGCAAGAAGGTCACCTACTACAGCGCCTGAAAACCCTTTGAAAAAAGTTTTTCCCGGATATACCGGTATTTACTGTATCGATGCACAAAAAGAGCAGGGGCTCTAGGCCTTCCGCTCCTTGGACTTCGGCCGGAGATTCTCGTAGCCGCACTTGCGGCAGCGGGTTGCGCGGATTGCGTTCCGTGCGTTGCATTTCATGCATATCTTTACGTTGAGTAATCGTGCTTCTGCTTCAGCGAATCGTGCCATGAGTAAAACCCCACTTGTCAGTTCACTACTATTTGCGCTCTCTGCTCTTAATCGTTCTGGCAGATCAGCCACTCCCGCAGCGCCGCAAGCGCCCGGCCACGGTGGGAGATTCTGCTCTTCTCTGCGAGCGGGATCTCCGCGAGCGTCCGGCCATCGTGCTCAAAGATCGGGTCGTAGCCGAACCCCTCCACACCCCGCGGCGATGAGGCGATCGTCCCGGGAAGGATGCCGCGGAAGATCCGGATGCCGGCATCGTCCGCGTAGGCGATCGCCGTCTCGAAGTGGGCGCTCCGGTCACGCGCCCCCTCCATCAGTTTGAGGATGCCCACGTTGCCGATGGTATCCTGGACATAGGCCGCGTATGGCCCCGGAAACCCGGCGAGGGCATCGACAAAAAACCCGGTGTCGTCGACGATCAGCGGCGCATTCAGCATCTCGTAGGCGCACCGGGCCTTCTCGCGGGCGATCGTCCCGATGTCGTTGTCACGCAGCTCCGGCAGATCGCAGGCGACGTGCCCCACCTCGAGGATGCCCGCAAAGTAGGAGGCAACCTCACGCGCCTTGCCCGGGTTTCCGGTGACGACGGTCAGGCTCCTCATAGGTACCTCCCCCGCATCTCCACCTCGCGCTCCCGGGCGAGCGCCTCCTCTGCACCCGGAAAGGCCTCGGCATACCCCTCGACGAAGGCCTCCCGGAGCGCCGCGAAGGAGTCGGAGGTGCTCTCCAGCGTCTGGAAGAGGACGTGAAGATCGACCCCGCGGCTCTCGAGCTCGGACGAAACGTGTGCCAGCCCGAAGTCGATCAGCACGCACTGGCCATCCCGCACGATCATGTTGCTCGTGGTGAGATCGCCGTGCACGATCCCGGCGGCGTGCAGCCTCCCGACGGCGACGCCTGCACGCGCGAGGTTCTCCTCCGTCATCGCGTACTTCAGCACGTCACCCTTGATTCGCTCCATCAGGATGGTATCAGCGGTGATCTCCCGGATAACCGGGGTCGCCACCCCGGCCCGCCGGGCGGCCGCAAGGAGCCGGCTCTCCGCCCGCGTCCGCTCGATGATCAGCCGGCGATCGAGGGCTTCGTTCCGGTAGCGTTTGCCGACCCGGCGCTTGACGATGAACTCGCCCGCCTCCTCGACGACCGCTTCTGCCCCCTGCGCCCGGCCGCCTTCGAGCGGCTCTCCCCGGACGGCCTCGCCCAGATCGGAGCGCCAAGCGACCTCCACCTCGTCAACCCGGTACCCGGGACGGACCTGCGACTCGGCTAGCGGGAGGGTCACCCCCGCTTCCAGCATGATCCTGCCGGTGTAGGCGATCATCGCCCCGTTGTCACCAAGATAGGTTCGCTCCGGCACCGCGAAGGCCGCCCCGCGGTCCTCGCACATCTCCCGGAGCATCTCCTGGAGGCGTGCGTTCGCGCCGACACCGCCGACCAGCAGCACCTCGTCCTTCCCGGCATGGGCGAGCGCGCGCTCCGTCACCTCGACGCACATCGCAAACGCCGTCTCCTGCAGGCCGTGACAGACATCCTCGAGCGGGGAACTGCTCTCCTGCGCGGCGCTGATCAGCCCCGAGAAGGCGAGGTCCATCCCCTTGACCGTGTAGGGCAGTTCGAGGTAGCTCCCTTCGCGGGCGAGCCGCTCGACGACGGGCCCGCCCGGGTGCGGAAGATCGTGGCTCCGGGCGAACTTGTCAAGGCCGTTGCCGATCCCGATATCCAGCGTCTCCCCGAAGATCCGGTACCTGCCGTTCAGGTAGCCGATGACCTGGGTGTTCGCCCCGCTCGCGTAGAGCACGATCGGGTCGGCAAAGCCGGTCGCCCACCTGCCGATCTCCACATGCGCGACGCAGTGATTCACCCCGACGAGCGGGACGTCGAGCGCGAGGGCGAGCGCCCGGGCGGCCGTCGCCACGGTGCGCAGGCACGGCCCGAGTCCAGGCCCCTGCGAAAACGCAACGGCGCGGACCTGTTCTGCTTCCGGCAGAACCCGGGCGATGACGTCCTTCATCACCGACGCATGGTGCTGCGCCGCCTCGCGCGGGTGAATCCCTCCGGTCGGGGGGGAGTAGGGTGCAGAATGGAGCGCCACAAGGTCGTCGTCGAAAAGAGCGGCGCTGACGTTCCACGCGGTGCCCTCGAGCCCCAGCACCTGCCCGGACGGCGGTATCGATTCAGGCATAGAACAGTAACTTCTCCTCGTATAGCGGGAAAACGTATCGGAATCCGGGTGCTCTGGTCAGATGACCCGTCGAAAAATATTCGGGCACACCCGGGTCCCGGTAGGGCGCCTGCGCGCCCCGGGCATGCTCACTTCTTGAACTCGGTGTAACCGCACTTGCCGCATGCACTGCGATCGCCGTGCTCAGCCATCAGGACACCGGGCCCGCACCGGGGGCAATGCCGCTTCTGCAGGACCGCGCGGTCACCCTCGACGCTGTAGCATCCGCTGCGCTTGACCGCCATGTTCAGGCCTCACTCTCTTCCGCGGCCTTCCCGCGCTTGACCAGGTACTCGCGCTCGGTGCGCTGTTTGCTCTCTTCGTCGTCGTAGATACGGGCGACGCCGGTCACTTCCATCTTTCCGAAACTGGTCTTCAGAGAATCCAGCACCACAAGATCCTCCTTCTGGTTCAGGAGTGCAGCGATCTTGCTCTGGATGTTCTGCCGGGACGGGGTCGCCCCCTCAAAGGTGAGGGTGAACGCGACCTCCCTCCGGTTTAACAGTTTGTTCCTCTCATCACGGGTAAATGCAAAGTCCATCAATATCCCTCAATTATTGTTGACAGATTCATATAAAACATAGTGCCCCGGAGGGCTACTCTTCGACGAAGAGGGAGAAAAGAAATTCTGCTCTCTCTTTCGCCTCCGCATCGACGATCCGCAGGATAACCCCCTCGCAGGGCTGGCCGTAGAGGACGACCGCTCCCGGCTGAGCCGCAATGACCAGCGGGATCACCGCGAGGTCCTCCTCGCCGTCGACGATGATCAGGCGGGGGGGATCGGCCACCGCCTCTTCGATCGCCGCTATCAGCTCGGGCGTGATCGTCCCGGCCGGGTTCCATGCCGTCGCCCGACGGCTCCGGAGGAGCGGAGAGCGGTTCACCGGCGAGCGCATCGTGTAGCCGTCGATGATCGCGATCTGGGGCGTTATCCCTGCCTTCAGGATGTTCTCGGTGACCACGTCCCCGACGACATAGACCGGGCGGCCTTCGAGAACGGGGAGAAGCGCAGGGATGTCCGGGTACAGCGTCCCGAACGGCCGCTTGAAACAGTCCCTGTGCTCGGCGGGGAGCCGGAGCATCAGCGGACCTTCAGGGCGTACCGGCCGGCCATAGTGATGTTCATCTTCCTGGCGATCTCGGAACGCTCGGGATCGATGATCACCAGATACCCGGCCCAGTCTTCGCTCAGGTTGGACGTGCCGCAGATCACGCAGGCCTCGCCGTCGACGACCCGGTGACACTCACGGCAGACATGCACCTGCTTTTTACGCACCACCATGGGCCGCACCTCGTTCCTTCTCCCGCTCGAGCTCCTCTTCCAGCCAGCGCCCGGTGCCGAGGCCGGACTGGCGCATCGTCAGGCCGATTTTACTCTCCCGCGGCTCCCGCTCGTTTAAGGAGAGCGCGACGACCCGCGCCCGGATGCCGTCGCCGACCGCGATGTAGCGCTTCGACTCCTGACAGATCAGCCGGGCGTTCTTCTCGTCGTAGCTGATATAATCGTCGGAGATCTGGCTGACGTGCAGCATCGCGTCGATAGGCCCGAGGCTGACGAACGCGCCGAACCCGGTCGTCTCCACGACCTGCCCCTCGATGACCTCCTGCAGGGCGAGGCGGAGCACCAGCGCCTCGAACCGGACGTCGTAGTAGATCGCCCCGTCGCCCGGGATCAGTTCTCCCTGGCCGATATTCAGCACCTTCGTTACGGCGATGTAGATGCCGATCTCCTTGGTGATGCTCCCTTCGAGCTGCTCCTGCAGCACGTCAAGGATAACCTTCTCAAGATCCTCACCGAGGCGGTTTGGGGGGACCCGCACCTTGTCCTCGAGCGTCATTTTGTAATACATTGTATCTTATCCCCGGATCAATTCCAGCTTCTTCTGTTTTCTCATCGATACGACATCAATGCCCCGGTCAAGCAGGGCATTGCGCAGGTGCCGGTCGTTGGTGACGACGACGCAGCCCTCGCGCTCTGCAAACTCAGCGACCCGTTCGTCGACGGAGCGGCGCAGACTCCCGCTCGGGAGGACGCGGGAGCGCTCTGCCATCGCAAGACCGACACGCGCAGCCGCCGCATCCCTGCCGCGGCCGCGGGTGAGCCCCGCGAGCTCGCCAACCACATCTTCGAGGGTTATTGCCTCATAGTCACCGAAGAGGAGGCTGAGTTCTTCGTAGATATCGACGCCGAACTGGGCGGGCATCATCAGCGCGTTGGCGTCGAGCAGCACCTTCACTCGGTCAGGACTCCCATCCCGATCAGCCGCCATCGTCCGCCCACCTGCCGGCTGATAGCGATCCGTGCACCGATCTCGGCGCAGACCGGACGCTTGAGCAGCACCTCGACCACATTCTTCTTGGCGTTCACCACGACACCGACGGTCACGGCGGTGCCGACCGAGAGCATCAGGGGCTCTTTGTGCTTCAGCGGCTCGATGAGCTGCTCGCTGTCCGAACCGACGACGCGGTCCATCAGGGTCACCTCAAACTTCATCCGGTCCCAGACCGGCGGAAGCTTGCCGACGTGCCCGGCCACCTGACCGGCAAGCGCATCGCTCTTTGTCAGCGCCGGATCGAGTTTCGTCGCGATCCCGAGCAGCCCGCCGGGGGTGGCCTCGATCACCTTGTTCGATCCCGCGTTGATGGAGGTGATCTTCGTGGTGATCGGTTCCCACTTCGTCCGGTTCTCGACCTGCACCGAACGGCCGGGGCGGATCTCCATGTCGTCGCCTTCCTTGAAGAGCCCTCGCGTCAGGGAACCGCCGACGACGCCGCCCTTCACCTCGCGCCAGTTGCAGCCCGGCTTATTGATATCGAAGGATCGGGCGACGAGCATGATCGGCTCGTCCTCGGGATTCCGCTCCGGCTCCGGGATCGTCTCGTCGAGCGCCATGATCAGTGCACCGATATTGATCCCCTTCTGCGCCGAGACCGGTATGATGGGGGCATTCTCCGCAATGGTGCCCCTGACGAAATCTTTTATCTGCTGGTAGTGCTTCAGGGCTTCCGCCTGCGTGACCACGTCGATCTTGTTCTGCACGATGACAATATTCTGTATCCCGATCAGCTCGAGCGCCATCAGGTGCTCTTTGGTCTGCGGCTGCGGACAGGCCTCGTTGGCGGCGATGACCAGCATCGCGCCGTCCATCAGCGCCGACCCGGAGAGCATCGTCGCCATCAGTGTCTCGTGGCCGGGGGCGTCGACGAACGAGACCGTCCGGAACGCCTCGGCCTTCGCACCGCACTCCGGACACTCAGGACCGCTCGTGTACGCATCGGAGCCTTCGCACCCCGCGCACCGGTAGAACGTGGTATCGGCGTACCCGAGTCGGATGGAGATACCCCGTTTGATCTCTTCACTATGCCTGTCCGTCCATACCCCTGTCAGCGAACTGACAAGCGTGGTCTTGCCATGATCGACATGACCGACAAGCCCGATATTGACACCAGGAACGTATACATCACGCAAAACTACCCGAACCTCCTTACTCTATATATGGTGACACTACTTATACATAATCAGTGGGGGTGCAGGAGCACCCGCGAAACGTTCGTTTCTGCCCTTTGTATGACATCACCAGCAGTGAGCCGTCCCGACGAATCGGCTCTGCAGCAAGCCGTTCATACTCCCACGGTTCCTGCCGCTTCTTCACCCGGGTGCCCGGGCTTTTATATATCACCGCCTCCGGGCACCGGAGAATGCCAACGGCTGCGGTTCCGGAAGATGGCGGAACGGACAGCGCCAAAGAAGGGTTCCGCCAGGTCCGGGCAGGGATGGTGCCGGTCAACAAAGCATACTTCGTATGAAAAAAGTACCCGGTAACGAGAGAAATATTAAACATCATGTACTTATAATGAAACATTGACGAGAGTATGACAAGTGAGACAGAACTTTCACGCATCGGGATCTCGCTCCCGAAGAACCTGCTCGATAAATTCGATGATATTCTGAAACTTCGAGGATATTCATCCCGTTCTGAGGGGATACGGGACTCGATCCGGAGTTATATCACACACTACCAATGGATCTCCGACGTCAAGGGCGAGCGGCAGGGGGTCGTCACCATGGTCTACGACCACGATCATCGCGGACTTCTGCAGACACTTACCGAGATCCAGCACGACTATGCGAATATAATCCAGGCATCGCTCCACTCACACGTAACGCATAACAAATGTCTCGAGGTTATCCTGATACGGGGCGACGGGACGGAACTTAAGAACATCGCAGAAAAACTGATGGCGCAGAAAGGAGTGGAATCGGTCAAACTGACGACGATCCCGATCGAGGATTAACCGCCGCCCTCACAGCTCTGGTCGGTGGCAAACCAGGCATCTTTGAGGTTCTCTGCAAACTTCTTCTCCTTCTCGAGGTAACTCTCGACATCCCGTTCCTTCTCTTCCTTCTGGCCGGTGCCCGCCGCCTGCCCGAGACCGACGAGCTGGTCGAGCCGGTAGAGGAGGTGCGTACTGTCGAGTTCGGCATAGACCTCACCGTCGACCTCCTCGATCGCGACGACCGTCCCCGACGTTCCTGTCCTGGGGTAGCGCACCGGCATACCGACCGCAATCTCATCAGCGTTCATGAATGTAGGGTAGCATCTGCCAAAGTATAAATCATCGCCTGCACTGATCTTGTATGATGAAGTGCACGATCCGGCAGGTTAAGAAGCAGTATTTCGACGGTACGCACCGGTATAAGTCTCCGGAAGAGACACACGCCGACATCGCTCCCCTGATGGATCGGATCGGTGTCACCGAGGTCGTCGATATCACGCACCTCGACCGCCTCGGCATCCCGGTCTTCTCCGCCGTCCGCCCGAAAGCGGCCCCGGGAGCCGCCCGGGTGCACGCAGGGAAAGGAAAAGAGCCGATCCACGCCGAGGTCTCCGCCATGATGGAGGCGCTCGAACGCTACTCGAGTGAGTATCACGGCGATCCGATGGAGTATTCGACGTACGAAGAGCTGGGAATCCACCGGGCCGTCGACCCCGAAGACCTCCTCCTTCCCCGCCGGATCGGGCAGGATGAGAAGATCCACTGGACACCCTCCTGGGACATCCTCAGCGACGAAGAGGTCTTTGTCCCGAGCAACGCCGTCTTCCATCCCTACGACAGCCTTGGGATGGCGATGCCGCTCTTCCGGAGCGACACGAACGGACTTGCCTCCGGGAACGTCATGGAAGAGGCGATCCTGCACGGCATCCTCGAGGTGATCGAACGGGCGGACTTAAGCCTCGCCGAAGAGAAACGCTCCCTCGGCCGGCGCCTTACCATTGAGCACGACTGCCCGGCCCGCGAGGTGATCGACCGGTTCGAGGAGAACGGTGTTTCGATCCACCTCTGGCTGCTCGAGGGGAAGACCGGTATCCCGACCGTCGCAGCAGCGGCGGACGATACCGTCACCCGCGACCCGGGGATGCTCGTGATCGGGTCCGGGACGCACACCTGCCCCGAGATCGCCGCGCTCCGGGCGATCACCGAGGTCGCGCAGAGCAGGGGGAGCTACCTGCAGGGAGGCCGCTCCGACCCGCAGCGGGAGGAGTTCCTGCGAAGAGCAGGCTACGATCGACTCAAGCGGATCAACCGGATGTGGTTCGCCGACGCCGACGCGATCGAGATCACGGACGTCCCCGATATCAGCACGCAGTACTTCGACGAGGATATCCGCCGGACACTCGCAGAGGTCGGTGCGCATACCGATCGCGTCTGCGTCTGCGACCTCTCGAGGACGGCGGTACCGGTCGTGCGGATCGTCATCCCCGGTTTCGAGGTCTCCTATATGGACAAAGACCGGCGCCGCACCGACCGCCCTGCCTAATAAAATCGCACTTTTTTCAGGATTCTGACGATCTCCCCGGTCGAGCGCTGCGCCTCAGCGGTGCAGCAGTCGGCAGGATCGATCCGGTGCCCCTGCAGGGCACGAATGATATCGGCGACCGCCTCTCCCTGCGAAGGGCCGTAGCCCCCCTCCAGAACGAGCGCGAGGGCGGTGTCGACAGAGTCGGCGAGAAGCCCGGCCAGCACCTGATAGTCGATGGGAGCGAGCAGCATCCGACCGTGCCCGTCGTCGATGAGGGCGTCCTGCCCGGCCGAGACGATCAGCAGGTCGGGCTTGAACCGGGTGATCGCCGGGATGAAGACCTCCCGGAAGACGAGAAGGTAGTCGGCGAGATGTGACCCGGGCCGGAGCGGGGCGTTGAGGGTATACCCACGGCCGGCGCCGGTGCCGATCTCGTCGATCCAGCCGGTCTTCGGGAAACTGTCCGCCTCGTGAACCGAGCAGTAGAGGACGCGGTCGCTGTTGTAAAAGATCGACTGCGTGCCATTGCCGTGGTGCAGGTCCCAGTCGAGGATCGCGACGCGGTCGACGGACGCGAGCAGCTTTGCGGCCGCGACCGCGGCGTTGTTGAAGATGCAGAACCCCATCGCCCGGTCGGGTTCGGCGTGGTGACCGGGCGGGCGAACCAGGGCAAAAGAGTGCTCGGCGTCGAGCGCCCGCTCCGCCGCCAGGCAGGAAGAGCCTGCGGCGTATGAAGCGACCTCGAACGAATTGCCGGTGATATACGTGTTGGCGTCCAGGTACCAGGTTCCGCTGGCGAATTCGCGGATCCACCGGACGTGCTGCGGCCGGTGGACGCGTTCAAGGTCCTCGACGGATGCACGGGCAGGATCGCGCCACCGCAGACCACCGGGAAGAGAGGAGGTGATCGTCCGGAGACGGGTACTCGACTCCGCATGGCGCTCCATATCGTGTCGGGCAAACACATCCCCGGAGACTACCGAGCACCTCATCGCACTTCAGTTGATATACCTGCCCTGCGCAATATCGTCTTCGGTGACGTCGAAGATCAGCGCCGTACCCGCGATCTGGTAGGGTCCGGTCGCCGTAACCTCGCCCGAACCATCGGTCGTGGCGTACGGAACGACGAACTCGCCGCTGGCACTCTCCTGGCGGTACGTAAACGTCCGGCCGGTGTTGGTGACGATCGGCACCTCAATGACGCCCTCGCCACGGATCTTCGCACCCGGAACGTACTCGAAGATCTTCACGTACTTGATATCCGGCACGCTGGCGCCGCCGGAGAAGACGTTCTGCGGCGACTCGTGGACGAGCCGGTAGTGCTGCAGGGCCGGGACGCGCTCGACCGGCGCATAGATCGCATTGTAGTCGTTGAAGACACCGGCGCGGGTGCCGGCGGCAGCGTTCCGGTTATACTGCTCCGCCGCCGCCAGGGCGTCGGACGCCGCCATCCGCTCGGCACGGGTGACCACCGGAAGCGACGAGCCGGAGACTCCGCCTTCGCGGTACTCGACGTAGATGGCGGACGAGGGATCGGTCATGGAGCCGTCGAAGTTGTGGAGGCGGGAGACCGTCGTCTCGTAGTAGTCCTGAGTGCGCAGGGGGACCTGGTTGTAGGAGGTCGAACCGGCCTCCGCCGGGACAAGGAAGTACGGCTCGAAGGGCGTGTTGCCGACCGTCGCGTTCGCCCAGGTGGCCATGGCGTGGAACTTGCCGGTATCCATCTGGATATCGGTGATGACGTAGCGGGTGCCCAGGGTATCCAGAATGACGTTCGCCGTCTCTTCGGAGGTGGTGGTGAAGTAGACGCCCGCCCCGTTGGGTCCGATGACACCGCGCTGGAACGGATTTGCGTTCGGGATCCGCTTGGAGATGAACGTTATCCAGTGGCCGTAGTCCCACCAGGACATCACGCCGTAGGCTTCGTCCGGGTAGGTGTAGGCGGTCTGGTCGTAGATGGCGTAGTAGTCAACGCCGGTCTCGGGCGTATTCGCCCCGAACCACTCCAAGGACTCCTGCCACTGCGAGTCCATACCGGTCAGGTACACGCTCGACGAGAGCGCCATGTCGGTCGTCAGCGACTGTCCGGCAAAGACGAGGCCGACGACGACGACCACGGCAACCATACCGACCTTCAGGAAGTCGGGCTGATGCTTTGCTGCGGCCTTCGGCTTCTGCTGCTTTGCCGCCCCTTTCTTTTTCTTCTTGCCCGGTTCGGGGGAATTTTCATCCGCGGCATCGGGCTTCTCGGCGACCTGCTCGCCCAAATTGCCGAAGAGGCGGCGGATATCACCCCACCCGGCATCCAGGACGAACCCGATGAATATGGCCGCGAGCAGGGCGATGTTGGCGGCGAGGTAGTACTCGTACCTGACGTGCGCAATCGTCGAGTAGAGGATCACCGCCGACCAGATGAGGACGAATATCTGTGCAGGGTGCTCTTCACGCCAGTTCCGATAGATGAGGGTGACAAACCCGCCGGCCAGCAGCAGAAGCCCCCAGTGGAAGGTCGTCACGGCATCGGTGAAGCTCCAGGCTCGTGCCTCCTGCACGGTCGTCGTGATCGCTTCAGAGCCGAAGAACCCGGCGATACTTCCCATGATGATGGCGAAGAAATCGGGCAGGGCAACGGCGACGACGGCAAACGCAAGGACGGCGATGCCGACGAGGGATGCCGGGTAGAGGTACTTCGGCTTGCCCTGCAGGTAGGCTGCAAGACCGTAGAGGAGGAACGTCCCTAGGATCACGGCGAGATAGGCGATGACGTGCATGATCGAGTACTGGGAGAGGCTCAGCCCCGCGTGCTGGATCCCGACGACGAACATCCCGAGGATCGCCACGCCGAAGACGACCAGGTTCAGAAAGACCAGGTACTCGCTCGTCCTGCCGCGGTAGTAGTCCCAGACGAACTGCACCAGGGTGAAGATGGCGACGATCAGGGCGAAGAGGACCATCGTCGGCATCGTGTAGAGCCCGAGCAGGTAGGCGATACCGGCGAGGACTGCGGCAACGGCGGGAGCCTTGAGGGTTTCAAAATGCCGGATATCGAAGTCTTTGCTCCGCACCGCCCCGATAGCGACGATATAGGCCAGGACGAAGAGGGTGGAGAAGAGCACCTCAGCGATATGGTGGTCGACGAAGCCGAAGAGCGACCGGTAGAGGTATGCCCCTGAGACGACGGCGATGAACCCGGCCGAGAGCAGGCCGGTCTTCCAGTCCGCCATCTTCGCACCGATCCCGTACATGACCGGCACCATCGCGGCGGCCATCAGCGGCGGCACCCAGGACGCCACGACCATGATCTCGGGCCGCGTCGCCGCACCGGCCAGGAGAGAGAGCGTCGAGATGATGGAGATGAAGAGCGGCCCCCAGTAGATCGTCTCCCCGTACGGGAAGTAGGTCATTGCATCGAACCAGGCGTACTCCGGGAAGTTTGCAACCATCTGCTCGACCTGGCGGAGGTTGTACCAGGGATCGTTGCCCAGGAGATCGACGCCGGCCGCGGTGATCATCTGGTCCGCGGAGAGCGCCCGTATCCAGAGGGCAAACGCCGAAAGGATGATGAGCAATCCGATAATGACATATGTCCGGTATTTATTCAGTTCTGCTAGAGCCATCAGACCCTCCTTCTGTCACGTTTCTGTTTCTCTGTAAACCATTAATAAGGTTGGCTTATACAATACCAGGGAAGGCTAAAAGAGGGCGGGATTCAGGCAGATCTCGTAATTCTCTCGAATATTTCCTCAAACTCCCGTGCTTTATTCCGCCAGCTGTGTTCGGCGATCCTGATATCGTAGCGGCCGGGCCCCTCCAGCACCTCGCGGACTTTCGGGACGAATTCCTCACGGTTTTTGTAGATGAAGAGGTGGTCTCCCCCCATCCGGATCATATCCGGGATGGGGGTCGAGAGGATCGGTTTTCCGCAGGCCGAATACTCGAAGTACTTGTTCGGCAGAGCGATGTCGATCCACTGCGGGGGGGAGAGGGGGATCGTGCAGAGATCCATCGGCGCGATATACTGCGGCATTTCGCGGTATTCGACCGCCCCGGTGAAGACGACGCGATCGGCGATGCCGAGCTCCGCCGCGAGCCGTTTGAGTTCTTCCGAGTAGTCCGTGAAGAGCGAGCCGCCGACGATCAGCAGCACCGCATCGGAGCGGATCGCGAGGATATCCGGGAACGCCCGGATCACCTCGTCGAGGGCATACCAGCGCTCGACCGCACCGGCAAACCCGAGGACGAAGGCATCGTCGTCGATGCCGAGCTCCGGGCGCATCGTGCACCGATCCATCGGCCGGAAGAGGTCGGTGTTGACCCCGTTCGTGATCAACGTCGGCTCGTACCCGTACCGGGCGAGCTTCGCGACGAGCCCGGGGGAGACCGTCGTGACGAGGTCGCTCCGGTCGAGGTTGTAGCGGGTGATCGCGAGGACGCCACTCTTGAGAGCCCACTGCAGCGCCGGATTTCTGTAGTAGGCGGCCGCGGAGTCGGGGAACCAGTCCTTCAGGTCGAAGACGACCGGGACGTCGTACTTCTTCGCGGCACGGATCATGGCTGTCCCGGCGAGGACGTGGGCGCCGACGACCACATCGATCTCGTTGTCGCGGATGATATCCCGGATGACGCGGTAGTGGCAGGGGGCGTTCAGCGTATAGTGGAGAAGCGGGCTTTCGACCGGGTACTTCGTCGCTTCGTGCACGACGAGCCGGGTCGCCCGCTCCTTCCCCCGGCTGACGTGGAAGTGCGGGACGTGCACCTCGTGGCGGGTGGCGAGCTCCTCGAAGATGTTGTGATGCCGCGAGGGGATGGGGTGGTGGATGTAGTCCTGGGTCGAGACGAGTAGGATCTTCATGTCTTATCTAGAGGGATCTGAGGGCGGAGCAGATATGATCGAGGTCGTCGTCCGTCACCTGCGGGTGAACCGGCAGGCTCAGCACCGAGGCGGCGAGCCGTTCGGAGACGGGGCACCGGCAGCCTTTTGCCTCCGCCGTGTACACGGGCTGGCAGTGGATCGGAACCGGGTAATGCACGGCGGTTCCGACGCCAGCATCGTGCAGGTGCTGCATCACCGCGTCACGGTCGAGGGTCAGATCGTCCGGGACGCGGACGACGTACTGGTGGTAGACGTGCCGGACGTCGCCGCGGCAGTAGGGCGGGATAAGCCCGCTCTCCTCGGCGCAGCGGTAGAGGCGCGCCGCGTTCAGGATCCGCCGCTCGTTGAACCCCTCGAGCCGGTCGAGCTGGACGAGGCCGACGGCGGCGCCGATGTTGGTCAGCCGGTAGTTGTAGCCGATGGCGGTGTGCAGGTACTTCCGGCTCTGCCCGTGGTTGATGAAGAGCCGCACCTTTTCTGCGAGGTCTGCGTCGTTGGTCGTGACCATGCCTCCCTCCCCGGTGGTCATGTTCTTCGTGGGGTAGAACGAAAAACAGGCGAGGTCGCCGAGGCTGCCGACCCGCCGGCCCCGGTACGCGGCGCCGTGCGCCTGTGCCGCATCCTCGACAAGGAGGAGATCGGCCTCGTCGCAGATCCGGGCAAGAGCGGCGACGTCGAAGGGCTGGCCGTAGAGGTGGACGCCGACGACCGCCTTTGTGTCCGGGCGTATCGCCTCGCGGACGGCGGCCGGGTCGATGGTGAAGGCCTGCTCGTCGACGTCCACGAAGATCGGCGTCGCCCCGCACATCGAGACGCAGGTCGCCGTGGCGATGAACGAAAACGACGGGACGATGACCGAGTCGCCGGGGCCGACACCTGCCGCCAGCAGAGCGGCGTGGAGCGCTGCCGTCCCGGAGTTTACGGCAACACCATGGGCGGCGCCGCAGTAGCCGGCGAACCGCGACTCGAACTCTGCAACCACATCCCCCTGTGCCAGCATCCCGGAGCGCATCACCTCGGCGACGGCCGCAATCTCCTCCTCCCCGACGAAGGGCTTTGCAACGGGGACGTACATCAGCGCCGCTCCACTTCGGGGGGAAGAGGTCGGAAGCGCGCCGGCGTCCCGACCGCGAGCGTCCGCGGCGGGACGTCCTTCGTCACGACGGCACCGGCAGCCACGAACGCACCTTCGCCGATGGTGACCCCCGGAACGATGGTAACATTCGCCCCGATGACCGCTCCGTCCTCCAGCACCGGCCCTTCCAGCGGGATCTTACCGCTCGGGGGGTACCGGTCGTTCGTGAGCACGGTGTTCGGGCCGATGAAGACACCGTTCCCTATCCGGGTGTCGGTCGGGATGTAGACCATGCTCTGGAGCCGGACGTCGTCGCCGATGATCGCGCTCCCCTCGATGATAGCCGCCGTGCCGATGGCGACCCTATCACCGATCGTTGTCTTCTCCCGGACGAGGACGTTATGCCCGGTCTGGAAATCATCGCCGATCGTCACATCGCAGTAGATGATGGTTCCTGAGCGGAGGGTCGCGTTCCTGCCGATGACCGCGCCGGAATAGTCATCCGTCCCCACCCGCTCCCGGGACGGGAACCCGATCGTCACCGGGTCGAATATCCGGTGCCCCGGGCCGAGAGTATTTCTGCCGTATTCAATCATTCAACAGTCACGCTCTTTGCAAGGTTTCGTGGTTTGTCGACGTCCCGGGCGAGGGCGCAGGCGGTATGGTAGGAGAGGAGCTGCAGGGCGACCGAGGTGGTGAGCACCTGCACCATCGGATCGGAGTCCGGGATCGGGATGAAGATGTCCACGATCTCCGCGAGTTCCGTATCGCCCTTCTTCCCGAGCGCGATGATCGGCGCCCGCCGCGCCTTCATCTCTTTGATGTTGGAGATCATCACCCCGTAGGTCGACCCGGGCGGGCAGATCGCCACCACCGGCGTCTCGGGTGTCAGCAGGGCGAAGGGACCGTGCTTCAGCTCGCCGGCAGCGTAGCCCTCCGCGTGGACATAACTGATCTCCTTCATCTTCAGCGCCCCCTCCATTGAAACCGGGTAGAACGGGCCGCGTCCGACGAAGAAGACGTGCTCCGCCTCCCGGCAGAGGGCGACCGCACCCTGCATCTCCTGCAGGAGCACCTCACCGATAGCCAGGTGAGCGTGCTGGAGCAAATCGTCGTACTTTCCGTCGCAACGGACGTTCACGATCTCCATCAGCGCTGCCAGCTGCGCAATGTACGACTTGGTCGCGGCGACACTGATCTCGGGGCCGGCGCGCATCATCAGGGTCGTATCGGCGATGCGGGTGACGGTGCTCCCCTGCACGTTGGTGATGGCGAGTGTCGGGCAGTTGTGGGCTTTGGCCATCTTCAGGGCGGCGATGGTATCGGCGGTCTCGCCCGACTGGGTGACCGCGATGACGAGGCCGCGGAGGGGCGGCGGGTAGTACTTGAACTCGGACCCGAGCTCGACCCTGACCGGGATCCGGCAGAGAGGCTCTGCCAGATACTTGAAGATCAGCGCCGTGTGGTAGGAGGTGCCGCAGGCGACCAGGGTGATCTCCTCGGCGTCCCGGATCATCTCCTGCACTGCATCGCTGATACCGGCGCGGATCGTCTCGTAGAAGGCCTGCGGCTGCTCGAAGATCTCCTTGAGCATGTAGTGGGCGAACCCGCCCTTCTTGGCGTCCTCGATGCCCCAGTTGACGAGCTCGACCGACCGCTCCACCTTCGCGCCGTCGTGATAGATTTCCACACGCTCTGGAGATATCTCGGCGATGTCCCCATCTTCCAGGAAGATGATCCGTTCGGTGTGCTC
Organism: Methanoculleus frigidifontis; assembly: GCF_030464345.1. Taxonomy (GTDB): domain Archaea; phylum Halobacteriota; class Methanomicrobia; order Methanomicrobiales; family Methanoculleaceae; genus Methanoculleus_A; species Methanoculleus_A frigidifontis. The sequence continues at coordinate 187,388 of NZ_VCYH01000005.1, read as the reverse complement.
GAGGAGGGGCGTCATGTCCGATGCCGCAAAGAGCTCGCCGTCGCCGATACCGAGCACCAGGGGGCTGCAGTCACGGGCGGCGACGATCCGGTCGTCGTGAGCGGATACCGCAAGGATCGCGTAGGAGCCCTCCAGGAGCGGGACGGTCTTTTTGACCGCCTCCAGCAGATCGCCGGTGAAGTTCTCTTCGAGGAGGTGGACGATCACCTCGGTATCGGTCTCGGAGCGGAAGATGTGCCCGCGCTCCAGGAGCTGCTTTTTGAGCTCGATGTAGTTCTCGATCACACCGTTGTGGACGAGAGCAAGCCGCCCGGTGCAGTCGGTATGCGGGTGGGCGTTGCTGTCGTTCGGTTCGCCGTGCGTCGCCCAGCGGGTGTGGCCGATGCCGACCGAACCGCCCAGCACAACGGTGCCCGCCTCGCTCTCCGAGATCCGACCCTGCTTTTTGAAGACGTCGATCTCGCTGCCGACCGTGGCGATGCCGAACGAGTCGTAGCCACGGTATTCCAGCCTTTTAAGCCCCTGGATCAGGAGCGGGGTGGCTTCTCGCCGCCCGATATACCCCACAATTCCGCACATCTCAGATCACCCTGGTGTTGTCCTCGATGAGACCGACAACGACGCGCCCCTCTTCAATAGAGACGTTGTTACCGGCGACGCAGTTCTTAAATGTTGTGAAGGGAGCCGCCCGGACACCGTCACCGAGCACCGCACCGAACTCCGACTTTGTCACCCCGCCGCCGACCTCAAAGAAGGCCTCTTTGGGGTAGGTCGTTGTGTGGTCGCCAAGGATGCACCCCTGGCCGAAGACAGCACTGACGATCCGGGAGTGCGATCCGACGGTGACGTCGTCCATGATCAGCGAGTCCTTCAGGTAGGTGAACGGCTCGATCTTCACCCTTGAGGCGATGCTGGTCTGCGGCATGATGACGGCGTTCGGCCCGATCTCGCAGTCCTCACCGATGACCACCGGACCCTGGATGACGGTGTTCTCCCCGATCGTCGTGCCCTTCCCGATCCTGACCCGGCCGCGGAGGGACGCGGTCGTGCTGACGGTGCCGCTGGTCGCGGGTGCAAGGTCCCGCAGCATCCGGGCGTTCATCTTCAGGAGATCCCAGGAGTAGATCGCGTCCTGCCAGTCTTCGGCAGGTATCGCCCGGATCTTCTCGCCGTCTGCCAGCATGCCTGCGATGGCGTCGGGGATCTCGTTGCTCCGGAGGTAGCCGAAGATATCAGGGGTGAAGGAAAAGACTCCGGTGCTGACGGTGAACGTCGGGGCGTCCTCAGGCTTTTCGAGTATCTTCTCAACAAAACCGTTCTTGATCACCACGACGCCGAAGTTCGAGGGACTCGGGTGCTCGGTATAGAGCATCGCGTTCCTCTCGGTCTTTATCCGCGCAATGGATGTCGGGCTGATGTAATTGTCGCCGGGAAGGAGGAGGAAGTCTCCGGCGATCTCGGATTCGGCGCTCCGTAGGGCGTCGGCGGTGCCGAGCTGCCGCTCCTGCACCACGACCTGGATCGGTACATCGAGCTGGTTTAAGTAGCGGATGACGTACTCTTTCCGGTATCCCACCACAACGACGATGTCGCGGATACCGTTCTCAAGGAGGCTGTGTATGACGTACTCGATGATCGGCCGGTTGGCGACCGGTATCATCGCTTTTGGTCTACTCCGCGTAAGAGGACGGAGGCGGTTTCCCTCTCCTGCTGCAAGAATGACTGCCTGCATGGGACTCATCGGATCACCGTCTCGTCCTCGATGCAGCCTTCCACCCATGCGTGCGGGGCGATCCTCGCATTGCTGCCGATCAGACTTCCCACGTTGACTGAGCAGTTGATCCCGAACTGGACACCGTCGCCGATGATGGCACCGAACTTCCGGCGCCCCGTGCTCTTTCCGCAGACTTTGACGGTGCCGTGGTCGTGGCGCAGGTTGGCGACCTTGGTGCCCGCACCGAAGTTGCACCCGCTGCCGATCACCGAGTCTCCGATGTAGTTGAAATGCGGGATCTTCGTCCCGGCCATCACAATGGTGTTCTTGAGTTCCGTCGCGTGGCCGATATGGCAGTTATCGCCGATCGAGGTTGCGCCCCGGATGTAGGCGTGCGGCCCGATCGTGCAGTTCTCGCCGATGACGCAGGACCCCTCGATGTAGGTGCCCGCCCGGATCACCGTTCCCTCCCCGACGGTGACGGTTTCGGGAATGGTGACGCCCGCCTCGACGGTGCCGCGCTGCTCGTGCTGCATACCCTCGAGGAGAGCCGCATTGGCGTCGAGGAGATCCCATGGCTGCCCGACGTCGAGCCAGTAGCCGAGGGTGTATGCCCGGAGGGAACCGGTGCGGATATAGGCTTCGAGGGCGTCGGTCAGCTCGAGTTCGCCGCGCCCCGAGATCTTGACGCCCTTTAAGAGATCGAAGATCTCCGGGTCGAAGAGGTATGCCCCGGCGTTGATGAGGTTGCTCTTCGGCCGCTCGGACTTCTCCTCAAGGGCGGTGATCCGCCCGTCCTCCACCGTCACCACACCGTAGTCCTGCGGGTGGTCGGTCCCCGAGACGCCCACGCAGGGAGCGGGCATCCGGCAGATAGCCGCGATATCGTCCCGGCGGAGGATCATATCCCCGTTTAAGAGGAGGAACCGGTCTGTGATCAACCCCGCGGCCGTCCGCAGCGCGTCGGCGGTGCCGAGCTGGTAGCGCTGGGTGACGTAGGTTATCGTCACGCCGAACTGCTCGCCCTCCCCAAAGTGCTTCCGGATCTCCCGCTCGCAGTAGCCGACGACGAAGACGAACTCGGTGATCCCGGCATCTCGGGCCGCCGTGACCAGATGCTCCATCATCGGGCGGTTGGCGATCGGCAGCATTACCTTCGGCCGCCGGGCAGTCAGGGGGCGCATCCGTTTGCCTTCTCCCGCTGCGAGTACTACACACTGCATCCTTGACAACTCCCGTTACGAATGTTTTCCTCCCTGTAGGAGTGCTCGTCCTTTTTCAATCATTTCTTTTGATTTTTCGGGGGTTTTCCCCTCTGCCGTAATCCGGACTTTCGGTTCGGTTCCGCTCGCACGGACGAGGCACCAGCCGTCTTCGTCAGCGACTCGAATCCCATGGGTAGGCTCCTTTGCGCCGAGCGCCGTGAGGATGTCGCGGGGGGCGTCGACGGAGAACGATTCACGAAGGATGGTGTACCGCGGCATCCGGTCGATCTCTTCGGCAACGTTCCACTCCGACGCGATCTCGCAGAAGAGCGCTCCCGCATAGATCCCGTCAGGACAGCAGGAATGGCCCGGGAATATCCAGCTGCCGGAGGGTTCGCCGCCGAAATCACCCCAGGCGAGGAGCTCTTCGGAGACGAAACTGTCGCCGACAGGCGTCCGGTGCACCTCGGCGACCTCCTCGATCGCCATTGAGGCGTCGACCGTCGTCACCACCTTATCGCTGCCGAGATACCGGGCGAAGAGCATCAGGAGACGGTCACCGTCGATGTAGCGGCCTTTCTCGTCGAAGGCCATCATCCGGTCGGCATCGCCGTCGTGGACGACGGCACAGTCCGCACCTTTCCTGCGCACCATCTCCCCGAGGTAGGGGAGGTTCGCCTCGAGCGGTTCGGAGGGGCGGGCGAACCTTCCGGAGACGTTGCAGTTCAGGCAGGTCACGGCGGCGCCGGCATCGGCGAGGAGCCCGGGGGAGATGACGGAGCCTGCCCCGTTGCCGCAGTCGAGCACCACGGAGATCTCGCCCGAAAGGCTCACGGCGTCAAGAATGGCCTTCCGGTGAGGGCCGACAGCATCCGTCGGAAAGACGCTGCCCTGTGCCGTCCAGTTGTTCCAGGCAATATCCGTCACCAGCCGCTCTATCTCGGCCTGCTGCTTCAGCGTGAACGAGGAGCCGTCGGGGTTGAAGAGTTTTACTCCGTTATACTGCTCGGGATTGTGCGAGGCAGTGATCATGCACCCGGCATCGACGTCCCGTGTCCCGAACGCGACCGTCGGTGTCGGGGCGATCCCACAGAAGGAGACCCGCGCTCCTGCCGAGAGCATCCCCGCGGCGACGCTGCGTGACAGCAGCCCGCTCGTCGTGCGGGTATCGGTACCGATCAGAATCCCGGGTGCACCTGCGGCAACCGCAGCGCCGACCCTGAGCGCCAGATCGACCAGAGCGCGATCGAACTGCCGCCGTATCCCCGAAGAGCCAAAAAGCATAGAGCTGTATCACCCCGTATTCCTAGAAAAAAGTATTCATCGCCCGTACGGGCACCAGTGTTCCAGATCCAGGAGAGCGGAGACTCCGGCGGTCGAAGGGCCGAGGAAGAACATCCGCTTCTTCCCCTGCCAAGCATCGATGACGGAGAGGCCTTCGTCCGAGACCAGCCCCTGGCCGGTGACCAGGAAGATATCGGCCGCAGCAGGGTCGTCGGTCAGGTACTCTTTCATCGTCTCCTCAACCACATAGTTCGGGCCGACGCAGTAGATCGTCTTCCCGGCAATTACCCTGGCAAGATCAGCGCGACACTCCCGGTAATTATCGGGCGTGCACGCATGGAGCTTGCGGGCCATGCAGAGAAACGCCGAGACGGCATTCGTAATGGCGCAGGCCGCTCCCCGCTGTTTCGGGTCGGTCAGGGGAGCGTCGAACATGAACGAGACCCGGGTCTTCGCCCGGAGGGGATCGGTCGTGATGAACTCCCCGCTGCTTCCGCCGAATTCAGCCTCCATGCAGACGCCCTTTGGGTACTGGCACTTCTCAGCCTCGTAGTTTACTCCGAGGGTGACGATTCCGCTCTCGCAGCCGCTGTCCTGCAGCCGCTGCTCGAGTTCTTTGACTGCATCCTGTATGACACTCATGATATACCTCCGGATTTCGGTTTCTCGCAGAGCACCACCCGTGCCGGTGACCCGTCGAGCCCCCGGAGCCGCAGGGGCAGTGCAATCATCGTATACTCCCCCTCCGGCACACCGGTGAGATCAAGCAGCTCCAGAACGACAACGTCGCGCTCGAGGAGGTGCCGGTGCACGGAGCCGTCGCCGTCGTACGCCTCGATCGACGGGGCATCCATCCCGACGCAGATGATGCCGTTCTCTGTCAGGTACCGGGCAGCCTCGACCGAGAGGGCGGGATACCCGGGATCGAACGCGTCCTCCCCCGAAAACCAGGTCTTTATAAGGAGGCGCTCCGCCCCCTCGCACCGCCCGGAGAGATCGGCGGGTGTGATCGCGCCCCGGACACGGCAGAGGTCAATGACGCGTGCGGGGCCGATGAGCAGGGGGAGGGGGATCGTATCGACGGTCGCACCGTTCTTCAGGTAGTGGGCGGGGGCATCGATATGCGTCCCGGTGTGGGTGCCGAGGTGCACCTCCGTCAGGAGAGAGTCTCCGGCATCCTCCCGGATCATCCGGGGAATCGGGTCGCCCGGGTAGACGAGGGTATCCTCCCCAAGCTGCCGGGTGACATCGAAGAACTGCATGTTTATTCAGCCCCATGCCATCCGTACTGACCGATGAGCGGCACGAAGCAGACCCCGCCGAAACTGGTGCGCTCCACGGCGCCATCGCGCCTGACGAGCCGGACGAGCTCCTGAAACTCGCGGGCACCGGTCGGGGCAACCAGGCGTCCGCCCTCCGCCAGCTGATCGATGAGCGGCTCGGGGATCGAGGGGGTTGCGGCGGTGATGATGATGCCGTCGTAGGGAGCCTCTGCCGGATAACCTTTCGTCCCGTCGCCGACGGTCACCTCGACGTTGGTGACCCCCACCCGCTCGAGATTCTCGCGGGCGTTCTCTGCAACGGAAGGGAGGCGCTCGATGGAGATGACCCGGGCCGCGAGTTCGGCGAGGATCGCCGCCTGGTAGCCGCTGCCGGTGCCGACCTCGAGCACCGTATCCTCGGGGTTGAGTTCGAGGAGTTCGGTCATCACGGCGACGATGTACGGCTGGGATATCGTCTGCCCCTCGCCTATGGGGAGCGGACTATCCTGGTAGGCGGAGCGCTCGTAGGCGGGGGGGACAAAAAGGTGGCGCGGAACCTTCCGCATGGCGGCGAGGACTCGCGGGTCGCTGATCCCCCGGGCCCGGATCTGCCGCTCGACCATCTCGTTGCGGAGCTCGGCGTAGGGATCAGCGTCGGTCATGGGGCATCACGTCGGGGTCAGAAACCTGATTCTGCCTTGTCGATGGCGTCGTCGATCTGCTTCTGCAGGACCTCGGGGAGGCCGCTGATCTTAACATCAAGGAACCCGCGTATAATGGTTGCGGTCGCCTCCTCCTCGTTGAGCCCGCGAGACATGAGGTACTCGATCTCGTGCCGGGCGATCTTGCCGACCGCCGCCTCGTGCGAGAGCTCGGTCCCGGTCAGGTGACCCTCGATCTCCGGGATGGCGTGAATGATGCCGTCTTTGAGGATCAGACCCTTGCACTCGATATGCCCCCGGGTCTTATCGGTCTCGCCGAGGACGTGGCCGCGGGAGATGATGGTGCCGCCGGTGGTGATGGCACGGGTGATCAGTTCCGCGCTGGTCCCCTCTGCCCCGAGTATTGCACGCGACCCGAGGTCGAGGTGGGAGCCGGGCGTCCCGACGACGATGCTGCTGAATCTGCCGACGGCGCCTTTCCCGGCGAGCCGGGCGGTCGGATACATCTGGATCTTCTTGACCGGCTGCATGCAGACGTAATTCGAGAGGAAGATGCCGCCCTCCTCGACGATCGCCATGCTCCGCGGAAAGACGCTGATCCCCGGGCTCCAGTTGTGGATCATCGTGGAGGTCACTTTGGCGTTCTTCCCGACGTAGATCTCGGTGACGCCGAGGTGTGCCCCATGCTCCTTCTGCGCAGAACTCGCGCACCCGGAGATGAGGTGGATCTCGGATCCTTCCCGGGCGATGACGATGTTGTGAACGTGCTGGACCTTTTCCTGGCGCAGAAAGAGGCAGGCCTGCAACGGCGTCTCGGACCGGGCGCCCTCGTGGGCGATGACGACGACGCCCTGCGGCATCTCCTGCTTCGCGACATACTCGGTATACTTGTCCTTATCCTTCGGGACGGCCTTCCAGCAGTAGTCGCTCACCCAGTCGTACTTCTCGAGGGCGACGGCGATCGGCAGGATCTCGATCCCCTCTGCCGCACACGAGGTATGTACGACATCCTGGTCGATCTGGAAGAAACTGCCGCAGCGGTTCGTCATCTCGAGGTCGAGGCCGGTCAGGGCGAGCCGTTCCTTATCCTTCTGGCTGAGCTGTTCGAGCTCGTTCACATCTGTTTGCACCTGAGACACTCCTTGTAGCCTTTTTCCTGAACGACTTTCAGGATTTCACGGGGGTTGCCATGGCAGCGGATCTGCCCGTCGATCATCACGTGCCCCTGGTCGGCGTCCACGTAGTCCAGGATGTACCCGGTATGCGTGATGATGAGCCCGCTCCGGTGGCGGTCGATGATGTGGACGTCTTTCTCGAGAAGGTGTGCAACCTCGCGGCCCATCAGCGCCATGTTCTCGAGGTCGACGCCGCTCTCCGGCTCGTCGAGCATGATGAACTCGGGCTGCTGCACTTTCAGCTGGAGCACCTCGCTCCGCTTGATCTCACCGCCGGAGAAGCCGACGTTGATATCCCGGGTTAAAAAGTCCTCCATATTGACCGACTGCGCCAGTGCCTCAACGGCCTCTCCGCCGAGCTGCGACGTGGCGGTGAGCAGTTTTCCGAGCTTCAGTCCGGCGATCGCCGGAGGCCGCTGGAAGAGCATTCCGATGCCGAGCTCCGCCCGTTCGTGAATCGGCATCTGCGTGATGTCGGTTCCCTTAAAAAGTATTGAACCGCTGGTTACGGAATAGTTCCCGAATCCCATGATCGTCATGAGGAGCGAGCTCTTCCCGGAGCCGTTCGGCCCCATGAGGACGTGCGTCTCTCCCCCCCCTATCTGAAGGTTGATGCCGTGGAGCACCTCCCGATCTTCCACGCGCACCGACAAATCCCTGATATCCAGCATATGGCACCTGGTTCATGTATTTGTCGAACGATACAATAAACGCTTGCACAGGGGGGCAGCGTCCCGATCGGCAGGGAAAGCCGCCGGACGCTCCCGGCCGTTCACTTTCGCACCGCGCCCGCCCGGGTATCTTATAGCCGCCCGTCCCTGTTTCCTGTATGAGTGGAAAGACATTCGGGTACCTTGCCGACCGGGCGGCACAGCATCCCGTCATCGTCAGGAAGAGCCAGATGCGCAAGATCAGCTACATGAGCAGCAGCGAGCACCGGCCCGCATCTCTGATCATTCCGAAGACCTCATTCTGAATCGGCCTGACCCGTCCCACAGGTTAAAGACCCCTGCAGCGAATAGTGCCCCGGAGGAAGCCGGGAGGCATGCGGCAGGAGAAACTTCGCCGAGAAGAGGCGGATGGGCAGGCGCCCGGTATCGGGCGCTACCTCAATACGGTCATCTGCGGGGATGCCGCCGGAGTGCTCCCGGTCCTGCCCACAGAGAGCATCGACCTCGTCGTCACCTCCCCGCCCTACAACTTCGGCCACCGTTACGCCGGCGACCCTTCCGGCGACACCCGTGACTGGAACGAGTACTTCGCGGCGCTCGATGCCGTCTGGCGTGAGTGTGCCCGGGTCTTGAAACCCGGCGGCCGGATTGCCGTGAACATCCAGCCCCTCTTCTCGGAGTACGTTCCGACGCACCACCTGATATCGCGGCAGCTGCTGGATCTCGGGCTCCTCTGGAAGGCGGAGATACTCTGGGAGAAGCACAACTACAACGCCAAGTACACCGCCTGGGGAAGCTGGAAGTCTCCCTCGATGCCGTACCTGAAATACACCTGGGAGTTCATCGAGGTCTTTGCAAAGGAGACCCGCAAAAAAGCGGGGAACCGGAGAGACATCGATATCACCGGTGCCGAGTTCAAGGAATGGGTCATCGCCCGCTGGTCGTTCCCATCGGAGACCCGGATGAAGGACTACGGGCACCCGGCGATGTTCCCGGAGGAGCTGCCGCGGCGGCTCCTGAAACTCTTCTCGTACCGGGGGGATCTGGTGCTTGACCCCTTCAACGGCGCAGGCACGACGACGCTCGCTGCCTGCAGGAACGGGCGACGGTTTATCGGCATCGACATCTCGGCCGAATACTGCAGGGTGGCGATGGCACGGCTGCAGGCAGCTGGAAAAGGAAAGAAACCCTGTGGATCGCCGCCGCCCCGGTGCATCAGGTGGACGGACGGACGGCAGGGATGAGGGGATCCTTTCGCAGGCCGATTGCCGGGCTCGGGCACTCCATGACTGCCCTGTCATGGAACCATAGGGGCAATCGCAAGCGGGGGATGGGGTTCCCCTATCTGCCCCTTCAAACGCCCTCAAGAACCGACCGGTGCTCCTGCACGAACCGATACGTCCCCGGCCGGTCGTGCGTGTGGGTGACGATGTAATTGTGGATGTCTGCATACACCTGTGAGTCCTCGACCATCCGGGTATATTCACCGCAGAGAGCGTTGTACTCGTTCACGAGTCCGTTGTACGCAGAAACCCGGGCATTGTGGGTGCTGATATCCCCGGCAGCACGCAGCCGATCGATCTCGGTACGGAGGGAGGCCAGCTGCCGTTCCATCTCCTGCAGTGCGGTTGCATGGGTCGCGATAGTACCTCCCAGCGCCGTAAAACGGGCGTGCGAGGCCAGAAGGGCATCCTGGATCGCACCGATCTCACCGCACCTGCCGTATTCGCGGCCTGCGGCCCCCACCGGGATGACGAGCGGTTCGGAGACTATCTCCGTCCCGTCGGCGAGCTCCTGCGGCGGCAGCCCGATGTAACTTCCGTTGGTAACCTCGAGGTAGGCATATCCGGTTCCCGAAAAATTGCACCCGGAGGCCTTCACCCCGACCGCCATGTGCTGCTCCTCCGCAAAGTAGAGGAGGGCCGTCCCGTAGCCCTCGCGAGCAAGGATGCCGGCCAGGAGGAGGCTTTTGTCGTCGCAGTCCCCGTATCCGTCGGCGAACGTCTCGATCGGAAACTTCGGTTCGATCAAACGGTCGTCGGTCCGGTAGGGGATCGTCTGGACAAAGGCCGTGAGCAGCTCGAGGTAACGGTCGTCGTCGAGCCCCTCCCGGTCGCGGACGGCACGCAGCTCTCCGAGAAGATCGGCATAGAATGATCGCTGGTGGGTGTCATTCACGAACGCCCGGTAATAGAGCGGCAGCCACTCGTCCTTCGTGAAGTCTTCGTAGAGGTAGATCGCCTTATCGGCCTGTTTCGCACCGGCGTAGACGGCCGGGTCGACTGCGACCCGGATAGAGATGTTTTGCTGCTCAAACGGGAAGGAGTAGGCGGTCTCGCCGTCGAACGTCGCTCCATCCACCGGGACGATCACCGGGGGAACGGCGGCGGGCTGGACGAGACCGAGGCAGCCGGCGGAGCCTGCACCTACGAGAAGAAGGAGGATGCAGACCACAGGCAGCGGCAGGTTCGACCGCAGAATTGCGCTCACCTCCTTCCGTCGGCGAGGTGCTCCGGCAGGGCGGCCATTGACCCGATGACGAGGTCCGGACGGATCCCCGAGCGCCGGACCGCCTCCTCGCGGTACTTCCCGGTCTTCACCAGAACCCCCCGGAGACCAGCAGCCCGGGCTCCTCCGATATCGGTGAAGATGTCGTCGCCGATCATCGCAGCCTCACCTGGCTCCGCCCCCATCTGCCGGAGGGCAAGCGTGAAGAACTCCCGCGAGGGCTTGCCCATCACCTCTGCCCGGACACCGGCGGCGTACTCGAGCGCCGCAACGAACGGCCCGGCGGAGAGCTGGAGGCCGTCACTCCCCATCCAGTAGCGGTCTTTCTCAAGGGCGATCAGGTCAGCACCCTCCAGCAACAGGCGGAATGCCGCGTTCATCTTCTCGTAGGTAAAGTTCTCGCCGGCATCGCCGACGATGACCGCATCCACGTCCTTCTCCGCCACTTCGATCCCCCCCTGCTCGAAGTCGCGGCAAAGATCCCCGGTGGCGAGCAGGAAGCACCGGCTCTGCCCGCGCTCCTGCATCCGGGCGACAGCGGCGACCGGCGAGGTCACGATCAGGTCTTCGGGAACGGCGTAGCCGAGACCGGCGAGTTTCGCTGCGACCGAGCGGCGCGACCGGCGGGTGGTGTTCGAAACGAAGCGATAGGCTATCCCCTGTTCCTCGAGGAACGCGAGAGTGCGGTCCGCTCCCGCAACGGGAGAGTCCCCGACATAGAGCACCCCGTCGATATCGATGAGGAGCGCCGTTACGTCCACGCGTCACGCACCCCCTGAGAGGACGTGATCGAGAAGCCTCCTGCAGAGTTCTTCGCTTCCCCGCAGGTGCCGGGAGGTTTCGGCACGGATGCGGTCGCGCTCATCCTGCGGCAGCTCCTCGGTCCAGTCGGCGATGATCCCGGGCGTCGCCTCCATATGGAACTGGACAGCGAGCGCACTTTTGTAGGAGAAGATCTGGTTGGGAACCTGCGTTCCCCAGGCAAACAGATCGGCGCCGACGGGGAGGTCGAAGGTCTCGTTGTGCCAGTGAAAGACGACCGCACGGTCGGGGCATCCGGGCAGGAGGTCGCTCCGGATCAGATCGATGCCGCACCACCCTTTCTCCGGCGTTCCGGGGTACACCGCTTTTCCAAGAGCGCTTGCAATCAGCTGCGCCCCGAGGCAGATGCCGAGCACCGGCGCGCCTGACCGGATGCTCCGGCGTATCAGCTCCTTCTCGCCCTTCAGGAACGGGTAATCCGCCTCATCGTTGACGCTCATCCGCCCCCCGAGGAAGATCAGCGGGGAACGGTCGACGGGAGGGAGCACCTCGCCCTCGTAGAGGCGGACGATCTGATACTCGAGGTTCTGCTCCCGGAGGATCTGCTCCAGGAAACCAGGCGGTTCCGCCTCCCCATGCTGAAAGAGTGTGATCATGTATCGCTCCCCGGCAATTATCAGCATACTATGCACCGATGATATTTATGCGCGACCCGGAGGCGAAGAGACTCAGCGTTCACTTTCGCGCCCCGGAGACCGGATTCATATATCTCTCCTGACCAACGCAATCACCATACAATGGCCGGCCTCTTCGACCAGATCGGCAGGGAGTGGCACCGGCGCGTCGAGAACCTCCGTGAGTACGAGGTTTTGACCGATGGAGAGAATGGTGATGCGGGGTTTTATGATGCACATCTCTTCCGCTCGGACTACGACCGCGCCCGGCAGCTCCAGCACCGGCTCCTCGCGGCGTACCGGGACACCCCGCTCGACGCTCTCTTCGACGGCAGGGAGGAGAGGACCGATGCCGGCACCTGCTACGGTATCGAGTCCTCGGAGCCGCTCGCGATGCAGCCTGCCGACCGGGAACGGGTCAGAGCGGCGATCCTCGGCGATCTGACCCTTGTCCGTGGGGTCGGCGACCGGACAGAGGCACGGCTCCGGCAGGTGGGCTACCAGACGATCACCGACCTGACCCGGCACCCGCGGTATGGGAGCAACGCCGATCACATCCTCCGCACGCTCGCCTTCGGGACGACCGCCGATCTCATGCAGCATATCGCAAGAAGGCACCAGGCGTCCCACCCGCTGGTGCTGGCGGCGAGCCGATTCCATGACCCCGAGGACTTCGTCTTCCTGGACATCGAGACGCTGGGACTCTTCTCCCGGCCGATCATTCTCATCGGTGTCGCAGAGATGAGTGGGGCGGCGATCGTCGTCCGCCAGTACCTGCTCCGCGGGATCGACGAAGAGGAGGCGGCGCTCTCTGCAGCGGTCGAACGCCTGGCACGGGAAAGTGCATGCCTGGTCACCTTCAACGGCAGGGCCTTCGATATCCCGTACATCCAGGACCGGCTCGCCTACTACGGCATCGGCGCGGACCTTTGCATGCCGCACTTCGATGCCCTTCACTTCTCGCGGCGGTGCTGGAGAAAGAAGGTCGCGAGCTGCCGGCTGACTGCGCTCGAGCGGGCGATCTTCGGCATCGAACGGCGCGACGATGTCCCGAGCGCGATGGTACCCAAGTTCTACGAAGCCTACCTCCGGACCGGGAACCCGGGCCCTCTCGTGCCGGTGGTGGAGCACAACCACCAGGACCTGATAACGCTTGCCCGCCTCTTCACTCACCTCCGGGAGGAGTGGGATGGGAGTACCTGACCTCGTCCGCCTGCTCGCAGAGGATCCGCGATACCGGAGCCGGATCGCCCACATCGAAGAGATCCCACCGCGCTTGCCGCAGTACGGCACCCTCTCGCGCCCCCTTCCCGACGCCCTTGCGGCCTTCCTTGCGCAGAAGGGTATCCGGCTGTATACGCACCAGTGCGAAGCGATCGAGCGGGTCAGGAACGGCGAGCACCTCGTCATCAGCAACCCCTCTGCGAAGGGAGCCCGCGACAGGTCCGCCCACCTCGAGACGCGGGATCTCTTCGTTGAGGCGCTCCGGCAGGACTGCCGGATCATCTGTTTTGCAGTCTCCCGGCGGACGGCGGAGCCCGTCACCCGGTGGTCGCAGGAGGCACTCGGCGCTAAAAGGGCAGGAAGCATCGCCTCCTACCGTGCCGGGTATCTCCCGGAAGAGCGCCGCGCAATCGAGGGTGCGCTGAAACGCGGAGACCTCGCCGGGGTGGTCTCAACAAACGCCCTCGAGCTCGGGATCGACATCGGATCGCTCGACGGCGCGATCCTCTCCGGGTATCCCGGGACGATGAACTCGGTCTGGCAGCAGGCGGGGCGGGCAGGCAGGCGCAGGGGCGATGCGGTCGCCGTCATGGTCGCCTTCAGAGACCCCCTCGACCAGTACTGTGCCCCGCCTGCATCTACTCCCCGAAATGCGGCAACGGCAACCAGCCGCTCGACAAACAGGCGGCACGCCTGCTGCTCGAGAGACTGGCCGGCGAAGCTGCCGACCGATACTCTCAACACCACCCCCGCCCATCCGTGAATCGATGAGCATCATCCTGATACCAGTGGAAAACCTTGAGCCCGGACTTCTCCCGGATCTCCGCGAGGCGCTCCGCCGGATATTCCGGGAGGAGGTGGCGACGGGGGAGATGGTGCGCCTGCCCGAGCGGGCGCGAAACGACCTGCGGGATCAGTACGAAGCGGAGACCGTGCTCGACGCAGTCGCCCGTCTGGGACAGGGAACCGGCGGCGACCGAAGACTCGGCATCACCGATGCCGACCTGTACGTTCCCGGCCTCAACTTCATCTTCGGGCTTGCAAAACAGAGAGATGCCGTGATCTCGCTGCACCGGCTCCGCCAGTCCTTTTACGGCCTTTTCGATGACCGGAAGATCTTCTGCCACCGGGTGCTTGTCGAGGCGGTGCATGAACTCGGGCACACCTACGGCCTCCCCCACTGCCGCAACCCGGCGTGCGTCATGCACTTCTCGAGCACCATCGCAGAGACCGACCGAAAAGGACCGGGCTTCTGCCCGTCCTGCCACCGGAATATCGCGGCAGTTCCGATCCGTCGATGACGCAGAACCTCCTGATCACCGGCAGGCCGGGGGCCGGCAAGACCACCCTGATTCGCCGCATTGCGGAGAGTTTTGGGGACAGACGTCTGGTCGGGTTCTATACGCAGGAGATTCTGAGCGAAGGCACACGGGTCGGGTTCGAGCTGGTGAGCCTCGATGGCAGGAGACGGGTGCTTGCCCGCACCGGCATGCAGAGCACCTGCACCGTCGGCCGCTATGGGGTCGACGTGGAAGGATTTGAAGCGTTTCTCGCATCAGTACCGTTCAGCGACCCGGAGGTGGATCTGATCGTCATCGATGAGATCGGGAAGATGGAGTGGTGCTCGGAGAGGTTCCGGAGGGTCGTCCGGGAGGCGCTGGACTCCCCGACCCCGTGCATCGCAACAATCGCAATGAAAGCCGGCGGCGGTATCGCTGCGATACGGGACCGAAACGACGTCGCGCTTGTGGAGATCACCCGGCAGAACCGGAACACCATGCTGCCGCGGCTTCTGGCGGAAGTCCGGGAGATGATGTCACGGGCAACGGGCGCGTGAAAAAACATGCGGCCGAACAGGGCGGAGAAGAATGAACGTTTCTTCGCGTGCGCGATCCGTGCATGAAACCGCCTATCGTAGATAAAAATATATTAAAACCCATAAAAAGCCCAATTTCCATTTTATTACTTAATAAAGCAGATAAAAATCAAATAGTCGATTTAATTCCGGGGAATAATACCGTAACGTTTATTTCCTAAACTCTACTACATTAGTAGTGCCCCCAGATACTTTTTCTGAAAATATCTTCTGAGACGTTATTTTGCCATTCTGGTAGCAGATAGAGATTTTTATCCAGCTATGCATTCACGTCGGGCCACGGCCGTGTCACTGCAGGTCATCGTCATCGAAGATGAAGAGGTCGTCGATCGTCGTGCCGAGCGTCTGTGCGACCTTGTAGGCAAGTTTGAGGGAGGGATTGTACTTCCCCTTCTCGAGGAAGACGATCGTCTCCCGCCGGACACCAACGGATTTCGCAAGGTCCTCCTGGGTGAGTCCGAGCCTCGCCCGGAGTTCCTTGATTCTGGTCTGCATCGGGTCACCGCCGCAGGAAGGCTGCAGTCATTCACACATCACCCTTCCGGAAGAGAAACCACTGGAAGACCCGCGCGGAGAGAACCATCGTGAAGAGCAGGACGCCGAGGACGGCCTGCAGCCCGAGCACTGCAAGGTCAAGGTAGTCGATCCAGAAGAAGATCAGTATCAGGACCAGGGTGAGCAGCCAGGAGTAGGTGATGCCGTAGGCACCGATCTTCTTGGTCCGCTCGTCGCTCGGAACCTCGTCACGGCTCCGCATGGCCGTAACGGCCGTTACGATCAGCATGGCGATGCCTGCGGAGATGAGCGAGGCCGAGGCCGGACTTTCGGTGGCGATACCGGTGTACGGAAGGGCGATGCCTGCAAGGATAAACAGGATGCCGAGGATCAGGAGGTAGGACTGTCTGCGCTGCATTGTCATCACTGCGTGTTGGTTATTTCAAACACTGAGTTAGAAATGTATAACACAATGTTATATAATTCTAACGCCTCCGTAGAGGGTGTCGAGACATGCAGCAATGCCGGGAGAGGAACCTGAAAAAGGAAGCGCAGGAAAACGTCAGGGTATCGTCCTGACGATCTTCTCTTTCGAGAGGAAGCCTGCCGCGAGATTCGTCACGCCGAGCAGTACGGCACCGGCGAGAACCGTCGCGCCGACCTGCACCCAGGTGACCGCGATGCCGGTCTCGAAGACCGCCTGCATCGAGAAGAGCAGGAAGAAGAGGCCGGCGAAGATGACGATGTTGAGGATCTGGTTCTCCCGCAGCCCGAAGAGAAACTGGATAAACCCGAGCAATCCTACCGCCGAGGCTATGAAGAGCGGCACGGCGACAACGAGGTGGACGATCACCGGCGGCGACGGGAGGAGGAGTGCTTCTGCCGGGATGTTCGCCACACCGACGAGCACACCGACGCCCGCAAGGGCGATCGCGTAGGCGGGCACGGCCACGCCGATCACCTTGCCGAGCCAGATCTCACGGAGCGAGAGGGGCGTTACGAGGAGCGTGGCGATGATCCCCTCCTGCTTCTCCCGCAGGAAGACCTGCCCGGAGAGGAGATACGCGACGAAGATGCCGATGACGAGCCCCATATAGAAGACGCCGGTGTCGAGGGTGCTCTCTGCCGCCTCGCTGCCGATCACGGCAACTGCCGGCCCCCCGAGTCCGCCGAACCAGACGGCGAAGAAGAGGGCGACGAGGACCGCGCTCTTCGTGCCGACCACCTGCCGCATCTCCTTCCGTGCGACGGTCACTGTACCCTTCATACCTCACCTCCCGACCGGTGCACGACATCGAGATACACATCCTCAAGGGAGCGGGTCACCCGCCGCGCCTCAATGAGGTCGACACCCGCGCGGACAAGTTCCCGCAGCATCCGGGGGGCGGCCGCCCCATCCAGCGAAACGGTCACGACATCGCCGTCCACCGAGCACGACCCCACACCCTCGACGCCCCGCACCAGGGTGCATGCACGCTCTGCCGCCGCCGGGTCTGCAAGCGTGAGTAGGTAGACCGGCGTCTGCTCCGA
This sequence comes from Methanoculleus frigidifontis, assembly GCF_030464345.1. GTDB lineage: Archaea > Halobacteriota > Methanomicrobia > Methanomicrobiales > Methanoculleaceae > Methanoculleus_A > Methanoculleus_A frigidifontis. The sequence goes on along the minus strand of NZ_VCYH01000005.1, from coordinate 170,346 downwards.
GGCCCGCAGATGTTCGACCGAGTCGTATGCCCGGATGCGGCCCTGCTGGAGGATGGCAACGTTCGTGCAGATCCGCTGCACCTCATCGAGGTTGTGCGAGTTCAAAAAGACCGTGCGGTTCTTCTCGCGAGAAAGATCGAGGATAAGGTCGCGGACCAGCCGTTGCGCCTCCGGGTCGAGGCCGCTCGTCGGTTCGTCCAGGAAAAGAATAGCGGGGTCGTGAATGATCGCCCGCGCAAGCCCCATCTTCCGCTGCATCCCGACCGAGAAGTTCCCGATAGGACTCTCTGCAAACTCCGTGAGATCGACGAGGTCGAGGAGGTCGCGGATCCGCGTGTCGGGGTCCGCTACCCGGTAGATATCTGCGTAGTAGCGCAGGTTGTCATAGGCGGAGAGGCGTCCGTAAAGTCCGTTGTTCTCAAGGAGAACCCCGACGGAACGCCGCAGGGCGTCATTCCTCCCGAGATCCGATCCCATGACCCTCGCCGTCCCTGCCGTCGGTTGCAAAAGGCCGAGAACTATCCGGATAGTTGTGGTCTTCCCGGCACCGTTCGGGCCAAGGAACCCGAATACCTCCCCCCCGGAAACCTGAAACGAGATATCCTCGATCACAGGACTTCCGTTGAACGATTTGGCCAGATTTTCAACAGCGATTACCGCCATAGATTGCAAAACTCCCGCACTCCGATCCGTTCCCCGAAGGAACGGTCATTGTCGTGGTATCATCGGAACGGATTGCCCATAAAACGATCCCCAAAAAGCCCATAAACTTAATTTTCTTTGAGACTATTCAGACACCAGGGACATTTCCGGAGGAGAGGTGATCGGGAGAATATGAATAGATTACTCATTGTGTCGAACAGACTGCCAATCAGCATCACAAAGCAGAAGGGCGAATATTCCTTCCAGCGCAGTGCAGGAGGGCTTGCAACCGGTGTCGGATCGTTCTACAAGTCGTACGAGAGCCTCTGGATCGGGTGGCCGGGGGTGAACGTGCGCAAGAATAACCAGAAAGAGAAGGACGAGATCTGTGAAGCGCTCAGCGCGGAGCAGTGCCATCCGGTCTTCCTCTCACCCTACGACATCAGGAACTACTACGACGGATTCTGCAACAACACCATCTGGCCGCTCTTCCACTACTTCAACCACTTCGCCGAATACGATAAGCATCACTGGAACGTCTACAAGAAGGTAAACGAGTCGTTCTGTGAAGCAGTCCTGGAGGTGGCTCGGCCAGACGACACCATCTGGGTGCACGACTACCATCTCATGCTCCTCCCGCAGATGCTCCGCGAAGAGCTCCCGGATGCCGCGATCGGGTTCTTCCTGCACATCCCCTTCCCGTCGTACGAGATCTTCCGGCTTCTTCCCTGGCGCAAAGAGATCCTGGAGGGGCTGCTCGGCTCCGACCTCGTCGGGTTCCACACCTACGACTATCTCCGCCACTTCCTCTCCAGCATCCGGCGGATCCTCGGGTATGAGCACACCCTCGGGGACGTCACCGTCGGCAACCGGACTGTGCGGGTGGATATGTTTCCTATGGGCATCGACTACCAACAGTTTGCCGAGGCCGCAGAGAGTCCTGCGGTGCAGGAGGAGATCCAAAAGGCGCGGGAACAGTATGGCGACCGCACGATCGTCCTCTCCTTCGACCGGCTGGACTACACCAAGGGCATTCCGCTCCGCCTGGAGGCGTTCGACACGCTCCTCGAGAAGAAGCCGGAGTATCAGGGGAACGTATCGCTCATCCTGGTCGCGGTACCGTCACGGACGGCCATCGAGCAGTACCAGGCGTTAAAGCAGCAGATCGATGAACTTGTCGGGCGGATCAACGGCAAGTACGGCACGACGGAGTGGCTGCCGGTCCGCTACTTCTACAACTACCTTCCGTTCGAGGTGCTCGTCGCCAACTACAAACTGGCGGATGTCGCCCTCGTCACCCCGTTGCGCGACGGGATGAACCTGATGGCCAAAGAGTTCGTGGCCACGAAGACCGAAGGGAAAGGCGTCCTGATCCTCTCGGAGATGGCAGGGGCGGCGCCGGAACTTGGCGAAGCCGTCATCGTCAACCCGAGCGATCGCGATGCGGTCATGGACGCCATCGAGACCGCAATGGCGATGTCCGAGGAGGAGCAGAGCGAGAGGAACCGGATCATGCAGAAACGGCTTCAGCGCTACGACATCACCCACTGGGCAGCAGATTTCATCAACCGCCTCGATGACGCCCGTCTCCTGCAGGAGAAGCGCTCGGAACGGATCCTGACCGCGGAGATGCGCCGCCGGCTCATTGCCGATTATGGAAGCAGTGCAAACCGCCTGATACTCCTCGACTACGACGGAACCCTCGTTCCGTTTGCGGCAAAACCCGAGAAAGCGACGCCCAGCAGTGCCGCCATGGACCAGCTCGCCCGGCTCGCGGCCGAACCGGAAAACGAGGTGGTCGTCATCAGCGGCCGCGACCGGCATACCCTGGAGTCATGGTTCAAAACCCTCGATCTCAGCTTCATCGCCGAGCACGGCGTCTGGATCAAAGAACGCGGGCAGGCGTGGATGATGCCCGAAGCGCTCTCGAGCGAGTGGAAAGAAGAGATCTTCCCGCTCCTCGAACTCTACGCGGACCGGACACCGGGGGCGTTCGTCGAGGAGAAGGAGTACTCCGTCGTCTGGCACTACCGCAAGGCCGACCCGGTCCTCGGCTCCCTCCGGGCAAAAGAGCTCAAAGACGACCTGCTCCACCTCACCGCCAACCTTAACATCGCCGTGATGGAGGGGAACAAGGTCATCGAGGTCAAAAACGCCATGATCAACAAAGGCCGGGCAGCGCTCCACTGGACGGCGAAGAAGCCGTGGGAGTTCATCATGGCGATCGGCGACGACCGGACCGACGAGGACCTCTTCGAGGTGCTCGGCGAGAGCGACTACTCTCTCAAAGTGGGGCAGACTGCATCGCGAGCCCGGTTCAACCTGCCGTCGCAGCGCGACGTCCTTCCACTGCTCCGGGAGTGCACAAACTGCGACGAGCAGCGTGAACGTGGAAAGGCACACAAGTCTGAGAAAAAAGAGAAAAAAGAGAGCGTTACGGGGTCTGCTCCCCTATAGTCGAGCGGACGGTCAGGAAGACCGGGCCGCGGACGTCGACCTTTTTGTTGGTATCCGTGATGTAGCGCATGGCGTAGTCATCGATCCTGAGATTGATGTCGCTCGGGAGCTTCGCCATCTTCGCCTGCACGTGCACAGGCTCCCCACAGCGTGCCGCCTCCTCGATGCGGACGGCGGCCAGGGCGGCGACGGCGTCGAGATAGGTGATGGCGGTAGATACCCCCTCGCTCCTCACCTGCGCCCATTTCTCAACGTCGGGGACACCGAGCACCGCACCGCCATGCACGAAGATCTCGTTGAAGCAGGCAGGGCCGCAGAGCTTCGTATTTGATTCGCTCTCCTCGACGAAGACCTCGACCTGCCGGCCGGCGATCTCGCCCTTCCATGCGGAGAACGTACACGGCCCGGGAGCAGCCGCGTTCTCTGCCGCCGTCTCCCGTATGGCCGTCGCCATCTGCTTCCCGACAAGTGTTGCGGGCTCCTCGCGGAGCCGGACAGCGCCGGCAATCTGCCGGTCCGTGAGCGCCTGCGGGAAGAACTGCGGGTAGGTGAGCTGGCGAACGTCGTCTGCCTGGTAGGCAATCATGGCGAGGCGTTCAACGCCGAGGCCGAGGTTCATCACCGGCACGCCGATGCCGTACTCCGCGAGGGCGGAGGGCGAGTACATCCCGAAGGTCGCGACCTCTACCCAGTCGTGCACCGGGTGGCGGGCGTAGACCTCGGTCTGGGAGTCGGGCATGTAGTACTTGGAGCGCTTCTCGTCCGGCGTGAACTTGAAGTCGGTAAACCCGAAGGCGGAGAGAAGGGCTTCTGAGACGGCCTTCCCCTCCTCGATCGTCACGTCCTCTCCGGCAACGACGCAGGAGGCGGAGTGATAGGTCATCAGGCGGGTCGGCCCCTCTTCCTGCTCGCGGCGGAAACACCGGTCGATCGAGAAGAGGCGGATCGGAAGCGGGCGTCTCTCCCAGGATGCCCCGAGCGAGAGGAACCACCCGCTTGTCATGTGGCTCCGGAGCGTGCTCCTTGAGGACTCGGGCGCAAGTTCGCGAAACTCCGGAAAGACCTCGTCCATGATATGCACAACTGTCGCGTCGTCGGCGTCGAGCACCACCGCGAGCTCGTGCGTCAGCTCGTCGCCGTCGATCGTCCCTTTCTTGTAGCCGTGCAGGGTCTCGCGGAGCGCCGTCTCGGTCTCTTCCGCGAGGCTCCGGTTCAGAATCCCCGCGATCTCGGCAAGCTGCTTTCGTGCAATCCCGACGTTCGGCCGGGGAAGTCCGCCGAGGTAAAAGACGCGGTCGAGGACGGCCATCGCCTCGGGCCCGAACTGCCGGTAGATATCCGACTCCTCAACGATCACGGGGTTGATCGCCTCGTCAAACCCCATCGAAAGATAGGTCGATCGCAGTTTCTGCACGATCTCGTAGATCGGGTGCGGCTGTGCCCGGGCATACGCACGGTGCGGATACCGGCCCGATATTCCCGGCGGCGTCAGCACCTGCGGCCCCTCGTGCCACGCTCGTTCAAAGTCCTCCTTCGCTCGTTTCCGATACTCTTCCACGTCAAATCTCATGCTATCCGCTCCAGGCAGGCGACCCGGCTGATCGGGCTCTCATCCTTGATCTCATAATCGCAGTGCTCCGCGATCGCTTCGGCAAACGCACGCACCTGATCGTGCTGCGGCATCTGATCGCGCTCGAGACGGTGTCTACTGTATCCCAGATGCATATAACCCTTTACTTCCACGAACGAGGCACCCGAGTCCTGTATCATGGCGGCATACCGCTCGGGCGCGAAGTCGTTCAGGCCGCGCACCACCGTAACCCGGATCGCGGAACGGCGACCGGAGAGGAGCACGAGGCTCTCCTGCAGGTTCTCCCAGTAGTCCTGCTGCGGCCGGCAGAGCCGGAGATAGGTCTCGCGGTCGGGCGCGTCCAGGGAGATGTACATCTGGTAGGGGCGGCACCGCCGGAGCACCTCCGGCCGTGTGCCGTTGCTGACCAGGAAGGTCGTATACCCGTCGTCGTTCAGCCCGTCAATCAGCTCCGGGAGGGGTGAGTAGCAGGTGGGTTCGCCCGAGAGGGAGATCGCCACCATCGTCGGCGCCAGCGCCTCGCGGAAGCGCTCGGCAGTGACATACTGCGAGACTTTGTAGCCGGAGAGTGCTTTCTTCTGCAGCCGCCGGAGGTTTGCGCGGATCTCTTCCGGCGGACACTCCTCCTCTTCCGTCACCTCGTGCTCGAACGAACGCCAGCAGAAGAGGCAGCGCTGGTTGCATCGCAGGGTCGGGGTCATCTGGACGCACCGGTGGCTTTCGATACCGTAGAACTGTGCTTTATAGCACATATCCCCGCCCTTGAGGGTGCGCTTGTTCCAGAGGCACGGCTTCACGGCGGCCGAGGAGCGGGAATTGAAAAACTGGTAGCCCTGTTTGCGCAGGGCGTCACATGCTTCGGAGTGCATCGATACCAAGGGTTTCAAGGGATTCTTGCAGGGTGTTCCTGACGGCGTCGACCAGGGTTAAGCGGCTGCTCCGGGTGACGTCCTCGCTCCTCAGCACCGGATCGTAGTGATAGAAGGCGTTGAAGAGGTCGGCGAGCTCCCGGGCGTAGGCAGCGAGAAGGTGCGGCCGCAGCTCCGCCACAACCTGCTCGACGACGACCGGGAACCGGGCGAGGTGCTTCGCGAGCGCTATCTCGTGCTCGGTCGAATACTCGAAGGCGGTCTCGAACTCCCCGGCCTTCTCGAGGATGCTGCAGGCGCGGGCGTGCGCGTACTGGATGTAGGGGCCGCTCTGCCGCTCGAAGTCCAGCGCTTCCTTCCAGTCGAAGACCGTGCTCTTCTCCGGGATGATCTTCACGATATCGTAGCGGATCGCCGCGATGGTGACCGACCGGGCGATGGCGGCCCGTTCTTCCCCGGGAAGCTCCGGGCGACGGCTCGTCACCTCGTCCATTGCTTTTGCCGTCACTTCGTCGATCAGTTCGTCGGCGGAGATGAACTTGCCCGCCCGGGTGCTCATGGAGCCCTCGGGCAGCGAGACGAACTCGAAGTAGACGATTTCCGGGGGGTTTTCGCCGATGAGCGGCAGGGTCGCGGAGAGCTGGGCACCGATCAGTTTATGGTCGGCGCCGAGAATATCGATCACCCGGTCGTAGTTCCGGCCCTTCCAGGTGTGGTAGGCGAGGTCGCGAGCGCTGTAGACCGAGGTGCCGTCGCTCCTGCGGAGGATGTACTTCTTCTCGATCCCGACCTCGGAGAGATCGATCCAGAACGTCTCGTCCTCGTGCGCCTGCGGCAGGCGCTTCATCCGATCGATGATCCGGTCGACGTCGCCGATCCGGATGAAGTCGCTCTCCCAGACGAACCGGTCGTGGCTGCCGTGCAGCTGCGCGAGCGTCTCCTTGATACCTTCCGCACAGAGGCTGACGGCGGCGCGGAACTTTTGGACGGTCTCGGCGTCGCCGCGCTCCACGAGCTGCATACGCCGGTCGATCTCCGTGACGGTTCCGGGGTCTTTCTCCATAGCCCGGTTGGCTGCGACGTAGACGCGTGCGACGTAGTGATCCGCCTTCTCGCCCTCATTCCGCTCGATCCCGAGGGTGTCGAACCCCCAGGAGACAATGGCGATCTGCCGGCCCATGTCGTTCAGGTAGTACTGTACTTCGAGGGGATACCCCGCTTTGCGGAAGGCGCGGGCGAGGGTGTCGCCGATGATGGTGTTCCTGATATGCCCGACATGCAGGGGGCCGTTCGGGTTGGCGCTGGTGTGCTCGAGCACCACCCGCTCCGGGCGGCGGGGTAGTTTCCCGTACCCGGGTTCGATTGCTCGCTGCACGCTTGCGCGGAGGTACGCATCCCCGAAGTGGAAGTTAAGATACGGCCCTGTCGCCTCCACCCGGATATCACCGAGATCGGGCAGGGCGGCGATCTCTGCTGCGAGATCCGCCGCGATCTGCTGGGGCGCTTTCTTTCGCTGTTTGGCCAGTTTGAATGCCACGGTCGAGGCGAGGTCGGCGTGGTCTCCTCCGCCCGTCAGCAGCACATCCTCTTCACCCGTGCATGCCTGCAGCATGCGTTCAACCTGACGGTATTTCTCCCGAAACATCAGTATCCTGTCCTGTAGCGTAGTATTGCCGCAATGCCCCCGAACGCGTTGTAGAGCACTGCTCCTTCTTCAAAGTCGTCGGAGATGATCTCGACGTCGGTGCTGCTCTGGTCTGCAAGCTGTGTCAGCTCGTCGATGATATCCGATTCTTCCGCGATGTAAAGCGGGGCCGTGTCCTTCGGGCAGTTTCCGAGATCGATGTCCCGGAGCGACTTGCCCGGCTCGAGGCGAACCGTTCGCTCCTCGGTATGCCCGCAGGTCTGGCAGGCGACCTTCAGCCGCGCCTGCCGGAGTTTGTCGGAGAGGAGGAGCGTGTCCACCGCACCGATCTCCAGGTTCTTGCGGACGCTCTCCTCGCCGTAGGTCGCGTTTCCGTTGTCCTTGACGAGCTCCTGGAGGAACCGGTTCATGTAGGTCTTCTCCTTGACGACCTCCATCCCCTTCAGGGCGTCCTGCGCGTTGTCCACGAGTTCGGCAAGGCCGCTTTCGTTGGTGTAGGCGACGTCGAAGAGCCCGACGATCCGTTTCTGGAGTTCGTGGTGGAGGTATCCGCCATCGGCGAACTCCTCTTTGGTGGGTGTCGGGCCGCCGATCAGCACGCCCTTGAACCGCTCGAAGAAGTCCTTCTCGGCAAGGAAGATCTCGCTCGCCCGCTCGCCGACCTTTTTGTAGTACTCGTTGATGGCAATCAACCGCAGGCGCTGGAAACGGACGCTGGACTGACCACCTTTCCGCTGCTTGCCGGGGACCGTCGAGGTGACGCCGCTGATGGGTTCGATCCGGTTGCCCCGCAGAAAGCCGATGTAGGATTCCCGCCGGTCGATGACGATCAGCCCGTAGACGACCTTCTCCTCGAGCATCTGCTGCAGCGGTTCGAGCTCGAAGTTCGAGCTGCACCGGTACATATAGAGGTTCAGCGGATCGGGAGGTTCAACGATCTCGCACTGGAGATCTGTCCGATCGCCGCCGGTGTTTATCGTCCCGCAGAAGACGGCCATCCCGTTCTCGGGCGGGCGGTTGAAGTATTTCAGCCGTGAGAGGATCGAGGAGATGGCACTCTGGACGTTGGTTCTGGTCTGTTTGCTCTTGATGTTGGCGCATTGCCCGAACTCATCGCGGAGCTGGGCGGTTACGTCGTGTATCTGTTTGTCGGGGGGGATGTAGATGGTGATCAGCTCGGTACCGCTCCCTTCCTTCTCACTGAGCCTTTCGAGCATCTTTTTGAATTCATAGCGCTTTCGCGCCGTATCCATCTCTTGCGATTCGGCCATTGAATATTCACCAGGATTTCAAGCTACCATATGTTTCGTTCACAGGTGCATAAAACTGCGCACTTTCGGCGATCACGGAATCATCCACTTCGCTGCAGATGCCGTGCGTCCCGTTGAAGGCGATACATTCCTTCGGCTCTCCGGCATGATCGAAGAGCGCCTGCCCATCCGCATACGGGATGATCGGGTCACCTTCGGCATGGAAGATCGTGACCGATCGCGGCGTTATTCTCGCGACACAGGCGTCCGGGTCGATGCTCAGCAGGAACCGGCGGGCGTCGCCCGTGTACCCGTCGCCGGCGCGCCCGAACCCCGAGGTGGAGATACCGATATACCCGGCAAAACCGGGATCGGTTGCTGCGGCGACGGCTGCATACCGGCCGCCGTTGGAGGAGCCCATCGCGACGACCGGCACGCCGGTCCGCCCGGCGAGCACCTGCCGGGCACCGGAGAGATCGGCGACGATCCGGTAGTACTGCGGCCACTCCCCGCCGGCGAACCGGTGGTAGTCCATGTCGAGGTTGAAGGGCTCACCCGGCGTCTCCCCGCCGTTCCCGCGAATGTCCACCACCAGGAAGGCGATTCCTGCTTCGGCGTAGCGGACGGCACGTTCCCGGTGGGCTTCTGCGGGAACGCCGGCCCCGGGGGCAAAGACAATTGCCATGCCCGGTCGGTCAGGCTCTGCGAGGAGGGCGTGGACGTCCGTGCCGTTACCGTTCCTGAAGATAACGCTGCTGACGGTGACGCACCCCTGCTCTTCGAGGACGGTCACGGCCGCATCCGGCGGTGGTGCCGCGAGGGTGAGATGTCCGTCCTCGTCAACGGCATACGAGGACTCCTCCGGTGCGGGCGTGCCGAGACACCCTGCCGCGAACAGCAGCATGATGACAAGCAGGAGCGGCCGGAGCAATCTGATCACCGGAGGCAGCGGCAGACCAGGCAGATCGTCTTGGCGTCGACGATCTCTCCGTCGTCGATCATCCGGCGGATCTCGGCGATCGGCACCTTTACGACCTCGATCACCTCGTCCTCGTCCATCTGATGCTCGTCGGAAGGGGCGAGGTCGCGGGCTTCATAAAGGTGGATTGTCTCGTCGGTGTATCCCGGCGAGGGGTAGATGTATCCCTTCGGGATGAGCGTCGCCGCCTTCATCCCGATCTCCTCGACGAGCTCGCGGTGAGCGGTCTCGTCCGGCGCCTCGCCCTCGTCGATCGTCCCGGCCGGCACCTCATAGATCGTGGCGTCGATGGCGAATCGGTACTGCCGGATCAGGTAACAATCGTCGCCCTCGATGGGGAGCATCGCGACCGCTCCCCCGGGATGAATGACCACCCGCTCCCGTGTGCTTCCGTCCGGGAGCGTGACCGTCTTCTTCTCGACAATGAGGCGTTTGCCGCGGTAAATCTCAGTCACGAGCATCACTCCGCATACTCGATGGGGTCGGTGAGCCCGAGCTCGGTGAAGGCCGAACGGCGGTAGTGGCAGGAGTCGCAGACGCCGCAGGCGATATCATTTCTCTGGTAGCACGACCAGGTGTGCTCATAGGGAACACCGAGTTCAAACCCTTTCCTGAGAATCTCGGCCTTCGTCATATGCACGAACGGGGTCTGCAACCGGATATGGGCTTCCGGCGACGTCCCGATATCGACCGCACGCTGGAACGCCTCGATGAACTCGGGGCGGCAGTCGGGGTAGCCGGAGTAGTCCCCGACCTGGACACCGATGAAGATCGCCTCGGCACCCCGCGCCTCGGCGAGGCTCGTCGCGATCGCGAGGAGGTTGCCGTTCCGGAAGGGGACGTAGGTGTTCGGCATTCCCTCCCGCCCCTCCTCGTACTCCTCGACCGCGATGCTCTGATCGGTCAGGCTCGAGGCGCCGATCTTCGTGAAATGTTCGAGGCTTATCTCGACGAACTCCACGGCATCGAGGCGGCGGGCGATCTCCTGCGCACATTGCCGCTCCTTCGCTTCGGTCCGCTGTCCGTAGGTGAAGTGCAGGGCGACGATCTCGTAGCCCGAATCTTTTGCGAGGTATGCGAGCGTGGCGGAGTCCATGCCGCCGGAAAGGAGACATACTGCTTGCATTCATTTCACTCCGATGATCCTGTGCAGCTGCAGCTGGAACCTCACCGGGAGGTTCTGGTCGACGATGTAGCGGGCGATCGCGAGGTAGTCCGACCCTGCAACCGGTGAGATGAAGATCTCGCCGCGGATGTCGTAGTGGGCGATGACCGCCTGCGCGTAGCGGCAGTCGGCGACATCCGCCACAACGAACTTGACGCAGTCGCGGGGGGTGATATGCCGGAGCAGGTCGAGGTCGCTCTGCTCCCCAGAGGAGGGGCACTTGACGTCCATGCAGATTGAGGCATACTCCTGCATATCCGTGAAGGCGATGGTGCCGTTCGTCTCTATCTCGACGTTGTAGCCGTGGACGGCGAACTTCTGCAGAAGTTCGAGAAGGGCCTGCTGCTGCAGGAGCGGCTCGCCCCCGGTGATGCAGATACGCGTGCCGTGGAGGCGCCAGACGATGTCGAGCACCTCGCCGGCGCTCATCTCTTCGCCGCCCTCCCAGGCGTAGGCGGTATCGCACCAGCTGCACCGCAGGTTGCACCCGGCGAACCGGATGAAGATGCAGGGCGCCCCCTGGTTCTTCCCCTCCCCCTGCAGGCTCTTGAAGATCTCAACGATTCTCATAGACACGCTCGGCATAGCAGCTCGTCGACTCCCAGATGCGGATCTTTGCCACCCGCGCATCGAGGCCCTGTTGCGAGGCTTCGGCATCGATCATATCTGCAATCGTATCGGCGAGCCGCTCGCTCGTCGGGTCGCCGCGGGTGGTGACAACCGGATGGAACGCTTCGAGGCACGGCACCATCGGGTCCTCCTCGTTCAGGATCACCTGGTGGTCGAATGCGGAGACGACGTTCTTGATCGCGTTGTAGTCGATGACGATCCCGGTGCGCTCATCGGCCGTCCCGTCGACCCAGACCTGAACGCGCCACTGATGACCGTGCAGCCGGAAACACTTCCCTGTATAGTGCATCAGGCGGTGGCTTGCTTCAAAAAAAACTTCTTTGTATATCCGGGTTTTCATCACTGAAGGTTACTCGCCAGGATATAATATTATATCAGCTTCCTGCCAATTATATACGGCAAAGATCGGCGCGCCTTGGGGGTTCCACAATACATAAATCCGTGACGCGCGTTGTTTTATACCACATTGAGAGTTGTCTCTATATAAAAAATCAGCAAATCAGAGGGTATCCGATGGGAAAAGGTAAATTTGCAGCCAGAAAAATGAAGCGCGACGCCAAGAACGGGCGCTGGCATGACACGAACTATGCACGCCGCCTGATGGGGCTCGACGTTAAGTCGGACCCGCTCGAGGGAGCGCCGCAGGGTCGCGGGATCGTCCTCGAGAAGGTCGGTGTCGAGGCGAAGCAGCCGAACTCCGCTATCCGGAAGTGCGTCCGCGTACAGCTGATCAAGAACGGTCGTCAGGTCACCGCATTCGCGGTCGGCGACGGCGCCATCAACTTCATCGATGAGCACGATGAGGTCGAGATCGAGGGAATCGGCGGCAGACTGGGACGTTCCATGGGTGACATTCCCGGCGTCCGGTTCGTCGTAACAAAGGTCAATAACGTCTGTCTGCATGAAATGGTCATCGGACGCAAGGAGAAGCCGCGGAGGTAATGCGCTATGGCAGAAGAAGGTACAGAAGCAAAACAGCTGCTCTTCAACCGCTGGGATCTCTCCGAGGTTGAGGTTCACGACCTGAGTCTCGTTCGCTACGTCAACCTGCACTCCATGATCGTGCCGCACTCCTTCGGCAAACTTGCAGGCCAGCAGTTCAACAAGAGCAACATGCTGATCGTCGAGCGTCTCATCAATAAGATGATGCAGATGGAGCAGAACACCGGCAAGAAGGAGCTTGCAATCCGGATCGTCAAGGACGCTTTTGAGATCATCAACAAGCGGACCAAGAAGAACCCGGTGCAGATCCTGGTCGACGCCGTTGCGAACACCGGACCTCGCGAGGAGAGCGTCCGCCTGAAGTACGGCGGTATCAACGTCCCGAAGTCCGTCGACACCGCTCCCCAGCGGCGTGTCGATGCCTCGCTCCGGTTCATCACGACCGGTGTGTATCAGGCGAGCCACAAGAAGAAGAAGAGTGTCAGCGAAGCGCTCGCCGACGAGCTCATCTCCGCCGCAAACGGCGACACCCGTTCGTTCGCCGTCATGAAGAAGGAAGAGAAAGAGCGCATTGCAAAGGCGGCCCGCTAGAGCCCGCCATACTATACTTTTTTAGGTGCATTACATGACCCGAAGGAAGAAGATGGTAGAGAGAGTGACGGAACTGATGGACAAACCGGAGCGTATCCGGAACATCGGTATCGTCGCCCACATTGATCACGGTAAGACAACGCTTTCAGACAACCTGCTCGCAGGTGCGGGCATGATCAGCGAGGATCTCGCAGGCAAACAGCTCTTCATGGACTCCGACGAGGAAGAGCAGGCACGCGGCATCACCATCGACGCGAGCAACGTCTCGATGGTGCACACCTACGGCGGCCAGGAATTCCTCATCAACATGATCGACACTCCCGGCCACGTCGACTTCGGCGGTGACGTCACCCGCGCAATGCGTGCAGTCGACGGTGCCGTCGTCGTGGTGGACGCCGTCGAGGGCACCATGCCCCAGACCGAGACGGTGCTTCGCCAGGCGCTCAAAGAGGGTGTCCGCCCGGTGCTCTTCATCAACAAGGTCGACCGGCTTGTCAACGAGCTCAAAGTCGATCAGCAGGAGATGCAGATCCGCCTCGGCAAAGTGATCGACAAGGTCAACAAGCTGATCAAGGGCATGAACGAGAAGATGTACAACGACGGCTGGAAACTCGATGCCGCCATGGGCACCGTTGCTTTCGGCTCCGCACTCTACAACTGGGCGGTCTCCGTCCCCTTCATGCAGAAGAGCGGTGTCTCGTTCAAGGATGTCTTTGAGAAGTGCAACGCAGGCGACATGAAGTGGCTCGCAAAGAACAGCCCCCTCTCCGATGTCCTGCTCGACATGGTCGTCAAGCACCTGCCAAACCCCACCGATGCGCAGAAGCGGCGTATCCCCATCATCTGGCACGGCGACAAGGAGACGGCCGAGGGCAAGACCATGATGAACTGTGACCCGAACGGTCCCGCCGCTCTGATGGTCACCGATATCTCCTTCGACCCGCACGCGGGCGAAGTCGCCACCGGCCGTCTCTTCTCGGGGACGCTGAAGCGGGGAACCGAGCTCTATGTGATGGGTACGGCAAAGCGTGCAAACCGCCTCTCCCAGGTCGGCATCTTCATGGGCGCCGAGCGTATCGAGGTCGAGGCACTGCCCGCAGGCAATATCGCGGCAGTGACCGGCCTCAAGGACGCTATCGTCGGGTCGACCGTCTCCACGATGATGGACATCACCCCGTTCGAGGCGCTGAAGCACTACTCCGAACCGGTCATGACCGTCGCGGTCGAGGCCAAGAACATGAAGGATCTCCCCAAACTCGTCGAGGTGCTCCGGCAGGTCGGTAAGGAAGACCCGACGGTGCAGGTCTCGATCAACGAAGAGACCGGCGAACACCTGATCGCCGGTATGGGCGAGCTGCACCTTGAGATCATCACCGGCCGTATCAAGCGCGACAAGGGTGTCGAGATCATCACTTCGCCGCCGATCGTCGTCTACCGTGAGACCCCCACCCAGAAGGCCGGGCCTGTCGAAGGGAAGTCGCCGAATCGCCACAACCGGTTCTACATCGAGCTTGAGCCGATGGACCCCGCCGTCATCGACCTGATCCTGAAGGGCGAAGTCTCGATGAACCAGCAGGTCATCGAACGGCGTGACATCCTTGTTACCGCCGGCATGGACAAGGACGAGGCCAAGAATATCAAGGCTATCGAGGGCACCAACATGTTCATCGATATGACCAAGGGTATTCAGTATCTGAACGAAACGATGGAGCTTGTCCTCGACGGGTGGCGCGAAGCACTCCGGGGCGGTCCGCTCGCTGACGAGCAGGTCCAGAACCTCAAGATCAAGCTGCTGGATGTCAAGCTGCACGAGGACGCCATCCACCGCGGTCCGGCACAGGTCATCCCCGCCGTCAGAAGCGCGGTCAAGGCGGGTATCCTGTACGCAGGCGACTCACTCCTCGAGCCCGTTCAGAAGATCCAGATCACCGTCCCCACCGAGCAGATGGGGCCTGCAACGTCCCAGATCCAGGGGCGGCGCGGGCAGGTCTTCGATATGCTGAGCGAGGGCGACACCATGACAGTCATCGGCAAGGCGCCCGTCGCCGAGCTCTTCGGCTTCGCCGGCGACGTCCGCTCGGCAACCGAAGGCCGTGCAATGTGGAGCACCGAGTTCGCAGGCTTCGAGGTCGTCCCCGGCGGCATCGTCGACGAGGTCGTCAAGGGCATCCGCAAGCGCAAGGGTCTTAAGGAACAGATCCCGCGCCCCGAAGACTATCTGGCGTAACCCATACGAATACCCTCTGTTTTTCTTTTTTCGTCCTTCTGTAGCCGATATACTTCCCGCCTCCTACGGAGCCGCGGTGTCTCCCGGACATACCACCCGGTAGGAGGCGGAGATAGGCTTATATCCGGAGCGAACGATTCGGGGAGAGATATCCGGCGGTTGATACTATGACCTGGAAGTTCGGGAAGATCAAGATCAACGGCGTCAAGTGCAAGAACGACGCCTACGTGCATGTCGACGGCAGCGTCACCAAGAGGGACAAAAGCCTCTCGAAACACCTGAAAGAGGAGTACGGCCAGACGCCGCTGACCGACCGTGAACTCGTGTTTCTCCGGAACGAGGAACCGGAGGTCGTGTACGTCGGCACCGGTTTCTGCGGGCAGCTGCCGATCACCTACGCCGCCAAGCGGATCCTCGACGGCTTTGACGTGATCATGATGCCGACGTCGAAAGAACTCAAAAAGGCGCTGAAAAAAGAGAAGCGAAAGTATGCGGCCTTCCTCCACGTGACGTGCTGATACGGCGACGCGGTGTTTTTGTTCAGACCGCCGTAAACGTGAGAGGGGCGGCTCCCGGGCTTTCAGCCCCTCTCCAGCCACGGCGCTCTGGTGTTCGCCGACCGGTATAAACGTTTCCCCAGATCGTGCCGCCGTAGCCTGCTTCGGAAGGAGAGGGAAGGAAAAGCCCATCCCCGCACGATAATCGTCTCCCTCGCCGAATACGCCAAAGCCAAAGGTCTTGCTCACCTGCAGGATGACGACATGGTGACACTCGGCACCCCCTCTGTTCGGAATTCAGGACAGCGTCAACGCATCAAGAGGAAGCATCCCTACCATAAAGTATGCGCTACAAAGCGGAGCTGAGCAGCGAAGAGCAGAAAAAGATTATGGGACTACCGACGCTGGAACCATGCCATATAGACGAACAGAGAGATACCGAGCGCGCCGATAGCAGCGAGGGGTGAGAGCGGAATCTGCGTCGTCGGCGTCGCCGTGGTCTCTGCCGGTGTCGCGGGTGTCGCCATGGTCGTGGGCGGGCCGGTCGGCGTTGCGGTCACCGGCTGCATCGTCACGGTGGGCGGTGCCTGCACAAAGATAATCGAGTTCTTGATGACGCCGTCTTTCGCGTTATACGGGTAGTAGCGGCCGTATGTCCCACCAAGGCTGCGGGAGTTGATCTTGACGTAGGTGTCGTCGTTCACCGGGATGACCTTGGTGACCTGCATGGCAGGGTCGTCCATCTTGTACTGCCGAAGCTCGGTGATCGGGTTGAGCGTCGACTGGTTCCGCAGGTCGACGAGTTCGAGAACAATCTCCTCCTGGCCGATCTCGATGGTATCCCCCGGTTTCACGTCGACGGGCACCGTGCTCTGCGCCGCCGCCGGCAGGGTGATGAGCATCGCCACCAGCAGCGCTGCGGCAAATGTCTTCAGGATACACCTGTGTTCAAACATGAAACTACCTCTTTTGCCCAGATATTTATGCCTGTTGGATTATTTCAGCAGGCATGACGTCCCAGTGAGATCCGGACCGGAGCGGACGGTCATTCGCCCGGCATCGCCCCTTCACCCGTACTGGTCTCCCGGTTCTCCGGCAGTGCATGCTCCGCATCAGTCACACCCTCGAGCTCCTCGACCAGCACGCGATACCCGGTGATCAGCAGCACCACGAAGAGCGGGCCGAGAACGACACCGATGAATCCCATCGCCCCGACGCCGCCGATGAACCCGAGGAGCACGAGCGCCGGACGCACGAAAATCCTCTTCTCCGCCAGCAGGGGGCGAAGGAGAAAGCCGGGAGCGACCGCAAGAAGCGGATATCCGACGAAGACGAGCAGGAAACAACCCCGGTGATCGCCGGAGGCGGCGGCATAGACGGCAAGAAAGGTGATAAGGACGAGCAGCCCGAGGACCGGGAGCAGCCGGAAGAGTGCGGTGAGAGAGGCGAAGAAGAGGACGTCGCCGTAGCCGAAGACGGCGAAGAACGGGACTGCAATGATAAATGTAACGGCGGCAGCGGCGATGTTCGGGACAACGACGGAGGAGAGCGCATCCGAGAAGGTGGTGGAAAGAGCTCGGACGCCCCGCTGCGAACGCTCCGGAAGGACTGCCGCGACCTCCCGGTAGATCCTGTCGCCCCCGAGGAGGACGCTGTAGACCGCCAGCGCGAAGACGATGATCTCCACAACCAGCAGCGGGACTTCGAAAATGAGATCCGTCAGGCTCTGCGTGAACCGGGCGGTCAGCCCGGCCGGCCAGGCGTTCGCGTCAGGGAGCATCCCCACGGCGTTCTGAGCGATGAGCGGTTCGGTCCACGCAGCGAGGGCCTCGAGCATCCGGAGAACTTCGTCGGCATTCCGGATCAGGAGATCCGCCAGAAATGCGAATGTGCCTGCGAGAACTGCAATCAGGGCGGTCGTGAGCAGAGCTGCCGAGAGCCAGGCCGGGATGCGGCGGGAGATGCTCCTGTGGAGGGGCAGCAGGAGAAGCGCAGACGCCGCGGCGACACAGAACGCCCCTGCAAGCTGCAAGAACGCAACAGCAGCCGCAATCCCGATTCCTGCGACGAGGAGGAGCGTGAGCCGATCGGCATGCTGTCCGGAATCAGCCATACGTACGATGATAAACGTCTGCTGCCGGTATAAACGCTCTGGATTGCGTCTCGAAAGCGGCTCCGCCCGAACAACGGCAGGTGTCCGGGGCTCCTACCCCACGGACAGCCGCGATGGTTTACTCGATGATCAACGTCATCTCGAACGTCGTCTCGTTTCCGGTCGCCTCTTCCCACGGCCGCTTGTAGACCGCCATGAACTCGGCCGTTCCCGTTTCGGCTGCCTCAAACTGCCAGACACGGACACCGCCGGCGCCCACAAGCTGCGTTTCGGGAGGCACAAAAGTATCGTTGACAAGGCTCAAATTGTCGGAGTAGGTCGCGTTCCACTCGTATCCGGTCGTCGGATTCTCATCGAGCCGAATGGCAAACTCGCTTCCCCGGGCGACTGTTACCGTCGTTCCATTATCATCCATGGTGAAGACCGGCTCTTCGACCGGTATGGTCGTAGCCGTAGCCGTGGTCGCCGTCGGCGTCTCGTTCACACCGGTCTCCTGCCCGGTACAACCGGCGCCCAGCAGACATCCCACAAGGAAAAGGGCTGCCATTGTGCCGTAGATTCTCTTCATCTGCGTCATGGTAGTGGATACCACCACAATGATATAAATTCTTTCTCAAACCCGGATCCCCGCGTCACTCCGGCGTTGGCAGGTCCGCCGGCTCTGCCACGATCAGATAGTGATAGATGCCCGACTCCGCCACAGACACAACCCGAAACCCGGCACACTCCATCAGGGCTACGGCCTGATCCGCGTCGAACCGTTTTGCGAGCGGCGGCCCGAGCGGCTGCGGCTCCTTCTTCCAATCCAGATCCACGACGATGCCGCCGTCCCGGATTATTTCCCGTGCATTGTGAAGTACCCGTGCGGGGTCATCGAAGTCATGCAGGTCGATGCCGAAGAAGACGACATCGGCGCAGTCTTTGCAGAGAAGGATCTCCTCGGCCGCCCCTTGATGGAGAAAGATATTCGTGAGGCCTTCTTCATGTGCCTTCGCCCGAAGCCGGTCGAGGGCGTCCGCATCGATGTCGATGCCGTATGCCCGTCCGCGAGGGCCGACGATCTTTGCTGCGGGGATGGCAAAAAAACCGTCGCCGCACCCGATATCGACGAACGTCCGGTCGAGAGTGAGGCCGATCCCGATCAGGATTGCCTCCGGGTTCTGCCATGTCCGCCGCTCTCGATCGTCATGATAGTGATGCTTCTCCCGGGTCATTTGCACCAGCGCTCCGCAAAGTCACCATTACCCGTCCCCCGTATTGAATGATTGCACCACGGCTGCGCGGCCGGGGCAAAAGGATTATATAAACAGGTGAAGTGTATCGTCCCATAGACCAGGGAGGAAGGATGAACGGACAGGGAGCATATATTCTGGCGCTGATACTTCTGGCGGCCTGCATTCCCGGCATTGCTGCCGCCGACGAACCCACGGTGCTCGTCTCCAACTACACGGTCACCCCGGACGTGCTGCAGCCGGGGGATATCGGAACCGTCACCGTCATCCTGACCAGCACCGCAACGGCTGCGAGCCGTACCGAGGCGAACGTTGAGATGGGGCCCGGGCAGACGCAGGAGACCACGACGACGAATACCCAGATCAATGCGTTCGTCGAAGACGCCACCCTGCAGGGCAACGGGGTCGACGTGCTGACCGGGAGCTTCGGGCGTGTCGGGGAGATCGGACCCGGACAGTCGATGCCCCTCACCTTCCTCTTCCGGGCGCCCGCCGAGGAGGGCATCTACTTCCCCGAAGTCTGGATCAGGGTGCGCGGGGCGACGGATCTGAAGTATCCCATACCGGTGAACGTGAACTCGCAGTATGCGCTTATCAAGAAACCGGCCATCCGGATCGAACGGAGTGTCCCGGAGAGCGTGACCCCCGGAGACCCCTTCAATCTCACGCTGGTGCTCTTCAACGACGGAGAAGCGACGGCAGGCGATGTCACCGTCAACGCGAACGCGACCACCCGGTCGATGACCGCAGCCACACCGCAGACCTATTACTTCCGGGAGATAGCGCCCGGCGAGCAGAAGACGATACCTATGCGATTTCTGACCGATACGGAGACCGAGCTCGGGCTGCAGCCCGTTCTGATCACCGTCGCCTACCGAAACGCCGACGGAAATGTCTTCCGCGAAACATCGACCGTCGGCGTGCCCATTCAGGGCAGAGCGGATCTCGGGATCGCCTCGGTCAGCACCGATCCGACCCGGATAACCGTGGGCGATCCGATCGACCTGATCATCAGGGTCGAGAACTCCGGCACCGGAGATGCAAACTCGGTCCGGGCGACGATCGACGGCCTCCCCCTGCCGGGAGGAAAAGAAGCGTTCATGGGTACCATCGAGCCCCAGAACGATGCCCCTGCGGTATTCTCCCTCGCGGCCGACGAGGCGGGTACGTTCGACTATACCCTGACAATCACGTTCACCGACGACTTCGGGACGCACACGACGGAGGAGACGCTGCAGATGACCGTCACCGAGTCGAACAATACCGTCCTCCTGATCGCCGTTCTGGTGATCGTGCTCATCGCGGCGGCGGTCGCCTTCTGGTGGTGGCGGCGGCGGCAGCAGGAAGAGGAGATCGAGTAGGAAACAGGTATGCTGGAGAATCTCAGGGTCGCATCCTTTCTGGCCTTCAAACAGGTCCAGCGGGGGAGCAAGGGCACACTCATCCTCACCATTATGATCATCGCCCTCGTCTTCGTCAACCTGGTCTTTCTTCCCTCGATCATCTCGGGGGTCATCGAGACCTTCAACACGCAGTCGATCAACTTCAACTACGGCAACCTGGTCATCGAACCCCGGGAAGGCGACCAGTACATCAGCGACGCCGACACCCTCCAGAAGAAGGTCGAGCGGATCCCCGGGATCGTCGGCACCTCGCCCCGCATCTCGACCGGGGTTACCTACTTCTACAAAGGGAGGGACGCCCGGAGCACCCTCTACGGCATCAACCCGCAGGACGAACGATCGGTGACGACGATCCACGAGAATATGGTCAGGGGAGAGTTTTTGAGCGCGGGCGATACCGACAAGATCGTGATGGGGGCGACCCTCGCCGGGACCGAGGGGGAGGCAGGGGGCGGCCTCCCGACGCTGCAGGGAGTCCAGGTCGGCGACTCGGTCGAGGTCGCGTTCCCGAATGGGGAGCGGCGGACGTTCCAGGTGAAGGGGATCTACGAGACCCAGTCCATCGGGGTCGATACCTCCGCGTTCACGACCACCGGTGCCGTGGCGCAGGTGCTGGGGCTGGAAAACCAGGCTTCGGAGATCCTGGTGAAGACCGCCGTCAACGGCCAGGAGGAGATGTACCGGACACGCCTGCTCTCGTACGGCATCCAGCAGCAGGTCTTCACCTTCCGGCAGAAGGCGGCAGGGTTCGTCGACCAGGCCATCCAGAGCTTTGAGATCATCAACGCCATCTCGACCCTGGTCAGCCTGATCATCGCCGTCGTTGTGGTCTTCATCGTCATCTTCATCAACACCGTAAACAAGCGCCGCCAGATCGGGATCTTAAAGGCGATCGGGATCGACAAGCAGATCATCATCAACTCCTACGTCCTGCAGGTGCTCTTTATCGCCACGTTGGGTGCGCTTGTCGGGATTGTCCTCACGAGCGGCGTGATCTACTATCTCACGATCAATCCCCTCGTCTTCCCGGGAGGCCCGGTCTTCCCGGTGGTCGAACCGGCCACGGTCGCACGAAGCATCGCAAGTCTCTTCGCCGTATCGATCGTCGCCGGATACATCCCTGCATGGAAGACCGCACGCGAGGATATTCTGGACGCAATTCAGAGGTGAAAACAATGATCGTTGCAGAAGAGGTCACCCGGGTCTACAGGATGGGGAAGGTCGAGGTGCGGGCACTCAAAGGTGTTTCTTTCACCATCGCAGACGGGGAGTTCGTCGGGATAACCGGTGCAAGCGGGAGCGGGAAATCAACACTGCTGCATATTCTCGGGCTTCTGGACCGGCCGACGTCGGGGAGAGTCCTCATCAACGGCCGGAACGTTCAGAAACTCTCCGACCGGCAGCAGACGCTCTTCCGGTTGAACCGGCTCGGTTACGTCTTCCAGGACTACGCCCTGATCCCGGAGCTGACCGCAATCGAGAACGTTATCGTCACCTCGCTCGCCCGGGGTGTTTCAGAGAAGGAGTATCTCAAACGGGGTGCGGAAGTCCTCCGGGAGGTCGGCCTTGGGGACCGGATCAATCACCGGCAGAGCGAGCTCTCCGGCGGGGAGCAGCAGCGGGTGGCGATAGCCCGGGCGATCGTGAATAAGCCCAGCATCCTGCTCGCCGACGAACCCTGCGCCAATCTCGACTCGGAAACCTCGAAGAGCATCCTCGATCTCTTCAAGCAGCTGAATGAGGACCTGAACCAGACGATCGTGATGGTCTCGCATGAGAAGTGGCATGAGCGCTACTTCTGCAGGATCATCGACCTCAAGGACGGGCTCATCAACAGCATGCGCGAATGCGATGCAGGCAGGTGAGCGGCGCTCGCCGGTTTTACCGTTTTTCGTCCGTAGTGATCTCGTCCCGGATCCGATGCAGGATCTCGTATACCGCATACCGCAGTTCCCGCTCGACGTCGTCCCAGGTGATCTGCTCTTTCTCCTGCCGGGTCGGTTCACGCTTTTCGCGGCAGACGGGGATCTCCAAATCCTGCTGCCGCGCGACGATCGGGCGGAGGATGCGGACGTAGCCGAGGATCAGGACAGCGAAAAAGACCACAATGGCGAGCGTCACCGACACCGACAGAACCACCGGCGAGAGGGCGATCCCGAAGAGATCGTCGGCGAGCAGAACGATGCGGAAGAGATACGCAATGATGAAGAGGCTTCCTGTGGCGGTGAAGACCGGGCCGGGAAGGTTCAGGGGGAACGGGAGCGCCCGAAAGACGGCTCCGATGAAGATGAGAAACGAGACGGTGAAGAGCAGCCAGATCGTGCTGTTCAGAAAACCCACAGCATAGTGGTATTCCGGGTCCGGGATCACGACGGCCAGAAGGTTCATCACCCCGACCAGGAGAAGGAACCCGATAATCCCGGAATACCGCACAAACAGCGTCCAGTACAGGGAGAAGTCGGACTCTTCGATCATTTCACCGCAGTATCCGCGGGCCTGGGTATTGAAGGTAACCGGCCAACCCGGATCACCGGATAGGCGGTGCCGTCGTGAACTCTGCGGATCTGTCCCGGAGCACCCGGAGAGGGATCTATCATCAATAATTATATATTATTCCCAGTATATCCAACCGACCGGTGAAGACGATGAAAGAGGTGAAGACATTCCGGTGCAAAGACCTCGGCCTCGAGTGCGAGTATGAAGAGAAAGCAGAGGGCGAGAATGAACTGATGAAGCGTATCGAGGGGCATGTCCAGACCATGCACCAGATGGACGTCCAGCAGCCGGAGACCCAGGAGAAGATACGCAAAGCGATGAAGTAACATCTCACGCGATATTTTCAGCACACTTTTAACTCTGCAGGCGGGGGGTTCCTGCCCGTCTCCTTTTCCGGTAGTGCCCTACGAAACAAATGATACTACCTTTGTTGAGATCGCATCCGGGCGTTCCCGATTGATTGCACCCCGGGGCACGGCTTTCCATTGGGTATCGCCATGACTGCCCCCGCCCCTGGGGGCGGGTGAAGTATGCGGATCTTTGCGTAAGACAGGGGAGGGGCAGACCCCTCCCCGTCGGCGCCACCCCCATGGCGATAGCCACCACGGTTCACGGCATAAGGGCATGCGTGAGAAAAAAGGCCGAACTTTGGGAACAGGCCAGGTCCGGCACCAATCCCGTCAGGGAAGCATGACGGCCGGAATAGAGTTTCACCAAAGCCCGATAACGGAAATTTTCTCCCTATGTTCTTTTTTCATGAACGCGGGTTGGCGGGTAGTGTAATTCGGTCGGATTCTCTGAGATCAAGTATCAGGTATATGCTGGAGCACTACCCCTTTTCCGGCATCAGAGAGGCGGGAACGCCGGATATGATGCGGTGCCGGCGCAAGATCTCTTCCTCCCTCTGCAATCCGGGCAGTCGGTGTACATGCCGTCGATCCGCACACATGAGCTGCATTTATACCTCTCCGGGTACAGTAGCCAGCGAACCCTTGGGGGGAATCAATGGCTGACACCGAGTGGGTCGTGACGCTGACCGTCAGAATGACCGTCCGGGGCGAGCGATCGAAGGATGAAGCAGTACAAGCCGCGATAGAGGCGATGCAGAACAGAATCAGGGACGGAGAAGAACTCTCGATGCAGGCGGTCGCACGGAGGATGACAAACCTCACCAACGAAGAACCGCTCTTTGGCATCACCTGGTAGGGGCTGTGGCGGCCGCGGAGGAGGAAAAGGGTGTTACATTCCCGCCCGGGAGAGGATGGTATCGGCCACCTGCCCGGGGCCGGTGAAAGGGAAATCCTCCGGTTTTAGGAGGCCGCCCGCTTCACCTGCGGTCATCTCCACGTCGCCCGCTCTGCAGGTTGTCGCCGCCCCGTCGGGGAATGCAGCGAGGGGTTCTTCGGGAGTCCCGATGGGAAACGTCGCACCGGTGATCCCGGCTCCGGATCTCTTCTCGAACGTTCATTCTTTTGCCTCCAGCATCCCGGCGATATCCCTGACCGCCTTTGCCAGCGAACAGTCGCCACTGTGCTTTGCACAACCGAAGCAGGCACTCTTCACTGCAGCGCAAGCGCCTGCTCTGCTTTTTCGTCCGATACGGACGTTCCGGTGTACCTCCACTCAGGCATGGTTCTCACCGATCACCCAGGGGCCAGTTAGGACAACATAGATGCCCGTCAGTAAATTACACCACGGTTTTGTGCTGCACTCTGCTCACCGTGAGCAGCACGCCCGCAATCGAACACCGTACCAGGTAAGGGAACCGGATGACCGATGGAACAGAACATCACGGCCGTGAAATCGAAGATCTCCGCTCCGAGATAGCAGGTATCAGAGGCGGGATCCGGCGATTCATCGAGCATGCGAGCGAGCAGCACATCGATACGATCCTCGGCGGGCTCCGCAGGGAGTACGCGGAGGTCTTCGCCCGGGAGCATCTCACCGACGCGGATCAGAGCCTTCGGGAGCGGGTGATACAGGAATGTCCCATGCGGGATCGATGTTACGCTGCCTTCTATGAGTTTCTCAAAAACGCTGCAGAACATATCAGAGACGGGGAGGTGAGCGAAGAAGTCATCCGGTCATACCGCGACCGTCTCGGTGCGATGCGAAAGGGAGGGAAATTCGATGACTGCTCCACCTGTTTTACCGAGACAAACCGGCTCTTTGAGAAGCAGATCGATCTGATGCGATCGCCCGGGATCTACCGGAGCAGCCAGCAGGCCTCAGGATCCATTGCAGGTCTCCCGGGCGAGGTTCTGGCCAGGGGTCTCTTCGAACCGCTTGCAAACCGGCACCGCTTCCGGATACTGCAGTCACTCTCCGTCGAAAAGCAGACATTCTCGGATCTCTCGACACTGACAGATCTCCGGGGAGGAAACCTGCTCTTTCACCTTAAGAAACTCCAGGACGCCGGGATGATCCTGCAGCGTCACGAGCGGGGAGACTCTATCATCACCGAGAAGGGTTACAAGACTCTCAAGGGCATCGGCACCCTCTGCACCACCCTGCGGTTGTAACCCCGGCCACGCTTCGCTTCCCCGCAACGCTTTTCATCATCCCGGATCTCTCTCCCTCCATGAACACGTCAACCGATACTCTTGCCGTCGATGTCGCCCTCATCCCACCGGGCCCTGTGATTGACGAAGCGATCCGAATCAACCGGGCGCTGCTCGCCGGCAACTCGGCCGGTGAGATCCGCCTCGGCCGCCAGGCCTGCATCCCGCATATCACCGTTGCGATGGCTGCCGTCAGGCGGGAGAACCTCGGTGAGGTGGAGGCGGCGGTCGGACGGATCGCCCGGCACTGCACGCCAATGACGCTGACCATCGATGCGATCGAGCACTCCGCAATCTCGACGGGCGAGCGGGTCTCGGCCTTTCACGTCCTCCGCCCGGAGATCATCCAGCTCTTCCACAAGACGGTGATGAGCACCGTCTCCCGGTACACGGTTCCGGAGGCTGCGCCGGAGATGTTTGCGGACGAGACCGTCTCCCCCTCCTCGGCCGACTGCCTTCGCGGGTTCCGGGAGCGGTCGAGCTTTGCACAGTATTCCCCGCATATCACCCTCGGTTTCGGCGAGATCGAACCGTATCTTCCCGGCCTTGACTTCCCGCTCCGGTTCGAGGCAACAAGGGTTGCAATCTGCCATCTCGGCAACCACTGCACCTGCAAAGAGATCCTCGCCGAGTTCGAACTGAAGCGAAACGGGAGATGACGCATCACAGGGTTTTTCCCCTACCACCCGCGGCTGGCCAGCCCGCGGCTTTCGTAGAGCGGGACGAAAGCTCTCCACCGCCCGTGCACGGGCGGCCGGAACCGGCGGTTGGTGACGGCAAAGCCGAGGATGCTCTCCGGCCTGTAGCACTGCAGGATCGGGCGGGCGCCGGGAGTGTGACCGATAAAAGCGACCGCCTCTCCACCGGAGAACTCGATCGCGTCCGGTTCAATCTCCAGAGCAACAATCTCACCCCCCGGCGTGCGATGGATGATCTGCACCGCGACGTGCTCTACAGCCGCCTTCACCCAGGCGTCAGGAATATCCAGAGACATCACACAGAATTTATAAAAATAGATAAATAGATTGCGGCGGGCGCCCTACAGCACCAGCACGAGCCGCACCAGCAGGATGAGGAGAACGACCAGAACGGCCGCGGCGAGCCCCAGGATCAGAGCACCGCCGATCCAGAGCACGAGAGGGTTCTGCGGGATGAGCGCTGATACCGTCTCAGCCCTCGCGAGGACGCGATCGGTCCGTGCAGCCACGTTCCGCGATGCGACGAGGGCTTCGTTCAGGTTATCGATCAGGAGTTCGAGACGGGGCTGACCCTCTGTGCGGAACCGTGCGATCGTCAGCCTCGTCTCTTCGAGTGTTCCGGGAACGACGCCGGGCTCCTCGACGGCGGCGTGCGTGAGCGACGCGATCCTCTTCTCCGCCCTGAGCCGTTCCCGCTGGTAATAGCGGTTGATACCAAGGAGCGCAGCGTGGTTCACGAGGATCGCAGATATATCAGTGCGGCGAAGGCTCCGGGCGATACGGGCACTCTTCGGCACGACCTGCACCGGATCGCCCGAGCGGGCTTCGGAAGACTCCGTCTCTCCCCCGCTTCCCGACGCCGCTCCACCGGGAAAGCCGTCCCAAGCATCGGGATGGGCATACAGGAGCTCTTCCTGCAGCCGGCTCAACGCTTTTGTGTTCTTCGCGATCAGCTGGTTGTAGAGGTCGACCGACGACCGGAGCCGGGCGAGTTCCTCCTGCTCTCCGGCAGAGAGAGCCGCAGTGTCGACCAGCCGGTACGTCCTGGCGACAAAAAGGCTCTCAAACTCCCTGAGAACTGCCTCGGATCCCTCGATGGTGTCCCGGGTTGCCCCAAGGAGGTCTTCGATCCCGGTCTGTTCCAGTGTATTGAACCGTCTGAGAACCTCTTCGACGTCATACAGACAGGCGGGGACGACACCGGGCTCCACATACAGCATCTCGTCTATGGCGCTGCGTACTATCGCAAGCCTGCGCAAAAGCAGGATATCCTCCTCTGATCCGGCTGATTCACCCGCGATGGCGTCCGGGGGGACGCCGCCCCACGCACCTGCTGCCTCCGCATCGATCCCGCGCCGGGCGAGCTCATCGAGCAGCTCCGTCTCCTTCGCCCGCAATGCCCGGAGCCGTCCGGCAGCCACATCTCCAAGGTCGGTTTCGCTGCGGGGAACCGCTCCCCGGGCTATCATGAGGCCCTCAAGCTCCCTGGCGAAGACGGAAAGGTCACCGGCGATCTGAGCCGCCGTTGCTCCAAGCGCTGCCGTCGAAGTCTCAATACCATCCGTAAGCCCTTCGACAGCAACCTCTGTCTTCCGGACCGTCATGCGTGCCTGCCGTGTAGCCTTCCAGAGACTGTACAGGCCGAAGGTGGCAGCGCCCATCACCAGGTCATCCAGCGCCGTAAGACATACCCCCCATTTCATCTTCAGGAAAATACGACCAGTGCTGGAACTGTTGATGATGATATTTATGGATTGCGAGGAAGCTGAAAGAATGAAGGGAGGGCTTCGGAGAGGGAATAACAGCATTATACAAATCAGAAACCCACATCTGACAACACTACTGCCCCGGCTCGAGCAGCAGGCCGCGGACGTAGGGCATTGGCCTTAAGACGCACCCGTAGGTCTCCTGCATTGCACTGCAGTCGATCACTTCAACGACCACGCTTTCGGGCGAGAAACCGGGGTCGTGCTCTCGGATCGTCCGGAGAAAGAGCGGCAGCGGCATGAACGGCCGGGCCGCCTCCGGGACGATCCGGAAGTCCTCAAGATCGTCCTGCAGGGTGGACGTCCGGGCAAGATGCTCGTCGAAGTAGAGGTAGACCGCAAAACCGTAGCGCTCGTGCAGGCCTGCAAGGCTGCCGAGATCGAGACGCTTCCCGGACTCAAGGCCGAGGGAGGCGAAGCGTTCCTGCGCACTCCGTCCGGGTATTTCATCGAACGCAGCCGGTGTGCCGCAAAAATACTCACGATCCATATTCAGTCACCTATCCGTGTACTTTTTCACAGTACGTACCTGCCGGAATAAAAAAGGTGTTTTCGGGAGGGAAGCGATCAGGTGCGGCCCTGGTCCTGCCCCGCCTCCTGGAGGACTTGGACAGTCTCGTTCGCCGTGTCGCTCCCGGCAGCGTTCCCGACCATCAGTGTCACGGTGTAGTTGCCGGCCTCCGTGTAGGTGTAGGTGGTGTTCGGGGAGAACGAAACGTTCCCGTCCCCAAACTCCCAGCGCCAGTCGTCGATGCTGCCGGTCGATCGGTCCAGGAAGGTCACATTGAGCGGTGCAACACCGATCATTGGTTCGGCGGAGAAGGCCGCATCGGGCGCCTCAGGCCCGGGAGTTTCGTTTCCGGTAATGTTCTCCATCACGGCCCCATCGGGCGGGAGCGCCGTGATCGTCTCGGTATCAGTCGCCTCTGCCCCGGTTGCATTGCTCACCGTCAGCGCTGCCGTATAGGTGCCGGGTGTGGTGTAGGTGTACGCTACAGGACCCTCCACCGTCGCGCTCGTTCCGTCGCCGAACATCCAGTTCCAGGTGGTCGGATCGCCGGCGACCGTCACGTTGAACGCCACGGTCAGCGGCACAGTGCCGCTCGTGCTATTTGCACTGATGCTCACGGCGAGCGGCGGGACGACCGGTGCCGGCATCTCTGCCGGGCCGGCCTCTACCGGCGGGGCGGGTAGTATGCCGTCGATGGCGTACAGGAAGATGTCCCAGTTCCCGTCACGGTCGTCCTGCCAGACGATGTAATTCCCGGAGATCGAGGGATACATCTGATCGCCCGGATCATCGGTCACCCGGGTGACCGTCCCATCCGTCCGGTCGTAGAGGAAGATATCCCAGTTCCCGTCACGGTTGTCCTGCCAGACGATGGAGTCCCCGGAGATGTCGGGGTACATCTGGTCGGAGGGATCGTCAGTTACCTGCGTCCGGTTCCCGGTCTCGAGATCGGCAGCATAAATATCCCAGCCCCCGTTCCGGTTGTCCTGCCAGACGACAGAGAGCCCGTCGATCGCCGGGAACTGCTGGTCGGCCGCATCAATGCAGACCGGCATCTCGCCGTTGCCGAGGTTCGACCAGTAGATGTCCCAGCTCCCGTTCCGGTCATCCTGCCAGACCGTCGGGCCGTCGGGGCCGCCGAAGGCAATTCCAGGGTTCTCCTGGCTGCCCACCGGCATGCCGGCAGGTGTACCGTTCCCCGGCTGCGGGGAGAGGTCTGCAACGTAGGTCGTCCAGGTGCCGCTCTGGTTATCCTGCCAGCAGACGTACTGGAAGGCGATGGACGGATTTCTCTGCTCCCCGGGAGCAGTCGTCACCGGAGAGGCTTCGCCACTGAAGGGCGAGTACCAGAAAATATCCTCATCGCCGCTCCGGTCATCCTCCCAGACGATCAGCCGCGAGATCCCCGAGACCGCCGGGTTCTCCTGGTTCGCGGGATCGGTGGTTATCTGCGTCACCGCCCCGTCCGAGAGGTTGTAGCGGAAGATGTCCCAGTTCCCGTCCCGGTTGTCCTGCCAGACCACGAGGTCGCCGGAGATGTCGGGGTACATCTGGTCCGCAGGGTCGTCGGTAACCTGCATGAAGGCGCCGGACGGCTGCTGCACCGGCTGCGTCGGTTCGGGAGTGGGCGTGACATTCGGCGTGAGTGTTGGCGTCGGTGTCACCGTCGGAGTGGCATTCGGGGTAACATTCGGCGTGAGCGTCGGTGTCGGGGTTGCAGTGGGAGTGGTGACCGGCGCCTCGGTCACCTCAAACTCCAGCACCTCCTGCCGGACGATCTCGTCCACTTCCGCCTGCATCTGCACCTGGTAGGTGCCGAGCTGG
Source organism: Methanoculleus frigidifontis (assembly GCF_030464345.1). Lineage (GTDB taxonomy): Archaea > Halobacteriota > Methanomicrobia > Methanomicrobiales > Methanoculleaceae > Methanoculleus_A > Methanoculleus_A frigidifontis. The sequence goes on along the minus strand of NZ_VCYH01000005.1, from coordinate 140,257 downwards.
CTCGTATTGGTAAAGACTCCGGTATAGGTGCCGTTCCCGGCAGCATTCAGGAGCACCGTCTCGTTCGCGCCGTCCGGAAGGGTGAATGTCGCGTTAACGGTAGCGTTATCGATCCCCGTCGTTTCGTTCCGGATGTTTGCGGTGACGGTGACCGGATCGCCCGGCGCGTAGTCGAAGGCTCCGATGGATGCCGAGAGGTTCACCGTCGCGCTGACCGCAACCGTGCTTGAGTAGTCGACCGAGACGTTCGCCTCGCTTGCGTCGACCGCATACGACCAGTCCCCAGGAGCCGGGTTATTCACCTGGTAGATCTCGTAGGTGTCCGCCGATACGTAGGTGATATCGGGGCTTTCGGTGCCGCTCGGGCTTGCAGGGTCGAGCTCCACCCGGGTTCCGTTCGGGTAGAAGATATAGTAGTTGACCTCGGTCGTCGGGCCGATATAGGTGAACTCGACGACCTGCACCGAGGTGTCGATGTTGACCGTGTTCTGGACGGTCTGGTTCACCTGGACGGTACCGACTGAGCGTGCTACCTGGTCCTGCCCCTTGATCGTCTGTTTGATCCGGTTGTATATGTCAAGGAGCGCACTGCTCGTCGGAGCCGAGTAGTAGCGCCCGCCCGTCCTGGCCGCTATCTCTTTCATCAGCGCCTCGTCCGCAAAGTCGGTCAGGGCAACGGTGTAGACCGGCCAACCCTGCTCAACGTAGAGCGGTATCACCTCGGCGGGATCCGTTCCGGTGTTGTGCACGCCGTCGGTGAGCAGCACCGTCGCTTTGCCGTGGCCGGGCACGCCCCGCTCGGCGAGCTGATCGAAGGCAGCAAGCATTCCGCCGCCGATATTCGTTTCACCCGACGAGTCCACGCGATCGATCGCCGATTTCAGTGCCGTCCGGTTGTCCCCGACCAGGGAGAGCGGTTCGAGCAGCGTTGCTTCATGGTCGAAGTCGACGATGGCAAGCTGATCGTTATCCGCCGCCAGATCGACGAAGAGGCGGGCGGCATCTATCCGGAGATCGTCCGGGTCGGTGTTGCGCATACTGGCGGAGCTGTCGATGGCGAGGGCGACATCGACCGCACGTACCCCCTCCGCCGAAGCGGCGGTGCCGGCCGTGCCGGTGCTCACCGCAACATCGGTCGACGTGGTGACCGAGGTGTTGGTCGATACGGAGACGTCGGTCGACGACTGGTCGCCGCCGGAAATCACCGACGCTGCGGCGTTTCCCACGAGCAGGCTCAGTATACATGCAAAGATTAGAATCACTATCGGCAGTTCTGGTTTCATGACGGATACCTCCATGGCGTCCGGGTACGGGCAGGTGCAGGGCTGAATCCCCGGAGGCACCTGAGAGATACCCGGGCGGCACCCTCACCACACCCGTACCGAAGACGGTGGAGCCATATAATCGGCATTTATTATAATTATTATGGAATAAAAATTTCAAACGCATCGCATGGCCAGGATACGATGCAGAATCCAGGGAAAGTCCATGCTACTACCCTGAATGGCCTGCTGCCGGTGGCAGTACATTCTTATCGGTTCCCCGGGATGCCATGTGAAAAAATGTGAGAGGAGGTTGGGGCTATGAAGGAAATCCTATCGGATATCATCATTACCGCGTCCCCGGACGACGTGTGGGAGATCCTGACGGACTTTCCCGCCTATCCGGAGTGGAACCCGTTTGTCCGAAGCATCAGGGGCGCCCCGAAGGCAGGGGAGCGGCTTGAGGTGCATCTCCGCCCGCCAGGCCGGCGGGAGATGGTCTCCCGCCCAAAGGTTATCCGGGCGCTGAAAGGGCGCGAACTCCGGTGGACCGGCAGGCTGCTGGTGGCCGGACTCTTCGACGGCGAGCACCGGTTCACCATCGAACCGCTGGCGGACGGACAAGTCAGGTTCGTTCAGGCGGAGGTCTTCTCAGGATTCCTCGTCCCGCTGTTGCCCGGGGCGATCGCCGATACGGAGCGGGGGTTTGCGGCCATGAACCGCGCCCTGAAGGAACGGGCAGAAAGGGTTGAGGAGCATCGGCGGGCGGAAAAGGAGCCGAAGCAAGTTCCCGCACCTTATTAAGACTCTGCCATGCCTGCTTCCCGGAGAAAACCGGGTGCGTTTCAGCATGTTTTATCATCGCTCACGGAAACAACTGTGACCGTCATGCAGCTCCGTGTGCTCGTCGACAATAATGCCCTCATCGACCACTACTTCACCGCAGAGCCGGGAATCTCGCTCCATATCGAGGAGGGCGGAAAACGCATCCTCTTTGATCTCGGCTACTCCGGGATCTTCATCGAGAACGCCCGGAAGATGGGGATCGATCTCCTCCGCACCGACGACGTTGTCATCTCTCACGGCCACCTCGACCACACCTGGGGACTCGAGCCCTTCATCAGGCTGCACACCGAGGCGGCGTTCGAGCAGCTGCCCCGCACGCGCCCGACCTTCATCGCCCACCCCGACGCGTTCCTGACCCGGAGCGCCGGCGGCATCGGTGAGATCGGGTCCCACCTCTCGGTGGAGGAACTCTTCCGTCACGGATCGGTCCTCCTCACCGCATCGCCCCTCTGGCTCACGGACAATCTCGTCTTCCTCGGTCAGATCGAGCAGCGGTTCGACTTCGAGGCGGCACCGCCGATCGGTGAGGTCTATACGCACGACGGCGTGCAGGAGGATACGGTCGTCGATGACAGCGCTCTCGCCTGCAGGACAGAAGAGGGGCTCGTTGTCGTCACCGGCTGTGCGCACGCCGGGATCTGTTCGACCATCGAGCAGGCGAAAGAGGTCTGCGGAGACGACCGGGTGGTCGACGTCATCGGCGGGTTCCACCTCCTTGAGCCCTCGCCGGAGCGGCTCACCGGCACGCTTGCGTACTTCCGCGACCTCGCACCGGCTGCCGTGCACGCCTGCCACTGCACCGACCTCGCCTCCAAAATAGCGCTCGCCCGGGTGGTGAACGTGTGCGAGGTCGGCGTCGGGCTGCGGCTCGCCTGGTAAAGCGGATCAGTCCGGATCCCCGGCAAGGGCCGGAATTCGGCCATACTCTTTTTCATACGCCTGCACTGCGCTTGGCGCCCCGAGGAGGAGGCGCCTGCCGGTATTGTAGACGGAGGGGGTCTTCGCGGGATCGAGGGTAGCCAGCAGAACGGCGAGGATGCGCACCACCGGGGCGTGATACCGCTCCTCCATCCGGTCGATGAACGCGAATGCATCCAGCGCCCGGACGGTGCTGTACTCGTTTATCGGTGCGAGCCGGAGCAGTGCATCTGTCAGGAACGCCCTTCCGGCTTCGGTCTCAAGCGAGTGTTTCCGGTTCAGGGCGAACCTGGCGTAGAGCGCCCGCTGTTCATTCGCCTGCTCTATCCGGAATGCATCCGAGGCTTCGATCTGCCGGAGCAGGGAGACGATATCGGCGGCATCGCTCGCGGCGACAGTGCCGAGGAACGTCTCCCAGGCGACCAGATTCTGCCGTGACTCTGCAAGGAACTCCGTGAAGATCTCCATCCGGTCCGGCGCCGTGCTCTCCAGGTACAGCCGAAATGCGGCGATGCGATCGGTTGCAGACGTCGCCACGCTGAACTGATCCCGGAGCAGGGCGTGAACGGCGGGGGTATCAAGCGCGGCGAGCACGGCAAGAGCGGTATTCTTCACCTGCCGATGCTTGATGGCGGTGACCTCGCCCGAAAGGTCGTCGGGCGTCTCCGGCACGGATGCCGCCGCCCGATGATACGTTGCATACAGGGCATCCTCGTGCTCCCCGGCGATCGCGACGTAGAGCCGGCGCCGGGCGAACGCGAGAGCGCGGTAGCGGTAGGCATACCGCTCGTCGCTCACCGATGCGAAGATCGTCAGGAGCTGGCCGCCGGCCTCGTCCATGAGGGTGGTATCGGTGAGAAGGTCCAGAAAGAGGCGTGGAAATGCCGGATCCGGCGCAGCGCCCGGATCGTCGACCAATCCGATCGTTTCCCGGTCGGCGAGCCGCGCAAAAGCGATGAACCGGTTGACAATATCGGTCTCGGTCCGTGCCTGGAGGAGGAGCTCCGGCACCGTCGCCGTATCCTCGACCCTGCCGTAGAAGGAGTAGCCGCGGTTCAGCGAGAGGTATGCAGGCGCATCGACGTCATCGAGGACGACGACCGTATCCTCCTTAAAAATCCGAACCGTCCGCTCCGCGATCATGCTGCCGTCCGGGCGGACGATGGCGAACCGGAAGGGGAACTCCCAGAGACGCCCCGTCGGGGAACGGCTCTGGTGCAGCGCGAGCGTAAACCGCCGCACCGCGGGGTCGTACGACGGCGCTGCGGTGACGGTTGGATACCCGGTCTCCTTCAGCCAGACTTCCGCCATCCCGGCAAGATCGAGCCCCGAAACCTCCTCCATGCAGCGTATCCAGTCGGCGCGGGAGGCGTTCGCGTGGCGGTAGCGGGTATGGTAGAGGGCGAGGGCCTGCACAAACGTCTCCTTCCCAACCAGTGTCTCGATCATTCGGACGAACTCGGGTGCCTTGCTGTAGGTCACCCCGGTTATCAGTTCGTTCGGGTCGTTGAAGCCGTCCGGCTCGATCGGCATGGAGCCGGCTCCCCGGTCGAGGACAAGCGTCCCGCCCTCCGGTGCGAGCAGGCCGAGGACGGTGGCAAGGCGCGTATAGGCCTCGCCGAAGAGGAATGCGTGGTACTGTTCCTCGACATAGACGGTGGCCGCCTCGTTGAGCCAGATCTCAAACGGGCTTTCTCCCGTCACCTCCGAGCCGTTCAGGTTGTGGTAGTACTCGTGCACCTTCACCCGGATCATGTAGTCAAAAGCCGTATCGGTCATCGCCGGGAAGGGCATGATCCGGTTGGTCGTGATCGTGGTGTTCCCGACGTTCTCCATCCCGCCGAAGTCGGAGTTCTGCATCCCGATCTCCCGATAGACGGAGCCGGTATAGGCGTAGCCGGTCACGATCGTCGATGTGAGATTGACGAGGGCAACCCGACACCGTTCGAGGGCCGCGGGATCGCCCCCCGCCTCTTTCAGGCGGTCGCGCTCCCGGATGAGCCGGTAAATCTCCCGCCGGCTCTCTCCGTTCCGGTACTGTTCGGGGCCGGTGAAGAGGTGCACCCAGATGACCGCATCGGCAAGGACCTCGAGTGCCTGTCCTGCGGCGGCGGGATCGGACCCGGGCGGAACCAGCAGCTCGAGCATGAACGTGCTGCCGCCCGGGTACTCGACCTCCCGCCGGAAGGTCTCGTAGGTACCCACTCCGAGGAAAAAGAGGTAGGGAGCCATCGGCGTCCGGGTATTCAGATATCGGATAGAGCTGCGGTTCAGCCCGACGTAGATCCGGTCGCCGGCAACGTCGCCGTTCGTGATCAGATGCGAGTAGCCGCAGTCGGCGACGATCGTCGTTCTATACGTGCACTTCGCGGTCATGTCGTCAAGGCAGGGGACGAGGCGCTGGAACCCCCACTGCTGGCACTGGGTGATCTGGGTGGGCGGCGCCCCGGGCGGTGTCGCGTCGTAGTAGAGCCCTTCGAGGATATGATGCGAGGGGCGGCAGATGGTCTCCGTCTTGAGGGTGAACCGGGTGCGGGGCGGCACCGGTGAGGCGAAGGTGATCGAGAGGACGGCCGCGTCCCGGTCATAGGTAGAGGCGATGCCGTACTCGTCGCAGGTGACGTGCAGGACGTCCAGATCGCGTGCGTTCAGGTCGAGCACGGAGAGCGGGATGTCGAGTGTCTCGGCCGTCAGATGCGAAACGACGCGGGTGTGGCCATCGTAGACGTCGAACGTCAGGTCCATGTGGATCACGGCGACCGGAAGCGCCCCGAAATCGGCAGGCCGGTATTTGTAGAGAGCGTCGGTCATTCGCAGAGAGGCTCCCCGGCGATCCTGCGGAGCGCCGTCCGGGCGGCTGTCCGCACCTCCGGCTCGTCATCTTCGAGCGCTGCTTCCAGGGAAGGGACGGCACGCGCGTCGCCGATCTTGCCGAGCGCCTCGGCCGCCGCCATCCGGACGTCCTTCTTCCGCTCGGAGAGCAATGGGATAAGCCCCGGCACCGCCCGCGAATCGCCTATCTCGCCGAGCGCCCATGCCGCACCGCGCCGCACCCACCGCTCCGGATCTCTGAGAAGCGGCAGCAACGGTTCGACCGCCCGCTCGTCCTGCAGCTTCCCGAGCGCCCGGGCGACGACCCACCGGACCTCGTCCGAGGGGTCACCGAGCACCTGCACCAGCGGCTCGACGGCACGTTCATCGCCGGTCTTGCCGAGGGCTTCCGCCGCCCGCAACCGGTATGGAACGCTCTCGTCCCCGAGCTGGCGGACGAGAATCTCGAAACTCTCCTCCTGGCGCTTCTCCCTGTCGGCAAGCAATCGCTTCATGGGATGCTCATGAACCATTCTCTGACACCTGCACCAGTATAGGTGCTCCTCCAGAAGTGGTTTGCGGTACGCGTGCCCGGGACGGTCACGCCGCCTCTTCCACAGATTCGCTGACGACGTCGAAGGCCAGCAGGCGGTACTGATAGAACTGCCCGTCGTTCGCATCGAAGTCGAGGAAGACCATCAGTCCGTGCTCCTCCGAGATCCAGATCTCCGCGTCCGAGTCCCCACCGAGGGGATAGAACTGGAAGCCAAGCGCGGTCAGTTCGTCTTCAACGGCGATATCGCACTCCATCTCCGTGGTCATCTCGTAGGTTCTGCTGAGAGCGTACCGCTGCTCTTCAAGGGCAGATGCCTGAAGCCGGGCATACTGCTCCCGCAGAGCAGCCCCTTCGAGGACGGCCTGCAGCCGGGGGATGATGTCGACCACATCGTCAGGAGACATACCTCTGTACTGGAGCACCCCGGTATATCTGCATTAAGTATTGTGATGGCGGGCGCCGGATCACGGAAAAAAGTATGATCGGGAGGGGATAGCCGGGTGTCTGTGCCTCCACCCGTCTCTCCCCGGAATTGGTGTGGGTCTGATTCCCGTTGTGAAGCCACAGGAAATGGAAGTTTCTGGTGCGAGAGGTGTCATCTCCAGATAGACTCGCTGCATTGTATATGCTGAGAAACTGCCATGGAAATCAAACGGATGGACACGGAATGCTGCCCGATGCCGGAAGGCGGCCGGCACCGGATACAACGGGATACCCCCACCATGAGATGCATTCTTCAGTCCACCCCGAACGCCTGTTGATCGTTCCCCCAAAAATCTTTCCGCTCACCTCCTCGCGGATCGGTTTTCACTGTACCAGGTGATAGGATTATTCGAATTACCATATAGTCTCAGCACTGTAAAACATAGCCCACAATACTTTCCTGAGATGTACGTCGCCAGGAATGTTCCGAGTGCATGCCAATCCCCGGATGGAGAGGAAAATCCGAATAAATCAGCATTGAATATCGAAACCCTAAAACCTCCAGGCGTCAAAGATTCGCTAATGGCAGCAGACAGGCTCAAGATCGTAGTCTTCGGCGGGTTCAATGCCGGTAAATCAACCTTCGTCCGTGCGCTCGATGCAGGGGCACGCCACATCGAGGCGAAGACGGAGGGCGGGACAACGACGGTGGCGTTCGACTTCGGGCGGTTCGAGACGAACGGCCGGAAGGTGTACGTCTTCGGAACGCCGGGACAGGAACGGTTTGAGTTTGTCAGGGAGATCCTCGCACGCGGGATGAACGGAGCGATCATCGTCGTCGATGCCACGGTCGGATGTGATGCGACGACGATGCAGACCTACGCCTGGCTGAAAGAGCAGCGCACGCCAATCGCCGTCATGCTCAACAAATGCGATCTTCCCGGCGCCCGGCCGGACGCCTATGCCGACCTGTTGCAGGCCGATATGACCCACCGGATATCGGCGCGGGAGAAGGCGAACGTCCGTCCGGCGATGGAGGCGTTCGTGGCATCACTCGTCGAATCCGGGTGATCAATAAGTATTACAGGTACCGGGTCGCTGATCTGAAGAGCAGGACCGTGGTACCCATGACCGAACAGAACTACCTTCAGGACGTCTCCCGCCACCTCTCCGGATTTCTGGCGAGCGGAAACGCGGACGATCTGATAGCCTACCTGGTCGCCGGCAGCAACCTCCCGGGACCGCGGGCCAACCTGGAACTCGCCCGTGCGTTCACCGAGACCGTCCGTGAATACGCAACGCAGGATGCCGAGGACCGGCGCATCCTCTGGAACCTCTGCGTGGAACTGGCAGCCATCGAACCCGACGATGCGCCCACCGGCGACCCGCACGAGTTCCTCTCGTTCTGCGGCATCCGCGGGATCGGGGCGGTCGGCGCAATATCCCCTGCATTTGCCGACCTCGCTCTCCTGCAGATCCACCAGGCCTCCACCGACCCCCGCTGGCGGGAGCGGGAGGCGGCGGCGATGGGCGTCGCAGATCTGCTCGCGGCGGCACGGGACAGAACCCTTTCGGAGCTCGAAACCTGGGTTGAGAGCGGCGCATGGCTCCCCATGCGAGCTGCGGCCGCAGGCATCGCCGAACCCGATCTCCTCCAGGACGCTGCCGTTGCAGAGGCGGCACTGATGTTGCACCGCAAGATCCTGATCCGGGTGTACACGGCGCCGCACCAGGCCTCCGAAGAGTTCCGGGTGCTCCGCAAGGGGCTCGGGTATACGCTGAGCGTCGTCGTCAACGCTCTGCCTGACCAGGGGTTCGAATACCTCCGCCAGCTCGCCGAACTCCAGAACACCGATATCAGGTGGATCGTCAAGGAGAACGTCAAGAAGAGCAGGCTCGATAAAAGGTTCCCGGATGCAACCGCAGAGATCCGGGAGATCCTCCTGCAGGCCTGAAAAAGGGGGAACTCCCCCTCACCCGACGATCGCCGACGCCGTCTCGTCGAACGGGTTCGTGCGCAGGGCAAGCGAGAAGAGGTATGGATAGTTCTTCTGCAGATACTGCATGTAGTCGAGCCACTGGTGGACAAGGAGGCGGTAGACACGGTTGATGTCGCCGCCGAGGTGCCCGAGGTCGGTTGCCGGCAGCGACGCAACGTCAGGGCGGCGCTGGAGGTCCTCGGCGAGGTGGGAGGCGGCACGGAGAAGCTCGTTGAACGATTCGTGCTCGAGCAACGTCGGGTTCTCGAGCATGCGGAGCAGAACCTCCTCCCGTGAGTCCAGGAACTCCTTCAGCCCGGAGAGGTCGACCCGGTCGATAGCCACCGCGTACGCGTGATCGCGCAGCTCCCGGCCGACCTTCCGGAACGTCTCGTCCGTCCAGTCGCTTGCAACGATCAGATGCTCCCGGAGATTGGCAATATGGGGGTCGTTGTCGGAGCGGTACGTCAGCAGCTGCGTCCCGACCGCCGAGAAGAACGTTCCGATGATCATATTCAGCATTTCAAGCCTCTTTCGCCTATCCCGGATATCGAGCATCTGGTGGATGACGATTGTCACCAGCAGCACCTCGAGGGGGACAAACGCGATGTCGCCGAGCGTATAGATCCCGGATAGGGTGGAGATCCTGAAACACGAGAAAGTGAGGGCCGTAAAGACCGGTGAAAAAGGTGATGAGCCCAAATGCAACGGTGATCAGCCAGTGCGAGTCTTTCATCCTGAATCTTCTCTTCGTTCGAGCCCCCCATTAAGGATCGGTGAGCGGGCTCTGCGGAAGATCGTGCGTGGGAACTGGCCGGTTTTGGACTCCCTTGCTTTCTTTCCACCACAACGCAGAGCGGCGGAGGGAGGCAGACGCCGGACTTGCCCGATACCCACGCAAAAGGGGGCGGCGGATTCCGCCCCGTTATCCGACGCCCGCGATCGATAGCTGCTCGAGAATCGCGAAGATGTTCTCTGCATGAATGGACTCTGACATGCCCGGGCGGCGGTACACACCGGGCTTTGAGTGCTGCGGCGTTCTCGCAAGCGCCTTCTTCGGGGTATCAGTGCTCCCGTCGCACGCATCCCTGTCTGCGTACAAGCGATCGACGCCCAGCGATACGGACGCGATATTGAACGCCGCGTTCACATCAGCGTGATCAGCGTGCCCGCAGTGCGGACACTCAAACCGTTTGCGTTTCCGGATGCCGTTCATGCCGCACCGGCTGCAGTTCTTCGAGGTAAAGGCAGGATTTACGTATGCGACAGAGACCCCTGCTTTGCGTGCCTTGGTCTCCACCATCTTCTGGAGCTGATAAAAAGAGCCGTTGTTTAACGAAAATTCGTACGAAGCGGTCTGTTTACGCTTCTGGATCTGTCCTTTGCTGTAAAGTCTTTCCAGTTTGATGCCACAGTCGAGCACCCGTGCCAGACCGACGATCTGTTTGCTGATCTGATGGTTCAGATCCTTGAGAATACTGCGCTCCCGGTTCCGGATCTTCTTTACTTTCGCACGCTTCCCGGACGTGCGGTAGCGCTGGAGAAGGTGGCTGTACTTCGCGTGAACATGCGGGGTTTTCTTCCCGAGTTTCATCACTTTACCGGTCGTTGGGTGGGCAACGACGGCAATATGACCGGTTGTGTTCAGATCTACACCGATCCAGTGATCCGGCAGGGGATCAGTCCTGGAAATTGCCATCACCGTTCCGGTCTGGATCTCCGACAGCGATACATGAAGGGTTTCTGGGTGCCAGGTTTGGTACGTCTATCTGATTCACCTCCCGGGCTTAGATACTCCTCTGCCCCTACATAATATATAATTTTCGCATTGAGTATAGAACATGAGAGTCGAAGTATAGGGATTTACATATTTCCACCACCAACGAGGAATACAGGGGAGCGGGCTAAAGTCACCCGGATGCACCAGAAAAGCATCGGCAACAAACGTCCATGCCACCGTAGCACATCCTGCATGCACGCATCTGCCTTTCCATATCCTTCACCCCTCCCCGATTACGGCCTGCCAGTTTCTTCACAGATTGAAATACTTCCATGCCTCGTCGATGAAAAGCGCCTGCATCCCGATCTTCATCGGCGCGACGATATCATTCTCATAGCCGTCGCCGATGAAGAGCGTCTCCTCGGGCTCAAGGCCCAGCCTCTCAAGCGCCAGTATGAAGATCCGCGGATTCGGTTTCTTGCACCCAACGTCCGAAGAGAAGATCACAAAATTGAACCGGTCGTAAAAGCCGAGCGCCCGCATTTCACGCTCCGAGAAGACCCGCTGTCCGTTCGAAACAACCCCTTTGGGAAGATCCTGAAAAATATCGAGCAGCCGATGGCTCTTGATATGCGCATGCAGTCGCCGGAGCGAGGCCGCCCGGAACGAGCGGGCAGCCTGGATTCCCAGGTGCTTTTCGTCGATCTCCCAGATGGCGTGCTCCGCACAGATCTCTGCAAAGGCCTCCTCCACCCGGACATCGGGGTGCCGCTCCCACGACGCCTCTATCCGTTCCCGTACCCGTTGTTTATAGGCGTCGCGCAGCCTGTCCGGCGTTATCCGGACACCCTGATAGATGAGCCAGTTGCTCAGCACTTCATAGGTCTGTGTGCTCCCCTCATCGGTTTTTATGTCGACGAGGGTGTCGTAACAATCAAAGAGAACGCCTTTCACCTTTTTTATGTTAAACGTGACCTCAAACATGCTTTCGCCTCCCCTATGAGATACTCCCGGTGCGATGGTGCCCATCCGAGCCGTGCGATCCGCATATATCCAAACGCTATGAAGAACGGCAGTACATCAGTTATTTTGTAAAAATCATCCTCACCTCTGCTGTAGCGCCAGAGGAGATGACCGATGTAAGGCTCGCTCCTCTCACCATCGTCGAAACGGGACGCAAAAAAATGCTTCATCTCGGCAGAGAGAACGCCCAGGTCGTGGATTGGATGCGCATTTCGCAACCCGTTTTCAAAGTCGATTGCGTAGACCTTTCCATCGACATGGATGTAATTGGCCGGGGTCGCATCCCCATGGATCAGTGACCCGTGGAAACCATGCAGCAGCCCGGCATCCCACCACCCTCCAAGGAGGTGATTGAACTGTTCCCGCTGATCGGCGTCCAGCCGATTTTGATCGAGTACTTTGTGAAACTGTCCGAATTCACGCTGAATATTGCATGGACCACGTGTTCCGTCATGGAGCCTCCGGAGCAGCGCTGCGACCGACGAGAGGCGATCATAGAGATGATGTTCATGCCGGAGGTACTTCCTGAGCGCTACACCCTTGATGTAGTCGGTAATAACGACATTATGGAAGTTACCTCGGCACGTGATCGGCCGGGGAACATGGATCACCATTGAAGCTTGTTTGAGGCGTTGGTACTCGTTCCTCATCGCTTTTTCCTCATTATAGTGTCTCATCACGCCTGTCGGCTCGCCGAAGAACTTGCCGACTACGCTGAACTTCTCGCCGGAGAACGCATACCGGCAGACCGTATGGGATGCCGGACTGATCCGGTACACCCGTACTCTGCACGCCGGGTTATGCACCCGGTCGCCGAGCACCTCGACCAACCAGTCCCTGAATGGGTCGCCCGGTTTCAGTGTATTAACGTACTGCTCCGCCACGTTTCAAAAACCTCCTCGTGATCCGCCGGGTAGTGCACCCGGGTTTTCTGCAGTCTTTATCGACAGACCAATCCTTCTGCGGCACCCGCGTAGACAAAGCCAGACTCTGAAAATTTTGTTCCCATACTTTCCCCTCCGCTCACAGGGTCCGGCCGCCCGGATCGACCTGGGACGGGGAAGACCGATTATCCGGATGAGGCGTAAATACGTTTCGGCCATCGGACGGTCCCGGCAAACCGCAGATGTATCACCGGAGCGGAACTGAAGAGAAGAAGGAGAAGTGGCGTGCCACCCACACATTATTAATCCATGCTGGCACTCCTACACAACCGGTTACGTACCAGACTACCCGATCACCAGAAGAGGAGGAACTTAAGTGTTATGGATTATCGCGCACTCCTTCACCCTGCACGGGTCAAACCGCTGACGGCATGGAGCATCGGCGGCTCCCTCATCGGGATCGGCGCTGCGGCCCGGCAGGCGAGATATGTCGGTGTGGACTGGCCACTCCTCCTCATCGCTCTCGGAGATCGCGTCGATGCTGCCCGGCAGGCGTGCCTCCGCGATGGGGGAACGAAACTCGAGGCGAGCACCGGCGCCCTCCGTCCTGGGCAGTTCTATCTCAGCATCGCCTACTCCTTCGCCCTCCCGCTCGTCCGCCTCGGGGTGAGCGTCCATCATGATCCCGGATCCTCCCGGGGGTGGCCTCTCTGACTGCGCTGCGCGATCTCCTCGCAGAGATCCGGCCGGCCGTCAACCGGCGGGTCAGGGAGGTGATGACCACGGACGAAGCCTTCGACGAGGAGCTGCTCCCGCTCCTCCTGAAAGGCAAGCGGATGCGGGCAGGGCTGCTGATTTACGTTCACCGGAACCTCACGCAGCGGCGGAATACCCCGGAGAAGGTGCTCGACCTGGCATGCGCCGTGGAGCTTGCACATGCATCCAGCCTGATCCTCGACGACATGCTGGACGAGGATACCGTCCGCCGGGGAGTCCGCACGCTCCACGTGACCAGGGGAGAGAAACAGGCAATGCTGGATACCATCGGTGTCCTCTCGCTGCCGTACGCGCTCGCAGCCCCATACGGGCCGGATTACGTCACCATGCTCTCGGCAACGCAGCGGAGCATGGCGTCTGGGGTGATGAAAGAGCTCTTCCTGCGGCCGGAGCTCCCGGCGACATCACTCTACGATGCGATCATCACCCGAAAGACCGGGCACCTCTTCTCGCTCACCGCCGCCTGGGGCAGTATGGCCGCCGGCAGGAACGGCAGCACCGTGGGAGCCTTTGCCGACTACGGCCTCCGTGTTGGCAAAGCGATGCAGATAGCCGACGACATCGCCGATCTTTCGGCGATTGCGGGAGGCAGGAAGCGGAGCGGTTTCGGCTCGGAGATGCTGCTGCTGCGCTGTGTCTGTGCAGACAGGCTCTGCAGCGAACTGGTCCGCGACCTTCTGCAGAAGCGCCCGAGCATCGCGAAGGTGAAGTATCTCTGGTCATCGGAAGGGATCGAGCGGGCTCTGACGGCGATGCTGGACCGCGAGATCGCGCATGCTGCCGACAGCCTCACCACACCCGACCGGAGCGTCGTAGCCCCTGCCGAAGGCACGGCGTTCACCCGCATAGCCCACGAGATAGCGGCCATGATGCTTGCCGAGCGAGTGCCCACCGAAGACCGTATGAGCCGGATATAAATAATCGACCGGTCAACATGAGAAGGAGATACCATGCCTGTTGTTACCATACAGATGTCGAAGGGCAAAACGCTCGAGCAGAAGCGCCGTCTGGCAGAAGAGATCACGGCCACAATCACCAGCACGCTCGGCGTCAGTCCGGACTGGGTCACCATTCTGATCGAAGAACTCGATCGCGAGAACATCGCAAAGTCCGGAAAACTGCTCAGTGAATCGTAGAGACTCTGACAATCCTTTCTTCTCTTCCCGCCGGCAGGCGGAAACGATACATACTCCCCGGGAGCACGTATGCACTACGGCGCATTGCCGCGGAAGCGATTGCCATGCCACGTAAACTTGACGAAAAAGACCTGACCATCTTCCGGAAACTCGCCCCCGAGTACGCGGATGTCATCTGCCCGGGAGCGGGGCATGCATTCCAGTCGATCCTCCCACCGGTCTCGAACCATGTTGCAGACGATGCAGATGATTTTGCAGAACGCATCCGCCGCCTCTCGGATGAGGACTGGCAGTACCTCACCGAAGCGATACTGAAAGGGCGCGAGAGCCTTTCGTGCATACCCGAAGAAGACGTCGAAGCAGTGCTCGCGGAGATCACCGCGCACGTATCGGAAGATGCGGCGGAACGGGTCAGAAGGCTCTACCACCTCTCGGAATGCGGGGTGCTGTAAGCGGAGGAGCCCGCGTAGTATGCTGTCTGCCGGATTTCAGGCAATAAATCGCCGTGGGGGTCGATATGCCGGAACAGGGAGCGCCGCACAAATCCCTTGTTCAGGAAGGGAATTCCCTGGCGTATGGAAAGGAAGGATGTGAAGTCCTGCTCCGGGTGCTGACTGGAGAGATGGCGTGCTCATGCCATCTCCTTCTCCCGGCAGGCACCGACCCCCGAACTCAGTATGAAATTATACAATATTAATATTACTAATTAATCCTTAAATTTAAAGCAGTAATATTCCCAGAGGGGGGGCGAATCCTGATTCCCGGCACATGCGCATATCACGGAAGATTTGCTCACAGTGCCCATCCGGCACCGTAGGCCAGCACGACGACCAGCACCGCCATAATACCGTTCCGGAGCGCCGTCGAGATCAGCATGATCTCCGTTCCGGTCCGCATCCCGAAGATCGCCGCATAGGACGACCCGAACCAGCGGATGCTCCGGGTTACGCTGGTGAGAATGTTGCCGACAAGCAGCGTGAGCACGATCTCCTGCCAGGTCATGTCCCCTGCAGCGAGCAGGGCGGACGCGACGCTTGCGCCCGCAACGAAACTCCCGAACTGAGCGGCAATGATCGCAAAGCCCTCCGGAGGAACCGGGAAGAACCCGCCTGCACCCTGCATCAGCTCAGCGAGCCGGTCGAAGGTACCTGCGTTGATGAGGAATGCGACAATGATGATTGTAGGGACGGTGACTTTGAGCAGGCGTGTCAGGGTTTTCCAGGAAGAGGCACCTGCTTCCCGCAGCGCGTCACGGAACGTACCAGCGGCCGGCTCCTCCACAGCCCGAACCTGAACGGGTGGAGCGGGCGTGAGGACGACCCGCCCGGCAACCATGATGACCGCGGTCTTTGCAAGCCCCACCAGCATCAGCAGACCGAAATAGATGAGGCCGGGGATCCCAAGAAGCGGGATGTAGACCGGGAGGAGGTAGCGCCAGTGCATGACGACCGTCGGGAACGAATTCATGATGGCTGCAATGACGAGCTCGCGCCGGGTAATGATCTCCTTTGCGTGGTAATCCACCAGCATGGCGTTGGCGGCAGGAGGCGAGACGAAGGCCATGAGGAAACTGGTGCCGCACTCCTCACGGAGGCAGGCGAATGCGGTGAGCGGGCGGGAGAGAACCGCAATCCTCCCGGCAACCTTCAGGGCGACGAGCAGCTCGGCGAGAAAGACGCCGATGACCATCATCGGAACCATCTCGCCGAGCAGGCCGGCCGCCAGCGTCACCGTCTGAACGATACTGTCGTACATGGCTCCTCGAAACGGGATGTCATAGCCCGGCGCCGTGCAGAGAACAGGGAGATGCGGCCTTCCGGTGCATACGAGTCTCCGGGCGCTGCTCTATCCAACCGGTATGACAATATTGTATAAAAGGATTACTTATTTCACTAACGTTTGTAATTTTACGCACAATGTGCGACATCCCCCATGATATGTAATACCATGCAGAGTCTGCTCAACAGCAGGACGATCTTCCGCTCCCGTTCGTCATCGGTTTGAACAAACATACACCATAATACCTTACTCCTACTGCTCATCGTTCCCGCAGGAAAAGAAATAAAATCCCAGATGGCCGGCAGGTTTGTGCGGCTCAAACGATGACGGGGCACCATTAAGACTACTATTTTAAAATAATTGATTACTTAGTATTACAGAATTCAAAATAGTAAAAAATAAGTATGAACCTAAATCAGATAAGTAACACCCAATGCAATTGAACCCACGGCATTCAATCAAACGGGAGATGCAACCATGAAAACAGCTATTCATCGAACAGGGCTGATTCTTGCCGCCCTGCTGATATTTCACGTCTGCTGCATTCTACCTGCGGCAGCGGCGCCAATCGTCCAGAGAGAGGTTGCGCCCTCCGGCGGAGCAGTGACGGTAACCTACACGATCGACGCGGAAGAACCGTTCGCGATCGGCATCGTCGAGTCCGTCCCCGAAGGCTGGACGTTTGCGGAAACCGACAATGCGATCTCCGCCGCACCGCACTTCGAGATCGACCGCGACGGGCGAAAGATCGCCTTCTTTGTCTGTGACGAAAAAGAGGTCTCCTACACCCTGACGGGAACCGGAGACGGGATCCAGGGCTTTGTAACTGAATGGGTCGACCTCTGCGAACTCTCGCCCGACCTGAAGGAGGGCAAAGGGCGCTGGAACACGCTCGGCGCGTCGTCGGTCTCTTCCGTGAACCTGCAGCAGGAGACGCAGGCACAAAAGTCGCCGGGATTCGGCATCTGTGCAGCCCTGCTCGGCTGTGCTCTCGGTGCCGGTGCCATCGCCCTGCGACAGAGAACCGGAGGTGACGAGGCATGAACGTTTCCAGGGCTCCCGTTCTGCTGCTCGTCGCTCTCGCTGCAGCCTTCCTCATCTCACCGGCCGCAGCGGCGGATTCGCTCCCGCTCGGCGCGGAAGGAAGACTCACCGGTGACCTCGTCGCCACGAGCGTCTGCGGCTATCTCCTCGGCACGAACGACCTGACGCTCGACGAAGTCTCGGACGCCGCATACGTCTATGCCGTCTGGGGCGGCGAGCCAAAGACCGTCACCGACATGACCGGCCGCAAGATGACTCTCTACCGCCCCGTCGAGCGGATCATCACCAATAATCCCGACAACTCCCGGCTGGTGATCGCCTACGGCGACGGGCACCTCCTCGTCGGGTCCGACGAGTGCACCATCGATTCGGGCTGTGTCTGCCCGATGACCGCAGACGGGGAGATCTTCTGCGAAGAATGCTGGGAAGGAGTCACTCCCGGCGGGCTCGAAAACCTCGCCCTGACCAACGACAGATACACGCCGAACTACGAACAGATGGTATCCCTCAAGCCCGACCTGGTCTTCCTCTGGATGTCCTGGGAAGACCAGGCGGACGATATGGTAGAGCGCGTGGGCGCCCCCGTCTTCGTAGCAGGGCCTGATTTCACCTACGAATCGGTGACGGATCATACCCTGGCCGTCGGCGAGGCGCTCTCGAAAGAGGGCGAGGCCGAAGAACTCGTCGCGTTCATGAACAGCAAGATAAGAATGGTGACCGACATCACCGATGCCATTCCCGAAGACGAGAAGGTCCGGGTCTACTTCGCTCCACGCGGGGCGAAAAAAGGTTTCTACGATGCCAAGGAAGGACGTGACTTCACTCGCACCTACAATACCTACTTCCCCCTCGATATGGCGGGAGGCGTTAACGTCGCGGAAGACTGCGCAGACGGGAATGTGAATGTCGCCATCGAGCAGATTATCGCCTGGAACCCCGACGTGATCCTGGTCTCCTGCTCGACGCCGGACGATGCCGGCGTGGACTTTATCCTGGCAGCTCCCGAGCTCCAGTCGATAAAAGCAATCCAGGAAGGCCGGGTCTACAACGTCTTCTACCCACACTGCCGCGGACGGCCACAGGACAGGAACCTCCTGAACGTCCTGTACATGGCCAGGATCCTCTATCCGGACAAATTTGCCGATCTCGACATGGAGCAGGAGGGCAACGAGATCATGACCGCCTTCCTGGGTGTCGACGGGGTGTACAGCGCATATGCGGACTATCTGACGTTCCCGCGTGACCAGCAGATATGACCGCCATTGTCGATTATAACCAACTCTGGCGGCTGCTCCGGCAGCGGCAGGGAGGGCGCACGGTCGACTGGGACCGGCGCGCCGCCTCCTTTCACCGGGCGGTCGCGGGAACGTCGGCAGAGGTCGAGGCGCAGGTCCGCGCCCTCGGCCTTCGTCCGACCGACACCGTCCTCGATATGGGCGCCGGCACCGGCAGGTTTGCGGTTCCGCTGGCCCGGCACGCCGCCCATGTCACCGCCCTCGAACCCTCTGCAGGAATGGTTGCATACCTGGAACAGGGCATGGCGGACGCAGGGCTCACCAACTATTCTGTCGTCCGCCGGCGCTGGGAAGACGTCGAGGTTGGCCGGGACATCCCGGTTCACGACGTCGTCTTCGCATCGAACTCCCTCGGGTTCGACGATCTCGCAGCAGGACTTGAAAAGATCGACGCTGCCGCACGCCGGGCCGTCCATCTCCTCTGGTTCGCCGGGCGCGAGCGCCACCCGATGGATGCGGAGCTCCTCCGCCGCCTCGGGCGGGACGGACAGGAGCGGTTTGTACCCGATTATCGCTTCATTGTGAATGTGCTTCACGTCATGGGGATCTACGCCAACGTCTCGGTGGAGAAGACCACAAGCCGCCAGGTCTACGACAGCCCCGACGACGCCGTCGCCTGGTGGTGCGAACGCAACGATATCTCCTCGTCAGAGACCGAGATCCTCCGCACCTACCTCGCCGAAACACTTGAACCGACCGATGATGGCAGGTTTGCGGCGATGCGAACCGGATGGCGGGCACGGATCTGGTGGGAGAAGGAGGACAGCGGGGCATGACCGGCGGCTATGAGCCCCGCTCCAGGGCGGCGCAGCACCACCGCGAGCTGCGAAATAAGAAGCTCGAGGAGACCCGCAGGGAGCACCGGCGGCTCATGAGCCGCAAATTTACCTTCCTGGCTTTTATCATCGCTCTCATCATCTTTGCCGTCGGCTACATCGTTACGCTCGGCCCGCTCGACCTATCCATCCTGCAGGTCTACGAAACGCTGCTCGCCCGGTTCTTCCCGAGCGTCTTTTCGATGGATGACGTCCTCGAGCAGGTGGTCTGGAACATCCGCTTCCCCCGGATACTCGGCGGGATCTTTGCGGGATTCGGCTTCGGCATCTGCGGATGCGTGATGCAGGCGGTCTTGAAGAACCCGCTCGCAAGCCCCTTCACCCTCGGAATCTCATCCGGCGCCCATTTCGGCGTCGCCATCGCCGCCGTCTTCGGGGTTGCGCTCGTCGGAGGGCCGTTCCTGCTGATCGCAAACGCGTTTGCATTTGCCATGCTCTGCTCCCTCTTCATCGTGTCTCTGGCAGCGCTGAAGGGAGCGACCTCCGAAACGCTCATCCTCGCAGGGATTGCAGTAAACTACCTCTTCTCCTCGCTGTCGCAACTGATGGCGTACTTTGCCACCGACGAGCAACTGCGGCTAATGACGACGTGGGGCATGGGCGACCTCTCCGCCTTCTCCTGGAGCAAGTTCGGGCTCTTCTTCGTCATCTTCGCCGTATGCACGCCGCTTCTCTGGTCGAAAGCGCAGGACCTGAACCTGATGACGATCGGCGATGACTCCGCAAAGAGTCTGGGTGTCGAGGCCAACCGCGTCAGGATGCTCACCATGATCGTCGCCTCGATCCTCGTCGCGACGATCGTCTGCTTCACGGGCACGATCGGATTCGTCGGGCTCGTGGCTCCCCACATGGCACGGATGCTCATCGGGGCCGACCATCGCCTCCTCATCCCCGCCTCCGGCATCCTGGGCGCGTTCCTCCTCATCTGTTCCGATGCGGTGGCCATGAACATCATCGGCCCGACGGTCATCCCGACCGGCATCATGACCGCGCTCCTCGGCGTGCCGTTCTTCCTCTACCTGGTCCTCAAAGGAAAGCGCAAGGAGTTCTGGCAATGAACATGAAACTGCTCGTGCAGGATCTGGAGTTCGCCTACACCTCGATCCCGGTGCTCACCGGGATGTGCCTGGAGGTTCCCGGCGGCTCCCTGGTCTCGATTGTGGGGCCGAACGGTTCCGGGAAATCCACCCTCCTCAAGTGCATCGACCGCATCCTCACCCCAAAGCAGGGAATGGTCGCGATCAACGGAAAAGACGTGCTCCGGCTGGAACGCATGGAACTTGCGAAACATATGTCGTACGTGCCGCAGAGCTCCGTCCGGGTCTTTCCCCACTCCGTCTTCGACGTCATTCTCATGGGCCGCCGCCCCCACCTCGGGTGGACGAGTTCGAGCGAGGATGAAGAGAGGGTCTGGGACGTCATCGATCTGCTCGGCCTCGAGGAGATCGCGCTCGCTCCCTTCACCGAGCTCTCGGGCGGACAGCAGCAGAAGGCGCTCATCGCACGGGCACTCGTCCAGGAGACCGACGTGATGCTCCTGGACGAACCCACGTCGAACCTCGACATCTGGCATCAACTGGACGTGATGATGATCGTCGCAGGCCTCGTCGCAGGGCGCGGGATCACCGCGCTCATGGCCGTCCACGACCTGAATATGGCCGCCCGGTTCTCGGACCGGATCGTCATGATGAAAGACGGGGTGATCCATGCCGCCGGGAGCCCGTGGGAGGTATTGACGCCCGGGCATATTGCGGACGTCTACGGCGTGGAGGCTCTGGTGCAGCGGCAGGACGACGAAACCCCTCTCGTCGTTCCTATGCGTCAGATCTCCCGAAACGGAGCCAGGCCGGCATACCGGCGCATGCACGCCTCCCCGAAGGGAGGAAAACTGTCGTCAGTGCTGTGAGAGCATCGCCTGCAGACAACAGAACGGAAGTGAAAACGACATGAAGATCGCTATTTGTGGAAAAGGAGGCAGCGGGAAGAGCACGCTCACCGCCCTGCTCGCACGTGAGTATGCACGGAGGAACCACCTCGTGCTGGTCGTCGATACCGACGAGTCGAACCTTGGTCTGCACCGCCTGCTCGGGACGGACGCACCGCCCGACCTGATGGATTACTTCGGGGGCAAGAAAGCCATGGGGGCGAAGATCATGGCAGCGATGCCCGATTTTGCATCGGTCAACCTGATTGAGGAGACATGGACGCTCGACAGCCTTCCAAGGGACTACGTCACCGAAGACCATGGCGTTCGGCTCGCCGCCATCGGCAAGATCCACGATGCGGGAGAAGGGTGTGCGTGCCCGATGGGAATACTCGCCAGGCAGTTTCTCGGCAATCTTCGCCTCGGTGACGATGATGTCGTTATTGCAGACACCGAAGCGGGGATTGAGCACTTCGGCCGCGGGATCGACCAGGAGGCCGACGTGATTCTCATGGTGCTCGACCCCTCATTTGAGTCGTTGCGGCTCGCGGAAAAGATTGCGGAGATGGCAGGGGATATCGGCGTCCCGCTCTACTACGTGCTGAACAAGGCGGATCCAGCCATGGCCGCCCGTATGCGCGAAGGAATTGCGAATCCGTCCCGGATAATCTGCGAAATTCCGCAGGAACCCGGCATCCTTGAAGCAGGCCTTGACGGACAGGCTTTGACGGACGGGCACCCGGCCATCAAAACGCTGATCGAGACACTGGATGAACGCTCCGCATAGGAGGAATCGGCCGGGATCCCGGATCCCCGGCCGCCGACAGGTTTTTCCGCGCGCAGAAGCCAAAGGCAGTATGTTTCCGGGCGGCTGCCCCGCTGCCGATCACCTGCTTTGAATAAACCACAACACGGTGAGCGGGTTGCGGTCATTTGTCCTGATCCTCGTTCTGGCATTATCTCTTTCCCCTGCCGCAGACGCCAGCAGCACTCCGGCGATCGTCGGCAGGGTTATGCAGGCGCAGGACGACGGGGACGTATCGATCGACGCAGACTTTTTCTACGGTGCAGCGTGCCCGCACTGCCTATGGGTCAAACCCCTCGTCGAAAAACTGGCCGAAGAGCACCCACAGGTTCACGTCCGGTGCCGCGAGGTCTACTTCAACGCGACGAACCGCGAGGTGTTCCGGAACCTCATCGATCACTACGATGTCAAATCCGGGACAATCCCTCTCCTTATCATCGGCAATACGGCCATGGCAGGGGAAGAGGAGATCCGGGCGGGTCTCAAACCAATCATCGCGCAAGAATCCGGGGAGATAGTGAACCCGTCCAGCATCAGGCGATCCCTCATGCAGTTTGCCGGAAGCGCTCAGGAACCCGGGGGGACGGATAGCAGAAATACTACGGCTCCGGCGGATATACCGTCATCCCGGGGAGCGGAGATCACCCTGGCCTCGGTTCTGGTTGCGGCAGCGGTCGACAGCATCAACCCGTGCACCGTTGCCGTCCTCGTTGTCCTCCTTGCATATCTCACCTCGCTTGCCGACCAGAAGAGACTGCTGCGGGTCGGTCTTGCCTATATCGGAACTGTATTTGTCGTATATCTCCTCTCGGGGCTCGGCTTTTTCGCAATCGTCCAGGCATCCGGGCTCTCGGGAACCGTGTTCACCCTTGCCGGGCTCGTCGCGGTCGCCGCGGGTCTGGTGCAGATCGGGGAGGCGCTCCGGAAATACGATGGATTCAGCTTCTCCATCCCGGAATCGATGAAAGCCGGGATCGGCCAGTACATCCGGCGGGCCTCGATCCCTTCAGCCATCGCACTCGCCGCCCTCGTCAGCGTCGTCGAACTCCCGTGCACCGGGGGGATCTACCTCGCAATCCTCGGCCTGCTCGGCAGCAGGATGACGTTCGCAGAGGGGCTCCCCTACCTTGTCCTGTATAATCTTATCTTCGTGCTTCCCCTGGCGGTCATTCTCCTCATTGTATACTGCGGGTTTTCGCCCGACCGCGTCGGTGCATGGAGGATCACGACAAAACGGAGGGTGCGTTTTGCTATGGGGTGCGTCATGCTGGGGCTCGGCGGAGCGATGCTGCTCGGCCGGCTGTAACAGCAACGACTGCCCGCAGCAGGAGACCGAAAGAGAGACTTTATAGGTCGCCGCCCCAACCAGACCATATGGAACTTGCAGAACAGCTCACCAGCGTTCCCGGTATGCTCCGGCCGTTCAAGGCATTCCTGACGGAGGCCGGCCTCTCCCGGGATGACCAGATCGTCTACTATGGTTGTCCCGGCACCTGCACCCCGTTCGTCGAACTGCTCGCGTTCGCGACCCGCGATCTGCCCTGCGAACAGATCTTCGTGCCCTACGTCGACGAAGTCGGTGCCAGGAAACTCCATATGGTAACGGAGGTCGGGATGCAGGCGAGTGCCGAGAAGGTACCCGTCGATCCGACAGTCATCGTCCTGATGGGAGGGCTGTCCATGCCGAACGTCCCTGTCTCCCGCGATCAGGTCGTGCAGGTCGTCGGCACTCACAAACCATCTGCTCTCATCGGTGTCTGCTTCATGAAGATGTTCGAGAAGATGGGGTGGCTGGAGTCGTTCGACTTCAACATGGTCATCGACGCCACCATCGATCCGGTCAACATCTGGCGATGAGAGGGCACGCATCAGCGCGCTGCCTCAGCGATCGCCCCGTTTTTTGCAGAGTGAACCGGAACGCCGCCCCTCCTTCCGGCTTCCCGGGAATCCGATCGTCCACCCAGATTCTGCCGCCGTAGCGTTCGACCAGCATCCGGGAGATGTAGAGTCCGAGACCTTTGCCGCTCTTGGTCGAGTTCCCTCTCGAAAAGCGGGAGAAGATACATGACTTCGTCTCCTCGGGGACACCCGGCCCGGTATCCTCCACCGAAACCACGACGGTGTCGTCATATTCCGCAACCCTCACACAGACCTGCACATCGGAACCGCCGAACTTGGTGCTGTTTCCGATCAGGTTCGTGAAGACTTCAGGGAGCAGCTCATCTGCAGCAATGCCAACCTGTCTGCCGTCATAGACGATCTCCAGATCGGGGTGCTGCCGGATCTCCGCCCTGATAACCTCATCAAGATCAAACTCCTGCAATGCACAGTCCTGCGAGCGAAGGCGGCGCAACGTCGTGACGTTCTGGATGATCTCAACGCTGCGGCGGATCCCCGTGTGGAGCTTTGTGACCATCTCACGCTCCGCCCCGTTCATGGTATCGGCGAGCAGTTCGGCGTATCCGAGGGCGACGGCGTTGGCATTATTGATGTCGTGCACCATGATGTCCAGGTACAGGTTTGCCTCTTCATTTGCGACCCGCAGAGCCTCTTCTGCCCGTATCCGGTCGGTGATATCCTTGCCTGAGGCAAGTATGCCGATGATCGTCCCACTTTCGTCTCTGAGAACCGTATCCTGCCACGCGATGGTGTACTCCCTTCCGGTCTTCGAAACGACCGGCGTCTCCGCCTGTTCGAAGGCGGTCATGTCACCGGCCATTATCCGATCGAATGCACCTTTTGCCTCTTGCCGATACTGATCCGGAGCGATGACGTCGAACCAATTCTTCCCCATGATCTCGGCCTCGCGGTAGCCGAGAAGCTCAAGGCCGCGCCGGTTGATGAGACCGACCGTCTGGTCGGCATTGATGACAACGAGAAGTACGCCTGCAACGTCGAGCAGCGTCTGAAACCGGTTCTTCTCCCGGTGAAGTTCGTGCTGCCGCCCCTGCACCTGTTCACTCAGAGAGGCGATGACCAGCGAGACGACGACGAACATCAGGGCACGCAGATAGTCGTTAATTATCGTCGGATCTCCGAGCCGGAAGATGATGCTGCTCCCCACCAGGAGCCCGGCGAGAAAGAGGGCGACGAGAACACTTCTCCGCCCCCACCAGAGTGCGCTCAGGATAATCGGAATGTAGAATATATGGGAGAAGACGGTGCCCAGCGCAAGTATCGCATGGAAGTAATACGTCAGGAATACCGAGAATACCAACAGCGCGGCAATCATCGGCATTCTGTACTTCTCATCCATTGCAGGTTGCCTCACACCCATCTCTCTTTCATGCAATATATATCTTAGCCATTATAATAATACACAGATTGAATTAACGGAGAGATCCTGAGAACTTTTATCAGGAAATCGTTCCAGATAAAGCCCCATTTGCAGAGCAGCCGTACTCGTACAAGGGGAGAACCGGATCCCATCACCGCAGATCCGTGC
Source organism: Methanoculleus frigidifontis (assembly GCF_030464345.1). Taxonomy (GTDB): domain Archaea; phylum Halobacteriota; class Methanomicrobia; order Methanomicrobiales; family Methanoculleaceae; genus Methanoculleus_A; species Methanoculleus_A frigidifontis. Next base: position 114,794 of record NZ_VCYH01000005.1, on the reverse strand, counting down.
CGGAGATACCGCGATATGCCCGCACAATACTCTTCGAGAGCGAACGTCATTTCGTTAAAACTAATTGGCTTTCAGCAGAACTATGAGACAGGGACCGGCAGGCAAAAGCTGCATTTCCCGTCCCGTTGCGCGTGCAGGCGTCGGCCGATATGCAATATCGGAACCGACGAGCGAGCATACAACCCGTTGGTGAACATCCGTGTCGACAGATCTTCCAGCAGCACTGAGAGCATTGCACTATTCAGAGACAGACATCCCTCGCCTCACCGAGGCATTCCCACCCGCCGTTACCGAATACCTCGAGGACTTCTCAGTCCAGGAGATCCGCGACATCGTCGAGACGCTTCTGTATGTCTACATCGCACAGAACAGCTGCTATCAGCAGGGGAGAGGGCAGGGCGTGGTCGAGCAGAGTTGTTTTGCCTATACCGCAGGTCCACTCTTCGCCCTGCGAGAGGTCGGCCTCATCGAAGAACGCTCCTGGCACGGCATGACTATCATCCGGATTACGGCGGCGGGCGAACGGGTTGCCCTGCCGCTCATGGACGCGCGGCACAGAGATCTCGAGATCGATACGCTCGTCCGGTACATCCACCCGGCCGTCCCCATCCTGCTTGCCGGGACGGTGAAGGGATCGTACGTCAATAAGACATTCCCGGCATCCCTCCCCGAGAGCGAACGGACGTTCGTCGGGTTCCTTCTCAACAATAACCCGATGCTCTTCGAGGAATGCGAACAGTTCGCATCCCGGTTGAGGCAAGCGGGATGCGCGGTTCTCGCATACGCATATGACCTCGACAGCTGCCGGGCGGATGGGACGGCATACGCATTCCCGCCGGAGTTCACCCATATCCTGAAAGATGTCCTGGAAGCGATCGATCCTGCCGTGCGCGACCACTATGACCAGCGGTTTGGGGAGTTCTACGCCAGATACACCGCCCTGCGTTTTCTGGCAACCGGAGAAGACCAGGATATGATCCGGAGCTCGGCGGCGGGCCGGAGGGAACTTGTGCGCACACTCGACTATCTCGGGGATGCGGTCTATATCCTCGAGCACATCCCCCGGAATGCAGAGGACACTCCGGCCAGGTTCATGATCCGGGACCGTGCGCTGTGCGAGACTCGCCTCGAGGAACTCGGCCGGGTGCTCATGCGCGAGGTTGCCATGGTGCTGGATGGTGAAGCCGGGTGCGGCGAGGCCGACAGCTCTGCCCGGGACCTTCCGAAGCCTTCATCGACGGCCGTCATCCCCGGCGAGATCCCGGATATGGGCGGCGATATACCCTCCGGAGCGATGTCAGTTCCGGATATCCCGACCGTAAAAGAGGATGCTGCCGTCGAAGAGGATGAACCGGAGAGAGAAGATGCGGCGGCAGATGTGGTCGAAACGGCACCGGTGTCCACTCCGACCAAAAATCGAAAGAGAAATCAACAGAAGGCGCCTCTTCCGGAGAAGAAACCTCCGTTTATGCCGGCCGCCGACCTGCCGGTGCCGGCACCGGGCGACGACCTGGACGTTTTCCTCGGCTATACCGGGGAGGGAGAGATAGTGCGCTGGTCGCCCGGGAAGCTGAATAACGGGCATATGATCATCCTCGGCGGTTCGGGTGCCGGGAAGACCGAGACGATCCGGTGCATCGCCGGGGAACTGAACGCACGGCAGATGCCGGTTGTGCTGCTCGATTTCCACGGCGATATGGCGGCAACTTCGGGAGCGCTCCGGTCGTACAAGATCAAAGAGGGCAGCGCATACTACTTCAACCCGCTCGAACTCGACACCGATATCGACGAGATCACTCCGCTCCGCGCAACCTCAGACTTCGTCGACGCCATCTCGATCAACTTCCCGACCCTCGGCATCCAGCAGCGGCGCAAGATCAAGAATATCATCAAAGACTGCTACCGGATGGGCGGCATCACCGCAGACCCAGAAACCTGGTCGCGCAGGCTTGACTTCGACGATATCGAACGGGAGATCATGGACTGCGAGGACGAGGCGATACCGGCATACCTTGAGGATATCTTCGATTACAAACTCTTCTCGGGCGACGAGAAGATCTCAATCCCCACCATCCTCTCCGGCGGCGTGACCCATATCAACCTCAACGCCCTCCCCGAGAGCCTCCGGTACCTCTTCGCCGATCTCTTCCTCCGGCGGATCTACTACACCCTCCAGGCCACGGGGGAGATCCCGCGGGGAACGAAAGACGAGAAGGAGAAGTTCCGCCTCTTCGTCATCGTCGATGAGGCAAAACTCCTGGTGAGCCAGAAGAGCGGCTCGAAGACGACGGTCAAGGCCGTCCTGAACAAGTACGCCACCGAGATGCGGAAGTTCGGTGTCTCGCTCATCCTCGCCTCGCAGCTGATAGCACACTTCAACGAGGAGATCCTGGCCAACATTGCCGTGAAATTCTGCATGCGGGCGGAGAATAAGAAACAGGCACAGGAGAACGCCAAGTTCTTCGAGGTGGGCGAGGCCGACCTCATGAACTTCCAGCCGGGAGAAGGGATCCTGATCATCGGCTCCGAGAGGTTGAATGTCCGGATTGTTCCGGCTTCTGAGCGGCACCTGTAGACAGGGCAATACTTATCTGCAGGGATGAACACCCCCCCTGGTACGACCGGAGAGACGATGCCGATGGCAGACGAGGATACACTGAAGGAGTACCACGAGAAGCGAAACTTCGCGCGTACGCCCGAACCCGTTCCCGGAGAGGAAGAGGCAGGCAGGCGCCCCATCTTTGTGATCCAGAAGCATGACGCCAGCACCCTGCATTACGACCTCCGCCTGGAGGTTGAGGGCGTGCTCAAATCCTGGGCGGTTCCGAAGGGGCCGTCGACCGATCCGAAGGAGAAGCACCTGGCCGTTCCCACCGAAGACCACCCACTGGAGTATGCCGGGTTCGAGGGCGTCATCCCGGAAGGGGAATACGGAGGCGGCACCGTCCTCGTCTGGGACACCGGAACATACCGCAACATCACCGAGAAGAGCGGGAAGGAGATACCGGCTGCCGAGGCGATCGCAGGCGGCCATATCGCAGTCCGGCTCGAAGGCGAGAAGCTCCGGGGAGGATACGCCCTCACCCGCTTCAGAACCGGGAAGAGTGAAGCCTGGCTGCTCGTCAAGATAAACGACGAAGCGGCGAATCCGCACAGGAACCCCGTCACCACCGAACCGCGATCCGTCCTGACCGGCCGATCGCTCGAAGAGATCGCGGCGGGCAGGCAGGCATGACGCAAAATAGGTGTCGCCCGGACCGGGACGGGGACAGGGAGCGGTCTCCTGAGATCCCGCCCGAGATGGGGGAGTACATCTGCCCTGTTTGCGGTAGGATCTTCTCCACGCATGCCGAGCTCCACCGGCATGTCCAGAGGGAGCACCGCGACCGGCCGAGACTTGCGTAGCCGTTCGCTGCTGGCACTCCCCGAGGGCTGGATAGTCTACAAGAACCGCGTTGTGTACCAGGATATCCGCTCACCGGACGGTTTGCAACACCAGAGAGTGCGGGAGGGGTTGCGGCACGCCACCGTGTTTCCATATGAGGGTTTCTCCCGCTCCATCCGGCAGAGGGAAATCAACCCAAAAATAGATGCCCGAACCGGAACCGGTAGTCATCGGGCGCATCCGACCGTGCGGGGGAACAAAACCCGGTGCAGTCTTAAGACAAGGATAGAGCCACTCGAAATCGCCGGATTCCAGGGAGACAGGTCACCCGCCGCCGGGATACGGATCGTTTTCACAAGCCGCAGAACACTCGAAAAAGACCGATGAGGTCATCGCTGGCACAGAAAAGGCATAGCTGTAAATTTGCATAATTTGTATGAAATTTTAGATGTATAACGCACACTCAACGGCAAAGAAAACGCGGAAAGTCATTTTTTGTAAAATAGGCCAATATTTAGCCATCAATTCCTCGAGCCAGACGGGATACACAGAGGTATTGCGAAATTACGGGATTAAAATCATTTCCTCAACAAAAAAATTTAAAACCTGAACCGATAACAACTACTTAGATCATTTCGATCGGATGGATTCCTCCTGTAGGTGAAAAGTACTATGGAAAGCAATGTTATGGTAAACAGTGCCGCGGCAAGAAGCTCTCCGGCAACAACGTTGAACGATCAGGAGATCATCGCCGAGTACCGGCAGCGCGGCAGCTGGGGTCTCTACATGAGCGTCGACCTGAAGGACTGCGACCCCGCAGCGATCAGAGATGCAGAGAAGATCCACCAGTTCGTCGTCGAACTCTGCGACTTCATCGACATGAAACGCTTCGGCGAGCCGCAGATCATCCACTTCGGCCCGAACGAGAGGGTGGCCGGGTACTCCATGACCCAGCTGATTGAGACCTCGTGCATCACCGCACACTTCGCAAACGAGACGGATGCGGCATACATCGACATCTTCAGCTGCAAAGAGTACGGACCAGCAAAGACCGCTGAGTTCTGCAAGACCTTTTTCGACGCAAAGTCGGTCACCTACAACGTGTTATTCAGAGACTAGCCGTTCCCGAATTCTCACCCGGATTTAAAAAACAGAATCACTTATTGAGAGCAAAGCCTCTCTCTGTCCGGCGTGAAGGATGGATCCGTCGGATCCGTCCGATCGCATTCTCCTTTCCGGAACAGTACCGATAAGCCGGGACGGATGGCTCCTTGAAAGGAATAAAAAAAGTGTGTATTTAGGGAGTCTCGTACGGGTTCCTGAGTGCCTTCGGAGTCCCGTCCGCCTTGAGACCGAACGATTTGCGCTCGTCGACGTGCTTCTGGTTCTTCGTGATCTTCTCGGTTGCGAGCTTCTTCACGAGGTCGAGACCGGGCTTGACACCTTCCATGTCTTTGGTCTCGAAGAGGCCGGCCGCCATTGCGCCGTCCCAGACCGCGTTACCCTTGTTCGAGCGGACGAAGACGGTGCTCCATCCATCGGGGCTTCCGACGGAACCGGTCGAGATGTCGGCGAGGTTGGCGACGTAGTCGAGGCAGACGTGACACCCGGGCTGTACATACTTGTGGATGTACTTCAGGGGCATCTGGCTGACTGCACCGCGCTCGGTGTAAACCGTGAACTTGCCCTTGCCGATGTCCATCTTCTTCACGGACTCCATCTTCTGGTTGCAGTGGTCCTCGACGATCGCCTCGAGTGCCTGGTAGGAGAGGTTCTCCATACAGTAGATACCGAGGACGAGGGCGATCTTATCGTCGACGTCACGCATCCCGATCGGGTAGAGCTGGGCCTTCCGGGTCGCCTGCACCTGGCAGGGCGTCCCGACGATACCGACACGGTCAAGACCGTAGGAGCGGGTGGCCTCCTTGATCAGCTGCAGGTTCGGGCTGATGGTGTACCGGGTTCCGGCAGCTGCCAGGAGCTCGGCCTTCGTGGTCACGACCATGGGCTCCGGCTTCCAGGGCTCGTCGCTCGGGCCTGCAACGATGGCACCGTCGATGATGCCTTCCTCGAGTGCATAGGCGAAGAGCGTGGTAACAATACCTCCGTCCTGGGCCTTCTTCTGGATGTCCTTGTCTGCCGCACGCGCGGATATGACGGACTTGTAGTTGCCGAGTACGTCCATTTTGGTCACCTCACTTCATAGCTCCGTTGATGGCATCGATGATGCCCTCATAGTTGTTCATGACGTCGAAGTTGAACCAGCTCCGGGGGCACTGCGAGTAGCAGGCGCCGCACTTGATACAGAGGTCCCGGTTCACGTTCGGCTTGCCGTACTCCATCGTGATGGCACGGACGGGGCAGGTACCGGCACAGGTACCGCATCCCATGCAGAGACCCTGGTTGATGACGTCGTACATCAGGTCGCAGCCGCAGGCCTCGTTGCCACGCTGTGCGAGCTGCATCAGCGGCGTCAGGTACGCGGTTGCGAGCGCCTTCTGCTCGTCGTTGCCCTTCAGGAGCAGGTAGGCCATGACGGCGATGTTCCTGATTGCCTGGGGGCACGGGGGACAGGACGGCAGGTACAGGTCGACGTCCACCACTTCGCTGATGGGGACGAAGGCTTCCTGTCCGGGCTGGTTCCACTGACCACCGCGGCAGAACCGGGTGATATTGCCGTATGCCGCACAGGCACCGTAGGCAACCAGGACCGCCGATTTTGCTCTGGCTTCTTTGAGTTCCTCTACCGAGATCTCGTCGTTCAGACAGCACGATCCCTCAACAAGGCACACGTCCATCTCAGGGACGTGGCGCACATCGACCAGCGTCAGGGCATAGACCAGATCCGCATAGTCGTCGAGCAGCTTGAAGAGACCCTCGTAGTTGTCTGCCAACGTCACGAGACATCCCGTACATCCGCTCAGGTGTAATTCACCAATGGTAATCTTATCTGCCACAGGCTTCTCCTCCTTAAGTTCCATTTCCACCTTTTCTTCGACACTTACATCAGAGGGCTTCATTGCAGGTTTCGTCTGCGGCGGACTCGCCGTCTGCACCGGCTCCGGTTTCCCCGGGTCCTTCTGCTCCGGCTCGTCGCTGGATTGCCCCAAGATGATCCTTTTGATGGTTGATAGCAGCCCCATAATTAACCCCAATTTCTTCGAGTACAATACGTACCGTTTTGGGAATGGCCCTTTCAACCTCCTCAGTGAGCCCTAACTCATACTCATGGCTAACGCGCTTCGGCTGGCACCCGACGATCGTGATGTCAATAACGTCCTTTAATCGCTGCAGCGGCTCGGACAGGTCCCACGAATGGGCGTCACGATACGTCCCGGGCGGCAGATGCTCCGGCTTGAGCTTGGTGATGTCACCGGGGTTCGCACCGAAGTCGGTAGTGTCCACGATGATGAGCTTCTTCACCGGAATCTCCGCATCCTCCATCAGAGTAAAAAGGAAATGCGGAGCACCGAGCCCCGCATCGATCACCTTGATATTGTCGGGCAGTTGCAGCTTCTGGAGCTCCTCCACTACAGCAGGTCCGAATCCGTCGTCTCCGAAGAGCGGGTTTCCACACCCTGCAATCACGATCTCGCGGAATAGCATGCGCGTAACACTCACTGAATGAGTTTCTGGGCCACTATCCTCTTGTCCTCGTCGACCACCAGCATGTGTGTGGCACACGACACGCAGGGGTCATATGCACGCATTATGACCTCGGCAAGCCGCCAGGGCGCACCGGTCAGTGCACGGCTGCAGGTGGGGAAGTTCCAGGTCGTCGGGACGAGCAGCGAGAAGTACTCGAGGCGGCCGTCTCTGACCTGGGCAAGGTGAACGTCCGTTCCGCGGGGAGCCTCGTTTGCCGCCCATCCGAGCGAACCGTCACCCTGCGGGATGTTGTCCGCAACGACCTTTCCGGAGGTGTTCAGCGCCTCGCAGGCCTCGATCATGCCATATGCGCAGTCGGGGAGCTCCATCTGCCGGGCGATCTGCAGACCCATGGCACCCTTCTTGTCGTAGTTCCTGAACTGGACCAGACGGGCACGGGGTCCGACCTCGACGGGCTGGCCGTCATAGAGCGGAACGCCGGTGCAGGCCTGCATCTGTGGCCAGGTCTTCGTACCGACTGCCGTGGTACCGCCGATGGGGTAGTTCGGATCCTCCTCACTGACTTCCATCTCTCCCATGTACCAGTCCCAGGGGCGCACTTCGGTGAAGCGCTCGGGGTACCAGGTGGGGTTGTCGTCAAGGCTGGAGCTGCCGTACATCGGGGCGGTGGCCATGTAGCCCTGGTCGTGGTAGCCGAGGTCGTCGGGGACAGGCACCTGGGCACCGCCGACTTCTACGTAGTCGCGGTTCTGGAAATCATTGAAGACCGCGATCATGAACTCCATCTGCTCCTGAGCAAGCACCCGTGCTTCCTTGGCAAGGTCGTAGATCTTGGCCTTGGCGCGGGGGGTGATGTTCATGTACATACCGCCGACGCGGGGGTTGCTCGGGTGGATTGCCTCGCCGCCGACGATCTCGCCGACCGTCTGGCCGATCTCACGGAGCCGCTGGATGCGCAGCGCAACGCTCCTCACGGGCTCTTCCTTGGTGAACGGGTTGATCTTGGTCTCCGTCCCGGGGATGTACATGTCCGGCAGGGACAGGATATTGTGGATCGCGTGGCTGTGCAGCCTGTTGGCACACTGCAGGATGTAGCGCAGCAGTTTCGCGTCCTCAGGGATCTCACACCCGATCGAGGCCTCCATGGCCTCGGTTGCTGCGAGCGTGTGGGCAATCGGACAGATACCACAGACCCGAGATGCAATCTTCGGGACCTGCTCCATCGTCTTGCCGAGCGCGAGCTTCTCAACGCCCCGTACGGGGGTGATACTAAGCCAGTCTCCACGCTCGATGATGCCTTCATCATTGACTTTCAGGACGAGCTTAGAATGGCCCTCGTGTCTTGTAGTTGGGGAAATCTCTACAACTTTCGACAATTATATCGCCTCATTCCGATATTTTGGTGTTCACATTGCTATGCCGGTGTTACCACACAAATCTGTACAGTAAAACGTACGAGGTACGTCAAAAATCATTATGAAGAATACAGAGTTTATACCTTTCGTTTTATGACAAAAGGAAATAGCAAAATAGGCCGGAATAGTGTTACGAATTAGTAAAATACAAATTCGTAATATAAAATATGTTTTATATTTTGAGCGATATTAAACAATATCCCCCAGTTCTCCGACGAGCTCGGCGATCGTGGCCTTGCGCTCTGCGTATGCATCATGCTGGTGAATACTCTCTTCATTCGTCTGTTTTATCGTAACGACGGAGTCCCCGGCGAGGTTGCGGAACTGCGCGATGACCTTCTTGGCCATCTCGCGGACGCAGTCTTCCACGAACCGCGGGTTCTTGTGCGCCTCCATGACGACGTAGCTCTCGTCCCCGCGCTTGAGGAGTTCGTATATCCGCGCGCTCATCGAGTCTTTCAGGATCTTGATGATCTTTTCGAGGCTGACGTGCTGATCGTCGTCGGTCTCGATGGCAAGGAACCCTTTTCCCCGCTGGTTGTGGGACGCCATCGGGACCTCCGCCAGGAACCGCTGGATCGTCTCCTCCTCAACCCCGAGCCCGGCAAGGACATGCGTGGCATGATCCTTCATGATGTTCTGGGCACAGGGGCAGGCGGTCATCCCGGTCACTTCTGCGCCGATACTCTTCCTGATGATGGGAGACTCGTCGTTTCGCTGAGCTACGGCGCTCGCGTGGACGTTCACCACTTCCTGGCAGCTCGTCTCGCTCACCGGAGTCTCACGGCGGACCATAAACTGGCTCACCATCAGCACCTCCGTCCGCTCCGCATACTCATGACGATCAAGCAGCCGCCGGGCAACGACGCTGCAGAGGTTTTCGATCTCCTCTACCTCACCGTCGGTTGCCTGCTGCAACACCTCGTCGATAACCTCGAAGTTCCGTGAGAGGTTCGCACCCTTCAGGCTTCCCGGCAGGTCAACGAAAACATCAAACGTAGATATGAATATGACCGGCCGTTTACCGGGACGTGCAACTTCGACGAGTTTTTTGACGTTTTTCACGCCCACCCGTGTCAGGTTGATCCGCACATCCGGGCAGGTCGATTGAACATCCGGTAATTCCATTGCAAATCCTCAATAGATTATCGATAAACAGGTTCACAACTATGAACCTTAAAATAATCTATTAAGAAAATCGACCCTTGTCTCATATAATATTTATCAACCCTGGCGCCGATATGATTCTGATGTCGTATGGTACAGAAATACTACGAATCTGATGCAGATCCCCGCGTTCTTGAGGGGAAGACCGTAGCCGTCGTCGGCTATGGGTCCCAGGGCAGGGGTCAGGCACTGAACCTGCGCGACTCCGGCCATCGCGTCGTCATCGGCCTCCGGCCGGGTGGCAGCTGGCAGAAGGCATCCGAGGACGGGTTTGACGTCTACACCGTAGCTGAAGCAGTGAAGCTCGCGGATGTCATTCAGATTCTGCTTCCTGACGAGCATCAGGGCGCGGTATATCGTACCGAGATCCTGCCGAACCTCGTCGAGGACAACTGCCTGATGTTCTCCCACGGGTTCAACATCCATTACGGCCAGATCGTGCCCCCGCCGGACGTCGATGTCATCATGGTCGCGCCGAAAGGGCCCGGGCACATGGTCCGGCGGACCTACGAAGAGGGGAAGGGCGTTCCGGCGCTCATCGCCATACACCAGAACTACACCGGCAAAGCCAAGGAGATCGCACTTGCCTATGCGCAGGGGATCGGGGCGACCCGGGCAGTCGTGCTGGAGACGACGTTTGCCGAGGAGACCGAGACCGATCTCTTCGGGGAGCAGGCGGTGCTCTGCGGCGGCGTGACCTCGCTGATCAAGGCAGGATTTGAGACGCTCGTCAACGCCGGCTACGCCCCCGAAATGGCGTACCTGGAGGTTCTGCACGAACTCAAGCTGATCGTCGACCTCATTTATGAGGGTGGGTTCACCGGGATGCGGGAGTCGATCAGCAACACCGCCCAGTACGGTGACCTGACCCGCGGCCCCCGCGTCATCGGCCCCGAGGTCTACATGGCCATGGAGGAGGTGCTCGAGGAGATCCAGAATGGCGAGTTCGCCCGCGAATGGATGCTCGAGAACCTGGTGAACCGTCCGGTCTTCAACGCCCTTACGCGGGCGGACGAGGAGCACCTCATCGAGCAGGTCGGCGAGGAGATCCGCGATCTCATGCCCCAGTTCAGGAAATAACCCCCATCTTTTTCCCGGTCGATACCGGTATATACTCTCCGGGACTACCACAGGACATGTCCGTCTGCATTGTCTACCATTCCGAAACCGGGAACACGCGCACCGTAGCCGCGCGGGTCGCCCGGGAAACCGGCGGCAACCTCATCGAAGTAAAAGACCTCGCAGGCTACTCAAAGGCAGGAATGTACCTCAAAGGTGCTCCGAAGGCCATGCGGGGCGAGAAAGCCGATATCGAGCCTGCCGTCATCGACGTCTCCGGCTACGACACCATCGTCATCGGCAGCCCGGTCTGGGCGTTCAACCCGACACCGGCGATCAACGCCGCCGTCGCCGCCCTGCAGGGTATCGAAGGAAAGAGAACGGTCGTCTTCTGCACCTCCGGCGGGATGCCCGGCAGGACGCTGGAGACGGTGCAGGCGATGCTTACAGAGCGGGGCGCCATCGTGCGCGGAGCGGTCTCGTTTACGGAGCGGGATGTCCAGAAGACCGAGATGGTGAACGCCCTTGTCGACCTCGTCCGGCCGCGGCCGGTCAGCAGCGTATAAACGGCAGAACCATCTTCCTGCAACACAAGATGAGATGAGCATATGAAGGAGAAACTCGTCATCGAATGGAGATACCCGGAAGACCGGCCAGGGACGCTCGCGGTGCGCTGCGGCAATGCCGGAGCGGTGCTCCGCGGCACCCTGGCCGAGATCGCCACGCTTCTCGAGATGGAGGGGATCGCCGTGAGCATCTTCGAGACGCCCGTCCCGGCAGGGGGTAGCCCGGGCGTCCTCTTCAACGGAATCCCGCTCGAAGACCTCACCGCCGGAATGGAGGTTCCCGCAGCCCCCGAATCCCCCTGCGCCTCCTGTGCCGGGTGCGAGGACGAAGGGGCGTGCCTGGAGGCGCTCGAAGGGGCAACGGCGGTGCCGCCCGACCTCATCGGACGGGCTGCGCTCAAGGCGCTTGAGACAGAATAGAATAGAATAGAGAGATACGAAAGACATTTTTTGTGAGCGGCTGAAAACGCCTGCTGCTCATTTTCCAGACACTGCGGAATGTCGATCGGGGCTATCGAGGGATTCTCTGAACAGTGGGCCTTGGGGGCGGGGACAGGGGAGGGGGCCGGCCCCCTCCCCTCAAAACCCCTCCTCCGCATGCGATTGCCCCCACGGCACACTGGATCCGGGTGCCACAACGGTCAAAACTTTCCAACAGGTAGGCGCATGGACCCCATACCAGACCCATGCCCGGCGAGAACCCTCTCTGGCCGAACCAGAGCAAAAAAGAAAACGCGGGATCAGTAACGCATGATCCGGGTCGTGGTCGCGAGCGCGGTCTCGAGCTCCTCCGGCGTGATGGCAAAACTCGTCCCGTCCCAGGCGACGGTGAGGGCATCGCCGCCGACCTTGCCGATGACACGGTGCTGCTCGACGCCGGCGAGGGCGGACTCGTCGCGGCAGGCAACCAGGAACCGGCCGTAGGTCTCGGCGAAGAGCTCCTCCAGCGGATCGCCGGCGAGCTCGACCCGTGACTGCGGTGCGAGTTTCGCCAGCGCCGCCAGGAGACCGCCGCGTGAGAGGTCGGTGGCGGCGGTGACCACCCCGCTCCTGCCGAGGTCGCGGACGACCGCCACGACCGCAGGATCGGCGAGGGCAGGCGCCATGCCGCCGCAACCGGTCACGGCATCGAGCACCGAACCGCCGAATTCGGGTCGCGTAGCGCCGATGAGCATCAGCAGGTCGCCCTCCTCCGCCGGTTTCCAGCGGCGGACCTCGTCGCTCTTCCCCGCCATCCCGATCGAGGGCGTGGGCTTGATCTGCGTATTGAACTCGTCGCTCTCGTTGTAAAGCGAGACATTGCCCCCGACGATCGGGATGCCCATCGTCCGCGCCATATCCCCGAGTCCGAGGACTGACTGCTCGAGCTGCCAGGAGATCTCGGGGTGCACCGGGCTTGCGAAGTTTAAGCAGTTGACGATGCAGAGCGGCTCGGCGCCGACACAGGCAAGATTGCTCGCGTTCTCGATGACCGTGTTCGCGGTGCCCTCGTAGGGTTTCAGGTAGATGTGGCGGGGGTTGCAGCCTGAGGAGAGGACAAGCGCCGCATCCTCCAGGCGGAGCACCGCGGCATCGCGGCTGTGGGAGACCGTCTGGAGCTGCACGTCCTTGTCGTACTGCTCGGTGACCCAGGTCTTCTCCGCCACGTCGGGGTGGGCGAGCACCCGCAGGGCGAGCTCTTTGACCGGGGTCGCCGGACGGACAAACGCCGTCTCCGCCTGGTAAGGGCGCCGCTCCCAGGGACAGAGCGGGGCGCCGGAGACGAGGAGGTCGATCGGGATGTCCGCGACCGTCTCGCCGTGGAAGGTCACGACGTAGCGGGGTTCGGCGATGACCTCACCGATATCACTCCACGAAAGATCGTACTTCTCGGCGATCGCCCCCATCAGAGCAACATCCTCAGGCTCCACCTCAAGCAGCATCCGCTCCTGCGACTCGGCGAGCATGATCTCGCGGGCGGTCATCCCGGTCTCCCGGAGATGCACGCGGTCGGCGTGGATGACGGCGCCGAAAGTGCTCGCCATCTCGCTCGACGCCCCGGCAAGCCCGGCGGCACCGAGGTCGCGGCACGAGAGCACCTTCCCGATCTCCGCCATCTCGAGGATCGCCTCGATCAGCAGTTTCTCGGTGAAGGGATCGCCGACCTGCACGCTCGGCCTATCCTCCGCCTCGGCATCCTCGGCAAGATCGCGGGATGCGAACGACGCTCCGCCAAGGCCGTCACGGCCCGTCGACGACCCGACGAGGACGAGACGGGTGCCCGGCTTCTTTACCCGGGCGGTCAGGAAGCGGTCAGGATGGACGGTGCCGACACAGACGACGTTGACGAGCGGGTTTCCCGCGTAGCAGGGGTCGAACCCGAGATCGCCGCCGACGACCGGGACACCGATGCAGTTGCCGTAGTCACCGATGCCGCTGACCACGTGCTCGAAGAGGTAACGGTTCTTCTCCGCATCGAGTGTCCCGAAGTAGAGCGGATCCATCAGGGCTATCGGACGGGCTCCCATGGAAAGGACGTCGCGGACGATGCCGCCGACGCCCGTGGCGGCTCCGTCGAAGGGATCGACGTAGCTCGGATGGTTGTGGCTCTCCATCCCGATAGCAATGGCACAGGTATCACTGAACCGCACGATGGCAGCATCGTCCCCGGGCCCGAGCAGCACGGCCGGCCCCTCGGTCGGCAGCGTCTTGAGGAGGGGGCGCGTGGAACGGTAACTGCAGTGTTCACTCCAGAGATTGTCGAAGCAGGCGACTTCAACGTCGGTCAGATCGCGCTGAAGGGTTCTTCGCAGCAGTTCAAGGTCCTGAACCGATACCATGTAAAAAAGGTGAGGCTGCTATCTACATAAGCATGTTCACGAGCTCGTGCAGGCAACCATTTATTGTTGCAGCAGCGCCCATGTATACCTATGACCGCCTCATACGAAGACCTTCTGAAGAAGGCATATACCAATATCACCGAACCGACCGAGTCGGAGGAGCGGTTCACCATTCCGACGCCGCGCGTCTTTATCGAGGGCAAAACGACGCTGCTGGAAAACTTCGCCGAGATTGCGAGCACGCTCCGGCGCGACCAGGACCACCTTATGAAGCACCTCCTCTCCGAACTCGGGACTGCAGGCAAGATCGACGGGAACCGTGCAATCTTCAACGGCAAGTTCGAGCAGGAGCAGATCAACACGATCATCAAGGGCTACGTGGACGACTATGTCATCTGCTCCGAGTGCGGCAAGCCCGATACCCGCCTCGTGAAGGACGCCCGGATCCTCATGCTCAGGTGCGACGCCTGCGGCGGCCATAGACCCGTGCGGAAGCGGAAGGCAACCGTCGAGGCATCCGAGTCGTCGAAACTGACCGAAGGCGCCGTTCTCGACGTCACGATCCAGTTCCTCTCAAAGCGCGGCGACGGTGTGGTGAAGATCGATCGCTACACGATGTATGTTGCAAACGCAAAACCGGGCCAGACTGTCAAGGTCAGGATAACGCGGGTCGCAGGCTCGATCGTCTTCACCGAGCGTGCGGACTAAAAAAAACGATACTTTTTTCAGGGATTTTTCCCGTCTTCAGCATTTCCGGATCTCCACCCACCATCCTGCCTCCTCCTCGCGGATGCGGGATGCGGCGACACCGCTCTTTTCGAGTTCCTGGAAAAGAAGGGAATGCGGCAGGCTGCCGCTCCGGCGCTGCACGTCCTCGTCCCAGTGCGGGTTTCGCCTGCGCATCTCCGCAAAGATTTCATCGCGGAGCGGCGCAGATCCGAAGCTCCCACCGACGTAGGCGACGCCGCCGGGGCGGAGCACCCGCTCAATCTCGCGGAACGCGCAGGATCGGTCGCCCCAGAAGAAGACGGAGCCGCGGCTGACGGCAAGCGCGATGCTGTCCGCCTTGAGCGGCATCCGGTGCACATCGGCCAGAACCGGACAGATGCGGGTGGAGAGTCCTTCTTCTGCGGCGTTCCGCCGACAGATCGCCGCCATCGCGGGGTCGCTGTCGAGGGCGATGCAGGAGAGATTGCTTTTCCGTGCAAGAGCGAAGCCGAGCAGGCCCGGGCCGCTCCCTATGTCAAGAGCCAGCCCGTCCCGTGCCCCCGACCACCCAAGCAGACGGTCCGCAATGACCGGGTATATCGGTGCGAAGACCTCCCGTGCGATCCGGTTGAAGCCTTCGGGACTCCCGCCCATCGTCGCTCTTACTCGGTAGCCACGGTCTCGAGCTCGTGGAGCAGCCCGGTGGCGTAGCCGGAGAGGCGTTTTGCGGCGTCGACCACCGCATCGAGCGGCGCACGGTCGCCCTTCGTGGTGACGACGAGCTCGGGGTCGGAGAACTTGAACTGCTGCTTATACTGCGCTACGTCCACGGCAGGATCTTTCAGCAACTCATCGGTCAGAACGTTCATATAGGTATTGCCTTCGCCTTCGAAGAGAATCCGGGTCTTATTCTCCGAAAGTTCCAGTACTTTGATCTTGACGGCCATATCCTCCTAGGTATGGGAGCAGGAATGGCATATAAGTATGGGTGAGCACGCCGGCTACCACCGGAAGCATTCCATATCGTGACCTGCGTTCGGCATCCCGAACGGAACAAGATGGCTCATATGCACGATGCGGTAGTCCCGGGCGCCGGCCGACTCGGCGAGTTCGACGGCGTCGGCATAGTTCATGTGTTTGTGGATGGTGTAGCTTTCAGGAGCGATGCCGTCGACGAGGAGGAGATCTGCACCGCAGAGGAGGTCGAAGCTTTTTTCAGGAATATCCTTGCGGGTGTCGGATGTGTAGGCGATCACGACACCGTCGTGCTCCATCCGGATGCCGCAAGTATACACCGGCGGATGGTTCACGACAAAAAAGGTGCAGGTAACCCCGAAGAGGTCGAAGGGGACGTACGGCTCGACGGGGTGGGGCGTGAGGGGGAGGAAGTGGAGATGCTGCATGCAGTACTCCGCCACCGGCGGGGGGGCGTAGGCAGGCGGCATCTCCTGCACCCGGTAAAACTCGCCGTAACCGATGAAATGGTCATAGTGGCCGTGCGTCCAGACGACCGCGTCGATGTGAGGAGAGCAGCACCGCAGGAGCTGCTGCCGGAGGTCCGGCGAGGAATCAATGAGGATGTGCCTGCCACCAACCTCGAGGAGGAGAGATGTCCGCAGCCTGCTCTCGCCCGACGCCACGGCCTGGCTGCAGGTCTCACAGTCACACCCGATCTTCGGCGTCCCGATGGCATCTCCGGTACCGAGCAGCGTGAGCATCATGCGTACGCCGAACCCGCACCCCTGATGACGTTGCGCTCCTCGACCCGCAGCAGCCCGAGCTCGACATCTTCAGGCTCGATCCGGTGGCGGCCGCTCATCAGCGCCGATATGATGGCCTCCTTCATCATCATACGGAGGTCCGATCCCGAGAAGCCCTCCGTCCGGGCGGCGATGTCCGCAAAGTCGCAGTCGCAGTCGACGGCAGAGCCGACTTTTACCAGGATCTCCCGCCGCATCTCCTCGTCAGGCAGCGGAAACTCGACAATCTCATCGAACCGCCGCCACGCCGCCTCGTCAAGCAGGCGCGGGTGGTTTGTCGCCCCGATGAGAAGGACACCGTTCCTGACGAAACTGATCTGGTCGATGTTCTTGAGGAGCATATTGACCGCCCGCTTCATGGCGCCGTGATCGTCTGATACACGGGTCTTTGCAACGAAGTCGAACTCGTCGATGAAGAGGATGCAGGGCGAGATCTTCTTGGCGAGCTCGAATATCCGGTCGATGTTCTTCGAGGTCTCACCGAGATACTGGGAGGTCACCATGGCGAGCCTGACCTCGAGGACCGGCATGTGGAGTTCACGCGACATGGCAAGCGCAAGGCTCGTCTTCCCGGTGCCGGGGGGGCCGACGAAGAGGAGTCTGCCGAACTCATAGATGCCGCGGGCTTTCAAGAAATCCCGGTGTTCGAGCGCGATACCGATCTTTTCGACGATCTCCGCCTGCCGGTGAGTACAGACCAGCTTCTCGAGCGAGAACTCGACCTCGTCGGGGGCGCTGATGATGATCAGGTCGCGGGCCTCCCGCATCTCTTCGCTCTCGCCGATCACCCGCGACACTTTTGCATCCAGGTATTCCTTGGTATCCTCGAACCGGGGATTGCGTGCCCGCACCTCGGAATACGTGACCGGGACGGAGTCGACGTTCTCAAGGAAGTAGGCGAGGACCGGGTTCTTCCCGACAAGAGGCATTCCCCCTTTCTTGAGGAACCAGGCCGCCGCCGGTTCGAGCGATGTAATGGAGAAGCGCTGCCCGAACTCCTCGTAGCCGACGAACGGATTCTTCCGTACTGCCGGGAAGGCTTCACCGCCGTCGAAGACTCTTCGAAGCGCCCCCTCACTCACGAGCAGGGGACGTTTCACATCCGGATTGCCCCCGCTGCCGGCGCCGAAAAGCGCCCGGCTCTCCGGATTCAGATCATTTATATCGAGATCCTGATGTGCATTGAAGATCTCCGCTGTGAGGAGGAACTCCATGATCTTCAGGACGTCGCTGTTACCCTCTTGTCCGGACATGGCAATGAACGTACCTATAGGGTCGCGGGATCGATAAGCATATCTACCGGGTTGTGACGACGCACCCGTCCCCGGTGACGATCATGGTATGCTCGGCCTGCGAGACGAACGAGGCCGGCATGTCATGCAGGACAGGATACGGCTGCAGCGTCTGCGAACGGAGGAGTGTGGCAAGCCCGATGTCGACCTTGTCCCCCTGCACCCAGCGGCGGGCGAACGGCAGGCCGCGGGACTTCCTTGCCACATCGAGGATGCGTTTTGCCGAGGGGAGCCTCGCGGGCTTCGTCGAGACCTGCCGGAATATCTCGGCCCGTGAACGTTCGGCGACCCGCCCGCTCCCGGTCGTGGCGAACGGCTCGATGGCAAGCACCATCCCCTCCTCGATAACCGCCCCGCCGACGATGCCGACGTTCGGGATGTTGGAGCCGGCGTGCAGGTCGTAACGGCCGAGGCCATGGCCGGTCAGGTTCGAGACAGGCCGGTACCCCCGTACCTCAATCTCGCGCTGGATCGCCGCCCCGATCTCCCCTGCGGTGATCCCCGGACGCACGGTTGCGATCGCCGCCTCAAGAGCGCTGCGCGACGCCGCAACAAGCGAGGCATGATCCCCGAGATCGACCGTCATTGCCGTATCGGCGATATAGCCGTCGAGGTGCACCCCGAGATCGATCTTCACCAGGTCACCGCGGGAGAAGATCCGGTCGTCACCGGGCATGGCGGTATCGTGCGCGGCGTCCTCGTTGAGGGAGACATTGAACGGGAAGGCGAGCTGTCCCCCTTCGTCAACCACCATCGCCTCGATGGTCTCCACGAATTCAAGAATGCTTCCTCCCTCGCGCACCATATCGGCACCGCGGCGGAGCACCTTCGCTGCGAGCGCTCCCGCGCTCATGTACTGGTCATAGATTTCGTCATTCATAGTTGGAGCTCCATTGGATAGCGTGTAAACCGGTCAAAACCGCCTGGGGAGACTGCGCCCATATCCTCGAGGCGGACGCCGCCGATCCCGGTGTAGTAGAGACCCGGCTCGACCGTCACCACGTTGCCGGCTGCAAGCGCCTCGCCCGTCAGCCCGAGGAAGGGCTGCTCGTGGACGTCGAGCCCGACGCCGTGACCGAGGGAGTGGACGAACCCCTGCGTGTCGGTCGCATACCCGCGTTCCCGGAAGAAGTCCACGACCTCCTGGTAGAGGTCGGCACCGCTCACGCCGGGCATGATGCGTTGCGATGCCATCTGCTGGGCGTCCCGCACCGCCTCGTACATCTCGCGGATCTCCGGCGACGGCTCTCCCTTCACGACGGTCCGGGTCATATCGGCGTGATACCCGGTCTGTTCGTCCTGCGGAAAGATATCGATGATGATCGGTTCTCCTGCGGCGAGCGGGCCGCTTCCCACGTGATGGGGAAGTGCGGTGTCGGCGCCGCACGCAACGATAGTGTCCGTCCCCCTGCACCCATGATCCAGCAGCAGCCTGTGCATCCCGGCACGGACGGCCTCGGAGGTGAGCGGGGCGTCACCGTGATAGAGGATGCCGCCTTTCGATCTCGCATTCCGGATCAGTGTCAGGGCGTGGTCCATCGCCGCCTCAGTCGCCCGCTGGACGGAGCGGATTGCTTCGATCTCATCGGCCGATTTGACTGCGCGCATCGACTCGACCGTGCCCGCATCGAGCAGGACAGGCGCGAACGACTCGATCTCGCGTGCCAGCCCCAGTGGGAACTGTTCCGGAACCAGCACCGCCCCTCCTGCCTGGGCGGCGATCATATGGGCGGTCGCCCGCAGCCTGCTCTCCCCCGCCGTGATATACTCAAAGAACCCGGCGGCGGACCGGGTGACGACCGCGGCGGCCGATTCGCGCACCGCCCGCTCGTACTCCATCTGCGGCACAATCAGGCGCCCTCGCTCACCGGGCTTTTTGATGAAGACGACCGGGTCCGTGATCTGCAGCCGTGTCAGGTAGCGCGTGTTCGCATCCGCCGAGGAGCCATACGCCACGTATGCGCACGCCCCTGCTTCTCTGATCGCCATATCCAGCATAGTCATCCCATCCTCTCTCCCGGTAAAACCACAAGTACTTTTACCATCATGCTCAAGTATGAATAATGGATGAGGCAACCAAGCAGGTTTTTAAAGGGAAGTTTGTCGTCCTGACGGTCATTCTGAATATCATCATCCTCTGTGCTGCGATGGCGGCCTTCGTGCTCTTCAGATACTCGTCAAGCACCACAGCCGTTGCCATCGCCGTCGTGCTGATAGCCATCGCACTGGTCTCATCGTTGTCGTTCCGGAAACGCTACGCCGCAACGAAACTCTGGCTGGACGAGCACGCATAAGGATAACAGAATTTTCGGAACAGGAACGAGGAACAGCGAGTATGGAACGGCGAGTATGCTTGAGAAACTGAAGGCCGAGATAGAGCGGGTGACCCGGCACCTCCAGGTGATACGGGCGGTCGCCGAGCACCAGCCCATCGGCATCATGAAACTATCGGACGTCCTTGACCTCCCCTACCACCGCGTCCGCTACTCGCTGCGGATCCTGGAGCAGGAAGGATATATCCGCGCCTCGCCGGCGGGCGCGGTAGCCACGGCACGCGCTGACGAACTGATCCGGGCTCTGGACGGCCAGGTCGACGAGCTGATCGAGCTCCTGCAGACGCTGAAACGGGAAAATTCCCGCAATCTTTAATAGCCTTCATGCCGACCTTGTTAGAGCACTCCGGTGTGCCGCCATAACTCAGTTGGTAGAGTGGCTGGCTGTTAACCAGCATGTCACAGGTTCGAGTCCTGTTGGCGGCGTCTTCCTTTTTTACATTCATACCAGTGACCAATTGTATTTCTGTTGGAGACCCCACGGTATACAGTTTGATACACGTTCCCTGCCCGTAACCCGTCCGGCATGTCGGGGACGAGGGAACGATCCTTGTCTACTTCCAAAATAAGGCTAAACTGCCACCCTTTTCAGGGTTTCCAACGAACTGCCGCGGGATTGGGCACGTAAACATTGCTGAACGGGGGGGCGTGCCAAACGATCTTCCACAGCATCTCCGGCCGGACGACCTGCTCGCCCCTCCCGCCGGCTTTAAAAAATAGGAGATTTATGCCTTCCCGAGCCAGGCGTCGACCTGGTCGTGATTCCCGGCGATCCAGGCAGCAGCGGCCTCATCTTCAGGGATGCCCTGCTCGATGGCGTACATCACTTCGCACATGTCATCGGCGGTCCAGTGGAACCGCTCGAGGATGGCGTAAGCTTCGGGCTTATCCTCCTGCAGGCCCAGGCGTGCGAGGGTTGCGATGTACTCTTCACCGCCGTAGACACCCTTCGGGTCGTCGAGGTACTTCAGGTCCCAGCGGGCGAACTTCCAGTGCGGCGTCCACCCGGTCACGACGACCCACTCCTCCTTGTCGATGGCAGACGAGAGAGTCGTGAGCATGCCGACCTCACTACCGGCGATGACCGTATAGTCGAGACCGTACTCCTCGATTGCGTCCTCGCTCTGCCCCATGATGCCGGCACCCGGCTCGATGCCGATGATCTGTCCGTCGAACTTGTCTTTGACGCTGTTCAGCTCATCGATCGAGTCGATGGTGACGTACGACGGGACAACAAGGCCGCAGCGCGTGCCTTCCATGTTGTAGCGGACGAAATCCATCTGACCCTCGTACTCGTTCATGTAGCTCCCGTGGCATGAGGGGACCCATGCATCGATGAAGCAGTCGACGTTGCCGCCGGCGACAGCCTGGAAGGCGAGACCGACGTCAACCTGCTTGAGCTCGACATCGTACCCGGCCTCCTCAAGGACCTGCTTCATGACGTTCGCGCTGGAGATAGCCGTTCCCCACGGGGTGTAGACCATCTCAATGGTTTTGGGTTCGTCACTTCCGTCTCCAGTCCCAGGACTGGTAGTTCCAGTGCATCCGGCACCGACTGTGCAGAGCACAACCAGAATGCCAACAATGCAAAAAAGACCTATACTCTTCAAATTCATGTAAAACACCGATTATTCCGTTTTCCGGCGTCCGGTGACACGCCAGAGTATGGACATATCTGCGTTTTTATTGAGACTATATATAGATTCGGACTCATGGCTATGCATCAAAATATGTTTCCGGCAAATAGGAGAGATATAGAGATTTGGAAAGAGAAAACAGCTCCAATAGAGAACTTCCTTTCCCAGGGTCGATTTATTCCAGTACCCTGCACAATGCGTCGATTTCGTCCTACGCCACTGCAGAGAAGTTGCAACCGGCCCGCATGATCCAGGTCGGAGCAGGGCACAGGAACCCGGCAGAGCGGAGCACATGCAACCGGGAAACGGAAGTCCGGGCAGACTCGCGGTGCCAGAGATGCCGGGGCCGCGGACGCTCAAAAATTTTTTATCCATTAACAGCAATCTGTATATGCATCGGGATTTTCGGGAAACGCAGAGCGCTTGTGCCGTTTCCACACAGACGTCCGGATTCTATCACATTTGGGCCCGTAGCTTAGTCCGGTCAGAGCGCCCGGCTCATAACCGGGCGGTCGTGGGTTCGAATCCCTCCGGGCCCACTGGCTTTTCCATCCGCATCACCGCTTCATTGTCGGCGACCGTACTCACTGCATCGTTCCACGCAGGCATCCCGGAGACGCATATCCCGGAGCGGAGCGCCGGGGAAGAGACCTACAGGAAATCTTACATACAGCGGCGGCGCATTACAAACATACGTCCATGACCGAGCGGAACCTCTCGCCTCCGGTTCGTTTTATCATCGTCGGAGCGGCAATCGTGATCATCCTGGCCGGCATCCGGGCCGCAACGCCGATCCTCGGCCCGCTCCTCCTGGCCGTCTTTCTTGCCATGATCACCACCCCACTCCTCCGGTGGCTGGTACGCCACGGTGTCCCGCCCCTCGCAGCGCTGGGAGTGATCCTCACGGGGCTCATTGCCGGCTTCCTTCTTGTAAGCGCATTCGTCGGGGCGGCACTCGTCCAGATTGTCAACGCGCTGCCCACCTACCAGGAGCAGCTGAACATCCAGCTCGCGCTCCTCGAATTGTTTCTGGCAGACTACGGGGTCGAACCTGCATCAATCCAGATATTCGACCTCATCGACCGGGGAATGCTGATCCAGCAACTGGCCGCCTTTGCAGGCAGTTTCGGCGGTGCTCTCTTCGATGCCATTCTGATCGTCATCGCCACGGGGTTCCTGCTGCTGGAGGCCTCCCATTTTACCGCCGATATCGAGCGCCGGTTCGGGACGGACAGCAGGATGCTGGAGCGGATCAGGCAGTCGAGCAGGCTCCTCATCGACTATATGATCGTCAGGACGAAGGTGAACCTGATCACCGGTGCGGGCGTCGCGGCGCTGCTCTATGTGCTGGGCGTGGACTTCGCCCTTCTCTGGGGACTTCTCACGTTTATTCTGAGTTATATCCCCTACATCGGCCTTGCCCTGGCGGCACTCCCGGCCACGGTGCTGGCGTGGCTGGAACTCGGGCTCCCCGGGGTTGTGATTGTCCTTGTCGGCGTGACGATCGTCAACGCACTCGCAGAGAATGTCCTCTTCCCCCAGATGGCCGGCCAGGGTCTCGATCTCTCCCCCTTTGTCGTCCTCTTCTCCGTCGTCTTCTGGGGGTTCATACTCGGCGGGGCGGGCGTCTTTCTGGCCGTGCCGCTCACCCTGGCGGTGAAGATGGTGCTCGAGGTCTGGGAAGAAACCCGGTGGCTGGCCGCACTGATGAGCTCCGGGAACAGCAAAGAGAGAGCGTCACAGAACTGACCGTCCGGCGGGACTCCGGTATGCAAGGCCGGTATGACCCGCAACCTATTTCTTCCCGCACTGATAGGGTGAAGAGCATGTTCGAGCGGATGGCCGGAGCCTCCGGGAGGATTGTCGGATATCGGATCAGCGGCGTGCTGACCGGGGAAGAAGCGAAGGCAATACTCATCCCGGAACTCGGCCGGGTTGCCACCACCTACGGCTACGCCCATCTGCTGCTGCACCTTGACCGGCTCGAAGGGGAGACACCCGAAGCATTCATTGAGGAGTTGAAGAACTTGCCCTTGATCAGGAAGATCAGGCGGATTGCCGTCGTCGGGGATTCGACCGCGGAAGCGCTGGCAGCCGCCATCTCCGATATGCTCCTGTCGCGCATCGACACCCGGATCCGGCATTTCCGAACCGGCGAGCTTCAAGAAGCATGGGACTGGCTGCACGAAGGAGGCGTCACTCCCTGATAGTCCGGGAGAGGGATCCGATGGAGCCGGCGGGAGAGAAAACCGTACGAGTCTACTTCCTTCTGGCACTTGTCCTGTTTTTTGCGGGCATCTTCACGCTGGTCGCAGCCTCATCTCCGCAAAAGGCCGATGACCGGTTCGACGACGCGCTCCTCGAACTCGATCAGGCACTCGTCGAGCTGGAGCATCTTGAGCAGAGAAACACGAGTACGGCGCCCTGGGAAGCGCGGGAGAAGGTCTCCGCTGCCGTTGAACACCTGCGGCGCACGGCCGAAGAGAAAGAGGTGGAGATCGATGAGATCGAGACGACCTACGCCGCCCTCGACCGAAGACTCGCGGCTCTCCCCGACGGCGCAAGCGCCCCTGAAGCAGCCGGAGCAATCGCCGATGAGGTTCATGCACTGCGGGTTGCATGGCACCGGCAGTATGCCAGCCCGTCCATACCTATATGACCCTCAGAGCACGAGTGGACGGGTATGATTGAACTGCTGTATGCGAGTGTCGGGAACATCATCGGCTTTCGGATCAGCGATCGCCTCACCGATCACGATTTCTCCGGGATTTTCCTGCCCTCCCTCAGACGGCTGCACGACGAATACGGCACGATTCACCTGCTGATCGAGATTGCGGGCTTTGAAGGCGAATCGCTGTCGCGGGCTCTGCAGGATCCGGCAGCGATGGCAGCCCTCGAATTTGTCCGGAGAGTGGCCGTCGTCGGCGATGAAAGCCGGGCAATCTGGATGAGCAGTCTGGTGCAGTCCTTCATCGGTGGAGGCGACACAGAGATTCGGCTCTTTTCCGACGAACAGGATGAAGAGGCGTGGAAATGGGTGAGTCTGGGAGGAGAGCACACCGTGACGACAGCAGCATCGTCAGGACGGCGTTAAGGGAGGAGAACGCCGGGAGATCCGGATTCCCCGGCAACACCCGAAATGCTTATCCCCCATCGTGCCAGGGTGTCGTCCATGATCGAGGTACTGCCGGAAAGTTCGGACGATGTCATCGGGTTTGCATTCGACGGCAGGATGACCCGGGATGAGTACAACAATGTCCTGCTCCCGCCGCTTGACCGGGCGGTCAGGGAGCACGGCAACGCCCGCATTCTCTTTCAGATCGTCAATTTTCGCGGGTGGATGCCGCATGGCGCGTGGGAAGACCTGAAGAACTGGCCGCATATCACCAGAGTCGACCGTATTGCCGTCGTCGGCGGAGAACGGTGGCAGGAGTGGATGAACCGGCTGCCGGGGCTCTTCGTCGGCTTTATCAGGACCGACGTCCGCTATTTCCCGGAGACACGCCTCGACGATGCATGGACGTGGCTGCGCCGGGAGGCGGGAGGGAGATGAGAGGGACGATCGAACCCTTTTTCTTCCCGGGGGCAGACCGGATGATCCGTGAGACAGCCCGACATCGATCCCTTCCGTGAAGCTATCCTCTTTGAAAAACCCGACCCGGAGCAGATGCGCACTGAAGGGTTTCTGCCTGCCGATCTCCACGTCCACACAAACCACTCGGACTCGCCGACGCGGGTGCGTGACGCGCTCAAGCTCGCTGCCCGACAGGGGATCGGGCTCGCCATCACCGATCACAACCAGATCAGCGGCGTGCTCGAGGCGGAGCGGCTGAAGACCGGCGTCCCCGTCGTACCCGGGATCGAGATCAGCGCCGGGGACGGGCCGCATATCCTCCTCTACTTCTTCTCAATCTCCGATCTCACTGAGTTTTACCGCCGCTATGTGGAGAGGAATAAACAGACGAGTCCGTACATCGGGATCCGCCTGAACACGGAGGAGATCCTCGCGGCGCGCGAGGGCTACCCGTGTGTCGCGGCGGAGGCGCATCCCTGCGGATATGCCTTCCTGAACCGGGGAGTCGGGCGGTGCATCGCAACGGGCTGCACGCAAGAGGATATCTTCTCCCGACTCGACGCACTCGAGGTGATCTGCGGCGGGATGGCCCGAGCCCACAACCTGAGAGCAGCGGCTCTCGCCCGGCGGCACGATCTCGGGCGGACGGGGGGCACCGACAGTCACCTCCTGCACGAACTCGGGGGTGTCGTCACCTGCGCCCGCGCCGGGACGGTCGAGGAGTTTCTCGAGGCCATTCTCGGGCGCAGGACGGTCGTTATCGGGCAGGAAAAGCACTTTTTTGCAAAAGCAGTGATGGGAGCTGCAGTTCTCCCGCAGCACCTCCCCTATACCGCACCCATTCTGCGGGCACGCGCCGAGCAGCACCTCCCGGCAATCCGGCGGCGGTTCCGCCTTTGGTGACACCCCGTCATCCGAGCGGCGAGAAAAGCCGGGATATCGACTCTTTAAACCGTACCCGGCGGGAACGCGCACGGTAGCGTTCGGCCGTAATCTCGGTGCAGACAGTGAGATCCTGCTCGAACCGCCGCTTCATCTCACTGCCGACGGATGAATCGTAAAAGACGGCGTTCGCCTCGAAGTTCAGCCGGAAACTCCGCACGTCCCAGTTCGCACTGCCGACGGAGCCCGCTTTTCCGTCGATCACGATCGTCTTGGCATGGATGAACCCGTTGTCGTAGGTATACGCCCGCACGCCGGAGTCGAGCAGGTCGCCGATGAAGGAGAGGGTCGCCCAGTAGACGAAGGGATGGTCGGGTTTGCAGGGGACCATCACCCGCACGTCGACACCGGAAAGAGCGGAGAGACGCAGGGCGTCGGATACGCTGTCGTCCGGGATGAAGTAGGGTGTCTGGATGTAGACCGACTCGCGGGCGGAGTTGATCAGCTTGAGGTAGCCCTCTTTGATGGGGTTCCACCGCGTGTCGGGGCCGCCGGAGACTATCTGAACCGGAGTGGCGCCGAGCCCTTCGATCTCCGGGAAGTACTGCCCGGTCGCCTCCAGTTCCTCTTCCGTCGCGAAGTGCCAGTCCAGGAAGAACCGGAGCTGCAGCAGGTAGACCGCCGCGCCGGCGATCCGTATCGCGGTATCGCGCCAGTACCCCATCGCCCCTATGCCCAGATACTCGTCGCCGATATTGAACCCGCCGATGAACCCGACCGTTCCGTCGATGATGGCGATCTTGCGGTGGTTGCGGTAGTTGAGCCGGTAGATCGAGGGGAAGAAGACGCCGATCTTCCCGCCGGCATCGGTCAGTTCGTGAAAGGCCTCCTTCGACCCGCCACCTGCCCGCGTCCCCAACGCATCGAAGAGCAGCCGGACCTCGACGCCCTCACGCGCCTTCTCCGCGAGGGCGCCGACGATCGCTCGCCCGAGGTCGTCGTTGTTGATGATGAAATACTCCAGGTGAATGTGATGGCGTGCTCCCCGTATCGCCGCAAAGAGCGCGTCGAACATCTCTCTTCCGTCGGTGTAGAGGTCGACCTGGTTATATTCAGTCAAAAATGCCCGGTTGCTCTGGAGCAGGGCAAAGATGGTGTCACGGTAGGGCTCCGCATCCGGGTTCGAGAACCGGTATGTCCGGTCAACCAGGTCTCGATGCTGCTCTTCGAAGATCGCCCGCAGGATCCGATCGTCCTTCTCCTTGACGGCGAACATCTTCTGCCGGGTGTAGTTCTGGCCGAAGATCAGGTAGAGCAGAAACCCGATCGGTGGCAGGAAGAAGAGCACCATCAGCCACGCAAGCGCTGCCGTGGGATTTTTCCGCTCAACGAAGACGATAATGATGGCAAAGAGTATGTTGAGTACCAGGATGATACCAAGGACGATTTCAAGCTCGATCTCCATACCAACGACTCCTTGCCGCGGCCGTCACGCTCCGGGACGCGAAAAGGGCATTCTTCGAGCATCAGGCTGCATTACAACCTCTCTTCCCCGGGAGATATAGGTATCTTTCGGGCGGCAGGGGTAATTATATATTCCTATGTATGGATTGTGCCAGCATACTCGCGCGTATCCGCCATGTGCCAATCCTCCCGGGGGTTGACCGGATGGGAGGATACCTGCGGGAGGTACTATGAGCGACCTTGTTGTTATTGCGTATGATGATGAATCCACGGCCTATACGGTTCGGGATAAACTAGCAGACCTGACAAAGGAGCACGTTATCGAGCTTGAGGATCTGGTCGTCGTCGTCCACCACAAAGACGGAAAGACCGAGATAAAACAGAGCACCGATCTGGTCGGCCTCGGAGCGCTCTCCGGCGCCTTCTGGGGGCTGCTGATCGGGCTCATCTTCTTCATGCCGATCTTCGGCCTGGCGATAGGGGCGATCGCCGGCGCCATCGGGGCCCGTCTCTCCGACTACGGCATCGACGACAAATTCATCAAGGAAGTGGCCGAGAACGTCCAGCCCGGGAGTTCGGCCATCTTTCTGCTGATCAAGAAGATGACGCCGGACAAGGTGGTCGACGCCATCAAGGAGTACCACGGCACCGTCATCAAGACATCACTCTCGGGCGAGGAGGAGGAGCGCCTCCGGGAGGCGTTCGGCACCGGGCTGCCGGCAAAGGCAGAAGTGCCGCCCCCCTCCCCGTAGTCATTTTTTCGGGCAACAGGGTGGTGGCGGGCTTGCACCGCACCGGGAACCACACCGGCAGGAGGGAATCCACCTCCCTGCCGGAGCGAAAGCTCACGGAATTCGCCGAGGAGGACATCGTCGACTATCTCAGAGAGTGCAGGCTGCAGAGTCTCTTAGAGCTCGGTAGCAGCCTCCCGCAAGCACTCCCCCAGGCAGGTGGCGGGATCCGGGCTCGGACGATGTCAGTCGCCTCCTCGTGAAGCACGGTTCCATTTGCCCGGTCCGTCTGCCCTTCGGGAATTCGGGAGCGGAGGTGTTAATCCCGCACGATCCATGCCGCCACTTCCTTCTCATGGTCGACATAATGCTCACCGCTGACATCGATCACCACCCGATCGATGGTTCCACCCGTAAAGGCGAAGGGTGCGGAGTAGTCCGGCGATACCGGCGATCCGCTATCCCGGCCGACACAGAGACCGTCGCCGGTGAGGGCGAAGAATCCCGGCTGAGTCTTGATCCGTCCCTCTCCCACCTTCTTCATGTCTATGTAGAGCGTAAGGGTGCCTAGAGCGCTCTTCGTCTCCGTATCCTCTCCGTCCCTGGCAAATTCCGCGGTGAAGACGTGCCGGCCGGTTGGCACGGTGCCATTCGAGGAGAACTTCTGGATCGCGTCCCCGAGCCAGTTGTAGACGTAGTGAAGCCGCCCGTCGGCGATGTAGAGGCTGTGGCCGCCGCCGACACCTCCGTGGGCGAACAGCACCCCCTGCGCCTCCGGCCCGTCGATGACGGCACCAGCCGCGATCGTATACGATCGCCCCCGGATACTGACGGCCACCGACTCAGGAACCTCGGCGGTCCCCGGATAGTAGACGTAACGGTTCCTGGGTCCGGACGGCTGGGGACGCGGTGTCGAAATGATCTCCAGTGCGCTGCGGTCATCAAGCGGCATGCCGTTGTAGACCCCTGCATAGTAGAACCAGAGCCCCTTGAGGAGCTCAAGCATGTCTTTCTTCTCGTCTGCAAGGTTCCGCATCTGGGCTCTATCCTCCTTCAGGTTGTAGAGCTCCCAGACGTCATGTGCGTAGTTGCCCCACCCGGAGATGGGCGGGTGGACGGTGTTTGCCAGCCAGCCCTGGTGGTAGACCGCCCTCTGGCCGAGCATCGCGTAGAACTGGATCTCCCTTCCTGGCGCATCGGGATCGCCGAAGCTTGCCTTGAAACTCTCCCCCTCGATCGGGCTCTGGGTATAGCCCTTCAGCACCTTCGGCGGCTCAATGCCCAGCAGGTCGTAGAGCGTCGGGACGATATCGACGGCGTGGATATACTGGTGGCGTAGCTCTCCGCGGGCACCGATGCCGCGGGGCCACGCAACCAGGCACATATCCGCGATCCCGCCCTCGTACCCGGCAAACCGTTTCCAGTACGGGAACGGAGTGTCGAATGCCCACGCCCAGCCGCTGCAGTAGTGGTTGTACGCCCCGGGGCCGCCGAGCTCGTCGATGTGCGGCAGGTTCGCCTCGACCGTATCGGGGACGTTATTGAAGAACTTGCTCTCGTTGAAGGAACCGCTGGGACCGCCCTCGGCACTGCCGCCGTTGTCGGATACAACGACGATTATGGTATTCTCAAGCTGCCCGGACCCTTCGAGATAGTCGAGGATCCGCCCGATCTGGGCATCGGTATACGTGACGAAGCCGGCATACACCTCTGCCATGCGGATAAAAAGCCTCTTTTCATCTTCGTTCAGCGATTCCCAGGGAGGTACGAAATCGAGAGGAGGCCATGGCTGGCCGTCCGGCCCGGTCGTGGCCGGCTCGCCGTGAGGGTTGATGGGCGATAGATCGGTGTTCTCCGGTAATAGTCCCATCTTCTTCTGGTTCTCCAGGATCTGCTCCCGTATCTTCTCGTAGCCCATATCGAACCGGCCTCTGTACCTGTCTGCCCACTCCTTGAAGACGTGGTGCGGCGCATGGGCGCACCCCGGACAGAAGTACATGAACCAGGGCTTCTCGGGAGCGATCACCTTCGAGTCGCGGATAAACTCGACTGCTCTGTCGGCGATATCCTTCGAGAAATGGTAGCCCTCATCCGGGCGGTAAGGCTGATCCATGGGGTGGTTGTCGTAGACGATGTCGGGGTACCACTGGTTGGTCTCCCCGCCGAGGAAACCGTAGTAACGCTCGAATCCCCGCCCGAGCGGCCAGCGCCCCTTCCACGAGGACATATCGGTCTCCTCTCCCGGAGTCAGGTGCCACTTGCCGATGGCGTACGTGTTCCAGCCCCGTTCGTTCAGCACCTCCGAGATAAACCCGTTCTCAAAGGGGATCCGGGCGGAAAGCCCTGGAAAACCCGCTGAAGCCTCAGTGATGCAGGCCATGTTGTTGCTGGTTGCGTTGCGGCCGGTGAGCAGGCTGGAGCGGGTCGGCGAACAGAGCGCCGTGGTATGGAAGTTGCTGTACCGTATGCCCATATCAGCGATACGCTGCATCGTGGGCGTCTCGATAGGTCCGCCGAATACGTCCATTGCCCCGTAGCCCACATCATCCCAGACGATCATCAGGACGTTGGGGGCACCTTCCGGTGCCTGCGGCTGCAGGTAGGGGTCCCAGTCAGGCACCGAATCCCGGATATCGAGATTGACCGTGCCCTTCCATGTATCAGACATCTTAAACCCTCCACTGCGCAGGATTACGAACGCCGTGTTAAGAGGTGTCACGGATAAATTCCTTTCGGTGCCGGAAAACCGCTCCAGAACCGGGGGATGTAGCGACCCTTCGGGGGAGATGGTGTTGCCGGAAGACCCGTCAATGAAATGCGCCGATAGACCGGGAACGACATCAAGAGTAAAAGGCAGAAACTGTGTCCGGGTCTAGTACCCCGGCACCCCGACTGCCGCCGTCGTCGTTTCGGCCGGTATCGTCTCCATCGGTGTCGCTTCGGGGGTCATCACGGAAGTCGTTTCGGCCGGTATCGTTTCGGTCGGCGTTACCGTCGGCGTCTCGTTCCCCGCCGGGGAAACACACCCTGTCACCAGAACCGCCGCTGCCATGATCATCAGCAGGATCACCAGGATCAATCTCTTCACCATCAGTACACCCTCCTGAAGTTGAGGATGAAGGCACCGGCTGTCGGCAGATACTATAAAAGTAACGCCGGAGCCAGACACTCGTCAGAAACCTTCTTTTAAGCCAATTCACCTATTTTCGCACCAGAGAAAGGAATCGTCGGGTATCCTCCACCAGTCGAGGCGCTGCTTGAGAGCCCTGCCCTCAACGGCACCGGCCGTGGCGATGCGGTCATGATCCCGGCAGACAGGGTGAGGTAAACAATCGATACTGCCGGTCACGAGGTACGGCCATTATCTGGAAAGTATTATAAAAACCGATCCCTATGACTGAACCGGTTGAGGCGGGAGAGGCGTGATATCACCGCACAGCCCGCATCACAACCTATGGAGGAGGAATATGTTTCGCATGGGAGCCCGGAGGACCGCACGGAGAACCGCCCGCCGCACATCACGCCGCTTCATGCGCCGTACCATACGGCGGACAGTCCTCGTAGGCGGGATGGTCGCGCTCGCTGTCGGCGGAACCGCCGCCGCGATCAAACTCTCACAGAGGGATGTCGACCGCATCGAGCAGCATACGGGCAAAAAGGCCGAAGACCTCTCCGAGCAGGAGCTCGACACGGCGATGGACGACCTCGGCATTGAGGAGCAGGAGCTGACTGATCGGGACGTGGCCGCAATCGAGGCAGGTATGGCAGAAGAACAGGCGCCGCAGCCTGCCAGAGCGCCCACGGCACCCCCTCCGCCCGGGGCTGTGCCCGCCGAACCGTCCTACATCGACGAACTGGAGCAGCTTGCCGGGCTTCGAGATAAAGGGATCATCACCGAGGAAGAGTTCCGGGCCAAGAAGAAACAGCTCCTTGGATTGTAGATCCGGAGATTGTAGCATGGGTACCCCTCCCCCGAAATCGACCGTATCTCCTGCGAGAAGAAGGTGACCATGCCCGCTCCATCCCATCTTGCATCCCTCACCCGGGTCGTCGTCATCACTGCCGTCGTCGTCACCGGCATGCACCTCGGCGCCGCGATCGCAAGCCCGGTACTCGTCGGATTTATTCTGGCGGTCATCGTTACACCGATAGTGCACCGCCTGGAAGAGCGCGGACTGCCCAGTTTGGCAGCAGTGCTGGCGATGACCGGTGTTATCGCCGGGATCGGTCTGCTGCTGGTCGCCGTCTTTAGCCTGTCGCTGATCGAACTCGACAGCGCCCTGCCCGCCTACCATAACCTGCTGCAGGCGCAGCTGGAGACACTGCAGGCATGGCTTGCGGAGATCGGGCTCATGACCTCTCTGGAGCTGCCCGGTGCAGCTGCAGAGCCTCTGCTCATCCCTTCGCTCGGAGAGATCCTCGCCGGACTCTCCATTCTGGTCATCGATTTTCTGGTCATCCTGATCGTAGCCGTCTTCATGCTCCTCGAGGTGGCCTCCATCCGGGGCAAACTCGAAAAAAGCCTCGGAACGGACGCCAGGACAGAACTCAACAGGTCTGCAATCAATCTGGTCGCATACGCAGCTCTCCGCACGAAAAGCGGCCTTGCAACCGGCATCGGAATCGCGATTCTCCTGCTGCTCCTCGGGATCGACGCCCCGGCGCTCTGGGCGGTGCTGATCGTCGTGCTCGGCTATATTCCCTACTTCGGCCGGCCTATCGCTTCAGTACCCCCGATCGGGCTTGCCTGGCTCCAGCACGGCCTTCCGGGAGCGCTCGCCGTTGCCGGCGGCATCTTCGCCTTCGACTTCGCAGCCCGCCGCCTGCTCCTGCCGTACCCTGCCGAACAGGCGCTCCGAATCTCTCCGCTGGTGATCATCCTCTCGGTCCTCGCCTGGGGGCTGGTGCTCGGCGTCCCGGGACTGTTTCTGGGCGCTCCCCTGGCACTGCTCATAAAGGCGGTACTATCGAGCTCGGAGGAGACACGCTGGCTCGCGATACTGATGGAGCCGTCCGACGATATCGAAGTTACTGGAGAACGATCAGAATGACAGATAGGCAGCATACACCCAAAAATATAATACACTGATAATAACAATGCAACCCGACGAAACCTGCTATCAAATCCAGAATATATCCGATACAGATCGCCTATGAGGTGATTGGACTGCTGATGGAGCGGATCTAATGCATGCCCGGACCGGTTGGCCGGTGCGGGAACAGGGAGCCCGGAACAGCCGGGCCCGTGCAGTAGAAAGAACACTCCTCCTAGCGCTCCTGCTCGGAGTACTGGTGGGCGCGGTGAGTGCCCAGACACAGGAAAATGCCGGAATTCAGGAGCTGACCGGGCGAATAGAACCGGATCAGGTTATCTTTTTTGATCTTCCCGGTCTGCAGGCGGAAGAGACCCTCTTCATCTACGCCAACGGAACCGGCGGAAACCTCGACCCGTTCCTGGCTCTCCCGAACACGAGCCTGACCCGGGGAGAGGCACGCCGGGAGTTCGATCTGGAGGTCAACCGGTCCATCGCCGAAGGACGTGATCCGCTCCTGGTGATCCCGGAAATTGCCGACCGGTACTTCCTTGCATGGGACGACGACTCCGGAGCGGGTTACGACGCAACAGTTCGGTATACGATCCCTGCCGACGGTGATTACCGGCTGCTCCTGTTCAGCTCCCCGGCAAAGGAGAATACGTTCGGCACCTACCGCCTGCTGGTCGGTATCGATGCGCCGCAGGTTCTGAGCGGCCAGGCAGAGCCGACCGGTGCCGCTATCGCCGTACTGGACAGAGGTGCATCAGAGGTAGGCATGGCCGTGCAGGAAGTCGACGGGACGCTGACGGCGAACAGGACGTCGACATTCTACACCGTAAATCCCGTCACCGGGGGCGATACCTTCTACGCCTTCATCGAGGCGACGTCCGGGAACCTTATTCCGGTCATCGTGTTGCGGGACTTTGGCGGTAAACCTCTGAGCGCAGCCGTTCCGGCCGGAGATGGCAGTACCGCCACCCTCGAGTACACCTTCGACGACGACAGCGAAGGCAATGAGATCGAGGTCTTCAGCCGCAGCCTGAACGGCGCCAATACGACGGGCGACTACCGGCTGCTGGTCGGGCTCAACGTGCCTGCCGTGCTGGCGGGCGATGCCGCACCGATGGGCTCCCGGGTCCTAGAGGAGCCCATCCGGGTGATGGTCGGGTTCGAACTCGACCAGATCACGGCGGTCGACCAGCAGGCCGAGAACTTCGGCGTGGTCGGCAACATCTGGATGCGGTGGACCGACCCGGCACTGGCGTTCAGCCCGGACGAATGCAACTGCCAGTTCAAGGTCTACCGGAGCATCGACGAGTTCGTGACTGCAGAAGGGCAACGGTGGCCCGAGTTCACCCTCTTCAACCAGCAGGAACGGCGCTGGACGCAGAATCAATACATCACGGTCCGCCCCGACGGCACCGCCACCTACTACGAGCGTTTCTGGACGCTCCTGCAGGCACCGGACTTCAACTTCAGGAACTACCCGTTCGATACCCAGGACTTCTACGTAAGGGTTGACTCGCTCTACCCCGAAGAGTTCTACGTCTACGTACCCTGGGAGGAGAAGACTGCTGTGGGAGGACAGCTCGGTGAGGAGGAGTGGTACATCACTTCATATGATACCAACATAAGCAGCGTCCAGATAAACACGCAGAACTCCCGTTACTCCTTCCACTTCGAGGCGGCCCGCCACCTGACCTTCTACATCCTCCGGATCCTGGTGCCCATCCTGATCATCATCCTGCTGACGTATATCACGTTCCTCCTCAAGGACTACGGGAAACGGGCCGATATCGCCAGCGCCAACCTGCTCCTCTTCATTGCATTCAACTTCACCATCGCCGACGATCTGCCGCGCCTCGGATACCTCACATTCCTGGACACCATCCTCGTTACCACTTTCACGATTACCGGTGCGACGGTTGCCTATAACCTGTATTTGAGATGGCTGGCTACGGAGAGGCAGAAGGAAATTGCAGAGCGTATCGACCGGTTCATGGTCTGGTCCTATCCGCTCGCCTATATAACCGCCCTCACCGCCATCGCCCTGCTCTTCCCGTAAATGCGCAAGGCGATGCTGCACCCTTTTATGCTTCCGCAGCGCATGCAGTGGCATGTACTGCCCGGTATGCGGAGGGAGCTGCATCGAAGACGCTCCGTCGCTGCTCACAGAGGCACCGCGGATCTTCACCCCCTGCCCCGACTGCATGGGGCTCACCTTTGACAAACGCGCACCTCCACCCGATCTCGCCCCGGCAGAACCGTGCCCCTCGTGCGGGAAACGATTCATCGACGAGGTCTTCGCCCATATCTACCGGATCATGAACGAGGAAGGGGATCTCTCCGGGACCGAACCGCTCGCCGCGGCGGGAACCCCCCTCATCCACCCCGGGTACGCCCTGCAGCAGCCACCATACCTCCCGGTGCGATCGCTGGTGCTCCTCTCTCGTGCTATCACGAAAAAGAGCGCAGACCGGCTCGTCGCCGAGGTGCCGGAGGTGCGGGGCGTGGTACAGACCGGGGACGGCGTGCCCGGCATTACCGACCCTGACCGCGACAGTGCCGGAAGGACACACACACTGCTTGCCGGGTGTGACGTGCGCGCCGACATATTCTCGACGCGCGCAGGGCCGGTCGTGATCTACAAGCAGCAGTCGACCATCCACATTGAGTTTTCCCGCGGCCATGATCCGAAGATCCGTGCCCTGGACGGGGCTATCCGCCAGAAAAACCCCAAAACGCTCGTTGACGCCTGCTCCGGCGCCGGAACGCTCGGAATTGCGGCGGCAGCAGCCGGTGTCCCCCACGTCATCTGCAACGACGCCTGGTATGCAGCCGCTTTCTGGACGGCCTGCAACATCGTAGTAAACCGGGACACGCTCGCGATCGATGCAGTGCGCATCCTGCGAAGATACGACGACCTGCGGCAGCGGCCGGTCGCCGGGGAACCGCTCCTGGTCGCGGAGGCGGCCGGAGCCCGGCAGGTGGAGGTCTACCACGGAGATCTGCGGATGCTCGCCCCCCTGCTGCAGAGACGAGCGGATCTCGCCGTCCTTGACCTCTTCGAGAAGAGCGAGACCGGGAAGGTCAAAGAGATGGCCACGATGTGGACGAAGGTGGTAGGCGGAGAGGTTTTTATCCCGTAGGCCCCATGATATACGGGGACTAGCCCGGGTGGCTCGGCGTCACCTGTAACCCGAAACCGCCGTTACGCGGGAGGCGAAGTCTGAGGAAGGCTGTGGTGGCCTGCCGGAGCCGGTGCGTCCTGACGGAGAAACCTCGTCCTATGAGGTCGGCGGACAGGCACCAACACTCCGGAGGGAGCAGCGACCTGTTGCCACGGGGACCGGTTCAGGCCCGGAAGGGAGCAGACTCACCGTGGACGTTCGGCGCCCATAGGGTTGCGGGGCGGAGGAAGGAAGCCCCGGTAAAAGCAGGTGCGCGCTGTCGACCGAGGACGTGTCCCCAACGGCGATTTCTATGGCAAAGGTTACGATTATCGGAGCGACAGGCAACGTCGGTTCATTTGCGGCACACACTATTTCTGAGATCCCCCACGTCACCGAGATGCTGCTGATGGGACGACCCGGACGGGAAAATTTCCTTGAAGGATGCTGTCGCGATATGTCCGACTCATTCGCAGCGCGGGGCACGCAGATGCGCCTTGCGCACAGCACACGACTTGTGGACGTGGAAGGATCGGACATCATCATCTGTACATCGGGTGCACCGCGGCAGGCTGGACAGGACAGAAACGATCTGGCGGTCGCCAACGCACGGGTGGTGGCAGAAACCGCGGAAATCGTCGGCGAACGGGCACCGGATGCCCTTCTTCTCATGGTGACCAACCCCGTCGACGTCATGACGGCCGTTGCCCTCAAATACTCGGAGCTCGAACCCTGGCAGGTCTTCGGACTCGGCACGCACCTCGATTCGATGCGCCTCAAAGCGCTTATCGCCGGTTACTTCAAGGTGCACGTCAGTGAAGTCCATACCCGTATCATCGGAGAGCATGGCGAGAGTATGGTGCCGCTCTGGTCGGCGACGACAATCGGCGGTATTCAGATCTGCAATCTGCCGACATTTTCGGGAATCCCGCACCGCGAGATGATGGAGACGGTGCGGTCGAGCGGCCAGTTCATCATCAAGAACAAGGGTGCAACGGTGTATGGTCCCGGAGAGGCGATCGCCACTCTGGTCCGGACGATCCTCGGTGATGAGAACCGCATACTGACGGTCTCGGGGTACATCAAGAGCGAAGTCCACGGCATCGGCGATGCCTGTATCGGCGTGCCTGCACGGCTCAACCGAAAAGGCGTATTCCCCGTACCGATCAGGCTTGAAGAGCAGGAGGTTGCAGGCTTTAAGGCATCAGTCGACAAGATCCGCTCGCTCACGGCCGAAGTTCTGGAAAGACTGGAAAACGACTGTTAGCCGCCGTTGCGCAAAAAAAATAGAACGTACAGGCCGCTCTCACATCAGGGTCAGCTCGATGATCTCGGCACTGCCGACGCCATCAAGTTCCCGGAGCGACTTCTCAACCTCGTCGGGCGCCCCTTCCTTATCGGGTACGACCACAACGGCCTTCAGAGCAACGAGACCGAAGCCAATCGGTTCTTCCTTGAGATCTTTTACCGGTACCGCATCGTTGATCGCTGCCTTCAGTGCCTCACGGTCAACCTCGGGCGATTCAGGCATGATTTTGAGAATAATAGCGACGTCTCCCATCTCATGGCCCCCGGAATCCACACTTCCGGCATTCGTACGCGATACTCTGTTCTCTGCAGCGGTAGCACCTGCTGACGACAGATGAACACTCAGGACACTTGAACTGCGTGGCACCGGTCTCTGCCAGCGTGCCGTTGCAGGATGTGCATCGATCTGTTGCTATCATCGTTTCTTCCTCGAACGGTACCCTATCATATTTCCCCCGAACCAATTAAAATCTCGTGTCAATGACGGTTCCCCGTACCGGCAGCCCTGCAAGAGCGTCCCGTATCCGTTCGTCGATCCGCCCGTTCACCACGGTCGTCCGGACGCCGTGCTCGAGGACGAAGGGAATCAGGGTGGGGTCGACCTCGTCACAGGGGCAGGGTGCATCGACCCGTTCGATGAGCGTCCGGTGGCGATGGATCCCGTCCACCGACTTGAGGAGGACAAGCTCGGTGCCAAGGCGTGCGGCAACCCATGCCGCAATGGTGTCGGAGGTGACGTCCCACGAGTGCGGGAGGGGGTCGAGGTCGCGCAGGGCGCAGTAGGGGAGCAGCACCGTCACCATCGCGGGGTGGGCGATCACCGCGGTTGCGGGGATGCCGTGCGAGGCCAGATACCAGCCGTACTGCTCCATGGCGGCTATCGCCATCCAGTGCCCCGCCGTATCCGAGAGGTTGAGGCGGCGCACGAAATCCGCAAACCGCCCGCCACCCGGGATCAGCAGGACAGCCCTTCCTGTCGCCCGGATCGCACCGATGACGGCGTCGGTGCGATCGAAGAGACTCCCGCCGACCTTGACGACGAGAGGCATGGAGAGCGTGGACATATCGCCAGCTTATAAAACGGACAGCAACATAATCTCTCCGCATGGAACGGATCGGCGTCGCTCTCCTCCTCTGCTGCATCCTCGCCATAGCCGGGAGCGCCCTTGAGATCGTCGAGTTCTGCCCCGACCCCTACCAGAAGGGAGACCCGGACGAATACCTGGTGCTCGAGGGGCACGGGCCGCTCGACGGTTTCGTGGTCTCGGACGGCGAAGGCGGGTTCCGGTTCCCGGACGGGTCCAGGATCGACGGCAGGCTGACGGTTGCCCGAAGCGCCGTTGCATACGCCGAAAGCCACGGCGCCCTCCCCGATTATGAGTTCTTTGATTATTCTCCAGACGTTCCCGAGGTGCGCAGGAGCGGTGACCTCCGGATGGCGAACCGTGCCGACGAGCTCTTGCTCTACCAGGGGACCACCCTCCTCCAGCAGGTTGCCTGGCCGGATGACGTCGCATCGCGCGAAGGCCAGATCCACTACCTCGAAGGAGGAGTCTGGGACGCCCGCCCGCTCTTCATCGGCCAGTCACGCTTCCGGCCGGCTGTCTTCGAGGGCGTCCGCATCACGGCGTTCGTCGCACCCGACTGCGCGCGTGAGATCTTCGTGCAGGCCGTCTCATCGGCAGAGAGCGAGATTCTGGTCAACGTCTACGAGTTCACCGACCCGGGTCTTGCAGAAGAGCTCGTCCGCGCACGGCAGGCGGGGGTGAACGTCACGGTTCTCCTCGAAGGCGGACCTGTCGGCGGAATATCTCCGGAAGGCAGATTCGTCGCAGGACTCCTCGCAAGAGGCGGCATTCCGGTTCTCCAGATGACCACCACCGAACGAGCGCACGCAGCCTATCGGTTCGACCATGCGAAGTACATGGTGATCGACGGCGCACGCGTCCTCATCGGGAGCGAGAACTACAAGCCGAGCGGTTTTCCGGCTGCGGGAACGCGAGGCAACCGTGGATGGGGGACGTACCTGGAGGATCCGGCTCTTGCCGCCTATTTCCGCGAGGTCTTCCTGCATGACTCCAGCGGTGGCGACATCGCCCCACTTGCAGGAACTGCTGCGGAGGTCGGGGATCCCAGGCAGGTTCCCTACACCGTTGAGTTCGAACCGGTCCACAGGGGCGGCGTCAGGGTCACACCGGTGCTCTCACCCGACACAAGCTTCCTGATCACCGATCTGCTGGAGGGGGCGACGAGAAACATCGCAATCGAACAGGCGTACATCACGAACGAGACGGCGTACGAGCTCAACCCGTACCTGGCGGCAGCGATCAACGCCTCACGCCGCGGCGTCGAGGTGCGGGTGATCCTCGACTCCGCCTGGTTCAACACGGAAGGCGACGCCGACAACGACGAGATGGTGGGGGTCATCAACCGGATAGCGGCCGCCGAAGGACTGCCGCTCGAAGCACGCCTCGCCGACTGCGACGGCAACAACCTGGAGAAGATTCACACAAAAGGAGTCGTTGTTGACGAACGTGCGGTGCTGATCAGCAGCATCAACTGGAATGCGAACTCACCGGGTTTCAACCGCGAAGCTGGCGTAATCATCGAAGATGCTGCCGTTGCCGCGTACT
The DNA here is from genome assembly GCF_030464345.1 of Methanoculleus frigidifontis. Classification (GTDB taxonomy): domain Archaea; phylum Halobacteriota; class Methanomicrobia; order Methanomicrobiales; family Methanoculleaceae; genus Methanoculleus_A; species Methanoculleus_A frigidifontis. The sequence continues at coordinate 74,246 of NZ_VCYH01000005.1, read as the reverse complement.
TTACCAGCATCTTCCGGGACGACTGGGAGGCCGCCACAACGAGAGGCAGGACAGAAAACGGCATAGGATCCGATCCGGCGAAGGCTGCAGCAGCCTTCTGTATCATCATAGGTCTTGCAGCGCTCTACTGGTATCGCCACCGGCGGTGAACGCCGTTATTTTCTCTCGAAACCCGCCATCCGGCAGACATCGCAGATGGTGATCGTACCGGTTCCGGAATCAACGGCGCTCACCCACCTCTCAATGACCGCATCGAGATCCCCGGAGAAATCCGCCTTCGTATTCCCGCGCTTCCGGCTCATATATTGGGATATCGCTGCCCGGCTGATTCCGAGGCGCTTCGAGACTTCGCTCTGGCTGATACCCCGCTCGTGAACGAGGCGATAGACCATCTCAGCCCGCATCTTCGGGAGCAGCCTCCTGACGAGACTGTCACAGCGCATGATATCGCATGACGGTTCACTCATGTCGTCTGCACCATCCGCGAGGTTTTGTATTCGTACAGGATCTGCCGTGCGTCCCGGAAGTTGAACTTCTCCACGATCATACCGTTGTCCTTCAGTTTCTTCAGGGCATAGCGAACGGTTCGGGGAGCCAGATTGCTCAGGCTGACAAGTTCTTTGTGGGTCATGGCGCCTCCATCCGTCAGCAGGACGAGAATCTTCTGTGATGAGGGAGGAAGGTTCACTTCATCCATGGAGTACCCGTTAACAGTGTTAACATATCAAACTGCCGATACTCTATTGTCACGTTCTGCATATACTCTACCATATGCTTGAGCGACAGGAGCGGAAGGCGCTCTTCCTGCTCATAGGCGTGGTTGCAGTCGTGCTGGCAGCACACCTGCTCCTCGATGCATTTGCAAAGCCAATAGCAGCCTCCCCATACTCCGAGGCTGCAGAAGACGGAGCGCTGGTTATTCTCGAGGGGCCGATCGAAACCATGACCGTCACCAAGACCGGCGGACACCTGCTGCTCACGGTTGCGGGTGTTCCGATCTTCGTCCCGGCAGACGTCGCAGGCGGCATCGATGTACGGCAGGGCGATCTGATTACGCTGTATGGGACCCTGCAGACCTATCAGGGGAAAAAAGAGATCGTCGTACATTCACCCGGGGATATCCGCATCCTGGAGTGAATTACTTCTGCTCGGAATAGAAGATGTCGGCTGTGTTGCCCTGTCCAAACCGGGGCTTTCGCGATGGCGGTTTCCCGGTGCTCTGCTCGCGGGGCTGCTCGCTATCGACCGGCGCTTTCTCAGAATGTTCATCTTTTTTTCCCCCCGAGCGGCGCCCCTCAACCCCCGTGCCCCCGGCGAGGTCACCGTCAATGATCTTCTCACGCGGCATACAGGGAGAATCATCGCCGGGAGTATATATGCATGCGCAATCACTCCGTCCTGCGTTTGAACCGCGACACGGTGCAGCATGGAACGAAGGACTGATAGGGCACAAGATTGAACCTGTAATCAGGTGAACCGCGGATGACCGGTTTCTTCGGAGGCGCTTCGGACGACGAACGGATCTTTCTGGTACTTGCCGCCGCCGATCACCTGAAACAGAAGAATACCGATCTCGTTCGGGATCTCACCGCGAAGGGTTTTACGGTTCTCGTCATCACCACCAACCAGCCATCGGCGATTCTCAGGCGGTCTTATGAACAGAACGGCATCGATCCGACACGGGTTTTCTTCATCGACGCGATCACGAAATATGCACTCGGTTCGGTACCGGAGGGTATCGAGCGGACGACCTTCATCAGCAACCCCGCCAATCTGACGGACATGGGCATTGCACTGACCGGCATGCTCCGTGATCTCCAGGGTGAGGAGACCTGCATCCTCTTCGATTCGATCAGCACCATGCTCATCTATCTTCCGTCGGTCAACATCTCAAAATTCATCCACTTTGTTACCAACAAGCTCAGGCTGCTGGACGTGGCCGGGATCTTTCTGGCCGTGGAAGAGGGGCTGGATCCGGTCATGCTCTCCCAGCTTACCACCTTCGCCGATCGGGTCATCCGGTGACAAAAACCCCGAATACAGGAGAGCAACTGATCAAATCCATATTTTGGCGATGTTTTGGAAGATACTTCTTTATTACAGAGTTTCTCACTGAGCAAGTTTTAAATATACGGACATGCAATCTCCATGTGAGACCCACGATGGAGAGAATACCTGATCCCTGCCGAATAATCCAGGCAATCCCTGATCCGATGGTTGTACTGAATGCGCAAGGCATGATACTGTACGCGAACCAGGCGTTCTCATCGCTGTTTCCGGAGCCTTCCGGAAACGATCTCCGGGGACGGTCTATCTTCACCGTAACGGCCGGCCTCTCCGCGGAGGGCTGCATACAGTCTCTCCTGGAGCAGGTATGGAAAACCGGACATGCAGAGAGCAGGCTGCCCCCGATCGGAGCACGGTATGGAAAGGCAACCGGCAGCCTGCTGGTAGGCGGAGAGCGTGCCGCGTTGCTGATGCTCCACGAGTATGCCGATTCCCGGGAGGCAGAGGAGATGGTCTCGTGCCGGGACCGGCAGGTTCAGATCATCAGCCGGATCATCGCCGCCGCCACGTCGTCCATGACGCTCGACGAGATTCTCAGCACCAGTCTTGAAGAAACCCTGACAATGCTCGACTTTGACGCCGGTGCAGTCTACCTCATCAATACGGCTACGGGCATGGCGGATCTCAAAGCGTTCTCAGGCATCCATAACCTGTACTTCACCGGGGTACAGGTGCTTGACCCTGCCGAGCCGCTGATCCGCGACGTGCTGGTCGACGGAAAGGCGCAGTACTTCGAGCAGTATATGGATGTCGACCATGACCATGGAGAGGATGGGATCTTCTCCCTCGCAAAGGTTCCGATCACGATAGGGGATGACGTTCTCGGCGTCATCTGTATCGCAAGCAGTAACCGGTACCGGTTCTCGCCTCTTGAAAAAGAGATTCTCGAAGCGATCGGGAGGAAGATCGGAGGCGCCGTCAGGCGAGGACTCCTCCAGGACCAGATCCATGAGAAGCACAGCGCCCTCATCGGGTATATCACCGAGACGACAAACCGGGTGATCATTCCGGCGGAGCTCCTGCAGGGCAATCTCATTGCGATCCGCCAGCGGTTCGCGGATATCCCGGATCTCCCCGACGATCTGCTCACGGAGCTCTGTATCCAGATCCGGATCGCCGAGCAGATCCTCAGAAACCTTCACGACCTGAACACAGCGATCGTCGAGGAGCGGACGGAGATCCCCTCCATCTTCCGCGATTTTCTCCTGCGAGAGGGGCATGCCGGGTAACGTCAGCGCCCGATGAGTTCTTCCTCGTCTTCACGCCACATGGGGTCTACAAGACAGAGGAAGATGAGATCAGAAGCAGCCGTGCTCTCGATCCACTGCACTGCTCCGGGCGGAATGTAGATCGCCTGTCCCGGGCGGACGGAGGCCGTTTCACCGTCGATATGCATGCACCCCTCCCCGTCAAGGATGTAATAGACCTCCGACGCCGTCTTCAGCCGGTGAGGGAACGTTCTCTCTCCCGCCGGCACTCTGGCGTGGGCAATACTGTAGCGCATGCCAGTAGGCGCCGCCTCCCGGCCGGGGTGCAGCAATTCGCAGAGGAGGGAGTTATCCATCACCCGCTCGTGCACTCCATCGCGGATATCCCGGATCAGCATAGCAGAAATGTCTGCGCCGGGCGGTTAAAAGTGGAACGATACGCATCTTCCCGGATTGCGCCTGCACCGAAAACCAGAAGAGCACCCGATGATATCGTGAAACGGCACACACTCCCACCGGAGGCTCCCGCAGAGGAGGAGTACCTCTCGCTCCCCTCGGTTCCGCTGATGACCGCCCTGATCCTCTAGGGTATCAGCGTCGCCATGGAGGATGCGGGGGGGCGGGGCGCGATCGCAGGCTGCCCGATCGCGTTCCCGCATACCGTCTCGGTAGCCGGGGATGCGATCTCCTCCGGACAGGGCGGCGCAGAACCGCCACCCTGCTTGGGACGCTCATTCCGTCGCTCTTCCTGGCGGTAGATTCCCGGTAGAACCCGGCAGGTATCGGCGCGTATATCATCGGGTCGGCGATCGCCGCACTCAGTCCCGGCATTCCGCCGGTGAACGGGATCGTGGCCGCGTTCGTCACCTACGCCGTCCTCGACCGGGTAGTCCGGCACCGGTCACATGAACCGTTCGAACCGCTCCCGGGGCACCCGGCAGATCGGGCAGATCTCGGGTGGGGCGTTTCTGGCACAGAGATAGCCGCAGACCCGGCAGCGCCAGACCGGATAGGCAAGAGTGGAGGGAGCCGCTGACGTGCTCTCCCGTTCCTCGCGCATCTTCTTCCGTTCAGGCCGCGGCGGCCGGCGTTCCGGCACCGGTTCGGCCTCCCGCTTCCCGGTCTTCACATCCGCCGAGACATAGAGGGCACAGTAGCAGGCACCGTACTCGGCAAGGTCGGGGTCGCGGTAGTCGCATGGACAGATGATATCGAGGTCGTCTTCACGCCTCCCGGTGGCGAGCCGGCACGGGCAGGCGATGTAGCCGTACCGGTCCCGGTTGACGAGCAGACCGCACACCAGCCCGCGGGTGAACTCCCGGTCAGGGTTGAGATGGTATCCGCCCGCCTCCGCCTCGGCATCGAGTTCGGTGTAGAGGCGATCGACTTCTTCATCCGGAATGTCATTTGGCATGGAGCGCCTCCCGGATCGCATCCTCCTGGAACCCCACGATCACGTGTTCATCGTTGATGACCAGGGTCGGAAACGACCCCCGTGGATTCCACCGTTCCACCTCCTCGAGCGCCTGATCGAACTCAGCGGGATCGACCCGGTCGACATACAGGTACGAGAACTCGACACCGAGATCGGTGAGGAGCTGTTTGGTCTTTGCACACCAGCCGCAGGTGCTCAGAGCGTAGAGCACGACCCTGCCGCGGTCTTCTCCGGGAACGTGAACGACATCCATGTCAGCGCTGCCTCCGCACGCTACAGTCATGCCGAAAGTCCATTAACCTTTCCGTAGCGCAGAAGGCCGGGCGTCACCAGGAGACGTGCTGCCCGAGCCCCCGCTCCCGGGCGCACCGGACCGCCCGGTGCGCTGCGGCGGCATCCTGGACGGCGATCCCGACCGATTTGAAGAGGGTGATCTCGTTCGGCCGCGTCCTCGCCGAGATCGGCATGGATCTTCTCCGCAGTCATACGGCCATCACGGATGGGGACGATGAGGTCCCCAGCCTCCGCGAGTGCGGCGGCGCGGCCATCGACGACCACCGTCGCCCGGAGAACGGTCTCCTGCGGGATCTCCTGCATATTCGGCATATAGGAGCCGATCCCGTTGATGTGCACTCCGGGCGCGATATCCCGGTCAGGGAAGACCGGTGTCATCGAGGTCGTCGCCGTGCAGATGATATCCGCTCCCCGCACCGCTTCAGCAGGACGCTCTGCAGCAACAATATCATCAGGAACGAGCCCAAAACCGGCCATATCATCGATGAATGCATCCGTGTGCTCTCAGGCCGGGGCGTAGACCCTGACCTCGTCGATTGCGCGGACGGTGCAGACAGCCTCTGCCTGCGTCCGTGCCTGCACCCCGGCACCGATGATGGCAAGGATGCTGCTCTCGGGACGGGCAAGGTACTCGGTCGCCAGACCCGACGCCGCACCGGTCCGGATGGCGGTGAGAGCGCTCCCCTCGATCAATGCCTGCGGGCGCCCGTCGGTACCGTCCACCAGCAGCACCGCTGCGTGGATGGTAGGCATCCCCGCCTCGCGATTCTGCGGAAAGACCGAGACCGCCTTCAACGCAACCGGTTCGGCCTCGTCGGCATCCAGGTATGCCGGCATGAAGAGGATGACGCCACCGTGACGAGGGATTTCCAGGCGTGTCCTGAGGGGGGCGGTGGCTTTTCCCGACGAGAGTGCGCCGAAAGCCTCCTTCATCGCAGCGATCGCTTCCCGCATGGGCAGGGCTTTTCGGAGATCGTCGGCACTGAGGAGGATCACGCCCTGTCCCACCCGCTACGATCGTTCTCCTGAGACGATATGGCCAAAGCATCAGCCGTATTCAGGGCGATACAAAGCTCCGATACCCCGTTTCCGTCCCGGCTCGCGAGACCGGCTCCACATCGCAGAAACTCCCGCCGGTACAGGCGGAGCCGCTCCCCGGTCTTCGTTCCCGGAAGAGCACAACCCGGATACGCGATGCCGAGCAGGACAGAGCAGCCACTCAGAGAGGTCGTGAGCCTGATATCCGTCACTCCCGCAGAGACCAGATCCTCGAGAACGCCGGTTAGGGCATCGGAGAGACGCTCCGCGTCGGTCATCACCGGCAGAGGGGACTCACACAGCGAGACATCGAGGCAGGTCTCCTCAAAGAGCGGGAGATACGCCAGGCGCGCAACAAGCGCCTCCCGGTAGGCGTCGTCGTCGTCGGCAGCCTCGATGAAGGCTTCATCCGAGAGCGGCGGCACGTGCAGGCCTTTCACCAGATCGGAGATCAGGGTGTTCAGGTCGACAGACCGGCACCGGCCTTCCGACGGGTAGCAGCAGACGGTATCCATGAAGTCGGAGAGCAGCCGGTCGGCACGTCGCAGGAGGGAGGCGTCGACGACATGATCGAGCCGGTCCTGCGCAAAGACCTGGCCGATCCGCTGGATAATCTGCACCGCTTTGAGCACGAGCTGTAACTCGATCTTCTTTCCTTCGGAGAATTCACCGGCGAACCGGCCGAAGTCGACCAGGAACTCATCGATCCGGTCGGCCTCGATCAGGTTCTGGTAGCGCTGCCCCTCTTCTGCTTCGCCGAGTTCTTCAAGCGCGTACGCCAGGGAGTAGAGACGACCGGCGATGACAGAGAACAGTCGGTTCGCCTCAGCAAGCAGGTCGATCGCCTCTTCGCGGGATCTCCGGAGACGTTCCGGATCGAATACTCCGATGCCGGCCATCGCCGCCGCTTCCCGCTGCAGTTTCGGGAGCATCTCCGCCACCGCAGCAGCAGGCACCGCCCTGCCGTGGCCGGAGCAGCAGAGGCAGATCGGTTCGCTTTCGAGCAGCCACCGCACGCCTTCGAGCGAAGCGGAGAGCGCGGACGGATCCCATCCGGCAATCCCGGCAATGCCAGGAGCGGTCGCGAAGAGCAGGTCACCGATGAAGAGACACTCACCGATGCGGATACAGATGCTGTCGGGAGTGTGCCCCGGCACATGATAGACCTCGAGCCTCTCGCCGCTCCCGAGCAGAACCGTCTGGCAGGAGAACGAGAGATCGCCCGCGGTCCCGGGAACCTTCATCGAGAGCACGGCTCTCCCTCCCCCCGCGAGCTCGACGGTGCGGATACCGCCGTGCGCCCTGTCGGCGGCGTTGAGCAGGTGCAGATCAACCGCAAGCGGCTTGATCTCCCAGTGGAAGAGATCGGAGACCGTCAGGGCTTTATCGGCAGACGCAAGCGCCCGGGCGCCGTCCTCCTGAGCGGCTATCGTCAAAGGCGCGACCGCCCGCAGTGCCTCGTCCCGTATAATCGCAAAGCAGTGATCGAGATGGCAGTGGGTAATGACGAGCAGAACCGGCCGCGGCAATGTCACCGTCTCATCCCGCACCCTTTCTACGATCTCTGCCATCTGTGCGGAATCGGCACCGGTGTCGATGATCAGAATCTCGGAGGCTGTCCGGATGATGTATGCATTCGAGCAGGATACGTCGGGTCTGCGCGTCAGAGGGTATATCTCGGCGCCGGCCGCACCCGGGATCGGCTGCCACTGCTGGTCGTGAAGCACTCCTTCTCCTCTCCATGCCTGCCGGAAAGCAGGTTTCAGGGAGAATCTTCGGCGTAGTCTCTTAAAAAGCATGAGGAAGCACCGCCAACAGGTACGTTATGAGCAGCGAGAGTGGTGCGGGGATGTGCAGAAGTGAGAAAGAGATCCAGGACGACAGCCTGATTGATGCCGTACTTGCGGAGGCGCTCGTCTGCAGGCTCGGACTTGTGGACGGGGGGAACCCCTACGTCGTCCCCATGTGCTTTGTCCGCGTGGGAGACGCCATCTACCTGCACGCCGCCCGAGAGGAGAGGAAGATCGATATCCTGAAGCAGAACGATGCCGTCTGCTTCGAGGTCGAAGCGGATGTGGCGCTCGTCCCCGCCGATGCTGCCTGCGGATGGGGGATGCGCTACCGGAGCGTCATCGGATTCGGAAGAGCAGCCTCCGTCGACGACCCACAGAAGAAGGTAGCCGCCCTCGACCGTCTGATGGAGAAGTACTCAGGAAGGGGCGGGTGGACGTATCCTGACAAGACCGTCCGCCAGACGACGATCATCAGGATCGGTATCGAGCGGATGACCGGCAAGCAGTCGGGCTTCTAAGGAGAATTTATATCGAGGCAGGCCGGAAGAGAGCCGCATCGCAGGGAGTGATACCATGAAACCAAACGGAACCGCTATAGCAGCCGGTCTTCTGATCCTCTGCTTCGGCGCGTGCGGCATCGTGGCCGCACAGTCTCTCGCCGTGGAGGAGCCCGGAACGGTCAGCGCCGGAGAGCCGATCACGATCAGCGGGACGACAAACCTCGCACCCGGGAACCAGCTGCTCGTCAGCGTGATACCGACGGAGTTCCTCCCGCTGGAGCAGAACCAGACGACGGAACCGGCCGGAATATCCGGTACGGTGACGGTGGAGCCGGGCGAGCCCGCCAATACCTGGTCGTTCACCATAAACCCCGGACAGCTTGAGCCGGGCAACTACCTTGTGACCGTCGAATGGATCGAAGGTGACGCCACCGCAACGACGACGCTGTTTGTGGAGGCAGCAGGCCCGTCTCCGACGGTCACCACAGCGACGCCGACGCCCACGACAAACGCCACGACGGCCACGCCGTCCCCGACGCCCACGGAAGCGGCTCCGACCGTGCCGGTACTCGCGGTTCTGACAGCCATTCTTGCGGCGGCGCTGCTATTGCGGCGGTAGGAGAAGATTTTTGCGCTAGCGGCGGTCGACGATCCGTTTCGGCCGCCCCGCCGCCCGGTGCAGTTCGAGCCCGCCGGGAGGCGTAAAGTGGAAGAGGATCTGTAGCGCCCCGTCGGCGTAGGCCTCCCGTAGACCCGGCACCCGGGACAGAAAAGTTGCAGTACATCGATCCTCGATCCCCTCCCGGTCGCAGGCCTCAGGATTGCAGCACTCCATGCTCACCCGAAGAACCGTCTCGCCGATCTCCTCACCGCCGTAGATAAACGCTTCGTACTCCCCGGTGAGGTCGTCCATATTCTCCCGCTGGAAGACGGCACCCTCCACGTCTACGCGGTTAAAAGACTGTCCTGCAACCTGAAACGTTTCGGCCTCACGCCGGGGATACCAGATCCGCATATGGGTTCTGCCGCAGCGGCAGCGCTCCCGGGAGAGGACGACGGAGGTGTCCTCGGTATCATAGTTGATGAGGAGCGTCCCCATCCTCCCGCCGACCGGCAGGAGCGTGGTGAAGACGAGTCTGCCCCACTCCCCATCGGCAACGAACCGCTCCAGTGCCGGATCATAGAGATCGAAGTGCACCAGATCTTCCGGGACATGGAGGCCGTCCCGGCAGGCGCACTCGCCGCACATCCCGCCTTCGGTGCTCCCGTAGGTGTTGTAGACGGGAACGCCCCAGACTTCGGCGAGGTACGCCCGCGACTCCTGCGCAAAACTTTCCCCACCGACCACCAGACGGGTGATGCCGGACTCCTGCGGGTCGAGACCGTCGGCCTCCATCCTCCGCGCCAGCCGGAGGAGTTTGAAGACGCTCCCAACGATGGCCGTCGGCCGGTAAACCCGGATCACCCGCACCGGAAACGTGCATCTGCCCTCCGGAATGATTGTCATCCCGAGGTCCCGGGCAGCGAGGGTCATGGTGTTGGCACCGACGTTCATCCCGTAGGAGGCGCAGACGGCCACCCGATCGCCGGCGGAGAAATCCTGTGCTACAAAAAAACGGGCGTATTTCTCGGCGTACCGCTCCCAGTCTTCCCAGGTGAGAAAGAAGGTCTTGGGCATCCCGCTCGTCCCGCTCGTCTCGTGGATTGTGTAGACGCTCTCGCAGGGGACGCTCTTGAAGCCGAACTCTGACGTTGCCGGGGGCTGGTTCTGCCGGAGCGTCTCGGCCGAGACGACCGGGAGATCCAGCAGGTCTTCATGGGTGCGCACCCGCTCCGGCCGGATGCGGTGCTCGCGGAACCACCGCCGGTAGAACGGGGAGTGCCTGGCAGCGTAGGCGACGGTATAGCGCACCCGCTCATCGATGAGGGCGTCGAGGTCGGCACGATCCAGGGTCTCGACCGAGGGACTGTGGTAGTGGTCTTCGCCGGGCATGCTCGCTACCGTATCTCCGGCGTGATCCGGGAAGAAGGTAACGGATCTCTCAGCACCGAACCGGCACCCGCACCAGGAAGACAAGCAGGTTGCAGACGAGTGGCCTTGGATGCAGGCTTTGCATCGTTCCGATCAGCCACCGAAGGCCGAATGACCGACGAACCTGCCGAGATTGCCGACTGCAGCCGTCGCCTGCGAGAGGAAAAGCGCCGGAGGCGTCCAGAAGGGGGCGAAGGTGCTGGAGATGCCGAACGGCGCGACCAGACGACCATAACCGCACACCCGGCGACGTAGGGGACATGGTCACGAGGCTCGACCTCCATGGCGGTCATCGTGGCGGAGAGCAACCTGAGGAAACCAGAACCCGGGGCCGGAGAGCCCGATGACGAGCGTGCAGTAGATCGCCGGGAGGTGCCAGACCCGTCGGTCGGCGAGCATCTCCCCGGCATGTTCGGCGGTCAGAGTTCGCACAGTCGAGGTATGCAACACTCTAGAGGATGAAGAGAGAAGGGAGCAGCCGCCAGGCAACTTTCCGGGTGCATTGCTGCTCTACCGTCGGATTCACGCCGCCGATACCGATCATCTCCCCAAATATCGCATATGGCCACCGTTTCCTTCCCGGCGAACGGAGCAGTGCTCCAGAAAAAGGATCAGGGAGTGAGCGCCCAGGCGGGCAGGTCGACCGAGATGCCGAGCGCCCACATGGCGACAGTGAAGAGGAAGATCGTCCAGATTGCGACTCCCGTAATGTCCAGCACCCAGCCCGAACGTATCAGGTCGTCGGAACCGACGTAGCCGCTACCGTAGGCGATGGCGTTCGGGGGAGTTGCCACCGGGAGCATGAACGCCAGCGACGAACAGACCGCTGCAGTGATCATCAGGATGTAGGGATTTACCCCCATGCTGACGGCGGTCACCGCCATGATCGGCATCAGGACGGCAGCCATCGCGGTATTCGATGCGATCTCGGTCGCAAACGAAACACCGAGAGCTACGATGAGGAGGACGAGGATCAATGGGAGGCCGTGGAAGACGGTGAGCCATCCGACGATCTCGGCGGCAAGCCCACTCTGGATGAAGGCGTTGGAGAGGGCAATACCGCCGCCGAAGAGGATCAGAATGCCCCACGGGATCTTCACCGCCCACTTCCAGTCCATGGTGAAGATCCCCTTCTTCGCGTTGACGGGAAGGACGAAGAGGAGGAACGCACCTGCAATCGCGATGGTGGAATCGTGGATGCCGGGGAAGAGCATGTCAAGACCGGGAATCGTAATATCCCCGATATGTTTCGTCTTCGCAAAGATCCATGCAAGTGCAGTCAGGACGAAGACGATCAGCGTCCAGACTTCGCCCGTCGACATGTTCCCCATCTTTTCGAGCTCGGTCGAGATGATGCCCTTCGCTTCGGGAAGGGTTTTGGTCATCCCCCGGTACGGGACGTAGGTAAGCCAGAGCCAGGCCACGATGAGGAAGACGGCGGCGAAAGGAACACCGAATTTCATCCAGGAGAAGAAGTCGATCGTGGGAGCGTCAGGAAAGAGCGTCTCAACCTGTGCGAGAAAGATGCCGTTTGGCGGCGTGCCGATGAGCGTCGCGATGCCGCCGATGCTCGCTGCATAGGGGATGGAGATGATGAGGCACTTCGCGAGCGAGCCCTGCTCTTCGGTGAGGTTCTCGAGTTTCTTGTTCGTCTCGGGGATGATGGTCAGGATGATGGCGACGGCGATCGGGATCATCATCATGGCGGTGGCGGTATTCGAGATCCACATAGAGAGGAACGCGGTGGCCAGCATGAACCCGAGGATCAACCGTTTCGGACTCGTCCCGACAAGCCTGATGATCTGCAGGGCGATCCGCCGGTGCAGTCCCCAGCGCTGCATGGACATGGCGATGATAAAGCCGCCGAGGAAGAGGAAGATAACCTTATCCCCGTAGGATGTCGCTACCTCGGTGGGTGAGAGAACGCCGAGCAGCGGGAAGAGGGCCAGCGGAAGCAGTGCGGTAGCCTCGAGCGGTATCACCGCCGTTACCCAGAGAAGCACCATCAGGGCGGTTACCGCCGTTACGTAGCGTGCCTCCACCGGCATCACGGACGGATCGATCGGTGCGAGCAATATGACCAAAAAAACCAGTATTGACGCAATCAGGAGGGCTACTTTGTTCATCCGGAGAAATTGCGCTGGAAAATTATTTAAGCATACGGAAACGCAGTAGAGGCCTATAATCCTGATCGGGCGCTTTTTCTGACGACTCTTCAGCGGAAAAAGTGTTTTTGCGCCTGTAAAACAGAATCGGGATCCGACCGGCGCCGGGGCTTCGGGAACATCTCGGAATCCCGCCCCCTTTCACCGTCATTTCTGTCGTTCCAGGAGCGAAAGCAATATTTTCCGATGAGTATATATCAACACAGAATGAATCCTGAACTATGTCTGCAGAGACCGCATGCAGAATACCGGGGCGCAGGATACTGCCGGCGGTGCTTCTTCTATGTGTACTGGCACTCGCCGTCTGTACCGCTCCGGCAGGGGCTCGCAGCCCGACCATCCACGACATCCAGCCCTACGACACGGTATTCGTGTACGAGCAGAACCTCGATCTTACGGCACTCCGGAACGCAACGACCGACAACCCCGTTACGACGCTGCGGAAATACCAGGACGACAACCCAGGCCGCGCACTCGTCAATGATGTCAACGTTCCTGACGATACCGACTTCGACCTCCTCCCCATCGAGGTAGGGGATGAATATGGGGTCTACTTCGCATTCAACCCGACCGACGGCAACACCAAGCAGATCCTGATACGGGAGCCCACGGTCTTCCTTGATGTGGTGCTGGCAAACCCGTACCATGCGGATTCGGTCGACGGACTGACCATCTCCCCAAGTACCATGCTCGCGTTCAAGATCATATCGCCCGATGTCGGCGCTTTTTACCATACCGGCAATACCTATCCCGCAACAGTTGATCTGGTGATCACCTCACCCGGCGGCGGTCAGAGCACAATCATCGGCGGGCGCGACATGAGCGGCCTGAACCTCACCGGATCGCAGGTCTACACCGACGATCCCGGGATGCCGGGGGCCGTCTCCCTGAGTGCGCTGAAGCAGGGTTCCTACTCGGTGCAGGCCCGGTGGAACACACCGCAGGAGTTCGCCGATTTCGCCGAGGACTCAAACAGCATAACCTTCAACGTCGGCAACCGCGTCGGCATCAACACGGGAACACCGACACCGACACCGGCAGAGACCACAGCAACACCGACACCCACGGCAACCGCGACCGCACCGCCGACAACCCTGCCGACGACCGCGGCAACGACGGCTCCGACAACCGTGCCTGCCACGGAGACGACACCTGCGACAACACCGACACAGACACCGCTCTCACTCTTCACGGTTCTCGGAGCCTGTGCCGTCGTGGTCTTCATAGCCGGCAGGCGAGACTGAAAAGAGATCAAAGGTGCGGCAGACAGACCGGCACTCTGCCGTAACCAAGCACCGTTCCTTTTTCCTGTGGTTACCGGCAGCAGCCGCGGCAGCTCCGGCCGGACTGGAGATCATCGATCCGTTCCAGGGCCGCCCGCGCCCACTTCACGACACCGCCGTCGCTCCCGTCTGCAGCTGCGGCGAGAAGAGCATTGCGTGCGGCCGGATCCCCGATCAGCCCGAGCGTGTATGCCGCCCACATCCGCGTTCTGGGATCGGCGTCGCCCAGCGCACGTATTACCTCGCCAACGACCGGCGTTCCGATGCGGGCGAGGGCGGCTGCCGCCGCCATCCGCTCATCGCTTTCCCCGCTCCGCAGAACCGCAATCAGGTCCCGGGCTGCATCCTCACCGTACACGATACGACCTGTCAGTCTGCATCGTTAACGTGGATCCTTCGTCCTTTCCCGGGCTCCGTCTCGACAAAGACCTCCTCCAGGTTCATATAGATCGGAAAGACCTCGTGAACCCCTGCAAGGGTAAAGACCTTATATACGTCGGGATTCGGTGCGCAGAGAGCCATTTCACCGTCTTCCTTCTTCAGCCCCTTGAACTTGCCCAGCAGTACCCGAAGGCCGCTGCTGCTCATGTACACCACCTTTTCGAGATTAACAAAGACTTTCTTCTTGCCCCGGGAGATGGCACCCGCCAGGGCCTCGTCAAGGCCTTCAGCAGAGGAGGCGTCTATCCGCCCTTCAACCGTGACGACCGCGGCATCGTCTTTTTCCTGTACTGTTACGTCCATGCTTCCGCTCCTCCGTATCCGAAACGCTTCTTGCGTGTTCCGGAGAGGTATACCATCACTTGGTATCGAGACGATAAATATACACCTCTCTCCTGACGCTGCGGGCGGAATAGTTTCGAGATACTTCGTAGTTAAAGAAATATACTTACCTGCAAAGCGACAATGTCTCTTCTGTCGATACATATGACAATTCGAAAAAGCGTCTACCTTATCACAGGGCTGCTGGTGGCCGGTGCCATGCTGACGTGCGGCTGCCTCGGCCAGGAGGCGGCGAATCAGGAACAGGAGATCGTCGCAAAGAACGGAACGATAACCTACGTCGACCTCGAAGGCGGATTCTACGGCATCGTCGCCGAAGACGGGACCCGGTACCTCCCGCTGAACCTTTCAGAAGAGTACCGGGTCGATGGCATGAACGTCACCTTCGTAGGCAGTCTCCGTGAGGATACCGTCACCATCCAGCAGTGGGGAACACCGATCGAGATCGCTGCAATCGAGCAGACCGATGAGCGGACGGTCATCGCCGGAAACGGGACGGTCACCTACGTCGACCTTGAGGGCGGATTCTACGGTATCGTCGCCGATGACGGCGCCCGGTACCTGCCGCTGAACCTCGCGGAGGAGTATGCGGCCGATGGGAAGCGGGTTTCCTTCACCGCCGAGGTGCAGCAGGACGTCGTGACCATCCAGCAGTGGGGCGTTCCGGTGAAGATCCTGACGATCGAAGAGACGACCGCCACCGCTCCGGCTATGCCCGGAGCGGGTGTGAGCGGAATTGCGAACCCTGCCGCAGTCTACTGCCAGGAGCAGGGGTATGCCTACGAGATCCGCGCGAACCCTGACGGCAGCGAGTACGGTGTCTGCATCTTCGAGAACGGCACCGAGATGGACGCCTGGGAGTTCTACTACCAGAACCACTAAAACTTTTTTAAAAAAGGATTATCGCCCGCCGGCGCCGCCGCCACCAAAGCCACCGCCGCCGCCGAACGAGCCTCCACCACCGAATCCCCCGCCGCCACCGCCGCCTGGCGGTGCGTAGGTTGCGATCGGGACGAAGATGAACGGCATACGCGAGTAGAGGGGCACCCCGGCGTCGGGCAGCGGGACGTTCAGATTGCGCATCGCCTGCTCAACCCGGTCTCCGACACCGAGAGCAGTGCCGTAGACCAGCCATTCGCCCCACATCGAGAGATCGTCAGGTGAGTACTGCCGCATCAGAGCAAGATCTGAGAGGAAACGGGAAAAAGCGTCCCACTGCAGTTTTTCCCGGTAGTGATCATCCTTCCAGTGCCCAAAGAGCGTCGACGGGAAGAGGCCGGCTATCGCTGCCTGGACGCCTGCGACAAAGTAGAGGGCCGCGGCAGGGACCAGCAGGTACGCTGCATCGGGTGCGATGAGGAGGGCGAGGATCGCAAGGCCGCAGGGGATCGCTCCGAGGAAGATCAGGGGAAGCACGGTCTGCCGGCCGTCGACGATGTAGCGCAGGGCGATACTCATGTCCACATGCCGTGTCAGTGCCGAGAACGTCTGCTGATAGGCCTGCATCCTGTGCTGTGAGCCGGGAACCCGCCGAGCGGTTGCGGCAAAATCGCGGAGAGCATCGGTGTCCACCGTATGATCATCCGCGATGTTCTGCAGGAAGGTGAGCACCCGCTGCTCGTAGCGGTCGCCTGACGTGCCGTCGAGGACCTGAACGGTCACACCCCCGCCCGGCTTTTCCTCAACCCGGATCTTCTGCTGCCGGTGCAGGTCAAGGATGGTCGCGTAAAATCCGTTCTCATCGAACTCAACGGCGTCGCCCTTGAAGAGGAGGGTCACCTGCCAGGGCTTGAGGCTGGAATCGGGCACAAAACTTAGGTACTCGGGCACGACGAACGATTTTTCCCGGCCGTAACGGTAGTAGACGGCGAGAAGGAGGAAGGGCACCACCAGCACCAGCACGAGGGCGACCGTGTGCAGAACCGCTGCCGCGGTGTACTGCAGATGCGCCCACCGGTTGGCATCTGCCGTCTTCTGCTGCACATCCTCAACGAAGACCGGGAAGCCGTCAATACCCTCGAGGAACACCTTATCAACGACCATCTCGACATTGACCGGAACATCCGCCGGAACGCTGCCCGTAATGACGATCCGATTGCCGATGCGCTCCTGCGTCAGCGTGGGGGGGTTCGTGTAGATCTCCTCGACAAAGACGGCAGGAATGTTGATCCGGACGTTTTCGTAGGGGACGTGATCCTCCACGAGCAGCAGGTTCAGGTGTGCCCAATCATCGTCGTACTCGATCGGCGGGTGAACGACAAACCGGTAGGTGGCGGTGTACGTGCCGGCCGGGAAATACCCGGGATCGTAGGCGCCGACCTCGCTTTCAAAGGCGAGATCCCGGATTGCCGCGATCTCTCCGGGGCTGGCCATCCCGTCACCGATCCGCACCTCCCCGTTGTAGTTCTTCACATAGCCGATCGTCCCTTCGGGAACGTCGATACTCCCGAAGGCGATGTAGGGGCGGTTCAGGGGTTCGAACGCAAGCGGGGCCGCCCAGTAGCGAAAGAGCATCCGGTACTCGCCCGACTGCCGGACATCGTAGGTGTACTCCTCGACAAGCGTCCCGTCCGCGGAAAAGACGGCGTCGTATTCCTGCACCACGAGGTCGCCCTCGAAGAGCGCAGGAAGGGCGCTTGCTCCTGCGACCGCCAGGATACCGATCGCCAGGGTGATCCCGAAGAGAAGGATTATCTGCTGCTTTTCACTCAGAGACATGGTCGTTTAGAACTCAATCGTCGGTGGCCGGGAGATCTCCTCTTCAAACTCAAGGTACTGCAGTTTCTGAAAGCCGAGTATCCCGGCAATGAAGTTCGAGGGGATGGTATCGGTCATGGTGTTGTACTGCTGGGAGATGTTGTTGTAGGTGTAACGCTGGCGTCCGATCTCATCTTCAACGCTCCGGACGGCTCTCATCAGTTCCTGCACCGTCTGCGAGGTCTTCAGGTCGGGGTAATTCTCGGCGACGGCGATCAGCCTGCCGAGAATGGAACGCGATTCCCGCTCCACCTCATTCAGGTCTCCGGGGCCCGCGGCCGCCACGCTGCTCCGCATCGCGGTCACCTTCTCGAACGTCTCTTTCTCAAAGGCGGCATAGCTCTTCACCGATCCCAGGAGCTGCTCGATCATGTCCAGCCGCTTCTTCATCGCGACCTTCACCTGGCCGAGCGTCGCCTCCGCCGAGTTCTTGAGCGAGAAGAATCGGTTATAGATGCCGACGAATATAGCCGCGATGCCGATGACGATCAGCACCACGACGACGATGATAATGAGAGTCAGAAAGTCCACCATAGATCTTCACCGTATACAATATCTGCTCTCTGCCTCTATTAAGGGGCACCTCTTCCGGACGTACCAGAGAGAAGGGAAAAATATGTTTGTGTCCGGGATCTTTGGACAATTCTTTCAGATATTTCCCGGTTCAGGATATCCGACTCTTCCAAACGAACCGCGGGGCGCGAATGCCCCGGGGATCAGGTCGGGCCGATACGCCCCGGGCACCCGGCCGGTCGTTGCGTAGAGGTAGAGGGCGGCAACCAAGACGCCGTGCATGCTCGCCGCCGGGATGGCAAGGACGATCACCAGCAGCGCCACGAGGATCCCGACAGCGAGGAACCCGATGAACCCCGTCAGGGCGAGCAGAGCCGTCAGCAGGAACCCGGCAAATCCGACGGCAAGGAAGACGAGGCCGATGCCGGCCTGCCCGAGGACAGTCTCGCCCCAGGTATTCTTAAAGCGGTTCCAGGATCGTCCGATCGCCTCGAGCGGTCCTGCGTCCTCGAAGATCAGCACCGGAACTACGAAGAAGGTAGCCAGGCTCCATGCAGCACCGGCGATGGCAACGGCGATCTGGCCGGAGCAGCCCCTGCCGCCCGGCGATGAGCCGGAGGATCAAGCCCACGGCGGCGGCGATGACCGCCCGGACGAAGATGCTGCCGACGGGGGAGACGGCATTTCCGATGCCGTCTAGCAAATGTCGGGTCGTTCCCCTGGAGCCGCCGGGCGGCGCAGGTGATCCGGCCGGTGTTGAAGAAGATGACGATGAAGCAGGAGAGGGCAATAGTACAGGAAGAGGAGGACGTAAAAGACGTAGCCGGGCACAGCCGCTCCGGTATCGACGATACCTGCCGCAGAGAGCAGGACGGCGAAGAATACAAGCAGGAGAATCGTGACCACGCCGGAGAGTACGGGAAAGAGGAGCGGGAAAGGCTCATCCTGCAGATAAAAGGGAGACCTTCCCGAAAAAGAAGTTCCTGATGCCGCACCGCGAACGGCGGCCGGCCGGGTCGGCTACTCCCGGACCTCTTCGCCGGAACTGACCATCGCCACGACCTTTCCCTCGGCGTCGCGGAGCAGGGTGTTGTGCCAGAGGACCAACCGCTCTTCGCCGCTCTTCGTCAGCACCGGACCCGTCTCGGAGGGTGGGGGTTCGCTGTTTCCGGCCATCAGCCGTGCAAAGTTCTCCGCGAGCCTTTTGCGGAGCCGCTCGGGAACGATCAGATCGAACCATCCCTTCCCGACTATCTCGTCTTCAGCGTAGCCGAGGATCCGGCAGCCCTTCCGATTTATCATATCGATCCTGCCGTCGGCGTTGATCACGGCAATCATCACGCCCGCTACATCGAGGTAGCCCTGCGCCCGGTCACGCTGCGCGACAAGGAGATCTTCGGCGGTCTTCCGTTCGGTGACGTCGTCGGCGATCCCAAGGATGTACTTCGGATCTGCACGGGAATTGAAGATGGGAACCTTTCTCACCCGAAGAATACGATCGCTTCCGTCGTCCAGACGGATTACCTTCTCGGAGAACTTTCTCAAGGGTGCGTTCTTGATGGCCTCGAGGTCGTCGTTCGCGAGGAATTCCGCCATCTCTTTCGGGAAGATCTCGGCGGCCTGCCTGCCGGTCATTGCATCATCCGCCCTGCCGAGCAGCTCCTCCGCCGAACGGTTGAAGAAGATGAAGGTCTGATTTTTGGTTTCTTTGACGAAGACCATGCTGGGGATGTTGTTCACCATGGAATAGAGGAACGATTTCCACTGCTTCACCCGCTTCAGAGCGCGTTTCCGGTCGGTGATATCACGGCATACGAACCGGTAGCCGGCATACTCGCCGATCATATCGACCACCGGTGTTCCGTTCGCCTCGAGAAGGACCCTATTACCGTCTTTGTGAAGCATGGCACACTCAAAGAGGGTCGCGGACGGATGCGCAGCGTTCAGCGACCGGAGATGCGCCCGCATACGCTCCGCTTCATCCACCTCCATAAAGTCGCAGATCGTTCGCCCCACCATCTCCTCGGGTGCATGCCCGAGGAGGTCCCTGCTCCTGGGGCTGACATAGGTAAAAACGCCCTCGTCGTTCACGTTCCAGATGAGGTCGTTGATATTCTCCACAAGCGCGCGGAACATATTTTCGCTCTCCCGCAGCGCTTCTTCCGCCCGTTTCTTCTCGGTAATATCTTCAAGAATGATGGTGACTCCGGGCGAACCGTCGTTGAAGACGGTCGGGAGGATCTTGATCCTGAAGAAGAAGACGGCAGTCTGACGCACGAAACGGAGTTCTTCCACAAAGTCCGCGCCGTTCATGGCATCGGCAATCCGGGTCCGGATCAGCGGGTGGTCGAATGCTGCGAGCGGGGAACCCGCCATCTCTCTCCCGAGGAGATCCACGCAGGCCACCCCTGCAAATGCGCATGCGGCATCGTTCGCCTGTACAATCCGGAGATCACGGTCAAGTACGATCACCATATCCGATGAAAAATTGAGCATGGCGGAGATGGGCACCCTCTGCGAGAGAAAGAAGACTTTCGCTTTTCCGTAGATCCGCATCTCCACCTGACCCGATATCAGCAGAATGTCAAGGTAGCGGGAGACGGTATTTCTATTGGTGCCGACAGCCGCGGCGATGTCGGTCACCGACATACCCCGTGGATTCGCCTTGAGGGCATCGATGATCGGAGAGAACTCGTCAGAATAGGGATCCATCCAATAATGTACTTTCACGTGGAGATTTATTAGTGCTTTGCTCATTGCATGCAAAGGTGATAGCGACCATGATGCCGACATTGCAGTGCTTATTGCCATGCAATAAACGAAACGTATATATATCGATCTGATCAATACTTGATCCCCAGAGTCAGAAGAGATATGGGGAATCTCTACCGACACAACATCCGCGGCATGACCGCGGTCTGGTCTGGTACGACGGATTGGAACGGCACGCCGTCCGTCGTAGAATACAATCACATCCATGTCAGGCTTCTGCCCCATCCGCTCCACAGCCTCATGGCGGAGGCGGGGCAGTAACACCTCTCAAAACCCTCTACCAGCATGCGTATGCAGACCCGGGGAAGGGCGGGCGGCACAACCGTCCTTCCCCGTGCATCCATGGTTATTACACACCTGTCACAAAACGTCCTCGGAGACCGCCGCACCCGACGGGGTGCGGCAGGCCTATTTTTCCTCTCCGTTTTTCATGCAACGAGTGCATCCATCGATATCTTGCCCGCCCCATACTATAATCGTTCAATTTAATCCACAATTTCCGATATTCAAGAAGAAGATAGGCCTGCTCTTTTAGGTATATTTATCCCATGGAAACGGCAAGTCCTAATTACTGACCCCCGCCGTCACAGGGACCTACCCATGATCACCGTACTGCATGTTGACGACGAGCCCGCACTCCTGGACATCACCCGGCTGTTTCTGGAGCGCAAAAGCGATATCTCCGTTACTATCGTGACGTCTGCCGAAGAGGCACTCACGACGCTGCAGCATCAGCGGTTCGACGCCATCGTTTCGGACTATGAGATGCCCCGGATGAACGGCATCGAGTTTCTCAAACGCCTCAAAGCAGAAGGAAACGATACGCCGTTCATCATCTTCACCGGAAGGGGACGCGAGCACGTCATTATCGAAGCGCTCAACAACGGCGCATCGTTTTACCTCCAGAAGGGAGGAGATCCGAAGTCTCAGTTTGCCGAACTGAAGCATATGATCGAGCAGGCCGTCGAACGCAAAAGGATGGACGAAGCTTTGCGGGCGAGCGAAGAACGGTACCGCGCCGTTGTGGAGAGCCAGACCGAACTGATCTGCAGGTTCCGCCCCGACGGGATGCTCGTCTTTGCAAACGATGCCTTCTGCCATTATTACGGCAGGCCGAAATGCAGCGAGCTCGTCGGAACCCGGTTCTTTCCCGCGATCCCGAAGGACGAGCACGATCTCATCAGGGAACACTTTTCGTCACTGACCCCGGCAAACCCGGTCGGAAACGTGGAGCACCGGGTTATCATGCCGGACGGCACAATCCGCTGGCAGCAATGGAGCGACCGGGCGCTCTTCGATGACGAAAGACGGGTCATCGAGTACCAGTCGGTCGGACGGGACGTCACCGACCGGAAACGTGCCGAAGAGGCGCTGAAAGACTCCGAGACCAGGTTCAAGGTTCTTGCGGAAAAATCGCTCGTCGGCGTGTATATCGTCAGAAACGGGATATTCACCTATGTCAACCCCCGGTTTGCACATATCTTCGGATACCGGGTGGACGAGATGGTAGGCGTGAGGGGTTTCGACGACCTCGCACTTGCGGACGATCTTGCAGTCGTCCGGGACATGCTGCAGAAGATGCGAACGGGAGCGGAGGGGTTCCCTCACTTCGAGTTCCGTGGCGTCAGGAAAGACGGGGAGACGATAACGGCAGAGGTATACGGATCGGAGACAGCCATTCAGGGCTCGCAGGATATCATCGGCACGCTTCTCGACATCTCGGACCGCAAGAAGATGGAGGTCTCCCTCAAGGAGAAGGTCAACTACGTCCAGGCGCTGATGGACACCATCCCCGCCCCCGTCTTCTACCGCGACACAGACGGCATCTACCAGGACTGCAACCGGGCGTTCGAGGAACTCGTCGGCCTGCCGAAAGAGGAGATCCTCGGCAAGACCATCTGGGACTTCTTCCCGAGGTTCTACGCAGACCACTACAAGTACAAGGACGACCTGATCATCGAGCAGCCGCACGTCCAGCGCTACGAGTTCGAACTCCAGAACACCAGGGGAGAAAAATACGATGTTCTCTTCTCAAAGACCGCGCTCTTCCGGGCGGACGGAAGCGTCGCCGGCATCGTCGGCGTGATCGTGGACATCTCAGACCGCAAGAAGATGGAGGTCTCTCTCAAGGAGAAGGTCAACTACGTCCAGGCACTGATGGACACCATCCCCGCCCCCGTCTTCTACCGCGACACGGACGGCATATACCAGGACTGCAACCGGGCGTTCGAGGAACTCGTCGGGCTTCGGAAAGATGAGATCCTCGGCAAGACGATCCACTACTTCTTCCCGAAGGAGTACGCCGACGTCTACAAGGAGAAAGACGACCTCATCATCCACCATCCGCACATTCAGCGCTATGAGTTCGGGATCACCGATGCACACGGCAGCGTGCACGACGTCCTCTTCTCAAAGACCGCACTCTTCAAGGCGGACGGGGCAATCGCCGGGATCGTCGGCGCCATCCTCGACATCTCGGACCGCAAGAAGATGGAGGTCTCCCTCAAGGAGAAGGTCAACTACGTCCAGGCGCTGATGGACACCATCCCCGCCCCCGTCTTCTACCGCGACACGGACGGCATCTACCAGGACTGCAACCGGGCGTTCGAGGAACTCGTCGGCCTGCCGAAAGAGGAGATCCTCGGCAAGACCATCTGGGACTTCTTCCCGAGGTTCTACGCAGACCACTACAAGTACAAGGACGACCTGATCATCGAGCAGCCGCACGTCCAGCGCTACGAGTACGAACTCCAGAACACCAGGGGAGAAAAATACGATGTTCTCTTCTCAAAGACCGCGCTCTTCCGGGCGGACGGAAGCGTCGCCGGCATCGTCGGCGTGATCCTGGACATCTCGGACCGCAAGAAGATGGAGAAAGCACTTCGGGAGAGTGAAGAAAACTTCCGGATGCTCGCCGATTTTACCTACGACTGGGAGGCGTGGCTCGGGCCCGAGGGCAGCTACCTCTACGTCTCCCCCTCCTGCGAACGGATCACCGGGTATGCCGCCGAAGCGTTCCTCGCCGATCCCCATCTGACCGAGAAGATCTGCCACCCGGCAGACCGGGAGGCGGTCGCGCATCACTACGCCGAGACCTGGAGAAGCAGCAGCGGGGTGCACCACCTGGACTTCCGGATCGTCACCCGGGGAGGTGAACTGCGGTGGATCAGTCACTACTGCCAACCGGTCTACCGTGAAGACGGTACCTGGATCGGCCGTCGGGAGAACCGCCGCGACATCACCGAGCGCAAACGCGTGGAGGAGGCGCTGCAGCAGGCGAACCGGAAACTCAATCTCCTCTCCAGCGTCACCCGGCACGACGTCCTCAACCAGCTCACCGCCCTTGCAGGCTATCTGGAGCTCTCCAGGGACTGCGCCGGCGGTCCGCTCTTCTTTGAGATGATCCAGAAAGCGGAGCAGGCCGCCGACACCATCCGGCACCAGATCATGTTCACCAAGGACTACCAGGACATCGGTGTTCACACGCCGACCTGGCAGAACCTGAATGAGGTCATCGGGCAGACAGCCGCGGTCAGGAACGCCGGGGACAATGTCGCACTCACAACCAGCAACGCAGATGTTGAAGTCTATGCCGACCCGCTCCTCCAGAAAGTCTTCTTCAATCTGCTGGACAACTCGCTCCGGCACGGCGGCGACATCAGCCGAATCACCTTTTCCTGCGCCGAAACGGGAGACGGCCTCACGGTCGTCTGCGAGGACGACGGGTCAGGGATCCCCGAAACCGAAAAGAACAGGATCTTCGAGCGGGGCAGAGGACGCAACACCGGCTACGGCCTCTTTCTGGCGCAGGAGATCCTCTCCATCACCGGGCTTTCCATCAGGGAGACCGGCACGCCGGGAAACGGTGCCCGGTTCGAGATCCATGTTCCGCGGGGGGCATACCGGTTCATTGCCGGACGGGACGCAGAATAACCATGCACTTCCGGCAGTATCCGGATGTGCCGGAGAGACAGAGCCGGACGTGGCTTCGACCGGCAACGCTCCTTACGGCGTTCAGTACCGGCTGGAGAACGCCGAATACCATTTCAGAACGTTGGTATAGGAGGGGCTGACAAACCACTTCATACGCACATCCGGTGAACCGTTCATGCCGCAGAAACCCCCTAACCTCGTCTACGGGCTCGAAGATACGCTCCCGCTCCCGACCGCGCTGCTCCTCGGGCTGCAGCACGTCTTCGTGATGTCCACGGCGTTCATCTTTCCGGTCGTCATCGTCAGGAGTTTCGGCGGCAGCGCCGAACAGGCCGCTTTCATGGTCACCATGTCCATCCTTGCGGGCGGTGTCGGAACGATTCTCCAGGCGCTCCGAAAGCAGGGCATGGGTTCGGGGTATCTCTGCCCGGCGGTCTGCGGGCCGTCGTATCTCTCCGCATCGCTCCTGGCGGCACAGACCGGGGGACTCTCGCTCGTCTACGGCATGACGGCGTTCGCCGGTCTCTTTGAGGTCTTCTTCTCCCGGCTCATGCATCGTCTCCGCATCCTGTTCCCGGCGGAGGTCACCGGGGTCGTCGTCACCCTCGTCGGCGTCGCCGTCATCCCGGTGGCAATCCCGAACTTCCTCGGGATCAGCCCGGGAGACGCCGTAACCGAGGCGCTCGAACTGTTTGTCGCGGCGATCACCCTCGGAACGATGGTCGCAATAAGCGTCTGGAGCAGAGGAAAACTGCGCCTCTACTCGGTTCTTGTCGGCATCACCATCGGGTATATCCTCGCTGCCGCGACCGGCATCCTGGGCGGGCCGGAGATCGCGAGAATACTGGACGCGCCCCTGCTCGCCCTCCCGGATCTCAGCCACCCCGGATGGTCGTTCGATCTCGCCCTGCTCATTCCCTTCACCATCGCCGTCCTCTGCTCGTCCTTAAAGTCCATCGGCGATCTGACAACCTGCCAGAAGATCAATGACGCCGAATGGAAACGGCCGGATATGCGGAACATCGGCGGCGGCATCCTGGCGGACGGTTCCTCAGCACTTCTTTCCGGGTTCATCGGCGGGATGGGGCAGTCGACCTCGTCGAGCAACGTCGGCCTCTCCATCGGCACCGGCGCCACCAGCAGGATCATCGCCTTTGCCGCAGGAGTTATCCTCATCCTGCTGACATTCTTCCCGAAACTGGCATCGGTCTTTGTCGTCATGCCCGGCCCCGTCATGGGGGCGGGGCTGGTCTTCGTCGCCGCATTCATGATTGTCAACGGACTGCAGATCATCACATCGCGGATGATGGATACGCGAAAGACCTTCGTCGTCGGGTTCGCGTTCATCTTCGGTCTCTCGATCGACATCTTCCCGGACTTCTTCACCGGCCTTCCGGGATCGGTGCAGTCCGTCTTCAGCTCCTCGCTCGCTCTTGGAACCGCCACGGCACTCATCTTAAACCTCATCTTCCGGATCGGGATTGCCCGGCGAAAGACACTGCTCCTCGAACCCGGAACCGATTTCTCCGATACAATCTTCACATTCTTTGAGACGATGGGAGGAACCTGGGGTGCCCGCAAAGAGGTGATCCAGCGCGCCGAGTCGGCGGTCAACGAACTCGTGGAGTCGATCGTCTTTCTGGATGCGACCCGGGAGGCGATCCGGGCGGACATCAGGTTCGAAGAGGATTCCCTGGATATCGATATCAGGTACACAGGCAAACCGCTTGACCTCTCACCGGGGGGGCCTCCTTCCGATGCCGACCTCCTTGAAGACGACACCGCCCTAGCCCGGCTCTCTGCGTTCCTGGTCTGGAAGTACGCGGATTCGGTCACTGCGGACGACAAGGACGGAGAGTGCCGGATCAGGCTGCACTTCGACCACTGAAAAACCGTGAGCCGGCACCGGCCTCTCCTGCCGGGGCGCCGGAGAGTGATGAAAGTAAAAGCCTATCTAGCCATAGAGCAAACGATCAGCACAATGAGCGGGAACCTGGAGATCAACGAACGGCATGAGGCGGGCGTGGCGATCGTCTCCCTGAAGGGACGGCTGGACGCTGCATCAAGCCAGGAAGCAGAGCAGCGGATGAACAGCCTCATCGATGCCGGAGACAGATCGATCCTGGTCAATCTCGGCGACCTTGACTATATCAGCAGTTCCGGTCTGCGCGTGCTGCTTGCCTCACTGAAGCGACTGAAGAAGACCGGGGGCGACCTGCACATCGCCTGCCCGAAACCAGCGGTCCGGGACGTCTTCACCATGGCGGGCTTTCACCGGATCTTCACCATCGATGACGACGAAGCGTCGGCTCTGAGCAGTTTCACCGAAAAAGCCTGAACCGACCGCCGCCAACCGGAACATCCGAAATGGCATCGACACTCACCGGGATCTCGTTCGTCCTGCTCCAGATGATCTGCGTCATCGTCGTGATAGCGTACCTGATCACCCGGAGCGGGGCGTTCACCGAGATCCTCGACAAGACCTTCACCTGGAAGAACCAGGCGATACTCATTCTGGTCTTCGGTGCCGTTTCGATCTACGGGACCGAGAGCGGGATTGAGATCATGGGCGCCGTCGTCAACGTCCGCGATCTCGGCCCCATGGTCGGCGGCCTTGCCGCAGGCCCGATCGTCGGCCTCGGCGCAGGGCTTATCGGTGGTGCCTACCGGGCGACGCTGGGCGGGTTTACGGTTGTTCCCTGTGTGCTTGCCACCATCCTTGCCGGGATCTTCGGCGGCAGCATCTACCTCCTGAATAAACGCAATTTTGTCGGAGCACAGAGCGCCGTCCTCTTTGCCGTCGGGATGGAGTCGCTCCACATGGCGCTCGTCCTCCTTATCTGCAGGCCGTTTGACCAGGCACTGGCGATCGTCGAGCAGGTGGCCATCCCGATGATCCTGGCCAACGCCGCAGGCGTGTTCATCTTCGCCTTCATCATCGGGAACCTGATCACCGAACGGCAGACACGGGCGGAACGGGACTCATACCTCTCCGAGCTCGAGCGGAAACGTGCCGAACTGCAGATCGCCCGCGATATTCAGATGAGCTTTCTGCCCGAAAAACTTCCCCGCATCCCCACGTACGACCTTGCGGCCATGAGCCTTCCGGCAAAAGAGGTCGGTGGAGACTTCTACGATGCCATCCCCCTCCCGGATAACCGTCTCGGCCTCGTAATGGCGGACGTCTCCGGCAAGGGCGTTCCCGCGGCACTCTTCATGGCACTCTCCCGGACGGTCGTGCGCGCCCACGCCCGGCACAGCGGGGCACAGGACGCCATCCGGGACGCGAACATCCTTATCGCAGAGGATTCGAAGTCCGGGATGTTCGTCACGCTCTTCTACGGTGTCGTCGATGCCGCGCAGCTGACGATGACCTACGTCAATGCCGGACATAACCCTCCGCTGCTCTTCCGGGGGGACGGCGAGCCCCGGGAACTGAAGGCGACCGGGATCATCCTCGGGGTGATGGACGATGCCGAGTACCAGGAACGGACGGTCGACCTGTCGCACGGCGATCTGCTGCTCCTCTACACCGACGGCGTGACCGAGGCGATCAACCCGGACGAAGAGCAGTTCGGTGAAGAGCGGCTCATCGCCACCGTGCAGGCATGCCGGCATCTTCCCTCGGACGAGATCGTTGAACGGATACAGCAGGCGGTCTTCGACTTCTGCGGACGTGAACCGCAGTTCGATGACCTGACACTGATGGTGCTGAAGGTGAACGAATCATGACCAAACCCGCAACGCTCACAGTCGGTGCGACGGTCGAGAACCTCGCCCGCATCGCTGAGTTCCTCGAAAAGACTCTGCACGACGCCGGGTGTCCGGAAGAGACGATCTTCTCGGTCCAGCTCGCCGTCGATGAAGCCGGCAGCAACGTGATGCTCTACGGCTATCCGGACGGGGATGCAGGGACGCTCACAGTCACCTGCGAGGTACGCGAAGGGACGATCCGGCTGACGCTCACCGACGACGGGAGGCCGTTTGACCCCCTCACCATCGAGCCGCCGGATCTCGACGCCGACCTCGAGCACCGCAAAATCGGCGGCCTTGGCATTCATTTCATGCGGAGCGTGATGGACGACGTCGGGTACGACTATATCGACGGAAAGAACGTCCTCTGCATGATAAAACGGGAGGGCGGCACATAGCCGATGCCGCCGTTCAGTTCCCCGCAGCCACGAGCAGAACCCTGACGGACGTTCCCGCCCCGGGGTCGCCCGCGTCCCTGTCTTCCACCCATATCCTGCCGCCGTATCGCTCCACAAGTCTCCGGCTGATGTAGAGGCCGAGACCCATCCCCGGCCTTCTGCCGCCGCCCCGCTCCAGCCGGTTGAAGATCGTCTCCTTCAGGGTGTCGGGGATACCGGGGCCGGTATCCGCGACCGTCACCAGCATGTCATCGCCCCGCTCCGCCACGCTGACGGTGACCCGGGTGTCCGCCCCTCCAAACTTGACGGCATTCCCGACGATATTCGCAAACACCTCCGTGAGAAGATCGTCTGCCCTGACCTTCGCCGCGGTTCCCGCATACACGATCTTCGCGTCAGGAAAGAGACGGATGGCGTTCCGGATGACGGCGTCCAGGTTCACGGCCTCGGGCGCATGCATCGGTTCGGTAAGCGAGCGCAGCCGTGAAACACCCGCAATTATCTCCGAACTCGCACAAAGGCCGTTCTCCACCTTCCGGATCTCTTCGGCAAAGGAGCCGTCGAGGCGGCTCTCGAGAACACCGAGGTTGCCGAGGGCGATGGTATTGGCATTGTTGATATCATGCACCATAAGGTCGAGATAGAAGTCCGCCTCCCGGTGCGCCGATTCCAGGTCTTCCGCAAGCACGGCTCGCGCGATTGCGCCGCCGATCTCCTCTCCGATCGCTTCGAGGATATCCTTTTCAAGGCTGGTAAACCGGTGAAAACTGCTGCTGGCGATATTGACCGAGCCGATGACCCCGGAAGGACCGGTGATCGGAATGCTCGCCAGGGAGAAGACACCGAGCTCCCCGGTCTCGTGCTCGACGCTGCAGTACTTCTCGGCGTAGCACGCCCTGCCCTCACCGAAGACCTCACGGTAGCGTGCCCTGCAGATCTCAATGGTCAGTACGTCAGGGAAGTAGAGGTCGTACATGCCGTAGAACGCCCTGATATCCGCACGCCTCCGGTGCCGGTCGACGAGATAGACGGCGCCGGCGTCAAAGTCCATCAGTTCAACGGTCTGCCGGATCACAGCCTGTAAGATCTCCTCAAGGGTCATCGGCGAAGCGCTCGCATGGATGATCCGGTTGATGATCTCCAGCCGGCGGTTGCAGAACTGGAGATCCGCCTCGGAAGAGACCCTGTCGGCCGCATCGGCAGCGGTGACGAGACACAGCGGATCCCCCCGCCCCGCGGTGTGAAGGCGGACGTCGACCTCGAGCGTGCGGTAGTTGGCACGGGCGGGAAAGGTGAATGTTCCCGGCCGGAAACCTCCGGCACGCACAATCCGGATAACCTCCTGCACACCGGCGCTCCCGAATAGCGCTTCAAAGGACCGATTGGCAAAGAGAACCTCACCCGTGCCGTCGAGGATGAGTACCGGCACCTGAAGTTCCCTGAGAATGTCAAGAGGTTCAAACGGCGCCATGCGATCAGGCATACTGCATTTCTGGTTGTCTTCGATGCGCAAAATGCCTGCCTATGCTGCACTGCCGGCAACCGCTCTTCCGGCGCTGAAAAGTGAAGCAGTACCGGGGAACTGTACGGTGCTCGGCCGTCCTGAAGGAAGAGAACGGCAAGAGATACTATGGACACATTCATACCTCTGAAACACCAGATCCTCAGCTATGAGAGTCAGAACCACCCTCTTCATCCTCTGTATCCTGGTCGGCATGCTCCTCTCCGCCGGATGCACCCAGTCGGTGCAGCAGCAGCAGGCACCGACGCCCACCCCCGCACCGGAAGCGACCACCGAGGCGACGACCGTCGCCACTCCCACACCGGAACCGGAACCGTTCCCCGAATCCCTCGCAGTCGGCGAATCCTTCCGATACGGCACGGACGAGACCGGCCGCGAGGTCACGGTCGCCCGCACCATGCTCCTGGATTCGTACAACATTGTTCACCCAGACTGGGGCATGGCTCAGACGGAGATCTCCCCCGCTGAAGGCGCCCGGTTCCTCTTCGTCTTCGTTGAGGTAGCCCATGCGGGAACCGCAAAAGAACTCTGGACGCCGTATCCCGGCACCATTAACGTCTACTACAAGGGTATTGTCTATCCGTACCGCTCGGACCGCAGCGACACCGTCACGACGGTGGTGGACGCCCGCGGCGTCGATGACTATGCGTTCGAGAAGATCTACAAGACGCAGACGAAAAAAGGGTTCCTGATCTATGAGGTGCCGGCATCGCTGGAACTCGATGAGACCTACATCGTGATGGACCCCGGCAACGACGTACGGGCAACCTGGAAGCTGGCTTAAACCAGCGGGGATTCCAGGACTCCCGGCAGCTCCTCTTTTTTCAGCACGACGATTGCAGACTCCTCCAGCATCAGGTTCACGCATTCGTGATGGCCCGCCATCCGGAAGTCGGTGCGGAGGGCAACCAGCCGTTTCCCGTGCGCATACGCATATCCCATCTCCCATGACGTCCCCGAATCGGCATCTGCACCGTCGCAGACCGCAACAACGATATCGGCCTCGTCAAGAGCCCGAACGTGCTGCGTGAAGATAATGCGGTGCTCGGCCTTCCCCCGGCAGTGGCTGGTATCGCCGACCTCCTGGGGAAGATAGACCTCGAAGAGATTGCGGACCAGCAGGTCGCGGATGACCAGGTTGTAGGCCGTCTCCGCTTCGGTGAAGAGCGGGCCTGCGAGGTAGATGCGGTACTTCCCGAAGATTTTCACGTCAAGCGCCCGGATCTCAGGGAAACGTGCCAGAAAAACACCCCGCCCGGGCTGTTTCTCAGCGGTGTAGTAGGTGGCCGCAACGCCGCAGGTCGGGGATGAGTCAGCCCCGATGATGCAGAGCGGCGGCTCTCCCCGCTCCCGGATGATCTCCCGTACCTGCTCCTCCAGCGTATCGAGAAGACGCTCGAACGCCGGCGTGGCGAGGCGGTCGAGGTAGGACGCCGGCGGGCGGTCGGCCCCGAGGTAGATCGATTCGGGGCAGGGAAGCGGTAGAATCTCGATATCGAACGTTTTGCACCGCTCTATCGCGCGATTGAACCAAAAGATATCCTCGTCCGTCGTGATGCCGCGGGCGCGGCAGGAAGGGTCCAGAATGCAGGGAGCCGCAAGCACGTACATTGATAGTACCTGGGATGTCAGATCATAACAAGTTAGATGATACCCCTCTACGCCTACCGCGACAACACCTGCGATCCCCGGAAATGCACCATGAAGAGGCTGGCGCAGCGCGGTCTCGTCACCATCGTCACACGCCTTTCGCAGATACCACGCTCGACCCTGCTCCTCGACCCCACGGCAGAGCAGGCGGTCTCTCCTGCGGACCGCCGCCTCCCGTCCATCACCGCACTGGACTGTTCCTGGGACGTGCTCGACACCGGGGCGGTGACCGCCTGGCGGAACCGGCGGGCGCTTCCGTTTCTGGTGGCGGCAAACCCCGTCAACTTCGGCCGGCCGTTCCAGCTCACCTCGGTGGAGGCGATGGCCGCCGCCCTGTACATTATGGGTGAGCAGGAACAAGCGGCAGAGATCCTGGGGCGGTTCCGGTGGGGCATCCGGTTCCTGGAGGTAAACCGCGACCCCCTTGAGGAGTATGCACAGGCGCGGGATAGCACTGAAGTCATTGCGATCCAGGCGCTGTACATGGAAGAGTAAAAAGCAGAGGCATTCCCTGCTCTCAGCGTAGAACCTCAAATCCCGGCACGCCGAGGAGATGCTTTGCCAGGTACATGGCGTCCGCGAGGGTGAGGACGCCGTCTCCCGTGACGTCGCCGACGGCGGGCGTGCTCACGGTATACCCCGGCAGGCCGACCAGGGAACGGCCGATGTATGTGGCATCGTAGAGCGTCACCCGTCCGTCCTCATTGACGTCGCCGTTCCGGACGGCGACCAGGGAGGCGGCGACCGATGCGGTCGCTCCGCTGCCCCTGTCGGTGGCGGTCACGACGAGGTCGACGGGGCTGTATGCACCGCCGGCGTGAGGTGACGGCTGCCCGGCGGATACGGACGTCGTCCAGCGATCACCGCCCTCCCACACCATCGGCACTGCAACAGAACCGCCGAGGGGTGAGAGATCAACGGCGACGTCCGCATCACCGCTGCCGCCGGTAAGGTTCACGGAGAGGGTTGCCGTCTCTCCGACTCCCGGGACGCCGTCCGAATCGGTGGGGATCCGGGCAGGGGTGAGTGCCGGCGCGGAGAGGAAGAGCGGTGGAGCGGCGACGGTGATATAATTACTCCGGGTCGTGCTGTTGCTGCCGCCGGCGTTGCTCGCTGCAAGGGAGATGGTGTAGGTTCCCTGTGCGGTATAGGTATGCACCGGGTGCTGCTCGGACGAACCCGTTCCGTCGCCAAAGTCCCAGATCCACGACGTCGGGCTGCCGGTGGAGGTGTCGGTGAACGAGACCGTCAGGGGAGCGGTGCCGTTCTCGGGCGATGCACAGAACGCTGCAGCCGGCGCTTCGGGAAAAACAGGCGCTCCGTCGCCGATGATGATCTCCTGGCTGCCGATCTCGCTCCCGTTCACCGAAACCCGGAGGACGGCACTGCCGTTTGCGACACCTTCGAGCCCGAAAGAGAGCGAGGAGTCTTCTGCGCCGTACTTCACGCCGCTGATATCCAGAAAGAGATCGACGCTTTCAGCCCCCGGAACCGCCGTGCCGAAGACCGAGAGGAGACTGATGGTAGTTCCCGACGATATATCGCCGGTGCCCTGGGTAAGTCTGGCGACGCCGTCGTCGCCGTCGGTCTTCAGGCTGATCGGCAGCCACCCGATCCTGGCCTGGATCCCGGCTTCGGTGACGGGCTCCGCCTGAATGCTTACGCGGGATGAATCGAGGGAGAACGGCACCCGGAGGTTCGTTGCTTTCAGGGCGAATGTCTCTTCCCCGCAGAGGGCGACGGTCGACGAGATCCGGATGGCGAGCTGGCTGGCATCCGGAAGATTTTCGAGAGAAATCGTGACCGTCTCTCCCGCCGTTATCTGCTCGGGACTGACGGTGACAGAGGGCGGGTCCAAGACAGGTGTCGGGGTGGGTTCCACCGCCAGAGCACCCTGCGTGAGTAAACCCATACAGAGCATAAGAGCAAAAACGCCTGTCAGGCGAGTGATTTTCACACACGCGTTCGCAATCCCTCTCATAATGGGGGCGTTCTGCCCCCGATCAATTAAAAGGAACATCAAGTATTTATGCCAATCCTTTTTTATTAACCGTTTATTTCGGCGATTATTGCGTTTTAAATGAATAATTTCCCATTTGAACCACGTCCTCCCGCAAATCGAGGGAAACGATCGACCAGGGCAGGAAACAATCGTGCCATTTTCGGGAAAAATTGCACACAGGTATTTTCCAGCCTCACAGACTCCGCGGAGCGCCACATGCCTCCCGATACCTTTCCGGGGTGCGCCGAAAGCCGCACCTATTTATACGAGGCGGACAAGGATTCAAATATCCACACAGGAGGTGCTTGCAATGACGGAAGAGAGAGAGAAGATGCTGCTCGCTACGGTGAGCGCCACAACTTTCAAGCCCGATTATATGACGAACGATAAACTGGAGGCGGCAACCCGGGGACACGGTGCACTCGTCATCCCCGTATTCTGCGCAGCAAACTCCCTTGCGGAGGATATCTTCTGCAGTATCGGGGCGCCGGAGATGCACCTCCTCGACCGGATGGCGGTGCTCGACGCCGCGGCGCCGCACCTGCCGCTCGACATGGTGATCGAAAAAGCCGTCCGCGAGGCGAAACGGGCAGGCGCCGCACCCGAGAACGCCGCCCTCATCGTCGCAGCGCTCGCCTACTTCAGCGGCAGCTGCGCCCGGTCCGGGGTGCCGCTCGGGAACCGGAAACTCGGCGCTATCGCCAGGATGCACGCAGGAGCAGGGCGAACAAGCGCGATCGCCCTGACCACGAACAAGTTCACCCACCGGGTGCCCGCCTTCCCGGCGTACCTCGCGATATACCAGGAGCTGATGGACAAAAAACTGACCCGCGTGGACGGTTTGGTGCTCCCACCGTTTGTGGCGGGCGGCGGCGTCTACGGCCACGCCGCCCTCGGCGAGGACTACAACATCCCTGAGCTCGCCCGGAACGCGGCGAAGGTCGGCACCGAGGCGATGATGAAGGCCATGATCGGTGCCGGGATCACGCCCTACCCGCTCTGGCCCGCCCTCATCGCATCGGCGGTCACCATGGAGCTCGTCCACCCCGATGCGCTCCTCGGTGAAGAGTTCGGTTCGTTCGGCAAGGTCGACTCCGCTTACCTCGCAGGGAAGGGTGCCGTCGAAGCCGCCGGCCTCCCGGAAAAGCTCCACATGCGGGGGACGGGCGAGGAGTACGACACCGCCCAGATCGTCGGCGACTTCGGGCTGATCCTGAAAGACATCGGCGGCCCCTCCGTCATCGGGTCGATGGCCATGAACGAGATCTTTGCAGGCTTTGCGGAATCGGCGATGATCGGTGCAGGGTTCTCGGGAGGTCCCGTGAACGTGCCGCTCGGCCACCTCGCAGGCGACACGCTCCCGGCGCTGCGGCTCATGGTGAAGAACAACGGCGACGTCGACAAGACGGCGGAGACCATTAAAACCTACAAGAAAGAGTCGTTCATCGACCCGGAGATCGCCCTGACCGCCCTCAACACCATCGCGCGGAAGGCCGAACAGGTCACCCGGGGTTCGGTCACCGCGGCCTGTATCCTGGCAAGCGAGCCGGCCCGCGACCGGGCGATCTACCGCCGGGCGGTGCGGACCTACGAGATGATGAAGGCGGGCAAGTCGGTCGAGGACGTCGCCCACGCCCTCGACGCCGAACGCCTCGCCTACGTCGAGAAGCGCGGTTCTGCTATCCTCTCCGCGTTCACCGGCAAATCGATCGAATTCAAGTTCACCGAGGTCGCCCCCCAGGCGCGGCGGACGGACAAGTTCACCGCAAAATTCTGGGGATTCGATGCGAAAGCGTCGTATGACATCACCATCGACGGGAAGCAGTACCATATCGAGAACCTGACCGCAAAAGTCGTCCCCGACTACGTTCTTGAAGGTAAGGGGCGTGACGACCCGAACATGGGAACGGCGATCTTCGCCGGCGCCGTCCTCCTGCAGGAGCTCCAGTACATCGGGCACACGATCATTAACCTCACCGTTCCGGCCGCCATGGCAGCCCTGGTCGGCATGGACGCTGCGGAGGCAGGGAAACGGGCGGCTTCGGGAGCGTACCTGACGAACGCCATCCCCGGCGGACGGGAGACGGCAACGGAGGTCGCCGGTCTCGCGCAGAAGGTCTACGCACGCCTGAACGAACCGATGCCTGAGGCGTAACATCACGTTCCGGATACCATGAAGGCGCTGGTCATCGACCCGAAGATCGCAGGAATAGCGGGAGATATGCTCCTCTCCTCCCTCATCGACCTAACGGACTCTGCCGATCTCCTTGACCCGCTGGCCGGAGCCATCGCCGGGCTCGGCCACTGCCGGGATTTCTCGTTCATCGCGGAGGAGGTCGATGCCGGCGGGATCACGGCCGTCCGCCTCGATATCAGGATAGAAGAGGAGCGCTCCGGCAACGGCGACGATCTCAGGCAGTCGCTCCTCGAGGTGGCCGACGCCGCCGGGCTGCCGGAACGCGCACGCAGCCGGGGGCTTGCGGTGCTGGACGATCTCATCGCCGCAGAGGCAAAACTCCACCGCACCGGGT
This sequence comes from Methanoculleus frigidifontis, assembly GCF_030464345.1. GTDB lineage: Archaea > Halobacteriota > Methanomicrobia > Methanomicrobiales > Methanoculleaceae > Methanoculleus_A > Methanoculleus_A frigidifontis. Next base: position 37,817 of record NZ_VCYH01000005.1, on the reverse strand, counting down.
TTCACCTCCACGAAATCGCCTCCGTCGACACGATCTTCGATATCCTCGGCTCACTGCTCATCCTCGAAGACCATGGGTTCCTCGACGGCGTCATCTATGCAACGCCGCCCGCTCTCGGCGGCGGGGTTATCAGGATGGCGCACGGGGAGATTGCAGCCCCCGCTCCGGCGACGCTGGAGGTACTCTGCCGGCACCGCCTCCCCTACACCTCCCTCCCGGCGGAGACAGAGCTGACGACGCCGACCGGAGCGGCAATGCTCGCTGCGATCGCAGAGAAGGTCGTCGATCCCTACCCGGCCATGACCCCGGTCCGGGTCGGCTACGGTGCAGGCACGAGGGGAACGCCGGGGAAGCCGAACGTCCTGCGGGTCGTCGAAGGAGAGGCCGCACCGGTGCCGCGGCGCCGGGTAGTGATGCTGGAGACGAACCTCGACGACATCTCCGGCGAGCTGATCGGGTATACGATCGAGCGGATGATGGCCGAGGGGGCGATCGACGTCTTTGTCACCCAGGCGATCGGGAAGAAGAACCGGCCGGTCTCGATTATTTCGGTCATGGTGCATGAACCCGACGTCAACCGGATGATCGCCGCACTGATGGACGAGACCGGCACTCTCGGCGTGCGCATCTGCAACGTGCCGAAGGTCGTGGCGCACCGGTCAAAGGAACGTATCCCCGTCACCATCGGCGGCCGCACCTTCCCGGTGCAGATAAAGACATCGACGCTGGACGGCAGGGTCGTTGCGCGAAAACCCGAGTACGACGACCTCGCCGCCATCGCGCGGGAACTGCACCTGCCGCTTCGCGCCGTCGACGAGGCGGTCAGACGGTGCCTGCCGGGCGGCGGATGACCGCCCGCATTACGTGAAGAGTTTTCGCATCGCCTGTGCGTTCTTGAGCATGGCGTGGTTGTTGTTGAAGAATATATAGGCGCTCTGCGGGGCGGTGTCCCGGATCCTGTCACGGATTCCGGCGAGCTCGCCCTCCGTATAGTCATGGTGGTACCAGGCGGTTCGCCCGTGCATCCGGAGGTACAGCCGATCGCCCGGGAAGATCCGCTCCTGAAAATCGGGAGAGTCGACCGAGACGAGCGTGGCGACCTCGCCGAGCGCCCGGCACGCCGCATCGTCGCCGAGGAGATCGGGGTTGCGGACTTCGAGGGCGAAACGTTTGTCGAGATCCGTCTCCTCGGCAAACGCGATGAACCGATCGGGATCGCTCATCATCGGCGGCGCCTGGAAGAGATAAAAATCGATGAGGTCGTCCATCTGCCGGTATCGGTCTTCGAACCGGTTCCATACATCGAGGGCTTTTTCGTTGAATTTGTGCCGGTGCGTCACCGACCGGTTCACCTTGACGCTCCAGCGGAGATCCGATCCGGCATCCGCCCATCCGGCAACGGTCTCTTCTTCAGGAAAACGGTAGAAACTGGCGTTCAGTTCAATGGCGTTCAGCCCCGACTTCCCGGAGACCCATTCGAGGCTCTCGTCCGGGTTCCACTCGTATGCCCATCCGCTCGTCCCGACGTAGACGTCCATGCCGGGTATCCAGGTACACCGGCGGTATAATGATTATGGTGGCGTCCGGTATCAGCCGGCTGCGGGCACGAGCACGTACATCGCCCAGCCCATATGCTCGCGCCCGTACCCGAAGTATTCGTCCTGGATCTGCCGGAGATAGCCGGCAAGTTCGTCCCGGTCCGGATGGTCGGGGTGTGCGGCGAGCCATGCGAGGAGCGACTGCCAGATCCCTGATTCGTAGCGGTCCCAATCGTCTTCGCTCGCCCGCACGACGGCGGCGAGGTCGAGCCCGGCATCCCTGACCGTCCGGAGGACCTCGTACTCGGTCAGGACTTCCGTCCATTCCCGTGCAAACTCCGGCGGTGCCCCGTCATGCCGCCAGTAGCGCTCACCCATGACGATCGTCCCCGCATCGTGGACCAGGTCAAGCATCGCGTGGAGCGCAGGCTCAAAACCGTTCCAGATATGCGATGCCCCAATGCAGACAGCGCAGTCGAAGAGCTCGTCCGCCACGAAATCGCGCCCGTCCATGCAGAGCACGGAGATCCTCGTATCAAGCCCGGCCTCCGCGAAGAGCTGCTCCGCCGTCTCGCACGCCGGCCGCCGCTGCTCGATCCCGATCCCCGATATGCCGAACCCCTCACCCCAGAGGGCGAGGATCGTGCCGTTGCCGCACCCGACCTCAACGACCCGCGAGACGGGAGAAAGACCGGCAGCCTCTCCTGCGGCAAGCACCTTCTCCGGGGTGGTCGGGTTCATGATCGGAAGCGCTCCCTGGGCAATGGTGACGATATCGTGGATCTCCATAGACCTGATCTCCGGAGGAGATGGAACCGATGAGATGATGAATGGTTCCTTTCCGCTCTGCCGTCACCTCCAGAAGCAAGATATAAATACAGTTAAGCTATCATCGCTTCACAATGCTATGCAGGAAGAGCACGATATCCAGACGCGGATCCTTCGTGCTCTCCGGTTCCGGCCGAAGGGCATGACGATCACGGACGTGGCGAAGCAGATCGGGGCGACCAGAGGTTCAGCCGCCAAGCGCCTTGAGATCCTGCAGATCGCCGGCAGGGTCGACGTCCGGAGCATCGGCAACGCCAAGGTCTACTCGCTCGCCCAGCGCGTGCCGATGTCCGCCTTTCTCTGCTTCACGAAGAACCTGATCCTCATCCTGGACGAAACAGGGCGGATCGTTCAGGTCAACGACCAGTGCCTTCGGGCTCTCCGCCGCTCGAAGGACGACCTGATCGGACTGACGCTCGAGGAGGCGGCGCTCCCGGTCATCTCCAGCCCTGAGGCGATCGCCGTCATCGAGGGGCTCGAGCGCGAGCAGGTTGTCACCGACCTTCGCTACCGGAGTGACGGGAAGGACTTCTTCTACCAGATGCAGGCAATTCCGACGACCTTCGACGACGGGGAGACGGGCGCAACGCTCGTCCTCGAAGATATTACCGAGCGCAAGCAGTATGTCCGGAATATGGAGTTTCTCGCCAGAACCGGCAGGGATTTCAGAGACATGGGAGAAGGAGACGACATCTACGAATACGTCGCACTACAGGTATACTCCCTTGCTCCCGGATTCCTGGTGTGGGTCGGCATCCTCGACGAATCGAACCAGAACCTCGTTCTTAAAAGTGTTGTCGGGAACCCTATCGCCCTGGATACTATGCACCGGCTCATGGGAGTGAAGCTAGAGGGTATGACCTTTCCCATCAGCACGGCTGATACCGCAGCCCTCATTCAGTATCAGACGCTGGTCAGGACTCCGCCGCTGTATCGGCTCCTGCACATGCAGGTTCCCGAAGAGATCTGCCGGCAGATCAAGGAGATTGCAGGGGGCATCGACTCCTGCCTGATGGGGCTGGTCTCCAAGGCGAGGATCGTCGGCGACGTCGTAATCTCCCTTTCCAGCGGCGCAAATCTCCCGAACAGGGATCTCATCGAGGCATTCATACGGCAGGCTGCAATTGCAATCGACAGGAAGATCGCCGACGACAGCCTCAGGCAGAGCCTCGAACGCGAACAGGAACAGGTCAGGAATCTGCTGTTCCTCTCCCGGACCGCGATGGAACTCGTCGATATGCCGGCGGAAGCGGATCTCTACCAGTACGTTGCCGATCGGATCGACGAACTCATTCCTGATGCCCGGGTCTTCGTCGTCTCCTACGACGAGGGCAACTGGCAGTTCTTCATGCAGGCGATCGCCGATGAAAACTTCCGGGAAGGGCTGAAACAGTCACTGGGGTTTGATATCGTCGGCATGGCCTTTCCCATCGGGGATCTCTTCGGCGCCCCGTACGGTGAAGCCCTTCCAGCACTCTTCACATCGCGGGAGCACATCTTCCGCCCCACATCGGAGGCGAGTGGCTGGCCGATTTATGATGTCTGCTTCCGGCAGATCCCGGAGGAGATCTGCGATGCCATCCTCTCAAGGTTCAACATCGGGAAGCTGAGCAGCATCCGGCTGGCCTGGGCGAACCGGCTCTTCGGGATAGCCGGCATCTTCCTCCCGCCCGGGGAGGTGCTCGAGCACCGGCAGGTGATCGAACTCTTCCTCCAGCAGGCCTCCATCGCCCTCGCCCGGCGGCAGACCGAGAACCGGCTCCGCCGCAGCGAGGCGCGGTTCCGGGACGTGATCGACTCCTCCCCCGTCGCCGCCGCCATCATCGAGAGCGACGGCCGCTACTCCTTCCTCAACCGGGCATTCACCGACCTTTTCGGCTACACACTCGCGGATATCCCCACCGGGCGGGAGTGGTTCCGGCAGGCGTTCCCGGACGCGGCATACCGCCGCGAGGCGATCGCCGCCTGGAAGGCAGACCGGGAGGAGAACAGCAGGGGCGCACCCCGTCCCCGGACCTTCTCGGTCCGGTGCAAGAGCGGCGAAGAGAAAGCGATCCTCTTCCGTCCGGTGGAACTCTGCGACGGCACAGAGCACGTCACCTACGAGGATGTCACCGAAGACCGCCGGGCATACCGGGTGCTGGTCGAAGAGATAGCCAGGCTGCAAAGGCAGGTGCCCCCTTCACCGGGATAATAAAACTATGCACGGCAGTACCATTTGCCGGTACCGCCCGGCACTGCCGGGCGGCAACATCGTTTGGCGGCTTCGATTCGCAAAAATTGATTATAAAACCGGGATATGAGGTCGATCGTCACAGGAGGTGGAAAGACGATGCCTGTTGTTCAAGAGCTGAGGGTGCGCAAAGAGACTGCACCCCCTCAAGCAGGTCGAACCGAACCGACCCAAACCGAAGAAGAGCAGAAGGTGCGCCAGGATGTTGCGGCCCTTCTGGATACCCTGCTGCACGGAGATACGTACAGCAGACTCCAGGCGGCCGGGGCTCTCGGAAGAATCGGCGAACCTGCAGTCGACCCGCTGGTACAGACCCTCACGGACAAGGAGACGAAAGCACGCTGGAATGTTGCCATGGCGCTCGCCCGGGTCGGTGAACCTGCCGTCGGCAGCCTGATCACCATCACGACGACCGCCGATGACCAGGTCCGGAACGCTGCCGTCTGGGCGCTCGCCGAGATCGGGGACGCCAGGGCAGTGGAGCCGCTTACGGCCATACTCAGGGGAGAACATTCCGAATGCTGCAGGGCACTGACCGCCGCCGCCCTGCTGAAGATCGGCGATCCTGCCGGCGTCGCAGCCGTCGGTGAAGAGCTGGCTGCGGGAGGGGGAGCCTTCGAAGGTCTTGTTATGGAGGCATACGAGGGGACGTGATCGTCTCTTCGACCCCTATTTTCGACCCTTTCCCGGGAGCCGCACCGTATTTCCCCGCACCTGCCCGGGCTGCAAAGTTTTATTGCTCCTGTCGATGCGATGCACCATCGTCATGCATTCGAGCCAGGAGGCAGCTTCCCGGATCCTGAACACTCTTCGATTCAGGCCGAAAGGGATGACGATATCGGAGATATCCCATAAAACCGGCATGAACAGGAACTCAGTTGCAAAGTACCTGGAAATCCTCCTCATCTCCGGGCAGGTGACGATGGATGAGATCGGCAACGCAAAGGTCTACACGCTCTCCCGCCGGGTTCCGATCTCGGCATGGATGGATACCACCAGTGACGGCATTCTCATCCTGGATACCGATCTTGGCGTCATTCGGGCGAACGACCGATTCCTCCATCTGGCCGGTGCGAAGAGAGACGATGTCATCAACCAACCTCTTCCAGAGATCGCCGCAGAGGTGCCGGTGATCTCGGCCATCTACGACATTCTTGCGGAAGGAGACGATCGCGAGGTGACGGTGGAAGCCGTCCCTGTCCGGTGCGGTGACGAACGGCGGTACTACCGGACGAAATGTATCCCGACGGTCTTTGAGGACGGACGGCGCGGCGCAACCGTGATCCTTGAGGACACAACCATACAGACGAAGACCCACGCGCTGGAGGCACTCCTCGCCTGCATCGTCGATTCCTCCGACGACGCCATCATCGGTGAGGATCTGGACGGCACCATCGTCAGCTGGAATCCCGGGGCGTACCGGCTCTACGGCTATCCGGCAGAGGAGGCCATCGGCAGACCGATCTCTCTCCTCTTCCCCCCAGAGCGGGAGGGAGAACTCCTTTATCTGCGAGACCGTGTCCGCCGGGGAGAACGGGTCGAACACTTTGAGACGGTCAGAATTGCAAAGGACGGGTCGGCGATCAATGTATCGGTCACACTCTCACCGATCCTCGATCAGCACAGCGAAATCATCGGAGTATCGACGATCACCCGGAACATCTCCACGCAGAAAGCAGCAGAAGCGAAGATCGACAGAGCGAACTGGCTGCTCTCCGGCATCATCGACTCGCTTCCTGATGCTACGTTTGTCGTCGATACGGAAGGCCGCATCATCGCCTGGAACCGGGAGATGGAGGCGTTGACCAGTCTTGTGAAGCGCGACGCGCTCGGGAAAGACAAACTGGTCGACGCCGTCCCCTTCTACAGGGAGTTGCTGGGTATCATGAACGGATGCGCCGGTGCCCCGGAGGGCGCGGCCATCCAGACAGGTTTCAGACGGACCGGTGACACCGTTGTGAGCACGGGACACTGCCCCGGTGCCTATGGCGGGAAGGGAGCGTATCTCTGGGCGAAAGTGTCATCTATCCTCGACCAGAACGGGGATCGGATCGGCTCCATCGCCTCGATCCGCGACATCACCGATCTTAGCGCTGCTGAGGAACGTCTCCGGCAGAGCGAGAGGCGGCTCCGGCTCGCGGTTACTCATGCCCCGTTCGCCCTCTCCGTCATCGACCGGGCGGGACATTTCATCTGCTGCAACAAAACATTCGCAGACGTGTTCGGATACACCCCCGACGACCTCCCTCCAGGGAAGGAACTGCTCTATCAGGCATTCCCGGATCCCCCATACCGTCGCGAAGTACATGCCGCCTGGAAAGAATTCGTTTGCCAGGCAGAGAAGGGTCTGACCGAATCAAGAACATGCAGGGTCAGGTGCAGGGACGGCGAACTGAAGATCGTCATCTTCCGGGCAGCACCGCTCACCGAAGGAACCTATCTGCTCACCTGCGAAGACCTCTCCGAAGCCCGCCGGATCTTCTCCCTCCTCCTCTCCGAGATGCTGGAGATGCGGCGCGCCGGGGGTGGTCAGGAAATTAGCGAGCAGACCGGCGCAGCCGTCGCCCTCACCGATCCTGCCGGGTATATCTCTTTCATCAACCCGGTACTCCTGGGGTTATGGGGTTACACCGTACAGGAAGAGCTCCTGAACCGGCATGCGACAGAGCTCTGGGACGACCCGGGCGAAGCCTCCGACATCTTCGCCCGGGTCAGGCAGGGGGCGGACTGGTGCGGGATGATGAGAGGGCGAGCCCGGGACGGCACGGCATTCCCCGTGCTGGTCACTGCCGATCCGATCGGCGATGAAACCGGCAGGGTCACCGCACTGGTGCTGGCGGCGGTGCCCCTGAACCATTCACGGAATAGGCCGGTGTGATAGCACGCGCACCGAAGATTGGAGTACTCTTCGGCACCGGCAGAGGGGAAGAGAGGACAGAACTATTATTCCTGCAGTTCAATAGAGTAGCCGGAACAAAATACATTTCACTATATACATATTCGCCTGCTGCCTGTTCGGGCAGCAGGGGGAGAGACCAATGTCATCCGATCCCGATACCATCCCCATTCATGCCCCAAAAAAGCATCCTGAAGTCCCCCTGGAGGAACCCCGGCTCTACATCAACCGCGAGCTCTCCTGGATCCAGTTCAACCGGCGTGTCCTCGAAGAGGCACAGGAAGAACGACATCCGCTGCTTGAGCGGGTGAAGTTTCTCGCCATATTCGCCAGCAACCTTGACGAGTTCATGATGATCCGCGTCTCGGGGCTGCGGCGGCAGCGTGCGCGCGGGGTTCTTGAGGCGCCGCCCGACGGGATGACGCCATCGGAGCAGCTCGCGGCGATCCGGCAGGAGCTGATGCCTCTCGTCGAAGATGCCTCCAGCTGCTGGCAGGACGATATCCTCCCGAAGCTGAACGAAGCGGGAATCCATATCCGCCGCCACGCGGACCTTGCAGAGGGAGAGAAGCGGAGACTTCGCGACTTCTTTGAGCGGAGGGTCTTCCCGGTGCTCACTCCCATGGCCTTCGACGTCAGCCATCCGTTTCCGTTCATCTCCAATCTGAGCCTGAACCTCGCGGTGGTCATCAACGACCCCCAGCGCGGGGTAGTCTTCTCGCGCGTCAAGGTACCGATCGATGTCCTTCCCCGGCTTGTCAGGATCCCCGAGGAAACGACCGAAGGCGGCACGAAACCGGAGCAGGCGCTGGAGTACAACTTCGTCTTCCTTGAGGACCTCGTTGCCTCCAACCTCGACCTCCTCTTCCCCGGGATGGAGGTGGCGGCCACCTACCCGTTCCGGGTAACACGGGATGCAGATCTCGAGATCGAGGAGGATGAGGCGTCCGATCTCCTCACCGCCATTGAAGAGGGAGTGGAACTTCGGCGGATCGGCACGCCGATCCGCCTCGAGCTCTCCCATACCGTCCCGGCGTGGGTGCGCGAGATCCTCACCACCAAGTTCCAGCTCCCGGCGAGCCAGGTCTATACCCCGATAGGTCCCGTCGGCATCGCCGATCTGATGGAACTGACCGCCATCGACAGGCCTGACCTGAAGGACCAGCCCTTCCTCCCGGCCGTCCCCCCGAGCATCACCGATGCAGGCAGCATCTTCGATGCGATACGGCAGCACGACATCCTTCTCTACCACCCCTACGACAGCTTCGCACCGGTGATCACCTTCCTGCAGCAGGCGGCCGCCGACCCGGACGTCCTTGCCATCAAGATGACTCTCTACCGGGCTGGGTTGAACTCCCCCGTCGTCGAGGCCCTGATGGACGCCCGGATGGCCGGGAAACAGGTGGCGGTGCTCGTCGAACTGAAGGCCAGGTTCGATGAGGAGAACAATATCCTCTGGGCGCGTGCACTCGAACGAGCCGGCGTACATGTCGTCTATGGCCTCGTCGGCCTGAAGGTGCATGCCAAGATGTGCATGGTGGTGCGGCGAGAAAAGGACGGGCTCGTCACCTACACTCATATGGGGACCGGCAACTACAACGCAGGCACCGCCCGCATCTACACCGACCTTGGGCTCTTCTCCGCCGACCCAAAGATCGGTGCGGACGTCGCCGACCTCTTCAACGCCCTGACCGGCTACTCGCGGAAGATCGACTACCGCCAGCTCCTCGTCTCCCACGGATCGATGGGAACCATGCGACAGGAGGTTATCAACCTCATCGAGGGGGAGATCCGGCGGCAGGAGGAGCACGGCGACGGCTACATCGCTCTGAAGATGAACGCTCTCGTGGATAAACGGTGCATCCAGGCGCTCTACCGGGCATCCCGGCAGGGGGTGACGGTCGATCTGCAGGTGCGGGGCATCTGCTGCCTCCGTCCCGGCATCCCCGAAGTATCCGAGAATATCACCGTCACGTCGATCGTCGGCCGGTTCCTGGAGCACTCGCGGATCTATTACTTCCATAACGGGGGCGACCCGATCGTCTTCTCGGGCAGCGCCGACCTGATGCCCCGGAACCTCAACCGCAGGGTGGAGATCCTCTTCCCCATCCGAGACGCCCGCATCAAAGAGACGGTTATCAGGGATATCCTCATGGTGCACCTGCGGGACACGGAAAAATCCCGGCGGCTTCTGAACGACGGCACCTACGAGAGAGTCGTGCCAAAAGCCGGTGAAGAACCCCTGCACTCGCAGCAGTGGATGCTCGCGCACCGGGGCATCTGGCATACCGACGGAGAGTGAGACCAATGGCACGATCTCGAAAAGACCGCGGTCCCGACCCCGGATACTGCCTCTTCGGGGCAAAAAACCTCATAAAACAGGTACAGGCACTCAACGCAGAGATCGACGGGGTACGGCAGGCAGAGGATATCGAGTATATCCACCGCATGCGGGTGGCATCCCGCCGGATACGGGCAGCGCTTCCTCTTTTTGAAGACTGCTTTGCTCCTGGCGATTACAAACGCTGGAGGAGGGAGATCCGACAGATCACCCGGGCGCTGGGCGCTGCACGGGACGCCGACGTTCAGATAGACTTTCTTCAGGAGTACCGCGATTCCCTCGGCGTCGAGCAGACACCACCGTGGGGTGAACCGGCCTTCCTGCTTCACAACGGCGGGAACGAACCCGGCGAGGTCTCCCCGCTTCCATCACCGGCGGATGCAGGCAGGGTGGCGATCGTTCCCGGGCAGCAATACCTCCGTCCCGGTGCCGAATGTCTCCTCCTGCGGCTCCAACAGCACCGGCGGCGCCTTCAGCCCGACGTCATCGCCGCCCTCGACCACCTGATCGAGAGTGAAACAGTTCCACAGATGCAGGAAGCGTGCCGCCGTATCATCGTCGAAGCACGGATCCGCCACACCGACGTCCACACACCCCGCTCGTACGAACGCGCTTTCTTTCACATATCGATGCGTCTTGAGGAGCTCTTCTCTCACGAACCCTTCGTCACGATGCCCGACCAGATCGAGGAGCACCATGAGATGCGGATTGCGGCGAAAAGACTCCGCTATACCATGGAGATATTCGCCGATCTCTACGGCGACGGGCTGAAAACGCCGATCAAGGCGGTCAAGAAGCTCCAGGATCTGCTCGGCGATATGCATGACTGTGACGTCTGGGTCGATGACCTTCTCCGGTTCCGTGACGCGGAGCGGGAACGGACGGTGCAGTACTTCGGGCATGCCGGACCCTTCCGGTTCCTGGAACCCGGCATCTCCCATCTCCATGACGAGAGGAAGAAGAAACGAGACGAACTCTACACGGCGTTCGTTGCATACTGGGCAGAGCTCGCACAGGAGGGGCTCTGGGAGCGTCTCCGCGAGACCATCAGTGTACCGCTTCAGGCATCCTATCAGGGCGCTCTGCAGGGGCTTGCAGACGGGCGGGACGACCCTGGTGCCCTCCTTGCCCTGATCGGCGATGTCCACGCCAACCTGCCCGCACTTGAGGCGGTGCTTGAGGACGCCCGCAGGCGGGGTGCAACGGCGATCCTCAATACCGGAGATTTCGTCGGCTATGGAGCGTTTCCGGACGAGGTGGTCGACCTGGTGCGGCGGGAGCATGTCATCAGCGTCGTCGGCAACTACGATCTGCGCGTCCTCGCGTGGAGACGCCTGAAAAACGGGCAGAAACCAAAAAAACCGGCTAAACGCACGGCGATGAAGTGGGCACACAAACGTCTCTCCGAGGAGAACAGAACGTATCTTTCAGCGCTGCCACAGGAGGTGCGTCTCACCCTCGGCGGGAAACGGATCCTCGTCACGCACGGCAGTCCGGCATCCATCACCGAGTACATCACCGCCGAGACGCCGGTCACCCGCCTGCGGGAACTTGCCCACATGGCGCATGCGGATGTCGTCGTAACCGGCCACGCCCACCGCCCCTTCGTCCGTGAAGTCGACGGCGTCTGGTTCATCAACACCGGGAGTGTCGGACGCCCCGACGACGGCGACTCCCGCGCCTGCTATGCCCTGCTCGACCTCGACCCGGTTTCGGTCTGCCACCTCCGCGTCCCCTACGATGTCGAAGCGGCAGCAACCGCCCTCGCACGCGAAGGGCTTCCTGAAACCTTCGGCCGGATGATCAGAGCCGGAAGAAGTTTCGACGATATTGCCGACGGCAAGCAGGGAGCAGAGGCAACCGCATACGGCGTGACGCCTGCACCGGAGGTGAAGAGAGACGGACAGAACGACCAGGCGTGAAGAGCGGCAGGCAGCAGAAACTCTCGCAGAGGCGTATGACCCCGATCCCGGTCACGCCCGGCAGGTAGCGTTTCTCGCGCTCCGCCTCTTCGACGAACTTGCACCACTGCACCGGCTCGGCGAACGGGAGCGCCGGTGGCTCGAGTATGCCGCCCTCCTCCACGATATCGGATGGTCGGCAGGGGGAAAGAGTCATCATAAATACTCGTGCCGCCTTATTATGGAAAATAGTCGGCTTCCCTTCGACCCTGCAACCCGCCGGATCGTTGCCGCAGTCGCCCGGTACCACCGCAAGGCGCTCCCGTCAATGCGTCACCCGCACTTTGCCGCACTCGAACCCGGCGAGCGTGCATGCGTCAGAGCCCTCGCCGCACTGCTCCGGATCGCCGACGGGCTCGATGCCAGTCATACTTCGGCGGTTCGGGATATCAGGTGCCGCAGCGACGGCAAAATGACCGTCCTCACCTGCACCGGGGCACGGACGGCAGTGCCGGAGCGGGACGCGGCAGTGAAGAAAGGCGACCTCTTCCGCGAGACCTTTTCGCAGGAGATCGTGATCGAATGGCAGATCGTGCAGTAGAAAAGATCGTGGCGTTCATCGACCTCGGCACAAACTCGATCCGCATCCTCGTCGTGCGGCTGAACCCGAACAGCTCGTACACGATCCTGACAAAGCAAAAAGAGCTTGTGCGGCTCGGTGACGGTGAGTTCGAACACGGGAAACTTCTTCCCGAGGCGATCGAGAGAACGGTGACTGTCTGCAGGAAGTTTGCAGAGCTCGCCCGCAGCTTCGGTGCCAGCGAGATCGTCGCGTTCGCCACCTCGGCAACCCGTGAGGCGAAGAACCGATCCGAACTGCTCCGGCGCCTCGTAGAAGAGGCAGGTATCGAGTTCGGCGTGATCTCAGGACGTGAAGAGGCGCGGCTGATCTATCTCGGCGTTTCGAGCGGCATCGATCTCGGTGATCAATCGATGCTCTTCATCGACATCGGGGGCGGGAGCACCGAGGTGGGCGTCGGCGACCGGCACCGCTACCGGATCCTCGAGAGCCTGAAGGCGGGTGCCATCCGAATGACCAACCTCTTTACTTCCGGCAGCGAATCGGGTGTCGTGCCGCCCGAGAACTACCAGGAAATCCAGAGGCACATCAGAAGCGAAGGCATCCATGCCATGGGCCGTCTGAAAGGTGCAAGGTTCGATCTCGCGTATGGGTGTTCCGGGACGATTCAGACGCTTGCCGATACTACGCGACTGCTCTATCATCCGGAGAAGGCGGAGGACAATTTCGTCCTCACGCACACCGACCTACAGCAGACCGTGGCATATCTCTGCTCCCTGCCGCTCGAAAAAAGGCGGCGTGTACCCGGTATGGTAGCCGAAAGGGCCGATATCATCATCGGCGGTGCGGCCATTCTCGATGTGCTGATGGAAGAGCTCGCAATTCCCGGGATCCGTATCAGCGATCGCAGTCTCCGTGACGGTATGCTCGTCGACTACCTCTCCCGGATGGACGGGTTCCCGCACGCGGAGCCCCTCTCAGTCAGGAAGCGGAGCGTCATCCAGCTCGGCCGATCGTGCGGGATCGATGAGGCGCACGCGCTGACGGTAACCCGGCTCGCCCTGGAGCTCTTCGACAGCGCCGCCGACCAGAAACTCCACACATGCGGAGCCTGGGAGCGTGAGATGCTTGAGTATGCCGCATATCTCCACGATATCGGGTCGTTCATCTCCTTTAAGGGGCACCAGATCCACTCCCAGTACATCATCCGGAATGCGGACCTCCTCGGGTTCGATCAGCGGGAGACCGGGGTGCTTGCCCTCATCGCCCGATACCACCGGAAGAGAGTGCCCGGGAAAAAGGACGTTCTGATCACTTCGTTTGGCAACCGGGCGCGGCGTGCCGTCAGGGTTCTCTCGGCACTGCTGCGCTACGCGGAACACCTGGACAGGACGCATGCAGGACTCGTGCAGCACGCCCGTTTCGTCAACGCGCAGAACGGCGTGGTCTGTCTGCAGATCCAGTGCCGCGGCGACTGTGCACTTGAATACTGGGCGGTACAGTCCGACACAGGTGCGTTCAAAAAGACGTTCGGAAAAAGCCTGACCGTTGAGTGCATCCAATCCCGGGAACCATGACGGAGAGGGTTATCCCCTCCGGCTATCCGTCCAGGCTCTGACTGCTGCGAGAAGAGACTCGGGCCGCTCATGGAGAATGCCTGCCCGTCCGCGGTAGATCAGACCAGTATCTCCGTCCAGCGTTATGACGTCACCTTCCCGCAGTTCATGGCCGCCGAGCGTGCACCGCCGGCGGCGCTCGTCAATGGCAAGCCCTGTGCAGTTCACAATACAGATTTTTCCCATCTGCCGGGCAACCACTGCGGCATGAGACGTTCTGGCACCACGAGCAACAAGGATGCCGTCCGATGCGCTGATGCCGCGAAGATCGTCCGTGGATGCCGTCTCCCTGACCAGAATCACCGGGCCGCCGGCCGACGCCTGCTGCGCCCGGTCGCTCGAAAACACGATGCTTCCCGTCGCGACACCTGTGGAGGCGGAGGTGCCGGCGCCCAGCGATGGCTCATCCGCTACCACCTTCTGCAGCGTGATCGCATCGAGATCGAGACCCTCGAGGAGTGCAAGCGCCTGATCCCGGGACAGGAGCCCCTCGTTGCATGCCTCCACAGCGATCCGTAGTGCAGCGAGCGGCGTTCGCTTTCCGGCGCGGCTCTGGAGAATATACAGCACGCCCTTCTGCACGGTGAACTCAATATCCTGCATATCCCCAAAGTGCATCTCCAGTGTCCTTCCAATCCGGCTAAGGTTCTCGTAGACAGCAGGCATTCTCCCGGAAAACTCCCGGCAGCTCACCGCAGCCTGCTCTCCTGAGACCACGTCTTCTCCCTGGGCTCCGAACTTAAAGTCAAGCAGGAATTCATTCTCACCCGACCACGGATTCCTGGTAAACGCCACTCCCGCTCCGGAGTCCGCTCCCATGTTTCCAAAGACCATCGCCTGCACCACTACCGCCGTCCCGCGGAGATCTCCCATCGGATGTAGCCGGCGGAACGCCTCGGCGCGGGGGCTCATCCAGGATCGGATAACGGCCGCAACCGCCATCAATATCTGGGCCCGGACGTCTACCGGGAACGCAGCACCACCGGTCGACTCCAGGTAGTGACGCTCGTATTCGCCGCAGAGGTTCCGGAGGCTGGCCGCATCCAGCTCAGCCTCGTCCGGCACACCCTCCTCTGCCAGCGTATCCGCAAGCAAAGACCGGTAAGGAGCCGGATCCTGGCCACAGGCAACCGTCCCGAAGTTTTCAAGCAGCCGCCGGTAGGAGTCCCAGGCAAAGCGGGGGTTTCCTGTCTGCAGGATGAGGCCTCGGATGGTCCTGCGCGAGAGACCCACATTGAGGAGCGTCTCCATCATACCCGGCATAGAGACCGGCGCACCCGATCTGACCGAGACCAGAAGCGGCCGCCTGAGACTCCCGAGGCTCTGCCCCGTCGCACGTTCGAGGAAGGCGACTCCTTCATCAAGAATCCGGGGGATGTCGGATGGGAATGTCTCGCCGTTCCGGAAATAGTCCTCGCATATCGAGACGTTCAGGGAAAATCCCGGCGGCACCGGGATGCCAAGAGCGGCCATACGGGCAAGATTGGCAGCTTTATTCCCGAAAACAGATGCAGGAAGATCTTCCTGCACGCCGTAGCCGAAGGTTGCCAGTCGTTGTGTATCGTCTTCCATCGCCATCCTACCTCCCCATCCCTTCCAGGATATTGTCCCGGAGAATATACGCGGCCTTCATGGAGGCGTTGGTGGACTCTTCAATGGTGCGAGCAAGCTCAAAAGCCACCCGCATCTCGCGATAATCCGTGCTCTCCAGAAGGATTCTCTTCTCCGCCTGCCGGAGCGCCTCGTCGCACTCCTGCTCCAGGCCGACCATCCGATCGACCGCTTCGAGGAAGACCTGCATATCCTCGCGATCGCCTCCCCGATGGACACATTGTACCGCAATGAGCGCCTTCACAAACTCCTGCCCCTGCATCAGGGCAATCTCCGCCAGATTTCCGAGCTCCCCGTAGACACCCGGCGATCGGGTGAAGGAGGGCACCAGGGTTACAAAGAAACAGGCCTCTTCCAGGCAGTCCACCACGTCGTCCGCCACGCCGATCAGTTCAAAGAAGAACTCGGCAGCCTCGATCCGCCGGGAGAGGGATCTGACCGTCGTCACGTACTCATCGGCTCTTCGTTCCCAGCGTTTCGCCCGCTGTGCACTCCGGCAGATGAAATCGATCTCACCGCCGCGCTGCAGCACGAGCAGCGAGTCGCGGAGAACCGTCGCCACTTCCACTGCGAGGACTGCATGCTCCTCGCAGACTTCCAAAAGTTTTTCACGCGCCGATCGGAAGTATCCGAGCAGCTCGGCTTTAATCTCATCCTGAACGAGGAGAAGAGAACGGTTGGTGCAGAGGCCGACAGATGCTGTTCTGAGCACCCACTGGAGGTATTCCACCGTCTTTTCACGCCCGAGGATCTGGTGCAGGGGTTCGCCGTAGCGCAGGGGCATCCCGGCCGCGAGCTCGAGCGCATCGTAGATCAGCCGTTCACCGCCGAGCTTCAGGAACGCCATATGCCCGTATTCATTATCCGCTGCCCGCTTCAGCACAGTCACGGCGTCCTTGTTCCGGAGGAAGTTGCCCAGCCTTTTTCGAGCGCGGTTCCAGTCGATCAGAAAGACGAGCCGGGAGCCGAGGTGCATCAGGAACGCCCGGAGATCGGACTCGTCCCGTGCCGTATATCTGCCGACCGAGAGGTGGTAGAGGTTCTCCTCCAGCCGCGTGCTCCCCCTGCGGGAGAGCGTGTCCTCCCAGGCTACATCCCACGCCTCAAAGAGGCTGTGGAAGAACTGCAGGCGGGGCATATGCACGTCGGTATAGGTGATGGTGACCGTCATCTCCTCGACGGTGATCACCAGCACGTGCGCGTCGGTGAGACCGATGTCGTTCTGGAGCACGAGTTTCCTGCCGGTGCGGGTGGCGGTCGTTCCGAGCCCGGGATGGTCGAACTTTAAGGGAGCGGTGCGGTTGAGGCCGGCCATGAACACCGCCACGCGATCCGCGTCACCGTCGCCCAGGAGGTACGTCTGCGCCCCGTCGATGTTCTCCCGCGAAATGCTTCGCTGCAAGGCATTGAGTTCCTTGTGCAGATCCATGACCAGGAGGTGAAGGCTGTCTCCCGCACTCCGGTCGCCGGACGTAATACTCCAGATCACGCTCCCGGCGACCGGTTCTGCATCGGATTTTGGCAGCTCTGCGAGCAGGGCGGAAAGCCTGCTTTCAAACGCCTCCACACCCTGTCCGCCCCGGGAGATAACCGGAAGCGCCATCTCCTGCATGTACCCGCGGACGGCAGCAAAGATCTCGCCGGCGCAAGGGACGGAGTACACCCCGATGCCGCTTACCCGTGTCCCTGCGACCACATCGTCAAGTGCTGCGTTCTCAACCCCGGCGCTCTCCCGCTCCATCCGGAGGGTGGGGAACTCGCGGTTCGGATGGTCCGCCCGGTCGCAGGCGGTCTGGAGCAGAGTGAAGTAGTATTTGATGCGGTCATTTGCTACAAGGGCGGTGTTCACCAATCCAGGGAGCAGGAGATCGCCTTCGCCCAGTTCTTCTATGATGCACTTCTTCTCAGCAGGCATGAGAACACCCCTCAGCACCCGGCGCCGGCAAGCACACCGGACGCAGCCGAACCGATGCCAGCAGCCCCCTATAGCCGGACAACGACGTACATACCTGCAGAGAGATCCTCCCGGTATGCCCCGAGCTCCTCGCAGACGGTTCGAGTTTGATCAGAGCTTCTCCATGCACCCATATAGAACCTGC
The DNA here is from genome assembly GCF_030464345.1 of Methanoculleus frigidifontis. Taxonomy (GTDB): domain Archaea; phylum Halobacteriota; class Methanomicrobia; order Methanomicrobiales; family Methanoculleaceae; genus Methanoculleus_A; species Methanoculleus_A frigidifontis. The sequence continues at coordinate 20,174 of NZ_VCYH01000005.1, read as the reverse complement.
CGATGCAGCCTGCGTCCGTTCCAGTGGTGCTCACAGAAAGCCGGATACCTGAAGCCGGGGCACCCCGCATCAAAGATCCTGAACGCCTTCAGGAGGAGGGGGGGTTTCACCCGCAGGGGAGGGACTGCCCGCATTCAATACTGTTTCAATGCCCCTGTCGCGCAGGATAGCAAAGAAGACGACAAGCCCGACGGCATTCGCCAGGATCATCGGGATCAGCATCGTTCCGGCGATCTCGAGGAACCCACCCGCAGACGGTGCGAGGACGAAGACAGAGAAGCACGCTGCAAGACCTCCAAGGAAGATTAGCCGGAGATACGTCTGCCTGCCCCTCCAGCGGCGGGAGAGGTATCCGGCCAGAAGCCCGGCGATGAGTGGCGTGATCCCGGAGGCGATGGTCGTGGAATCATCAAAGAAGAGGGCGTAGGTGCCGCCGAGCAGGCCGGCCAGCAGACCGGCGGCCGGGCCGCCGAGCAGCCCTGCAAGCAGGGGCCCAAGATCGCGGAAAGTGACGATGAACTCCCCGATCTGAACATCACTCATCGTCCCGTATACCGAGACAAGACCGAAGATCGTCGCCATCCAGAGAATGTCCTGCGTCACCGGCCTCCCCAGCGCGAGGCGCCGGAACAGACCTGTCTGCGCCAGGAGAAACGCGACGAAGCCTATCACGGCGATATGTTCGAACAAGACGATGCCGATGGTGATACGTTCCTGATCCGATACGGCCGACACCAGAAAGGCCAGAGCCAGACCAATGAGGATGACAACGCCTCCCGTCTCGCTCCAGGTAAAGCTGCCGGCCTTGAGATGCTGAACCGTCCTTCTGAGGCTTCCGGCAGGATCGAGCGCCCTGAACGGACCTGCCGCATCCTGGTTTCGTATCATCATAAGGAAAAAGATGAGCCCGAGCGTGTTGGTGACGGTCATCGGGAGATAGACCATCCTGATGACCTCGATGACCTCGGCAGTGGGTGCCGGATAGGTGAGGAGCGGCACGAGGATTAGCAGGTGCACCGCTTCCACCAGGATACCGAGAGAGATGAACCGGAGGTAGGTGAAGGCGCCCCAGCGGTTCGAGAAGTACCCGGCTATCAGGCCTGCAGCAACGGTGCCGGCAAAGCAGGCCAGCGCTGTCCACCCGCCGAGGGAGTAGCGGTAGGCTCCACCGATCAGACCGGTGAGAAGCCCGGCGATGGGGCCGCCGAGCAGACCGGCGATCACGGGGCCGAGGTCGCGGAAGTTGATGATGACATCGCCGAACGGAATCCCGCGGACCGTTCCATAGATCGAGAAGAGGGAGAAGATCACCACGACCATCGCGGTGTCGACGGGCGTCAGGTATCCGGCTATCGCCCGCTGGACAAGGTTCGTCTTGAGGAGGAAATAGAGGACGCACCCCAGGACGGCAAGCCGCTCCAGCAGGGGTATGCCGAAGGTCAGGTACATCTCCTCCTGCAGGAGGGCGACCCCAAGAAAGCCGATGCTCCCGATACCCATGACCGCAAGCCACCTGCTCGAGCCGCGGGCGTAGGCAGGCAGCCGGGAGTCGAGGTAGATGATCAGAAACCCGAGGACCGCGAACATGATCGATGCCGCGGCCGCGACGTGATGGATCACATCCACCGGGTGCCCGAAGAAGACAACGCAGAGCATGATTGCGGCAAAGGCGAGCAGGATGATCCGGTACAGGGTCTTCTCGTCGAGGCCGACGGTGGTGGTCGACCGGAGGATCGCGGCGATCGCGCGGGCACGGCCGTCCATGCCGCTCATTGTGGCACCAAAGAGGGTGAAGAAACCGGTAATCAGAAAGACGCTGGCACCGTACGGGAGGTCGTCTAAAATATGGAGGATCCCGCCGAGAATCTCCTCGAGGCTGTGGTGATCCGCGCCGTGGCCGTGCAGCCCGGCATACCCCATCGCGATGAACGCGAATGCAAAGATCCCGACGATGATGAAGACCAGGACGAGATTGAGATTGACGCTCCGCATATGCGCCCTGAAGTACGATTCTCCATGCCGGTCGCCGATCTTCTCGTGCAGCCAGACCGAATAGAGCAGCAGGTTGAGACCCGATCCCACGGCTCCCATCAGCGCCATGATGGTGATCAGCGACTGATGCTCGAGGATGCATGCAAAGCCGTGGACAACCTCTCCACTGTTCGGAAGATCGATGGCAAAAAGGCTGTAGAGGATACCGAAGATGAGCACGCACCCCATTATGGTGAGGATGTGCTCGAACCTCTCGTACGAGTCTTTCCAGAGGAGAAAGACAATCAGAACGACACCAAAGACCGCGACTACTTCCCGCGTCGGGAGCCCTGGCATGAGCCCGGTCAGCATCGCCGCCGCGACGAGGGCGATGCCGCCGAAGGCTATCGTCTCCATCAGGTAGATGAACATGATGAAGATGACTTCCCAGTTCTTCGGGCCCGGAATCTCCCGGAGGCCGTCGAAGATATGCCTGCCCTGCGATATCGTATACCTGGCGATCCCGCTCGTGAACGCGTACTTAAAGATCAGGGTCAGGACGATGACCGCGATCAGCCCGTAGCCGTAGGCTGCACCTGCTCCGAGCAGTTCGGTAATGCCCGTCTCACCGCTCACTTCGACGGCAAGTACAAGAGCGGGCCCGAGGAAGAAGAGCCGTTCATTCAGCCATGGAGGGAGACGATCACGAATTGCCCGGGATGTCAGGCAGAATCACCTTATCCGGTAGCGTTTGGCCGTATCGGAAAAAAGGTTAGTCATTTTTACCGGCGCTTCTCCGCCCGCGTACCTACGGCAGCGCAACGCCGAAATACTCTGCAATAAACCGGATCGCCGCGTATGCGAAGTAGAGCCCGAAGATCAGCTTCAGGATTTCAGGGGAGAAGCGCCTGATGGTGGCCGCACCGATCTGCGCCCCGAGGACCGAACCCAGGGCCAGGATCAGCCCCGCGCCGACCGCCACAAAACCCTGCACCACTTTTATCCCGCCGCCGATGACCGCCATCGGAATCAGTGCAGCAAGACTCGTCCCCATCGTGACGTAGACCGGAACGCCGAAGATATAGATGAGCCCCGGTACCAGGGCATACCCGCCCCCGAGGCCGGTCACCCCGGTGAGCACGCCGACCACGAGCCCGAATCCGGGAACCGCCCACGCCGGCCGGTCGGCACCGACCGCATATCCCCGCGCGGGCTCCCTCTGAAAGAGCCCTTCCCGGATCATCTGTATCGCCGGCACGAGGAAGACGATGCCCAGGATAAGTCCGAGGAGTCCGGTCTCTCCCGCAAGCAGGGTGAAGAGCCACGAACCGGCGATCACCCCGGCGATGCCGCCGAGGGCAAGCCACTTAGCGACCGCGAGGTCGGCATTTCTCCGGGAAACGTGACCGTACGCTCCGGAAAGCGAAGTAAAGATGACCACGAAGAGCCCGGTCCCGATCGCGATTGTCTCAGGAAATCCGAGATAAAAGTACATGATCGGCAGCATGATGGTCGCTCCGCCAACCCCGAGGAGACCGCCGAGCACTCCCGCAAAGACCCCGACGGCAAACAGAATGAGTACCCGGGGGGCGTCGAGGGGCGGGAGGCCGCCGGCCTCCCCTGCACCGGCCAGGAGATACGCGATCAGCAGAAGGAACAGTACGACGAGCAGTCCCGCCACAGGCCCGTATCGCCGAAAAACCGATTCTATCAGGATCACCTCGCGTGCCTGGATCCCGGCCGGATCTGCCGGGGAGAGAGCCGGGGGCTACGGCCTGCAGACCTGCACCACACCGGTGGTGGGTTCCCCTGCATACATACAGACCGACGGATAGTAGCGCGTGATATACTCCTTCACCATCCGGCGCGCCGAGTACTGCCAGACACAACTCTTGATCGACTCTTTCATGACTTTCACCCACCCAAGGGGCACCTCGTCCATGGAGCGGGTGTAGTAGAGCGGAGCCACTTGCTTCTCGATGATATCGTAGATGGTGTTTGCATCCGCCATCCGGTTCTTACCGTAAGGCTGATGCCCCTCGAACGCCCAGCCGTTTCTCCCGTTGTAGCCCTCGACCCACCAACCGTCCAGGATGGAGAGGTTCGGCACGCCGTTGATGGCGGCCTTCATACCGCTCGTCCCGCTCGCCTCCATCAGCGGCACCGGATTGTTGAGCCAGATGTCGACGCCCTGCACCAGGTGGTGGGCAACTTCTTCCCCGTAGTTCTCGACGAAGGCTATCCGGCCGGCAAAGTCCGGCAGCCCCGCGAACTTGTAGATCCGCCGGAGGATCTCTTTTCCGAAGTCGTCCACCGGGTGCGCCTTCCCGGCGAAGACGAACTGAACCGGGCGCCAGCGATCGGTGACGATACTCTCGAGCCGTTCGAAGTCTTCGAAGATGAGGTCGGCACGCTTGTACTCGGCGAACCGGCGGGCAAATCCGATCGTCAGGACGTTTGCATCGAGCAGCAGCCCTTCCGAAACGAGGTTGCGGGGTTCGTTCCGGAACTCCGCCCATTTTAATCGTTTCCGCTCCCGGATCCGGGCAAAGAACTTCACCTTCAGCCAGAGGTGCAGGTCCCAGAGCTCCTTGTCCGGGATCTCGTCGATGAGATTCCAGATAAGCCGGTTATCGTAATCCTCCCGCCAGGTCGGGTAGACGGGATCAAGGTATTTATCGAAGAGCGCCTCCATCCAGGGGTTCAGCCAGGTCGGTATGTGCACCCCGTTGGTGATGTGGTCGATCGGAACCTGCTCGACCGGCGTTCCCGGCCAGAGACCCTGCCACATCCGGCGTGCAACCTCACCATGCTTTGCTGAAACCCCATTGTGGTGCCGCGTCATCCGGAGGGCAAAAGCGGCCATGTTGAAACCCGCTTCAGGGGCATGCGCCGATCTCCCGAAACCAAGGAATGTATCCCAGTCGATCCCGAGCGAGGGAGCGTAGTTCCTGAAATACCGGTCCATCAGGTCGAACGGGAAGACATCGTGCCCTGCAGGAACCGGTGTATGCGTGGTGAATATCGAGGTGTTGCGCACCTGCTCTTTCGCCTCCTCAAACGACATCCCGCTCGATACCCGTTCCCGAAGCCGTTCGAGCAGGGCGAATGCCGAATGGCCTTCGTTGAGGTGCATGGCCGAGTACTCGATCCCGAGGACGGAGAGCACCTTTCGTCCGCCGATACCGAGCACCAGCTCCTGCCGGAGCCGCATCTCAAGGTCGTGTTCATACAGCCGGTGAGAGATGCTTCGGTTCTCCGGCAGGTTCTCATCGATATGGGTGTCCAGAAGAATGAGCGGAACTTTCCCGACCTGAACTTTCCAGACCGCCACATAGATCGGCGGTTCGATGATGGGCACCTGTACGACGAGGTGTTTCCCGTTCTCGTCCATCACCCGGGTTATCGGAGCGGAATCGCGATTAAAGACCTCCACGACATTCTTCTGCCATCCGTCGGCCTGAAGGTGCTGATGTGCGTAGCCTTCCGCGTACAGGAAACCGACGGCGACCATGGGCACACCGAGATCGCTGGACTCCTTGATATGGTCTCCCGCAAGGATGCCGAGCCCTCCGGCATAGAGGGGGAGAGAATGGTGCACCCCGAACTCCGAGGAGAAGTAGGCGATGGTAAGCGGCATCCGCTCCGGGTAGTTCTCCGAGAACCAGCTGTTCCTCCTATCCATGTCGTGCCGAAACCGAAAGAAGAGGAGATCGTAGCGCCGGAGATAGTCCGGATCTTCGGCGGCACGCTCCAGGAACCGGGGAGGGATCTCAAGGAGCATCTTCACCGGGTTCTGGCGGCAGTTCTTCCATTCCGCACGGTTGAGCTGCTTGAAGAGTCCTGCTGCCGAGGAGTGCCAGCTCCACCAGAGATTATATGCGAGTTCCACGAGCCCGTAGATGCGCTCAGGGACGTGGGAGAAACGGTCTGCCGGTATGTTCTGATTTACTGGTATGTCCATCATCTCGATCCCACCGGAAGTTTTCCCGATGGCTCAATAGGTACACCAGTACATAAGGTCTTCCCCGCATGCCGGCTGCAGCAGGCGAACACCCCGGGAATCTACACACCGCATCTCTGCGGCAGGCCAGACTATACGGGCATCATACTTCATATAGTCTTCCTTTTTTCCAGGTGACCGGACACGACAATCCATACGGCCGGGCGCCGCTGTCCCGCGGGTGATCCCCTGCCGGGCGGTACCCGCGAAACCATTATAGTCTTGCACCGCCAGTGCAGACTCAATGACCCGCTGGCTTGGATTCTCGAGTGGCCAGAACGCCAGGATTATTCTTCAAAAGAACGTCTGGGGCGTTCCTATGCGTTTTTTCAACTGGATAGTACGGACTGAGATCGGGGATACCCTGCTCATCTACGTCGACCAGCAGGGAGCCGGAAGAGCGGCATCGCCACCGACGGTTGCCGCCTGCTTTGAGATTGTCTCGGATGTCTACAGAGACACGGCACGTATCTTCCCCGGACCGGTGAATTTTGGCGACGGAGTACTGCCTTATCGGGTTGCATTGAGACCGATCGCAGTATTCGATCCTCCCATCTCGTTAGAGCCGCTTATCCCGAAACTCAGTTTCGTTGCGGATAAGCAGCAGTGGTCCGACTATATCCGCGGCCAGGCCATGCGTGCGATCCCCGAGGATGATTTCCGGATGATCATGGACGCACAACGCCGGGCGATGCCGGTCCCACCCATGGCGTGAGGGGCACCGGACGGCGGCGCAGATCTCTGCGGGTCAGGCGATGCCGGCGAGGGTCCGCTGCCGGGTCGAATCGGCGTGGGGAGGGCGGGGTGCTATCTCGATGACGGATGCGTAGGCGCGTCTCCTGTCGAGCACCTCCCGCAGGCTTTCGGCGGAGACGGAGAAACATGTCCCGGTCGCGAGTTCTATGACCAGCCCCCGGGCATTCCCCGAGCGGCGTGCATGCCCCACGGTCCCGTCCAGATACTGCCGCCAGTCCTGCCGGAGAGCCTCGACACGAGCGGCTCCCCTGCCTGCGAGTGCCCGGCGGACCTCGCCGTCCCGGATTCCGTAGCGGACGCCGTGGAGGGTGAGCTCCACAATCTGGCAGGGGTACCCCCGCCGGTCGTATACATAGCAGCGATACCGCTGAACAAATCCTGCTTTCTGCACCATATCACCCATCCTGATAGGGGGATCGGCACGTGATCCCATAAACCCGGGCTCTGCGGGGTGCGAAAGTGTAATTCCAGCGGAAACGGATCCCATCTCTTTATATCGACCTGCGACAACGATACGTTGATGGCAGCGGATGAGGAGGAACGGTATCGCCGGGCGAGGAAGCACGTCGAAGATGTTCGGGGCTTTTACACCCACCTCGGGATCTATATTACCATCAATCTCCTGCTCGTGGCGATCAACCTCCTCACGAGTCCGGGAGCCCTCTGGTTCTACTGGGTAACACTCTTCTGGGGTGTCGGTCTCGTATTTCATGCGCTCGACGTCTTTGTCGGGAACCGGATCTTCGGCAAGGAGTGGGAAGAGCGCAAGATCCGTGAGGTGATGGAGCGGGAGGAGCCGAAACGCTGAGCCGATCCCGATCCAGGAAGGGGAACGTCCGTCAGGCGGGCCGGATGACGACAACGGCAACCCCCTGGTCGCCGACGAGGACGGACGGGGGATACCGGAGCAGCCAGCAGGACGCAATAAGATCTCCGACCGATCCGGCCGCGTTCAGGATCAGGAGAAGCAGGAGCGGCGGCAGGGCGATGAGGGGAACCGCAGGGAGCAGGAGAAGCCCGGCGAGGGTGACGACGAGCAGCGGTGCAAGCGCAATTCCCAGGTACCGGTTCCGCGTGATTGCGACGCCGGGCGGTGCGCCGACGTATGCGTAAAACCCGGTAACCCCGAAATAAGGACGTTTCCCCGTAACAAGCCAGAAGAACAGGGCATGCACCCCTTCGTGCACCGCCACCAGAACCGTCGTCGCCCCGATAAGGACGGCAAGCGCGGCGGCGATGGCGGCCAGTCCTTCGGAGCCGGAGAGGGTAAACGAAGCCTCGGCGGGAATATCGGGCCGGAGCAGGATCGCCGCCTGCAGAGCAAGGAATCCCGCGGCCAGAAGGACGATGAACCCCGCCACCTGGAGAAGAATCAGGTTTCTCTTCGTCGAGAGATCGAGCCTGCCGATCTCCTGCATCGCCGGCTGCACCATCAGATATGATGACAACGGGGGATATTAACGTTCCCGCTCTGCCGCCGCCGCCAGCTCACCCGCGTCCCGGAACGCCCGGGCAACACCGCCCGGGCCGAGTTTGACGCCCCCGAAGATCCGCGAGACGACCAGCGCATGCCGGTCGAGGGCATGCCGCCGGAGCACGTCCAGGAGCACACGGCCGGGCTGGCCGACCTCGCGATCGCTCCGGAACTCCTCCATGCCGGCGATACGGAGAGCAGCGCAGTGGTGGGTTGCCTTCCGGTAGCACCGCCGGTGCTGCTCAAGAATGATTTTGAGATCGTCCGTACCCTCGATCTCGTAGAGATGGGCATAGAACCGGGAGCGGCGCTTCTCGACGGCTGCCGCCGCAGACTCCCGCATCAGAGGCGCTCCCGTGCGTACGCTGCAGCACCGAGGAGCGGCGCCCGGCCGGCGAGGCTGCTGATGACCAGGCGGGGCAGTGCCAGGTATCGGTCGACGAACGGTAGCAGGTGCTCCATCACGAGATCGCCGTTGTGGCGGGCGATAGGCCCGTCTAAGACGATTATCTCGGGATTATAGGCGGCGATGACGTTCGAGATTCCCCGGGCATTCACCCGGCCGAGCGCCTCCATGAACGCGAGGGCGACAGGTTCTCCTGCCCGGGCGGCGGCGAAGATCGCCGCGGGGGTGTCTGCCGCAAACCCGGCATCACCGATCCCCTCGCTCTCCTGCCAGACAGTGAAGAACCGGGGCATGAACCGACCGGAGCCGTACGCCTCCCAGTGGCCGTGGTACCCGCACCCGCAGAGCTGATCGTAGCGGTTGTCGACGAAGAGGTGCCCGACCTCGCCGGCGTTGCCGTTTCTTCCCAAGAGCAGGCGGCCGCCGACGATCGCACCCCCGCCGATACCGGTGGACATGGTGATGTAGACGATGTTCGCATACCCCCGGGCGGCACCGACCCATCGCTCGCCGAGCAGACCCGCCCGGGCGTCGTTGACGAGGAAGACCGGCAGCCCGAACTGCTCGGTGAGCGGTTCTACGAGATCCACTTCAGGAAAGGCAATGTTCGGCGAACGGATCACCGCTCCCCGCTCAGGGTCGAGAGGACCTGCCGAACTGATACCGATGGCCGCTACTGCCGCAGCTGCGGGACTCCCCTGCAGATCATCGATGAGCCGGGCGATCGCATCGGTGATAACCGCCCCCGACCGCCCGGTGACGGGTGTCGGGGCGGCTGTGTGTTCCAGAACAGTCCCCGCATCCGTGACGATGCCGGCACGGATGTTCGTCCCCCCGAGATCGACCGCTATGAAATTCGGCATTTCTTCCTCCCCGTTCACCGGCGTTCCTGTCGATAAGCCTGGTTCGCCCAATACCTAAAGGTTACCCCATCTCCCCCATTCCGGTACGCGGGCGGTCGATCGGCCGGTCCGGTCCCGGCGGCGATCCGTGCATCTTCTGCGCTCCATCAATGACGGCCTTCGGGAGGGTAAAAAACCGGCATGCCGGCGTCACGGATTTTTAGGTATACCGAAATCATTAATCCCTCCGCCGCCGACCGATCATTTAGGCAAACCTAAAAGGATGCATATGACAACCGAACTGATCACCCTGCAGGCAGGCACACGAGCGGCAGTCGCCGGATTTACCGGATCCCAGGGCTTCGCCTGGAAACTCCGAACCATCGGCATCCGCGAAGGAAAGATACTGACAGTAGTTGCCCGCCACCCCTTCGGCGGCCCGGTCGTCGTGAGCGTAGACGGCCGTGCAGTGACACTCGGGCGAGGAATGGCTCGCAGGGTTCTGGTGGACGTGCAGGCATGAAGCGCATCGTCCTGATGGGTAACCCGAACGTCGGCAAGAGCGGGATGTTTTCACGGCTGACCGGGGCACACGTCATCACCTCGAACTATCCGGGCACCACCGTGGATTATTCCCGGGGCACCATGCACATCGGCGGGGCGGCCACCGAGCTCGTCGACGCTCCCGGAACCTACTCTCTTCAGCCCTCCAACGCCGCCGAGGAGATAGCAGCCGAGATGGTCGGGACGGCCGACCTGGTGATCAACGTCGTCGACGCGACCAACCTGGAACGGAACCTCTTCCTGACGCTCGAGGTGCTTGAGACCGGGAAACCGACCATCGTCGCACTCAATCTCTGGGACGAGGCGGTTCACCAGGGGATCGACATTGACGTCGGGAGCCTCGAGCGCCTGCTGGGTGTGCCGGTCGTACCAACGGTCGGGCTCTCCGGGCAGGGGATCAGCGACCTCATCGGCAGGCTCGACGAGGCGCGGCCGACCAGCACCGTCGCACCCATGGACGCGGAGGAGCGCTGGAAGACCGTCGGCCGGATCACGGATGCGGTGCAGACGATCACCCACCGGCACCCCACCTTCCGCGACCGGCTCGCGGAGGCGAGTGTCAGGCCGGTGAGCGGCCTGATCATTGCCATAGGAGTGATTGCCGCCGCTTTCTGGGTGGTGCGGCTGATCGGCGAGAGCCTTATCCAGTACATCTTCGAACCGCTCTTCGAACTCTACACCCCTTTCGTCCTGTACCTCTCCGATATGCTGGGGCCGGGCCTCCTGCACGACATCCTGATCGGGCAGATCACGGACGGCGGGATCGACTACGTCGAATCGATGGGGCTGCTGACGACCGGCCTCTACGTCCCCTTTGCGATGGTGCTGCCATACATCGTCGCATTTTATCTCACGCTCTCGATCATGGAGGACTCCGGCTACCTCCCGAGGCTCGCGACGCTGACCGACACCTTCTTCCACCGGCTCGGGATGCACGGCTACGGGATCATCCCGCTCTTCCTCGGGCTCGGGTGCAACGTCCCGGGCGTCCTCGCGACGCGGGTGCTCGAGACGCGGAAGCAGCGGTTCATCGCCGCGACCCTGCTTGGGATCTCCATCCCGTGCATGGCCCAGATCGCGATGATCGTCGGAGTGCTCGGATCCTTCGGGATGCAGTACGTGGCGGCGGTCTTCCTCACGCTCGCGATCGTCTACCTGACGGCGGGCCTTGTGCTGAACCGGTTCATCGGCGGTGAATGCCCGGAGATCTTCCTCGAGATCCCGCCGTACCGGATGCCGGGCGCCCGGTTTACCCTGAAGAAGACCTGGATGCGGGTGCGCGGGTTTATCATGGAAGCCGTCCCGTACCTCTTTCTCGGCATCCTGATCGTCAACCTGCTCTACACCGCAGGCATTCTGGATGCGCTGGGCACCCTGCTTGCCCCGCTGATGGAAGGATGGCTCGGGCTGCCGGCAGAGGCGACGACCGCGCTCCTGGTCGGCATCCTGCGCAAAGACCTGGCGGTCGGAATGCTCGTCCCCCTGGGCATGACGCCGGTCCAGCTTGTGATCGCGGTGACGATGCTGACAATGTACTTCCCCTGCATTGCCACGTTCGCGGTGCTCCTCCGCGAGCTCGGCCTGAGAGACATGCTCCTTTCGGCTGCCGTCATGACCGGAACGGCATTGCTCGTCGGCGGGCTGATGCACATGGTGCTGGCAGGGTTTTTCGGAGGCGGACTGTGAGAAAAAAAACCGTTGAAGAGTATATCGAGACGATCGATGCGCTCGAGAGAAGAGAGGGACGGGCGCAGACCGGGATGATCGCCCAGGAGATCGCTGTCAGACCGCCTTCAGTCACCGAGATGCTCCGGAAACTGGAGAAGGGCGGTCTTATCGAGTACAAATCCTACTCGGGCGCTATCCTGACTCCTACCGGGCGACGGATGGCCTGCGACCTGCAGAAAAAGCACAGAATCGTGGCATCGTTCCTGGAGATGCTCGGCGTGGATCACGATATTGCAGAGGCAGACGCCTGCCAGATCGAGCACCATGTGAGCAGCGAAACCGCAGAACGTCTCAGGCTCTTTGTGGAGTATCTCAGAAATTCGCCGCCTGGCAGGGGATGCACGGAACACTTCGAGAGGTACTGCAGGGAGCGGGAGAGGTGAGAGGCGCGGGCAAACTCTGCGGTAATGCGCCCGGCGGCCACCCCCTTACGGTGCTGCAAGGATTTATGCTGTGGTGCGGCATACGGCGCATCCGATGGTCGATCCGGTCCTCTTTATCCTGCTCATCAATACCGTCTTCGCCGTCGTCATCGTCTTTTCAGAGCGGGAAGACCCGACCGCCGCACTGGCATGGCTGCTGATCCTCTTTCTCCTGCCTACTGCCGGATTCGTGCTCTACATCATCTTCGGCCGGGGTTACTTCCGACGGCGGGAGTTTTCGGCAAAGGCAAAGAGCGACCGCACCCTCAAACAGCGCCTCCGCGACTGGCACACGCCAAAGATCGACCATACCGGGCCTCTGCTCGATGAGGAACTCGCCGCCTTCCAGGGTCTCATCGCCATGCTGATCAGGAGCAGCAACGCGTTCCTGAGCGAGGGGAACCGGATAGAGGCCTTCGCCGGCGGCAAGGAGATGTTCGAGTCGTTCTTTGCGGCGATAGCGGGCGCCCGCCACCACATTCACATCGAGGTCTACATCATCCGGAACGACGACCTCGGCAGACGGTTCGTTGAGGCTCTGGCAGCGAAAGCACGCGAAGGGGTAGAAGTCCGCCTCCTCTACGATACTGTCGGCTCCATCTGCCTCCCCCGTGACTTCTTCGACCCGCTCATCGCTGCCGGCGGGAAGGCCGCCCCCTTCTACTCGTCCTTCTTCCTCCTTCTCCCGCTCCGGATCAACTACCGCAACCACCGCAAGATCACGGTTATCGACGGCGCATTCGGGTACATCGGCGGCCTGAACGTCGGGGAGGAGTACCTCGGCAGAGACCCGTACTTCGGGTACTGGCGCGATACGCACCTGAAGATCGCCGGCCCTGCCGCACGACTGCTCCAGCTCCGGTTCTCCCTGGACTGGAAGTACGCAACAGGCGAAGACCTCAATCTCGCCACGGAGTACTTCCCGGAGGTGGCGGCACCCGGGAATGCTGCCGTCCAGATCGTCTCAAGCGGCCCCGACACCCGGGGAACCGAGATCAAAGAGGCCTTCCTGAATCTGATCGGCAGCGCCCGCGAGACGATTGCCATCCAGACGCCCTACTTTATTCCCGACGTGAGCATCATCGATGCCCTCCGGATCGCCGCGCTCTCCGGCGTCGACGTGCAGGTGATGATACCCGACAAACCCGACCACCCCTTCGTTTACTGGGCGACCTACTCGTACATCGGAAACCTGATCGATGCCGGCGTCCGGTTCTTCACCTACAACACCGGATTTCTGCACAGCAAGGCGATCGTCGTCGACGGCCGGGCAGTCTCGGTCGGGAGCACGAACTGGGATGTCCGGAGTTTCCGGCTGAACTTCGAGACGAACGCATTCATCTACGGCCGGGAAACCGCCACCGAGCTGCTACGGCTCTTCGAGGAGGATGTCGCCCACGCAACCGAGATCACGCCCGACCACTACGCCGCACGGCCGATGTGGGTGAAGGTCAAAGAGTCAGTCTCCCGCCTCCTCTCACCGATCCTCTGACCGCTGCCGGCGGGAACGGTCGACGAACCGGCGAAGCCGGGGGATGTTCTGCTCGTAGTGGATGCGGAGCGACGGGACCGTGTGCGGCAGGTACTTCGGGAGGATTGCGGCGCCCATCACCCCTTTGTGCAGGAAGTTCTTCTCCCGCCCGACGATGCAGGCACGCTTTCGCACGATTGCATCCAGAAACCCGTCCGCATCCTCGGCCTCCGCTGCCGTAACCACACCCCCAATGTCGGGGAGGATGTGCCCATCCGTTCCCCCGGTAGCGGGCAGCCGCCGCTGCAGCGCGAGAGAGACAGCCTTCTCATTCAGGGGATGCGCCATATTTCCGCATATCGCCTCAATCCCGTCGAACCGGTCGAGGACGGACGGGTCGAGGTAGCCCCGGTCGATGCATTTGCAGACACCCTTGTTGAAGAAGGCGTAGCCGAACGGGTGGGCGGCGACGACGACGGCGCCCGTACCCTCGGCGGCATCCAGGATCTCTTCCGTGGTCCGGCGGATCGCAAGAAAGGGGCTTTCCTGCTTGTACTCCCGGACGTGACGGTCGTAAAACTCCCGGAGTTCTGCAGTATCGGAGAAGTAGAGAAGGATATGCGGCCCATCGGCGGCACTGACCTCCATTCCCGGAATGACGACGACGCCCAGGTAGTCCCGGGAAAGCCGCACCGCCTCCTCGACGCCGCCCACCTGGTTGTGGTCGGTGATCGCAACGCCGATGCCGAGGCGACTGCAGGCCCGGAGCAGGGCGGCCACCCGTGGCCTGCCGTCGGAGTGCTCCGTATGGATGTGCATATCCACGGGCAGGCAACCCTCCGCCCGGAGCGCCGGAATGTCGGGGCAGGCGAAACGGATACAGGGGCATCGATCTTCGGGCGGCATGGCGCAGACTCCGATAGACGTATGGAGACCTTTCGCCGGGAGAGGTCTTGCCGGTTTCGGTGCCCGCCGCGACTACCGGTACGCCTCCTTCACCGGTGCCGAAGGGAAGCTCCCTTCGATCACCTCGTGGAAGAACGCCTCCGGCGTCGCTGCCTCGATCCGGTTCCGGTAGACCGCGGAGTCGACGTTGTAGTACTGGACGACCCTCCCGTCCGCAAACTCGATCTCAAGCGCTCTGCTGCCCCGGTCGTAGCCTGCCGACCGGAGAAGCCCGGACTGTAGCGGTCTGCGATCCATGGCGCGGATAATACTCCCGGGGGCGATACGAGTTGCGCCGTTCTCCGCCGTCACCGCGTGATCCGGGTGAAGGAGTACCGCCCCTCGATGGCATCCCCGAAGTACCCCATCGGCGACGCTGCCTCCATCAGGTCTTTGTAAACAACCGGCGGAACACCATAGTAGCGGAAGATCTCCCCGTTTCCGAAGTGGATGTCAAGCGAACAGCTGTCCCGGTCGTACGCGGCCGAGACGATCTTTCCCGATGTGACGGCTGTGGTCTGCATGCCTGCCGGC
Source organism: Methanoculleus frigidifontis (assembly GCF_030464345.1). Taxonomy (GTDB): domain Archaea; phylum Halobacteriota; class Methanomicrobia; order Methanomicrobiales; family Methanoculleaceae; genus Methanoculleus_A; species Methanoculleus_A frigidifontis. Next base: position 5,058 of record NZ_VCYH01000005.1, on the reverse strand, counting down.
AGGGTTCCGGGAGAGTATATGTGTTACGGTTCCCCGATCAGCGGATCTTTTCGGAGGGGTACCGCTCGCGGATGAACTCGCGGAAGAACCAGCCCGGCGATTCCGCTGAGAGCAGCCCCTCATAGACCTCGGGCGGCACCCCGACGTACTCGTAGACACCCCCGCCCGCAAACTCAATCCGGAGAATTTCGGTCTCCCGGTCGTAGCCGACCGACGCAAAGCCGGCGGACTCGATCGTTTCCCTCTGCATGGGCGCCGGGTAGGAGGGGAGACGGATAAGGAGGTCGTCCTAAAATTATAAGGCGTCTAAGATAAAAATCAGGATCATGGTCTTCCGTGAAATCGACGATGATCTCTGGGAAATCATCCGGAAATACCTTCCTCCAACAAAGCCGCACATCGGCCGTCCTCGGTGTGACCCCCGCGGGTTGTTCAACGGCATCCTGTACGTCCTGACCACCGGATGCACCTGGCACGACGTTCCGGAGAAATATGGCACGAAATCGACGGTACATCGGTATCACCTCGAACTCTGTGAGAAGGGAGTATACCAAGCGATCTTTCTCGACCTTCTTCAGTCCGGGTATGAGATCCGGAAAATCGATCTCACGCATTGTTCTACCGATACCAAGGACATATCGGCTAAAAAAGGGGATCCATCGGCTATGATGGCTATAAGAAAGTAAAAGGAAACAAACTGATTGCTCTGGTCGATCGGAATGGCCTCCCGCTCGCCTGCACTGTTTACCCGGCAAATGTCCATGATTCCCAGCTCTACGAACCAACCCTTAATGCATTTACAATTCCGGATGTTCGGGATCACCCGGCGATCATCTCTGCAGATCCAGCCTATGATTCCCGCGAGATCCGTCAGTACAACCGGAATAGAAGGATCAAGAGCAACATCCCGGTCAATCGCAGATCCCGGAAACACTCGAAACGAGGAAGGCCGCGAAGGTTCGATCCGGAACTCTATAAGAAGCGCAGCGCCATTGAGCGGTTCTTTAGCTGGATAGAGGCATTCAAGAAAGTTACTCCAAGATATGAACGCTATGAACACTCATTCCTTGGCTTGATCCATCTGGCATGTGTAATGATGATCTGGAAAATATTGGGATGAGCTCAAGGGTTGCGGACGAACCCATCGCGGGTCACACCATCCCCTGCAGCCCCATCGCCACCAGCATCATCGCTGCCGCCGCCGAGAACCCGAAGATGACCACCGCCCAGACAATCACAAACACGATGATCGTCAGCATGCTCGTCGCCCGATAGGGAACGGTGCCCTCGTTCATTCCCTTCGCCGTCCGGTAGGCATCGTAGCCGCCCCAGAGCCAGACCACAACGCCGGGGACGATCAGAACAAAGAGGCCGAGGAGACTGCCGAGCAGCACCAGCACGCCTTTTCCGAACTGGCCGTTGTACGCCTGCCCAAGACCGTTGAAGAGGAGGGAGAGGCCTGCAGCCATCGCCGGGTTCTTCCTCCCCTCCTTCCGCGAGACCTCCGCCGCCGCCATGGCGTCTCTGAGAGAGACCGATTCAGCCATTTGCATCAACCTCGATTAGGGATATGCAAAGCGACCACATCAGGTTTCCCAAACACCCCGCCGATCGCTTCCGGTAATATCATATGCTCCGGAGCCATGGGGCGATCGGAGGAGAACGACCCATGGCACACCGAGAGATCACCGCAGAAGAGGCACAGGAGGTCGGCGAAGAGCTCGGCCTGACCTGGGAGAAGTTCGATGTCGAGCAGCTCCGGCGGGGCATGGAGGTCGAGCTCGAGCACGGTCTCCACGACCCGGCGACGAACGTCACGGACGACGATCTGCCGATCACCGGCAAGACTGCTCTTGCTCACCTCAACGAGTTTCCTGACTACTATGACCGGCTCGAAGAGATGGAAGAGAAGGCACGGCAGTACTGGAGCAGAAAGTGAGCGAGGCTGCAGATCCCGGCACGGGAGGGGCATCAATGATCTTCACTTTTTAGGATAAATTCAGCAGATTTTTTCTTTTTGCCGGCCAGGAGCCGGAAATTCATTTCGGTTTTTTTAAATACGGTGACGCATCATGTTTCGCATAGAGCTCACCAGAACCGGTGATTTTTATGAACTGCACACTGAAAAAGGAATTTTCACCCATACATCTCCTTGTATGGTCGCTTTTCACCCTGATCCTCCTCGGACTGCTGACAGCGCCTGCGGCAGCGGCGGAAGGGGCGCTCCCGGACACCGTCCGGGTGAATGCAACGTATGACGAAACGACGCCCGACTACGGCGTCCTGAACTTCTCGAGTATTCAACCGGCGCTCGAAGCCATCGCCGAAGGCGGCACGGTCATCGTCGACGGTGGGACGTACAACGGCCACCTGAACGTCAGCCAGGCCGTCTCACTCGTGACCGACGACGACGCCGTCATCGACGCTATGTACTGGGGCGTCGGGATTCTCATCTGTGCGGACGACGTCTCCATCGAAGGTTTCACCGTGACCAATGCCACGACCTACGGGATTGCCAGCAATCTGGTCGACGGTGTGGAGATCCGGGATACCACCGTCACCGTCGTCTCCGGCATAACCACAGCCGCGCCCCCGGCCGGCATCTACCTCAACGGAGGCGCCGATCACGTCGTAGCGGAGAACACCGTCACCGTGGAGAGCGATCTTCCCGCAGAGGCGGGCATTGTCGTCTGGAACGTGGATTACGCCGAAGTCTCGGATAACACGGTCATTGTCGATGCCGAATACGTCCCGGCCATGGATGCCGGGGCTTTGAACGCTCTCCAGACCGTCCCGTGGGGCGCAGGCGCCCGGCAGGACGAAGTCAGTGCTCTTGATGAGGAGACAGACTACGAGTATCTCGATCCCACCGGTATCGTCGTGAACGGAACCGATGTGCTGGTTGATGGGAACGTGATCGGGGTCGCTGCGAGGTGTCTCGGCGAGCCCGGCGAGGACGTCTTCTACGACGCATACCCCCTCGGCATCAAGGCCAGTGGCGAATCCGTCGGGATCCTGGACAACATCATTGACGTCGAGGCCAACGCCACCGACTACGCCTACGGCGACGGAATATGGGTGGGGGGTGCGCTTGCCCTCGTCGAAGGCAACACCATCACATCGATTGTGACCGCAGAGGATGCGGAACCATGGGGTATCGAACTCTACGACGCCCTGAAAGGCCGGGTTCTTGAGAACACGGTGAAGATCGCCATCGCCGCCAACTGTACCGAAGAAACCTACGGCATCCTTGCGTACGACTCCGAAAAGGCGCAGATACTCGACAACAACGTCACCTATACTGCGAGGATCGGTGGCGAAGGTGTCAGCGAGGTTGATGCCGGTATCGAGGGCATTCTCGTCGATGAATGCTACCAGTCGCAGGTCGCCGGGAACGACGTTACCATCGACGTTGAGGTCCTGACCGCGGAGAGCGGGCTTATCTTCAGGCTGGAAGACTCCGGAATCTCCGCGACCGCCGCAGCGGTGTATGCCGACATCGCCGGCGAAATCGTCGAGGGATGGGCCGGAGCGACCGGTCTCCACATCGATGAGAGCGACGAAGTATGGATCCTCGAGAACGATATCGCCGTCGAAATGCTCCTCATGTCGGTGGACGGCACCGAGAACGTGAGCGAGGTCTATGGCGGCATCTGGTCGGTGGGCATGCTGATCGAGGATTCAGACGATGCCATCGCCTCCGAAAACGTCATCGATGCCGGTTTAGGCACAGGAGCGGTGGCGATCGGGATCGGCGAGAACGCCAGCGTCGCCTACACCGGCCTCTTCAGTGAAGTCTTCGGCATAGTGCTCTGTGACGCAGAGGATACGGAGATCTCCGGGAACTGCGTCGCGGTCGAGAGCGCTCAGGAAACGATCGCAGTCGCCATTGCGTCAGGTGCTGAGGGTGGCGGCCTGATTGGCCTCCTCGACGACGAGACGGCCGAGGACGAAACGGAGATGAACGCGTTTGCGGCATCCCTCGACGAGGAGGGCACGTACGCGGAGGCAGTCTGGGTCGGCCTGAACGAGACCGCATTCGCCCGCACGCGCACGACCGCGGCAGCGGCCGGTATCTATGCCGACACCGATGGTGATGCCGAGATCTACGACAACACCGTCGATGTGGAGATTGCCTCCATGATCGCGGGTATCGCGATGTACGAGGTCATCAGCGAGGATGCGATGGCATCCGCGGCCGGCGTTGCACAGGGCTTCGGTATCATCGGCCCCGGCGGTTACTCCGCAGATATCTGCGGGAATACCGTCACGGTGGAATCAGCCGGTTTCATTGGGGCAATCTCCGGTGAGGGAGAGGTGCACGCCGAAAGTGCAATGAGCAGCTCGCAGTTCCGGATCACCGCACGGGGTATCGTCGGCCTCGCCGATGAGAACGATATCTCCGATAACACCGTCGACGTCTATGCGGTCGGCGAATCCGAAACCGTCGCTGTCGGGGAGATCCCGGGCGAGGCTAACTTTGCTCTCTCGCGCATGGTCACCCGTGCGGTCGGGATCATAGCGCTCGATGCGGAGAAAAATGGCGATAACGATATCTCCGGCAACACCGTGAAGGCTCTCTCTCTCCTGGCACCGACTGCAGAAGCAGAAGGAATCGCCGGTGATGTCGGAACGCTCGTGAACGGCAGGGCTGCCGGCATCGGCATCCGCGCACCCCGGGCATCGATCGCCGACAACAGCGTCGACGTCCTCGCCCGGGTGGATAATGCCACCGCCGTCGCGACTGAGATGGGCGCTCTGGAAGTGATGAGCCAGACTATAGCAATTGCAAATGCTCAAGGAATCGTGACCAACCACGCCACTGTCGAGAACAACGTCGTCTTCGCGGAGGGTATTGCCACCGGCACGGTCGTCGCCGAGACCGAGGAACTCCTCGAGAACGCCGAAGCCATGATTCTTATCGGAGCCACCGGCCTCGGCATCCATGACCGCGCCCTCTCCACGATGACGCAGAACAACGTCTCCGGAAGCGCTCTGGCCTCCGGCTTCGGCTACATCGAGGGCTACCGCCCTGAAGGGCTCGGCATTGGGTTCTCT
>NZ_VCYH01000004.1 GCF_030464345.1 Methanoculleus frigidifontis | reverse complement strand
AACCGTGACCGCCCGGATCACGCACTTCAGCGTCTACGCCCTCCTCTTCACCGAAGCGGCCGGGGCTGTTCCCACCACAGCAGCGACCGGCGTCCCGACCACCGCCCCGGCAGAAACGGGCGCAGAAGAACTCCCGATGCTCGCCGTTCTCATCGCTGTGATCGCCGTCATCGCCGTCGCGGCCGCCGCATTCTTTTTGATGAAGCGGTAACCCGAAAAACACCTCTTTTTCACACAGGGTTTTCCTGCGCACAACGCGTCAGGCACCGCTTATGTACCCGGAATCCGGGTGGAATCCATGGGAAAAATCACTTTCGCGATCCTGCCGCGCTTCAGGGAGCAGGGCAAGATGCTCAGGCTGTTCTCAACATCCAGATCCGCCGTCTGAAACGTCTGGTACCATCAAAAAAGAGCCCTGATCCGTCCTTTATTCAGGACGGGAAGGGGGCGTCCTCTCACGGCTCCTGCAGAAGGGACGGCTCCCCCGTCAGCGGAAAACCCTGCTGCGGCAGGCCGAGAAGGGCGTTCCCGAGCGATGTCACAAAGATGAAGAGCAGCATGAACGCAACAAGCCAGATCGCAATGAAGATGACCATATCCCGCCGCCGCAGCTCCCGGAACGTCACTGCGCCGGCATTCATTCGCGTCGCCGTCCTGTAGGCATCATAGATGCCGTAGAGCCAGACGACCACCCCGGGCACGACGAAGAGAAAGAGCCCGGCGATCGTCCCGAAGAGGATGGCAAGCCCTTTTGCGAGCTGGCCGTTGTAGACCTGCCCGGCACCGTCGAAGAAGACCGAGAGGAAGAGCGCCGTCCAGGGATTCTTATCCCTCCGCAGATAACTGCCCGGAACGCTCGCCCCGCAGCTCTGGCAGTACTCGACCCCCTCCGACCGGAGCGGCTCTCCGCACGTCTCACAGACCTTTGCCATCACCTCACCTCTCGACCCTGAAATATTGATGAGAGTATATAGCATTTACCCATGCCCCACTCCCTCGGTGCCGTCCGGATGGGACACGGAGGGTGAGCGGCCGGGAGATCTCCAGGATGAAAAGATAAAGGCTTATTGCGCATGATCGAGCGAGTACATCAGCATGGACATGCGGAGAGGTGAGGCGTCCTGGACAAAGATCCGGCAGCGGCGACTCTTCGACGGCGAACCCTTCTATGCCGAACGGCTTTTTCCGACACAGCAGGCTGCACGCAGTTACGCACACCTGCTGGAGGCCCGGGGCAGTGAGGTCAGGGTCGCCCCGACCCATACGGAAGGAGGAAAGCGGGGTTACGCTGTCTATGTCCGGCGGAACCGCTGATCCGGGGCACCGCCCCGGGCACGGTAGTCCTCCCGGACGATGCCGTATATCGCTACATCCTCAAAAACTTCCCATTTCTTCACATGCTGGCGGAGGCGGCCTTCACAGACCAGCCCGCACTTCTCAAGCACCCTCCCCGACGCCGGGTTGCGGATAAAATGGGTGGCGTAGATACGGTTCAGCCCAAGGCCCGCAAACCCATATGCAATGATCGCCGATGCGGCCTCGGTAGCATATCCCCGATTCCAGTAGGGCTTCCCGATCCAGTAGCCAAGCTCGCCGCGCTGGTGCCGCCGGTCAATGTGCATGAGCCCGATCGCACCGATGAGCCTGTCTTCACCGGCCAGTACAACGCCAAAGACCGCGATCTCCCCGAGTAAAAATCCCTCCTCGTGCCCGGCTATCCATGCCTCAGCCGCACCTGGGGGGTAGGGATAGGGAATGTCGAGGGCGTTCGCCGCGATAGCATACTCACCCGCAAGACGCTGCACCTCCGGAGCATCGGCAAACGTCATCGGCCGGAGGAGCAGCCGCGCTGTCGCAAGTGTGGGCTGAACGTTCATACACGGGTCTCCTCGACATCTTCCATTCCGGTACGGTCTCTCGATCATAGTTCTTCCCGTTTCTCCACGAGATGCGACGACATGGAGCACATCTCCATGGCTACTTCCTGCAGATAAACCCCACGGACGATCAGACCGCGAGCATCGGCAGCCGCATACGATCCTGTTCCTGTATATCATCACTGCCGAAGGCATGCTCCCAGATACGTCTCCCTACCGTTCCTGAATGACGACCGACCCGCAGGCGGCGCTGCTCTCCCAGACAACCGTGCCATTGGCGTACCGTATCGTGGCATCGATCGCAACCGTCTCACCCGGGTCCCGGGCGATGGCAACGGTGATTGGATTGGTTTTTGCGATATTTTCGTAGAGCCGGCCCTTAGCCCGCTGGCTGGTGATGCTGTTCCTGGGAACCTCGTACGAGACGTGGTACGTGGTCGGCTCATCGCTCTGCGGGGCGTAGCGGACGATGACCCGGTCCTCGCCGGCGAAAGCTTTCTCGGAGAACGGGCCGGCTTCCCCTGTCGGGACCTGAACCGGCTGCTCGGTCGGTGCAGCATGGCCGGTGGGCGGGACCTGCGGTCCGGTGCATCCGGCCGCCAGTGCCGCCACCGCAACACAGAGAGCGAGAACACCAGGCAGTATCAATCGTGCGGCCATACCATTCATCCGTTGATCCGGAATGCATGTAGCGGTTTTCCCGGTCTGAGACCCGATTATATCGGTTAACACCCGCCAAAAAGGCTTTAAATCTGATTCACTTCAAATTGCAGAGTTCCCAAAGGTATTTTCAGCAACCTTTATCAGGTTTTGTTCTGTATTCCATCATACATGATCAAAGTAGCCATCAACGGGTACGGCACCATCGGAAAAAGGGTGGCCGATGCAGTCGCCGCTCAGCCCGATATGGAAGTGATCGGGGTATCCAAGACCAGTGTCAGTGCAGAGGCATACATTGCAAAGGAGCGTGGGTTTCCTCTCTACATAGCCGACATCGAAAAGCGTGAGTCCTTTGAGAAGGCGGGTATCCCGGTCGCCGGCGACGTCGAGGAGATGATCAAGAAGGCCGACATCGTCGTCGACGCCACGCCGGGCGGTGTCGGGGCGAAGAACAGGCCGATCTACGAGCTCTACAAGAAGAAGGCTATCTTCCAGGGCGGCGAGGACGCAGACGTCGCTGAGATCTCCTTCAACGCCCACGCGAACTACAAGGAAGCCATCGGCAAACAATCCGCCCGCGTCGTCTCCTGCAACACCACCGGCCTCGTCCGCGTCATCCACGCGCTCGACCAGGCATTCGGCGTCGAGAAGGTCCGGGCGGTGATGGTCCGCCGCGGCGGCGACCCGAACGACATCAAGCGCGGACCAATCGATGCCATCGTCTTAAATCCGGTGACTATCCCGAGCCACCACGGCCCCGACGTCAGGACCGTGCTCCCGCACATCAACATCGTCACCCTGGCGATGATCGTCCCGACGACCTTCATGCACATGCACACCGTCCAGGCGGACCTGAAGAAGGAGACGACCCGGGACGCGGTGCTGGAGGTCTTCAGGAGCCACAACCGCATCGGCCTCGTGACCAAGGCGACGAAGATCACGAGCAACGCACAGCTCCGCGAGTACACCCAGGACCTCGGCCGGCCGAGAACCGACCTCTGGGAGAACGGCGTATTCGAGGATTCCGTCTCGGTGCTCGACGGAAAAGAGTTCTACTGCTTCCAGGCGATCCACCAGGAGGCGGACGTCATCCCCGAGAACATCGACGCGATCCGCGCCCTGATGGGAACCGTGAACGATCCCGACGAATCCATCCGGATGACCAACGAGGCACTCGGGTTCGTGGCTATCTAGACGAAGCATTAACACCCCATCAAGCCCACTATTTTTAATGGATCCCTATTCACTGGCAACAAGGAATACAGTAGAGGTCGTCACCGAGGCCGAACTGCGGTCCCTCCTTGACCGGCCTGTAAAGCGGGTCTATGCAGGCTACGAACCGAGCGGTGAGATTCATCTCGGGCATCTCGTCACCGTCAACAAACTGATGGACCTGCAGGAGGCGGGGTTTGAGGTGACCATCCTGATCGCCGACCTCCATGCATTCCTCAACCGGAAAGGGACGATGGACGAGATCCGCGATCTCGCAGAGTACAACCGCCGTTGCTTCGAGGCACTCGGCCTCTCCGGCGTGAACTACGTCCTCGGTTCCGACGTGCAGCTGACGCCCGAGTACGAACTGCAGGTGCTCGAGCTCTCGCAGGAGATCACCGTCAACCGCGCCCGACGGAGCATGGACGAGGTCGGTCGGCAGATGGAGCACCCGTCGGTCTCGCAGATGGTCTACCCCATCATGCAGATGGTGGATATCGCCACCCTGGGAGTCGAAGCTGCGGTCGGCGGGATCGACCAGCGAAAGATCCATATGCTGGCACGCGAACACCTCACCTCCATCGGCTACCCGGCGCCGGTCTGCATTCACACCCCGATCATCAACGGCCTCGACGGCAAGAAGATGTCCTCCTCGGCCGGCAACGTCATCTCGGTCGCAGACTCCGCAGAGGAGATCGAGCGGAAGCTGAAAAAAGCGTTCTGCCCGCCCGAGATCGAGGAGAACCCGGTGCTCCAGGTGCTCCGCTACCACGTCTTCCCGCGCATCGAGACCGTGGTCGTACAGCGGCCCGAGAAGTTCGGCGGTGACCGGGAGTTTCCAACCTACGAAGCGATCGAGCAGGCATACGCCGCCGGTGAGATCCATCCGCTCGACCTGAAGAAGACGGCCGCCCGCTACCTGGCGAAGATCTTTGCCGACGCACACGCCGCCATGAACGAGTGAGGGGACAATGAGCCGTGAAGATATGCAGGAGAAGTTCGATCGCGAGATCGCGGAGATGGGTGTCCGGATCAAGGACGCCGACCAGGTCAAGGTCAGGGGAGACGTCTTTGACGAGGTCACCCTCATCGCCCTCTACAAACTCGTCCACAAGAAGCTGATATCCGCCATCGGGGGATCCATCAGCACCGGGAAGGAGGCGAACGTCTTCTATGGCGAAGAGGACGACCGGGGCATCGCGATCAAGATCTATCGGATCCAGACTGCAAACTTCAAGGCAATGGGCGAGTACTTGATGGGCGACCGAAGGTTTTCGAGCATCAGGGGGTCGCGCAAAGAGATCATCTTCGCCTGGACGAAGAAGGAGTACAGCAACCTGATGCGGGCGCACGATGCCGGGATTCCGGTCCCCGAACCGCTGGCGTTCGACCGGAATATCCTGCTCATGGAGTTCCTCGGAGAGGACGAGATTCCCTATCCGCAACTCCGGGTTGCGGAGATCGACGACCCGGCGGCGACATACCGCGAGATTCTCGGATATATGAAGACCCTTTTTGCGGTTGCACGGCTGGTGCACGCCGATCTCTCAGAATACAATATCCTCTACGCGGAGAGGCCGTATATCATCGATATGGGTCAGGCGGTCGGCCTGGATCACCCGCGGGCTGCTGCATTCCTCTTCCGGGATGTTAAAAATATCAACAGGTTTTTCTCCCGGTACTGTGATGTGCAGGATGAACAGGAGATTATGCAGGAGATCCTGGGCGCCGCCCGCCGGGAACCGTAACACACGAAGAAGGTTGTGACAATGGCAACACAGGAGATAAAAGTTACAGCAAACAGGCTCGGAGCGCTTATCGGCAAGGCCGGCTCCACCAAGCGCGAGATCGAAGAGAAGACAGAGGTCTCCATCCGGATCGACAGTGAAGAGGGTATTGTTGCCGTCGAGGCCGACGATCCGGTCGCCATGCTCTCCGCCGTAGAGATTGTCCGGGCGATCAACAGGGGATTTTCACCGGAACGGGCGTTCCGGCTTCTCGAGGACGAAGACATGATGCTCGACATCATCGACCTCTCCGATCTCGCCGGTTCGACCCGCCAGATGGAGCGGCTCCGCGGCCGGATCATCGGAAAAGCCGGGGCGTCACGCGCCCAGATAGAGGATATGACGAGCACCGGCATCTCGGTGCACGGCAAGACGGTGGCGCTCATCGGCCTTCCCGAGAATATCAAAACCGCGAGGAGTGCCGTCGAGATGCTCATCCAGGGCGTTCCGCACGAGCACGTCTATTCCTTCCTCGATAAGAAGAAGAAAGAAGCGAAGCAGGATATGCTGGAATACTACTACTGATGCGAGACCAGCTGCCCGGTGATACCACAACCGCCATTCTTCAGGAACCGGTTCGGGATCCCGGTCACCCATAACCATGACAACCAGAAAGACGGCCACGTGCAGTGGAAATGAAGGGGTTTGCATGCAGATAGCCGATATCCCGATCTCCCCCGCCCTTGCGGCATGCTATGCTGAGAAGGGGATCGCCACCCTCTACCCCCCGCAGGCAGAATGCGTCGAGAAAGGGCTCTTCGACGGCAAAAACCTCCTCATCGCCATTCCGACGGCAAGCGGCAAGACGCTCGTCGCCGAGATGGCGATGCACCACCATATCGGGAATAGGGGGAAATGCCTCTACATCGTCCCGCTTCGGGCGCTCGCCAGTGAAAAGTACGACGATTTTTCAGGAAAAGGCGTCAGGGTCGGTATCGCCACCGGAGACTTCGACCGCAGGGACGACTACCTTGGGAGAAACGACATCATCGTGGCGACGAGCGAGAAGGTGGACTCACTCCTCCGGAACCGGACTCCCTGGCTTGCCGAGATCAGTCTCCTCGTCCTCGACGAGGTGCACCTCATCGACTCACCCGACCGAGGAGCGACGCTCGAGATGGTGATCGCAAAACTCCGCTACAAAAACCCTGCCATGCAGGTGATCGCCCTCTCCGCAACCATCGGCAACCCGCAGGAGCTCGCGGACTGGATGGACGCGGGTCTCGTGGAGAGCGAGTGGCGGCCGGTCGATCTCCGCGAGGGCGTCTATCACCACGGGTGCATCCACTTCCCTGACTCCGACCGACCGGTGGAGCACCGGACGAAACACGAAGACCTCGACCTCTGCCTGGACACGGTCGGCGAGGGAGGCCAGTGCCTGGTCTTCGTCAGCTCCCGCAAGAACGCGGAGGCGTTTGCAAAACGGGCAGCCGCCGGCCTGAAGCTGGATAATCCCGAGTTGCTGGAGTTTGCCGAGCGGATCCGGGCGAAAGCCGATACCAATACCGAAAAAACGCTCGCCGCCTGTGTCGCGCAGGGCGCCGCCTTCCACCACGCCGGCCTCAAGAAGGAGGAGCGCCGGATCGTCGAGCAGGGGTTCCGGGACGGGCATATCAAAGTGATCTCATCCACCCCGACCCTGGCGGCGGGCCTGAACCTGCCCGCCCGGCGGGTGATCATCCGCGACTACCTCCGCTACAGTGCCGGTGACGGCATGGCACCGATCCCGGTGCGCGAGTACCGGCAGATGGCCGGCAGGGCCGGGCGCCCGCATCTCGACCCCTACGGCGAGGCCGTGCTGATCGCCAAAGGCGAGGATATGATCGACGAACTCTTCGACTGCTACATCGACGCACCCGCCGAGGATGTCCGGAGCCAGTGCGCAAACGAAGCGGTGATCGCATCGCACATCCTCTCCCTTATCGCCACCGGGTTCGCCCGGGAGCACGCAGAGTTGACGGCGTTCATGGAGCGGACGTTCTACGCGGCATCGAAGGGAAGCACGGCCGCGCTCAAGCGGGTGGTGCAGCGGGTGCTCGAGTTTCTGCGGGAGAGCGAGATGATCCTCGAGGTCGGGGAGTGGATCGAGCCGACCGAGTACGGGTCGCTCGTCTCCAGGCTCTACCTGGATCCGCGGAGCGCCGAGACGATCGCAACGACGATCTCCGAGGTGGAGGAGTACAGCGATATCGGTTTTCTGCAGCTCCTCTGCACGACGCCCGACATGCCGACGCTGTACGTGCGCAAAAACGACGCCTACTACCTCGACCGGTTCATCGCCGAACACGCGGAGGATCTCTGGACCGATATCCCCTGGCACGCAAGCGAAGATTTCGAGCGGAGCTTGAAGACTGCGATGCTCCTTGCAGACTGGGCGGATGAGGTCGGCGAGGAGACTATCTGCGAACGCTACGGCGTTGGGCCCGGCGACGTGTATGCGATGGTGGAGAGCGTGAACTGGCTCATCCACGCCAGCCGACACCTGGCGCGGATGTTCGCGCCGGACCTCGCCCGCCCCATCGAGGATATGGAGCTGCGGATGAAGCACGGTATCAGAAAGGAGCTCCTGCCGATCGTCAGGCTCCGCGGGATCGGCCGGGTCCGTGCCCGCAGGCTCTTTAACAACGGTTTCTGCAGTCTCGACGCCATCCGGGAGGCAGGTGTCGAGAAGATTGGCCGCGTTCTCGGATCCGGGATCGCTGCTCAGATCTTCGAGCAGCTGGAAGGGGAGCGCGACGAGATCGCCGCAGACGCGGGGCAGCAGCAGTCGACCCTCTTCCATTTCGGGTGATGAACGATGGACGATATCAGATGTGAACTGTACCAGGCCCGAACCGATATCAGCGAAAAGGTCTCGTTCCTGCAGCAGGTACGCGCGATCGCCGAAAAGTATGGGACGCATATCATCCTCTTTGACGCCGATCGGATGGCCGGCGAGGAGCATGTGCGATCGGCGCTCCGGCATGCATGGCGATCGTACTCCGAAGGAACACCGATCGCGAACTCGTTCGAGATGGAGGCGCTGCTCTATGCCGCCGGAACCAGGCAGTGCCTCCTCGCTGCAAACTACGGGATCCGCACCGGGGAGAACCGGCTCTATGTCGGCATCTGCCCGCCTTCCGGGGGAGCTCGCGACGAGCTCGCGACGGTTCTTCAGTTCGTCGACGAAGACTGGGAGACGATCGACCCGGACAAGGCAAAACGTCTACAGGAGATCTTCGGGATCACCCCGGAAGAACTCGCGGTGGTCGGAAGAGGCCGGATCCAGGACCTCGTTCTTGAGCGGGTTGCTCTTCTCGAGGTCTACCGGTAGTACGGAACCGCTACTGAGAAGCGTGCGTAAGAATGTGCCGGATCTCAGGGATGATGATCTCGCGGGTGGCAAGAGTGACTGCCTTTGATGAACCGGGAATGCAGAAGACCGCCCGACCGCCGATGATGCCGGCTGCTGCCCGGGACAGGATGGCAGCGGTTCCGATCTCCTCGTAACTCTTCAAGCGGAAGAGCTCTCCGAATCCGTCCATCTTCTTTTCAAGAAGCGGTGTGATCGCTTCGATGGTGCAGTCATCGCTGGTAAGACCGGTACCTCCCGTCACGATGATACAGGACGCTTCCCCAAGAGCAGTGTAAACTTCGGATCGTATCCGCTCCATATCGTCGGGAATGACCGCATAATGCATGATCTCGATCTCGGCCTTCTCGAGGAGATCCTTAATAATACAGCCGCTGACATCCGTTTCTTCAGTGCGTGTCGTCGAGACGGTTATGACGGCAGCAGTGACATGAAGTGGTTTATGATGGTTTCTGTCCATATACCAATCTGGTACTCCGGGTAACAGCATTTTACTTTCCGATCTTCCAGGACAAAATACCGAGAATTCCCCCACCCCTTTATTTCCACTGGAGATTCGATCCTCCGCATCCACCCTGAATTGTTTGTCCGTGTTTCTGGCTCTCCAGACGCGATCCGGTCGGTACGCCTCGATCGGATCAGGACCGATCGCGATCGCAGTTTTGATCGTACGCACCTTCGTTTATTTTTTATAGTATGAGAAAGAGAGGTACACATGACTGTTATCATCATCATTCATTTTTGATAATCAGAGATCTGTATCATCATCACACTCCACTGGAAACAAAGGGGTGGGGGAGCTCGACGATCGGGCCTCATCAAAAGATTCTCATATCCTGCCGGGTACGAAAGCTTTCTCACGTATCGGAGTTTGTCTGACATCTCCATTGTTCCACTGGAAACGAAGGGGTTATCTAACCTGAAAACGAACAGCTTATCTGGCAGCGACTCAAAACGATCACGTCCTGGCCATACTCCCCCGGTGACACTATGTCGGACGATGAAACCAACTCTATGGGCTTATTCAAGAAATATCTCACTAATAAAAGGATATTTAAGAATCGCGAAGTACTCAGGCACAGCTACCGGCCACATGTTCTCCCTCACCGAAAACCGCAGATCGATGAGATCGCATCTATTCTTGCGCCGGCGCTGAACAACGAAACACCCTCCAATATTCTGATATATGGGAAGACCGGAACCGGGAAGACGGCATCTGTCAGGTATGTCGGTCTCGAGCTCGAGAGCGCAAGCGGCGTCACCGGGACACGTTGCCGCATCGTCCACCTCAACTGTGAAGTGATCGACACCCAGTACCGGGTGCTGGCGCAGATTGCAAACTGCCTCGAAGATCACGACGACCATCCGAGCGATACCACGAGGACGCACATCCCGATGACCGGATGGCCGACCGACCAGGTGTACATGGAACTCAAAAACCAGCTTGAGGCGAGCGGCGGTGTCATGGTGATCGTTCTCGACGAGATCGACAAACTCGTCAAGAAGAGCGGGGACGATACACTGTATAATCTCACCCGGATCAACTCCGACCTCAAGGAGGCCAAGGTCAGCATCATCGGCATCTCGAACGATCTTCGGTTCACCGACTTCCTCGATCCCCGGGTGCTCTCGTCGCTCTCTGAGGAGGAGATCGTCTTCCCACCCTACAATGCCCCGCAACTCTGCGATATCCTGCAGCAGCGTGCCGACATAGCGTTTGCGGAAGGTGCCCTCGACGAAACGGTCATTCCCCTCTGTGCCGCGCTCGCGGCGCAGGAGCACGGTGACGCCCGCCGGGCGCTGGACCTTCTCCGGGTGTCGGGGGAACTTTCGGATCGTGAGAATGCTACGCTGGTGACGGAACGGCACGTCAAACTTGCCCAGGAGAAGATCGAGACGGACAGCATGGTGGAGTGTGTCTCAACCCTCCCGACCCAGAGCAAGGCCGTCCTCTACGCGATGCTGATCCTTGAGCAGATGGGCAAAAGGATCTTCACGAGCGGCGAGGTCACGATGGTGTACCGGGAGATCGCACGGATCCTCGATCTCGATGTTCTGACGCACCGGCGGATCACCGATCTCATCTCGGAGCTGAATATGCTCGGCGTCATCAACACGCGGGTTGTCTCGCGCGGCCGGTACGGCCGGACCAAGGAGATGTGGTTCGACGCCGCCACCAGCAAGATCGAGGAGGTCGTCCACCGCGATCCGCGTCTCTCGGATCAGCGGCTGAAAGAGATCGACAGCAATCGTTTGAAAGCAATGTTCAGGTGATTTCATGGATGAAACAGATCGTCTGCTCCTCCGCGAGCTGGAGGAGAACTGCCGCATCCCGCTCGGTGAACTTGCGGTGATGGCGGAATGTGATGAGCGCGAGGTCGAGGAACGCATCAGGAAGCTTGAGGAACTGGGCGCGATCCGGAAATACGCTGCATTTGTCGACTGGGAACGGGCAGGTGACGGTCTGGTTACCGCCGTTATCGAGCTGAAGGTGTCGCCGGAACGGGACTACGGCTACGACCGGATTGCGGACAGGATCGCCCGGTTCCGGCAGGTGCGGTCGCTTCGGCTGATGACCGGCGCATACGACCTCCAGCTCCTCGTCGTCGGCGGGAGCATGCATGAGATTGCCCGGTTTGTCTCCGAACAGATCGCTCCCATGGACAGTATCCGGGAGACGGCGACGCACATCACCATGAAATCCTACAAGGAGAACGGCACCATCCTTGCTGAACACGATGAGGTGGAACGCCTCCCATATTCGTTCTGAGGCGACGAAATGAGGGATTTTATCTCTGAGCGAGCCCGCGTCATCCCTCCGTCAGGCATCCGGAAGTTCTTCGACATTGCCCTGACAATGGACGACGTCATCTCGCTCGGGGTCGGTGAACCCGACTTTTGCACCCCCTGGAACATCTGCGAGGCGAGCATCTACTCCATCGAGCAGGGCGTTACGAACTACACCTCGAACAAAGGCACGCCTCAGCTTAGGGCCGCGATCTCCCGGTATCTTGATGCGCGGTTTCACACGCCCTACGACCCCGAGAGTGAGATCATCGTTACGAACGGGGTTTCAGAGGCGGTGGATATCGCCATCCGCTCCGTTGTGGATGCCGGTGACGAGGTGCTGGTTGCCGAGCCGTGCTATGTCTCGTATTCCCCGTGCGTCACCCTTGCCGGCGGCACGCCGGTCCCGGTCCCCTGCACGGCAGAGACCGAATTTCGGCTGACTGCAGATGCGCTGATGGAGCGGATCACCGGTAGGTCGAAGGTGGTCATCGCCAACTTCCCGAACAACCCTACGGGCGGCACCATGAGCGAGGCAGATTACCGGGCGGTTGCGGACGTGATCGTCGATCATGACCTCCTCCTGATCAGCGATGAGGTCTACGCCGAGCTCACCTACGACGGGCAGCACTTCTCGCCGGCATCGCTTCCCGACCTTGCGGAGCGGACGATTACCCTGAACGGGTTTTCAAAGGCATTTGCCATGACCGGCTGGCGGATCGGGTACCTCTGCGCACCGCCGCAGATAACGACCGCGGCGTTGAAGATCCACCAGTACGTTGCCCTCTGCGCTCCGGTCATGGCCCAGATTGCTGCGTACGAGGCGCTCCGGAACGGCGCTGCCGAGATGAATGCAATGGTGCGGGAGTACCACGTCCGGAGAAATCTCTTTGTGGACGGCCTGAACCGGCTCGGGCTCACCTGCCATGTTCCCAAGGGTGCATTCTATGCCTTCCCCTCGGTGGAGAGTACGGGGATGACAGATCCGGAGTTTGCCGAGTCTCTCCTCCGGGAGCAGCACGTTGCGGTTGTACCGGGCAGCGTTCTCGGCGGACCCGGGCACGTCCGGTGTGCCTACGCCGTCTCCCGTGCGGATCTGAAAACAGCGCTCGAGCGTATGGAAGCGTTCCTCTGCGGGCTGAAAACCTGAAATCTCTTAAAACCTCTCTATTCTCAATGAGAAGCTTTTTTATAGCTTCTTTCTGCCGATGGAACCTGCAAATTAATCTTTGTCCGACGAACGGAGGTCGGAGAACCCCTTTATTTCCAGTGGAGATGGTGATTTATTCGGCGATTTTTTTCATGCCGGGATCAGGGGCGCTCCGATCCGATGATACGTGTGCGGTACGTCAATTACCCCAAGATCCTCCCGGTTCTGCATGACCGCATGGTTTTGGAACATTCGGGACATCAACGATCCCGGTTGGCCAGAGGAACTCGTGAGAATGGGCGGGGATGGTAAAGATCCGTCAGTTCCACAGGAAACAAAGGGGTCTAAACAGATGTACATATTGTCTGTCCCGCATCTTCTTCGTGCCAGGTGCACCGGAGCACCCATCCCCATATACTCCGGCGTGGTATATTCAAACGAGGAAAAAGCGATGCAGAAAGCAGCAGTAAACGCATTCGTCGATATCATTGCGCTGATCGCGTTCATTCCCTCCTTCGTATCGGGACTGGTCCTAGAGTCGTCCTTCCCCCGGCTGGAGGCTTTCGCGGCGGCGCCGGGGTTGTTACGACCAACATCTTTCTCGGCATTGCCAGGAGCGGCTGGCAGGATCTGCATAATGCTGCGAGCCTTATCTTTGCGGCGTTCGTCGTCGTGCATCTCCTCCTCCGCTGGCGGTACCTGAGAGGCTTCGGGCGCATCTTCAGCCGTGCGAGCGGGACATCCGATAGGGGGCGAAATCTTCTCGGCGCTCACGGGTGTTGCTATCATCGCAGAGCAGCGGAAATGACCTGGTTTTTCCCTGGTTTTCCCGGTTTTGCAGCCCTGGAGTAAACGAGCACATTCGGTGCTTTTATCACTATGAATCACTCCATCCTACTTGATAGAACAATGAGTTGTACAGTTATCGTCGGCGGATTCTTCGGGGACGAAGGAAAGGGGAAGATTGTTGCACACGTTGCCCACGAGGACAGTCCGACTATCATCTCGCGCGGCGGTGTCGGACCGAATGCCGGTCACACCGTCCTCGTCGGGGATACGGAGTACGGAGTCCGGATGGTGCCGTCGGGCTTTGTGTACCCGGATGCCCGCCTAATGATCGGCAGCGGCGTTCTGGTCGACCCGCGGGTGTTTTTAAAAGAGGTTGACCTTGTCGGCGTGGATGACCGGATCTTCGTGGACGGGCGTTGCGGCATCATCGAGGAGGAGCATATCAAGCGTGACCGCGGCAGTGAACATCTCAAGACCAAGATCGGCAGCACCGGCACCGGTTGCGGCCCGGCGAACGCCGACCGGGTGATGCGGACCTCCCGGCAGGCGAAGGACGTGCCGGAGCTCGCCAAATATATCACCGATGTCCCGCTGGAGGTCAATACCGCCATCGAGAAGGGGGAGACAGTACTGCTCGAAGGCACACAGGGCTTCGGTATCTCTCTCTACTACGGGACATACCCGTATGTCACCAGCAAGGATACATCCGCATCGCAGATCGCCGCCGACAACGGTGTCGGCCCGACGAGGATCGACGACGTCATCGTCGTTTTCAAGGCGTACCCGACACGCGTGGGCGAAGGCCCCTTTACCACCGAGATGACGATGCAGAAGTCCCATGACCTCGGCATCGAAGAGTTCGGTACTGTTACGCGGCGGCAGCGCCGGATCGGTCTCTGGGACGGGGAGATGGCCCGGTATTCGGCGATGATCAACGGCGCCACCCAGGCGGCGATCACCGGCATCGACCGGATCGACCCTGCCTGTTACGGTGTCACCGAGTACGACAGGCTCACTGCCAAGGCACGGGACTTCATCACGCAGGCGGAGAAGGACATTCGCGCGCCGGTCACCCTGATCTCGACCGGGCCGGAGATGTCCCAGATCATCGATCTGAGGAAGGAGCTATGAGACGGGACCTTCTTGATATTCTCTGCTGCCCGGTCTGCAAGGGCGGACTCGTGCTGACGGTTGTGGAAGAGAATGACGAGGAGATCCTTGAAGGAAGTCTCCTGTGTGAGGCATGCGGCGCGTCGTATCCGATATGCGCGGGGATTCCGAACCTCCTCCCCCCCGGGATCGAGTGAGGACGAGCGAGTAACGATGCCGGTCGATATCCACCTGAACAGGCGAGGCATCAACTCCATCGAGGTACCTGCCGAGATAACGGTTCCTGCAGGGAGCGATCTCTCCGTCAACCTGATCAATCACGGCGCTCCCCTGCACCTGACACTCTCTTCCCAGAACTCCGGGATGTTCACCGATTTTTTCCACGCCAACCTCTACATCGTCGACCGTGATACGTTCACGATCCCCGTGCGGCCGGACGCCTATCCCGGCTTCTTCGACGTTGCCGTGATCACCGGCTACGGTGCGAGAAAGGCGCAGCTGCGGGTGGTCGTCCACCCGATGCCCGAAGCCCCGCCCCCGGAACCGAAGATGCCCGAGCCGGAACTGCAGGCTTCTGTGCGCAGGACGCACCCACTCCTCCCGGCAGGTCTCCTCGTCGGCGCCGCGCTGGTGCTGTACGGCCTCTGGCTCGTTCTGCAGATCGATACTCTCAATTACGCTGCATTCCTCGCACTGCTTGCCGGGGTTCTCGCACTATGGTTCTGGCGGCGTTCGTAGTCGCTGCCTCGCTGTTTATCGACCGGGTGATCGGTGACCCCCGTTCGCCGTTTCATCCGGTTGCCCTGCTCGGCCGCTTCATCGGGTGGTGGGGAGTCCCTTCCCGGTATCCGGCTGCTCTCCAGCGCGGCGTCGGGCTGCTCGCCGGGCTCGGAACCGCGCTGCTCTTCGCCGCACCGTTCCTCGCGGTGCAGGTCTACGCCCCTGCTCTCGTCTACCTGATTGCAGCCCCGTTTCTCCTGAAGGTCTGTTTTGCCTGGCGGGCGCTCGAAGAGCACACGCGCGCCGTCGTTGTTGCGGCGGCAGCGAGCGACCTTGAGCAGGGTCGCCGGGCCGCAGGCATGATGGTGAGCCGTGACACCGCCTCCCTCGACCGGGAGCACGTCCTCTCCGCTGCATACGAGTCGATGACCGAGAACCTGGTCGACAGCATCGTCTCGCCGCTCGTGTACTTCGGCATCTTCGGGCTTGCAGGCGCGGCCTTCTTTCGCGCCGCCAACACCATGGACGCGATGCTCGGCTATCGGGACGAGCGCGAACAGCTCGGCTGGTTTCCGGCCCGCCTCGACGATCTCCTCAACTACATCCCGGCGCGGATCTGCGGCGCAATCCTGCTCGTCTACTTTGCATTCCACGGGCGCTTCTGGCAGTCGTACACGATCCTCCGGCGCGACGCACGCAGACGAGCGGGCATCAACGGCGGCATTCCGATGGCTGCGATAGCGGGAGGGGTCGGGATCCGGCTCGAAAAGCCGGGAGCCTATGTGATAGGAGACGCCGAACGGTCGCTCGATGAGGCCGGAGAAGAGATCATCCGCGCCGTCCGTGCTGCGACCTGTATCTTCGCGGTTCTCCTGATCGCCGCACTATTTTTATTGGGGACAGCGAGCAATATATGAGAATAATGAAACTCGAGGAACTGAGATTCGGCACCGAGCTGATCAAGCGCGGGTTTGCATCCATGCAGAAGGGGGGCGTGATTATGGACGTCGTGAACGCGGAGCAGGCGTTGATAGCCGAAGAGGCCGGCGCCGTCGCCGTCATGGCGCTGGAGAGGGTCCCGGCAGATATCAGGAAGGCCGGAGGCGTCGCCCGCATGGCCGACCCGACGAAGATCCTTGAGATCATCGATGCGGTCTCCATCCCGGTCATGGGGAAGGTCAGGATAGGCCACTTTGTCGAGGCGCAGGTTCTGGAGGCGCTCGGGGTCGATATGATCGACGAGAGCGAGGTGCTGACGCCGGCGGACGAGCAGTTCCACGTCGATAAGACGGGCTTCACCGTGCCGTTCGTCTGCGGTGCCCGGAACCTCGGCGAAGCCCTTCGGCGGGTGAACGAGGGAGCGGCGATGATCCGGACGAAGGGCGAGGCCGGCACCGGCAACGTCGTCGAGGCTGTCCGGCACATGCGTGCGATCATGGGCGAGATCCGGGCGCTTGAGGGCATGAGCAGCCAGGAGCTGATCGCACGGGCGCGTGAGATCGAGGCGCCGGCAGACCTCGTGGCCGAGTGCGCCCGGCTCGGTCGCCTCCCGGTGGTGAACTTCTCCGCAGGCGGCATCGCCACGCCCGCAGATGCGGCGCTGATGATGCAGCTCGGCGCGGACGGCGTCTTCGTCGGCTCCGGGATCTTCAAGTCAGGGAGCCCCGAACGGATGGCGAAGGCGGTCGTCGAGGCGGTCAACAACTACACTGATCCGAAGGTCCTCGCCGACGTGAGCAGCGGGCTCGGGGAGGCGATGCCGGGTCTTGACGTGAAGACCCTGCGCGACGACGAGAGGCTTGCGGAACGTGGCTGGTAAGATCGGGGTGCTGGCCCTTCAGGGCGACGTCAGCGAGCATATCGGGGCCTTCGAGCGGGCGCTCGGGCCGGGAGCGGAGACGCGGGTCGTTGCCGTTCGGCGAGCGGAGCAGATAGCGGACCTCGATGCCATCGCGCTCCCCGGAGGTGAGTCGACCACGATATCCCGGCTCATCGAGAAGAACGGCATGCACCGCCTGCTCGCCGAGTTCGAGGGCGGAATTTTTGCCACCTGTGCCGGGATGGTTCTGGTGGCGAGTGAGGTGGACGATCCCCGGGTATCTCCGCTCGGCATTCTGGACATAGGGGTGGAGCGCAACGCTTTCGGCCGGCAGGCAGAGTCCCACGAGGCGTACCTCGAGATAGCGGGCCTCGATGAGCCGTTCCACGCTATCTTTATCAGGGCGCCGCTCGCTTCCCGCGTCGGAGCCGGTGTTGAGGTGCTCGCCCGGACGGAACTGGGTGTTGTGGCCGTCCGGCAGGGGCGGCATATGGCTTTTTCCTTCCACCCCGAGCTCGCCGGCGATCTCCGCCTGCACCGGCTGTTCCTCGAGAATCTCTCCCTCTGATCGGGCAGATGCCCGGAATCCTACCGATACTGTTTTGTTCTGCCGGCTTTGCGTGCCGCGAAACGGCTATGGAAGAGACCTGATGAAAATGGTGATCCTTAAGACCTCCCGGGTGGAGGGAGAGGATATTATGAAACAGAAAGTTCTCTTTGTCTGTACGCACAACGCCGGCCGGTCGCAGATGGCGGAGGGGTACCTGAACGCCTGTTACGCCGATCGCTATGAAGCCTTTTCTGCCGGCACCGATCCGACGGCCGTCAACCCTTCCGTCGTCCGGGCGATGGGCGAGATCGGGATTGATATATCCGGGCAACGCTCGAAGGAGATCGCCGAGTTCGACGAGCAGGAGATGGACGTCATGGTTGCCATGTGCGAAGGCGGGGTATGCCCGTTCTTCCCCTGGGCAAACGAGGAGATCCACCGGAGCTTCCCCGATCCGGCTGCGCTCTCCGGCACCGACGACGAGATCCTGGAGGGTATCCGGCGTATCCGTGACGAGATAACCGGGTGGATCGACGAGACGTTCGGGGAACGGTGAGGTGCGAGGCCGGGGAATTAAATATATTATATTTACTTCTTTAAAAATTCAATAAGCAATAGTTAAATTATTTTACAAATCACTTTTGTTAAGGTAAAATTATGCCCCGGGGCCACTGCCGCCGTCGACGGGTATCCCTCGGATGCGGCAGGCCGGTGGCCTCGCCGGGTTTTCGGACCTGAAGCGTGCCTGCCGTGCACGCTGCCGGACCCGGCAGCAATCAAAGAAAGGAGAGATTACTATCACACGAAAACAGTCCCTTCTGGGCATTCTACTCATCATCGGCATCTGTGCCGCATGTTTTGCATCGGCCTGTATAGCGGCATCGCAGGAGCAGCCTTCAACACCCGCCAACCGTACCATCGCCGACATGGCGGGGCGCGAAGTCGTTGTTCCGGCGGAGATCGAGAGTGTCCTCTGCACATCGCCGCCGTCGGCGATGCTTGTCTATATGGTCGCGCCGGAGAAGCTGCTGGGGTGGAATTTCGCGCCTACGGAAGTGTCGAAGCGCTATATTCCGGAACCCTACGCCTCCCTTCCTGAGGTCGGCGGGTGGTTCGGGAAACAGACCGGCAACTACGAGACGTTCATCTCGATGCATCCCGATATCGTGCTGGAAGGCTTCAATGTCGGCGGCAGCGTCAATGATACGGTCGCCGAGCGGCAGCAGAAGATGGGCTCCATCCCTGTCGTCGCGGTCGAGGATACGGTGAATGCATCCGGATATGCGGCACCTATCAGGTTCGCCGGCGACCTGCTCGGCGAGGAAGAGCACGCCGCCGCGATGATAGCCTTCTATGACGGCGTTCTGGCTACCGTGACGGAGCGGGTCGCCGCAATCCCGGAGGATGAGCGGGTGCGGGTCTACTACGCAGAGGGGCCCGAAGGGCTCTGGACGGACCCGTCCAGTTCGCAGCACGCGGAACTGATCGATCTCTGCGGCGGGAAGAACGTTGCCGACTGCGTGCTGAATCCGGGGTACGGCAGAACCGAGGTCTCCATGGAGCAGGTTCTCACCTGGAACCCGGAGGTCATTCTTGTCGGCGATCCGGTCTTCTACAAGTCGGTCGGAAGCGACCCGCGCTGGCAGGATATCACGGCCGTGCAGACGCACCGGGTGTATATGATCCCGACGACGGCCTTCTGCTGGTTTGACCGTCCGCCCGGCATCAACCGGATCATCGGCATTCCCTGGACCGCAAAGACCCTCTATCCGGATCGGTTCGAGGATATGGATCTTGCAGGCCTGGTCCGTGAGTTCCATGAGATGTACCTGCACACGACCCTTTCAAACGACGAGATTGAGCAGCTGCTCCATCCGTGAGGAACTGGTATGACAGACGGGACAGCGAGGTTCGACCGGGAAGGCGCACAGCGCATGGACAGGATCGCAAAGACCGTCTTTGCCCCGGTCTATCCCGTGATCGCCGGGCAGATCCTTGAGCGGTGCGGTATTGCCCGGGGCAGGTGCGTCGACATCGGCAGCGGCTCCGGCTCACTTGCCATCGCTCTTGCCGGGATCAGCGGCCTTGCGATCACGCTGCTCGACTCGTCCCCGGACATGCTCTCGGTTGCGGCGGAGAATCTCCGGGAGACCGGATTCTCCGACCGCTGTACCCTTCTCAAGGCTGACGTACACAACATCCCGCTCCCGGATGCCTCCGTCGATCTGGTGGTCAGCCGGGGCTCCGTCTTCTTCTGGGACGACCTTCCCCCGGCGTTTGCGGAGATATACCGCATCCTCGCCCCCGGGGGCAGGACGTACATCGGGGGAGGTTTTGGATCCGCCTCCCTCCGTGATGCGATTGCCGCGGAGATGATCCGGGAGAACCCGGAATGGCAGACGTTCCGGGAGAAGAACCTGGGGCCCGAGAACCGGGAGCGGATCGGCAGAGTACTTGCGGAACTTGGTGTTCCACACAGGATCGTGAACGACGGCTCCGGCTTCTGGATCATGCTGGAGAAGGAGCAGTGACGGGGCGGCTTGAACCGGTTTTGCGTACCCGTCTATTCTCCTATTGATTGCCGCAGGGGCGCGCGCGCATCCCCTTTCCCGTCGCGGCAGCTGCAGGTATGCAGCGGAATGCAGACCCTGCGCCCTGCTTCCTCGATATACCGCACGCAGACGTCGATACCGTACGCCGTGAGCAGGTTCTCCCGGGTGATCACGTCCTCAGCTCGCCCGTACGCAATCATTCTTCCGCCCTGCAGGACGGCGACCGAGTGCGAGATCATAAAGCCGTGATCCGGAAAGTGGGTACTCATCAGCACGGCGATCCCCCCGGCGGCGAGACGGTCTATCGTTGTTATCACCCGCATCTGGTTTCCGAAGTCGAGGTGAGACGTCGGTTCGTCGAGAATGAGCATTGCCGGTTCCTGTGCAAGAGCCCGGGCAATCATCACCATCTGCGACTCCCCGCCCGAGATCTCGGCGATCGATTTCTCCCGCAGATGTGTGATCCCGATCCGGGAGAATGCTTCGTCCGCCTTTGCATAATCCTCCTCCTTCGGAACGGCAAAGGTTGCAATATGCGGAGCCCTGCCCATCAGGACAAAGTCCAGTGCGGTAAACGGGAATACGGTGTTATGCACCTGGGGCACGTAGCCGATCTGTCGGGCGATCTCTTCGGGCCGCATTCCGGCAACATCCTGCCCGTTCAGGGATACGCGCCCGTTCTGCAGGCGGAGAAGGTTCATGATGCATTTGATCAGCGTCGATTTGCCGGTTCCGTTCCGCCCGAGAAGCGAGAGCACCTCGCCCTCCCGGAGGGAGAAGGTGATGCCGTCGAACTGTCGGGTTATGCCGTCGTAGGAGAACGATGCGTTGTCGACCTCCAGGATCATGTCCAACCCACCTTCTTTTTGGTCAGCAGATATGCAAAAAACGGTGCACCGATGAGCGCCGTCAGGACGCCGAGCGGGATCTCCGTGGCGGTCAGCGTTCGTGAGATATCGTCGACGACCAGCAGGAACGATGCCCCGAGGAGCGCCGAGGTAGGGATGAGCCGCCGGAAATCGGGGCCGACGAACATCCTGCCGACATGCGGGACGACAAGCCCGACCCAGCCGATGATCCCGCTGATACAGACCGCCGAAGCGGTGATAACGGTGGCGGCGACGATGATCACCCCGGTCATCCTCTCCGTATCGACACCGAGAGCACGTGCCTCCTCCTCGCCGACCGAGAGGAGATTGATCCGCCATCTGATGGCATAGAGGCAGAAACCCGCGATGAGGATGGGCGGGGCGACCGCGATGATGTCATCGTTCGACACTGCGGAGAGACTGCCCATCAGCCAGAAGACGATCGCCGGCAGCGTATCGTACGGATCCGCGAGATACTTGAGGAGGGAGAGAAAGGCGGAGAAGAGGGCGCCGACGACAATCCCCGAGAGGACGAGCACGAGTGTCGAGGTCGTCTTATAAACGCGGCTGATGCTGTAGGTCGCAACAACCGCGATAATTCCGAAGCAGAATGCGCTGAGCTGTATCATCAGCGGATTTCCCGACAGGAGAATGGCAAGAGCCGCCCCGAATCCGGCGCCCGATGAAACCCCCAGGATGTCGGGCGAGACGAGCGGATTTTTGAATAACCCCTGGAATGAGGCGCCCGCAACCGAAAGCCCGCCTCCGACGAGGAGTGCCCCGAGCACCCGCGGCAGCCGGATCTGGAAGATGACCGTGCTCTCGACACTCTCCCAGGTCTGCTCGAGCATCGGCAGATCGCACGGCTGGCCGGTGAGCAGCGGAAGCGTCCCGGAGATCGCTTCAAGAACGGCGTTCGCTGATCCGACGATCAGTATCCCAAGCGTGCTTACGGGATCCAGCATGTAGCGCCCGAAGAAGAGCGAGAAAAAGACGAGAAGTACCGGAAGGAGATAGAGCATCCGTTCAATGGAGATGGCTTTTGGGAACGCCGCAGCTGCGTTCGCTCTTCGGTGAGCGGTGACCGCGTTTCCCGGTGTATGACGATGATGTTCCTGTTCCTCAGTCACGGGTGTTCCCTTCCCGGAGCCGTTGGGAGGCTTCTGGTAACAATTGTTTCTGATATTTATTTAACACTTCGATTTTGTTAATTTATAAAAATTAATAGGCGGGTGAAAAAGCTGCAGGCGATCGCCCGGGACTGCCGGTCCGGCCGTACCGTGGGGCATTCGGCGGCAGAGACTGTTCTGATTCGTGCAGTCGTATCGAAGGCTGCGGTGTTCTGTGTCTGCTGCAGCAGAAAAGAGAGTTGTGAATGGATAGTGACGGAGGACAGCGCGCCGTCAGTCGATGCCGACGATGACTTCGGTCGCCTTGATGACGACGTAGGCTTCCTTTCCCGGGGCAAGGTTCAGATTGTCGGCAGACTTTCTCGTGATAATGGCCGTGATCTCGGTTCCCCCACCGAGATCGACGACAACTTCGGCGCTGACCGGTCCGCGCTCGATCTCTTTCACCGTTCCTTTGAACTGATTGCGTGCACTGATCTTCATAGGCGATCATCCGGGACTGATCGAATTTACTATTAAAAGTATGGGTGGTATGGTGCTTGCCGCATCAACGGGTGCTCCCCGCCGTCGGCATGCCGATCAGTCGCTTGCGGTGTATCGCCGCCTGAAGATAGATGGGGTGCCTGCACCGACCCCGCTGGCGGCGTCTGCCATCAGCGGCAGATCGCCTGCGGCGTGGCGGTTGATGAAGGGTGCGGGGGAGATCGGGGATACCGGATGCGTCTCCCGCCACTCCCAGATCGCATCCATCACGTCGCTTGCCGTGCTGAGGACACCGGCCGCCCCTACGTCGACCACGACGGGGTCTTCGAGCGACCAGCGTTCGATCACCGTATCAAGGAGCCGCCGGCGAACCGTCCAGACCATAGGCGGATGCGGGAGCGTGCAGAGCCGGTCGAGCTGCCCCGCCCAGACGACGCCCTGGAGCTCGAACCGCCCCACTTCATCGATGACCAGCAGATCGGTCTCTTCTGTGTCCTGAAGGGAGAGTGCCCTCCTCCCGAGGGCGAGCCCCTCGGGCCTGAAGCAGAATCTTCCATGAACCTCGCAGCCCGGGGAAGGATCTGTCGAACAGAGCATCTCCTGTCTCCCGGTGGCGAGGTCGACGAGGGTGAAGCCCGACCGTCTGCCGTCGCGGACGTGGCCGGGGGCGATCACTCCCCGGAGACGCAGATCGAGGCCGGTCATCAGCCCGAGCACCTGGTAGAGGAATGTCGTCTTGCACTGACCCTGTTCGCCGGTGATGATGAAGACCGGCGCCGTCTCTCTCATCAGGCACACCTTCCGGTATTGAGAGATACGGCTCCGGGAGACGAAGACCGGCGCGTGACGATTACCGGCGGTGCTGGTACTCCGGTAGACATACAGTATACCGTGAGCGTTCTGCTTTAATAATATTTTACATCCTAAATTTGTTAACGTCATTAATTTGACTTAACCTGGAATACTGCTGGACGGGTCAGAGGGCGTCATCGATATCGTCACTCCTCCCCCTGCGGTGTTTCACCGGCAGAATGCCGGAGGGAAACCTGCCGTGCTGCAGAAGAAGAGGGCGGATAGGCCGGGCACGCACCCTGCACTCCGCCGCATCAGTTAAGTAACGAAGCGGGACAATTGAATACGGAGTCGCTACTATGGCAGATCAGACAGAAGAAAAACAGGTCGTGCTGCACACGACCATGGGCGATATCGTGATCCGGCTCTATGCCGATATGCCGGTTACGGCAGGGAACTTTGAAAAGCTTGTCAACAAAGGATTTTATGACAAAACGCCTTTCCATCGGGTTATCTCGAAGTTCATGATCCAGGGCGGCGACCCGACCGGCACCGGCACCGGCGGTCCGGGATATACCATCGAGGACGAGTTCGTGAAAGGCCGCTCGAACCGCCGCGGCACTATTTCCATGGCCAACACCGGCAGACCGAACACCGGCGGGAGCCAGTTCTTCATCAATCTCGTGGACAACACCTTCCTCGACTGGGACAACCCCTCGACCCCGAGCGCTCACCCCGTCTTCGGGGAGGTTGTCCGCGGGATGGAGGTTGTCGACGCGATCGGCAAGGTGAAGACGAACAACGCCGACCGGCCGTTAAAGCCGGTCACGATCGAAAAAGCGGAACTGCTGTAGGGCGGTCGCTTCTCTTTTCCGGAAGGCTACCCGCAGGGGAGCGGCGGGGTGGGAGGAGGCTCACTCCTCGACCACTCCCTGGAGCTTCACCGCCGTCTCCTGCCGGGCTGCGGGCGGCCGCATCAGCACGAATGCGACGACGATCCCGATCACCGCGAGGAGGGCGACGTACGGGAAGACTCCGAGGTACGCTCCGGTGGAGCCTTTGATGAACCCGGCGAGCTGGGGGCCGGCGATCGCTCCGGCACCGTATGCCAGGAAGACCACGCCGTAGCATCGTGGGTAGTCGCATGTCCCGAAGTAGGAGGCCGTTGCCGTCGGGGCGATCGCCAGCCATCCGCCGAGGCATCCCCAGAGGACGGCGAAGGCCAGGATGTAGACCGGAACCGTCGGCACCTGCCACATCAGCAGGGACGCGGCGGCGATCAGGACGAAGGTCAGGACCGCCGCATTGCGGGGGTTCAACCGATCGGTGAGCGACCCGAAGACCGGCCGGCCGCCGCCGTTGAAGATGGCGAAGAATCCGACCAGCACGGTTGCGAGCGCCGCATCGATCTGCACCGCCTCGGTCCCGACCGGTTTGGCGATGGAGATCGCCATCAGGCCGGCCAGGCACCCGATGAAGTAGCAGATCCAGAGCCCGTAGAACGCACCGGTTCGCAACATCGCGCCGCGGTTGCACTCGCACGCGAGCGCGGCTCCCGGGGCGGGTACTGGCGGCGTCCAGCCCGCAGGAGTCCACCCCGGCTCCGGAAACCGGAGGGGCAGGGCGAGAAGCACCAGCAGGACGAGAAACCCTGCGCCGAAGATGCGGAACGTGGTCATCACCCCATAGGCTGTGATGAGCGCCCCTGCGATGTTCGCCGTCAGGAACGCCGAGAACCCGAACCCGAGCAGGGTCATCCCCACGGCAAGACCCCGCCGGTCGGGAAACCATCGGGCGGCGACGGCGACCGGCGCCCCGTAGGCTATTCCGACCCCGAGGCCGCCGATAACGCCGTAGACGACATACAGCATCTGGACGGAGGTTGCGGTCGAGGCGAGCAGCCAGCCCGCACCGGTCAGGACGCCGCCGAGGATCGTCATCGTCCGCGGCCCGAGTGTCTCGATGTACTTCCCGGAGAAGGGCATTGCTATCGCAAAGAACGCCAGGAAGACCGAAAACGGCAGCAGCACCTCGGCCGCCGTCACGGTCTCGCCCAGGGTTTCGGTGAAGTACTCGGTCAGGGGCGTGACGAAGACGCTCCACGAGTAGATGCTCCCGAGGCAGAGGTTGATGAGCAGTCCGAGCGTGACCAGCAGCCAGCGTCCCTTCTCGGGAGGCATACCGAATATTGTCGTATGTTCAGCCATAGGTTCCCTTTATGATTGTCGTGCCTCCTGGTGCGCGGGAGGAGGTTACTCCTCCAGCGTGGAGATATCACCGGGATCGACGCCGAGCTCCCGGGCTTTGAGGACCCGCCGCATGATCTTGCCGCTCCGGGTCTTGGGGAGCCGGTCGGCGTACTCGATCTCGGACGGTACGGCGACGGGGCCGAGCTCTTCGCGGACATGCTTTGCCAGCGCCGCCGTGAGCTCGTCGCTCTGGCTGCAGCCTGTGCAGAGGGTGACGAACGCCTTGATGGCATTGCCCTTCAGCGGGTCGGGTTTCCCGATGACCGCCGCCTCTGCCACCGCCTCGTGGGAGACGAGAGCGCTCTCGACCTCCGCCGTGCCGATGTTATGCCCGGCGACGACGATCAGGTCGTCGGCACGGCCGAGCACCATAATGTAGCCGTTCTCGTCCTTGACCGCCAGATCGCCTGCCGTGTAACAGCCCGGGATGGTGTTCCAGTAGGTGCAGTAGCGCTCGTCGTTGCCGTGCACTGTCCGCATCATCGACGGCCAGGGCTCCTTGATGACCAGAAACCCGCCGGTGCCGGGCGGGACGGGATTCCCCTCCCGGTCGACGACGTCGGCGACGACGCCGGGAACGGGTTTTCCTGCAAATCCGGGCTTCATCGGGTCGCCGATCATGGTGGTGATCATATGCATCCCGGTCTCGGTCTGCCACCATGTGTCCACGATCGGGCACCTGCTGCCGCCGATCACCTGATAATACCACTCGAAGGCCTCGGGGTTGAGGGGTTCGCCGACCGACCCGAGAACCCGCAGCGAGGAGAGGTTATACTTCTGCGGCCACTCTTCACCGTGCTTCATGAACATCCTGATGGCGGTCGGGGCGGTGTAGAAGATCGAAACACCGAGGTCCTGCACGAGCTTCCAGAACGCACCGGGGTCCGGGTAGTCCGGTGTTCCTTCGGTGATCACCACCGTCGTGCCGGTGGCAAGCGGCCCGTAGACGACGTAGCTGTGCCCGGTGATCCAGCCCGGGTCGGCGGTGCACCAGAAGATGTCGTTATCTTTGACGTCGAAGACGTGCTTGGTCGTGTAGTAGGTGCCGACCATGTAGCCGCCGCAGGTGTGGACGATACCTTTCGGTGCTCCCGTCGACCCGCTCGTATAGAGGATAAAGAGCGGGTCCTCCGCATCCATGACCTCTGCCGGGCAGCCCGGTGCGGATTGCTCCAGCAGCTTGGCAAAGTCCACGCCGCGCCCGGCCGGGGGCGTCGCAGACCCGCTCCGGTTCAGTACGATGACCGTCTCGACACTCGGGGCGTCGGCGAGGGCCTCGTCCACGATCTCCTTGAGAGGGATGATCTTCCCCCGGCGGTAGCCGACGTCTGCGGTGATGATCGCCTTTGCTCCGGCATCGTTAATGCGCATTCGCAGGGCTCCGGCACCAAAGCCGCCGAAGACAACGCTGTGGACGGCGCCTATCCGGGCGCAGGCGAGCATGGCGACGATCTGTTCGGGAACGAGCGGCATGTAGATGCAGACGCGGTCGCCCTTCCCGACGCCGAGGGCGGCAAGTCCGTTTGCAAACCGCGTGACGTCCTCGTAGAGCTGCTGGTAGGTGAGCGTCCTGCTCTCGCCCGCATCGCCCCGCCAGACGATCGCCGGTTTGTCACGGCATCCGTCGGTGAGATGCCGGTCGAGGCAGTTTCTGGTGATGTTCAGTTTGGCGTTCGTAAACCACCTGGCATACGGCGGGGTCCACTCCCGCACCCGGTCCCACGGTTCGAACCAGTCAAGCTCGCGGGCGAGCATCTCC
The DNA here is from genome assembly GCF_030464345.1 of Methanoculleus frigidifontis. Lineage (GTDB taxonomy): Archaea > Halobacteriota > Methanomicrobia > Methanomicrobiales > Methanoculleaceae > Methanoculleus_A > Methanoculleus_A frigidifontis. The sequence goes on along the minus strand of NZ_VCYH01000004.1, from coordinate 317,538 downwards.
CAGAACCCCTCGGGGTCTGCGAGAAATTCCCGGTAGGCAGATGCATAATCCGGTGTCCATGCGGTCTCCCTGAACCGTTGATCAGGCATGTAGTGCTTTTCATCGAGCTTCACGTCGAAGGTTTCAGTCATCTCCCCTCATTCCTAAATGATTAATCATGACATTTTCGGTCGGCGATCCCGGACTGCGGACGATCGCATGGACGCAAAAATGACATCATTCTTCGGGGTTCTCCGGTTTCCCGGAAATATACGCCCGATCTCTCTGGTACGCTACGGTGTCATCTCCCGGGGCAAACCGGTCACCCGGGCAGGTTTCTCTGGCCGGCCGTGCTTCGTCTGCAGCCGGACCGAATTCTACATGATTAATAATGTATAATCTTTGATAAACCTTCTGGTCGAAACCGGGATGAAAGCCTTTCGCCGACCCGATATGGTATCGGCAGGCTGCGATCCGGTGGATCGGTTACAGCCAGTCCTTCCGCAGCATGATGGCGGCCAGAATGCCGGAGATGACCAGCGAGACGAGAACGATCTCCAGAAACCCGCCAGGGTCGTTCTCGAGCGGCACCGGAACGTTCATGCCGAGGAAGCTTGCGATCATCGTCGGGACGGCGAGGATGATGGTGACGGCGGTGAGAAACTTCAGGATGCCGTTGAAGTTGTTGGAGATAATCGATGCAAATGCGTCCATTGTCTCGGTGAGGATGGTGCTGTAGGTGTTGGCCATCTCGATCGCCTGCCGGTTCTCGATGATGACGTCTTCGAGGAGATCGGTGTCGTCGGGATACATCCGCAGGGGCTGGAACTTGAGGATCTTGTCGAGCACGAGGGCGTTGCTCCGGAGCGACGTCGAGAAGTAGACCAGGCTCTTTTTCAGGTTTAAGAGCTGGAGCAGCTCCCGGTTCCGGAGGGACCGGTGCAGTTCCGCACCGAGCCGGTCGGATATCCGCTCGATCTGCCGCAGGTACTGCAGGAAGTACGAAGCGTTCCGGAAGAGGATCTGCAGGACGAACCGCGTCTTCTTAAAGGTGTAAAAACCCCTGACCCGCCCGGTTGCAAAATCGTTTACGATGGTGTTCTCGGCCAGGCAGACGGTGACGATAGCATCGCCGGTGACGACGATCCCGAGCGGAATAGTGGTGTAGAGGATAGTCTCCTTGGGATCGGGGATGGGAATATCGATGACGACGAGTGTGAAACCGTCTTCGGTCTCGATCCGCGGCCGTTCTTCTTCGTCGAGGGCGGCCCGGATGTAATCGGGCGGTATCGATAGGATTTTGGTGACCTGTGCAATCTCGTCCGGGGTGGGGGCGACCATGCTGACCCAGATTCCCGGACCGAACCGGTCGGCCGTCGTGATACGGGGTTTGCCGTCCTCGTCGATAGTCCTGTAGATCCGAAGCATGCGAGGTCGCTCCTTCTCGTTTCCCGGGTGAAATCCGGCATACCGTGTAAGGAGTCCTGCCAGATGAATCCTCTGATCCGGCACCTCCGCTCCGGGAAAGGTGCAACGGCAACGGCCGGGTGGTCTGCCCGGGAAAAAAAGGTTAGAGTACCAGGATCAGCGGTGCAAAGACCAGCGCGACCATGCTCATCAGTTTCAGGAGAATATTGATGGCAGGGCCGCTCGTGTCCTTGAAGGGATCGCCGACGGTGTCACCGACAACTGCGGCTTTGTGAGCGTCGGAACCCTTGCCGCCGAGGTGGCCTTTCTCGATGTATTTTTTGGCGTTGTCCCAGGATCCTCCGGCGTTTGCCATGGTGATGGCAAGCAGGAACCCTGCGGAGAGCGATCCGACCAGAAGGCCGCCGAGCGCATCGGTGCCGAGGACGAACCCGACGACGAGTGGTGCGGCGACGGCGAGGATGCCGGGCAGGATCATCTCACGCAGAGCAGCGTTGGTGGAGATGCCGATACAGGATGCGTAGTCTGCCTCTGCCTTCCCTTCCATCAGGCCGGGGATCTGCTTGAACTGGCGGCGGACCTCGTGGACGATGCTGTAGGCGGCCTTTCCGACTGCCATCATGGTGATGGAGCAGAAGAGGAACGGCAGCATGGCGCCGATGAGGAGGCCGATGAAGACGTTCGGGAGGGAGACGTCGATGGAGGTGAGGCCGACGGCCTGAGTATAGGCGGCGAAGAGTGCGAGTGCGGTCAGCGCCGCGGAGCCGATGGCAAAACCCTTGCCGATAGCGGCGGTGGTGTTGCCGACGGCGTCGAGCGTGTCGGTGATCTCACGGACATCGGGCTTCTGGTGGGACATCTCGGCAATACCGCCGGCGTTGTCCGCGACAGGGCCGTATGCGTCGACGGAGAGGGAGATGCCGAGCGTCGAGAGCATACCGACCGCCGCAATGGCGATGCCGTAGAGGCCTGCAAAGTAGTAGGCGACGTAGATGGCGGCGGCGATGATCAGGACGGGGAGGACGGTGCTCTCCATACCCTTGGCAAACCCGGTGATGATGGTGGTTGCAGAGCCGGTCTCGGTAGACTTGACGATGGCAAGCGTCGGTTTGCGCTCAAAGGACGTGTAGTACTCGGTAATGAGGCCGATACCGAATCCGGCTATAAGGCCGGCGATCGTCGCGTAGAAGACGCCGATGTACTCGGGGCCGAGCATGAGGTTGACGAGCAGGTACGTCGAGATGACGACCAGCACGAGACCGACGAGGAGACCCTTGTTGAAGGCCATGTGAATGGCGCTGCTCTCGGTCTTGTTCGTCCTGACGAAGAACGACCCGATGATGGCGCTGATGATGCCGACTGCTGCGATGAGCAGCGGGAGCAGGATGACGTTGAGAGGCGCGATGTTCGGGAACTGGACGGCGGCAGCGGTCGCGCCGAGCACCATGGTGGCGATGATCGAACCGACGTAGGACTCATAGAGGTCGGCGCCCATACCGGCGACGTCACCGACGTTGTCACCGACGTTGTCGGCGATGACGGCGGGGTTGCGCGGGTCGTCCTCGGGAATGCCGGCTTCGACCTTTCCGACGAGGTCAGCACCCACATCTGCAGCCTTCGTGAAGATACCGCCGCCGACACGGGCGAAGAGTGCGATCGAGCTCGCACCGAGACCGAACCCGGTGACGATGGCGAGGATGTCGGTCTGCGGCAGGCCGGTGAAGGTGCTGATGACGATATAGGCGATTGAAAGCCCGAGCAGGCCGAGACCGACCACGGACATGCCCATGACCGAGCCGCTGGCAAAAGAGACCTTGAACGCGTCGGCAATGCCTCGCCGTGCGGCGTTCGTCGTGCGAACGTTCGCCATGGTCGCGGTGAACATGCCGATGTAGCCGGCAGTCGCCGAGAGCAGTGCGCCGAGCACGAAGCAGGCGGCGGTAAGCGGGTGGATTCCAACTGCGAGTATAATCGCCAGAACGATGACGAATACTGCGATGGCGCGATACTGTTTGTTCAGGTACACCATTGCTCCCGTGTGGATGGCGGCAGCAATCTTCTGCATGGTGTCGGTACCTGTGCCCTCCTTCCTGATTGCAGTATAGGAATATCCTGCAAAAAGGAGAGCGACGACGGCACACAGTGGTGCCAGGTAGACCAGATAGTCCATCTCTCTACATTCCTCCGGTTGGGTACCATAATTAAAGGAGGAGCGGCTTAATTAAATCTATGGAAATAAAATTACGGGAAACGTACGGATTCAGCTGAAATCCAGAATTTCCGGCTGCAATGTCTCAAGATCGATCACCACCGCCCGGCCGGGTGTCGGGTTTATATTCATCTGTTTTTGAAACGCGGTCTGCGACTGCCATGTTCCTGTGTTGACCCCGAGGACGCCCCGGTATTTTGTTATTCCGCAGATATGAACGTGGCCGGTGTGCAGGATCTCGGGCAGCGGGTCGATAACCAGCCGGTCCTGTTTCATGGCGGCGATCGGCGTGCGCATCCCGTAGGTGGATGCAAGCAGCCGCCGTTTGAGCATCTCCTCCATAATCTCCCCGGGCCGCTCATAGGATGCGCCGGGGATGAGGCCGATCATATCGTCGATAGACCGGCCGTGATACATCAGCACCCGCACCCCCTGGAGACTGACAAGGCAGGGGTTTTCTACCATCATGCAGTTCTCCGGAAACCGGGCGGTGAACTCCGGCGGCAGTGCAGGCTGCGGTTCGGCCATGCGCACGACGTCGTGGTTGCCGGGTGCGAGGACGATCCGCAGGCGGGACGGCAGGTCGCGCATCATATCCGCAAAGACGTCGTACTGCTCGTAGATATTTCTGATGGTAAGTTCGTGCTCCTGCCCCGGGTAGATCCCGATACCGTCCACGAGGTCTCCGGCGACCAGGAGGTAGGAGGCGTCCGCATCCTGCAGCCAGTCGGCGAACCGGTTCCAGGCGTCCTCGAGGAATGTATCGCTCCCGACGTGAACGTCGGAGATCAGCACCGCTTTGCCCTGCCGTTCGCTGGTGTAGGGAGCGTGTTTGAGCGGGATATCCGGGCGAAAGAGCTGTTCGGCGAAGAAGAGTCCGCCGTCCTGCGAGAGTTTGCCCTTCACCCCGAGCACTTCGTCGGGGAGGATCCTTTCGGCGTCGGCGAACATCTCGTTGCGCCCTTTGTTGAAGAGGACCAGGATAGTGCCGGTCGGATCCTCGAGTTCCACGAGTCGGTGCCCCTTTGCGGTCGTCCGCACCTCGACGACCATCCCGATGACGGTGCATTCCTGGTCGTGGTAGCGGTGCGGGGAGGTGACCAGTGCTTCTATCGGCATCGAGTTTGTCCGGCTGCGGATGAGCGAGCTTAAGCGGTTGTAACGATCGCGAAAATAGTGGACTGCGTCCTCGAAACCGCTGACGCTGCCTGTCGTGCCCGGGCTGCCGACGATCACCTCGATCTCAGGATCGACAAGGAAACGGGTTCCGTCCCGCTCCTTCTTCAGTCCCGGTATGTGCTGTACCGAGACGACGAGCGCATCGCCGGGGATCTCTGCGATGATACGGTCTATCAGCGCAGGATCGTCCTGTTCTCTGATATAGTGAACCACATCAGGGTGGACCTGGAGCTTCGTGGCAAGGAAACGCTGCACGATCTCCCGTTCGGCGAGCATGGAGGTACCTATTGTCACTGCCTACGAATATGGCTTTATCTTTCGTCCCGTTCCTGCCTGCGAGGGTTGTTCCCTCCTGCTTTTCGCGACCCTCCTGTTCTGCGGGAAACGTATGTATACGAGCGGTATGATATTCATTACCAGCAGATATGTCAGAGTCTACTGTGCTGCAGCGTGCGGCAGCAGCCATACAGGCGTTTCGCACCAGCTCCCATCCGGCGGCATCCCTGGCGCGGGATCTCCTCTGGGTCGTGGCGGTCGTCGGCAGTATCGCCCTTCTCCTCTACCTTGTGGCGGGGACGTGGCCTGCCGTCGTCACGATAGAGTCGGAGAGCATGGTGCCGCATATGAACGTCGGCGATCTGGTGCTGGTCGTGGACAAAGACCGCTACGGGCAGCTCACCACCTGGGCCGAAGGAAATCTGACGGGATATACGTCGTTCGGAGACTATGGAGATGTCATCATCTATCGCCCGAACGGGGCGGAGGACGTCCATCCGATCATCCATCGTGCCATGATATACCTCGAGGCGTCGGAGGTCTCGGCCTCGCCGCTCGCACAGGCCTATGCCGACCCGCACGGCGGCTACATCACCAAAGGCGACAACAACCCGACGATCGACCAGGGGATGTACTTCGGCGGCATCGGTGTGGTCGAACCGGTCAGAGAGGAGTGGATTGTCGGCAAAGCCCTCTTCGCCGTTCCGCTCGTCGGGTACATTCCCCTGCACATCGTTGAATTTGCCATCATCGTCATCGTCGTCATCCTGATCCACGACTTCGTGCTCGGGCGGCGGAAGGGCGAGGAATAAATCCCCTGATTATCGTGAACTACTGATACGGTGCTGATATCGATGCAACAGCTACTTGACGACGTTCTGGCCGGCCACCGCCTCACCGAAGAGGAGGCTGTCCGGCTGATGAAGACCCGGGATCGCGGCGTTTTTGCGATTGCAGCCGCGGCAGACGAACTGCGTGAGAGAAAGGTCGGGGATGTGGTGACCTACGTCCGGAACCAGAACATCCACGTTACGAACATCTGCAAGAACCTCTGCGGGTTCTGCGGGTTCGGCAAACGGGTCGGCGACCCGGAGGCGTTCTGTGATGACGCCGAGACGATCCTCTGGAAAGTCGATCAGGCTGTGGAGCACAACGTCACCGAGATCTGCCTCCTTTCCGGCGTGCACCCCGATTATACGCTCGATTCCTACGTTGAGATGATAGGGTGCGTTCACGAAGCGGCGCCGCAGGTGGATATCCATACGGCCAGCCCGGACGAGATCGCCTGGGCTGCACAGCAGAGCGGCGTCACCACAGATGAGGCGATCGACCGGCTCCGTGCGGCGGGGCTCGGGACGCTGCAGGGCACTGCGGCCGAGATCCTGGTCGACGAGGTGCGCAGCACCATCTGCCCGAAGAAGTGCGACACCGCGACCTGGGTGCGGGTCATCAAAGAGGCGCACGAAAAAGGTGTCCGCTCGACGGCGACGATTATGTACGGCTCCTGTGAATCCGTCGAGGATCGTGTCCGGCACCTCGCGATCCTCCGCGAGATCCAGGACGAGACCAGGGGGTTCACCGAACTTGTGCCCCTCTCCTACCTCCACGAGAACACCGCCCTCTACCGCCGGGGACGGGCTCCGGCCGGCGCCACCGGGCGCGAGGATCTCCTGCTCTTTGCGGTCGCCCGGCTCTTCCTGGACAACTTCGACCACATCCAGATCTCGTGGGGCAAGGTCGGGAGCAAGCTGGCGCAGCTCGGCCTCCTCGCCGGCGGCGACGACCTCGGCGGAACGATGTTCTGCGACGACGTCAGCGTGACCGCCGGCGGTGAGAGCGCCGATTATCTCGATCCGGCGGAGATGGAGCGGATCGTCGGGGATATCGATCGCCGGCTCGTCCAGCGGACGACGACCTACGAGCCGGTCTGAGACGTTTTCTCTGCTCTCTCTTTTTTCCCGGGCCGATCGATCGCCCCGACCACGAGCACGTGCGAAAGATGCGTCAGCGCCTGGGGGAAGTTGCCGGGCATCACCCTGCCGACGCCGTCTATCCCCTCCGAAAAAAGGCCGAGAGGGCTTGCCGCACGGGAGGCTCGTGCATACCGGTCTTGAGCCCGGCACCTGCCATGCAAAATGGAAGTTTTTAGGTGTTGAATAGAGACCATTAGTATAAGCAATCTGTCTTTCGCCCTCTGCCGGGAGAGGGTGGGTGAGCAGGGATATTCTGGAGGATCATGGGCTTTCTGGACAAGATATTCGGGTTGAATACAGACGCCTTGATCGGCGAAGGCAGAAGGCATGCCGAGCAGGGGGAGCACGATGAGGCGCTCCGATGCTTCGACGAGGCCATCGGGCTCGACCCGCAGGCACTCTCCGCATGGTACTGGAAAGGCCGGGTCATGCAGCAGAACGGCCGCAGCCAGGAGGCTCTCCAGTGCTTCTACGCCGTAATCCGGGGCGAATCCAGGAATACGGCCGCCTGGAACGGCATGGGGCTTGCGCACCGGGCGGAAGGAAACACCCGGGATGCCCTGAAGTGCTTTGAGAAGGCAACCCGGATCGATCCCGATGACGCCAACGCCTGGCATAATATGGGATTTGTCCTGATGGATATGGGCAAAAATGATGAAGCAGTCCGGTGTTTTCAGAAAAAACTCCCGATAAACCCTGAAAATGCAGAGTCTTGGTGCCAGAAAGGAAATGCTCTGCGGGATCTCGGGCGGTACGAGGATGCGATCGCGTGCTATTCCATCTACCTCGATCTCTATCCGAAAGACGGCGCTGCATGGGTGCAACTCGGGGGCGCTCTGCGGATGATGCACCGCTACGGAGAAGCCGTCGCCTGCTTCGACCGCGCAATCAAGGTCGACCGAAGCGACGCCGGTGCCTGGAATAACAAGGGTGTCACGCTGAAGAGGATGGGGGATGTCAGGCAGGCGCTCCGGTGTTTCGAGCGTGCCCTCCGGGCCGATCCCGATAACGCCGTTGTCTGGTCGAACAAAGCACTTGTCCTCCATGATCTTGAGCGGGACGAAGAGGCAGCCGGGTGCTACCAGCACGCCCTCGAGCTCGACCCGGAAAATTCCGATATCCTGTACCGGCTTGCCACCGCCTACGACAACCTTGGCAGGTGGAGCGACGCCCTCCGCTACTATACCAGGTTCCTGAACGCCCGGCCTGAGAACGGCTATGCCTGGTTTCGGGCAGGAGTTGCGTTCCAGCAGGAGGGCGATCACGCCACAGCGGTCCGCTGCTTCAACAAGGTGATCGGCCTTGACGGGAGCGACGCCGACGCCTGGCACCACATGGGGCTTTCACTCCAGGCCCTCGATAATGGGAAGAAGGCTGAAGCATGCTTCCGGAAGGCACGCGAGCTGATGCTGCAGTACTAGAGTGTGCCCTCTTTACATCCGTTCAAGCGCCTCTCTTCCGCTCATGCCGACCTCGACGCGGCGCTGCGTCGCGTGGAGGTTGGCTGCCACAACCTCTCCGTCCAGCAGATCGCTGATACGCTCGATCTCTATTCCCTCCCCGGCATGAACCACCGCTGCCGGTATCCCGAGGTTTTCGAGCGCTTCGATATCGAATCCCGCCGTCCCGATCATGCCGTCCTCGGTGACGGCAGCGAGCAGAACCGTTGATCCCACCGGGATCGTATACCCGTATGCGTCTTTATACTGAAGCCGGATCCGTTCATGCATCATTTCCTGCTGCATACTGCCCGAAGTGGGTACACGTGCTAATAAGTGTATGCCTCTACCCGGGAGTGCGCCAACCTTATCATTGGTGGTGTGCAATCCTTCGTAGCCATGTGTGGCAGTGGAGAGTATGGCAATGACTGAGATGCGACGGCTCCTCGACGACGTGCTGGCAGGTCACCGTCTCACTGAGGACGAGGCCGTCCGGCTGATGAAAGAGCGTGGCCGGGGGGTCTTCGCGATTGCGACGGCGGCGGATACGGTGCGCGAAGAGAAAGTCGGAGGTGTGGTGACGTATGTTCGGAACCAGAACATCAATGTCACCAACCTCTGCATCAACGCGTGCGGATTCTGTGGTTTCTCCAAAAAGCCCGGAGACGAGGGTGTCTACGAGTACGGTCGGGAAATCATCCTTGCGAAAGCCCGCAAAGCTCTGGAACGGGACGTTACCGAGATCTGCACGGTGAGCGGCCTGCACCCCGACTTTACGGCACAGTCCTACAGCGATATCATCGGGTGGATCCGTGAAGGCGCTCCCGGTGTCCACATCCATGCCAGCAACCCGATGGAAGTAGCATACGCAGCGAAGAAGAGCGGCATGAGCACCGAAGCGGTGCTCCGTGCGATGCAGGAGGCGGGGCTTGGAACCCTCTGCGGGACGGCGGCGGAGATCCTGGTCGACGAGGTGCGCAGTGTCATCTGCCCCGGCAAGATCGGCACCGCCGAGTGGGTGCGGATCGTCTGGGAGGCGCACCGGCTCGGTATCAGGTCGACGGCGACGATCATGTACGGCCACTGCGAATCCGTCGAGGATCGTGTCCGGCACCTTACGATCCTCCGCGAGATCCAGGACGAGACCGGAGGATTCACCGAGTTCGTGCCGCTTTCGTTCATCCATATGAACACGCCCCTCTACCGGGCGGGGCTCGCCAGGGCCGGTGCAACCGGGAGGGAGGATCTCCTGATGTTTGCGGTCTCGCGGCTGTACCTCGACAACATCGAGAATCTTCAGGTCTCGTGGGTGAAGCTCGGGGTGAAGTTTGCCCAGCTTGCACTGCTCGCCGGTGCAAACGATCTCGGCGGCACGATGTTTGAAGAGAGCATATCAAAGGGCGCCGGCGCCCGGGATACCGACTATCTTGACCCCGGGGAGATGCGTCGGATGGCGGAGGATCTCGCGCGGCCGCTCCGGCAGCGGACGACCCTCTACGAGCTCCTCTGACGGGCAGCGCGGACGACCCCGTCTCTCCCGGGGAAAACCCCGGTATATGGGAAGGAGAGACGTCCGAGAGCAGTCTGGCGTGAATCCGGCGGTTCAGGGTGAAAAAGAATCGGGTATTTTTATAAAACTGGCAAAATTTAAAATACTCCTCCCCCAATACCGGGGATGCTTACCCGGTGCTCTGCCGGATAGGGGGAATGAGAAGATGGTAAATGGTTTGATCGGACTTGCAATCCTGTTCTTTGTTCTGGCACTGGTATTCGCACTGCTCGGGGCACGGGGGATTGCAGGCATGTCGATGTCGATAGCAAAGTGGCTGGTGATCATCTTCATCGTACTGGCGATAATAGCGCTGCTCCTGTAGCGCCTGCCGGATACGGGAAGAGAGCACTGATCCCATAGACAGGATCCGCACCTCAAAATCACTCTTTTGAAAATCCTTCTGCCGATCTTGCATACGGAAAAGAAGGGTACCCGGGGTGCGCCGCCGCGCGCCTCAGTCCTCGGGCTGCAGGAACCGAACAATGGAATCGGCAATGTTCCTGGCCTTCTGCATCGCCCGCCCATCCTTCCTGATGTCTCCCGGGGCATACCCCTTCCCGCAGACGTAGCCGAGATATGAGAACTCATGGGTGTTGAGGAACCCTTCGATGGTCTCGAGCGCCCTCTCGCAGCCCCTGTCTGCACAGACAGTCACTGCGACGCCCTTTCTGCCGGCGAGCTTCCGGTCATGGTAGAGGGAGTAGGTTCTGTCGATGAAATTCTTCAGGTGCCCGTTGATGTCGTAGTAGTAAGTCGGGGAGCCGAGAATCAGTACCTCGCAGTCCAGAACTTTCTCCATGATCGCAGCCCAGTCATCGTCTTCCGCGACGCACCATTTCCGCTCCTTGCAGACCTCGCACCCGGTGCACGGCCGGATCTCCTTATCGGCGAGGGTGATGTACTCCGTCTCGATTCCTGCCTCTTTCACCCCGTCCAGGATGACGTTGATGAGTTGTGCTGTGTTTCCATTCTCCCGCATGCTGCCTGAAATGCCGAGAACCTTCATACTGTATCCTTGTCACTCTCGTTCTTGATTGTTTTGATATCTGCATGCAGCCCGAGCGAGCAGAACGCAGCAACGAGTTCTTCGGTGGGACATTCGGGTCGGTAGAAGAGGTGCGAGGTGCAGGCACAGTCGCTACAGCCGAAGCCGGGCACCGCCTCCCCCCCGACGGCACGGGCGAGACCGCATTCGAGGGGCATACCGGTCGGTGCGGAGACAACGGCGGTGAGCGAGAACCCCGGGTCGAGCAGCAGGTAGTCTACGTGCCACCGGGGTGGTCTATCCCGTCGGCAGGCGAGGCGGATGTGCCGTTCTGCACGGGCAAGACCCCCGCTTCCGAGGGCGGAGCCGACATAGACGTGCCACCCGCCTGCAAACGCTCTGGCACCCAGACTGCCTACCCGGATCTCCCGAAGACTGTTGGTAAAGACGAGGCAGTAAATACCCTTATCCATAGGTCCGCATGAGTTCGCGTGCGGCGGCGATGTGTTTGTGTCCGCCCACAGCTACCGGCTCACCGTGGCCGGGGTAGAGCCCTTCGATCTCCAGATCTGCAAGACGGGCGAGCGAGGCGGCGAGCGCGGTGCGGTCGCCGCCGGGGAAGTCGTACCTGCCGAACGACCCGCCGGTAAAGACCGTGTCGCCCGAAAAGAGGGTCTGCTCATCACAGTCGTAGAGGCAGATGCATCCCGGCGTGTGCCCGGGGGTGTGCAGCACCGTGAGGCTTCCTACCCGGTCGCCTTCCTGGAGGATACGGTCGGGAACAACGGCCGGTGCTCGTGCCCCGAAGAGCATGGCAAGGTTCCGTGCATCTTCGGTGAGGCCGGGTGCATCCAGCGTGTGGATGCAGACTGTAGCGTCACACATCCGGGCTATCTCGACCACGTGGGCGGTGTGGTCGTAGTGGCAGTGGGTGAGAATGATTGTATCAATCTGATCGCGAAACTCTGTGAGCTTCATCGGAAGAACACCCGCATCTACGAGAATATTTCCGTAAACGAATGAATTGGCAGCCTGGAGGCCGTCTGTTATCCACCGGACCGGCATGCACAATAATAAGGATTCCAGACAAATGTTTCTTATGCACGATACCCTGATCAGAGCATGCCTGAAGGGGGTTCCGCCCGAGGTCGAGGCGATAGCACGAGATGAAGGGCAAAACCCGCACCACGCGGCGCGAGCAGTCACCCGTGGACGTGTTGTCGTCCCTGCAAATCCACTCCGGCCGCACCGCCTCTGTGCCATCGGCGAGGGGTGCCGGGTGAAGGTCAACGTCAACGTCGGGACATCCGCGAACCTCTGCAATCCCGATCTCGAGGTCGAGAAGGCCGGAGCAGCACTGGCTCAGGGTGCCGACGCAATCATGGACCTCTCGACCGGGGGAGATCTTGCCGCCATCCGAAGACGCATTCTCGCGCTGGACGCACCGGTCGGGACGGTCCCGATATATGAGGCCGTCCGGCGTGCCGGAAGCGCCGCCGACATTGATGCGGACACCCTCTTCTCCGTCATCCGGGAGCACTGCCGGCAGGGTGTCGACTTCCTGACCCTCCACTGCGGAGTGAACCGCGATGCGCTCGATGCTCTGCACCTCGATCCCCGGGTCATGGGCGTCGTCAGCAGGGGCGGAGCGTTCCATGTCGCTATGATGGCGGCTACGGGGGAGGAAAATCCTCTCTATGCTGAGTATGACTACCTGCTTGAGATCCTGGCCGAGTACGACGTCGTCATCAGCCTCGGGGACGGGATGCGCCCGGGCGCGCTCATCGATGCAACGCGCCTTGCGAAAGCGACGGAATACCTCACTCTCGGCCGGCTGGCGCAGCGCGCTCTTTCTGCCGGTGTCCAGCGAATGATCGAGGGACCCGGGCATATTCCCGTCGAGCAGATCGGCCACAACGTCCGGATGCTCAAAGAGCTGACCGAAGGAGCGCCTCTCTATCTTCTCGGCCCGCTCGTCACCGACCTTGCACCCGGCTACGACCACGTGGTCGCGGCGATCGGCGGTGTCGTTGCCTGTCAGAATGGGGCGGACTTCCTCTGCATGGTCTCCCCGAGCGAGCACCTGGCGCTGCCCCGCGTTCAGGACATCGAGGAAGGAACGCGGGTCGCCCGGATCGCCGCCCACGTCGGCAACATGCTTCGGAACTATCCGGGCAGCAGGAACCGGGAGATGCGGATGGCGGAGGCACGCCGGAGCCTCGACTGGGAGGCACAGTTCGAGGCGGCGCTCTTCGGCGACACCGCCCGCACCATCCACGAGCGCGACGGCGACCTCGATACCTGTTCGATGTGCGGTGACCTCTGCGCCGTCAAGATGGTGCGGGAGATCTTAAACCCGCCGGAGAAGCGGTAGCCCTGGTTCCGGGCTATAGTAGTGTACCCTCCTTCGTCACCCGTTTTGGTTGTTGACTGCCCGGAACGAGAGTGTGTGGGCAGCTCTGGAGGCGCTACCCCCCTCCCTCCGGCGTTGCGATTTTACTCGCTCGCCAGCGCAAGCATCCTGATCGCCAGGTGTGCGGCGTTCTCTCCGTTGTCCACCCCGACGCATGCCACCGGGACACCTTTAGGCATCTGGACGATCGAGAGAAGCGCATCCAGACCCATCAGTTTCCCGCTCACCGGGACGCCGATCACCGGGCGGGCGGTCTTGGATGCGATCACCCCCGGAAGGGCGGCCGAAAGCCCTGCAATCGCGATGAAGACTCTGCAGGGGCTCGATCGTATATAATCATCCAGGCGATCCGGGTCGCGATGAGCAGAGATCACCTGATAGTCGTAGGAAACTCCCTGTTCCCGAAGGACGGAGAAGACCTTCTCGGCGACTGCGGTATCGGAAGCAGAGCCGCAGATGACAGCAACATCCACCATATCTCTCATCCTGTAGCTGCTGACGGATGATTAACGCTGCTGTTTCGCACCCGGCACGAGGTGACCTTGATATGAAACGACGATCAAAACTCTCCCGAAGGTTTCCGAAAACTACGGATATACGGACTGATCCCTCATGGAAAACGAACCACTCCTGATGATTCCGGGCCCTGTGCCCATCCCGCAGAGCGTGCGCTCTGCAATGATGCGGCAGGCCATCAACCACCGCGGCCCTGAGTTCAGTGCTGCGTATGCGGAGATTGTGCGTACCTTAAAACCCCTGTTTGGAACGGAGAACGAGCTCTACGTCATCAGCGGCTCCGGCACTGCAGGTATGGAGGCGGCGGTCGCCAACTTCGGCAGAGACAGACGGATTGTATCGCTGGTGAACGGAAAGTTCGGTTCCCGGTTCGCAGAGATCGCCGGCAGGTACGGCAGCGCCACGGTTCTCGAGTCGACCTGGGGCACGCCGCTCGATCTCGCCGGACTCGAGGCGCACCTTGCAGAGGGTGCCGAGGTCATTACCATGGTGCACAACGAGACGAGCGCCGGCATCAAGAATCCCGCTCCGGCGGTCGGTGCCCTGGCACGCAAATACGATGCACTCTTCATCATGGACGGCATCACCTCCATCGGCGGCGATCTCGTGGAGGCCGACCGCTGGGGCGTCGACGTCGCCGTCGTCGGTTCCCAGAAGTGCCTGGCCGCTCCGGCGGGTCTTGCAGCCGTCTCGATCAGCGACCGTGCATGGGAGCGGATCGCCGAGACCCGGCCGTACTACCTCGACCTTGCTGCATACCGCAAGAGCGGCAAAAAAGACCTGATGGAGACGCCCTACACCCCCGCGGTCCCGCTCTTCCTTGCTCTCCGTGAAGCATGCCGTCTCATCGAGGAGGAGGGTATCGAGCAGCGTATCGCCCGGCACCGGCGGATGGCCGATGCGGTCAGGGCCGCGGCGGCCGCCTGGGGTGTCGACCTCTTCCCCGAGCTCGACGAGGTTCATGCCTACTCGAACACCGCAACGGCCATGAAGATCCCGGCAGGGATGACGGACAAGGATCTCCGGGGCACGGTGAAGAAGATGGGGATCGAGATCGCAGGCGGTCAGGATCACCTGAAGGGCAAGATATTCCGGATCGGCACCATGGGTGCGGTAGGAGCGCCCGAGATCCTCGCAACCCTGGCGGCAGTCCAGCATGCCCTCCGGAAGCACGGGTTCGACGCCGGCGACGGTGTCGAGGCGGCTGCCGGGGTGCTCGAATGAAGATCGGGATCGCCGATACGACATTTGCACGGGTGGATATGGGCAGGGCCGCCATCGACGAGATCCGGCGGCATGCCAGCGTCGGGATCGAGCGGTATACCGTCCCCGGGATCAAGGATCTCCCCGTCGCCTGCAAGAAACTGATTGAGGAGCGCGGCTGCGATATCGTCATGGCGCTCGGCATGCCGGGCGGCGCCGAGAAAGACAAAATGTGTGCCCACGAAGCCTCGCAGGGGCTGATCATGGCGCAGCTGATGACGAACCGGCATATCATCGAGGTCTTCGTCCATGCCGACGAGGCGAAGGACGACCGGGAGCTCGCGTGGCTGCTCGAGCAGCGCACCCGCGAGCATGCCGTCAACGCCGTCAAACTGGCGCTGTATCCCCGGGAGCTTGAAAAAGCGGCCGGAACCGGCCAGCGGCAGGGATTCCCGGACGCCGGACCTGCCCGCCTGTAGCGAAAAATGAGAAGCTTATCAATATCAGGATGCCAAACGATAACGGAGGAAGAAAAACATGACCGTGAAACTGGGTTTTGTGGTAGCTGAGTTCAACCGGGACATCACCTATATGATGGAGATCGAAGGCCGGGAGCATGCCGAATTTCTGGGTGCGGAGGTGACGGAGACGATCTACGTTCCCGGCGCCTACGATATGCCGCTCGCCATCAAAAAGATGCTGCAGACGGAGGACGTCGATGCGGTCGTCACCATCGGCTGCGTCATCGAGGGAGCGACCCAGCACGACGAGATCGTTGTGCAGCACGCTGCGCGGAAGATCATCGATCTCTCCCTGGAGTTCGGAAAACCCGTCGCGCTCGGCATCTCCGGGCCCGGGATGACCCGGCTTGAGGCGACCGAACGGATTGATTATGCGAAGCGTGCCGTCGAATCCGCCATAAAGATGGTTCAGAGATTGCAATGAGAGGTCTCTCTGCGAAGGTGGCTTCGATAGCACCGTCCGCCACTATCGAGATCTCGAATGCGGCGAAAAGGATGGCGCAGGAGGGCATCGACGTCATCAGCCTCAGTATCGGGGAGCCGGACTTCGCGACGCCGCAGCATATCACGGATGCCTGCATCGATGCCCTGCGCCGGGGGGAGACGCACTACGCCCCGAGCCAGGGAATCCCTGAGCTCACCGCGGCGATCGCGGAGAAGATCTCGACCGAGAACGGTTTTGCGGCATCGCCCGACCAGGTGATCGTCACCTGCGGTGCCAAGGACGCTATCTACGAGGCGATGGAGGCGGTCGTCAATCCCCGTGACGAGGTGCTGATCCTCGATCCCGCCTGGGTCTCGTATGAGCCATGCGTCCAGCTTGCAGGCGCCAGGCCGCGGCACCACGCCCTCGACCCGGGCTCGTTCCAGCTCGACGACTCCCTCCTCGAGGCGGTGACCCCGGACACGCGGATGATCGTGATAAACTCGCCCTCAAACCCCTCGGGGGCTGTGCTCGACGAGCGTTCCCTGCGGCTCGTCGCCGACATCTGCACCGACCATGACATAATCGCGCTCTCCGACGAGATCTATGAAAAGCTCGTCTACGGAAGAGAGCATATCTCGCTCGCCGGCATCGGCGATATGGCGGAGCGGACGATCACCGTCAACGGTTTTTCGAAGGCCTACGCCATGACCGGGTGGCGGCTCGGCTACGCCGTTGCGCCCGATCAGGTTATTCGGCAGATGAACAAGGTGCAGCAGCACACCATCTCGCACCCGGCGACGTTTGCGATGCACGGTGCGGTGGCGGCGCTCACGGGTGACCAGGGCTGTGTCGAAGAGATGCGCCGTGAATTCGAGCGGCGGCGCGACTACGTTATCGCCGCCCTCCACGGGATGGGGTACGTTACCGCTCCTGCAGAGGGCGCCTTCTATGCCTACGTAAAGGTGGACAGCGACGATGTCGAGATCGCCCGCAGGTGGCTTCGGGAGGTGCATGTCGCGGTCACGCCGGGCTCTGCATTCGGGACGCCGGGGTGGGAACGGCTCTCCTACGCGACGTCGATGGTGAACCTGCAGGAAGCGATGCACCGGATCAGCATGCTCTGATCCGGCCGGGTGAATCCCGTTTTTCTCTTTTTAGCAGTGTTTCCCGGAGAGAGATTCTATTCTGTCGAAACAGCGCTTCGCTTCACCGATCCGCCCGAGCTCGGTGAGTGCTTCGCCCATCGCGCCGAGAAACCTGGTATTCTCCGGATTTGCAGCGAGACACTGCGTGTAGCAGTCGACGGCGCGCTTATACTGCCTGAGTGCTCTGAATGCATCCCCCTTTGCGGCGATGGCGTTGATCAGTCCGGGGTCGAGGGCGAGGGCGCGGTCGAAGTACAGGAGTGCTTTGTCGTACCGCTCGAGCGCATGCATGATCAGCCCTTTGCGATACCAGGCATCCGTATGTTTCGGGTTTCTGGCGAGTTCCGTATCGTAGCAGGCGCTCGCCTCCGTATATCGTCCCATGATGCTCAGCAGATCGGCTTTCTCCTTCCAGATGCCCGGAAGATCCGGATCCATCTCGCTGGCCTGCTCGTAGCATGCAAGAGCCGCGTCATACTGTCCGAGGCGGGAGAGGACGCCTCCGCGGTTTTTCCATGCGGCGATATCACCGGGGTTGCGTGCACACCCCTGCTCGTACCAGGTGGCCGCCTCTTCGTACCGCCCGAGCAGGAAGAGTGATTCAGCCATGGCGAGCAGTAATCCGGCGTGACCCGGCTTGAGCTTGAGGGCGTGATCGCAGCACGCGCGCGCCTCTTCGTACCGGTTCAGGCGGAGCAGGGCAAGGCTCTTGTGATGCCAGATCTCCGGATTCGCCTGATCGATCTGCAGGGCGTGGTCATAACATCCGATCGCTCCATTGTATCGCTGCAGCGAATAGAAGCAGATCCCGCGATGAAACCACGTGGCTGCGTCCTTCCCGTTGATCTGCAGGATCTGGTCGAAACAGGCGATTGCCTCCTCGTCGCGGCCGAGGTGATGGAGCACGAGCCCTTTGTGGTACAGTGCATCGACGTCGCCGGGATTGATCGCAAGCGTTCTTTCGAGGCACTTTATCGCAACATCCGAATGCTGCAGGCGCTCTGCGGCGATCCCCCTGCTGTACCACGCTCCCGGGTGGTCGGGCAGGATCCTGACGACCTGATCGAAGCACCTGATCGCAGTCTCGTTCTGGTGAAGCATGAGATGCAGTTTGCCTTTGAGAAGCCACGCCTCGGCGTGATCGGGTTCGATTGTGGTCACCGCGTCGAGGCAGATCGTGGCTTTGTCGAACTCTTTCACCAGGATGAGGGCAGAGCCTTTCTCAAACCATGCCCCGGCAAAATCCGGGCGGATACCGATGACGCAATCGAAGCATTCCAGGGCATTTTCATAGCGTTTGAGGCGATTCAAGGCCTTTCCTTTCGCATACCAGGCAGCAGCATCGTCAGGGTTCTGTCTGATCACCTGCTCGCTGCAGAAGACCGCTTCGGCATACTGCTTCCGGTGGTAGAGTATCTGACCTTTGTTTCGCCAAGCTTCGGCGAGATCGGGATTGATCTCAAGAGCCCGATCAAAACAGACTCCCGCATCGTCGCACCGCTCGAGACGGCGCAGAACCTCTCCACGGCCGCACCACGCTTCTGCAGAATCCGGTTCAAGCCCGAGTGCCCGGTCATAGCACTTGAGCGCATCCGCATGCTGCCCCCTCTCGGTGAGTGCGAAACCTTTGCTCATCCATTCGCCGGCACCTTTGCGGGAGAATAACATACTACTTGGATGGTTCTCTCACGAGGATATATACATATCAGTAATTGTCCCGGAGCAGGCATGCCGCCGGTCCCGGATTGCTGCAGCCCGGCGTGACCGGCGCCGGCGCCTCCCGGTGCATTTAGGAACCTATACTAACCCCTGGATCAAAATCGTCGTTTACCACGTGCGGCAGGCCTGATGCGATGAAGCGAATTCGTGACCTCCCTGATCTTGATCGCCCGCGCGAGAAGTTGGCGAAGCGAGGGGCCGAGTCCCTATCTGAAAAGGAGCTGATCGCGGCGATCATCGGGAGAGGCACCCGGGGGCGCGATGTCCTTCTGGTTGCCTCGGATATATCCAGATTTCTCAAGACGGAGAACTGTTCCCCGTCATACGACGATCTGGTGGAGATAGAGGGAGTCGGAGCAGCCAAAGCCTGTCAGATCATTGCCTGCTTCGAACTTGCCAGACGATTCATCGATAGCGATCCCCGGGGGCACCGGATAGCTTCCCCGACGGATGTGCTCTCGCTCGTCACCGATCTCGTGGATCGGCGACAGGAGCATTTCGTCTGCATCACCCTCAACGGCGCAGGCGAGGTGATCACCAGGAGAACCGTTACGGTCGGGCTGCTCAACCAGAGTCTGGTTCACCCCCGGGAAGTCTTCGCCGATGCCATCACCGATCGTGCGGCGTCGGTTGTCCTGGTGCACAACCATCCGTCGGGGAATCTGGAGCCCAGTCAGCAGGATATCGCGATCACCCGCCAGCTCTCTGAAGCCGGATCCATCCTTGGAATTCGCGTCCTGGATCACCTGATCGTTTCGAGGAAAGGGTATGTCAGCCTGAAGGAGATCGGACACCTCTGACGGGACGCATGGCCGGCAGTCGGCGCCACGCTTCTGTTGTGACAGCGACATATTCCACCTGATAAAGTATTGCATGCGGCAGGGTGCATTTCTGGAAGGGTTTCTGCAATCATGGTCGATCCGCTACCGGTTCTCCCGAAGAGCAGGGCGGAAAACTACATTTTCTCGCAGATGCCGCGTCGGAAAGGGTATTGGGTATATCCGCCAAGTTATATATTGGCTATCAAATATTATGTGTACATTCATAGGTTGCCCGCCCGGGAGCGATCCGGATGGGTTTCCCGGCTGTGTCGGTTGGCGTAGCGATCTGCTGCGTACACTGCAGGAGAACGAAACCTGTTGAAGAGCAATGAATGCCCCACCACTGAACGAGGAGATCGAGGCCGTCCGCAGGTATCTGGAGGACCCTGACCGGCGTACCAAAGCCTCCCGGGGTTGCCTGGAGGTGTCCGGCGATATTGTGGCCAGGCTCTCCGGAGTCCTCGACGACCTGCTGAAAGCAACCGAGAACCTGCGCGAGAAGAACCGTGAGCTTGAACGTTCCCGGAGCGCGGCCCAGGAAGAGCGGGAGCGGTACCGGGAGTTCTTCGTCTCTGCGCCCGAGGCCTATGTCGTAACCGACCAGTTCGGGATTATCCGGGAGGCGAACCGGATGGCGGAGGAACTGCTCCGGCCGGGCACCGACGACCCGGCCGGCAGTTCTCTCCTGCAGTACATCTCTCCGGCAGATCGGGATGCCCTTCTCTCCTCGATTCTCAGGACGAGCGAGGGAGCAGGGGCGCTGCCGTGGGAAGGGATTGTTCGCTCGCCGGATCGCCGATCGCTCCGCATTTCCGGGACGGTTGCCCCGGTCTTCGACTCAGACGGAACCCTCGCCGGTCTGCGCTGGATATTCCGGGACGTCACAGAAGAGGAACTCCGCCAGGAAAAGGTGAAGGAGAGCGCGGATCTGCTCGAAGCAATCTTCGAAAACCTCGGGGATATCATCGGCATTCAGACACCCGACAGGAGGATGATCCGCTACAACCGTGCGACGTATGACCTCCTTGGCATGGAACCCGGGGAGGTCATCGGCAAGAGATGCTACGAGGTGATCGGACGGACAACTCCCTGTCCTGTCTGTGCAAGTGCACAGGCGGCTGAGAGTGGAAAACCCGTGGTCATCGAGAAGTACGTCCCCGAGCTCGGGCGGCATCTCGAATGCCGGGCGAGCCCTATCCTGAACGACGAGGGCGAGGCGGTTCTGATCATCGAGCAGCTCTGCGATATCAGCGACCGGGTTGCCGTATCCGAGGCACTTGAACGCGCAAATGCCTATAACCGCAGTCTCATCGAAGCCAGCCCCGATCCCATGGCGGTGATCGACCCGCATGGGGTTATTACCGATATGAACGCGGCGGTGGAGTCGATCAGCGGGTACGCCCGTGATGCGCTGATCAAAACCGCCTTTTCCGACTATTTCACCGATCCGGAGAGAGCGGCGGGTGCCTGCCGGGAGGCTCTTGAGACCGGCTCGGTCAGGGACTACCCGCTTCTGCTGCAGAACAGCGACGGGCACACCGTCCCGCTCCTCTGCAACGCTTCGGTCTTCCGCGACCCGGACGGCACCGTTCTCGGCGTTGTCGTGGCTGCCCGGGATACCAGCGAACTGCAGCATGCAAAAGCCGCGATCCGGGAGAATGAGAGAAAGTCCCGGCAGATCATTGAAAGCCTCAACGAGGGTATCTGGAAGATCGACCAGGACTGCCGGACAACCTACGTCAATCCGCAGATGGCAGGAATCCTCGGGTATACCGTCGATGAGATGCTTGGGCGCCACCTGTTTTCGTTTATGGACGACGAGGGCGTCGCCATAGCAGAGGACGCCCTCTCCCGGAGGCGGCAGGGTATCCGGGAGAGTCATGAGTTCGTCTTTCTCCACAAGGACTCGAGCCGGGTTCGTACGCTGGTCTCCGCAGCGCCGCTCGTCGATACGGAGGGCAATTATACCGGTGCAATTGCAGCCGTTCTCGATATTACCGAATGGACAGCGGCGGAAGCGGCGCTTCGGGAGAGCGAAGAGCGCTATCGCTCCTTCGTCCAGAACTTTCAGGGTGTTGCTTTCCGCAGCACGCTCGATTTCCGTCCGGTTTTCCTCCACGGGAAGGTGCAGGCGATCACCGGGTACACCGAGGACGAGATCCTCAGGGGCGTGAAGCGCTGGGAGCTCCTGATTCACCCGGATGACCGCGAAAGGCTCCGGGAAAGCACCGGGCTGCTCACGGCGACCCCGGGGCACGTCTCGAACCGGGAGTACCGGATCATCCGCAAGGACGGCGGTGTCAGGTGGGTTCAGGAACTGGCGCGGAACGTCTCCGACGGTTCGGGAGGTGCCGTCCGGATCGAGGGGACGATCTACGACATCACCGATCGCAAACAGGCTGAAGAAGCGCTCAGGGAGAGCGAAAAGAAATTCCGGGACATCACCCAGCGGAGCTTCGATATGATCTACACCTGCTACCACCGGGACGGGATCACCTTCATCTCCCCCGCTGTCGAGCGGATACTCGGGTTTTCGCCTGAGGAACTGGTCGGCTCCAAATGCGGAGACTATGTAGCCCCGGAGTGCAGGCCGCGGTGGGAAGCGGCGCATCGGACGATCGCCGGCGGCAACCCGGTTGAAGGGGTGCAGATCCGCCTTCTGCGGAAAGACGGGACATATGCTGCGGTAGAAATGAGCGAGTCCCCGATCTTCAAAGACGATGCGGTGGTCGGCGTCCAGGTGGTCGGCCGGGACATCACCGAGCGGAAAAAAGCAGAGATCGCTCTCCGGGAGAGCGAGGAGCGGTTCAGAAGCATCTTTGAAGAGTCGCCGATCGGCATTCTGGTCTACGACGCGCAGGGCAAACTCCTGACCCTCAACGATGCCTGTAGCGGTATATTCGGGATAGACGGCAGTGAGGATCTGCAGGACTTCACCCTGTTTGAGGATCCGAACCTGCCCGACCCGGAGCTTCGCCCCCTGCTTGAAGGGCAGGTCGTGCGGTTCCGGATACCCTACGACTTTGATCTGGTTCGGCGCCGGAATCTCTATACCACGAAGCGGTCGGGTGTTATCTTCATCGATGTGCTGATAACACCGATCGAAGCGGGTGGGAGCGATACGCCCGGGTACATGGTCCAGGTGCAGGACGTCACCGGGCAGGTGAGGATGGAGGCGCTGAAACAGCAGGCATATGACCGGATCAACAAGAACATCGAGCAGTTTGCAATCCTCGGCGATCATGTCCGGCAGCCGCTCCAGGTGATCCTGGGTACCTCGGAGCTGATCGACGATGACCGGACGGAGAAGATTGTCGACCAGGTAGGGCGGATCAACGACATCGTCAAACAGCTCGACCAGGGGTGGGTCGAATCGAGGAAGGTCCGTGAGTTCCTGCAGCGAAATGAATAGGGTTTGTCCGATAACGGACGTGCCGGCCGGAGTGCATCATGCGTGATCCGGAGCGCCTCGAACGAGCGCTGCACCATCCCGACTCCGAAGTCCGGTGGACTGCGGTTCTGCTGCTCGAAGAGGCGCGTACCGACCGTGCGGTCGAACTGCTTGCGGCGGCGCTGAAGGACGATTATCTCAGCGTCCGTTGGCGCTCTGCCGTAGCTCTCGGCAATATCGGCGATCCGCGGGCGGTCGAGCCTCTCGTCGAGGCTCTCAACGACGAGAGCAAACACGTCCGGGAAGAGGCTGCCGTGAGCCTCGGGAAGATCGGTGATCCGCGGGCGGTCGACGCACTCGTCCGGCGGCTGCAGGACCGGGCTATCGCCGTCAGGATTGCGGTGGCACGGGCGCTGGTGAACCTCGGCGAACCGGCGCGAAAGGCACTCGTTCAGGTGTCGGTGACCGGTGACGCAGCGGTGCGGCAGGTCGCCCGCGATCTCCTGCAGGAGATTGAGGAGCGGGAGATCCGGCAGCGGCAGCTTGGCCGGTGAGGAGGATTGCATGAAGGGCGATCTGCTGATCGAATGGAGGCGGGCGGCGCCTCCCCGTCACCCTGAAAGGGATGCGGCGTTTCGGGCGATTCTCGCCGATCTTAAGAGCCGGCTCGAGGAGCGGGGGGTCTGGGTGGCGATACTGGAGACACCGCTCCCCCGGGATGCCGCCGGGCAGGTGTTGATGAACGGCGCTCCTGTGGAAGAACTTGTTCCGGTACAGGGGTGCGATGAGGGGTGCAGCGGGTGCACGGGCGGCGGTGCCGGCTCCGGCCGCCCGGCCTGCGAGGAGATGCCCGAACCCCTTCTCCGCCTCGCTGCGCTGCGGGCATCCGGCATGAAACGCTGAAATGGCAGGATTCTGCTGGAGCCTGGCCGTCTGCAGGTCTGTGCATCCCGGGCGCTGTCACGCCGCCGTTCTCTTCTTTTGCTCGCATCTCCGCGATAATACGGTTCGCCATCGGACCGGGAACGTATGTCCCCGCCGCCCGGCAGTTCCGGAGACGGATCCCGATCGCAGTGTCGCGCCCGGAATCCTTCCAATCCTTTTGAAAATCTCCAATCTCTCTGATACTGCAAGTGGCTTTCCGGGCGAGGCTAATATAGGTGGTGCGACATACCTGATTCCACACGTGGTTGTTATGGCTGGAACAACACAGGATCTCTTTCTCAACCCCCGGGCATTCTTTGACGCAAAGAAGGCCGAAGGCGATAGCCTGAAGGTGCCCGCACTGATCGTGCTCGCCATCGGGATCGTCAGCGCAATCTCCGCGTACGTACTCGCTCTTCCGTTTCTGCAGTACCTGCCCAGCGAAATTGCGGGTCTTGGGCCTGTGCTCGCTGCGTTCGGCGGGATATTTGCGCTGGTTATGGTCCTCGTCGTGTGGGTTCTCTTCGCGGGTGTCTTTTACGGTATCTCCGCACTCCTCGGCGGAGAAGGTTCGTTTAAACAGACACTGGCGTTCGTCGGCTACGGGTATGCCCCGCAGCTCGTCGGTACCGCCATCTATGTCGTATTCGTCTGGCTCTTCATGGCGAACCTGGTGCTCCCACCCGCATCGGCGATATCCGATCCGACCATCTTCGCCGATCTGATGAAAGATCCCTACATCCAGATAGGCGGCATTATCAACCTGCTCTTCGTGCTCTGGAGCGCGAACATCTGGATCTTCGGCGTCAAATCCGCACGGAATCTCTCTCTGAAGAATGCCGCGATCGCGGTCGGCATTCCGGTGGCGCTCTACGTGCTCTATACGCTCTTCTCCCTCCTGTGAGGTCTCTGCATGAAAATAGCACATATTTTTATCATTGCGGTTCTCGCCGCGGCAAGCCTTCTCGTCCCCGCGGTCAGTGCGGGACCGGCCGATGTGACGGTCACGTCCTACCAGGTCGATCCTCCCTCGCTGATGCGCTGGGACACCGGCACGCTCACCGTCACCGTCAAGAACAACGGTGCGGAGAGCGTCGCCATCAGAAGCGCCCGTCTCTTCGGGGACGATATCCAGGTCCTGAGCGACGCCTACGGATCGGTCGGCGACATCGGGGCCGGCACCACCAAAGAGTTCACCTTCACTATCCGGGCGAGCGCCCCCGACGCGACCCACTACCCGAAGTTTGTCCTCGACTTCCGGGACGGTGGGAGCCTCCGGTACCCTATCCCGGTGCGGGTTGAGAACACCGGCCTTGCTGTAGCCGTCGCGGCTCAGCCGAACGCTTTTGCAGAAGGGCGGGAAGCGGATATCAGCCTCACGGTCGGCAATCCCCGCTCCGTCCGGGTTACCGGCGTTACGGTTGTGCCCGAGGGCGACGGATTTACCGCCACGCCGTCGAGCGCCTTTATCGGAACGCTTGAGCCCGACCAGGCTGCACGGGTGATCTTCAACATCACCCCGGCCGAACCGACGGAGATTGCATTCCGCGTCATCTCCCGGAACGGCGTGAATACGCACGAGACCGTGCTCGCACTCCCGATCGCCTTCACGGACGACAAGCGGAGCGCCGACCCGGTGCTCACGAACATCGAGGTGGAGCCGATCAGCGGCGGTTACCGGGTGACCGGCGACGTGACCAACGCCGGCCTTGAGTCGGCGCGGTCGGTGGTCGTCACGAGCGCCGATCCGGCAGTACCGATCGATCCCTTCCGGGTCTACGTCGTCGGGACGCTCGACTCCGATGACTTCTCGAGCTTCGAGGTGACCTTCCGGGCGGAGACGGGTGCAGCGGAGGTGCCGCTCGTCATCGAGTACCGCGACGCCGACGGCAACGTCTATACGGAGCAGATCACGGTGAATATCGGGGAAACGGCCTTTCTGCCGGAGCAGCAGAACGATGGACTCCCGCTCCCCGCCATCGCCGTTCTTGCCCTCGTGGCGATCGTGATAGCGGGCGCGGTCATCCATTCGTGGAGAAGGGTCTAATATCCATGGCGGTTATTCAGTTCCAGGATGTCACAAAGGTCTATCCGCTCCCGGCGGGAGATGTCGTTGCGCTCGACGGTGTCTCCCTCGATATTGACTCCGGGGAGTTCGTCTCCATCATGGGGCCGTCCGGGTCCGGGAAGTCTACCCTCTTAAATATCATGGGGTCTCTCGACGTCCCGACCTCCGGCGACGTCTACATCAGCGGATCGAGGATCGGTGTCATGAACGACGACGAGCTGACCCTGCTGCGGCGCGACCATATCGGGTTCATCTTCCAGCACTTCAACCTCATCCCGCTCCTCTCGGCGGTCGAGAACGTCGAGTACCCGATGATCCTCCGGGGCAGGAAGACCGAGGCCCGGAAACGGGCGGTCGAGGTGCTCGCGGCGGTCGGGCTTGAGGAGAGCCTCTACACCCATAAACCGAACGAGCTCTCCGGTGGCCAGCAGCAGCGTGTTGCCATCGCCCGGGCGCTCGTCAACGAGCCCGACTTCCTCCTCTGCGACGAACCGACCGGCAATCTCGATACGAAGACCGGAACCGGGATCATGAACCTCCTCTCCCGGATGAACGACGGGGGAACGACCGTCATCGTGGTCACCCACGATCCCAGGATGACGGAATACTCGAACCGGACGATCTCGATCGTCGACGGGAGACTGGCATGACCTTCTTCGACCTTGCCCGGCGCAATACGGAGCGCCACATGTTCCGTTCGGCGCTTGCGATCATCGGGATCGTCATCGGTGTGGTCGCGATCGCCTCGATGGGCGTCCTCGGCAACAGCATCAACCTCATGGTAGGGGACGTGGTCTCGGACGTCGGCGACACCATCATCGTCTCCCCCGCCGTCGGCGGAGGGGGTATCTTCGGCGGGGGCGGAGCCAGCACCGGCCTTTCCGAACGGCAGGTCGAGGATATCCGCCGGGCTATCGGGACGAACCGCGCCATACCGGTGATCACCGGGGCCGATCGGATGATGGTCGGCGCTACGACCGGCGGGGTGATGATCTATGCGATGCATGCCGAGGATATTCCCTATCTCCTCGAGAAGGAGTCGGGAGCGTATCTCAAAGAGACTGCTGCCGCCTGCATGATCGGCAAGGGACTCGCCGACTCCTGGAAGGACGAAGGTCTCAAGCTCGGCAGCAGAATACGGATCGGCGACGAGACGCTCCGGGTCGTGGGGATCCTCGAAGAGCGCGGGATGAGCTTTGATGTAAACCCCGACCATGCGATCGTCGTCCCGCACCGGTGGTACTCCGACCGCTACGAGACCGACGAGTATGACCAGGTGATCGTCAAGGTGCGGAACGTGAACGACATCGATGCGGTGAAGGATGCGATCGACGAGCGCATGAACCGGCGCGACGATGTCGTCAACGTCATGGACACCCGCCGGATCCTCGAGAGCATCACGTCGATGTACGAATCGGTGACGCTCTTTCTGATGGGGATCGGGGCGATCTCGCTCCTCGTCGCCGGCGTCTCCATCCTCAACGTGATGATGATGTCGGTGACCGAACGCACTCGCGAGATCGGCGTTCTGCGGAGTATCGGCACCCGCAGAAACGAGCTCATGCGGATCTTCATCTATGAAGCGCTGATCCTGGGCACCATCGGTGCCGTCGTCGGCGGCATTCTGAGTTTTGGAGGCGGCTACCTGATGACGGGGGTCTTCCTTGGTGACTCCACGTACCTCTTCAACCCGACGAGCCTCCTCTATATCGCCTTCGGAATGAGTTTCGGGGTCGGAACGAGCGTTCTCTGCGGCCTCTACCCGGCGTGGAAAGCGGCGAAACTCAATCCCATCCAGGCACTCCGGCACGAGTGAGTGACCTCTCCTCCCCGCTTTTGTCGAGCGCACCGTTGTACGCTCCGAGAGTATCCTGCTCTACCGGTGACGGCAAAGAAGAGCTATCTTCGTCACGGCGAGTCGGATGGGCGCGCGCTCGTGCGGACAACCTCGGTGCAGAGAGCTTCAATCCCGCACCGGAGTTCTTCCGAGGCGCTCTCCGCGGAGAGATACACGATCTCCTCCACACCGTCGTCGATAACGATGAGGGCGACCGGGACGACCGAGACGTAGCCGCCGGCGCACCCGGTGATCGTCGAGAGGCTGACGACCGGAATGATGCAGCGGTCGTCGACCGTCCGCATCCCCCCGGCCACGAGTTCCCGGGAATACCCCGGCGTTCCGCGGCTACGCACCGGCCGCACCTCTCCCTGAGAGCACCCTCAACCGGTCCCGGACCGTTTTGTGCATCAGCGCCGCGACGATCGGTATGAGGATCGTCAGCGGCCGCTCGATATTCACCTGTACGTCCACCTTCCCTTCGAGGATCTCATCGCCGAAGACCGGATGCATGACGAGATCGATCCGCTCCACCGGCCAGAGTGCGTAGCGGAGAGCGGTCATATAGCCGTAGATCCGCCCCGTCGCTGCGGGGCTCGCAAGGCCGAGCGTGACCTCTCCGATGCACCGCTTAAGCGAGAGCGATCGCAGAAACGCATCGATTACCCGGCGGATGTACGGCCAGAGATCGGTGCCGGCACCGACGTACTCTCCGATACGGAGAGGCGGCCGCTCTTTTGGCACCTCCTCCGGCTTCTCCTCCTCGGCGATTGCCGCAAGGTCGCGTTTCAGCACCGCACGCCCGGCGAGCAGCACCTCGACCGTCCGCTCCTCATCGAGAACCCGAAACCGCACGCCGAAGATGCCCCAGACGACCGTCCCGAGCAGCAGCAGGACTTCGCCGGTCTTCTCGATCGCGATCGTCGTCGCGACAGGGACAAGGTAGAGTGCGACGATGAAACCGAGTATGAGGAGCGCAACAATCAGCAGGATGACAAGGAGGAGCGATGCGGCCATACAAGAAGAGGTGGGCGGGGAACCTACAGTTCTCCTTCACCCTTGACCCGGATCTCTTTGGATTCTCCGGCAGGTTCTGCTTCTTTCTGGCGTTTCATCATCATCTCGGAGCCTTTCTCCATCGCTTTCCCGATGTGCGGGCCGACGGTCTCGCCGAGTGTGGTGATCACCTCCGAAAGTTCGCTCTTCTTCTTGAGCGAGATGACCTGAACACCCTCGGGGCCGGTGACACTTCTGTGGATGATCACGAGCGCCACGACGGAGACACTCCCGCCTCCGCCTGTGCCGGCTCCCCCACTCTTCTCTGCTTCGGTTTTTCCTCCGCTCCCCTCTCCTGCACCGAATCCGAACCCGAATTCGGCCACCGGGAGTATCACCCGGTCGCCGGCCTCGATCGGTGCACCGATGACGGTGCTTGCACAGAGCATTTTGCCGAGCTGGTCGACGGTCAACTGCAGCATTGATTCGCCAGTCATGTCTTCACCACATCTACCAGTCTCAGGTATCGTATATAACCGTTGGGGTGACCGGATGGTCTTTTCCGCCTGTTCGCGGGATCTGGAGCAGCGGTTCCCCTGTCCCGGTCACCGGCCCGAGTGCGGTGCGGTAAAACGTGCGGCGATGCCGCGGATCAGCCTGCGGAGCGGGCGCACGGGGCATCGTGCGAGGAGTTCCCGCAGCTCGCGGTGGTAGAAGTAGCCGAGGATGCCGGCGGCCGCTACGAAGAAGACCCACTCGGACGGCTGGGAGATCTCGCGCCAGAATGCGTTCCAGAAGTAGTCGGTATAGAGGTGTTTCGGATACGCCCCGAGCAGTGGCCAGTACCACTCGATGGGGTGACGCCACATCCCGTCCATGATCTGGTGGGAAAAGACGGCGGCTGCGAGCACGATGCCGAGGACGACTCCACGGTAGCGCCAGAGGACGAGCCCCAGGATCAGCAGCACGAGCAGGACGGCAAGGCCGTGGAAGTAGATCCTGCCGTAGTCCACGCTGCCTTTCAGGAAGATGTGCCCGAGCGGTTTGTCGATGACGTCGGAGAGTACGCCTCCGACGGCGCCGACGATGACCGCACGCCGATCGCCCGAGATCTTCCAGAAGGTCAGTCCTATGAGTAGTCCTGCGACGAGGTGGGCGAGGACGAACATCGCTCCCTGTTATCGGGGGTATATGTTATACCCTTCGGCACTGTCCCGGGCGCGAGGCGTGGAGCGGTCGGCCGGCAGGTCTCCGGAGTCCGCCTGTTCAGATACTTCAAATGACATATGTGCACCACAACGTATATTAATGTACATGGCATACAGTGATCTATGCAGACAAAGGTTCTCCTGGACGAGGGGGAGATGCCGAAGCGATGGTATAACATCCAGGCGGACCTGCCACGGCCGATGGATCCTGTACTTCACCCGGCCACCGGCAAGCCGGTCACCCCTGACGACCTCCACGCCATCTTCCCGATGGAGCTGATCCGGCAGGAGGTCAGCACGGAGCGCTATATCGATATCCCGGAAGAAGTGCGCGAGATCCTCACGCTCTGGAGGCCGAGCCCTCTCTATCGGGCGCACCGGCTCGAGCGGCACCTCAAGACGCCGGCAAAGATCTACTTCAAGTGGGAAGGTGTCAGTCCGCCCGGTTCTCACAAACCGAACACCGCCGTCCCGCAGGCCTACTACAACCGGCAGGAGGGGATCGAGCGTCTCGCCACCGAGACCGGCGCGGGACAGTGGGGATCTTCCCTTGCGTTTGCGACCAGCCTCTTTGAGATGGAATGCACGGTCTACATGGTCCGTACAAGCTACGAGCAGAAACCCTACCGCAAGATCATGATGCAGACCTACGGTGCCGAGTGCCTGCCGAGCCCGACGATGCAGACGAATTCGGGGCGTGCAGTGCTGGAACGTGACCCCGACACGCCGGGCTCTCTCGGGATCGCCATCTCCGAGGCGGTCGAAGACGCCGCGACCCACGAGAACACCAACTACGCGCTCGGGTCGGTGCTCAACCATGTCTGTCTCCACCAGACGGTCATCGGGCAGGAAGCACAGGCACAGCTTGCGCTCGAGGACGCCTACCCGGACGTCGTGATCGGGTGCGTCGGCGGCGGGTCGAACTTCGCAGGGCTCGCGTTCCCGTTCGCCGGCGACAAGATGACCGGCAGGCACCCGGAGACCGAGATAATCGCCGTCGAGCCGGCCGCCTGCCCGACGCTGACGAAAGGGCTGTACACCTATGACTTCGGCGACGTGGCCGGGTTGACGCCGCTTATGAAGATGTTCACGCTCGGGCACGACTTCGTACCCCCCGACATCCATGCCGGCGGCCTGCGCTACCACGGGGCGGCGCCGCTGGTCTCACGGCTTGCCCGCGACGGCGTCGTCCGGGCGACCTCCTATCACCAGAACGAGGTCTTCGCTGCTGCGGTGCTGTTTGCGAGAACCGAAGGGATCATCGTCGCTCCAGAGGCCGCCCATGCCGTGAAGACTGCCGTCGACGAAGCGCTCCGCTGCCGGGAGACGGGTGAGGAGAAGGTCATCCTCTTCAACAACTCGGGGCACGGCCACTTCGACTTCTCGTCCTACGACGCCTACTTCGCGGGAAAACTCATCGACTACGAGTATCCGGCCGAGCTGATCAAGGAATCGCTCGGACGGCTGCCGGTGGTGGGGTGATGCCGGTGGACTGGCCGGCGCTCGAAGAGAGCCCTATCCACAACTGAACCTGACCTCTGCGGAGTTTCAGGCTGCGGCAGGACAGCGGGGTGGCGCCCTGCTTGTCCCGCTCTTCTGCAGGGTTCCGCTCCCGGGCTGCTCGCCGTCGGCGCTCTACGGGCACCTGCGCACGGATCGCGGCTGCCTGCTCGAGTCGCTCGAGGGGAGCGAGAAAGTTGCCCGCTACTCCCTCATCTGCGCCGACCCGGAGCTCTTCGTCTCCGTCGAAAGCGACGGATCTGTCACCCTCACGGGCGATCCGCGGCTGATGGCGATCGCCGCATCACCCGACGGGGACGATCCGGTCGCGCTGATCCGATCGGTCATGGGACGTTTCTCCGTTGCACCGGTTGCCCTTCCCCGATTCTTCGGTGGGATGGTGGGCTACTTCGCCTACGACATCGTCTCTTCGACCGTGCCGACGATGCGATCGTGCGCCCGCGACGACCTCGGGATGCCGGTGTCCCGGTTCATGCTCGCAACGGACTGCCTTATCGTCGATCACCATGAGCGGGAGGTCTTCGTCATCAGGACGCCGCTGCTGACGGAGGAATCCGATCCGGCAGCGGTTTACGAAGAGACCTGCCGCATGATCGCCGCGACGGCGGAGCGGATCGTATCCCTGACGGACGAGGCCGCGACGGCGGCAGCACCCGCCCCGGAGCCCCGTTCCGTCAGGACGGTATCGTCGGTCTCACAGGAAGAGTATATGCAGGCGGTGCTCCGGATCAAGGAGCACATCTTTGCCGGCGACATCTTCCAGGCCGTCATCTCCCGGCGGATCGAGGCGCCGGCTCCGGCCGATCCCTTCGCCCTTTACCGGGCGCTCCGGTCGGGCAACCCGAGCCCGTATATGTATTACCTCGACTTCGGGGATATGTCGGTCATCGGCAGCAGCCCGGAGATGCTGGTGCGGGTCGAGGGCGATCGAGTGATGACCGTCCCGATAGCGGGGACTCGTCCCCGGGGCGCCACGCCGGAAGAAGACGATCTTCTGGCTGCCGAGCTCCTTGCGGACGAAAAAGAGCGGGCTGAGCATATCATGCTCGTCGACCTTGCGCGAAACGACATCGGTTCTGTTGCGGCCTACGGTTCCGTCCGCCTCGACGAGTTTATGGCCGTCGAGCGGTTCTCGCACGTCCAGCATATTGTCTCGACGGTCAGCGGAACGCTCCGGCCGGAGTGCGACTGTTTCGACGCCCTGAAGACCTGTTTCCCTGCAGGCACCGTCAGCGGCGCCCCGAAGGTCCGGGCGATGCAGCTCATCGACGAGGTGGAAGGAACAAGGCGAGGCCCGTATGCCGGCGCCGTCGGACAGCTTGGGTTTTCGGGCGCGATGGATATGGCCATCACCATCCGGACGGTCGTCGTCCGGGGAGATACGGCATACATCCAGGTCGGGGCCGGGATCGTCGCCGACTCCGATCCCGAGAGCGAATGGCACGAGACGGAGCGGAAGGCGGCGGCCATGCTCCGGGCACTCGGTTCGGGAGGCGGCGTATGAGGGTTCTCGTCATCGATACCTACGACAGCTTCACCTTCAACCTCTGCCAGCAGATCGGTGCCCTCGGCGCCGAACCGGTCGTGGTGAAGAGCGATGCGCCTTTCGCGCTGGTCCGCGCCATCCCCTGCGATCGCATCGTGCTCTCGCCGGGACACGGCCACCCCCGGGACTCCCACCTCTATCGGCAGGTGCTCGCCACCATGAGCCTGACTGTTCCGACGCTCGGCGTCTGCCTCGGCCACCAGGCGATCGGGCTTGCTTTCGGTGCCGGGGTTGTGCGGGCGGGCCGCGTGATGCACGGCAGGACGTCGCCGATCCGGCATGACGGCAGAAGCATCTTTGCAGGGCTCGCCGACCCCCTTACCGCCACCCGCTACCACTCGCTGATTCTCGATGTCGGGACCCTACCGCGGGAGCTCGCGGTCACCGCCCGGAGCATGGACGACGGCGTGATCATGGGCGTCCGGCATACCGTCTACCCGATCGAAGGGGTGCAGTTCCACCCTGAGAGTATCCTCACCCGGGACGGAATGCGGATATTGGAGAACTTCCTCGCGTACCCGGAGGGAGCGGCATGATTCGCGAGGCGATCGCACACATCGCCGCCGGCAGTGACCTCTCTACCGACGATGCTACGGCGGTGATGCGTGAGATCGTTGAAGGGAAAGCAACCCCGGCGCAGATCGGAAGCTTCCTCACGGCCATACGGATGAAGGGGGAGACTGCCGCGGAGATCGCGGCCTTTGCCCGCGTGATGCGGAGCGCCGCACGCACGGTTGCGGTTCCTGGCCTCGGCAGGCTCGTCGATACCTGCGGCACGGGCGGTGACGGGTTTGGCAGCTTCAACATCAGCACGGCGGCTGCCTTCGTCGCTGCGGGTGCCGGGGTGCCGGTGGTGAAGCACGGCAACCGGAGCGTCTCGAGCAGGTGCGGTTCCGCAGACGTGCTCGAAGCACTCGGCGTCCGTGTCGGAACGCCCCCCGAGGAGATCGGCAGGGTGCTCCGGGCGGCGGGGATCGCTTTCCTGTTCGCGCCGGTGCACCACCCGGCGATGCTTCACGCCCGCGACGCCAGGCAGGAGATCGGGATTCGGACGCTCTTCAACCTGCTCGGGCCGCTCGCAAACCCGGCCGGGGCAGAAGCGCAGCTCATGGGCGTCTACGACCCGCGGCTCGTCGGCACGCTCGCGGAGGTGCTCGCCCTGCTCGGTTCTGAGCGGGCGATGGTGGTGCACGGTTCCGGGATCGATGAGTTCACGACGGCGGGAACGACGCTCGTCGCGGAGCTCGAGGATGGCCGGGTCCGGATGAGCACGATCGACTGCGAGGATTTCGGGATCCCGCGGGCGGATGCCGTGGCCATACGCGGGGGCGATTCCCGGGAGAATGCCCGGATCCTCCGCCAGGTGCTGGCCGGCGCTTTTGGCCCTGCACGCGACGTCGTCATCCTCAACGCGGGCGCGGCCGTGTACCTCGGCGGAAAGGCCGCCAGCCTTGCGGACGGGATTGCCCAGGCCGCGGACGCGATCGACTCCGGGCGGGCTGAGGAGAGGCTCTCCCGCCTGATTGAGGCGACCGGGGGCGAGGTATGATCCTCGATGAGATCATCAGATCCACCGGCGAACGCATCGGCAGCCTCGAGGCTCTTCCTGCCGTCGATCCCGCGAAGCTGCCGCACCGAAGTCTTTGTGCGGCGATACGGGGGTGCCGGGAGAAGAACGCGATCATCGCCGAGGTGAAGTACGCCTCTCCGTCGCGCGGCAGGATCCACGATGGCTCCGCCCCCGAAGATATCGCCCGCGAGTTCGCCGCCGCGGGAGCCGTCGGGCTCTCGGTGCTCACCGAACCCACGTTCTTCGGGGGGAGCACCGAGCTCCTCATCCGGGCACGGCGTGCGGTATCGGTGCCGATCCTCCGGAAGGACTTCATCATCGACGAACGCCAGCTCGCTGAGAGCCGGGTACTCGGCGCCGATGCCGTCCTCCTCATCACCCGGGTGCTCGGGTGTCGTCTCGCTGCCTTCGTCGAGGAGGCACATTCGCTCGGCCTTGAGCCGCTCGTCGAGGTTCGCGACCAGAGCGAGATGGAATGTGCCCTCGCCACCGAGACAAGCCTCATCGGGATCAACAACCGCGATCTCGGGACGCTCACGATCGATCTCTCGACCACGACCCGCCTTGCGGAGGCGGCACGCGACGAGGGAAGGCTGGTGGTCTCCGAGAGCGGGATCGTCTGGCCGTACGATGTCAGGAACCTCCGGCGGCACTGCGATGCATTCCTGATCGGCTCCGCCATAATGTCGGCCCGGGATCGCCGAAAGAGACTGGAGGGATTCGTATTCGCGTGAAGATCTGCGGGGTCACCACCGCCCGGGACGCCCGCGGCGCCGTAGCGGCGGGAGCCGACGCCGTCGGAGTGGTGATGAAGAGCCCGTCTCCGCGGTCGGTGACGCCGGAACGGGCGCGGGAGATATTTGCGGCGGTTTCGCCGTTCGTGACCACGGTCGCCGTCACATCGACCGACCGGAATGAAGACCTCGCAGAGATCCTCGCCTCACGGCCGGATGCGGTGCAGATCGGGGGCGATCTCGATCTTCCCTGCGGTGCATCGGTGCGGGTTCTCCGGATGCTTGCGCCCGGCGACGCTCTCCGGGACGACTGCGACGGGGTGGTCGTCGACGGCAGCCGGGGCACCGGACGGGCATTCGACCGCGAATACGCCAGACGGTGCGTGGCATCCTCGCCGGTGCCGGTCATCCTCGCGGGAGGACTGACCTCCCGGAACGTAACCGAAGCGATACGAACGGTGCGGCCGTATGCCGTCGACGTCTCTTCGGGCGTCGAGACGGCGCCGGGATGCAAGGACGCCCGGCTCATGCACGCGTTTGTGAAGATATGCAGGACGACATACCTATGAAAGCAGGACGATACGGAGTATACGGCGGGCAGTACATGCCCGAGACGCTGATGAGCGCATTGATCGAGCTTGAGGAGACCTACCGGCGGATCTCTGCCGACCCTGAGTTCTCTCGCAGGCTCGATTGGTACCTGCGTGAGTATGCCGGCCGGGAGACGCCGCTCACCTACTGCACGAACATCTCCCGCGAGCTCGGCTGCCGTGTCTATCTCAAACGCGAGGATCTCCTCCACGGCGGTGCGCATAAGCTGAACAATACCCTCGGCCAGGCACTGATGGCGAAGTTCATGGGAAAACGCCGGCTTATCGCCGAGACCGGCGCCGGGCAGCACGGCGTGGCGACGGCGATCGCGGGCGCGGCCCTCGGCCTTCCCGTCGACGTCTACATGGGCGAGGTGGATACCCGGCGGCAGGCGCTGAACGCCTTCCGGATGGAACTCCTCGGAGCCCGTGTCATCCCGGTTGCGTCCGGAACGCGGACTCTTAAGGATGCAATCAACGCAGCAATGCGCGACTGGGTGACAAACCTTGGCAGTACCCATTACCTGCTCGGCTCTTGCGTCGGCCCGCACCCCTTCCCCCGGATTGTCAGGGACTTCCAGTCGGTCATCGGCGAGGAGGCGAGACGCCAGGTGCTCGAACGTGAAGGACGGCTCCCCGATACCGTCGTCGCATGCGTCGGCGGGGGTTCGAACGCGATCGGCATCTTCTCCCCGTTCGTGGACGACGACGTGGCGCTCGTCGGCGTGGAGGCCGGCGGTGCGGGACTCGACACTCCCCGGCACGGAGCGTCGCTCTCCGCCGGCTCGGTCGGGGTCTTCCAGGGGGCGCTCTCCTACCTCCTCCAGGACGCCGACGGCCAGGCGCTCGAGACGCACTCCGTTGCCGCAGGTCTCGACCACCCCTCCGTGGGTCCTGAGCACGCCATGCTGAAAGATACGGGAAGGGTCCGCTACGAGGCGGTCACCGATGCCGAAGCGCTCGCGGCTTTCCGCTATCTCTCCCGTGCCGAGGGGATCATCCCGGCGCTCGAGTCCGCCCATGCGGTCGCCTACGCTCTCCGGAGCGCGGGCGACCTCGACCGGGACGGCATCCTCGTCGTCAACCTCTCGGGAAGGGGCGACAAGGACGTCGCCGACGTCGCACAGATCCGCGGGGGTGCGGCATGAGCCGGATCGCAGAGTTATTTGCCCGGAAAAACCCGGTCTTCATTGGCTTTGCCGTCGCCGGAGACCCGGACGGCGAGACGTCGCTGCGGGTGGCGAAAACCATGATCGATGCCGGCGTCGACCTCCTTGAAGTTGCCGTCCCCTACGCAGACCCCGTAGCGGACGGCCCCATGATAGAGCGGGCGCATGTCCGCGCCCTTGAGGCAGGCACCACGCCGGACGCCGTATTCGCCCTCGTCCGGCAGGTCAGGGAGTACGCGCCGGATCTGCCGATCGTCCTCTTCACCTACTACAACATCATCTACCGCCGGGGGGCGGATCGGTTCTTTGCAGATGCCGCCGCTGCCGGTGCCGACGGCGTCCTGATCGTCGATCTCCCGGTCGAGGAGTCGGACGAGGCTGCGCCGGCCGCGAGACGGCACGGGATAGACCGGATCGCCCTCATCGCCCCGACGACCTCGCCGGAGCGCAGGCGTGCGATCCTCCGGGACGCTTCCGGGTTCGTCTACCTCATCTCGCTCGAAGGGGTTACCGGCGAACGCGACCGGCTCTCCCCGGATATCGCCGGGCTGGTCGGCGCGGTGCGGGAGGGCACCGCTCTCCCGCTCGCGGTGGGGTTTGGGATCTCAAGCCCCGAACACGTCCGGGCGGTCGTTGCCGCCGGTGCGGACGGCGTCATAGTAGGGAGTGCGCTCGTCAGGCTCGTCGAGGAGCGCCTCGGCGACGAGGCAGGAATGCACGATGCCCTCCGCACCGCCATTGGAGCAATGCTGCGTGTGCTCGTTCCCGAACGCGAGCCTGATATACCCGGACGGGAAAGCATAGAGGGATAATGCGGCGGATCGGATTCCTGGTAAACCCCATCGCCGGGATGGGCGGCGCCGTCGGGCTGAAGGGAACGGACGGGCAGTTTACGGAGGCTCTCCGGCGCGGGGCGATCCCGCACGCCTGCGATCGGGCGGCGGGGACCCTCGCCCTTCTCCGGGGCGACGGTATCGAGTTCGTCACCTGCGCCGGAGCGATGGGCGAGGATATCCTGCGGAGCGTGGGCATCACCGAATATACCGTCCTTCACCGGCCGGGCGAGCCCACCACCGCCGCCGACACCCGCACCGCCGCCCGGGCGTTCCTCGACGCGGGGGTCCGCCTGATCCTCTTCTGCGGCGGCGACGGGACGGCCAGGGACGTTTACGACGCCGTAGGCCGCGAGGTGCCGGTCCTCGGGATTCCGGCCGGGGTGAAGATGTACTCGGCGGTCTTCGCGGTCAACCCGCCGGCGGCGGCGGAGCTCGTCCGGCGGGCGGGCGAGGCCGGGTGCCGGGACGCCGAGGTGATGGACATCGACGAGGAGGCCTACCGCTCGGGGCACCTTGCCGCCCGGCTCTACGGCTATGCCTGCGTCCCCTCTATCCCTGAGCGGATCCAGGGCGGAAAGCAGGTCTTCGAGCAGCAGGACGAGGAGCGGGCGAAGGACGAGATCGCTGCGTTCATTACCGAGATCATGCTGCCGGAGACGCTGTACGTCATCGGCGCCGGGAGCACGACGGCGCGGATCCTGGAGCGGATGGATCTTGTGCCGACGCTTCTCGGCATCGACGTCGTCCGGGACGGGAAAATCGTCGCCCGCGACGCCGACGAGCGGACGCTGCTCTCTCTCCTCGATGACTATCCGCGTGCAAAGATCGTCGTCAGCCCCATCGGCGCCCAGGGTTTCGTCCTCGGGCGGGGGAACCAGCAGATAAGCCCGGCGGTGCTCCGGAAGGCCGGGTTACAGAATCTCGTCGTGGTCGCCACGCCCGCCAAGCTCGCCGCCACGCCCCTCCTGTACGTCGATTCCGGGGACGCGGCGCTGGACCGGGAGATCGGCGACTCCCTGCAGGTTATCTCCGGGTACCGCATCGCCCAGCGCAAACGGCTTCTCCACCCCGGGTAAGGAGCTTTCGCTCCTCTTCTGCAGTGAGTACTGTTCGGCGAGTTTGCGCAGGTCCCGGACTTTGGCG
Organism: Methanoculleus frigidifontis; assembly: GCF_030464345.1. Taxonomy (GTDB): domain Archaea; phylum Halobacteriota; class Methanomicrobia; order Methanomicrobiales; family Methanoculleaceae; genus Methanoculleus_A; species Methanoculleus_A frigidifontis. The sequence goes on along the minus strand of NZ_VCYH01000004.1, from coordinate 278,220 downwards.
TTGGCCGCCTCGATGATGGAAAGAATCTCGAGGAAGCTGCTGTCTGCGATATCCCCCTCCACGCGGAGGCTGACCAGATGTTCGCGGTAGTGGTCGTTGATGGCACGCTGCAGTTCGACGTCCCGGGCACGCAGCTCGGCGACGGTCGCGTCCAGGATCCCGGGGAAGAAGATTCCGAGCCCAACGATGTTCTCTTCGAGGATCCGGTAGATACTCTCCGTCCTCTGCATCAGGGCGGCAGGAACGGCCTTCCCGCCCCTGGACGCTTTATGGGAGAATTCCCCGAGATCCGCTCCGAGATCCCCGAGCCGTTCGATCTCGTTGGACATCCTGGCCAGGTAGACCACCCCGGTTGCGCCGGAGCCCGAGAGCGCCCGCTTCGAGAGCGCCCGGAGAGCCTGTTCGATCCGTTCGTCGAGGTAGTCGTTCAGGCTCTCGAGTTTCTCGACCATCTGGTAGTCTGCCTCCCTTCCTGTGGCGAGGCAGGTCATCGATGCACGGAAGAGGTCGAGCGTGATCTCGTGGGCATGCCGAAGCTCCTTCTGGATCAGCTCGAGCCCGAGGTGCGTATCGTCGGGGATGCCGTCTTCGAGGTAGCGCGTCCGCATCAGGATCTCGGGCTCGCTGCCGGGCACCGCCCGCTCAACGAGGCGTTTGAACTGTCCGATGAAGAGGAGGAAGACTGCCGCCGCGATCAGGTTGAAGATGAGGTGGGCGTTCGCCACCATCTGCGCCTCGGTCCCGCCGATCGTCTCCACGACGCCGGTGAACGGCACGAGGAAGGGCAGGACCAGGAGCACGCCCCCGAGGTTGAAGATGAAGTGAGCCGCCGCGGCACGCCGGGAGTAGAGGTTCATCCGGGCGGAGGCAATGAGCGTTGTCGTGGTCGATCCGATGTTTGCGCCGAGCAGGATCGGGATCGCCTGCGGGAGGGTGAGCAGCCCCTGCTGGGCGAGAACGACGACGAGGCCGGTCGTGACGGAGCTCGACTGCACCATGGCGGTGAAGAGGAATCCGATCAGGATGGCGAGCGGAAGCGACGAGAACTCCGTGATGATCCCGACGATCTCGGGATCGCTCTGGTAGGGTGCGAGCGCCGTGGAGACGAGGTTTAAGCTGAAGAGAACCAGGCCGAAGTAGAAGAGGGGTTTACCCAGGAACTTATACCGGCCGCCGAAGATCCCGACGAGAAAGCCGACCGGGATCAGCACCTGCCCGAAGGCCGTCATCTTGAAGGCGACGAGCTGGGCGGTGACGGTCGTCCCAATGTTCGAGCCGATGATGATGCCGAGGCTCTGGAGGAACGAGAGGGTCCCGGCGTTGACGAGCCCGATGGTGATGATCGTCGTCGCGGCGCTCGACTGGACGAGGGCGGTGACGCCGGCGCCGAGGAGCGCTCCGACGACCGGGCGCGTCGTCACTCTGCCGAGAATCCTGTTGAAACTTCCCTTCGCGACCGCCAGGATCTCACGGGAGAAGTTCTCTATGCCGTAGAAGAAGAGGATCAGGCCGGGAACAATGGCGAATACGAGCTCCCAGGGGACCATGGTATCGTATGAGATACATGGGAGGTGCGGACGGAAAAAGGAGATGAATTGTACCGATGCACCGCTGCTACTCGATCCTCTTCCCGATCGTCTCGATCGCTTCCATCAGCGTCTGCTGCTGCGGCTTGATGATCGCGACCGGACAGTCGACGATCTTCTCGACGATAGTGGCGAGGATAGGTGCGCAGATGATCCCGAGCGCCCCCTCCTTGTCCGCCCGGGCGGCGGCGATGATGCACTCGTCGAGCGACTCCGCCGAATAGCCCCGGATCCGGTACCGCCGGTCGCCGACCGGGATCTCCCGGTTGTCGAGGTCGTCGAGGAGGAAGCGTGCGGCGATCACCGCGATGAAGCTCTGCTCCCGCGGTTCGAGGACGCCGACGATCTTCTTCACTGTGGAGAGGCGGGGATCGGCTCTCCCGCCCGTCAGTTTGTAGAGGGTTGCGACCGGGATCTCCGCCCGGTCCGCAAGCTCCCGCACGCTCATATCCCGGCGCCGCAGCTCCTCCTCGAGTGCGGCCGCAAACTCGACTTCGAAGATCCTTCTCGAGAACATTACTCTCCTATAGGAGAATTATTTGGGATAAACATTTCTTTTTTGGTAAATTTCAGGCGAGAATAATGAGATTCCTCTCGGTCGATGCCTGACCGGCGCAGGCACCCCGGGGCAGAGAGTTTAAGGATGTGGAGGGCTACCACATCATTGGTTTCACGGGAATCACCCGGGTACTGCATGATGAACCTGACGCATACGGGGGTTGTGAATATGGTGCTCGGAAAGTCCTGCGGGCTCTACGTGCGGGTGGAGGATATCAGGTTGTTATGAAGACGGTTCAGGAGATTGGGGAGAAGATCCGGCGAGGCGAGGCGGTCGTCTACACGGCCGCCGAGTTCAAGGCGCTCGTCCGGGAGGGGGAGGCGCTCTCTGCGGCCGATGTCGACGTCGTCACCACCGGAACCTGCGGGGTGATGTCGGGCACCGCCGCCATCCTCTCGGTGCCGGTCGCTCCTGCGGGGAGCTTCGAACGGGCGGAGAAGGTCTGGCTGAACGGCGTGCCGTGCCTGCCGGGCCCCTGCCCGAACGAGCGGCTCGGCCTCGTCGATCTCATCGTCTCCGGCACCGCTCATGCGGGTTCCGACTACGGCGGCGGCCACCTCCTCCGCGACCTCGCCGCCGGAAACCGGATCGAGGTCGTGGCGGAGGCGAAGAACCAGACCTTCGAGGCGGCGGTGACGCTCGAAGACCTGCCGTTCGCCCGGATGTTCACGACCCGGAGCGCGTTTAAGAACTACACGGCCTTCGTGAACCGCCGGCCGACGATGGTTTCCACCATCTTCTCGGTGCGGGGGCTCCGCGGCCCGTGCCGCGAGGTCTCGGTGAGCGGCTGCGGCGAGATAAACCCGCTGCAGAACGACCCCGCCCGGCTCTCCCTCGGTGCGGGTGCATCGGTCCTCCTGAACGGAGCCGCCGGGATCGTCGTCGGCGAGGGCACGCGGAGCAGCCCGGAAAGGCCGAACCTCTCAATCAGCGCAGAGATATGCGGGATGCGGTCGCAGTATCTCGGCGGCTTTCGGACCTCCGCGTCGCCGGAGTGCTTCATCAGCATCGCCGTGCCCATCCCGGTGCTCGACGAGCGCAGCCTCGCGCCGCTCCGCGTCCTCGACGAGGAGATCCCCATCCCGATTGCCGATATCAACGACCGGAAGGTTCTCGGGGAGGGCTCGTACGGGGCGGTCTGGCAGACGACAGACCGGTGCGTGCAGTACTATCCCGACTGGTGCGAGGACTGCTCGGTCTGCTTCGCCGCCGAAACCTGCCCGACCGGGGCGTTTTCGAAAGGAAAAGGCATCGACCGGAACCGCTGCATCGACTGCGGCACGTGTATCACAGTCTGCCCAAGCAGCGCCTGTGAGGGCGACTACGGTTCCCTCCGTCTCCGGGGCCGGAAGATCCCGATCACCCTGCGGCAGTCCAGCCGCAGGCGTGCGGAGGAGATCTGCATCGACCTCAAAGAGAAGATACTGAGCGGAGATTTTCCCCTCTCCGGGAGATGATACGAGATGGACGACAAATACCGGCTGCAGTGCCTCGGGTGCTGGCTGCCGTTCGACGACCACTATACCCTTGAATGCCCTGCGCAGTGCACAGCGCTGGTCAGGACCTACTACCGGAATCGGCAGCTCGACATCAAAGACCTGCCCGGCATGTTCCGCTACATCGACTGGCTCCCGGTGGAGCACTCGCTTCCGCTGGATGCGGGACCGGTCTCCTACCGGAGCGAGGCGTTCGCGCGGGAGCTTGGGCTTGAGCATCTCATCGTCACCTTCTCCGGATACTGGCCGGAACGAAAAGGCAATATCCTGACCTGCTCGTTCAAGGAGCTCGAGGCGCAGCCGACAGTTCTCCGCCTGCGCGAGAAAGGGAGCGGCATCCTCCAGATCGCATCGGCAGGGAACACCGGGCGGGCGTTCTGCCAGGTCTCGGCGCTGACCGGGATGCCGGTCGTCGTCGTCGTCCCGGCGGAGAACGCCGATCGCCTCTGGACGACCGAGGAGGCCGGATCGGTCTGCCTGATCACGATCGAGGGGGATTACACCGATGCCATACAGCTCGGGAGGGAGATCGCCACAATCCCCGGGATCACCCCCGAGGGCGGGGCGCGGAACGTCGCCCGGCGGGACGGGATGGGCACGACGATGCTCGACGGCACGCTGGCCGCCGGCAGGCTGCCCGACTACTACTTCCAGGCGGTCGGGAGCGGGACCGGGGGCATTGCCGCGTGGGAAGCGGCGGAGCGGTTGATCGGCGACGGGCGGTTCGGAACACACCGCCCCGAGCTCCACCTCTCCCAGAACGTCCCCTTCATCCCGATGGTGCGTGCGTGGGAGGCAGGGCGGGACTGGATCCGTCATGAGGATATGCCCGATGCACGGCAGGCGATCGCGGCGGTCTCTGCCGACGTGCTGACGAACCGCGAGCCGCCGTACGGGGTAAAGGGCGGCGTCTACGACGCCCTCGTCGCGACCCGCGGGCGGATGTATGCGGCTACCAACGACGAGGCACGGTCTGCCGGGGCGCTCTTTACGGAGACCGAGGGGATCGACCTCGATCCGGCGGCAGCCGTCTGCGTCGCGTCACTGGTGCAGGCGGTCGAACGGGACACGATCGATACCGGACGATGCGTTCTCCTCAACATCACCGGCGGCGGCTACGAGCGCGTCCGGGAGGATCATGAGCAGCACCGGATCGAGCCGTTCCTCCGCCTCCCTGCCGGTGCGTCCCTCGACGATGCGGTGCGGCATGAGATTGCAGGGTGGGTGGCGTCCCATGCATGAACGGCACGTCATCGACCGGCTCGCCGGCCAGGGAATCGATACGGTGGTATCGCTCCCCTGCGATAAGACCAAAGATCTCTGCTTTCTCTTTCCGAAGCGGCTGCGCACCGTCGTTCTCACCCGCGAAGAGGACGGCATCGGCATCTCTGCAGGGCTCGCCCTCGCCGGGGGGCGGCCGGCGCTGCACATGCAGAGCTCGGGGCTCGGCAACTCCTTAAACGCCGTCATGTCCCTGACGGTGACCTTCGATCTCCCGCTCCCGATCCTCGCGAGCTGGCGGGGCGTCTACCACGAGAGTATCCCTGCCCAGGTCCCGTTCAACCGGGCGCTTCCCGGCGTGCTCGACGCGCTCGATATCCCGTACACCATCATCCGGGACGAGACGGAGGCGGGCCTGATCGACGCCGTCATCGAGAATGCCTACGGCGAGATGCGCCCGCACGTGGCTCTGATTGTGCCGTCCTTCTGGGAGGGGCCGGGGGATGTCTGTACACCCGCAGAATCGCCGCTCCCGCCCCGGAGCCGGAAATCCCTACTCGAATACCATCGGACGATCCGCGAACCCGGGATGACGAGGTTCGCTGCCATCCGGGTGATCGCCGACCTCCTTGAGGGCGAGCTCGTCGTTGCGAACATCGGCGTCCCCTCAAAGGAGCTCTATGCCGCCCGCGACCGGCCCGAGAACTTCTACATGCTCGGGAGCTACACCCAGGCGACGCCGATCGGCCTCGGGCTCGCGCTGCAGTCGGGCCGCGACGTGGTGGTGCTCGACGGCGACGGCAGCCTGCTCGGCTCGGCCGTCCTCCCGGTAGTGGCGGCCGAAGCTCCCGCAAACCTCACCGTCGTCTGCCTGGACAACGGCGCCTTCGGCAGCACCGGCAACCAGCCGACGAGCGCCTACGGCCAGGTGGATATGGAACTTCTCGCGATCGCCGCTGGGATCCGGAACACCGCCAAAGCCCATACACCGGAGGAGATCCGGGAGGCATGGGAGGCGCGGGGGAGGGGACCCGCCTTCATCCATATCGTCCTGAAACCGGGGAACGCACCGGTGCCGAACGTCCCGTACACCCCGGAGGAGATCCGAAACCGGTTTATGGGGTCGCTGCAGCGGGTATAGTCCTGTCCGGATACGTTTATCTCGGCCGCCGCCGTTCCCGGTGCATGCAACTCTCCGTCAGGTGGGGGCTCCTCTCCGTTGCCCTGATCCTCTTTCTCGCCGGATACCTGGTGGTGCGCTTCGATGCGCCCGATCTGGCGTCTGTTGTGTCGGTCATCTTCCTGATCGGGCTCGCTCTTCCTTCGTATATCGCCCTTGTGCGGTGGCTCGGGGCGGTGAGAGGCATCGGACTCCTGGTTCTGCTCAGCCTGCTGCCCCTGCTCGTCGAGGCGTATGCCGTCGCCACCGGCGTTCCCTACGGCAGGTTCACCTATTCTCCGCACCTCGGAGATCCCCTTTTCGATCTCGTTCCCTGGACAGTTGCATTTGCGTACCTGCCGATGCTGCTCGGAGCGGTGACCGTCGCCAGCGCCGCCGTCGGCACTGCATGGTATCGGCTGATTCCGGCAGGAACCCTCCTCCTTCTGCTCATCGATCTTGTCATCGACCCGGCAGCCGTGCACGCCGGTCTCTGGGTCTGGGCGGAGGAGGGCGCCTACTATGGTGTCCCGGTCTCGAACTTCGCAGGCTGGGTGCTGACCGGGGCTGCCTATATCGGGCTCATCTCGCTCATCGCCGCCCGGAAACTCGCAGCCGCTCGATCGGTTCCCGGGATGGTGGCGAGCAGTCTCCTGCTCATTCTGGCGTTCTGGATCGGCTATCTTGCACAGAACGGCCTTCTCATACCGGCATTTCTCGGGGCGGGGCTTTTTGCGGCAACCTGCCTGGTCGTTTTCAGGGACGACTCACCCCGGGAATAGCAGATGAGCGCCCGGCAGATGCTCCGGGTGGAATTGGTTTGCACGGGAAATGCAGCCCCGGCGTCGATCGGATCTTCGGTCTCTTCGGCAGCGGGAAAATTTATATGCGAGATCTGTGTTCTTTCGTCTGTTTCTGTTCCTGCCAGGGGGTTTATCAATGCGGGTTGTAGTCGTTGGGGCGGGGTTCGGCGGTCTCTCCATCGCCGTCCTTCTCGCAAAGAATGGTTTCGATGTCACGGTTATCGAGAAGAACGAACAGCCCGGGGGACGGGCGAGCGTCTACAGTGAGAATGGTTTTACGTTTGATATGGGGCCGTCGTGGTACCTGATGCCCGACGTCTTCGAACGGTTCTTTGCCGAGCTTGACCGGCGTCCCGAGGACTTCTTCCGGCTCATCAGGCTGGATCCCTCGTACCGGGTCTTCTTCGGCGATGAAAAAGCGGTCGACGTCTCCGCCGATCTCGAGGATAACTACGCTCTCTTTGAGTCGTTTGAGCCGGGAGGGGCGGAGAAACTGAAAGGCTATCTTCGGGAGTCGGAGGAGAAGTATGACCTTACCATGGGCAGCCTTCTCTATCGGGACTACCGTACGGTGCTCGATTTCCTTGACGGACGGCTTCTCCTGGAGGGAATGAAGCTGCACCTCTTTGAGAACCTGGAGACCTTTGTCCAAAACCACTTCGAGAGCGACGAGGCCCGGAAGATCGTGCAGTACTCCATCGGTTTCCTCGGCGGTTCGCCGCAGAATACCCCCTCATTCTACCACATCATGACGCACATCGATATGAACCTGGGCGTGTGGTACCCTGAAGGCGGGATCCGGGCGGTTGTACAGGGGCTGATCTCGCTCGGCCGGGAGCTTGGGGTCGAGTATCGGTACAACGAACCGGTGACCGCCATCAATGTGGAGCACAAGACCGCCCGCCACGTTGTCACCCCCGCCGGTTCCTACGATACCGATATCGTCGTGGTCAACGCAGATTACCCCTTCACGGAGCTGCGCCTCCTCGGGGAGGACGCACGGTCGTACTCCGCCTCGTACTGGGAGAAGAAGATCCTGGCACCTTCTGCGTTCGTCGCCTACCTGGGCGTGAACCGGGAGATCGGCGGGCTGGTGCACCACAACCTCTTTCTGGAACCGGACTGGGAGGAGAGTTTCGAGACGATCTTCGACCCCGAGAAGGCCGCCTGGCCGTCGCATCCCTCGTTCTACGTCAACGTCCCCTCCAGGACAGATACGACCGCTGCGCCGGAGGGCACCGACACGCTCTTTGTCCTGGCTCCCCTGGCTCCCGGCCTTGAGGATACCCCGGCGTTGCGCGATCGGTTCTACAACCTCCTGATGGACCGCATGGAGGAGATCCTCGGCGAAGAGATCCGGGACGCCGTCGTCGTCAAGAGAATATTCGCCCTCTCCGACTTTGCACAGCGCTACAATGCCTATAAAGGCACCGCGCTCGGGCTCACCCACACCCTCTGGCAGACGGCGCTCTGGCGTCCTGCACACCGGAGCAAACGGGCCGGGAACCTCTACTACACCGGGCAGTACACCCACCCCGGGATCGGTGTGCCGATGACCCTGATCTCGTCCCAGCTCGTCGCCCGTGAACTGACCGAACGGTATCAGTGAGGTGCGTCGTGATCGACAGAACCCTCTACACCATCTTCAAACACGGCAGCAAGACCTACTTCTACTCGACGCTCTTCTTCCCGCCGGCGGTGAAAGAGGACGTCTTCGCGCTCTACAGCTTCGTGCGCACGGCGGACGATTACGTGGATGCCGTGCCGCAGCAGGTTGAGGAGTTCTCCGCCTTTGTCGACCGGTACGCCTCGGCAAGAGAAGGCGAGACGACAGGGGATGTGGCGATCGATTCGTTCGTCGATCTTGCCGGGCGGAAACGGTTCGATCCGGCATGGACGGATGCGTTTCTCCATTCCATGGAGAAGGACATCACGGTCGGCTCCTACCGGACGATTCATGACCTGGAGGTCTACCTCTACGGCTCGTCCGAGGTGATCGGGCTGATGATGGCGCAGATCCTTGACCTCGCGCCCGAATCACACGCTGCCGCACGGAACCTGGGGCGGGCGATGCAGTATATCAACTTCATCCGCGACATCCCCGAAGACCTCATCCTCGGGCGGACATACTTTCCCCGGGAAGAACTGGACCGATTCGGGCTCGACGACCTCTCGGAGACCGCCGCCCTCCGGAACCGGGACTACTTCGCGGCGTTTGTCCGGTTCCAGCTCGGGCGGTATCGGGAGTGGCAGGAACAGGCGGAGGCCGGGTTCGGATGGATACCCCGGCGCTACCTGATCCCGATCAGGACGGCGTCGGACATGTACCGGTGGACCGCCATGACCATCGGCCGGGACCCCGCCGTCGTCTATCGACGCAAGGTGAAACCGTCGGTGATGCGGATCGTATCCGGCGCCACCTACAACACCCTGAGGACGTAGAGGTGTAAAACACCGTGGTTTTGCGACTGTTCTCACTTGCCTGGCGGGTCTCCCGGTTCCGGTTCTGGATCTACACCGGCGGGACGTACGTGGTCGGCTACGCGCTCGGGATGAACTCCTGGTCGGCCTTTTTCGCCCCCGAATACATCCTCTTCCTGCTCTACTTCTTCCTCCCCGCCAACATCTTCATCTACGGGGTGAACGACTGGTGGGACCAGGAGACCGACAGGTTCAACCCCAAAAAGGACGTCAAAGAGTATCGTCTGAGTCAGGCGGACGGCCGGAACCTCTTCCTCCTCCTCGGGCTGTCGGGCGGCATCAGCCTGGCGCTGCTCTTCGTGCTGGATACTGTCGGGCAGGTGCTTCTCCTCTCGTTCCTCTTTCTGTCCTACTTCTACAGCGCACCCCCGCTGCGGTTCAAGGAGGTGCCGTTCCTCGACTTCTCGTCGAACATGCTGTACATCGTCCCGGGCATCCTGGGCTACTACCTCGCGAGCGGCGCCATCCCCCCGCTCCTTCTCATCTTCGCCGGGTACTTCCACATCGCGGCGATGCACCTCTTCTCCGCCATCCCCGACATCGGCTACGACAGGGCCGCAGGGATGATGACGACGGCGGTTCTCCTGCAGAAGCGGGGCTCGCTCCTCCTCTGCCTCGGGTTCTGGTCCGCTCTCGCTGCCATTGTCATTCTGCTCGCCGGCTTTCGCCCGCTCAGCCTGCTGGTGCTGGTCTACCCTGCAGTCCCCCTCGCTCTCCTGCTGCGGCAGGACCTCTCGCTCGAACGGGTCTACTGGTACCTCCCGTATGTTAACACCAGCCTTGGCGGACTGGTCTTCGTCCTTGCAACCCTCCGGACGGTCTCGTAGTAGGGTCAGACCAGCAGCGTCGTGATCAGCGGGATTGTGAGGAGCGAACCGATCGTCGAGACGAAGACGACCTGCGAGGCGAGGCGCGAGTCGGAGCCGTACTGCTCTGCGAAGATGACGGTGTTCGCGGCGACGGGCATCGCGGCGAGGGTGATCAGCACGCCGAAGATCAGGGGATCAGTGACGAAGGGGCGTGCGAGGAACCAGAACGCGACCGGCAGGATGAGGAGCCGGATGAGACTGACTGTTGCGGTCCGCCAGTTCCCCACCATCTCCCGCGCCGGGAAGGTGGCGAGCAGCGCCCCGACGACGATCATGGCGAGCGGCGTCGTCACGTCGCCGAGGATCGCGATCGAATCGATGAAGGGGGAGGGGATCTCCACCGAAAAGAGAAAGAGGAGAAACCCGATCACCGATGCGGCGATCCCGGGGTTTGCAAGCATCTTCGGGTCGAACCCCTCGCGCCGCCCCTCGGTCATCATCGCTATCCCGACCGAGAAGACCAGGACGTTGAAGACCAGGTTGAAGATGGCGACGAAGAAGAGCGCGTCTGCACCGTATATCGCCCCGATGACGGGAAAGCCCATGAACCCGACGTTCCCGAAGACGACGGCGAACTGAAAGACCCCCCTCTCCGCGGCCTCGCGGGAGAGCGCCCGTGATGCGAGGTAGGCGACGGCGAACGAGAGAACGTAGAGCGCTCCGGTCAAAAGCAGCATCTCTTCGGTGTTCGCGAGGCGGTCCGGGGAGAAGGGCACCTGCATCGAGACGATGATCAGGGCGGGGATCGTGACGTTGATCAGCAGCGCAGATATCCGCCCGGTCGAGTGCCGGTCGAGGATGCCGGCGGCGAGGGCGATGTAGCCCGCCGCGATGAGGAGGACGAGGATGAAGATCCGGTCCGCCACCATCAGAAACTCTCCGATCATCCCGTCCATGCTGTCGTCCTCACTGTGTTCCTCAAAGATGTGCCCCGATCATCCATTACGGTTCTGCTCGATGTCGCGCGAGTGGGCGGATCTTTATTACGCCGGCAACGCTACCTCTCTTCCATGCAGGAGAAACCGTGGCATCTCGCTGTCTCGGCGGTGATCCGCAGCCGCGAAGGGAAGGCGCTGCTCCTGAGGCGTGCTCCCGACGACGAGATCAATCCCGGGAAGTGGGATCTGCCCGGCGGCAAGCCCGACCCGGGCGAGACCTTCGACCGCGCCCTCCGGCGGGAGGTCGCCGAGGAGACCGGCATGCACGTTCTGATCCGGCACGTCGCCGGTGCCGGAGAGCTCGAGCTCACTGATAAACGGATCGCTTACCTGATTATGGAATGCGACGCCGACACCGAGGACGTCAGGCTCAGCCCCGAGCACGACGAATATGGCTGGTTTGCTCCCGGGGAGATCCGCTGCCTCGATCTTGCGGAACAGTTCGCAGGGCTGTTTGGCCCGTAGTCCGGTTCTCTAGACCTTCCGGAGCGGCCGGAGCACCAGATACCAGAGCGCGAACGTCACGAAGAGGAACGCCTCTCCGGCGAAGAGAAGAAGGGGATCGCGGAGGGTGCTTCCGCCCTGCACGGTATACCCGCGGAAGTACGTGGCGAGGAGGATCGCTCCGAGCGTCAGCGTGACGAGCGAGGTGCCGAGCAGGATGGAGATCCGGTGACTGTTGCCCGGGCGGAGGAGCCGTCGCATCCTTTCGGTCAGGGAGTAGCGGCGCCACTTCCGGTCTTCGTCCTCCGTCACCATCCCCCGGTCCGCCAGCAGGGAGAGATGCTCGTGGACGGTGGATTTGGCGAGGCCGAGGTGTCCGGCGAGCTCGCTGACGGTCATCGGCCGGGCGTCGAGTGCTTTTACGATCGCAACCCGGGTGTCGGAGGAAAGTGCCGCGATATCGGCACGGTCAAGAACAATCTCTTCAGTCGCCACAGGTATCCCCCGCCGCCTTCCCGGTGCAGCCGGTATCAGACCGTTTCCCGCCGGAGAGGAAGTAGATTTTGATCCGGTCGAACGGGTGCAATCCATGCCGGGATTACCCCGCGGTCATCGTCGGCAGCGGGCCGATTCCGGGTGCATCCGTGCCCTGCACGATGAAGGTCGCCGAATTCCCCCGGGGGAGGCGCTCCACGACATACCCGGGATCGCGCGCGACCTCTTCTACGCGGGAGACGGAGCCGTGCTCGATGACGGTCACCAGGTTGGGATTGTAAGTGAGTGTCGTGCCGTTTTGAGTCGTGAAGGTGCATGGGGTGGTCAGGGTGATCGAGAAGAGGAGAATCTCCTCCTGCTTTGGCCTCGGAAGGTCGGCCGCCACCCGCACCTCGCGCCATTCCCCGTTAGCGAGGTCGTCGACGGGCACCACGGCCGGTGCGCCGGTGATGATGGTGTCCCCTTCCATGGACCCGGTAGTGGTGTTCAGGTGCCCGACCTCGGTCGTCAGCGCAAAGTCGGCATGAGCACAGTCTTCCCCGGCAAAGTTCCTGACGAAGAAGTCGAGATCGATCCTACCGCCTTCGATCGCGATATCGCGGGTGTACCGGATCTCTTCCGGGCGTGCCGGTTCGGTGCTGTAGTCGACCCCGAGATCGATTGCCCGGTCCCAGGCGGCGGCGTCCTGCAGCAGCCAGGTGTCGTTCTCCACGTCGTAAACGATGGTCGCACTTTCGGAAGGGTAACGGTAATCGAGCCCCGGTGCCGACACCAGTATCCAGTTCACCCGGTTGATCGGTTCCTGCCGGTGCTGCACATCGGGAGGGAAGGCGGTGAGGATGGCGAGGTTTGCCGCAACGACAATGACGATTGCGACAAAGCCGATCCGTACCCACGTCTTCCGGGTCATCATAGTATTATCACGTTTGAAGAATGGTGATTTAGAGGTATGGGCTCATCATCAGTACATCTCCGGTCTGTGCGTCGATGACGACCAGCCCTCCCTGGAGAACGTAATCCTCAGGCTCGCCTTTCATCGTTACCACCCACGTCAGCGCCTGCATGCCCGGTTGTGTGTATTCGATGGAGAGATCCGCTGTTGCGTCGGTCACCCTGATCTTCGGAAACTGCCCGGCCGCGATATTCAGCGCTTCATCGCGGGTGACTTTCGGTTCGAGCGGGCACCGGATCTCGCGCTGGATTCCGATGTAGGAAGTGACATCGCCGCTCCCCGGGTCGAGACTGACGACGACCGTGTTCGGCGTCAGGACACCGTCGACCTCTTCTCTCCAGACGTACGTGTATTCGCTGCCCGCATCGCCATGAGAGAGCAGGTTTGACTCAACAAGCTGCATGTTCTTCCCTGCAAAGCCGCCGTATTTCTCCCCTGCGTAGACCATTGCTACCGCTTCGGCTTCGGCAGGATCGAGTCGGATGTCGTGGGAGTCTTTCTGCGCATGGCTGAACGAGGCACGCTCCACTGTCCCGGTGTATGCGTTGACGTAGACCTGTCCCTCTCCGGTGTTGAAAATGTAATAATCTCCCAGATTCAGGTTTTCGGTCTTCTGGTACTGGACGGTCTCGTCCGGTGTGTTGATGAACTCCTGTGCTTTCCCTTTCGCAATATCCACTCCGATCGGAGCGCCGGCGTTAGCCGCGGCAGCGGCCGAGACTGTAATGAAGATGCATATGATTGCAATAATCGGTATCTGTTTCATGATCGAATCACCCTCTCAGTAGACTCCGTAACGAGCGGGAGTGAGGTAGCTGTTGTAACTGCCGGAGATCTCGTAGGTCTCCACTCCATGGTATCCATACGGCCACTGCCAGTAGCAGTCATCCTTTGCGTTGCTTGTGGCGCTTACAACGGTCTCTCCGTTTCGTACCCTATCCCAGAAACTTTCTGACCAGCATTTTCCGTTTTCAACCTCGACCTCACCATCGAAGCCGATGCAGATGTCCGCGCCTTTTCCCGTGACAGTTTGCTGGACGAGGTCGCCGTTGTACGGGTTGTAGTGAGACGAATAGCAGGCGAGGTAGACTGCGAGCAGGACATCGCGGATGTCAGTTCCGTAATCCCGGATGTAGTACTGGTAGGTTCCGGGATAGTGCCCGTCGGTATCGGCCAGTATCCAGGATTCGGAGGAGAACTTTATCCCGCCCCCTTTGTGCGAGTCGTCGTAGTAGAGGCCGTGACCGTTGAAGAAGAATATCGCGTCCGACCTGAATTGGTTATACGCCACTGATGCTAGTGCGTTTGTGGACGACGAACTGTCGTAGCTTATTGCAGCCTGATCGACCCGTGCGTCGTACGCAGTTGGTGTCGTATCCGAACAGTCGTAGTTGTGCGCCGGCGTTAGTGCACCGGCGGCAGAAGGCAATGCTGCCAGTAGGCAGCATGCCATCAGCATGAATAGCCATCGGTTCATGAGTAATTCTCCGTGAGCGTCCGTGCGTCGGATGGCCCGGAAACATGCCTGTGTCTGCTGGAAATCTCATAAAACCCTACGCCGTTGTTCGGAAAAAACCGAATGAATCTTAAACCTTCTGATCCGGTTCCTGGTGAGTGGCTACCTCTGAATCGTCATGTTATAAGAACACTTCTGTGTAGTTCGGAAAAAACCGAACGACGGCTGCGGGTTTTATCCCTTCTCATGACCTAAAAACGCGTTGGGTATCGCGTGCGGCACCCGTAACAATGCGCGAGGCCGCCCATCCCTGGTTGACGCCCGGATGATGCGCCCCGCATGCCCGGAGGCAGAAGGAATGTACACATTTCGCGTACTTAAGTGTGTGTTCCTCTTCCCCGGGGGAAGAAACTGGAGGAAAGCAAATGAAAAGCCAATTAAAGCACTTGAGCTATCTCCTGGCGTGCTTCGTTGCGATAGCAATGGTTGCCCCGGGGGTGAGTGCTCAAAACACGACGGAAGATGTCAGAGTAAGTATCGATGAACCTGCCATTGTCATCGGGGAGTCTATGAATGTTCTTGCTCGGGATGCTACATCCATATCTGACCTGAAATCTTCAGGAATCATCGAGCCCGAAGACCTCAAAATTCCCAAAGGCATTACCCGATACGATCTCGTGACGTTCGATCACGCTGCATTGAACAAGGGGGTGCAACAAGGTACACTTCTGGTTCAGATCCATGGAAAGGACTACACAGTTGATCTGAACAGAATGACATTCGAAAACCTTGATGACGGTATCGATTCGTTCGAAGGGTCGATACAGGGTGTGAAAGAGAGTGATGTCCTTCTCACAACTGGAAGTAATGTTCTCGTCGGAAGTGTAGTCTTTAATAACGAGACATTCTGGATCATGCCGGTCGAACCGCGAGCACGTGCGGAAAGGTCACAGTCGCCTTTGCACATCATCTACAGCTCCAAAGACGTCGAACACCAGGAAGAACCAGTTACAATTGACTATGGGCCCGTTGCACCTGAGAGCGAATATTCAACAGGTAGTGATCAGCGTACCGAACTGCACGTTGATGGCACAAGGCAGTATTACACTGTTACTATCCTTGTAGCAACAGATAATGAGTTTTATCAAGATCAAACAAATTGGAAGGCAATAGCACAGGACATCATCGCTACGGCAAATCAGCAGTTTGGAAGAGATGATGTCCAGGTCTCCCTTTGCGTTATGGGGTATGATGATTCCAGGCGGATTCAGCTCTCCAATCACCCCGAAATCATATCCGATCCTCTCGGTGCTTTCTGGGATGTGTACCCGCTATTAGATCTTGATGCATGGTCATCAGATCTCGGCTTATATCTGGGTGGTTACGATCATAGCACTGGTGTCCAGGGGGCGGCATATGGATTTACTAACAACGGGAGACACGCTTGGGCGCAGATGGTAACAGATTGGGATGACGGGGCGTATTGGGGTACGACTCACGGCCGCAGGTGTGTGAGCATTCATGAGATAGGTCATAACTTTAACGCCGACCATGAAAGCACGCCCGGGTATAATCAGGCGTATGCATTTAATGGCGGTCTTACCCATACGGTGATGTGGAGTTATTATTTTGAACATCTCAATTGCTATGAGTTTTCGTCCGACGATTATCATGGAGATGCCACTCACGACAACGCGAGAGCCATTCGTGAAGCAAAGGCATGGGTTGCAGGCTATGTGTAACACCACCCATACAAGTTTTGTAGAGGTCAAAGCATGGTACAATCACCTCCTGCGATAGTACACCGGCATAAAAGACTCATTCTGGTACTCGTTGTACTGGTAATCCTCCCATTGATCTGCATTGCTGCTTTTCCCTATCTCCTCTCCCTGACCGTTCCGCCCGACCGGCTCCAAGTCTTCGAGGTCACCGAACAACACGCCCAGAACGGCACGATTGTCCATCTTGACGAGCAAAACTTTCAGGAACACCCGGTGCTGGAAGACGTGCTGCTCGGAAGCGAGCACGATCGGCCGGGGCCTCCGTATGCCAAAGGCGACCTGCGCCGTGTAGGCGAGGTGGAATATCCTGAAAAGATAACGCAGACGACCATCGATCGCTACATCATTGATAACACGACTGGCAAGAGGAAGTACTTTGAGTATACGGGGCGATACTACAGAGTCGGGACGGTCTATCAGGATTAAGGTTCCACGATAACGACAGCATGAGAAGGTTATGTACATGATGCAGAGAACAATACCCCTTGTTTCAGTCATGCTTGTTCTCATGGCAGCTCTGCTCTCAGGCGGCTGCACCGATGAAGGAGGGGCTGACGAGGGAACCGTCGAGGGTGTCGGGACGGTTCTGCAGGTCAATGGCAGCAGCACATATGTCATTCAGACGGCGGACGAAGCACGGTATGTTCCTGTCAACCTTGATGAGAACTACCGGGTTGATGGCAGGGTGATCTACTTCCGGGGAGTTGTCCCCGGAGGCTGGTAGAGTGTCCGAAACATCAGGCATCCCTCTTGAGATCCGCGATATCGGCACCTATGTTCCACCCGGATCAAACGCCACGATCACGTTTGAGAAGATATAATTGTGGGTTGGGCAGCATTGCTCTGCCCTCTCCAGCAGGGGTGGCAAGGGAACCTCAGACTTGGGTCGTGGGTGTGCACTACACGATGGAGTTCTTGTGGTACTCCTTACTATGGCATTTTCACGAACGAGAGTCCCCGGACATCGTGGCAGGAGTAATCATGAGAATCGCCGAGGTGAACTCGCTAGGATTGTATGTAATGCTTCCCGTTCTTACAGGGGATTATGTGCACCCGCATAAGCGTCTGAGTTGTCCATCACCCAGGTCGGCGCTCGGAAGATACACACAACCCGGAACTGGGAATCCTTAATGGAATTCCGGCTTGAGACGATGATCGGTTTACGGTAACAGTTTCGTAAGGGTGAGTGAAGCATGCGGCAAGGAGTATCGATGGACGCTATTTTAACGGGATTATTCGCCGTGATGCTCCTTCTCTTACTCTTCTACGATACTCTCAGGAGGGTATATCCGGGACTGGACCCTCTCCTCATGCTTTTCGGCCAGCTTGCCGGCCTCGTTTTCCTGGCACTCCTCGTATTCTGCATCGCCGGTCTGGTGCTGCTGATTGTCCGGCGATTGTACCGCAGATAGCGGGTTCGTCCCGGCCGGAACGGTACCGGAGCTCCGGTCGTGGGGGTGCCGGCACGGCATAACTCACAGTGAACAGAACGCTCTTCCCTGAGTGCCCTTCCTTACTCTATCCTCTTCCCGATCGTTTCAATGGCTTCGATCAGCGTCCGTTTCTTCGGCTTCATGATCGCGACCGGACAATCGACGATCTTCTCGTCGATGGGGAATTTGCCGTGCTGGGCATGCATACAAAGACCTGAATTTTCAAAGAGCTGGGGTATATCGTATCTCCTCTCCTGCATAGGTTTCTTAAGTCGGCTAGTCGAGGATGAATCTCCTGCCGTCTGCCCCGTGCTCCCGTTGCCAAAACGGATAAAGACACCATGACGCGGAGAGAGATTCGACAGAGGTCATTTATAGAAGGGTGTTAATTTCTCATGTGCGGGTACCGGAGCCGGTATCCCGAAGCGGGGGGAGGCCCATCCGTGGTTGACGCCCGGAAGTGCTGCCGGAGTGACGGGACTTCCAGAGCACCCCGGTTAGAAGAAAAGATTTACCGAATAGGAAACTGGTGGTCCCGATGAAAGGTGTGGTATCGTTATCCATCCTCGCATTCGCACTCGTCCTGGCAGCCGGATGCGCATCCCCGCTGTTCAGCACGGTCGTCGTCAGGGATGCGTACTGCGATCTCGACAACAATTTCACGTTCACCCTGGAAAACACCTGCGGCAGCAACCGGTCGGTCGACTACGTCTGGACTCTCAACGACCCCATGGGCGGTTACCTGCTCCGTCAGGGGGAAGGATCGGCCGTTCTTCAACCATTTGAGTCCCGGATGGTTACCATCAAAACCGGCGTACCCTTTCACGAATATTCCTTCATCGGCGCCGTGATGCATATCACGCTGTGCAGCGATGGGAGTGAGATCTACCGATACGAGGAGCAAAAGTCACCCTCCGACTGGGATTACTCCATGCTGCCCCCTGTCAGGTATCTCGTGAAACCGAAACCGACAACATTCGTCTTCTCCACGTCCGTCGACCGCGGTCCGAACGGCGATTTTCTTGTAGCCATCGACAACGTCTCCTACTCGCCTCAGGATACCTCGGCGGAGATGCGGACGTCCCGGTTCTATCTGCAGATCGGGGATGCGGGCTGGTGGACGTCACGCATCACGTCGTCCCCGCAGAACGGCTCCGCACCGGTCTTCGTGGACAGCGACGGCGACTCGTGCATCTCCGCAGGTGATTATTACATCGTGTCAAGGACCTTTGCGGGACAGGACGTGCGGTTCCGCACCGGGGGCGTGTACATCGTCCTGCAGCACACCTGCTCCCCGTTGGAAAGCGGTCGCCTTCGTTACGGCGAATGCCCGCTCCCCTCCGACGGTTGACTTGTATAAGGGGCCCGACGCGGAGACGGACGACACAGATAATATATACGTGTCGGCGTTCCAGCGTTAGCATGACGATGTCGAAACGGCATCGCCGGAGGTCATACTCTGCCGCACTCACTTCCTGCGATGGTGCACCGGCACAAGAGACCCATTCTGGTACTCGCTGTACTGATAGTAGTCCTCCTGGCGATCTGCGTTGCCGCGTTTCCGTATCTCCTATCCCTGACCGTTCCGCCGGATCGGCTTCGGGTCTTCGAGGTCACCGGGCAGAAAGCCAAGAACGGCACGGTCGTTCATCTTGACGAGCAGAACGTTCGGGAATACCCGGTGCTGGAAGACGTGCTGCTCGGAAGCGAGCACGATCGGCCGGGGCACGGGGGTGCGGCATGCCGTCCCGGTTAAGAACTGCTTAAATACCTGCAATCCGACGCAGATCCTTCGAAATTTCGACCCTCACAGAAGCCCGCAGTCGGACGATCTCAGGGCGGGCCATACTAAACATCGTCCGGAAATTACCTTCGCTCATATCGCCGATATGGCCCTCGGATCCTGCCGATTTACGGGAATCTGAGCCACATCCTCCGGCCGATTCCGATGCCGAATTCCACCGTCTGACGCATCCGGTAAAATCGAAAAAGAACGGCGATTTGCCCTCCGTTCAGAGCGAAAAGAGGGGCGGTCACCCCCCAAAAGCCCCGGTGCCGGACCCTGCCCGTGCGATGTACACCGTGCGGCACGGTTACGGCAGGGTTGCAGCACATTCTGTCGCCATTCTAAGGCATTTAGTCGCCTTGTTTCCAAATATGGCGCCCGAACGGCGCTTTCTATGGGTCATGTACAGCATTCGGCAGATCACAGGCACAGGCAGAGACATGAGCACGTGCAGATCGTGCACTGTGTGATCTTTCAGTATGCTGTACATCTGTACACGTGTAGGTACAATCTCTCTTTTCCGCAGCTTGTATCCCTCCCATCTCCTCATTCCGGCATTCCCATGGTTTGCAGCAGGTGCTTGAAACCTGCTGCGAACCTGCTGCAATGCCGCACCCATCATCGCCGCCGTCGGTCCGGTCCTCCGGCAGACGCGAACCGGAGCGGCGCACTTCCGCCCCACCGCCACAATAATCCTTATCTGCACCAACACAAGAGATACTACGTAATGCTGGACCAGTTCAAAGGCTGCCTGCTGGGGGCTGCAATCGGCGACGCGCTCGGGATGGCCGGAGAGAGCGGCCCCGCGAGTTTCCAGCGGCTCGGCGAGGGATTCCGGCGCGCATGGCGGGGCCACCCGAACGCGGGCCTCAAGCCCGGGCAGTTCACCGACGATACCCAGATGATGCTCATCGTGGCCGGGCTCCTCGCGGACGGAACCTACACGGACGAGGCATACGCCGCCGAGCTCTCCCGGATGTACGCGGACGGGGAGATCCGGTTCCCCGACGGTGCGGTCGGGGCTGCCTGCGAACGCCTCCGTACCCGGAGCCCTGCCGAGAGCGGCGTGAACTCGAGCACCGCCGGGTGCATCGGCATCGGCATCCCGTTCGCGCTGCTCTACAACGATCCCATCGAAGTGACCGAGCGGGTGGTCACGGCGTGCAGCGTCACCCATACGCACCCGGCCGCCCACGCGGGCGGCATCACCGTCGCGATGCTGATCCACTATACCCTCCGCGGGTATCCCGATGCCCTGGAGCTCGCGCAGCGGCATGCCGCCCTGGAGG
Organism: Methanoculleus frigidifontis; assembly: GCF_030464345.1. GTDB lineage: Archaea > Halobacteriota > Methanomicrobia > Methanomicrobiales > Methanoculleaceae > Methanoculleus_A > Methanoculleus_A frigidifontis. The sequence continues at coordinate 257,472 of NZ_VCYH01000004.1, read as the reverse complement.
ATATCAGCCTCGGCAACAAGATCCGCGACGCCCTCCGGATCGAGCGGGAGGGCATCAGCCTTGAGAGCGCTCTTTCGGTGGTGGGCAGCGACGTTACCGTCTACCAGACCGTGCCGCTCGCCTTCTTCATCGCAAGCCGGTTCCCCGACGCCGCGGACCTCCTCTCTGTGGCGTCCCATGTCGGCGGCAACACCGATACCATCGCGCTCATCTGTGGTGCGTACGCCGGTGCAAAATATGGAAAGGGGGTGTTCCCGGCCGATCTCCTAGACGGCCTCGAGGATAGAGAGCGTATTGAAGATATCGCCGAACGGCTCTACCGGCGCTGCGCCAATAAGGATTAAGTTTTTATAAAAACCACATCTGTTCCATGCACATTGCGATCATCGGAGCATCCGGGTACACCGGCGGCGAGCTGATGCGGCTGCTCGCCAACCACCCTTCTGCAGAGGTCGTCTGCGCCACATCCCGCAAACAGGACGGCGTCCCCGTCACAGCCGTCCATCCGCACCTCGCGGGGCTGACGGATCTTGCGTTCCAGAACATCGACGTCGATAGCATCGACGCAGATTTCGCGTTTCTGGCCGTCCCGCACACCGCCGCCATGAAGGTAGCGGGCGCCCTGCTCGAGCGCGGCATCCTGACCGTCGATCTCTCCGCCGACTACCGCCTCCCGAAGGCGATCTTCGAGAAGGTCTACGGCGTCCCCCACGAGGACTACTTCGAGGCGCCCTACGGGCTTCCCGAGCTGCACCGGGACGAGATGCAGGGCGCCGCCTTCGTGGCGAACCCGGGCTGTTTCCCCACGGGCGCCGCGCTCGCAGCAGCCCCGCTTGCAGAGCGTGCCCACACCATCATCTTCGACTCCAAGACCGGCGTTACCGGAGCGGGCAACACGCCCTCGGCGACGACGCACTACCCGAACGTCGGCGACACCTTCAGCGCCTACAAGTGGACGACGCACCGGCACCTGGCGGAGATGAAGCAGGAGATCGCCGCGCTCGGGTCGGACGCCCGCTGCTACTTCACGCCGCACCTCCTCCCCGTGAACCGCGGGATCCTCACCACCGCTCATATCCTGCTCAAGGAGCCGATGGAGCAGGACGAGGTCGAGGCGCTCTACCGGAAATTCTACGAGAACGAGTTCTTCGTCCGCTACCAGAAACCGACGCTCGCCGCTGTGCGGGGCACGAACTTCTGCGATGTTGCGGTGGAGAGCGAGGGAGACCGCGTCGTCGCCGTCTCTGCGATCGACAACCTGGTGAAGGGCGCCAGCGGCCAGGCGATCCAGAACATGAACCTGATCTCCGGGTTCGACGAGACGGCAGGGCTGCGGTTCGCCGGGATGGCACCCTAGGTGATTTTCATGCAGGTACAGGACGTTATGACAAAAAATCCCGTGGTTGTTCCGGTCGAAGCACCCGTCCGTGAGGCGGCGCGGCTGCTTAGGACCTACCGGATCGGCGGGCTGCCGGTGATGCGCGGCGACGAGCTTGTGGGGATCATCACCGAGAGCGACGTGCTCTCCCTCCTCGACACCGGTGAGATCTCCGACGACCTCTGGCTCCCCTCTCCCCTCGAGATCATCGAGGTGCCGATCCGGGAGTTTATCAACTGGGAGCGGACCAAGCAGGCGCTCTCCGATATCGGCGACATGCCCATCGGTGAAGTGATGAGCAGCCCGGCAATCACCATCGACGCGGAGGCGGATATCGAGGCTGCGGCCGCCCTGATGCTCCGCGAGGGGGTCGCCCGGCTGCCGGTGGTGCGGGAAGGAGAGCTCGTCGGGATCGTGACCCGGGCGGACATCGTCCACGGCGTCGGGGCGGGGGCGGAGGAGTCGGCGTGAAGAGCATCTGCGCCGTCGACGGCGTGACCGCCTGGGGCGTGAAAGAGGGGAAGTACGGCCTCGCGCTCGTCCGGGCGAGCGGAAACGCAGCAGGTGTCTTCACCTCGAACCGGATGCGTGCCGCACCGGTCGAACTGATGATGGAGCGGATGAGCCGCGGCACGCTCGATGCGATCATCGTGAACAGCGGGTGCGCCAATGCGTATACCGGCGAGCGGGGATACCGGGACGCGGAGGAGATGTGCGCGATCGCCGGCGACGCCCTGCACCTCGACGCGGAGGCGGTCGGCGTGGCGAGCACCGGCGTCATCGGCAGGTACCTCGACCTCGGCCGGATCCGCACGCAGACGGGAGAGGCCGCCAAAAATCTCCGGCGGACCGGCGAGGCGGAGGATGCTGCGGCACGGGCGATCATGACCACCGACACGTTTCCGAAGCACGCAGTCCTGAAGACGGAGTCGTTCACCATCGGGGGAATCACCAAGGGAAGCGGGATGATCGCCCCGAACATGGGAACGATGCTCGCGTTCATCTATACCGATGCGGAGATGGAGACGCCGGCCCTGCACGGCCTGCTGCGGCAGGCGACCCGCCGGACGTTCAACCGTGTCGTCGTCGACGGGGATACGAGCACCAACGACGTCGCGTTCTGCACCGCCACCGGCGAGGCGGGCTCCGTCGACCAGCACGAGTTTGAGACCGCTCTCGAGCAGGTCTGCCGGATGCTCGCCGTGCAGATCGCCCGGGACGGCGAGGGCGCGACGAAGGTTCTGGAGGTGACCGTCCGCGGCGCTCCGGACGAAGAGGCGGCCGCCGCCGTTGCCCGGACGGTGATCGCCTCCCCGCTCGTCAAGACCGCCATCTACGGCGAAGACCCGAACTGGGGGCGTGTCGTGGCCGCTGCCGGGCGTGCCGGGGTGGCGTTCGACCCTTACGCCGTCTCCCTCTCTGTCGGGCAGGGAGGCGACCGGTCGCCGCTCGTGGCGCGCGGTGCGATCGTCGCCGATCTTTCGCGGGCGAAGGCGGCGATGCACGGCGATACCGTCGTCTTCGAGCTCGATCTCGCCGCAGGCGAGGGCGAGGCGACTGCGTGGGGCTGTGACCTCACTGAGAAGTACGTGGAGATCAACGGGAAGTATACAACATGAAACGAGAAGACGTTCTGATGGAAGCACTGCCGTATATCCAGAAGTTCCATGGCAAGACGATCGTGATCAAGCTCGGCGGCCACGCGATGGTCGACGCACAGATCCTGGAGACGGTCATTCAGGACGCCGTCCTGCTCCGGTACGTGGGCATGAACGTAGTTCTGGTGCACGGCGGCGGCCCGGAGATCACCGCGAAGATGAAGGCGATGGGCAAAGAGCCCAAATTCGTCGCGGGTCTGCGGATCACCGACCATGAGACCCTGGAGATCGCCCAGATGGTGCTGGTCGGCAAGATCAACGACGGGATCGTCTCGCTGATCGCGAACTGCGGTGCCCGGGCGGTCGGCCTCTCCGGGAACGACGGAAACCTGCTGATAGCCCGGAAGATGGACCTGCAGAAGGTCCGGGTCGGTGATGTCGAGCAGGAGGTCGACCTCGGCCACGTCGGCGAGATCGAAGAGGTCGACCCGGAGATCCTCCACTGCCTGCTCGAGCAGGGGTATATCCCGGTCATCGCCCCGATCGCCATCGACAGGCTTGGAAAGAGCCTGAACATCAACGCCGATACCGCAGCGGCGGAGATCGCAACGGCACTCGGCGCCTTCAAACTCATTAATCTCACCGATGTGGACGGCGTGATGAACGCCGACCGTTCCCGGATCTATCACCGCCTGAAACTGCACGAGGCGGAGGTGATGATCGAGGACGGGATCATCGTCGGCGGGATGATCCCAAAGCTCCTCGGGTGCATGAAAGCGGTCGGCAGCGGCGTTACGAGTGCTCACATCGTGAACGGGAACCGGGGGCACAACCTGCTCCTCGAGCTCTTCACCGATGAGGGCGTCGGGACGATGCTCTCTGCATAATTTTTTTGTTACGGGAGGTTCCCCTCGCCGCTGCACTCATGCTGCTTCTCTTCACTCATATCGATGAGGATTGTGAAGATCTTCTTTACCGCAACCGGGTCGATCCGCATCTCCACGGCGTCGTTGAAGACGCGGTCGAGCACCCGGGCTCTCTGCTCTTCGTCGTGAATGGGAAGCTTCGCCTCGTGCTTGAGGCGTGCCATGGTTCCGGCGATACCCTGCCGGCGTGCAATGAGCCCGATGATCGCTTCATCGATCTGCCGGATCTCCTCCCTGACCGTCTCGAGGGACATAGGTACTCTATCGGGCTGACGGGAATGATAAATCTGCTGTTTATCTCCGATCGTCGGCGTTTCCCGCCGCCGGGGGGATGGACGGGAAGAATATTAAGACCGCGTGGCAAAACGGTACTCTAATGTTGGAACGTATCCCCCTGCGCGAACGCCGGGATCTCATCATTGCGTGGCTCGCCATCTCCATCGCGTTCACCCTGATCTACGTCAGGGGCGGTGTGAATCTGACGAACTTCCTGCTGCTCTTCGTGATGTCGCTCGTAACGGTCGGTGTCGCATTCGTTCTCCACGAGCTTGCCCATAAGTTCGTGGCCATGCACTACGGCTACTGGGCGGAGTTCCGGAAGGACAACCAGATGCTCCTCGTCGCCGTCGTGCTCGCGGCACTCGTCGGCGTGGTCTTTGCGGCACCGGGGGCGACGTACGTCTACGGCAACGCGACACGGCAGGAGAACGGCTGGATCTCCGCGGCAGGCCCGATCACAAATCTGCTGCTCTGCATACCCTTCCTCGGCCTGGTCTTCCTCGGGGCGGAAGGCATCCTCGGCCTGGTCGGCGTCCTCGGTCTGCGGATCAACGCGATGATCGCGGTCTTCAACATGCTCCCGGTCAGCGTGCTCGACGGGCGGAAGGTTCTCGCCTGGAACCCGGTCGCCTTCGGCGTCATCATCGCGGCCGCGGCCGGTGTGCTGATCTGGTCGCTGACGCTCTGAAGAAGCGTCGGCTGCATCAATACCTTTTTCTGCCCTCACTCCCGCCCGTCTGCTTCAGGCGGTGATGCCCTGCGAAGCGTGAACCGGAAGGCCGCCCCTTCCTCCGGGCGGCCGCAAACCCGGTCTTCGATCCAGATCCTGCCGCCGTAGCGCTCGATGAGCATCCTGACGATGAAGAGCCCGAGTCCTTCACCGCGTCCTTTCTGCTTGCCGCGCTCGAAACGGCGGAATACCTCTTCCTTGACCTCGTCCGGCACACCCGGTCCGGTATCCGCCACGGTCACGATCATCTCGTCCTCCCGCTCGTCCACAGTGATGGTGACGGCAACATCCTGTCCGCCGAATTTGACGGCGTTGCCGATGAGGTTTGTGAAGACCTCGGAGAGGAGCTCGTCGGCCAGAGCCATGCACGATCCGGGGCAGTCCACGGTGATGGATGCCTCGGGGAAATGCTCCTTCTCACTCGCAATGATCCGTTCGAGCGACATCGGAGCAAGCGGGGCTGTTTTCTGGTGTATCTTCCGGATCGTCGAGACGTTCGCGAGAATATCGATGCTCTTTCTGATGGTGCTGCGAAGTTTTGCCACATACTCCGCAGGTTTTCCGTCGAGCATGTCGCTGAGAAGATCGGTATACAGCGTGGCGACATTCTCCGCGTTCCTGATGTCGTGGGTGAGGATGTCCAGATACAGGTTCGCTTCCCGGTGCGCCTCCTCAAGCTGGCGGCTTAAGAGGAGGCGCTCGACGGCGGTGCCGATCTCCCTGCCGATCCGCGTGAGGATGAATTGCTCGTCGTCGGTGAACGGTTTCCCTGCCCGTCCGATGACGTTGATTGCGCCGAGAACCCCGGTATGTGCCACGAGGGGGATGCTGGCGGCCGAGTATCTGCTCCTTTCCGGGTCTCCCGGGTACCGAAAGGTCTCTTCGTCAAAGAAGAGCGGGATCCCGCGAACCAGCACGGTGCTGTAGGGCTCGCGGTGAATATCTTCGGTGTGGGTGATGGGCGGGAACCCCTCGGGGAGATTGCATGCATGAACAAGCCGTGCACTGCCGTTGTCCGCATCGATGCGGTAAACCGCGCCGCCTTTGAACCCCAGAAGTTCGAGGGTCGTGCCGAGCACCGTCCGGAGCATTTCTTCAGGATCGGTGGACGCGGTCGTGGCGCCGATGATCCGGTTGAGTGCCGAAAGATGCCGATTCCGCATCTCGAGGTCTTCTTCGGCCTGCCTGCGTTCGATCCCCTGCGAGAGGATGTTGGCGACCGCCTGGATGAGGTAGACATCGGCTTCGGTGAAGTGCTGCGCCTCGCCGGTGTGGACACCCAGAATGCCGTATGGCGCCCCTTTTCCCTGGAGAACGACGCTGATCCCGCTGAGAACCCGGTGCCTCTGGAGGATCTCAGGTCTGGTGAATCGCGTCTCGGTGCGGAAGTCCTCGACGATGACCGGCTCGTTCGACCGGAGGGTGTAGCCTGCCTGCGAATCCCCGGCCTCGACCAGGGCGCTGCCGACCAATCCGTCCTCCCAGCCCGTGCCTGCCTGGAGGAGAAATTCCCCGGTCTCGGGGAGGAGACGGAGTACCTTGCAGTACCTGACTTCGAGGAGATCGGCGAGCGTTCCGACCGCTTCGTCCAGGAGGTACTGGAGGTCGCTTCCGCTCAGGGCGATCCCGCTGAGCCGGGCGATCGCGGCCTGCCGGGCCTCCCGGCTCTGCATGATCGCTTCGGCCTCTTTGTGCCCGGTGATGTCCCGTGCCGCCGCGAAGACGCCGGCAACCTCCCCCTCGTTGTTCCGGTAGACGGAGGCGTTGTAGAGAACGGGGGTTGTCCGGCCGCTCCGGTGCCGGAGTTCGAGCGCGTAGTCGCGGACCTCCCCGACTTCGAACGCCTGCCGGTAGCCCTGCCGGGCCAGTTCGGGGTCGGTGAAGTAGTCGGAGAAGTCGGTGCCGATGAGCACCTCACGGGGATACCCTGTCGCCGCTTCGGTGGCGGAGTTGACATCGGTGATCCGGCCGTCGGGGGAGATGGTCACGAGCGGGTCGAGGCTCGCCTCGATGAGCCCCCGGGTATAGGATATGGCCGCATACAGGGCGTCCTCCATCCGTTTCTGCTCGGTGATATCGGTCCCGAAGACGATGACGCCGTTCAGTTTCCCGGCAGCATCGATCACCGGCTGACCGCGAATCCTCCAGGTTCTCCCGTCGGGCGTGCTAATCTCTCCTCCCTGCGGCTTGCCGGTTGCAAACGCTTCACGTAAGGGGCAAAATGCGCACGGCTCGCTTCGGGAGTGCCAGATCTCATAGCATCTGCTGCCGATCAGATCTTCGGCTCTCAGCCCGGTACTCTCTGTTGCGGCCCGGTTTGCCCACCTGATCGAAAAGTCGGCGTCAATGTACACAAAAAATTCGCCGGTTGAATCGAGGATGAGGGATTTCTCCCGCTCCGACCGGAGGAGTGCCTCTTCCGCCTGTTTTTGTTCTGATATGTCGATCCCGGATCCCATGATGCAGAGCGGCCTGCCCGCGGTGTCCGTGACGAGGGTGACCGAGATCTGAACCGGGAACGTGGAGCCGTCCTTTCGCCTGGCCTCCAGTTCCCCCATCCAACCCCCCCGCTCCCGGATAATCTCCGCAACCCGCCTGTATCTGTCGGCATCTGTCCAGAACCGGGACGCCGGGCTGCCTATCATTTCATCCTCTGCTCCGTAGCCCCACAGGTCGAGGGTCGCCTGATTCATGTAGGTGACGCGTCCCGCAATGTCCGTAAGCGTGATGGCGTTCTGCGCAGAGGCAATCGCCAGATCCTTGATCCGGAGTTCCTTCTCGGCCTGCCGCTGCCGGGTAATGTCGCGGATGACGCCGAGCCGTCCGGTGATCTCGCCGTGCTCGTCCCGGAGCGTACTCACCGTGGTATCCACGTATATCGCTTCGCCGTCCCGCTTCCGGTGGATGGCCACCCCGCGCCAGGAGCCGGTCTGGTTCAGGGACTCCCAGGCAGTCTTTTCATCCTCCGGGGAGAGCCATTCGCAGGTGACGATCTTACGGTTGTGTCTCCCGAGAGCCTCGGCGGCAGGAATCCCATAGAGGCGCTCTGCCGCGGTGTTGAAATAGGCGATCCGCCCGTCGGCGTCGATTGCCATCACCGCATCGTCTATCTGGGAGAGGACCTGCGCCTGAAAGCGGAGCTGCTCTTCGCTCTTCTTCCGCTCGGTGAGGTCGCGGGCTATGGAGAGCACCTGGTCGACCGTCCCGTCAGGAGCAAAGAGTGGAATGGACCGGGAGTCGTAGTAGTGCATCTTGCCGTCGCGTGGGTACGTGATCTCCTGGTTCTGCGGTCTTCCCGACGTGACCACCGCATCGATGATCTGGAGCCGCTCCCGGCACGCATCCGGGGGGAAGAGCTCCCGGATATTTTTTCCGATGATCTCTTCGGGCTTCTTCCCGAGGCCTTCCGCTCCCCTTCTATTGAGATAGAGCAGCGTCCCGTCCCGGTGCGTCAGTGAGATGACGTCGGGTGATGCCTCCGCGAGCGTCCGGTATCGCCGCTCGCTCTCCGAGAGCGCCTCCTCCATCCGTCTTCGCCCGGTAATATCAGTGCAGCAGGACAGGCTGCAGATGGGGTTGCCGGAATCATCGGTTATTCTGTGCACGGCGACCTGGACGTCCATCGGCTCGCCGTCTCTCGTCCTGCCCTGCAGTTCTCCAAGCCACTCCCCCTTCTCATGCAGCCCCCGAACTGCCGCCGCCTTCCGCTCATCATCGGACCAGTACTGCAGGCCGTCCGTTCCGATGAGTTTGCCGGGCTCGCTGTATCCTCCCATATTGAGCAGGGCGCGGTTGACGTAGACGATCCTTCCTGCAAGATCGGTGATGACGATACCGATGGTTGCTGCACCCAGCGCCGCCTCAAGGATGCGCAGGTATTCGTCGGTCTGTCTCCTGTCCGTGTTTTCTGCCCTGATGCCGGGGATTTGCAGCCTGCGTCCTGTATCGTCCGTTTCCGTTCCCTTCTCGTGCAGCTCTTTGAGGACGCGGATGATCCAGTATGGGCGGCCGGGCGCGATCTCGACCCGTTTCCCTGAAAGGCTGTAGCACGCCTCCGCCCCGGGCGTCACGGAGAACGCCTCCCTACCTGACTGCACCTCTGTGTATACGGCTGCAGCCCATCGGGCGTCTGCGCAAGCAGAAAGCGCCGCGAGGTTCGTCCCGATGAGATCTTCTCTTTTCATACCCGTAATCAGTTCCATAGCGGCGCTCATCCAGACGACCCGCATGGATTCGTCTATGAGAAGAAGTGGGTCGCTATCCGACGCTTCGAGGAGTTTGAGCGCCGCAAGGATATTGTCAGGGATCTCGAACCGGTGCATTCCGTCACCCGCGGTCTGGCTATCAGTCCGGAATAATAGGAGGAGTGCGGCTGATCTATATAAAATAGGGGGTTGGCTCCGGGCGCGAGTCTTTCGTCCTGTTTGTTATTGTGCCCCGCAGGGAGTTTTCAGGACGAATCTTCCGGTTTCGGTGCGGATTCCTCCTCGCCGAGCCGCTGCAGAACATCGATAACTTTCTTTCCCTTCTCCAGCGCCTCGGCAAGCGCAGTCGGGTGGCCACGGATGCCCCCGTAGCGATCCATATCGTTTGCGATAATATTGTCGTAGTACTCAAACCCGGCGGTGTTGAAGAATGCGGTGATCGCCGGGAACGCAGCATCGAAGACGTTGTCCCATCCGAGTCCCGCCGTCGAGAGGAAGACGCCCTTATGCCGCTTGATATGCTCGTGGGTGAAGTAGAGATCTTTTATCATAAACTTGCGCGCCCAGAGGTACTGCGCCCGGTCGATCAGGCCTTTCAGCTCGGCGGTGATGCCCATCGAGTAGATGGGCGATGCGACGGCAAGGCAGTCGGCGGCGAGGATCTTTTCAAAGAGGTCGTCGAGGTCGTCGCGGACGACGCATTGCCCGGTGCGGTGGCAGGCGTTGCAGCCTCTGCAGGGGGTGTAGTCGAGGCTCTTGAGCACCACCTTCTCGACGCGGGCTCCCGCACCTTCAGCTCCCTCTAAAAATGTATCGAGCAGGGTTTCGGTGTTGCCGCGCCGGTGGGGGCTTCCCGATATGCCGATGACCGAGAGCGTCATGTCTGCTCCGCCTTCATCCTCCGCAGTTCGCTGACGACGTCTTTCCCGAGCCGGTAGGCGTCTTCGCGTGCGGTGGGGTGCCCTTCGATGGCACCCTTCTCGTCGACGTTATTGATCATGAGGTGTCTGGTATCCTTATTCTTCACCTCGATCACGTTGAAAAAGCACTTTATCGACGGAATCGCGGCGTCGAAGACGTAGTCCCAGTCCTGGCCTGCGGTGGCGAGGAAGACGCCGATGCGCTTCCCTTTCTTCTCGGGAGGAACGATAGGAAGTTTCAGGACGTATTTACGGGAGCGGAAGACCTGCGTCCGGTCGATCAATGCTTTTGCCTGGGAGGCGAGGCCCATGCAGTAGATAGGGGATGCCAGGATGATTGCGTCCGCCTCGATGATCCTGTCGTGAATCACGTCCATGTAATCGCGCTGAACACACCGGTTAAGCCGCTCGCACGCGTTGCATCCGCGGCAGGGATTAACCTCGACGTCGGTGAGCGCAAGCTTGTCGATCTCCACGCCCTCTTCTGCGCCCATCGACTCGAGCACCCAGTCAAGGAGGGTTTCCGAGTTGCCGTGGCGCCGCGGGCTTGCGGCAAAGGCAAGGACCTTGATCTGCATACTGAATGAATGCCCCGCAGATGAGAAAAAGCAAGCGGCACGGTGACCGTCTGCCCGGCATCAGAGTGCCCGCAGGCTGCGTTCGTTTCAGGGTTGCCCCAAAATCCGGGCGGCGGCGGAAAAAGAGGTGGAGATTCAGATCTCTTTAAAGCAGAGATACCAGTCCTTGCACTCGTATCCCTCTTTCGCGCGCCGCTCTATCTCCTCGGGTGTCTTCGGCGCCGGGACGATGACCTTGTCGCCGGGCTGCCAGTTGGCGGGCGTGGCCACACCGTGCTTGTCCGAGACCTGGAGCGCCTTGATGAGCCTGATGATCTCGGGCATGTAGCGGCCGTTGCTCATCGGGTAGTAGAGCATCGCCCGCATGATACCGCGGTCGTCGATGATGAAGACCGTGCGGATGGTGGCGGTCGTGCCCTGTGCCGGGTGGATCATGCCGTAGCGCCGCGCGACGTTCATGTCCAGGTCCGCGATGATCGGGAACGGGATATCGACGCCCATCTTCTCTTTGATGTTCCTGACCCATGCAAGGTGCGAGTGCACGCTGTCGATGGAGAGGCCGAGAAGCTGCACGTTCAGGGCCGCAAGGTCGTCGGCGATCTTCGCGAACGCCATGAATTCCGTCGTGCAGACCGGGGTAAAGTCCGCCGGATGCGAGAAGAGGACCACCCACTGGCCTTTCAGGCTTGAGAGTTTCAGCCGTCCATGCGTGGTCACGGCTTCAAAGTCCGGCGCAGCCTCGCCGATCGTCGGCAGTGTGTACTGTACTTCGGGTTGCTCCATGGTATCGGCACCTCGCTCCCTACTTTATGTACTCCTCGAGGGCCGTCTTGCCGTAGACGTACGCCGGCATCCCGGCCAGCAGGAAGGCAACCCGCAGCCCCTCTTCGATCTCCTCTTTCTTTACGCCGAGGTTCTGGGCGCCTGCCATCTGCGCCCGGACGGCGTGCCGGTCGCGGAGGGCGGCGGCGATGGCGATGGCGATGACCTTCTTCGTCTGCCGCGAGAGCGCTCCGTCGTCCCAGATCATCTGGTCAAGACCCATCACTTTTCCGTAGAGTTCCGGGTTCATCTCCTTGAGTTCTTTGAAGATCACGGGGACTTTTCCGATCTTCTCTTCAAGGCTTTTGAGATTCTCTTCCATGACTCTGCTCACTCCTGCAGCACCATCGGTTCGCCGCAGCAGACGAGCTCGCCGCCGCCGGCCTCTTTGACTTCGACAACGTTTCCGCAGATCTCACAGAGGTAGACCTGCCCTACAGCAGACACATTTACCATTGCCCATCACTTCCTCACAATCCGGGTGGGTCCCGCCAGGGGTGACCGGGCGGGATGTCTCCCGGTTACTTCTTATAGCTTTTCCTCTCGGGCGGGTTCGCCACGTCTTCCGGCGTCTTGATGTCCGGCCTGATATGCGTTATCGGAAAGCAGTTGTAGGTCTCGCAGGCGCAGGTCGGGCATCTGACGAGATCCTCGTCGACCTTGCCGAGGCGGATCTCACGGCCGCAGTCGACACAGATGTACTTGCCGGGTCCGGGCTTCTCTCCAGCTTTAGCCTGTTTTGTCTCTCCTGTCTCTGTCACGGATATCACCGAACCGGTGATTTCATTTCTGCATATATAATCGTTCCCCTCAGCGGCACAGCGGTCAGGAATGGCCTCTCCTGATAATCAGGATGCATGCTGCACTGTTCCGGGCACCCAAATGCCCGCAGGTTAATAAGGTGTCCGGGTAATTCCGTAGTATGGCCAAAAAGATCATTGCGCTCCTCGGAAGCCCGCGTATGGGGGGGAACACGGCAAAGCTGCTCGAACAGGCTATCGAGGGTGCGCAGGATGCCGGGTGCGACGTCGAGAAGATCCCGGTCTTCCATCTGAATTTCAAGCCCTGTATGGAGATCTTCCACTGTATGGAGAACGAAGAGTGCAAAATCAAGGACGATATGACCGGGATGTACCAGAAGTTCCGGGAGATGGACAGCCTGATCGTCGCCGCCCCGGTCATGACGATGGGTATCCCCGGGAAGCTGAAGATGTTCATGGACAGGTTCCAGGTCTTCTACATGGCGAAATATTTCCGGAACGCCTCCTTCATCTCACCGGAACACCGCAAGGAGCGGAAGATGCTCTTCATCTCCATCTCGGGGATGAACATCCCGAACGTCTTTGAAGGCGCCAAGATCACGACGAAGGCGTTCGGGGAGATCATCGACTGCCCGTACTGGGACGAGGTGTTGCAGAACGATATGGATACCATCCGGGATATTACGACGAAACCCGACGTTATGAAGGCTGCCTACGAGAAAGGGTATCGCCTTGGCAGCCTGCTGATGGCAGAAGAGGAGCGTGCCTAGGGGTCTGCCGGTTCAACGTGGACGACGATCTCCCTGAGCCCTTGAATCTCCCGCGCGAGCCGCCGCTCGACCTCGACGGTGAGTGCGTGGGCGGCGTCGACCGGGAGCTGCGGGTCGACGGTGACATGGATGTCGGCGAAGAGCTCTCCGGGTTTGCCCCGGCACCGGAAGTTGTGGCAGTCGCTGATGCCCGGGATCGACCGGACGATCTGGTAGACATCATCAGGGTCGCAGGGGAGGTTTGCGGCGTCGGAGAGGATCTGGGTGGCGTTGTAGAGGATTGTAAGGCCCATCCGGAGGATCAGCGCTCCGATGGCGAAGGCAATGATCGGATCCGCCAGCGGGTAGCCGAGGCGCACGGCCAGAAATCCGGCAAGGACGGAGAGGGAGACGTAGACGTCGCTCCGTGTATGGGCGGCATCGGCAAGGAGGATCTCGCTGGCATACTCATCTCCCTTGCGCCGCTCATACCGCGAGACGCCGATGTTGACAAGCAGGGTCGTAAGCATCACCCCGACGGTGATCGGCGTAATATCGGGGGCAACGGGGTTTACCAGCCGTGCGTAGCCCTCGGAGACGATCCAGTAGGCGGTCAGGAGGAGCATGGCGCCGATGACGAGTGTCCCGAGCGTCTCGAATTTTCCGTGCCCGTACTGGTGCGTCTCGTCGGGGGGCATCAGGGCGACCGTGACGGCGAGGATCCCGATGACGTTCGAGGAGGAGTCAAATACTGAGTGGAGCGCGTCCGCGACCATGCTCACCGATCCCGCGAGGAGCCCGAACACCGCCTTGAGCAGGGCGACTGTGATATTCAGGACGAATATCAGGAGGAGCGTCCGCCGCACCGGGGGGGTATGCATCATGTAAATGTGACCGCCCGGTGCAATATGAGGGTTTTGGCCGACCGTCCGGCGGGGCTCGCCGGGCGCCGGAGATGAATGAAAGTCTTTAATAGGTTCATCTCAGAAAGTAGAATCGTATGACAACCGACGAGAATGCGCAGAACGCCTATGCCGGTGAGTCGCAGGCAAACCGGAAGTATTCGGTCTTTGCCGAAAAGGCTGATGCGGACGGGTATCCGAACGTTGCAAAGCTCTACCGTGCAGCGTCGCAGGCCGAAGCAGTGCACGCCAAGCGCCTGCTCTTCATCCTGGGCCAGGTCGGATCAACCGAGGAGAACCTGAAAAAGAGCGTCGAGGGCGAAAACTACGAGTTCACCACGATGTACCCCGAGTTCGTCCAGCAGGCAAAAGAGGAGCGGAAGAACGAGGCGGCGATCGTCTTCACCCACGCGATGAAGGCGGAAGAGGTGCATGCAAACCTGTATCTGCAGGCACTCGAGAGCGTCAGAACCGGGAAGGACCTCGAGGCCGAGGGTATCTATCTCTGTCCGGTCTGCGGCAATATCGAGATCGGCTCTGCGCCTGAGAAGTGCCCGATCTGCGGCGTCCCGCAGCGCATGTTCCGCGCAATCGAATAATTTCACTCTTTTTTAGTACGGGCCGCCGGGTTTCCCGGTATGTGCTTTCGTCCGCAGAGCGGAGGTGGTCGAACCGCTCGCCAGCAGAACTGCTCCGCGCGCGCCCAAAGGTTAAATACGGATCTTGCGATAAACTCGAATTATATGCCATCCGTTGAGCCATCCGTGACGGTCTACTCGACAAAGAGCTGTCCTTACTGCAATATGGTCAAAGCATTCCTCGACAAATACGGGGTTTCCTACCGAAACATCGACGTCGGGGATGACCGCGAGGCTGCGCGGGAGATGATACGCACCTCCGGCCAGCGGGCGGTGCCGGTGACGACCGTCGGCGACGAGGTGATCGTCGGGTTCGACGCCAAGAGGCTGAAGGAACTCTTCGGGACGGCGAAGGGGGAGGAGGTCTACGACACCGTCATCGTCGGCGCAGGCCCTGCCGGGCTGACGGCTGCTGTCTACTGTACCCGACATCTCCTCAAGACCATCGTGATCTCGGAGAATATCGGGGGTCAGGCGACCTGGAGCTGGTCGGTCGAGAACTACATGGGGTTTCGCGTCATCACGGGCGAGGAACTCATTAAGAAGTTTGAGGAGCAGGTGCGGGGGCTGAACGTCAGCCTCGAGCTCGACAGTGTCCGGGAGATCACACGGGAAGGCGACCTCTTCCTCGTCAGGACGGTCTCGGGCAGCGTCTACCGGGCGATGACGGTCATCATCGCGACGGGCAAGCAGCCGCGGACGCTGGGACTTGCCCGGGAGAATCTGTTGATGGGCCGGGGTGTCAGCGTCTGCGCCATCTGCGACGGCCCTCTCTACCGGGACAAGGACGTGGCGGTGGTCGGCGGCGGGAACTCCGCGCTCCAGGCTGCGATCGGACTTTCCCGTATCGCAAAGTCCGTCGTACTCATCGTCAGGAGCACCCTCCGCGCCGACGAGGTCTACCAGGAGCAGTACGAAAAACTCGGGATCCCGACGTACCTGCACCACGAGGTGACAGAGCTGCACGGCGACCAGTTCCTCACCGGGATCACCGTAATCGACCGGAAGACCGGCGAGGAGACGGATTTTCCCGTTGACGGGCTCTTCCTTGAGATTGGTCTTGAGCCGAATACGGAGTTCCTGCACGACCTCGTCGACCTGAACGAGTGCCATGAGATCCTCGTCGACGAGAACGCACATACGAGCACCGAAGGCGTCTTCGCGGCCGGCGATGCCACCTGCATCAAAAGCAAACAGATCATCGTCGCAGCGGGCGACGGGGCGAAAGCGGCGCTCGAAGCCTACGATCACGTCCTGAAGCACCGGCGCGAGTGACCGTCCCGCTCGGCACACTCATTATCTCACGGAGCATACGGTGTACCCGGAAGGTGACCGGTTGGACGTTCTCTTTATTCTCACCGAACTTGTCGGCTTTGTCATGCTCGCGCTCGGCTATCTCATCCGGTACCGGGGCCGGGTCGACCTGATCGCCGGCTATGATGAGAAGAAGGTGCGCGACCCGGAGGGGCTTGCACGCTTCGTCGGGACGAACCTCCTGCTGCTCGGTGCGGGTGCGTTTGTGATCCTCGCGCTTGAGTTTCTCCTCCCCACCTATGCGGTGGTCTTCTTTGCCGTCTATGCCCTCGCTGCGGTCCCGGCAGTCAGCCTCCTGACCGTATGGGGCTCGAGGCGGTTCGAGACGGGCAGGTGAAGGCTCCTACTCCTCTTCTCCGGCGTCTGGCGGTGGTACCGCAGACACGGGAATTTTTAATTGGTGTAGAAAGATACTTCCTTCAACTCGCCCCGCTGCGCAGGCAGTCCCTCCGGACCTGGAAGGCTTCACCGTCGGGCCCGAAATCAGCGTTCTGCATTACTGGTGCCGGTACTACGAGCGGCACATGCTCCATTGCGATATCAAATGCGAGCACCGGACCTACTGCCCGCTGTACAACCCGGATGTTGCACGGATATCACCCTGAACAAGTTCTCTTTCGGGATCGCTCTCTTCCGTGCATACGCCCGGCGCTGGTTGTCCGTCCTCCCTTTTGATCTTCACGGCATATCGCAGCAACACTGCAGCGATGTTTCTTGCCCGAACGAATCGTCCAAAAAAGGTGGAGCTTTCGGCGACCCGATCACTCGTCGGACCGCTCCGCATCCTTCTTCCGGTATCCCTCGAGGAGCAGCGTCGCCAGGTTCTTCACCGGAACATCGGTGCAGTCGGCGATATGGAACTCGCAGAAGGGACAGATGGTGGTGACGACGTCGGCGCCGGTCTTTCTGACCTCTTCGTCCCGCTTCGCCCCGAGTGCGGCCGCCTCCTCCGGGACACCGGAGCGGACGCCGCCGCCGGCGCCGCAGCACTGCGTCGGCATCTCCCGAAACTCCCGGACGACCTGCCGGAGAAGTTCCCGGGGCTCCTTGCTGATCCCCTGCCCCCGCAGCAGGTGGCAGGGGTCGTGGTAGGTGGCGGTGATATCGAGCTTCGCCGGCGGTTCGATGCCGTACTCGGTGAGCACTTCGGAGATGTCTTTCACGACGAACGGCGTCTCGTAGTCGTTCTTCAGCGTCGCCCCGCACCCGGCGCAGATCGTCATCACCGTATCGATCCCTCGCCGGGTGAATGCATCGATGTTCTTCTGCTTCAGGTCGTTGATGAACGACGTCTGCCCGGTCCTGATGAGAGGAGAGCCGCAGCAGACCTGGTCGTGGGGGACAATCACCCGGATGCCGTTCCGCTTCATGACCTCCATGGCGTCGAGCGCCGTCTGCGGCACCCGGCCGTTGAACATGCACCCGACGAAGAACCCCACTTCACCCCGGACCTCCCCCTCCGGCTCGATCACCTCGGGCACCTGCTCGAGGAAGGTGGGCTCTGTCCGGGCGACGCTCCGCCCCGTCTCCTCCACGAGTTTCGCCACCTCCTGGTGGCGGGGCAGCGTCAGCCCGCGGCGGTTCGCGATTTCGCGGAGTTTCTCGATCGCTTTTCCCGGGATCTCGATATCCTTCGGGCAGACCTGCACGCACCGCTTGCAGGTGGTGCAGTAAAAGAGCCCTTTCTCGATCGCCTCGTCGATCCGGTTCTGCGTATCGCGCGGGTCGAGGGCGAGGCGCATCTGCTGCCGGAGCACCGTCGGCCCGGCAAAATCGGTGACCTGCAGTGCGGGGCAGGCGGAGACGCAGGAGAGGCACTCGATGCAGTCCCGCAGCGGCTTTATCGCCTCGATCTCCTCCTGTGACGGGAGGACGGCATCGTCCGCGGGGCGGATGCGGGCGATCCGTTTGAGCACCGGCTCCATGTCGACCGCGAGATCTTTCTGCACGGGGAGCGCCAGCGGCTCGACGGTCATCCCGTCCCGCGCCTCCTCCATACAGGCGAGCCCCGGTTCGCCGTCGATGCGGACGGCGCAGCTGCCGCACTGGCCCGAGCCGCAGCAGTAGCGGTAGACGAGCGTCGGGTCGTGTTCGTCGTGGATGGCGTGCAGGGCGTGGAGCACCCGGGCGCCGTCGTTCACCCGGACGGTATAGGTCTCGAAGTGCGGCGCCGTATCGGTCGCCGGGTCGAACCGGGAGACGCGAACCGTGATCTCCTTCATGCCGTCCCCTCCCTCTGCTCGATCCGGGCACCCTGCAGCGAGATGCGGGTGTGGCCGTAGAGGGAGGCCGCAGGCTCCCACGACGTAGTCACGTCCTTTCTGACGTGGGCGCCGCGGTTCTCGGGCCGGAGCAGCGCCGACCTGACCACCAGGGATGCGGTGGTGCACATGTTCCGGACGGTGCAGCACTCGATGAGGTTTTGGGGCGAGGCCGCCCGGAGCGGCAGGCCGGCGAGGCGGTCGATCGTGGCGAGCGCGCCGCCGAGTTCGTCCGCGGTCCGGAAGATCCCGGCGCCGTTCCACATGGCGATTTTCAGCTCCCGCCGGACGGCGGCGGGGTTTGCCGAGCCTGCGAGATACGCGTCCAGCATGCCCTTCAGCGTCTCGACCTGCTCTGGATCGATCTTCTTCTCCCGTTTCGGCGCCTTCCCTGCCGCCTCGCCCGCACGCTTCCCGAAGACCTGGGTGTCGGCAAGGGCGTTGCCGCCGAGGCGGTTTGCGCCGTGCACCCCGCCGGTCACCTCGCCGCAGGCGAAGAGGCCGGGGAGGGTCGTCCGGCACTCCGGCGTGATCGCAAGGCCGCCCATGATGTGGTGGGCGGTCGGCGCCACCACCATCGGTTCTTTCCTGATATCGACGCCGAAGGCCAGGAACTGCTCGAGCATCACCGGCAGGCGGGTCTCGATCTCCCCGGGCGCGAGGTGGGTGACGTCGAGGTAGACGCCGCCCTGGTCCGTGCCCCGTCCCTCCAGGATCTCGGTGGCGATCGCACGGGCGACCACGTCCCGGGTCGAGAGCTCCAGCCTTTCCGGGTCGTAGCGCTCCATAAACCGCTCGCCGCGGGTGTTGAGGAGAAAGCCCCCTTCTCCCCGGACCGCCTCGGTGACCAGGCGCCCCCGGGCGTCGTAGGGGTAGACCGCTCCCGTGGGGTGGAACTGCACCATCTCCATATCGATCAGCTCGGCTCCCGCCCGGTAGCCGAGGGCGAACCCGTCGCCGGTTCCGGCGGCCGAGTTTGTGGAGATGTCGTAGACCTGGGTGCCGCCGCCGGTGGCGAGGACGGTGCTGTCCGCCTGCAGCAGGACGAGATCGCCCCGGGTGTCGAGGGCGGCCGCACCGGTGACCCTGCCGCCCTCGGTGAGGAGGTCGATGACCGCGTACTCATTCAGCACCTCCGCCCCGGTGGCGTCGAGCCGCTCCATCAGGGTCGCCATTATCTCGTGGCCGGTACGGTCGCCGGCGTAGCAGGTCCTCGGGAACCGCTGCCCGCCGAACGGGCGCTGGGCGATCTTGCGTTCCCCGGTGACGTCGAAGACCGCTCCCCACCGGATCAGGTCGGCCATCCGCTCCGGCGCCTCCGTGACGAGTGCGTCCACGAGAGCGGGATCGTTCAGATACGCACCGCCGCGGAGCGTATCCTCACGGTGAATGGTGCAGGAGTCGGCCTCCCGCAGGACGGCGTTATAGCCCCCCTCCGCCATCGTCGTGCACCCTCCTTTTCCGGCGATGGATTTTGAGACCAGCGCCACATCACCGTACCGGGACGCCTCGATGGCGGCACGGACGCCGGCACCGCCGCTTCCGATAACCAGAACGTGGCAATCTACAATCTCGCTAGCAAGCATCTTATTAGTCTGTGCGTTGTATACTATCATAAAATAATTGCAGGACATGAGTGAGCCAGAATGAGGCTTTTAATGAAATTTGGCGGCACATCCGTCGCGGATGGTGAATGCATACAGCGGGTCGCAGACATCCTTGAGTCGCATCGTGCGGAGGGTGTCGAGCTGGCTGTTGTCGTATCGGCATGCTCCGGGATCACCGATCAGCTCGTCTCGGTGGCACGCGAAGTGGTGAACAGCAGGGACAACGCAGCAATCGAGTCGTTCATCCACGCCATGCGTACCCGGCACATGAAGACCCTGGAGCAGGTGGCTCCCGATTATATCCCGGAGGTGACCGCCGTCTTCGACGACCGGCTCTGCCAGCTCCGGAATATCCTCAACGCGGTCTTCACGCTCAAAGAGCTCACGCCCCGGTCACAGGACTACATTATGACCTTCGGTGAGCGGTTTTCGGCACCGCTGCTGAGTGCAGCGCTTCGCCAGCGGGGCGTCCCGTCGGTCGCCCTCGACGGCGTCGAGGCAGGGATCATCACCACTTCGAACCACGGCGATGCACGTGCCCTTCCTGCAAGTGAAAACCACATCAAGAGCCGGGTCGTGCCGATGCTCTCCGAGACGGTCCCGGTGGTCATGGGCTTTATGGGGGCGACCGAGGAAGGGTTCATCACGACGCTCGGCCGGAGCGGTTCGGACTACTCGGCCGCCGTCATCGGCAGCGGGATCGATGCGGACGAGATCTGGATCTGGACCGACGTCGACGGCGTCATGACCTCCGATCCCCGGATCATCAGAGACGCCCGGGTGCTCTCCGACGTCTCCTACCTCGAAGCGATGGAGCTCTCCTATTTCGGCGCCAAAGTCCTCCACCCGCGTTCGGTCGAACCGGCGATGCAGAAGGATATCCTGGTGCGGGTGAAGAACACCTTCAACCCGGGCCACCCGGGCACCTCGATCCTGCGCAAGGAGCACCGGGAGAAGCGGGTCGTAAAGGCGATCTCGTTCATTGAGAAGGTGGCGCTGATAAATATCACCGGCGCCCAGATGATCGGCCGGCCGGGCGTTGCGAAGGCGATCTTCTCGGCGCTCGCCGAGCGGGAGGTCAACGTCATGATGATCTCGCAGGGCTCGTCCGAGGCGAACATCTCGCTCATCATCGACGAGGCGCACCTTGAGGAGGCCATGGACGGACTCTCACCCCTGGCACGCGAGGGCGTCGTGCGTGAGGTGACCTACGACCGCGACGTCGTGGCGGCCGCGGTCGTGGGGGCGGGCATGGCCGGCACACCCGGCACCGGCGGCCGGATCTTCACTGCTCTTGGGAAAGCCGGGATCAACGCCATGATGATCTCGCAGGGCTCGTCCGAGGTGAACGTCTCCTTCGTGGTGAAGGGCGGCGACGGCAAACGCGCCCTGCAGGTGCTCCACGACGAGTTCCGTCTCTCGGAGGACTGCGATGACTGAACACACCTACCGCGAGGCGGGCGTGGACATCGACCTCGAGGCGCAGGCGGTCCGTGCCCTGATCGGGCAGCTCGCCTACCGGCGGGAAGGCGCTTTCCCGATGCTCGGGAAGGCGGGGCACTTCGCCGGGCTGATTGACTTCGGCGAGTACGCGCTCGCCCTTGCGGTCGACGGCGTCGGGACGAAGATGCTGATCGCAGACGAGCTCCGTGACTGGCGGACGGTCGGGATCGACTGCATCGCCATGAACGTCAACGACCTCTACGTCATGAATATGGAGCCGGTTGCGTTCGTCGACTATATCGCCACCGATTCGCTCTCCGTCGAGAAGATGGAGCAGATAGGCGAGGGGCTCAACGAGGGTGCGCGTCGTGCCAACATGAACATCGTCGGCGGCGAGACCGCCACCTTACAGGGCCTCGTGAACGGCCTTGACCTTGCTGGGACCTGCCTCGGCGTCCAGAAGAAGGAGAAGGTCGTCACCGGCGAAGCGATCGCCCCGGGCGACTGCATCGTCGGCGTCCCCTCAAGCGGGGTGCACAGCAACGGGCTGACCCTCGCCAGGAGAGTCGTCGATGCATACGCCTCGTACGCGACCGAGCTTGCAAACGGGAAGACGATCGGCGAGGAGCTCCTGACCCCGACCCGGATCTATGCCGAGGTTCTGGCGGTGACGGACGTCTGCACCGTTCACGGGATGTGCCACATCACCGGCGGCGGGCTTCTGAACTTCCTGCGGCTCTCCGATCTCGGGTTTTCGATCACCGATCCGCTGGATGTCCCGGAGATCTTCCGGTGGCTGCAGGAGACCGGGAAGATCGGGACGGTGGAGATGTACCGCACCTTCAACATGGGTATGGGCTACGCCCTCATCGCTCCCGAGGAGAGCGTTCCCGCTATCCGGTCGGTCATCCCGGACGCCCGGGTCGTCGGCGAGGTCGTGCGCGAGCACGGCACCTGGATCGAGGGAACCGGGGTCCGGTAACTGCCGGAAGGGGACGAACGTCCCCCGCTGCCCGTATTTTTTATTGCATCCTGTCTCTATTACGAACCCCCGCCGTGCTCCTCGAAGTAGTGCATCGCTTCGGGGACGTGATTCCGGACCTCCCGCAGGAACATATCGGTGAGGTGCGCGTCGGCGATGCGGAGGGAGTGCTGCATCTCCCGCTCCGTCTCTTGCGAGAGCCCTCGTCCCCCCGCCATCTCCGCCCGGATCGTGTGCACGGCGTTGTCGACATCCTGTTCATTCTCCCACCTGGTTACGGTTATCGTTCGCGCCATTTCTCATACCTCACGGTGGCCGTATGTGGGCAGAGCACCTATTTTATGGTAACCCCGCATCCGGGGAAAAATGAGATCAGGTCTCGGAAGAGTCCAGGAGTGTCTTTTGGGCCTTATCGCTGATGAGCGCACTGTTCCCGGCCGGATCCGTGAGGATCAGGGTAAACGGGATGCTGCCGTTCTTTGCATCGAGTATCCTGCTCAAAACGCCTTCCGCCTGCGTACGCTCTTCCTCCGTCTCAGGGTTCATCAGGATGTTTGCCACCGCCTGTTCAAAGCGGTTCAGCACCCCCTCGATATTTGTGACGAACCCCTCGCAGGCGGTGCCGGGTTCAACCTTCAGCCCGAGTTCGGGGATCTCTATTGTGCCTGTGGTGCTCCGCACGACCCGGATGGCGAGGTCTTCCGGCGCATCGACCGGCACTGCCCACATGACGGGATCGCCTTCGCCGAGGATGATCGTGTCGATGTGGCGGTAGCCGCATCTGGCACAGCCGATGCTCACGAGCAGGATGTCGGAGAAATGCGGGATCTCGAGGCGATGGTGGACGAGCTCGATCTCTTCTCCGCACCCGGGGCAGGTGCCCTGATACCTGTTCCGCACTACAGTCCTCCGCCGATCTTCTCGCGGGAGACCTTCACGGACATGGGGGTGATCACAACGTACTTCTGGTCGCCGAGCCCGATGATATCACCGTTGACGTCGCGGGCAACGTCCCGGAGATCCTTTAAGACACGCTCGAAGGTGATCTTGTCCATCTTCAGCCGCCCGATATCGACGATGACGACGTTGCCGTTGTAGACTTCGTCCTTCACGCGCGGGGTATCCTTGAGATCGGCGATCGTTGCAATCTTGACATACATCGAGGCCGGTTCTCCTTCGCTCGTCCCCTCGTAGGACGCCAGATCGAGTTCCATATAGTCTTCGTCGCTTTTCTGGCTGCCCTTGCCGAGGATGCTATCGAATATCTTCTTAACCATGAAAAAAATGTTGAATGAATTTTATTTAATAGTATCTTTATTTTCCGCGCTATATCTCCAGGTTCCAGATGTCGTCCCCGACATAGTGGATGTTTTTGACGGATTTTCCTTTCTCCTGTCCCCTCATCTCTGCGGCATCGAGGAGTGCGACCCCCACGGCGAGCGGTTTGCCGTGGCGCTCTTCGACGATCTGCACCGGCGCTCCCGCCCGGACGTCGTCCCCGATCTCCACAATGCCGGGACGCATAATATCCGCTCCGTTCACGACGAACCTGATTGCACCCTGGTCGACGACGACCTTCCGGGCGGAGAGGGGGTGCTCGACGAGCCCCCGCACGGTCGGAAAGACCCACGTTCCGTGCCGCATCAGCTGCGGCTTTCTGTCGACCAGGTAGATATTGAGGTCGGTATCGGTCTCCACGCGTTCGATGCGGTCGGTGACGAAGAGTGCGGCTGCATCACCGATCTGATCCTGGAGATTGGCCTTCAGCTCGGTGAGATGCGATTTCCTGATGGTGTGGCGCTTTTTTACGGTTATCCTGGACATTGTTGCAGACCTCATCGGGTAAAATATACGGCGGGACGTGTCTATCCCCCAAATTCGGTTATATTTAAGTAGCTTCCTCACTCAAATATATTACTCCAGAATGGACGGCACAGGGTAATCATATGACGCGAAGACCGTTAGATATTTTAGATCAGGTACTGAATCGTCAGCCCGTTATCATCAGTCTCAAAGGTGGAAGGGAGATTCGGGGTGTTCTGCAGGGGTACGACGTACACATGAATCTTGTACTGGACAAAGCGGAGGATGAAGTCGACGGCACCGTCAGGAAGCTCGGCACCCTCATCGTCCGCGGAGACAATGTGATCTATATTACACCATCTATCGAGTAATCAGGTGATACGACATGAGTAAAGGCACACCTTCAATGGGAAAGCGGAATAAGAAGACGCACATCGCATGCAGGCGGTGTGGGAGGATCTCCTACCACGCACGGCACAAGGTCTGCTCCTCCTGCGGTTTCGGGCGGAGCAGCAGGATGCGCAGCTACAACTGGACCGACAAGAAAGCGAAGGTACCGACCCACTAGAGTTGTATCATGTGTGGTATCGTTGGCATCGTCGATGCTGGCGGTGTTTCGTTCCAGCTGTATTATGCCCTGTACGCTCTCCAGCACCGCGGGCAGGAGAGCGCAGGGCTCTCCACTTTTGACGGGAAAACACTCTATAAACACAAAGGGCAGGGGCTCGTTGCCGAGGTGTTCGACGAGGAGATTCTCTGCAGCCTGAAAGGGAGCGTCGGTGTCGGGCACGTCCGGTATCCGACCACCGGCGCAAAGATTCCCGAGAACGTTCAGCCCTTCAACTTCAGGTACGCCGGACGGCACCTTGCGATCATTCATAACGGCAACCTGGTCAACACGCCCGCTCTCCGGCAGGAGTACGAACAGCGCGGGCAGATCTTCTGCACGACCACCGATACCGAGGTCATCGCAAACATCATCGCCGACGAGCTCCGTGTCTCAAACAGTATGGAGGACGCGGTGCTTCTCTGCATGCGGCGCCTGCAGGGTTCGTACTCCGTCGTCATCATGCTGAACGACACGCTGTACGCCTTCCGCGATCCGATGGGTATCAAACCGCTCTGCATTGGGAAGACGGAGCAGGGATACGTCGTCGCCTCGGAGAGCGTGGCGGTGGATGCACTCGGGGGAACGTTTGTCCGGGACATCAGACCCGGCGAACTCGTCACCCTGAACGAAAGCGGTTTTTCGTCGACGCAGATTGCGGTTGCAAGCCATACGGCGCACTGCATCTTCGAGTACGTCTACTTTGCCCGGGCTGATTCCGTCATGGACGGCATCCTCGTCTACGATGTGCGGCAGAGTATCGGGCAGAAACTCTACGAGTCGGACCGCCTCAAGCCCGACATCGTCTGCCCGGTGCCCGACTCGGGCACGGCCTATGCGGCCGGGTATGCCGTGCGTTCGGGCTGCCCGTTCCTCGAAGGCCTGATGAAGAACCGCTACATGGGCAGGACGTTCATCATGCCGACCCAGAGGCAGCGGGAGCAGGCGGTCAGGATCAAACTAAACCCGATCCGGGGCAACCTCAAAGACCGGAAGGTGGTGCTGGTCGACGACTCGATCGTCCGCGGGACGACCTCGCGGCGGATCGTGGAGATGATCCGGGAGGCAGGCGCCGATGAGGTGCACGTGCGGGTGGGCTCGCCTCCCATCATAGCCCCCTGCTACCTGGGTGTCGATATGCCCACACGGACGGAGCTGATTGCGAGCGGGAAAGAAGAGGAGGCGGTCAGAGACAGCATTGCAGCGACGTCCCTCACCTACATCTCTCTTGAGGACCTGGTGGAGGCGATCGGGATCGATGCGTCCAACCTCTGCACCGGCTGCCTGACCGGCCACTATCCGGTTGAGATCCCGGGAGAGAAGTCCTGCCGCCGCGCCGTCACCTACGTCGACGGCACATACCAGTCGAACCTCAAACGGTTCGGGACCGAGCAGGAAACCTCCTGATCTTTTTTCACCGATTCCGGGCGTGAACCGTGATATACGAGGAGATCCCTCACGGATCGGCTGAATCTCCCCGAAATTGTCAACGCAGATCCGGTCGGATTCTTCGGTAGTGCTCCAGCATATCACTGATAGTGATCTCAGAGAATCCGACCGAAATTACGTTTGCGCACCAACCGGCATTCATGATAAAAAATACCCTGGGGAGAAGATTTCCATGATCGGGCTTTGGTGAAGCTCTCTTCCGGCTGTCATTCTTCCCTGACGAGATTGGTGCCGAACCGGGCCTGTTCCCGAAGTTCGGCCTTTTCTCTCACGCATGCCCTCATGCCGCGGACTGTGGTGGCTATCGCCATGGGGGTGGGGCTGACAGGGGTCTCCCCCTCCCCCGTCTTACGCAAAAGATCCGCACACCTCACCCCCCACCTCACCCGGCCTCCGGCCTCCTCCCCCGCCCCCAGGGACGGGGCAGTCATGGCGATACCCAATGGAACGCCGTGCCCCGGATTGCAACCGATCGGGAATGCCCGGAGACGATCTCAACAAAGGTAGCATCAGTTGTTTCGTAGGGCGCTACCGATTCTTCTGCCATCCCATGTGCAGTTCTGGTCATGGGGGCTCTCGAAACATCTGCCGGACAGGGCGCAGAAAGGTCTGATGCAACGGTGAAACAGGGACGAAGAAGAAGAACAATCTCTATAGCGAGGGATGGATTTGAACCATCGATCTACGGGTTATGAGCCCGTCGGGATTTCCTGACTACCCCACCTCGCTCCTCATAGTATGAGAGCTATACTTCATTGTATGTGGGACCATATATACGTTTGCATGCCGTTTTTTCTCCGGGACGGCTGCCGATCGCAACACCGATATATACCTCCTCCTCACTAACCTCACTTCTATGGAGGAGAAGAAACTTGAAGATGATGAACTGGAACGCCTGCGGCAGCAGCGGCTCCGTCAGATGCAGGAGGCTGCGATGAAACAGCCGGAGGGTGGTGTGCTGGAGCTCACCGATATGAATTTTGCCGAGACCATCCGCAAACATGCCTACGTTGTCGTCGACTTCTGGGCGGAGTGGTGCGGTCCGTGCCGGATGGTTGCCCCGACGATCGAAGAGCTGGCCGGCGAGTATGCGGGAAGGGTTACGTTCGGCAAGTGCAACGTCGATGAGAACAACCGCACTGCTGCAAGCTTCGGGATATCTGCGATTCCGACGATCCTGTTCTTTGCGAACGGCCAGCTGGTCGAGCGGATCATCGGGGTGCAGCCGAAATCCGTCATCCTGGCACGCATGGAGCGCTCTTTCGCCTCTCTCTGATGCCTGCCGCATCAGAGATCGCTTTTTTTGAAAAAAAAGTTAGGATGCGTCGGTTGAACCCGGAGCCGGCGCCAGGTTCCGATCGACCAGCCAGCCCACTCCCAGCGCAGCGGCCGAGAGGGGCAGGGCGATGACCAGCGGGTCGATGACCGGCCACGGCATCGGGAGGAGGCTCTCCGCACCGAAGAGGAGCTCTGCAAGGCCGAGCACTGCAGACTCTTTTACGTGGATAAAGGCCGTCCAGACAAACCAGACGACGGCACCCGTCACCATGCTGTACTTCGCGGCCCGCAGCGACGGCCGCTCCGAGAAGAGCGCCTGGACATAGGCCGGGAGGAACGCGGC
Organism: Methanoculleus frigidifontis; assembly: GCF_030464345.1. Taxonomy (GTDB): domain Archaea; phylum Halobacteriota; class Methanomicrobia; order Methanomicrobiales; family Methanoculleaceae; genus Methanoculleus_A; species Methanoculleus_A frigidifontis. The sequence continues at coordinate 229,899 of NZ_VCYH01000004.1, read as the reverse complement.
GGCGCCAAGACCCATGAACATCGCCGTCGCCCGGGCGATGATGCTGCCGGGCATGACGTAGGCGAGCAGGACCGAGACGACGATCATGGCTATGGTGGCGAGCTGGATCGTCCGCATCGACGGCTTCTCGCGCCGGGTATGCCGCCAGATATCGTACCCGAGACTCGTCCCCATGGTGTGGAAGAGCGAGCTTAAGGTCGACATGGCGGCGGCGAGGAGCGCCAGCATGAAGACGATGACGAAGAGGTCCGGCATCGCCGTGTTGATGTAGTTTGGGATGATCGTATCGATGTTCCCGTTCGTCGCCGCCTGCAGGGCAATGACGCCTTCGGTCTGGTAGAAGTAGACGTTGGTCAGCGGCCCGACCGTGAAGGCGACACCGGTCATCATCAGGATGAACGGTCCGCCGACCAGCACCGCCCTGTTGAGCGCCCTGCTATCCTTGACCGTCATGAATCTGACGGCGAGCTGCGGCTGGGCGAGGACACCGATCCCGACGCCGAGGACGAGGGTGGTTATCAGGGTATACCAGATCGGAGACCCGAGCTCCGGCATCGACGCCCACCCGGTCATCCCGGCGGCCGCAAGCGCGGAGGGCACCTGACCCGAGAGCGCGTCTAGTGCTGCGTGGGCGTTTATAACGCCCCCGAGGAGCGTGTAGGTGAGCACGAGCAGCGCCGTCATGCCGACGAGCATGATCGCGCCCTGGAGGGCGTCGGTGTACATGACGGCGATGAGGCCTCCGATCACGACGTAGAGTGCGACGACTGCGGCGAAAGCGAGCAGCGCCGTATCGTACGGGATCTGGAGCGTACTGGTGATGAACTGCGCTCCGCCAATCAGGATTGCGGCGGTATAGAGCGGCATGCCGACGACAATCAGAATGCCGGTGAAGGTCTGTAAGAAGGGCGAGCCGTAGCACTTCCCTATCAGATCCGGGAAGGTGACTGCGCTGACGCGCTGCCCGATCCGCCGGGTTCTCTTTCCGAAGATCACGAAGGCGATGAGGACGCCGACGCCGATGCAGAGGACGGTCAGCCACATCAGTCCCATCCCGAGCTGCGCCGCCGCACCGCCGAAACCGATGATCGCTGAGGTGGAGATGAAGGTGGCGCCGTAGGAGAGTGCGAGGACGACCGGGTGGATCTTCCTCCCGGCGACCATGTAGTCGTCGTGTCCCCGGGTCTTCCGGTAGCCGAGATAGCCGAGGCAGATGACCATCAGGAGGTACACGACGGTCACCAGGGCGAACGTGAGGGTATCAACTGCCATGACTATCATCCAGCCCTATATTCCAGTTCAGAAGGCCGTACAGGATACACGCAAGCGTAAGACCAATCGCAAGCACGTATGCAAACCAGATCGCGGGATCAGTAATTCCGAGCATAAATAGTCCTCCCGGTAACGGATTACCGGTTCAATACACGGGAACGCGGGCGTCGTGCCGGTTCCCTATCTAAAGCTGAAGAAAAAGGCGAATGCGTTCTGCACGTCGGTGCAATCGGGGTTCACGCAAAGATGCGCCATAGGTGAATTCCCGATATGCGTATACGCACCTGATATTTAACGGTTGTTTATCGCAGTTCTCCGGGCCGGCCGCACGGCGCATCCGGAGGGTGCGCGGGTTCACGGCAACGAATGGCCTTTTTCTGATAGGAGAGCCAACAGTTCGGCACAGGAGAGGGCGCCTGTGGTGATGGTATGACCGGTATCGTTGAAGGGACGGCAGAGCTTGCGCTCGATCTTCTCGTCCGGACGGTGCCGGTGGTGATCTTCGGTGTCTTCATCGCAGAGGTGCTGATTGCGCTGCGGGTCACGGATGCGATAGCCCGGTTTGCCCGCCCGATCACGTCGTTCGCGCACCTCCCCGATGCCTGCGGCACGAGTTTTCTGATGGCTTTCCTCTCGTCGCACGCGGCGGACGCAATGCTGGTTGATTTCTACCATAACGACCGGATCGGGCGGCGGGAGCTCATCATCGCCGCGCTGATGAACTCGTTCCCCGGCATCGTCATGCACTGGCGCTACCTGCTCCCGGTCTACGTCCCGCTCCTCGGCACGGTCGGGGTCGCTTACTTTATTATCCTGATGGGGATCGGATTTGTCAAGACCGGTATCGTGGCGGTGGCAGGGAGAGTGCTCCTTCCGCCCCCGACCGATGATGGAGACGCCGCCCCTTCCGGCAGGGAGCGCGGGCCGTGGAGAGAGACCGTTACCGAAGCATGGCAGTCCTCGAAAGGGACGCTCCGGCGCATCCTCCCGATCATGATCCCGACGCTCATCATCGTGGCGTTTCTCATCGAGCTCGGGGTCTTCGATGCGTTCTCGGCGTACTTCAGCGGCATCAGTGCCTACTTCCCTGTCCCGGTCGAGGGGATCAGCATCATCGCCGCCAAGTTCGGGTCGTTCGTCGCCGCTGCGAGCGTTGCCTCCGCCCTGCTCGCGGCTGGTGAGATCTCAGGGAAAGAGGTGATCGTCACGCTGCTCGTCGGAAACCTCCTCTCCAGCGTTGTCCTGGCCTTCCGGTGGTTCGGTTCGTTCTACGTCGCCATCTTCGGCCCGAAGCTCGGGACGGAGATTATGCTCTACTCAACCCTTCTGCGCGACGGCATCACCCTGGCGGTGATCTTTCTCCTTGCCTGGGTCTGGTTGTAGAGCGGCCGGCTAGTAGTGGCGCCGCAGGAACTCCCGGATCATCGCAGATTCGATCCAGCCGCTGTCCAGCCGGTTCACGATCCCCTGGATGGTATAGGCCTGCTCGATGATCTTGCCGGATGCCGGGTTCTCCTCGAGGCACGCGAGGCCGACGATCACCTGCAGCGGGTTTCTGATATGGTCGCCGAGGATTGCAAACTGCTCGATATTCCGGTCAATCTGCCCGTAGGCCTCGCGCTTCTCCTCCTCGAGCTCCGAGAGTTTCAGGGCGGATCCGAGATCGTTTGCGAGGGTTGCAAGCAGATTGGTCTCTTCTGCGGTGAAGCTGCCGCCGTCGGTGCGTGCGACGGCGATGACGCCGACCGGTTCAATCCCGGCGATCATGGGGATTGCGCGGACATCGCCGATGGAGTCCGGCCACCTGTCGCGGGATTCGGCATCGGCCGCCTGCCGCGATACGATGCTGCCTGTCTTGTAGGCGGATTCGATGAGGCGGCGCAGCGGACGGTGGTGCGCAACGATGGTGTAGTGCTCGTCGGAGATGGCGAAGAGGGAGACCTTCTCGCTCTTTCCGAGCCAGATCGACACGATCAGCCCCTCCCGGATATGACCGAGCCGGTAGCAGGCCTTGCGGAGGAGGCTATGTTCGTCCCGCTCCCGCACGAGGATGCCGCCGAACTCGCTGGCGCCCCGGAGCATCAGCTCGGCCTCCCGCCGCTCGGTCATATCGACCACGGTGCAGACCGCGGTCGACGGAGAGAGCGCGCCTGCAGAGAGCACCATGTAGCGCATGGACCCGTCCCTGGTGGTGAATGTTCCTTCGTAGTTATCGATGGTGTTCTCCTTCTCGAGCAGGTAGAGGAACTGTTTGAGTTCGTCGTTCTTCCTCCAGACGCTCTTGATGGCGGTCCCCGTCAGTTCATCGGACATATAGCCCAGCATCTCGGCGCATCGCCGGTTCACCTCGGTGATCTGCAGGCTGCGCAGGTCGACGAGAAAGATCCCGGCCTGTGAATTGCCGAAGATGCTGTGGTACTTCTTCTCCTGGTCGCGCAGGCGGCCGACCAGGTAGGCGATGATCCCGGATATCCCGACCATGACGATAAAGCGGATCGTCCCTTCCGTTATCGCGAGCATGTCGGGGTACGTGAAGAAGTAGACCATCATGGCGTAGAGCGAGGCGAGGACGACGGCGAGGACGAACCCTCGCTGCGGGTGCCGGTATATGGCAAGGAGGATGGGGATATAGAAGAGGTGCGGAAAGATGCCGGTGATCTGGTGCCACAGGCTATATGCCGTGATGAGGAGGGTAACTACCGACAGTACCAGGACGGCTATGAGCCATCTGTCCGAGAGATATCGCCATGCGGAGAGGGACGAACACCCCATAGCCCTACATAGGGGGCATTAATCAATAAACCCTCCGGTATTGTGTCTTTGATTCCGATCCGCTCCTGCAGTGTTGCCGCATCCGGATTTCAAAGAGTTTTCTGTCGGATTCTCCGGTTTCCACCAACTCCCACGCCGTCCGGGAGAGGTGTGAGGAGGCGTCTCCCCCTCAGATCTCGATCAGCCGGTAGTCGCTCTCGCCGAGATCGATCTCTGCTGCGTAGGCGATCTGGTAGCGCCCGTCCGTATAGCTCCACGTTCCCTGGAACTTGTCCCCGCCCGGTGCGTGGTGCTGTTTCAGGAGCGATTGCCGGAACCCCGTCTGGCTGTTGACGAGATCGTAACTCGCATGATCGATTGCCACCGGATCGGTGGATGCGAGTATGCCGATATCGGGGACGACTGCAGCGTCGCTCCAGGGAACGCAGTCGCAGTCCGGGGTGATGTCCATCAGGAGGTTGACATAGCCGATCCGCCGCTCTTTTCCGACCGTGGCGCCGAAGGCATACTCGACCATCCGCTCGAGAAACGGCCGGATCTCCGTCGTCCAGTCGAACTCGATCGCCCCTGCAGGGCACGAGCGCATGCAGTCGCCGCAGCCGACGCAGTGTTCGGGGTTGAACCGTGCGCGTTCCCCGGTCATCGTCATCGCCGCCCACGGGCAGACCTCGGTGCATTTCCCGCAGCCCGTGCACGCCGCTTCGTCGAGGAGCGGGCGGCCTGCGTGCTGCTCAGCCTTGCCGACGGGCGGTGCGCACCCCATCGCGAGGTTCTTGATCGCCCCACCGAACCCCGCGAGGTCGTGGCCCTTGACGTGCGAGAGGACGATCATGCTGTCGGCGGCTGCTATATCCCCGGCGATCCTGACCGAGGCGAAGTGCTGTTTTCCGACGTTCACCTCGGTGAAGTGGCCGCCCCGCAGCCCGTCCGCGATGATCACCGGGGCACCCGCCACAGCGTAGTCGAACCCGTGCTCGACGGCGGTGACGATATGGTCGAGCGCGTTCGACCTGCTGCCCGCATACAGCGTGCCGGTGTCGGTGAGGAAGGGTTTTGCCCCCTGTTCCTTCAGCCGGTCGACGATCTGCCTGACGAAGACGGGCTTTACGAAGGTGTCGCAGCCCCGCTCGCCGAAATGGAGTTTGACGGCGGTCAGATCGCCCGGCCGGACGAGGGCCGGGAACCCGGCGGCGTCGAAGAGGCGCCGGAGTTTGGCAATTCTGCTCTCGCTGCTGCTCCGTGCCCGAATATCGGCAAAGTAGACGTCTGCTGTCATGAAAGCGATGTACTCCTGTACCACTGGATGGGGGCCGTGTGCCCGATAAAGGTAACTACGGGAGGGGAGAGAGGACGATATCCCCGTTCGAGGTGAGGATCGTGATGGTCGCTCCTCCGCTCCCGAGTCTTCCCTGCAGGGTCGTCTCCCCGGTCTCTTCGACCGTGATAGGGAGATCGGTGGCGACGATCCTGCCGCCGCTCGTTCCGGCGACGATGGTTGCGTTCAGATCGGGTGCTATCTTCAGGCGGATGTCGCCGTTGCTGGTGGTGACCGAGACGTTGTCCCGGATCGCGGGGATGTCTGCAGATATCCTCGCGTTGGTGCTCCTGATGGTATCGATCCCCCCGGGGTTCTGGATCGCAATCTCGGCGTTGCTCGTCACCGCTGAGACGTAGCCGGTCACGTTCCGGAGCGTGATCCCGCCGTTCGTGGAGGTCGCCGCGAGATCGCCCGTCGTATCCGTCACCGCAACCTGTCCGTTCGACGTCCGGGCGAGGACGACCCCCGCCCCGGTTGCGGTGATATTTCCGTTCGAGGTGATGAGCCGTGCGTCGCCTCCGGTGCCTGCGAGGACGATATCGCCGTTGGTCGTCGAGACGGTATCGACGGCGACCGACGCGGGAATCCGGATCCGCTCGTCGACCGAGACCTGCACGGTGTCCCGCGCCCGCACGGTCTCGACCCGGAGGGGTTCTTCCTCGCGGACGATGATCTCGACGAGCGAGAGTTCCTCTTGTGCAAGCGGCGTTTGTTTGACCGCGCTGATCGAGACGGCACTCATGTTCCCGGTGGTGAGGTGCACGTCCCCGTTGCGGTTCTGCACGAAGAGGGCTGTTCCGGGCGTTACGGGAACCGTCAGGTTGACCTCTTCTGTCGCGCCTCCGCCGAAGAGCGGCGGGACGGTGCAGCCGGAAGAGCAGACGAGCGCCGTCGTCAGCACCAGCAGCAGGATGGCCGCTGCTTCGGGTTTTCCGTTCAGTATCGTCATGTGATCACCGCTTTGCGGAAGGTCTGCCAGGCGACGGCGTACATCACCGTTGTGAAGGTCGCCAGCGCGCCGAATGCGATCAGGATATCGATCGCCGTGTAGGAGTAATGGGTGCCGATAGCAAAGAAATCACTGCCGATGGTGAAGTAGCGGATGCCGGTGACCAGGTAGGTGAGCGGGTTGAGCACGGAGAGGGCCTGGAGAAAGGGAGGGAACGCCTGAATTGGGTAGAGTGCGTTCGAGACGAAGAAGAGCGGGAGCGTCAGGAGGGTTATCACTCCCTGCAGCCCTTCGGGGCTCTCCATCCGCATGGAGATGGTGGAGGAGAGGAAGAGAAACCCGAGCGAGAAGACGCCGACGAAGAGGAGCAGGCCGAGCACCGAGTAGGCTATCTGCAGCGGCGGGTAGCCGGGGAAGAAGTTCACCCCGATGAGCAGGCCGAAGACCATGATGATCAGCACCTGGATGAAGGACTTGGTCATCCCAGAGAGGCTGATCCCGATCATGATATCGGTCCGCGGTATGGGGCTCGCCATCATCTCCCGCATCAGCCCCCAGTTCTTATCGAAGAGGAGGCTGATCCCGCCGAAGAGGCTGGTGAAGAGTGTCGTCATCGCGATCACCCCGGCGGCCATGAAGGTGAGGTACTCCACGGAAAAGGCGCCCGCCGGGACCGGGACGGCGCTCGTCAGCCGGTCGAAGTTGCTGGACATCGCGACGCCGAAGAAGGCCATCCAGAGCGCGGGCTGGAGCAGCGACGAAAAAAGCAGCGCCCGGAACCGGACAAACCGGATCATGTCCCGCCAGTAGATGGTCAAAAACGCCATCCTCACGACCCGCCCCTCCCTGCTTCGCCGGTATCCCGGAGCTCCCTGCCGGTGTAGTGGACGAAGACGTCGTCCATGGAGGGTTTTTTGAGGTTGACGCTCCGGATGGCGATCCCCTCTCCCCGCACCCGGTCTATGACGGCCGGGAGGCAGCGGCTGCCGTCCTCGGTGATGGTGACGACGAGGCCGCGCGGCGATGCCATGGTGTTCCGAACGCTTTTGAGGCTGCCGAGCGCCTTCTCCGCCGCCCGGTTGTCGGTCGTCTCCAGGTAGATGACGTCCTCGCCGAGGGCGTTCTTCAGGCTGTCGGGGGTGCCGGTGGTGACGATCTCCCCGTGATCGATGATGCTGATCCGGTCGGAGAGGGTGTCCGCCTCGTCCATGTAGTGCGTGGTGAGAAAGATCGTCGTCCCTGCTTCGTTGACCTGCTCGATGTAGTCCCACATCTTCAGGCGCGTCTGGGGGTCGAGGCCGATCGTCGGCTCGTCGAGGAAGAGCACCTGCGGCTGTGTCATCAGGCCGCGGGCGATCTCGAGCCTTCGCTTCATCCCTCCTGAGAGGTTCTTCGTCCGCTCGTCCCGTTTCCCGGTCAGTTTCACGATACCGAGCATCTCCTCGATCTTCGCCCGCCGCTCGTCCCGCGGGATCCCGTAGAGCCGGCCGTGAAACTCCATCGTCTCCCGGACCGTGAGGTCGCGGTCGAGCACCTCGTTCTGGAAGACGACGCCGATCGATTCCCGCACCCGCGCAGGCTCCCGCGCCACGTCGTAGCCGGCGATCCGCACCCTCCCGCTCTGCAGGGGGAGGAGGGTGATCAGCACGTTAATGGTGGTGCTCTTCCCCGCCCCGTTCGGCCCCAGGAACGAGAAGATCTCGCCCTCCCGAACCGAGAAACTGATCCCTTTCACCGCCTGAAAGCCGTCGAACGCGTGCGTGAGGTTCTCGACTTCGATGATGTCTCCGCCCATGCGATCCTGCTCCCTACTCTTGCTCGCGGCATATCTCCCTTTCCGTCAGGTGCCCGTCTTCGCCCCGCCTTCCTGCACCCGCCGGAAGCCGAGCACCCGGAGCGAGAGGACGAAGACGAGGTAGATGACGCCTGCGGTGACCAGGAAGGTGACGGCGCCCAGCTGCTCGTAGAGGAGTCCGCCGGCGATCAGCCCGACGATGCTCGCGAGGCTCCCGGCGCTGCTCGCAAATCCCTGCACCGCTCCCTGGTAGCGCTTCCCCGCAAACTTTGAGAGCGCCGAGAGGGTCGACGGCCACATCAGCCCGTTGCCGACGGCGATGAAGACGGCGGCCAGGTAGATGAGCAGCAGGTTGCCGGTGGCGAGGAGGATGAAGTTCACCCCGAGGACGGCGCTCCCGGCGACGATCAGGTAGCCTTCGGCGATCCGGTCAGAGAGCCGCGAGAGCACCGGCCCCTGGACGAAGGCCATCATGCCGCTGAGCGCCGCGAGGTAGAGGCCGAGTGTGGTGGAGGTCCACGCGAGCGGGCCTGCGGCATAGACTGGGAAGGCGGTGTAGAAGATGTTGAATCCGAGGTAGATGAGGAAGTAGAGGAGCAGGATGTAGGGGACGTGGCGAAGGGTGAAGACACCGCGGAAGGAGAGCCCCGCGTCCTCCTCTTCGCCCTCGATCCGGTAGCACTCCTTCTGCTCCTGCCCGAAGACTGTCCTGATGCCAGGCTTCTCCGGTTTTTCGGTGATGCGGCAGGGGCGCCGCTCAGGAAGCCAGACCGCGACGACGATCACGCCGATCAGGGCGATGATGAGCGCCGCGAGGACGGGCGGGACCTGCCCGTAGCGGGTGCCGCCGAGCAGCGCCGCAAGCGCCGGGCCGAGGATGAACCCGACGTTCGATGCGACCGACATCCGGCCGTAGTTGCGGTTCCGCTCCGCCTCTTCGGTGATGTCGGCGAGGTAGGCGTTCGCCACCGAGACGTTGCCGCCGGTGATCCCGTCGAGCGCCCGGGCGATGAAGAGGACGAGGAGCGGCAGGGTGAGAGTGAAGGCGCCGAGAATCCCGGAGTCGACGGCGGCGAGCACGGTGACCGGGAGGAAGAGTGCGGCAAGGAAGATGCACCAGGATATGAATGTCCCGGCCTGCGAGAGGAGGAGGATCCTCTTGCGCCCGTAGAGGTCGGACGCCCGGCCGAGGAGCGGGGCGCCGGCAAGCTGGAACGCCGGGTAGGTGGAGCCGAGCAGCCCATAGATGAGGGCGTTTCCCCCGAAATCGTTCACCAGGAAGACCAGGAACGGGAGGACGATCGAAAACCCGAGGCTGCCGATGAAGCTCACCGCAAAGAGCGGGTAGAGCGTCTTTGCGGGCACTCTTCCGGGGCTGTCTGGCGGCGGAGGCATGGCGGCGTCGCACCGCCATACCCGGTGCGGGTTCATATAGCCTTTGGCGTGCGCCGGCGGGGATGCGGAAGGTGAACATAGGATTGTCGCGGAAACCTCTTTCCGTGAAGCGGTATGTGCGGGCGGCAGCTTGAGGCGATGCCTGGGCAGAACCGCTGCCTGATCCCGGCCGACGGGTTCTTCGCGTGGCGGGCGGGGAGACGTTTATCCGGCCGGTGAAGCGGCGGTGAGTTTCATCACCCCGGCTGCATCGCATCCTCGGTCTCGGCCGGCCCAGACGGCATCCCGGGAGCGGTCACCTCCGGCGGCTGCCGGGAAGTCGGCGGCTGGAACCGGAGTGTCCGGAGTGCAAGGAAGAAGACCGCGAGGATGGTGCCGGCCGAGATGAGGAAGGCAACGGCTCCTATCGCCTCGTAGAGTACGCCACCGAGGATCAGCCCGACGATGCTCGCCAGACTCCCGGCGCTCCCGGCAAACCCCTGCACCGAGCCCTGGTAGGTCTTCCCGGCAAGTTTTGAGAGGAGCGAGAGGAACGACGGCCACATCAGCCCGTTGCCGACGGCAAAGAGCACGGCGCTCGCGTAGATGAGCAGCAGGTTCCCGGTCACGAGGATGGCGAACCCGGCGCCGAGGATAATGGTCCCAGCGATGATCAGGACAGCCTCGGCGTAGCGCTTCGAAAGCCTGGCGAGCACCGGCCCCTGCACCGCCACCATCATCACGCTGATGGCGGAGTAGTAGATCCCGAGCTCCGCCGCCGTCCAGGCGAGGCCGCCTGCGGCAAAGGCCGGAAACGCGGTGTAGTAGATGTTGAACCCGAGGAAGATGAGGAAGTAAAGTCCGAGGAGGAACGGGACATGGGCGAGCCGGAAGGCCCCCCGGAAGGAGAGCTGCTCTTCGCCCCCGGCGAAGTAGCAGTCGCGGTGCTCCTGCCCGAATACCTTTCTGACGCTCCCCTCTTCGAGGCTCCGGTCGATGGCGCACCGGTTCGACTCCGGCAGCCAGAAAGCGATGATCAGGGTGCCGGCGACCGAGATCAGGAACGCCGCGATCACCGGGAGGATCTCACCGTAGACCGTGGCGCCGAGGACGCCGGCGAGGGCGGGGCCGACGATGTAGCCCATGTTCGAGGCGACCGACATCCTGCCGAAGTTTTGGTTCCGCTCCACATCGTCGGTGACGTCGGCGAGGTAGGCGTTCGCCACCGAGACGTTTCCGCCGGTGAGCCCGTCGAGCGCCCGGGCGACGAAGAGGACGAGGAGCGGCAGGGTAAGGACGAAGATGCCAAGCAGCGCCGAGTTTACCGTCGCCACCGGCAGGAGCGGCATGAAGAAGGCGGTGATAAAGATCCCCCAGGCGACGAGGGTGCCCACCTGGGAGAGGAAGAGCACCTTCCGCCTGCCGTGGATATCGGACCAGCGCCCGAGGACCGGCGCCCCCAGAAGCTGGAAAGCCGGGTAGGTGGAGGCCAGCAGCCCGTAGACGAGGGCGTTTCCGCCCCACTCCTCCACCAGGAAGATCAGGAACGTGAGGACGATCCCAAACCCCAGCGTCCCGATGAACGTGACGGCGTAGAGGGGAACGAGTGCCCGTCCCGTGAACCGTTCGGGCGATCTCGGGGGCTCTGGCAGCAGCGGCATCGACGGCGCTGATGCCGGGAGGGGTGATATATCTTTCCGGCCTCACGGCGGAGCTATCGTTCGCCGCTCTCCGCGAGCCTGAGAAACTCCCGGACGGTTTTAAGGTACTCCTCGCTCTTCTCGAGATGGTGCTCGTGCGAGGCGTCCGGGAAGACCGCGATCTTTGCCCCCGGCACCAGGCCTGCATAGTACGCGGTCGTCACCGGCGACGCCTCGTCATGCTCCCCGCAGGTGAAGAGCACCGGGACGGCGATCCCGCCGAGCCGCGGCGTGCAGTCGTAGTCCCGCAGGGTGCCGGTCACCGTAAACTCGCTCGGCCCCCACATCCGCTCGTAGACCGGAAACCCGAGTTTCTCGAACGTCCTGTTCAGGCAGTCGGGCCAGGGCTCCAGCCGGCAGACGTGCCGGTTGTAGAAGACCATCATCGCCTCCTGGTACTCCGGAGACGCAAAATCGCCCGACGCCTCGCCCTCCCGTATCGCCGCCCGGACGTCCTCCGGCAGGTCTGCGATGTGCGCCTGCTGGTCTGCCGCCCAGCGGCCTGCGCTGAGGCAGGGGGCGGAGAGGACCAGGCTCCGCGCCCTGTCCCGGCCGGCCGTGAGGGTATACTCCACCGCGAGCGCCGTGCCCCAGGACTGCCCGAGGATATGCACCCGGTCAAGGTCGAGAGCCGTGCAGACGGCATCGATCTCCGCGACGGAGCGGTTCACCGTCCAGAGCGACGGGTCGCCCGGGCGGTCAGAGTTGCCGCCGCCGAGCTGGTCGTAGAAGATGACCGGCCGCTCGTCCGCAAGGGCTTTGAGCGGTTCGAGGTAGTCGGAGGACGCCCCCGGTCCGCCGTGGAGCACCAGCAGTGGGGTTCCCGGCGCGTCGGCACCGACGATCCGGTACCAGATGTTCCCGCCGGGGACCGGGATGAACCCCTCCCGGTCTCCCTGTACACTCTCTTCTTTCTGCACCTCCTCTCCGGCGCCGGACGTCAGGAACACGGCACCGGCGAGCAGCAGACCGATGCCGCACGCACTGAGTATGAGTATCACCTTCGCTGAATGGTTCGCCATGGGACTGGCCTCTCCGGCCGGTATCCGCCGGTTCTGCGGCAGACCGCCGGTCGGTTTCCGAAAAGGAGTAGTCGGGCGCCGGAGAAAAAAGGTTCGGTTTTGAGTCTGCAGCCGGAGGATTCGGGGACGTTACCGGGCGGGAGCGGCCGCGAGCTCGACCTGCGCCCGCCGCGCCATCTCCATCTTCACCCGCCGGATATTCTCGGCCTGGTCGCGCTGCGCCATCTCGCCGCCGACCTGCTGCACCACGATCTCGCTCGGCACGCCTCCGGTGTTGACCGCACGCTGGTAGCCGAAGGTCGCCCAGTCGCCCGGGAGGTCGCTGAGCCGCTCGAACATCATGTTCCGCGGCATCAGGTCGAGCTGCTCATCGACGATCCGCCTGACGTAGTCCTTGTTCGGCTCAAAGACGATCAGCGGCTCGATGACGTCGGTCTGCAGGACCTCCCGCATGTCGCGCTTCTCGTACTTCTGCAGGAGGTTGTTGCAGATGGAAAAGTGCGTGATCTCCATTCTGGCGAACTGCTCCCAGATGCTTTTTATTCGCGAGTCGGTCTCCGTCGCTGCGCAGGAGAAGTAGTTGTAGGCCTCAGCGAGCTGGATGAGCGCCATCTTCTCGAGCATCGTCTCGCGCGGATCGCCGAGGAGGCCGTACTGGGTCACGTGCTGCTCTTCGATCTCGGCGATCTCGGCGTAGAGCTTGCGGGCAAGATCATCGGGATACATGAACCCGTGCGACTTATAGAAGAGCTCGGTCTGCTGCTCGCCCGCAACGATGGTGATGGAGTTCATCTTCGTCTTGGCATCCGCCGTGTCTTTGTCGTAGTGCTTGCGCATGGAATCGTCGGGGTGGCGGTGCTCGATGCTCGTCGGCCTCCCCGGCTTTGCTTCGGTCTTTCCCTGGGTGATCGAGTCCGGGTCGTTCCCCTCGAGCACCTCTAAGAGGCAGCCGTAGCGGTAGAGGTGATCGAAGTCCTCGATCAGGGCATAGTCGAGCACCGACTTGACATACGGGTCGGACTCGTTCTTCGCCAGGTTGGCGGTGAGGTCGACGGCCACCTGTTCGTAACCGATCGTCGTCTCGAGGACGGACTGGTCGGCGGGGTTGAGCCAGTTTACCGTCTGCTGCTGCTGTGAGTCAGCACGCCGGATGAGGGCGAGAGCCCGTTTTATCTCGGGCTCCTCGATCATCCGCTCCATGGCGTGTGAGGTGAGCACCGCGTTATTCTCAATGCCGTTCATGAGGATGACCCGTGTCCTGGTGTAGGCGTCGACCGACCGCTTGTTGTACGGGTCTTTGATCATCTCGTTCCAGCTCATGAACTGCTCTTCCATCGGTATCCCGTCCATCTCAAAGGGTTTGAACTGCGCCATACTCATTTTCCCTCCTGGCGTTCCCGGCCTGCCGGATCGCGGACAGCAGCCGGCAAAAAGAGACGAAAGCAGGGATATACGCTCGAACCCCCGGGTTCATCTCCCACGCTCCGGGTCGCCCCCCTTTCCGGTCGGTGGTGATAAAATCTTCTCTCAGAGATGTGTGTCCGATACGGCGGTGCCGGGTGCCTGCACGCCTCTCCCGGGCTGAACCTCCGGCTGAAATGAATATAAATGGCAGGACGAAGTTTTCGGGGAGCACTGCATATGGTCTCGCCGTTCCTTCAGAGCCGTCTGGACCAGTCGCCGGACGGGCAATGCGAAAAGAGGTGCAGGTTTTTGGGGATGTCTTGCCTACAGCCCGACGATGCGCAGGCATGCCCCGAAAAGCAGCCCTGACATCGCCGTGGTGGCGGAGAGCGCCGCCAGGGTGATGCAGTTCAGAACCGGGCCGAGCAGCACCTGGTTGTACGTCGGGTTGAGGTGCAGACGCCGCACCGCCCGCACCGGCTTTACCGTCGGCGAGATGGCAGGTTTGTACCGCTTGATCTTGACCATGCTCGTTTCACCTCCATGCAGTACCGAGACCGGGGAGCTGTCCCCTCTCAGACGTGGGTATCTTACTTGACCTTTTCTCCGTACAGCTATAAATGCCTTGGCGTAACGGGATCTCCTTCGGACTCCGGTACCAGTCAAATACCGGGCGATCCGTCCTGTTGCTTCCGAAAGGTGTGCATTCCTGGCTGATTGAGGTGGTGGCCGCAGGTTTCGGCCGCGCCGATCTCCGGATCGCCGGAGGGCCGTTTCAGGCGGCAGATACGATAGATTTATTGATGCAGGAGGCTGCTGGTATGTCATGGGATCCGGGAAGTCGTCCGCATGAATCGGTATCTGCGTCTGCTCCTCTACGGCATCATCGCACTCGGTGTCTATTCCGGTGTCAGCTTCTGGGTCGGGGGGCGGGTAAACTGGGTGGTGGCCGTCGGCACCGCTATCGGTGTCATGCTTGCGTACTACTTCGTCTCCGTCCGCCAGGCGCAGTGATACGGCGGAGTTCTGTCCCGGCCGGGAGCGTGGAGAAACGTTTTTCAGAGGGCTGGAAGAAACTTCGGGCAGGAGGATTACGTCGTGCTTGGCAGAGTCAGGGCAGAGTGGGAGCGGGCACGGACGGTGGTGGTGCACCGTCCGGGAATGGAGATGTTCTTCGGGCTTCTGGAACCGTATGAAGCGCTGTATGAACGGGCGTTCAGCCGCTACGAGGCGCGGCGCGAGCATGAGCAGCTGGAATACGTCCTCGGGCGTGAGTTCGGCGCGACCGTGATGCGGCTGAAGGAGACGGTTCTCGATGCCGCCGATCGCGACCCCGTCATGCGACGGAAGCTCATCGAGCTGGCGCACGAGACCATCGCCTTCAGCGGTGACCCGAAAGAAGTCACTGCAGCCAGGGAGATGTTCTTCCGGAACGCCGATGCGTTAGACTCCCAGCACTTCTTTACCATCCTCCTCATGCATCCGCTCATCGAGATGGGGCGGGGCGGCGAAGAGCGCGGGATCCGGGTGGACGTGACGGGGCGCCAGCCGCTCGCGAACCTCTACTTCATGCGCGATCAGCAGGCGGTAACGCCCCGGGGCGTTGTCGTCTCCAGGATGGCCAAGCACCAGCGCCGCCGCGAGCCGCAGATCACCCGGCTCCTCTGGCAGGTCCTCGACCTGCCGGTCTTCTGCGAGGTGCAGGAGCCGGGGACCCTGGAAGGGGGCGACTACATGCCGATGGGGACGTTCGCGCTCCTCGGCCTCGGCAACCGGACTGACCGTGCAGGGATAGAGCAGTTTCTCGCCTCCGATCCCGGCTTTGACGAGGTGGCAATCGTTCACCAGCCGGGGCACCCGCTCATCCCGACCTCCCGCCCCGATCCGATGATCGACATGCACCTCGACACCTACTTCAACGTCGCATCGAGCGGGGTGGTCATCGGGTCGGAACTGCTCCTGAAGGGGGCGGAGGTGGAGGTCTGTCACCGCACCGGGCCAGGCGCCTACGAGTGCAGCCTTCCGGCGACCAACCTCTACGACTACATCCGGGAGAAGGGGTTCGCCGTCATCGGCCTCTCGACGCTTGAACAGCTCTCGTATGCCCCGAACGTGCTCTGTGTCCGTGACGGGACGATCCTCACCGTCGAGGGGGAGCGGATCATGAAGACCGTCCTGAAAAACCTGGAGAGGAAAGCCGCCACCGACCCCGAACGTTACGGAAGACTCCTTTATCAGGCGCAGCAGGACTACCGGCGCATCCGCACCGCCGGGCAGTTCTTCCCGCACAAAAAAGAGATCTACCAGCACGACATCGAGGCATATCCCGTGATGCTCGAAAATCTGACCGGCGGCTACGGCGGCCCGCACTGCATGACCTGCGTGCTTGAGAGGGGATGAGATGACGGAGCGGCGCGTACTGATTGCCCTCGGGGGGAACGCCATCCTGCGGCACCAGGATACCGGCACGGCGGAGGAGCAGTTCTCCACCGTCAGAAGGACATGCCGGCATATCGCGGAGATCGTCGCGGACGGGTATACCGTCGCCGTCACGCACGGCAACGGGCCGCAGGTCGGGGACATCCTGCTCAAGAACGAGATCGCCCGCGATACGCTCCCACCGATGCCGCTCGACGTCTGCGGCGCCGAGAGCCAGGGCATGATCGGCTACATGCTCCAGCAGTCGCTCTCCTGCGAGCTGCAGGCGGCAGGATACGCCCGCCCGGTCGTCACCGTGCTGTCGCAGACCCTCGTTCACCGGGACGACCCGGCGTTCGAGCACCCGGCAAAGCCGATCGGCCCCTACTACACGGCGATGCAGGCCTCGAACCTTGCGAAGGAGAAGGGATGGCGGCTTGAGAACGAACCCGGACGGGGATACCGGAGGGTCGTCCCCTCTCCGGAGCCGGTCGCCATCCTGGAGGCGGAGAGCGTCCGGTTCCTCTTCGACCGTGGTTCGATCGTCATCGCCTGCGGCGGGGGCGGGATCCCGGTCGTCGCGGGCGAGGACGGATGGCTGCAGGGGGTCGAGGCGGTCGTGGACAAGGATCATACCGCAGCGCTCTTCGCCGGCCTCATCGGTGCCGACGACCTGCTGATCCTTACCGATGTAGAGAAGGTGGCGCTGCACTTCGGGAGGCCCGACCAGGTCGACCTGGACTCGCTGACGGTCGCCGAGGCCAAAAGATATCTCGCAGACGGGCAGTTCCCGCCCGGAACCATGGCGCCGAAGATCGAGGCGGTGATCCGGTTCATCGAATCGGGCGGAGAGCGTGCGATCGTCTCGTCGCTGGATCGGGCACGCGATGCACTCGCCGGAGAGGCGGGAACAGTCATTGCACGGTAGTGTCCGCAGGAGATCTGCCGAAGGTTTATAACCCCGGTACCCTATACAGCCGCTCCGGTGAGAGTAAATGGCGGATGTGCAGGGTAATTTCTGGACCGGCGTCATCGTCGGGTGGATCGTGGGGCTCATCCTCGGCCTTTTCCTTCCGATCATCGGCCCGCTCGTCGGCGGGTTCGTTGCAGGGTGGATCGCCCGTGCCGGTGTCTGGAATGCGGGATGGGCGGGGCTGCTTGCAGGTATCCTCGGGGCGATCGTTATTGCGATCCTGATCCTGCTCGGGGCGACGTTCCTCCTCGGGGCGCTTGGGTTCATCACCGGACTCGGAGCAACGATCATCATCATCGTAGGTGCGTTCATCTACCAGGGCGTCCTCTCGTTCATCGGCGGCCTTATTGCAGGGGCGCTCCGCCGGTAGGCGGGAGGGACATTCCATTCCCTTTCTTTTCCTGGAGACGCGGTTTCATGGCACCCATATCCGGTTTATACTGGCGCTCCGCCCTGGTCGGGCTCTTCTTCATGCTCTTTGTCAGTCCGTTTTTCCCGGTTGGAGGCCCGATTCTCGGAGGGATCATCGCCGGGTATCTCGGCCCTCCGGGAGCCGTGCGGGGCGCCGTCGCCGGGCTTCTGGACGGGCTCATCGTCGCGGCCGTCCTCTCGATACTTGCTGTCGTCGGGGGTGCCGCCTTCCTCGGGGCGCTCGGATTCCTGATCGGCCTTGGTATCGCCGTGGTTCTCTTTGCGCTGGCTCTCTACTTCGGTGTCCTCGGTGCCGTCGGCGGCGCGATCGGCGGAGCCCTGAAAGAATGGAGGGTCGGCAGCCGGTAGAGGAGTTCTGCTCCATTCCGTGCATCCGGTGTTTTCGTGCGGCAGCCAGCCGTCTGTTCGTCCCCCCCCCTTTTATACCGGCGAAGGGCATATCTGATTGGGATACCCGCAGGATGGATCCCCTGCGGCATGGGATTGTTGCTATCAGGAGGAGAAGGCGTACGGATCAGAGCAGAGCACCATCATATTCGCGCAGCGTTATTCTGGCTCTCGTCACCGTCGCCACGTTTTTAAACCCGTTCACCGGTTCCGCAATCAACCTTGCCCTTCCGGCAATCGGTTCTGAGTTCTCCGTCGACGCCACCACTCTTGCATGGGTCTCCAGTGCGTACCTCCTTGCTTCGGTCATCTTTCTCCTCCCTGCGGGCCGGCTCGGCGACTCCCGGGGACGGATCCGGATATTCATCCTCGGAACCTTCGTGTACATGGCAGGCTCCCTGCTGACGGTCTTCACCGCGTCGATAGAGATGCTTCTCGTCTTCCGGTTTCTGCAGGGGATCGGGGGTGCACTGATCTATGCAAACAGCGTGGCGCTCATCACCCACCTCTATCCGCCCGGTGAGCGGGGATACGCCATCGGGATCAACGTCACCGCAGTCTATGCGGGGCTCTCCCTCGGGCCGTTTCTCGGCGGTCTTCTCACCCAGTTCTTTGGGTGGCGGAGCATCTTCTTCGTCACCGCCGCGCTGGCGGTACCGGTGCTGCTCTACGGCGGAAAGTTCCCTGCCTTCTTAAACGAGCGGCACCAGGACCGCTTCGACGTCCCCGGTCTGCTCCTCTCGTCGGTCTTCCTCTTCTGCTTCTTCATCGGGCTTACCCAGGCCACCACGCCCATGGGGATGCTGCTCCTCGCCGTGTCGCTCGTCCTCGGCATCGCCTTCTATCTCACCGAAAAGCGGCAGCCGTCCCCGCTCCTCCCGGTGACAACGCTCGAAAAAAACCGGGTATTCGCGTTCTCCAACGCAGCTGCACTGATTAACTACAGCGCTACCTTTGCAGTGGCTTTCCTTCTTTCGCTCTACCTCCAGTACATCCGGGGGCTTGAGCCGGCAGCGGCAGGCACCCTCCTCCTGATCCAGCCGGTCGTGCAGGTCTTCGTCGCCCCCGTCGCCGGCCGCCTCTCGGATCGGATACTGCCGGGCTACGTCGCCTCTGCCGGCCTTACCGTCTCCGCCGTCGGTCTCCTGGGCTTCACGTTCCTCACCCCGGCGACACCGGTTGCGGTGATCGCCGCCCTGCTCCTGGTCGTCGGTATCGGCCTCGGCCTCTTCTCCTCCCCGAATACCAATGCCATTATGAGCAGCGTGGAGCCCCACCTCTACGGGAGCGCATCCGCGATGGTTGCGGCCATGCGGTCGCTCGGGATGATGGTGAGCATGGGCACAGTCATGGTGATCTTCGCCGTGATCATGGGTGCGACGACGGTGAACCCCGATATCTTCCCGGAGTTTCTGGTGAGCGTGCAGGTGAGTTTCGCCGTCTTCTTCATCCTCACCGTTCTCGGGATCTTTCTCTCTCTGCAGCGGAACCGGACGGACGAAGAGATAGAAGCCCGGTGAAGACGGCGACGCCTTCTTCAGGATTGATCTGCCGGAAAAATCCCGAACAACAGTCCTGGTTTCGGAATTCCGAATAGGAATGATTAAACCTCTGGATGTTGTGTGATCGGTACGGAATGGAACTCGCGATCGGAAAGACCGGAGACCGCGACCTTGTGGTCGACGCCCAGGAGCTGGTGACGGGACGCACCTGCATCATCGCACAGTCCGGCGCCGGCAAGAGCTGGAGCATTGCGGTCCTCTGCGAACAGCTCTGCAAGGCCCGTATCGGGTTCTGCCTCATCGATACGGAGGGTGAGTACTTCTCGCTGAAAGACCGGTTCGAACTCTGCTGGGTCGGTTCCGGCGACGACTGCGACGTCGACATCGAGCGGGTCGATCTTGCGGAGCTGATGCGAAACGCCATCAAATCCGGCACACCGGTCATCTACGACGTCTCCGAGACGCAGATGCAGGAGAAGGTTACGGAGCTGACGACCGTGCTCTACGACCTCGAATCGGAGCTCCGGAAACCCTATCTGCTCATTGTAGAGGAGGCGGACAAGTTCATCCCGCAGTCGGGTGAGTCGATCAAGAAGATCGAGGAGATCTCGCGCCGCGGCCGGAAACGCGGGCTCGGGATCCTCGTCGCCACGCAGCGCCCGTCACTTGTGGTCAAGAACGTCCTCTCCCAGTGCAACAGCCAGATCATCGGGAAACTCTCCATTGAAAACGACCTCAAGGCGGTCGGCGTCTTCTTCGGATCGCGCAAGGAGGTCGAAGAGCTCTCCGCCCTCGAACCGGGCGAGTTCTTCGTGATGGGCAGTCTTGCGCGGGAGAAGGTGAAGATGCGGTTCGGCCGGAGAGAGACCGAACACCGGGGGCTGACGCCGAAGCTCGCGCCCGGAAAGCCGGCACGGCAGAGTACGCCCCGCACGCCCCGGGCGCACCCACCGCCACAACCTCCGCAGCCCCCCGCCCCGCGCCCCACACCGGCCGACGAAGGGGTGGACGAGGCGATCGTACCGGTCCTGATCCGGGAGGAGGCGATCGACATCGCGAAATCCAGGCGGCGGCGAAAGTTTCCGTTTCTGGATCCGGAGGAGCGGATCGTCGCCGCGGACGCCGTCTACTGGCCGCTGGCTCAGGTCGAGGTGAAGTACATCGGCGGCCTTCTGCGCAAGACGACGAAGACGGCGTCGTTCGTTCTCGACCTGGTCGCCGGCCGCCTGGTGGACGTGAACCGCGGGATGAAGATGAAGCCGGGCTTCTCGGAGCTCTTCGGGCTCGATGAGACGGCGGTGAAGATCATCGCCCGGCTGCCGCCCGGAGGATCGACGCTCCCCGAGATCGAGGCGGATACCCGCGAAGCGCCGGAGACGGTGAAGAGGGCGGTGAAAGATCTCGAAAAGCGCAAGCTCGTCACCGAGGTGAAGACCGCCGGGAAGGCGACGGTCTTCATGCCGCTTCTGCTGCACGAGATCCCACGGCTGCAGTCGCTCCGGCAGAGCCTGCAGGTGAAGACCGAACCGCTCCGCGGTTCGCCCCGTCCGCAGAAGATCCGGGAGTCGGACCTGCGTTCTCTTCTCAAAGCCATCGAACCGACCCTAGAGATCGCGGGGTGGAGGACGGTCTATTACCCGGTTTATGAGGTTGTCCTTGCCGCCGAGGACGGCGAGCGCCGCCTCTACCTGGACGGCATCTCCGGGAGGGATCTGCCGCTCTCGTCCGTATAGCGGGAGGAGCAGGCCGACCCGATCCTTTATCTGGGAATACGGCACACTCCGTGTCATGGATGAGATGCGATCGGAAACCGGAAGTATGGACCGGTGGAAATGCTCCAAGTGCGGCTACGTCTACGACCCGCAGTACGGCGACCGGGACGGCGGGATCGCACCGGGGACCGCGTTCGAGGACCTGCCCGAGGCCTGGAAATGTCCGCGGTGCGGTGTTGGCAAGAATAAATTTGTGAAGAAAGCGCCGAAATGAGATGACGGCCGGCAGTCGCCCGGCAGCGGGCGTGACGATCGGGCTGGTCGTTTCCCTGCTGCTCATGCTGCTCCTTGCCGCCTCCGGCTGCACCGTGCCCCAGGTGCAGCCGCCGCCTGCGCCGACGCCCGAGTTCCGCTCCGAGTCGGTGGGATACGACGACCGGGTGGTCTTTCGTTTCATCCCGGATACGTCGCAGCCGGCGACCTACTTCGTGACGTATGATATTACCCGGAACGGCAATACGGTGACGTCCGAGGTGCAGGCCGTCTATGAGGGCGTCGTTCGGAGCGGTCCCATCGAATTCACCGTGGAGCGTGGGCCCGGCGACGCTGTTGAGATTGCGATCACCGTCGTGAACGCAGACGGTGTGGAGGTGCATATGAGCCGGATTGCTGTGCGGAGCGGCGTGGGCGCAGAGAACTTCACGGTGGAGAGCACCCGGGAGATGCGGAGAGACTAGCAAAGGGTTCTTTCATGTCCCCTCCCGCGGGATGTGAGCCGGCGGCGCGGCGTTCCGACGCTCCTCTTTATGGAATGCTGCCCATCTTCTGCCCTGCCAGATCCTGCAGCCTTACACCCGGGTGCCGGTAGTAATAGTTCTCCTCCACGAGAGGGCCGCGGATCGCCTTCTCCGGGCACCAGGTGTAGCAGGCCAGGCAGTTCTCGCAGTGGTGCAGCCACCCGGGTCTGCCGCTTGCGAGGTCGATATTGTCGACCGGGCATACCCGTGCGCATATCCCGCAGCCGGTACAGCTTTCGTTCACCGAGAACGTCCTGTCCGCCGCAGCGATCGCAGCCTCGATGGAAGCATCCGCATCGAGCGATGAGAGGCGCAGCAGGTGCTTTCGGTACATGGGCTTCAGGATCGCGTACAGGATGCCCTGCAATGCATCTGCATATCTGTTCGTCGAAAAGGTCCCCTCCTTCTGCTGCAGTACAGTCTGCCGGATATCGGAGAGCACACGCTCGGCCGCCGCGTACAGGCCGGTCGGTGTTTCTGCAGATTTTGCGAAGGAGTTCTGCGGCATATGGATGCTGTAAACTGCCGAAACCCTGCCGCCGTTCTCCCGTACGAGCTTCTTTGCGGTCGCAACCGACGTCCCTGTCCCTCCGCCGTAGTTGACGACGAGGAAAATATACCTCTCCTCGATATTCCGGAGTTTCCGGAGAAAATCCTTCACGATATTCGGCAGGTCGCCGTAGTACACGGGGGTTACTATCCCGATGGCCTCGCTCTGCACCGCGACTGCATCCGCATCCCGCATTGCTGCGATCGGCAGCATTGTTGCCGCCGTCTTCTCCTGCACGTACTTTGCCAGCGCCAGGGTATTGCCCGTTCCTGAGAAGAAGTACAGCACCGTCTCCATCCGTCCGCCCCGCTTCGTGAGAACTCATACTCTCCTGGATATAACGGTTGGGCTCGGAATCCACGGCTCGTTACACAAACCGGAACTCCCAGAGGTTCTCTCCGGATATCTTCGCTTCCGAGAGGTGCTCCAGTTCGTGGTCGATGCCGTAGGCGGCCTGCCCCTCAAAGATTATCTCCCCGGCGTCGAGTTCTTCGGTTCTGATCTCTTTTTCGAGCGGGTGAACCGTCATCCGGATGATCCGCTCGGCACTGACCGCCACCCGGTAGGGGCGTTGCACCAGCAGCCGTTCCGGCTCTTCGCCGCACTTCTCGAGCCGGTGTACCGTCCCATCGCGGCGTCGCAGCACCGGGTTGACCAGGAGATTTATCTCTTCCCGGGTGTGGCCGAGCCCCCTCTCCCCGTCGTAGACGGTTGTCTTCTTCACGACCGAGACGGTGGCGATCGACTCCGCCCTATAACTCCAGTCGCCCCCGAACCGCAGCGAGAAGAAGAGTGGGAGGAACGCATCGGTGGGGATGCCGAATCGGGCGGGGAGATCGGTCTCTGCCGCAAGAAAAGCGAGTTGTTTTCGGATCTCATCGCCGTCCGCCATGCCGCTCCTCGGCCGGGCGATGCCATAAATCCACCGGGCGGCGCCCCCTTCCCCTACCGGGGGAAGGCATGCACCGCCGACGCTTTGAAGGTGAGGTAGACCGCCTCTCCCTCCGCAAGCCCGAGTCGTCTGATGCTCTGCCGCGTCAG
Source organism: Methanoculleus frigidifontis (assembly GCF_030464345.1). Taxonomy (GTDB): domain Archaea; phylum Halobacteriota; class Methanomicrobia; order Methanomicrobiales; family Methanoculleaceae; genus Methanoculleus_A; species Methanoculleus_A frigidifontis. Next base: position 206,481 of record NZ_VCYH01000004.1, on the reverse strand, counting down.
GGCGCAGACGAACGGAACGCCTCCGGCATCGACCACGATCCGCGAGAACATCCCGTTCTGCCGGATCTCCGTCACGCTGCCCTGGAAGGTGTTGACGGCGCTTGACTCGAACGGCTCGCGAGAGACGATCACCTCTTCGGGCCTGATGCCGACGTAGACATCGCCCTCGATCTCGGCGACGGTCCGGAGGCTGATCGGGCCGAGTTCAATCCGTGCCTCCCCGTCCCTGATCCGCGCCCTGCCATGGAAGACGTTCTCCATGCCGGTGAACGAGGCGACGAACTCGGTGGCGGGTGTCTGGAAGATCTCCTCCGGCGTCCCTACCTGGACGACCGTGCCGTCCTGCATGATCGCCACCCGGTCTGCGAGGGCGAAGAGGTCCTCGAAGTGGTGGGTGATGTGGATGATGGTGGTCTTCATCATCCGGTGGATCGTCGCGAGTTCCCGGCGCAGCCGCTCCCGGGTGGTGACGTCGAGGGCCGAGAGTGGTTCGTCGAGGAGGAGGATCCGGGGTTTGATGATGAGGGCGCGGGCGATCGCCGCCCGCTGCTGTTCGCCGCCGGAGAGCGTTTCCGGGGAGCGCTCCAGCAGGTGTCCGATGCCGAGCATCTCAGCGACGTCCCGGACCTGCTCCCGGACTGCCGCCGGATCGATACTCCGCTGCTTGAGGCCGAATCCGATGTTCTCCCCGACCGTCAGGTGCGGGAAGAGCATGTAGTCCTGGTAGACCATCCCCACTCCCCGCTCCTTCGGATCCATCCGGGAGATCTCAATCCCGTTCATGCTGATACTCCCCGTATCGGGCGTGTGGATCCCTGCGATCGTCTCGAGGAGAATGGTCTTTCCGGCACCGGTAGGCCCGAGGACGATGAAATACTCGCCGTCCTCGATGGAGAGGTTCACGCCCTTGAGCGAGAAACTGCCGAGCGTCTTGGCAAGGCCTGTGATCTGCAGCATTGGTTCCTCCTAGACTATCCGCTTCCCGTCGCCGTAGCGCTCGAAGACCAGGAGCGAGACGAGGGCGATCCCGATGAGGATGACCGAAGCGGCGATGGCCTCGTTCAGTTCGCCGGTGGAGATGTTCAGGTAGACGGCGATCGGCAGGGTCTCGGTCTTCATCACCGTCGCGCCCGCAAGGAGGAGCACCGCCCCGAACTCCCCGATGGACTTCGACCAGGTGATGACCAGCCCTGCAATCAGCCCCTGCGATGCAAGGGGGAGGGTGACCTGCCGGAATGCGGCCCACTCGGTACACCCGAGCGTCCGGGCAACGTATTCGTAGCGGGGATTGATCATCTCGAAGGCGGAGCGGGTGACCCGGATCATGTAGGGGACGTTCACGAAGAACTGCGCCACGATTATCGCGGTGACGGTATACACGATATCGATGCCCGACGCCCGCAGCACCGTGCCGACGAGGGACGGGCCGAAGAAGATCAGCAGGGCGACACCCGCCACGAGCGGCGGGAGGGAGAGGGGCAGGTTCACGATGACGTTGGCGAGCGATTTGCCGGGGAAGGAGAACCTGGTCATCGCATAGGCGACCGGGACTGCCACGACGACGCAGAGCGCAGTGGAGACCGCCGAGGTGATCAGCGAGAGCTGGACGGCAAAGATGATCTCCTGAGAGGTGAGGCTTGCGATGAGCTCCGGCAGAGACGGATAGAGGACGAGTCCGGCGATGACGGCGACCATAAAAATGAACAGGGCGGCCGAGATCGCAAGGAACGTCGCCGAAAAGATGGTTGTGCCGGAGAATCTCCGGTGTAATCTGCCCATGCGTTTAGCCCTGCTGCATGCCGTTCTGCTCGGTAACCGTGCGGCGATGGCGATCCCTGCCGCTCATGGCATGATCCCTGCGTACGTCGGGTCGGGGTAGGTGGGGAAACCGTGTCTGGCGAATATCGCTTTTCCTTCGTCCGAGGCGACGAAGTCAATGTACTGCCCGGCAAGATCCGCCTTCTTCGTGAAGGTGGTCGTGCCGATGGGGACGATCAGCGCCATGTTGTCCTCCAGCGGGAGCTCTATGGCCTCCATCGTCTGGACGTTCATCTTATCGATGGTGATGAGCGTGGCGTCGGCGGTGCCCATGTTCATTGCCACGATGAGTTCGTTGATGGTGGGTGCGCGGAGGACGACGTTCTCCTCGACTGCGTCGGCGATGCCGTGCTTCTTGAAGAGCTTGTCTCCCGCCTTGCCGATGGCGGTCTCATTGATGCCCCCGAGCGCGACCTTGACGCCGGACTTCGTGAAGTCCTCGACGCAGGTGATCTTCTTCGGGTTGCCCTTCGCCACGGCGATCACGGGAACGTGGTAGGCGACGTACTGCGGGTCGTCGCTGACGAGACCTTTGTTCACTGCGATGGCGTAGTCGGGCGTGCCGCCGGGAATGAAGACGTCGCCTTTCTGCGCAAGTTCCATCTGGGTGATGAGCGCTCCGGAGCCTGCGTAGGTGTACTCGACGGTAACGCCGTATTTTTCACCGAAGACGGTTCCGATCTCCTGCATCGGGGCTTTCAGCCCGGCGCCGGAGTAAACGAAGAGGGTTTCGTCGGCGGGTTCGGTAACGGTCGTGGACTGCGTCCCGGTGCAGCCGGTGAAGAGGATACAGCCGGCGAGGACGAGTGTGAGGATGGCAAGAATGTTCTGTCGTTGCATGTGCATCACGTCGTATGATATCGATTGTACTCTTTCAGTTCGTCGACGGCGCATATTAAGTTTGAGATTTCAATTTAACAAATTGGTGTTGTAAATTAATTATTATTAACGTCTCTCGCCAGCTATTCGTGGTGTTGTTCGAGTTAAGTAAACCTGGGTACCGGAGGGCGTGGCTGCTGCTGAGCGTGTGCCCGTAGCGCCGGTTCTGCCGTTTCGTCAAGCAAACATTAAATATCGGGAATTCCGACCCTCTACTTCGAGAAAACGACCCTCACAGGAGCCCTCAGACGGACGATCGCGGGGCGGGCCATACAAAACATCGTCTCAAAATTACCCTGCCGCATATCGCCGATATGGCCCTGCGTTTCTGGCGTCGTTCTGAAATCGGGGGCATATGCTTCGGTGAATCCGTTTGCTGAAGATCGCGATCCTGAACCTTCGTTAAAATCGGAAAAGAGCGGCAATTCTCCCTTCTTTCAGGGGCGATGGGAGGGCGGGTCTCCGCACCCCGGAGCCGGCGACCGGACACCGGCTGCAACACGGTTGTACCTGGAGTTGCAAAGGGGGTTGCAAACATGGTTGCAAACACTTTTTGCCTGCGAAATCTCTGTTGTGCTGAGTAATTTCCAATTCGCAGCCGAATCGGAGTTTTCGATTTTCTTGTTTGCAATCGATCCGAAAACACACACAATCGCGGGTTCGTGCACGCGATCGGGGTACTCTTCCGGTGGAGCCGGAACGGGCGAACTGTGTGATCCGGAAATTGTTGCAAACGATCTTGGATCGTTGTGATCGATCTCTTTTGGAATATCTTATTATCCTGAATTATCTTTGTATCGTCGAGGAACGCGGTCCGCGATCTCTTTGCAACCACTATTGCAACCCCCTTTGCAACCCTGTTTGCAACCGTTGCAAATCGTCTCCGGCCGAGGCCTGCCACGCGGCCTACTTCCACGAGCGCACGCACCGGGCCGGGCACGCCTCCCGGCTCGACCGGCCGGGGATCCCCGGGCGATCCGGTTCGGCAGCGAGGAGTACAGCCGCGAAGAGCTGGGCCTTGCGTTCCTCTGCGCGATGACCGGCACCGATCTGCCGGTGCCCGGGAACCGGGCGATCTGGCAACGCCCGGCGGGGTTCCTGCCTCTTCCCCCGGGTGCAACTGCCCTTCCGGGAATCGCCGGCATACGGGCCTTTTGGGGGAGGTGAATGAGAGAAATCTCTTATTTTGCGGGGGATTCGCCGATTGCCCGGTTGAGAAATACAAATTCTTATATCGGCATGCGCAAAAATACGCATTTATGTCTGCAGATCCCCATTTGTTCTCCATGCGGTACACCTCTGGCTGTATCTGCACCAATATATCGCCCTTTCGGCTTCTTCTTCTTGGAGCGCTCCTGTTTGGCATGTGCCTGGTGCTGCCGGCCGCTGCGTACAGCGGCGGCACCGGCACAGCGGGCGATCCCTACCAGATCGGCACCCGGGATGACGTCATCGCTCTCTCCACCGATGCTGCAAACTGGAGCAAACAGTTCATTATGACCAATCACATCTCCCTCGCTGCCGGAAGCCCGACGGAGACGATCGGGAATGGCAGCACCGGATTCACCGGCACTTTCGACGGCCAGGGACATACCATCAGCGATTTTGTGATGGATAAGAGCGGTGTTGATCGTGTCGGCTTCTTTGGCTTGCTTGGTTCGGGTGCGAAGATCCGGAATCTCCAAATTGCGGCCGGGGACGCCGGCGTATCTGGATTCAATCTTGTAGGTGTCCTTGTTGGTTACAACTATGATGGTACCATCACGAGCTGTTCTGCAACCGGGAGTGCCACTGCCGGGGGATACCATGCCGGCGGTCTTGTTGGTTACACCGAACATGGCACCATAACAAACTGTTCTGCAACCGGGAATGCCACTGCTGGTGATAGGTATGCCGGCGGTCTTGTTGGTTACACCGAACATGGCACCATAACAAACTGTTCTGCAACCGGGAGTGCCACTGCCGATTGTGATGCCGGCGGTCTTGTTGGTCGCACCAAATATGGCACCATAACAAACTGCTATGCAACCGGGAGTGCCGCTGCCGGCGCTGTTCATGCCGGCGGTCTTGTTGGTTACAACTATGATGGCACCATCACGAGCTGCTATGCAACCGGGAGTGTCACTGCCGATACTTCTGCCGGCGGCCTTGTTGGTGTGAACCATGGGGGCACCATCACGAACTGCTATGCAACCGGGAGTGCCACTACTGCCACGCATTGTGCCGGCGGTCTTGTTGGTTACAACTCTGGCACCATTACGAACGGTTACCGGCACTATAACGGCGGCGATTGTTCTGCCGGCACCTATGTGTCCGATCGCACCAAATTCAGGGACATCGCGTTCCTCACCGGCACGACACCCGGTGACGGCCTGCACTGGTCTGCTGATAGCATCAGCACCGATGCAGATCCCGCAAAGATCTGGCGGGTATCTCCCTACAAAGGCCAGTATCCAATCTTCCAGTGGCAGTCTTTCGGCACCGGCACGATTACCGTAACCTCGGTTCCGGCAGGCGCGAACGTTTCCTTCAACGGCGTTGCCACCGGGAGGACGACCAACGCAACGGTCTCCGGTCTGCCGGAAGGCGAGTACAACGTCACGGTTGAAGATGAAGACAACACCTTCTCACCGGCCTTTTCGGTGGTAACCCTTGCGGCGGGCGGAACGGAAACCGTTGCATTTACCATGGTTCCGCTGTACAGCGGCGGCACTGGCACAGCAGGCGATCCCTACCGGATCAGCACCCGGGATGACGTCATCTATCTTTCCACCGATTCCGCACACTGGGACAACCATTTCATCGTGACCAATAACATCTCCCTTTCTGCCGGGAGCCCGACGGAGACGATCGGGAATGGGAGTACCCAATTCACCGGCACTTTCGACGGCCAGGGGCATACCATCAGCGATTTTGTGATGGATAAGAGCGGTGTTGATGGTGTCGGCTTCTTTGGCTTTCTCGGCTTTCACGGTTCAGGTGCGGAGATCCGGAATCTTCAAATCGCGGCCGGGGACGCCGGTGTATCCGGACGGAGATATGTAGGTGTCCTTGCCAGTGCAAACTATGGCACCATCACCAACTGTTCTGCAACCGGAAATGCCACTGCCGGGAGTTCTGATGCCGGCGGTCTTGTTGGTCTGAACCAGGGCACCATCACGAGCTGCTATGCAACCGGGAGTGCCGCTGCCGTCGGTTTTAGTGCCGGCGGTCTTGTTGGTAAGAACGGTGTGGGCACCATCACGGGGTGCTATGCAACCGGGACTGCCGCTGCCGGGATGACGGAGGCCGGCGGTCTTGTTGGTCGGAACGGTGTGGGCACCATCACCAACTGTTATGCAACCGGGACTGCCACTGCCGGGATTAGGGGGGCCGGCGGTCTTGTTGGTTTTAACGAGTTGGGCCCCATCACGGGGTGCTATGCAACCGGGAGTGCCACTGCCACCAATCAGTATGCCGGGGGTCTTGTTGGGCAGAACGAGTTTGGCACCATCACAAGCTGCTATGCAATCGGGAGTGCCACTGCCACCAATCAGTATGCCGGGGGTCTTGTTGGGCATAACCGTGGCACCATCACCAACTGTTACCGGCACTATAACGGCGGCGATTGTTCTGCCGGCACCTATGTCTCCGATCCCACCAAATTCAGGGACATTGCCTTCCTCACCGGCGATCCCGGCCTGCACTGGTCTACGAGTATCATCAGCACCGATGCAGATCCCGCAAAGATCTGGCGGGTATCTCCCTACAAAGTCCAGTATCCGATCTTCCAGTGGCAGTCGTTTGGCACCGGCACGATTACCGTAACCTCGGTTCCGGCAGGCGCGAACGTTTCCTTCAACGGCGTTGCCACCGGGAGGACGACCAACGCAACGGTCTTCGGTCTGCCGGAAGGCGAGTACAACGTCACGGTCGTCCATGCAGAGTGCGAACCCGCCGGCCGGGAGGTCGTCCTGACCGCCGGTGAGACAGAGGTCGTGGCACTGACTCTCGTCCACTTCACCGGCACGCTTCAGGTGAACTCGACGCCCGCGGGGGCGGGGATCTATCTCGACGGCGTCCTGAACGCCTCGGTCACGAACGCGACCCTGAGCGATCTCGACACCGGAACCTATAACGTCACCGTGGTGCTGGACGGCTACGAGCCCGCCGTGAACGAGTCGGTGACGGTCTCGCGGAACGCCACGACGCCGGTCTCCTTCGCCCTCGTGCCTTCGCCGCCGGTGGCGGGCTTCACCCACGCCCCCGGCGAAGGCAACGCTCCTCTTGCGGTGCAGTTCACCGACACCTCCACCGGCATCGTCACCGCCTGGGCATGGACCTTCGGCGACGGCACAACCTCGACCGACCGGAACGCGACCCACACCTACACCGCCGCAGGGAGCTACACGGTTACCCTGAACGCCAGCAACGCCTACGGGTTCAGCACGGTGACCGCCCCGAGCCCGGTCGTCGTCACCGCCCCGGGCGGCGGCAGGAGCGGTGGCAGTGGCGGCAGCAGCCGCAGCGTCACCACCTATCACGGAAGCGGCGCGCTGACGGTCAGCGACAGCGGTATCGTGACCCGTTCGATCGCCGTCGTTACGGGTGACGACACCGGCAAACTCACCCTGAACGCAGGCGTGCGGGCTCTCGACGCGGACGGCAGCGCCCTCGGCAGCATCGCCCTCCAGCGGATTGAAGATGCCGGCGGGGTGCCGCCCGCTTCGGCAGGTGCCCTCTTCAGCATCTCGGGCTACGTCTATGAGTGCAGTCCCGCGGGCGCCACCTTCGACCCGGGCATCAGCCTCTCCGTCACGCTCACCGAGGATGACTGGAACCGGGTGACCGCCGGCGGAGAGGTGCCGACGATCACGTGGTACAATACAACAACCGGCATCTGGGAGAACGTCACGACCAGGGTCAACACGGCTACCAGAACGCTGACCGCCACCGTCACGCACTTCAGTACGTTCGCGGTCGTCTACACGACCGGCACCCTGCCGACGGCCACCCCGACGGAGATCACGACGGCCGTTCCGACAGGGGCCGCGACGACCCCCGCAGCGCCGGTGACGCCGACGCCCGAAGCACTCCCGTTCCTGTACATCATCGTCGCAATCGTCGCGATCCTGATCGTCGCGGGAGCAGCCTTCTTCTTCATGGAGAAGAAGCATCAATAACCTCTTTTTCCGGCGATCTTTTTGGGACTGCTGCCCGGGCAGCCATTTCGGTCAAGTAACCTTTAAATGCCCTTAATTCCGGCCCAATCCTCCGGGAAATCGACCCTCACAGAAGCCATCAGACGGCCGATCCCGGGGCGACCCATACCAGATATCGTCTCAAAATTACTTGGCCGCATATCGCCGCTATTACCCTGCGATACTGCCGTTTTTCGGCAATTGGGGCGATATTCTTCGCCGAATCATTATGCCGGAGATCGCGATCCGGAACCGTCGTTAAAATCGAAAAAGAGGGGCAATCCGGCCTTTGTTCGAGGCCGGTGGAGGGTGCATCTCCGCATGCCCCGCGATGGCGGCACGGGGAGCGGGAGGTATCCTTCACCCGGGGCTACCGCAAGCCCGTATCCTGACAGATCCCTTCGACGACCTGCGTGAGGGTGTACTTCTCCGCCACCACCGCGAGAAGGAACGGCAGGGCGAGAACAAACGCCGCCGATCCGAACGCGAGGAAGAGATTGCTATAGGTCATAGCGACGGCGACGACCGGCACGATGGCAAGAGCGGACGCGAACTGGCCGAGGTTTAAGGCCACCGAGAACCCGCCCGATGCCCTGCCGAGATACTGTTTCGGCGTGATCGCGGCGATCCAGTTCAGAATGGTCGGCATCAGAATGCCTTCGCCGACACCGACGAAGATCACTGCGAGCCCGACGGTGAGAAGCGACGTCGCAAACCCGAGACCGCACAGGCCGACCCCGAAGCAGACGAAGGCGATGGCGAGGATGGCATGCCGGTGGAGCCTGCAGGCGATTCTCCCGTACAAGATGCCGATGAGCGAGGAAGAGCGCCCCGAGCTCCCTGCTACAGAGGCGGCGCAGCCCGTGACACCGATATCTTTCGACAGTGCGGAGGGGCGATCCGTCACCGCCAGATCGGATCGTCGCCGAACCGTTCCATCCAGTAATCGGCGGGGCTCTGCTCCAGATCCGCTGCCAGGTCCTCCATCCGGAATGAAACGGGACAGTTCATGCAGTACTCGACCAGAAGACTGTACGATTCCTGCAGGCGCAGGGTCATCTCATGGGACTCTGCCGGATCCTTCCGCGAGATGTCGGGGTGCCATTCTTTGATCTGCTCGTGATAGCGGGCACGGATCTCGTTCAGGCTGGCCCGGTCACGGATGCCGAGCACGTCTGCCGCCTCCCTCACCTGTCCAGCGGTTATCGCAGCCATCCAGTGTGTATGTACCCACGGGCGCGATAAGGATTGTTAACCACGCCGCCGGGCACGGGGATACGGAACGGGACGGTGCCGCTCTGGTTCGGCAGCGGGCAGTACAGCCGCGAGGAACTGGCGGCGAAGAGGATCTCTCGCATTCCTCTGCGCAATGACCAGCACCGATCTGCTGGTGCCCGGGAACCGGGCAGCCCGCCGACGCCCGGGGTGGCTCCGGCAGATCCGCGATGGGTCGGCGGCCGATATGATCCGAACCGCGGTGGACTGTCTCGCCGGGAGTGGAGAGGAGGTTTCTTCTTTTTCGGGCGGCGTGGCCGGGCGAGATTTTCTCCTCCCGGTGGTCGTGGCAGACTATAGCCCTGACTCTTGTGGCCGGAACCTGGGCGTCCTTCCGAGCGTTTCCGGTGCTTTGTGACCGCCGCTCGCGTTGGCGGGGCGTGGGGGCGGCAGTCCCCACCCCGGGGCACCGGAACAGATCGCAGAGCGAACTGCACGCCAGGACTCCTTCTTGAAAAAGAGCAACTCTTCAGTCCCCGCCGGCGTACAGCCTCTGCCAAAAAAAGGTTATGCGGGAGATTCGTCCATCTTCAGGAACGTCGTCACGATCGTTCCGTACTCGACGGGAGCGTAGCTCGAACCCGCGTGGGGGATGCCTTTGAACCGGACAAGCCAGGACCCGTCGATCCGGCCTGCCATCTCGACTGCGACCGACTCCGGGGTCAGGTCGTCGGCGGTCCCGGTGATCAGCATGACGTCGCTTGTGATACCCGGGAGATCGTCGTAGCTCCCTTCCCATGCAAGGTTTGCGACGGCCTCTTTCCGCACCCCGGTCTGCCCGGCCGGGTCGTCCGCACTCGCCTGGAGGAGATCGTGCAGTTTCCCGGTCTCCGGGGTCGCAGTGCTATAGGTGGCGGAGGAGAGGACGGCCTTTCGCACCTTCTCCGGGTGATCGATCAGGAGCTGCTGCGAGACGGTCGAGCCCATCGAGACGCCGTAGATGTGCATGCTGTCGTAGCCGAGCGTGGTTATCAGACCTGCCGCATCGTCCGCAAGGTCGGCAACCGTGAACTGCGCTTCGCCGTCGGTGCTCTCACCCATGCCGCGGTGATCATAGATGTAGACGTGGTAGTTCTCTGCAAGGATGCCGAGGAACGTGGTGTTCCACGTATCCATCGTCCCGGAAAAGCCCATGAGCATCAGGAGCGGTTCCGTATTTCCGGTCCCGAATTCGCGGTATCCGAGCGTGACGCCGTTTACGTCGGCATACTGCACCGGCGTGTCCGCATACGAGAGGGTTGGAAGTGCGGTATCCGGCGTCACAGGAGGCGCTGCAGGCGCTGCGGTGCACCCGCAGGAGATGATGAGGCAGAGTGCCAGCATGAACGCTGCTGCCAGAATCGTTATTTTCTTCATCGAGTGTTCTCCGTGTCTGTTTTTCTTTGCCGGCCTGAAAAGAGTTGTCATTTCTGTCCGTTTTGCCGCCCGCCCCGCGAGGGAGAGATTCTTCATCCGCGGTGCAACCCCGGCGAGGTTGCTTGGCAGGGGAGAACCTGACTGAAGCGCAACCCCACAGCGATCTGCAGGCACCAGAAATTCCAACCAGGGGTTCTTCGCCTCTCCTGCTGTATGCCGACTCCGACGCCCGCTCATCCCCTGGTTGACGGTGCGTGATGCTGCCTGAGAACCCGCACGCCCGGTATCGCATCACAAAAAGAGTGTCTCGTCGGTCCCCGTTTCTCTCCCGTCCGGAAGACCGCGTACATCGGGCAGTGGCCGGAGATACCTTCCTTCATCGTCTGGTTCAACCCGGAGACCGTGCCGAACCGGAAGACCCCGGCCTCGCCCGCATAGTCGGCACCGTCGGTGTGATCATCCGGTCGGAGGTGACGTCCATGTTCTTCGTTGGCGTTATCCTTGTCGAAGTAAGACCAGTCGGCGTTCCGGTCGCCTATGACAACGAAGTCCCGCTCTGTGGCGTACGCCCCGCGGGCGTACGCCACCATGGCGTCGAGGGCTTCGTTCTCCCCGGGGGCCCTCGTCCGGGTCGGTGTGGACGACGATAGTGACCGCGTCGAACGTCCCGCCACGCACCGCGAACGGGGCGACGGATGGCCGGCGGTGGTCTACGTGATGCGGGGCGGCACCGTTCGGATGTGCAACGGCAAACATAACTCGAAAGAAGACGGATAAACACGCCTCTTCCGTGCGAAAAATACGCCGACGGCATGCAGGCAAACGATCAAAACGCCGAGGGGGAGATTTGAACTCCCGTGGTGCCGAGCACCAGCGGCTTTCGAGGCCGCCGCCTTCCCGGACTAGACTACCTCGGCATAGAAATAGCCTAGAATATTTATCGTCGACGCCTATAATGGTATCGAATCAGATGATCTGCAGGTTCACCATAATCCCTGACGGAAACGTGCTGCTCTACCAGGGAACTGCCGGCGACACCTACGAAGACGCGTTGCTGTCGCTTGGGATCAACCCGGATACGGTGCTGATCTTCTTTGACGGCAGAAGCCTTGCGCAGGATAAAAAAATTGAGGAAGACGAAGTTCGTATCTTCCTGACCGGATCACGCGGATAGGGGCTTATTCCATTCCCGGAGCGCCGCCGGACTGCGTGATCATCATATCGTCGACACGGATCAGCAGGCTTGCCGTCTCGGCGCCGCTCTTGATCGCCTGGGTCTTCACCCGGAGGGGCTCGATGACACCGGCATCCTTCATGTTGACGATCTCGCCGGAGAAGACGTCGAGGCCGGCATACCGGTTCCCTTCGCTGTGTGCGGTCTTCAGCGCCACCAGCTTGTCGATCGGGTCGAAACCGGAGTTCTCAGCGAGCGTGCGGGGGATGACCTCGAACGCGGATGCAAATGCCTCGATTGCCAGCTGGACACGGCCGCCGACGCTTGCTGCATAGTCGCGGATGCGGAGCAGAAGCTCGGTCTCCACCGAACCGCCGCCGACAACGAACTTTCCGTCCTCAAGGACGTCCTGCACGACACGGGCTGCGTCGTAGACGGCACGCTCGAGCTCGTCGACCAGGAGCTGGGTGCTGCCCCGGAGCAGGATGGTGACGGCCTTTGCGTTCTGGCAGCCGGAGAGGACGGTGAGGTCGGCGTCAGCGAGCTCTTCCGCCTTCTCTGCCCGGCCGAGTGTCTCGGCGGTCAGTTCGTCGGGTTTGTTGACGATGGTGGCGCAGAGCGCACGGGCAGCATACTTCATGTCCTTCTCAGGGACATTCTCAAGGGCGTAGACGCCCTGCTTTGCCAGGTAGAACTGCACGGCGTCGGCGATGCCCTTCTGACAGAGCACGACGTTCGCGCCGGTCGCGACGATCGTGTCGGCGAGACCCTTCAAGACTGCCTGCTCCTGCTCGGAGAAGGCCTTGACCTGGTCAGAGGAGGTGATCTTGATCTTGGCCTTCATCTGGGTCTTGGTGATCTCGAGTGGGGTTGCGAGGAGGGCAACCCGTGCGTCCGTGACCGTCCGGGGCATCTGTTCGCTGACACGGCTCTTGTCGATGACGACGCCGCGGATCAGTTCTGCGTCGTCCATCCGTTCGCCGACCTGCGTCTTGATCATCACGTCGTCTTCATCGACGACGACCTTCCCGGAATCGGTCGTCTCGGCGACCTGCGTGACGGCGTCCACGACGATCTCACGGAGCTTGTCCTTCACCGCTTCGATGGACTTACCGGTCATGGCGGTGTCGGCGATCTTGACGAGGTCTTCACGGTCATCGATGCCGATCGCGATGGCGAGGTCGCCCAAGATCTCCATGGCCTTGTGCATGCCGAGAAGGTAGCCCTGCCCGATGACGGTGGCGTGAATCTCCTGTGACAGGAGCCTTTCAGCCTCTTCCATCAGGGAACCGACGAGCACGGTCGCGGTGGTGGTGCCGTCGCCGACCTCGTCGTCCTGGGTCTCTGCAACCTCGACAACAAGCTTTGCTGCCGGGTGTTGCACCGAGATCTCGTGCAGGATCGTCGCGCCGTCGTTCGTGATCACAACGTCGCCGGAGGGGCTTACGAGCATCTTATCCATGCCGCGGGGGCCGAGTGTTGTGCGTACAGCGGCAGCGAGAGCTTTGGCTGCCATAATGTTCGAGCGCTGAGCCTCGTGGCCGCGAGTGCGCTCCACATTGTCCCGTAAAATGATAATGGGTTGTCCAGCAAGCATCAATGAGTCCTCCTTTTCCTGTAAGGTTTGAATTGAGGTTCTATATATAGTGATCGATAGGGGGTTTCAGTATCGCGATCCCATGCCGGGCGCGAACCGGCGGATGCCCCGAATGTGTCTTTGCCGGCCACGGTTTCTTCGCTGCGACCGTGGTGGCCGGTAGTGCCCCGGGCAAGGGCTGAAAAACCGATCTTCAGAATGATCCAGCCGAAGAACCTGCCGCCGCGGCCATGTACCGCCGCTGGGCGGCAAAAAAGTATTGAGAACCCGGTTTACCCGTCCAGCCGGGAGATCCTGAAGAGCGAATGCACCGGCACCCCGTCGACCTCCCGTATGCCGCGTTTGTCGAAGAGAACCCAGATCGCGAGCGGTGTCGCCCCGTGCCTGCGAAGATACTCGACGGCCTCGGTCACGGTCTTTCCGGTGGTGATCACATCGTCGATGATGATGCACCGATGACCGTTTACCCCGGAGAATGTGGCGCTGATCGAGCCGATGGGGCTTTCGCTGCGGCTGTGCTTTGCCGGGTGGTAGATGGCGAGATGTAGCCCCTCCTCGGCGGCGATGAGTGTTGCCAGCGGGACGCCCGAGAGTTCGACGCCGACGACGACATCGGGGTAGTCTCCTCCGTCCTCGCCGGGAGGGAGGAAACGCTTGAGCATCATCTCCGCGGTGTCGCCGAGCAGCGTGGCGTGACTGCTCACCGTCGTCCAGTCGATATGGACGTCTTTGGGTATTTCGGCATCCTTCGGCTGGGTGAGCAGCCAGGTGACCGTCTCTACGGAGAGGCTCAGTTCGTCGGCAATCTGGCTCGGCGTATGTGCTTCTGCCTGGAGTGCTTTGGCCTTCTTCATCAGCTCGTCGAGCGGGGGCATGGAAAAAGATTTCCGGCGATCTATTTAAGTTTTCTTTTAATTGCCGCTCCGCAGACGGGACACTCGCCGACCTCTCTGTAGTATCGCCCGCAGCCGCTGCACCGGAATCGCCACCGGATCTGCCGTGCCGCACGCTGCTGGATGCTCCGGGTTTGCACCTTCAGGGAATGGGCGACGTTCTGGACCGCGAAGTCGTCGGTGACGAGGACGGCCTGCACCTCGAGTGCAAGGGCGAGAATATCCCGGTCGGTCCGGGAGATCTTCTCGGCGTCCCCCGAGCGTTTCGCCGCCGCTTCCACCTCCTCGAGGAACCGGACATCCGGCTCCCTGACCGAGAGCCCTTCGGCGAGCAGGGCTTCAAGACGGCCTTTCGACCGGAGGTCGACAAGTTCGGCGACGACGGACGGAGTGGTGCATGCCTTCTCCATTACGGGAAAGTCGGAGAAGAAGACCGAGGCGTCGAGGACGAGCATCATACGGCAAACTCAACGTGCGTGGTGTTCCGGCGGCAGCGAACCGGATATCCGAACTCGGCGAGAAGCCAGCAGACCGTCTCTGCGTGGAGCGAGAGCGTGTGGGTGCTGTACTCGCCGCCGCTGGTCGCCAGGTAGATGAGCAGCTGGTCGGCGAGGTAGACGTCCACGGTTCCGGGCAGTTCCATCTCCCGGAGCAGCCGTTTGGCAGCGGTTCTCCCCACATCCTCCGCGGGGAGCCCGGGTCTTCCGAGTGCGATGCCGCCCTTTGCGCCGGCCCAGGCCGTGACTGAACTCCCTGGACCCGCTCCGCCTGTCCGTGCGTCGAAGGTGGCCGGAAATTCCGGCAGCCCCGCCTCGTCGAGTGTCTGCAGGGCGGTCTCGGCCTGGCGGCGGACGACATGATCCGGCAGATCGCCCGAGCAGGAGGCGACGCCGCAGGAGCGGATCTCGGCGTCGACGACGATCGGCGAGAGGCGTGACGGCTCGACCCTGACCGTCACCTCTCCACCGCCGCGGGGGAAGTAGCCCCGCTGCACTACGTCGATTGCAATGGATGCGCCGTGGCGGCGGAGCTGCTCCGCAAGCACGTGGTCGACGTAGTCGATCGTCGGGCTCAGTGCGACCTCGGTCCCGCCCGTGACGGTCAGGGTGCCGCCGGCACGGAGCGCCACCGGCAGCCAGGCCTGCAGGACAAGCGGGATGCTCCCTGCCGTCGGGATCTTGACCGAGACATCTTTTTGGGACGGTGCGGCGGGGGAGAAGATGAGCCTCTCGCTGCCCGGGGCGAGCCCTTCGACCCTCGCGTCAGCCGTCGCCGCCACGGCTTCTACCGCAGCGATATGCTGGGGGGCAAGCCCGGGATTCTTCCTCCCTGCACGGATCCGGTCGATCGTCACCGGAGTTTCGGAGAGTGCCGAGAGTGCGACGACGGTGCGGAGGATCTGCCCGCCGCCTTCGAGGTGCGATCCGTCGACGATCAGCATCGGCGGATCCTTTCTGCAATTGCATCTGCAGCAGAGATACAGCTCGTGGCGTTCTCGTAGGTGTCGCTGGACGCGACGGAGGCGACGCCTGCCGCCCGGAGCCGGGCATACGCACCGCTCGAGAGGACACCGTGGACACAGGCGGCGTGGACGGCGGCGGCTCCCTGCCGGGAGAGCATGCCTGCAGCGGTTGCGAGGGTGCCGCCGGTGGAGATGATGTCGTCGACGATGATCACCTCGCGGGAGTCGACGGGGAGGTGTTTTGGCTCCATCCGCACCTCGACACCCGAGATGCGGGTCTTCTCCAGGTGGTCGGTGTCCCATCCGCCAACCCGGGCGATATCCGCCGCGAAACGAGCCGCGCCGTCGTCGGGTGCGAGCACCAGCGGGTCGTCCATCCCGCTCTGCCTGATATACTCCCCGATTGCCGGGGCGGTTGAGATGTTCGATGCCGGGGCATCGAAGTACTGCAGCACGCCCGGGTCGTGGATGTTGACGACGAAGATCTCGTCGACGCCTCGCGAGAGTGCACGGGCGATTGCCCGTGCACTGATCGGCTCGCCCGGGTTGAACCGTTTGTCCTGCCTGGCGTAGCCGAGGTACGGGATGACGAGGGTATTTCGTGACGTGTCGCACGCATCAACGGCCAGGAGCGTCTGCACCAGAGTGTCGCTGTCAACGATGCTGCTGACGATGACCGTCTCGGCGTCGGTCTCTCCCGTTCGCAGATACAGCTCTCCGTCCGGGAATCGGGAAAACTTAGTGTCAAGGAGCTGTATGCCCGCACTTTCCGAAATCCTCGCTGCAAGAACCTGGGATCGTTCAGTACTGATAATCTTCATTCCTCACCCTTGCTGAAAGTACTTAAACTATCATGAATAAATTATATAAGTACCATGGCAGCAAAGAGGTAAACTCGACGATGGATTCAACAACAACGAAAGATATCCCTGACATTGAGATCACGGCCGACGAGATGGAGGACATCGATGTCTTCGCCGGTCTCGATCTGAGTACGTCGTCCGATATCGAAGTTCCTCCCAAGCTTATCGATCAGGTCATCGGTCAGGAGCATGCCGCCGAGGTGATGCGCAAAGCCGCCACGCAACGGCGGCACGTGATGATGATCGGTACTCCGGGAACTGGAAAGTCCATGCTTGCAAAAGCGATGGCCGAGCTTCTCCCCAAAGAGGAGATGCAGGACATCCTTGTTTATCCGAATCCTGAAGATTCCAATAACCCAATAATTCGAACCGTGCCCGCCGGCCGCGGAAAACAGATCGTCAACGCTCACAAGATGGAGGCGCGCAAGAAGCTCCAGATGAGAAACACCCTCATCATGCTCCTCATCATCGGTATTGTCGGGTATGCACTCATCACCTATCAGTGGCTGATGGGGATTATCGCAGCGGCGTTCATCTTCATGGCGCTCCGGTACTCCACGCCGCGTGAAGAGACGATGGTGCCGAAGCTGCTCCTCAACCACGAATCGGACTCGATAGCCCCCTTCATCGACGGGACCGGCTCGCATGCCGGAGCGCTCCTCGGCGATGTCCGGCACGACCCATTCCAGAGCGGCGGTCTCGAGACCCCCTCGCACGACCGCGTCGAGTCCGGCGCCATTCACCGTGCGCACGGCGGCGTGCTCTTCATCGATGAGATCAACACTCTGACCCCCCACTCCCAGCAGAACCTGCTGACCGCTCTGCAGGAGGGGGCGTTCCCGATCACCGGCCAGAGCGAGCGGTCGAGTGGTGCGATGGTGCGGACCGAGCCGGTGCCGTGCCGGTTCGTGATGGTGGCTGCAGGAAATCTCGACGCCGTCCAGGGGATGCACCCGGCGCTCAGGTCGCGTATCCGTGGATACGGCTACGAGATCTACATGAAGGAGACGATGGAGGACACAGCGGAGAACCGCCGCAAGTTCATCAGGTTCATCGCGCAGGAGGTCAAGAACGACGGGAAGATCCCGCACTTCGACCGCAGCGCCATTGTGGAGGTTCTCCGCGAGGCGCGCCGCAGGTCGAACCGGAAAGGTCACCTGACCCTGAAGCTCCGTGACATGGGCGGGCTTATCCGGGTGGCGGGCGACCTCGCCCGGCAGGAGAGCGCAGAGCTCACCACCGCCAGGCACGTGCTCGCCGCAAAGTCTTCCGCCCGCTCGATCGAGGATCAGATCTCTGACGAATACATCCGCAGAAGCCGCGACTACGACATCACGATCGTCGAAGGTGCCCAGGTCGGACGGGTGAACGGGCTTGCGGTGATGGGGTCCGACAGCGGTTCGGTGCTCCCGATCATGGCGGAGGTCACCCCGAGCCAGGGGGCCAACGGCAGCGTCATCGCCACGGGCCTCCTGAAAGAGATTGCACAGGAGTCGATCAAGAACGTCAGTGCACTCATCAAGAAGTTCACCGGCAGAGACATCAGGAACATGGATATTCACATCCAGTTCATCGGTACCTACCAGGGTGTCGAGGGCGACTCCGCCTCGGTCAGCGTCGCAACAGCTGTGATCAGTGCCATCGAGAACATTCCGGTCCGGCAGGACGTCGCGATGACCGGGTCGCTCTCGGTGCGGGGCGACGTCCTCCCGATCGGCGGCGTCACCTACAAGATCGAGGCCGCGGCCAAGGCCGGCATCAAGAAGGTGATCATCCCGCAGTCGAACCTGGAAGACGTCCTCATCGAGGACAGCTACCGGCAGATGGTGGAGATCGTGCCGGTCGCGCATATCGAAGAGGTGCTGCAGAACGCTCTCGTGCCCGAGAACCGGGAAGGGTTCCTTGCGAAGCTCCGAAAGATGGCGGCGGTTCACTCCGCCCCGGGACTCTTCGACCAGAACGTCGGGCATTCTCCGGTCTGATGCCGTATGGAGCCACGCTACTATGATATACGGTGCGTGCGGGGCGAGGTCACCCAGATAGAAGTCGACGACGGGGTGGTCGAATCCGCAGGCACATCCTTTTTTGACAAGACCGTCGTCCGGGTGCTCGGGCCAGCGGGATGGGGTATTCTCGTCCTCGACCACGTCGATCTCGATTCCCGCAGGGCGGTCGAAGCGATCGTCGCCGAGGCCGTGCCGCTTGCCGGGATCACGGAGGACCGGGTCGATCTTGCTCCCGCCCCCCGGGGACTCCTCGCGTCCCCGCCGCTCCGGGAAGACCCCCGGAACGTCGATCTCGAGGAGAAGACCCGTCTCCTTGCCGAGATCGAGGCCGCTGCCCGCCTCCCCGAGGTGGTGAACACCCGTGCCCGGTATACGGAGGGGATCGACCACGTCCGGTTCATGGACTCCAGCGGGAGCGAGATGTCGTACGAGACTGTCAGGAGCGGTTTTTCGGTGGTTGCGGTCGCCTCCCGGAACGGGGTGATGCAGATGGGGAGCGAACGCGATCATATCACCGGTGGGTTTAATCTCCGGGACAAACAGGGTCTCGGGCAAAAAGCCGGGGAGACTGCGGTCGACCTGCTCGGTGCGGGGCTTGCGAAGGGCGGGGCGACGAAGGCCGTCCTCGACCCCGAGCTCGCCGGGGTCTTCACCCACGAGGCGGTCGGGCACGCGAGCGAGGGCGACCTCGTCCGGGAAGGTAACTCCGTCCTGAAAGGGAAGATCGGTGAGACGATCGGCTGCGAGGGTCTCGTCATCGTGGATGATCCTTCCCTCCCCGGGTTCGGGTTCGACCCGGTTGACGCCGAGGGCGTGAAGCCGGAGAGGACCGAGATCATCAGCGGCGGCGTCCTGCAGGCGTATCTCCACAACCGGGAGACGCTCGCCGCCGTCGGCGACGGCATCGCCGGGCACGCCCGCGCCGAACACGGCGCCGCTCCGCAGGTCAGGATGAGCAACACCTTCATCGAGAACGGTGATGCGACCTACGAGGAGATCATGGACGAGTGCAGAGACGGCATCCTGCTGATCGGGTCACGCGGCGGCCAGGTCGATCCCGGCCGCGGTGTCTTCCAGTTCAACGCGGAGTACGGCTACCTCATCGAGAACGGCGAGAAGACCCGGATGGTCCGGGACGTCTCGCTCTCGGGAGAGATCCTGCGGACACTCCACGACATCGTCCTCATCGGGAACGATAGGAAGATGCATCCCGGATACTGCGGGAAAGGCGGGCAGAGCGTGCCGGTGAGCGACGGTGCGCCGCACCTCCTCCTCAAAAACGCAATGCTCGGAGGACGCGGATCATGAAGGGCGAGTACCTGATCGACGACATCATCCGGGAGGGCCGGCACCACGCAGACGAGGTCGAGGTCTTCTACGTACGGGGGAGCAGCATCTCCGCCGAGATCAAGCAGTCGATCATCGGTGCCGCCGAAGCCTCGCGGGAATGGGCGGTCGCCATCCGCACGATCAAGGACGGGCGGATCGGCATATCCAGCACCAGCGACCCTGCGAAGTGGCGGGAGTGCCTGGACGCCGCCCTCGCCAGCGGGCGTATCGCCACGCCGCAGGAATGGCACGGCCTCCCGAAGCCCGCCGATATCGTCAGCACCGCTCCGTCGGCCGACCGGGAGCTGGTCGTCGATGCCGGGGGCGCTGCCGATCTCATCGCCAGGCTTCTCGAGGGAGCGGCGGAGTATCCGGTCGATGTGGCCGGCGGCGGCGCGGACCTTGCCCGATCGCATCTCACCATCGCAAACAGCAGCGGCGTGCTCTACGGCATGGAGCGGACGAGCGCCAGCGTCTCGCTCGAGGCAATCCGGGAGCATTCCACCGGATACGAGTTTGCCGCATCTCCGTTCACCGCTGATATCGATCCGCGGAGCGTCGGCGAGCAGGCGGCGTTTCTGGCATCCCACTCGGTCGGCGGGCAGGAGATCCTGACCGGCCGGTACGACGTCGTCCTCTCACCGATCGCCGCGGCCCAGCTCATCGGAACGATCCTGGTTCCTGCACTCTCGGGGAGGAACGTGAAGGCGGGACGGTCGTACCTGGCGGGCAAGCTCGGGGAGCAGTGCATGGACGAGTCCCTCTCGATCGTCGACGATCCCTTTGCCCGGGGCATGGGAAGCACCTGCTGGGACGGCGAAGGCGTCCCCACACAGCAGCTCGATTTCGTCAGGGACGGCGAACTCCGGTGCTTCGCCTACGACCTGAAGACGGCGTACCGCTACGGCGAGGACTCGACGGGAAGCGCTACCCGCTCCGGCGCCGGTGGGGCGCCCGCGATCGGCCTGCACAACCTGGTGGTGGACGGCCCGCGGACACGGGTCGACGACGAGCGGGCGATCTTCGTCCACACTGTCGTCGGCGCCCATACGGCAAATCCGTTCTCGGGCGACTTCTCGATCGAGGTCTCCAACGCCTACTGGATAGAGGACGGCGTGGCGGGCGACCCGATCAGGACGGCGATGTTCGCCGGCAATCTCTTCGAGATGCTCAGGAGCGTCGACGGACTCGGGGAAGACTCGCGGATTGTCGGACGATTGATACTCCCATCCATACGGTTTAATAATCAGCATATCGTTGGTACATAGTGATGATAGAAGCGATCATCACTATTATTCTCGCGATAGCCATTGCGGCGACGATCTACTTTCTGCTGAAGAAAGCCATGACACTCGTCATCAACGCGGTCGTCGGGCTCATCACGCTCTACCTCTTAAACGTCTTTCAGGTGCTGAGCTGGTTCGGCGCTCCCGATATCGGGATAAACCTCGTCACCGTACTCATCTGCGCATTTGGCGGACTGGCCGGAGCACTCATCCTCGTCCTGCTCCACCTGCTCGGGATCCCGGTCTAAAAGACGTTCGCCTCGGAGTAGACCATCACCTGATCCTGGAGGATCTCGAAGGGCTTGATCTCGCGTGAATGCGCCGACCGGCGCATCTTCACGACCTCCAGCGCGAGGTGCACCTCCGCGATGTTGGTAGGCCGGACGTAGCGCAGGAGGATCACCGTATCGGAGAGGTACTCGACGAGCCCGTATTTGCTGGTGTACTGGTCGCTTTTGTCGGTCTCGCTCGTCAGAATGAGCGTGCAGGCCTCGTCCCGCATCGTCTCGATGAACCTGAACATCTCCTTCCTTCTGACCGATTCGTCCTCGAAGAGCCCTTCGAAGAGGGATATCGGGTCGATGACGACGCGGCTCGCCCCGACATCCCGGATCAGGGACGGCAGCTCGTTTTTGATGCTGCTGATGGCGATGTTGAAATCGGTCGGGTCGAGCCGGATGAGGTAGAACGAATCGGCGTAGACCTCCATGTCCCAGCCCTTCTGCTGCATCGTGGCCTTGAGAAAATCTTCACGCTCCTCAAGGCTGATGTAGATGACCTTTTCGCCCTTCTGCAGACCTTCGTAGACGAACTGCAGAGCAACCGTTGTCTTCCCGGTGCCGTATGTTCCGACGACGGCACAGATGCTCTGCTCCAGAAGGCCGCCGGAGAGCATGGCATCGAGGCCTTCAATCCCGAGTTTCACCCGTTTTATACTCATACGACCACCCGTATGTTTCTGACCTCGAACCCGTTCGCCGCCGAGATCTTGACGGCAAACTTTACGAGATCCCGCTCTTCGAGGTGCGGCATGACGCCCCGGAACTTCTCGAAGTACATGATCCGCTGCCGCCGCTGCGCACCGACGTCTTCCCACTGGAACAGCAGCAGTGCATCGGCGCAGTCGGCGACCTCCGTCTCCTTCGACCGATCCAGGATCCCGGCCGTGAGCAGCAGATAGATCGTCGAGTTCCATCGTTTCGCGACCCGCTGCAGGCCCCGAAGGAAGGCGATAAACGTGTGCCAGGCGTCTCTGTCCGCGTACGTCGTGGCAATATCGGTGAGGGAGTCCAGGACGATGAGGCTGCCCGGCCTGCGGGTGCCCAAGACATGGGACAGATCGGCCAGCATATCACCCTGTTCTTTACGCTGCTTCTTCTGGAGCCGGGTGAAGATATCCTCTTCGCCGTACCAGCCCGGGGGAACGATGCTGGCGTCGAAGTAGAGCTCCGAGAGGTCTTCGAACGCAACCACCTTCTCGAGCTGGTCGTACATGCTGGGGCTGAACGAGAGGGCGATATCTTTGAGGACATCCTCTTTCATCCGGGTAAACGTAATATACGTGATCTCTTCGGGGAGCAGTATGTGCTGCTTTCCGTTACCGGCCTGGTTTTTCAGAAGCGAGAGATAGATGATGGAACTGTATACAAAATCGGTGCTTCCCGCCCCGAGGTCGCTTAAGAGGAGCACTATCGAACCCGGAGGCACCCCGCCGTCCAGAACGGGGTCGAGCGACGAGATTCCGGTGGGCATCCGCACACGGAGATGATCCGGCATAATAGATGTAGTATTTCAGCATTGTGCTATAAAATATTTGTATATTTTTGCGAAGATCGAAATTTCCCATAAAATATCGCCATGATTATAAAAGGAGAATTTTTATAGTGAGACATTCCCACACACAATAGAGATACTGCAGCGGTGTCGCCATACCCGGCGAGGAAGAGACCCGGGGCGCGCCCCTCCGCACCGGTGCCGAAGCTCTTCGCGCTTGCGGGGAAGGGGGCGGTCACCCGGCACCCGGGCGCCGATGTGTTCCGGATGAGCGAACGGAGAGATGAGTTCATGCATCACGATGACGATTCCAGAAAGATTCCGCACGAGCCGTTAGAGTCTCCGTTTCCGGATGACGACCAGCAGGTATCGGACACTTTTTCCGGGGCACCGGAGCAGCACCCGGCAGGCCTCCTCCCGGGCGACGGTGCGACGGAGGCTTCTGCCGGTGCCGACGCGGTTCCCGGAACGGCGAGCGACCTTCCGGCGACGTCGTATAACTACCGGTCAGAACTCGGCGTACCGGATCTGCCCGACACCGAGTTTACCGTCCCGAAAGAGCTGCTCCCCTACCTCGAGCCTTCGGATACCGCTGCAGAACCGGGCAATCTCCTCGCAAGCATCCTGGTGCGCCTCAGGACCCTCGTTCCGGCGGCGCCGGCCGTTGCGAAAGGTACGGCCGCCCTTCAGAAGAAAGAAGGCGTCGAGGAGTACGACCCACGGAGGCACGGCTATCTGGTTCGCGCCGCCGTGCCTCCGGACTATGCCGAGATTGATCGTTACTGGATAGAGGAAGGGCTTTCCGAGGTCTGTATCGGCCGGAACCGGAACACGAACCAGGACGAGTACCTCCTCTCCGAACCGGTGCTGTCGGAGTTCGAGTACGAACTCCTCGAACGCATCTTCGAAGATCTGCGGGACGTGCTGATCCTCTCCGAGGACGAGATGGCGGGCGATCGGCGGCGGGTGCTCTTTGAGAAGGTGCAGGGTCTCCTGAAAGAGTACGGCCTCGTGCTTGACCGAGACTCGATATTCAAACTGCAGTACTATATCGAGCGCAACTTCCTCGGCTGGTCACGTATCAACGCACTGATGAAAGACCCGATGATCGAGGATATCTCCTGCGACGGCATCGGGATCCCCATCTTTCTGTACCACCGCCGCTACCGCAACATCAAGACGAATATATTCTTCGAAGAATCGGCCTTAAACTCCCTCGCCATCACCCTTGCTCAGCGGTCCGGGAAACACATCTCGGTCGGGAACCCGATGCTGGACGCAACACTGCCGGACGGCTCCCGTCTGCAGCTGACCCTCGGGACCGAAGTCACCACCCGGGGAACCTCGTTCACGATCCGGAAGTTCCGCGAGGTGCCGTTCACCCCCGTCGAGCTTATCCAGTCGGGCACCTTCGACATCGAGGCGCTGGTCTACTTCTGGATGGCGATCGAGAACAACCGGAGCCTGATCTTCATCGGAGGCACCGCATCCGGGAAGACGACGTCCTTAAACGCGGTCTCGCTCTTCATCCCGCCGCTCGCCAAAGTCGTCTCGATCGAGGATACCCGTGAGATCACCCTGTACCACGAGAACTGGATCGCGAGCGTCACCCGCGAAGCGGTGAGTGAGGGTCTCGGCGCGACGATCAGCATGTTCGATCTCCTGAAGGCGGCGATGCGGCAGCGCCCCGAGTATATCCTGGTCGGCGAGGTCCGCGGCCAGGAGGCGCAGACGCTCTTCCAGGCAATGAACACCGGCCACACCACCTTCTCCACGATGCACGCGGGCGGTGTCGACGCGGCAATCCACCGGCTGGAGAGTTCTCCGCTCAACGTCCCGCGGAACATGATCCAGGCGCTCGACGTCGTCAGCGTCCAGGCGCTCATCTACCAGGGGCGTGAACGGGTCAGGCGCTGCCAAGAGATCGTCGAAGTCGCCGGCATCGACCCGATCACCGGTAATCTTCAGGTGAACAACGTCTTCGAGTACGACCCGGTCTCCGACACCTTCTCATTCACCGGGCGGTCGCGGATCTACAACGAGATCATCGAGTTTCGCGGGTGGACGCGGGAGCAGCTCGACGAGGAGATCGGGGCTCGGAGGCGCATCCTCGAGGCGATGCGGGACCAGGGGATCACCGATTATATTGCTGTCTCCCGGATCATTCAGGCCTACGCCATCGACCGGATGAAGGTCATCGATGCTCTCGATGACCTGAGCGCTATCGCCAGGATGTATTGACAATGACGTTCCGACCGGCAGCCCAGGCACGGCAGGGGATTCACTGGTGGGTCACGCGTGACCCTATCAAGTACCGGAGCCTCCGCGAGGATATGATCGCGGCACGGATCGGGATGACCCTCGACCACTACATCCTGCGGTCGATCCTGATCTCCGCGCTGGCGGGGGCGCTCTGGGCGGTGCTCGGATACCTTGCGGCAAATCTCTTCTTAACGCCGCTCCTCTCCGTTCGCATCTATAATGTATTCAACGTCCAGGTGCCCTCGATCATCCCCGCCGATCTCTCCTTCGGCCTTCTGCGTGCCGTCGCGGCGCTGGTCATCTTCCTCGTCGTCTCCTCCCTGGTCTACGTCTTTCTTCTGAAGTATCCGTCGTTCCAGAAAAGCAGCCGGGCGACGAAGATCAATCTGCTGCTCCACAACGCAGTCTCGTACATGTACGCCATGCGGCGGGGCGGCACCCACCTGATGGTCATCTTCCGGTCGGTCGCGGAGAACTCATCGATCTACGGCGAGGTCTCAAACGAGTTCCGGCAGATCGTCCGGGATACCGACTATTTCGGGTACGATATGATCTCGGCCATCAAGCACCTCCACGAGACCACCCCCTCGGATAAGATGCGTGATTTTCTGCAGGACATGATATCGGTGATCGACAGCGGCGGAGACGTCCTGACGTTCCTCGCCGCCAGGGTGCGCACTTACCAGGAAGAGGCGCGGTTCGAGCAGAAGACGTTCCTCAACACGCTTCAGCTTGCCGCCGAGGGGTACGTCACGCTCTTTGTGGCCGGCCCGCTCTTCATCATCATCATCATGGTCGTCATGGGCTTCATGGGCACGGCGCCGATCATGGAGCTCTCGGTCGTGACCTACATGCTCATCCCCCTGGGTTCGCTCGTCTTTATCCTCTTCATCGACATGATCTCGATCAAATCCGAGAACGTCGAGCGCTATATCGGGACGAAATGGCTCCACGAGTACTCGGACGTCCGGACAGAAAAGCGCGAGGGGGAAGAGCCGCTCTTTGCCCAGCTCGAGCGCTACGACCGGTGGCGCAAAGTCCGGGAATTCTTCCGCCACCCCCTCCAGACATTCCTCATCGAGCCGTCGCGGACATTCTACGTCACGGTGCCCATCGCACTCGTATACGTCGGCCTGACGCTCCTCTCGATCCCCCAGTACGCCGATATCGAGGTTCTGATAGATGTCATCGACGACCACATCGTCTTTGGCATCCTGATGATACTGCTCCCCTTCGGCGTCTTCTACCAGCTCTGGAGGAGCAAGGTGATGAGCATCGAGGCGGGAATCCCTGATTTTCTCGACCGCCTCTCCGGCATCAACCAGGTCGGCCTGACGCTTGCACAGGCGATCACGATCCTGGTCCGGGCGAACCTCGGCGTCCTCACCTACGAGATCAAGCGGATCAAGCGGGACATCGAGTGGGGCGCGAACATCAACGAGGCACTCGTCCGGTTTGAAGAGCGGGTCCGGACCGCCTCGATCGCCCGCACCGTCACCCTGATCACGAAGGCCAGCCAGATGACCGGCGATATCGGGGAGGTCCTCAACATCGCAGCCCGCGATGCGGAGATGTCCGAGGTGCTGAAACGCGAGCGGATGGCCGAGATGTTCATCTACACGGTGATCGTCTACCTCGTCTTCTTCGTCTTCCTCTTCGTCGTCGTCGTCATCGACAGCCAGTTCCTCTCCGCCCTGGCCGAGATCAACACCGAAGGCCTCAAGGGCGTCGGCGGCGCAATCCAGATGGGAAATACGCCGATCATGACCTTCGAACGGCTCCTGTACCACACGTGCCTGCTCCAGGCCTTCTTCTCAGGGCTGATCGCCGGGGAGATGGGCGAGGCGTCGCTCCGGGCGGGCGTCAAGCACGCTGCGGTCCTGATCCTCATCGCCGTCGTCGTTTTCACGATCTTTCTCTGAGCGATGGGCCGGTGTCTCGGCAGGGTTTTATACCTTTTTGTGCAATCATGGTACCGGTGAATACCAGATGTGCAGCACCGGCGGTGGGCCCGACGTTGAATGGAACGAGAGGCTGAAGGCAAGCAAGCGGTACCGATGCAAAGACTGTGAACAGACGTTTGAGAGCCCGAGCAAACGTCCGATGTGTCCGAGCTGCCAGTCCGAGGATGTGGAAGCGGTTTAATACCCGCGTTGCACGCACGTCCGCAGGTTCTATGCCGACTCGGATGCATGTACCTCTCGATGAGGGTTTCCTCCTCATACGAAAGGGACATTCCTTTTTACTGATTGGAAAAGCGGGCGTGCGGTATGCGCTCACCTTCGAAACGTTCGAGAAGGAGTACTCCGAGACCGTCGAGCCCGATGATCTGGTCGTCATATCGGCGCCCGAGGGCGGATCGGTGGATGCGGCCTCCATGCTGCTCGAGCTCGTCCGGGGGAACCATATACCGCTCGTTGTCCTGCCGAAGGGCCATCCCGGCTCACAGCGGCTCAAGATGGTCGTCTCGGTCGCTCCCGCGATCCTGCTCGCCTGTGACATCCAGCGCGGGACACATCCCGAGCAGCACGTGCTCTGTTCGTCGAGCGAGCTTGCAGGGATGCGTATTTCAGGGACGGAAAGCGGCGTTGAGATTGAGCAGATGCCGCCGGATACGGCTGTGGAATACTATGATCCGGGCGGATCTGCGGACGACAAACAACAATGTATATAAGTTCATTTCCATCAAATATTCATATGCCGTGAGAAGGAGGGTTTGATGAAGACCGAGGTCCTGAAGAGCATCAAAAAAACTGAGGAAGAGTATCAGGCGATGATCAGTGATGCGCAGGCGGAGAGGAAAAAAAGCCTCTACGATGCGGAGCTGGAAGCTGAAAACCTGATTCTGAAGGCAACAAGCGATGCCGAGGAATACAAAAAGCAGCGCCTTGCCTCCGCACGCGAGCAGGCGCAGCAGAAGTACGCTGAGATCGTCAAAAAAGGAGAGCAGAGCGCCGAAACACTGAAAACGGAAGGCAGCAAGAAACTTGACACTGCTGTCGATTATATCGTTTCACGTTTTAAGGAGCAGCTGAATGTTACGGCCTGAACTGATGCGCAGGCTGCTCATTGCGGCTCCGAAAGGGCAGATCGATGCCGTGATCGCAACGCTCTACAAGCACAATGCCTACCACATCGAGGACTTTGTGGCTGAGAGCGAGGCGGCCGTTCCGGTCAAGATCGGTATGCCCCGTCCGGGAGCGAGTGACGCAGCTTCAGCGCTGATCAAAATCAGAGCCATCGAGAATGCATGCGGGATCGACCCCGACGAAGTGGAGATCAAGCAGAAGATCCCCGCTGCAAAGGTGCGGTCCATCATTGAGCGTGATCTCCCTGCCCTTCAGCACGAAGTGGAGGAACTCCTCGCAAAGCGGTCGAGGCTGGAGGCGAACCAGAAAGAGTCCGAGCAGCGGGCACGCGAGCTCGAGCCTTTTGCAGCGATCCCTCTCGATATGGAGATGTACCACGGCTACGAACGCTTTTCTGTCCTTGTAGGGCATATCCCCAAAGATATCCAGATCGCCGTACCCCATGAGAAATATTTTTCAGACAAGGTCGCCGGCAACATCGTCGTCGTGATCGTCCAGAGCAGCGATCGCGAGGCGGTTGAGCGTACGCTTCTGGACGCCGGATTCCAGGCGGTTCCGATACCTGAAGAGACAGGCTCTCCGCAGAGCCGCATTGATCACTACACGAAAGAGGTCAAGCAGCTCGAAGGCGAGATATCGGACATTAACCGGCGAATTCAGGATGTAAAAGACCGGCATGGGGAAACCCTGGTAGCATGCGATGAACTACTCACGGCTGATGTAGAGCGGGCGGAAGCCCCGTTGCGTTTTGCTACCACGGAAGAGACGTTTGTCACGGAAGGATGGGTGCCCGCAGACGGTGTGGAGAAGGTCAAAGAGGAACTCGTCCGGGCCGCCGGTGGGAAGATCTACATCACGGAGATGGAGATTGAGAATCTGAACGACGTGCCGGTAGAGTACCAGAACCCGTCATTTGCGAAGCCGTCGCAGATGCTCATGGATCTCTACTCCCGTCCCAAGTACACCGAGGTTGATCCGACCCTGATGGTGTCGATCGTCTTCCCGCTCTTCTTCGGGTTGATCCTCGGCGATGTCGGGTACGGACTGATCCTGCTGCTTCTGACGTTTGGTCTCCGGAAGTTCTTCAA
Source organism: Methanoculleus frigidifontis (assembly GCF_030464345.1). Lineage (GTDB taxonomy): Archaea > Halobacteriota > Methanomicrobia > Methanomicrobiales > Methanoculleaceae > Methanoculleus_A > Methanoculleus_A frigidifontis. The sequence goes on along the minus strand of NZ_VCYH01000004.1, from coordinate 177,151 downwards.
AGCCGGTGAGGGGCGGCAGCTCCTGATCTCGCTACGTAACGCCAGTATTGCCAGTATCGGTTTCGGCATTCTTTTCAGCGAATTCTTCGGGTTCGCACTGCCCTGGGAGCCGATCATCTACAGCCGCCACTTAAACATCGGCGGCCACGCTTCTGAGCACGGAGCTCAGGTGGCGGAACTGTTGATCGTCTCGATCTGGATAGGTATTCTGCATATCTCGCTCGGGCGGGTTCTTGGCATCGTCAATGCCAGGAAGATGTACCACGGGAAGCACGCCACAAAGGCGATGCTTGCAAACGCCGGATGGCTCGGTACTATGTGGGGTATTCTCCTCATGATCTGGTCTCTCTATGCAATCCCGTTGATGCCCGATCTTACCGGGCTTCCGATGATTGCAATGGGACTGAATCTGGCAGCGGTTATCGGTGTTGTTCTCCTTCTGGGAGGTATCGTTGCCATTGCTCAGGAGAACGCTCTCGAAGTGGTTGAGATCCCGACCATCATCAGTCATGTGCTTTCATATGCCCGTCTGACTGCGGTGGGGCTCTCTTCGGTCGCTATTGCACTGGTAATCAACTACATTGCCATCGGCATGATGATTGAGCCTCAACTCGAAGAGATCACCGTCGTCGGTGTCCTCATCATCATCGTTGGCATCCTTGTCTTCCTCCTGGGACACGCGCTGAACACGGCGCTTGGCATCCTGGGCGGCGGACTGAACTCGATTCGTCTTCACTATGTCGAATTCTTCACCAAATTCTACAAAGGTGGAGGAAAGAAGTACGATCCCTTTGGAATGGAACAGAAATTTACGGAGGAATAAACTATGGTAGATTTTGGTACAGCAGAACTCACTCTTGAAATGATTCAGGCATCGCAGGTTGGTCTCAAGGCAGTCGGCGCAGGTCTCGCCGTCGGTCTCACCGGTATCGGTACCGGTGTCGCCGAGATGGGTATCGGTGCTGCCGCAGTCGGTGCGACGGCAGAGAACAAGGACATGTTCGGTCTGGCACTGCTCTTCACGGTTATTCCTGAGACAATCGTCATCTTCGGTCTTGTGGTCGCACTGCTGCTTCTGTTCTGATGGAGTGAACCATGGGACTTGAAGCTGTCGTCGATGAGATCAAGGAAAAAGGGCGAAGAGAGGTAGAGGCGGCCCGTGCGGAGACCCGCAAAGAGGTCGAAGAGATTCTGCAGAACGCCCAGGGGCGTGCAGAATCCATCAAACTCGCCGCAGAGGAGGAATCGGAGCGCCAGGCTGCTCACATCGTGAACCAGGAGGTCTCCGCTGCCAACCTCATCGTCAAGCGGCAGGTCTTGAACGCCCAGAAGAAACTCCTTGATCAGGTCTATCAGGCCTCATTAGCCGCTGTCAGGGATCTCCCGGCAGATTTCCATAAAAAGGCTCTTGCCGGACTGCTTGAGCAGGCAGCGAAGGAGATCGACGAGGGTGTGGTACACTGCAACGAGCAGGATGTCCCGGCGCTGCAGGATATCATCTCCTCCTCAACGACCCTGAAGGGTTACAGCGTGGGTACGGCGATCGATATCCCTGGTGGTATCATCGTCGAGAGTACGGATGGCGAGCTGCAGATCGACTACAGTTACCGGACGTTTCTGAACGATGTATGGGAATCAGAGCTGAAGGCTGCATCTGATCTCCTGTTCGGGTGAGGAGGCTTCAGATATGGCAGAGATAAGTAGCGGATCGGCGCAGTACATCTACGTCTGTACCCGCATGCGGGTGCGGCGCTCGCAGCTGATACCGCGTGAGGATTATCTCCGCATGCTGAATATGAGCCTGCCTGAGATCACCCGGTTTATCGAAGATACCGGATATAAGTCCGAGATCGACGAGCTTGCTACCGCATTCTCCGGTATCGACCTCGTCGAGGTGGCCCTAAGCTGGAATCTTGCCAAGGAGTACCAGAGCATTCTTGCGATCACGCCCGGAGAACTGATGCGGTTCACCGCAAGTTACCTCCGGCGCTGGGACATCCAGAACGTGCTCACCATCCTCCGCGGCAAGACCCAGGGCATGCCGGCCGGCAAGATCCGCGAAGTGCTGATCCCCGCCGGCGCCCTCGATCGGGTCTTCCTCGATCGCATGCTCGCGGAAGACTCACCGGAAAGGGTCGTCGAAGCGCTCAAGGGCATGCGTCTTTATCCGGTGCTGGAGCGGGAGTTCCCCCGAGCCCTCGAGACCGGGTCGTTTGCCCGCCTCGAGAACGAGCTCTACAAGGGCTACTACGAGCGGCTGCTCGCAGAGACCAAAGGCGGCGTCAAGGGAGGAAGGGTCTTTAAGGGCTACGTCCAGCTCGAGATCGATATCCGGAATATCCAGAACCTTTTCCGTCTTCGGGCACAGCCCACTCTGGAAGACGTGCGGGAGATGATGATTCCGGGCGGTTCGTTCACTGTCGACGAACTGCAGCGCCTCTCCACTGCCGAGAGCCGCGACGAGTTCATCGACGGCGTCAAGAAGCAGGTGACGCTTCCCCCGCTGCTCAACGTGCTTGAGGATCTCCGGAGCGAGCGCCCCATCCATGAGGTTGAGATCGCGCTGACCCGGGTTCAGCTGGAGCAGATGGATCGGGTGTCCAAGCGGTATCCCTTCTCCATCACTCCCATCCTGGTCTACCTCGAGCAGAAGAAGTACGAGGTCGCAAACCTCCGTGCACTCGCCCGGGGCAAAGAGGCCGGACTCCCCGGTGAGCGAATACGGAGCTATCTGGTGATGTAACATGGAGATCGCAGTAATCGGAAACAGCGAGTTCATCCTCGGTTTCAGGCTTGCCGGTGTACAGAAGACGTATGCCGCCGAGACCGACGAGCGACTGGTCGACTCCGTCACCCGGGCACTCGGAGATAAGGATGTTGGCATTCTCGTCCTGGAAGGCAAAGATATGGAGCGGATCCCCCCACGACTCCGCACCACTCTGGAGAACTCTGTAAAGCCGACCGTAATTACGATCGGCGGTGAAGAAGGCGGCCTTTCCATGCGAGAGAGAATTAAGAGATCGGTGGGTGTTGATCTGTGGAAGTAAAAGAACAAGCAACTGGAAATAGAACAAAAGGCGTCCTGAAAAGGATTTCGGGGCCGGTGGTCACTGCGGTCGGTCTGGACGCGCACATGTACGACGTGGTGAAGGTCGGCGACGAAGAGCTGATGGGGGAGGTCATCAAGATCCAGGGTGAGAACATCATCATCCAGGTCTACGAGGACACCGCCGGTATCCGGCCGGGCGAACCGGTCGAGAACACCGGCCTGTCGCTTGCCGTCGAACTCGGACCCGGTCTCCTGACCAGTATCTACGACGGGATCCAGCGTCCCCTCGAGGTGCTCGTCGATAAGATGGGCAACTTCATCGAGCGCGGTGTATCCGCTCCCGGCCTTTCCCACGAGAAGAAGTGGGAATTCAAGCCGATCGCGAAGGCAGGCGACACGGTCGCCCCCGGCGAGATCATCGGCGAGGTGCAGGAGACGAACATCGTTCACAAGATCATGGTGCCGCCCAACATGAAGGGCGGGAAGATCAAGAGCATCCAGTCCGGCAGCTATACCGTCGACGAGACGGTCTGCGAGCTCGAGGACGGAACCGCGATCACCATGCTCCAGCGCTGGCCTGTCCGTGTCCCACGGCCGGTCGCCGAGAAGATGAACCCGGACATTCCCCTGATCACCGGTCAGCGGATTCTGGACGGTCTCTTCCCGATCGCCAAGGGCGGAACGGCAGCCATTCCCGGCCCGTTCGGCAGCGGCAAGACGGTCACCCAGCAGCAGCTTGCAAAATGGTCCGACGCCGAGATCGTGGTCTACATCGGCTGCGGTGAGCGCGGCAACGAGATGACCGAGGTTCTGACCGAGTTCCCGGAGCTCGAGGACCCGAAGAGCGGCAAGCCGCTGATGGAGCGGACGGTGCTGATCGCGAACACCTCGAACATGCCGGTGGCTGCCCGTGAGGCATCCGTCTACACCGGTATCACTATCGCGGAATACTTCCGTGACATGGGCTACGACGTCTCGCTGATGGCAGACTCGACCTCCCGCTGGGCTGAAGCGATGCGTGAGATCTCCTCCCGTCTCGAAGAGATGCCCGGTGAGGAAGGGTATCCCGCATACCTCGCGGCACGCCTCTCGGAGTTCTACGAGCGTGCGGGTCTCGTCGAGACCCTGAGCAATGCGAAGGGTTCGGTCTCGGTCATCGGTGCGGTCTCGCCGCCCGGCGGTGACTTCTCCGAGCCGGTGACGCAGAACACCCTCCGTATCGTGAAGGTCTTCTGGGCGCTCGACGCCAAGCTCTCGCAGCGGCGTCACTTCCCGGCCATCAACTGGTTAAACTCCTACTCGCTCTACCTGGACACGCTCCACGACTGGTACGACCGCGAGGTCTCCCCTGAGTGGAACCCCCTGCGTGCCTGGGCGATGGAAGTCCTCCAGAAGGAGGCCGAACTCCAGGAGATCGTGCAGCTGGTCGGTTCCGATGCGCTGCCCGACGAGGAGCAGGTCACCATCGAGGTCGCCAGGATGATCCGTGAGATCTTCCTGCAGCAGAACGCCTACGATGCAGTCGACACCTTCTGCCCGATGTCCAAGCAGTACGACATGATGAAGGCGATCAAGGCCTACGCCGATTTCGCCCGCAGCGCACAGGTGGCAGGGGCGACGCCGCAGCAGGTCATCGGTATCAAGACGAAGAACGAGCTTCCGCAGATCAAGTTCATCAAGGATTACGAGCCGGTCCTCGCGAAGATCCTCAAAGACATGGAAGCTGAATTCAACGCACTGAGGGCGGCTTAACATGAAGGAGTACAGAACGGTAACACAGATCGCGGGCCCTCTCGTCTTTGTCGAGAAGACCGAGCCTATCGGCTACAACGAACTCGTCAACATCTCGCTTGCAGACGGGACGATGAAGCGCGGACAGGTGCTCGATACCAGCGACGAGATCGTCGTCGTGCAGGTCTTCGAGACCACCGCCGGCATCGGCAGGGACAGCGGTATCCGCTTCACCGGCGAGACGATCAAGATGCCGGTGGGAAAAGAGATGCTCGGCCGTATCCTCTCCGGAGGCGGTAAGCCGATCGACGGCGGTCCCGATATCGTGCCCGAGAAGCGCCTCGATATAACCGGCGCTGCAATCAACCCGTATGCCCGGAGCTCTCCGGAAGATTTCATCCAGACCGGTATCTCCACGATCGACGGTACCAACACCCTCGTCCGTGGACAGAAACTCCCGATCTTCTCGGGGTCCGGTCTCCCGCACAACGATGTGGCGCTGCAGATCGCCCGCCAGGCGAAGGTGCCGGGTTCGACCGAAGAGTTCGCTGTGGTCTTCGCTGCCATGGGTATCACCCGTGAGGAAGCGAACGTCTTCATGGCCGACTTCGAGAAGACCGGTGCGCTCGAGCGTGCCGTCGTCTTCTTAAACCTTGCCGACGACCCGGCGGTCGAGCGTATCATCACCCCGCGGCTGGCACTCACCACCGCAGAGTACCTGGCGTTCGATCTCGGCTACCACGTGCTGGTTATCCTGACGGATATGACCAACTACTGTGAGGCGCTCCGTCAGATCGGTGCCGCCCGTGAGGAAGTGCCCGGCCGTCGCGGCTACCCCGGATACATGTACACCGATCTTGCCGGTATCTACGAGCGTGCCGGTATCATCAAGGGCGTCAAGGGTTCGGTGACCCAGATCCCGATCCTGACGATGCCCGGCGACGATATCACGCACCCGATCCCTGACCTGACCGGCTACATCACCGAAGGTCAGATCGTGGTCAACCGTGATCTGCACCGGAAGGGCATCTATCCGCCCATCAACGTGCTGCCGTCTCTCTCCCGGCTGATGAACCTCGGTATCGGCGAGGGGCACACCCGTGAAGACCACAAGAAGGTTTCGGATCAGCTCTACGCGGCCTACGCAGAGGGGAACGATCTCCGCGGCCTCGTGGCCATCGTCGGGAAAGACGCACTCTCGGAGCGCGACCGGATGTTCCTCGAGTTTGCTGACCTCTTCGAAGACCGTTTCGTCCGCCAGGGCCTCTACGAGGACCGGACGATCCAGGAGACGCTCGATCTCGGCTGGGAACTTCTGGCGACGCTGCCCGAAGAGCAGCTCGTGCGTATCGACCGCGAACTGATCCAGAAGTATCACCCGAAGTACCGGAAGAACGTGCAGGGGTAGAGATCCATGGCGCTGCGAGACATCAAGCCGACCCGTTCCGAGCTGATCAATATCAAGCGGCGGATCAAGCTCTCGGAGCGTGGCTATAACATCCTCAAGATGAAGCGCGATGGACTGATCCTTGAATTCTTCAAAGTGCTGCAGCAGGCGAAAGACAGCCGCGGCGCGATGCAGGAACGCTATGCGAGGGCGACCGAGATGATCGCCATCGCAGACACCGTTGAGGGTGCGATCGGTGTCAAGGCAGCCGCATTCTCGGCGGCAGACCGTCCGGAGATCACCCTCAAGAGCAAGAACATCATGGGCGTGGTCGTGCCGGAGATCGAGGCCTCGGCGGTCAGGAAGAACCTGGCCGAGCGCGGCTACGGTGTGCTCGGCACCTCGGCCGTCATCGACGAGACGGCGGAGGCTTTCGAGGATCTCCTCGAGAGCATCATCGAGGCGGCGGAGATCGAGACCACGATGAAGCGGCTGCTCGACGAGATCGAGAGCACCAAGCGGCGTGTGAACGCGTTGGAGTTCAAGGTCATCCCCGAGCTCACCGAAGCCAGCAACTTCATCAAGATGCGGCTCGACGAAATGGAGCGTGAAGAACTCTTCCGTCTCAAAAAGATTAAGGCTCGAAGTTCCTCATAGAGTACAGGTGATGTCCGTTGGAGATCGGTACGCTTGCTGGTGCGGGGAGCCGGAGCGGCACGGTTATGCTCCGTGTCGATTTCAACTCCCCCATCGATCCTTCTTCTCATCAGATCCTTGACGATAAACGGTTCCGGGAGCACCTTCCGACGGTTCAGGCGCTCGAGGATGCAAAGCTCGTCATCCTCACGCATCAGAGCCGGCCCGGGAAAAAGGATTTTACGACCCTGGAGGCACATGCAGAGAAACTGGAGCGGTTGAGCGGCCGTCCGGTCGATTATGTCGAGGATATCTTCGGATCTACCGCACGGGAGACGATCCGCGGCATGAAACGGGGAGACGTCGTCATGCTCGAGAACCTCCGGTTCAACGCGGAGGAGAACCTGACGCTGAAACCCGAGGATGCGCAGAAGACGATCCTGGTGCGCAACCTTGCCGCGATGGCGGACCTCTACGTGAACGATGCCTTCGGCACGGCGCACCGGTCGCAGCCCTCGATCGTGGGGCTTCCCCTCGCCGTCAGGACCGTGGCCGGCCTTCTGATGGAGAAAGAGGTTGCATCCCTCTCCCGGGTCTTTGCCGGTGCCCCGCGACCGGTGACTTTCGTCCTCGGCGGAACAAAGATGGACGACTCCGTTGCCGTGGCTCAGCATGTCCTCTCGAGCGGGATCGCCGACCGGGTGGTCGTCACCGGGGTCGTTGCGAACGTCTTCCTGATGGCCCGGGGCATCGATATCGGCAGGCCGTCGGCGCAGCTCATCGAGCAGCTGAAGTACGGCGACCAGGTGCGGATCGCCGCAGATCTGCTGCGGACGTTCGGCGACCGGATCGTCATGCCCGAGACGGTTGCCGTCCGTGAGGACGGCGAACGGGAGGAGTATCCGGTCGAGGCCATTCCGTCCGATGCGCCGGTGCTTGATCTCGGAGTGGACTCCGTTCAGGCTCTTGCCCGGGCGATCAAGGACTCGGGAACGGTCGTGCTGAACGGACCTGCCGGGCTCTTTGAGGAGGACACCTTTGCTGTCGGGACGTTCGAGATCGTCCGGGCCGCGGCCGGTGTCGAGTTCTCGGTGGTCGGCGGCGGGCATACGGCTGTTGCCATCGAAAAACTCGGTCTTGAAGACGACTTCACGCACATCTCCACCGGCGGCGGGGCATGCATCGAGTTCCTCACCGGCAAGAAACTCCCTGCCATCCAGGCGCTGGAGATGTCGAAGGCAAAGTTCGGGTGAGGTATTTCCCGTATCTTTCCCCTCCCCGGTCGGAACGTCAGGATCTCGAACCCGCTGTGCACCGGAGGAGTATGAGCACTTCACCTGCACGACCGTTTCTGAAGTAGGCCGGCGGCAAGTCGCAGCTGCTGGAGGCACTGCGGTTCCGGCTCCCCGGGGCTCTCCGTTCTGGGGCGGTGACCCGCTACGTCGAACCGTTCCTGGGCGGTGGCGCCGTCTTTTTTGCAGTCGCCGGCGATTTTGCTCCCGAGCGGAGTTATCTCTTCGACATCAACGAAGAACTGGTCATCGCCTACCGCGTCGTGCAGCAGGACGTCGAGGCGCTGATCGATACGCTGCCATGAAGATGCGTATCTCCCTCTCTCCGAGGAGGGGCGCCGCGAGTATTACTATGCGGTGCGGGAGCGGTTCAACCGGACGAAGGAGAGTATCGATTACGCGGCCTACACGCCCGGAGTATGGGTGCTTAGGGCTGCCGACCTCATTTTTCTGAACCGCACCTGTTACAACGGCCTCTTTCGCGTGAACTCCCGCGGCCACTTCAACGTACCCTCGGGGAGGTACCGGCATCCCTGCATTGTGAGCCGGGTGAACCTCTGTGCGGCATCGCAGCTGCTTGCCCGGGCAGAGGTGCGGCAGGGCGACTTTACCGCATGCGAGCCGTTCGTCGATGAAAAAACCTTCGTCTATATCGACCCGCCGTATCGGCCGCTCACCCGCACCGCGAAGTTTACCTCCTATGCCCGGAGCAGCTTCGGCGACGACGACCAGATCCGGCTGGCAGCGTTCTGCAGGAGGCTCGACGGCATCGGCGCATACTTTATGCTCAGCAACTCCGATCCTCGGAATGCCGACCCGGATGACGGGTTCTTCGACGACCTGTACGACGGGTTCTCCATCGAGCGGGTTCCCGCCCGCCGTGCCATTAACCGGGACGGAAACGGGCGTGGCTGCCTCGCCGAGATCCTTGTCATGAACTATTGACGAACGGTACATGAACGTGCCGCGGAGACCGGCGGCGTGAAGGAGACGGTGCGCGGTCTTGCATCCCTGTCTCATTGGTGCAAGAAAGGAGTATGGGGGGGGACCGACACCCGGGAGGTACCTGTTTCCCGGTTCTGAACCGAGGATCTCTGTTCTCTGAAAGATGTGTGTATGGTGTTGAATTGCTGAATTGCTGAACACTGGCGAATTGCTGTACGGAATTGCTGGCTTGCTGTAGTATTGAATTCTGGCTGCCGATTTGCATCACTGATAGGTGTTGTGACCTGAAACATACGGGTGTGGTCGTACCCCGGAATATTATCTATACGGAGGGTTATATAATAGTGACTTATTATTATATCTCGATATAAATCGCCCTTAATAGAAAATGCGCCTGTGAAAGATGCCGCCCATGCAAACAAAACCGTTTCAATGAAATCCTGTTTTGCCGCCAGGTATTTATACCCGGACGTACGTCTCAGGGCGCGCAGGGGACGGTGTTTTCGGGAAACCTCGAAGAATCTGCTGATACTTCTCGTCCAGGTAATTGGTACGGTATGTGTGTCTGCGGCCCGCCACGTCTGGGGGTTGCACGGGTACTCGCATGCGGGGAGGGGTGACGGGGGGCATCATTCCCTGAGCAGCGCGATCTTGGATCCGACCGGAATGCCGACGTGGCGTGCGATCGGTTCGCACTTCACCGACATCAGATACGCGACTGGAGGAAGATCCGTGTAATCGGAGAGCGACTCGTAGTTGGCCATGCCTTTCCCGATGATGAGCGTGCACCGGTCGAGCGCGTCCGCAAGGTCGGGAGGCATCGTCTCCAGGTTGAGGCCGAGCTCGGCGACACCCCGCGAGGTCGTCGTCAGAAGATCGACCTTCCGGTCGAGGCCGAGGGCTTTTGCGTCTTCCAGTGTGGCATCGTTGAGAATAGGGGCGCCCCGGACGGCCAGGGTGACGTGCGATCCGTGTCTCTTGAGGTACTCGACAAGGAGCGCATCGAAGACGATCTCCCCGCAGTTGTCGGCGAGGTAGACCACGCGGCTCGTGAGCGCCTCGATAGCCTCGGTGTCGTCCACGGTCAGGCCTGCGGAAAACTCCCGGTGAAAGAACTCTACGAAGTTGTCGGTGACCTTATGCGCCATCGATCCGTAGTCCAGGGTATTGCCGATGACGGCGGCAAGCGCGCGGTCGCGGAAGGTCGCAAGATCGCCGCGGACTGCCCTGCAGACAGCCCTGGCGTCTGCATTGTTCGCCGCTTTCAGTTCCCGGTAGGGATCCCGTGCGCCGACCATCCGGTATGCAAGTCGATGGATCTCGCTTGCAATCACCGGCGAGGGGGCCGGCAGTGTGCGGCGTTCTGCGAGCAGATCGCTGCAGGCCGCTACGATCTCCCTGACCCGCTCATCGTCGTCCGTCACCAGACGGGACTCGTACTCGACGCGGGAAAGCAGACATTCAGCGCATCCGGGGTTCAGTCTCATGGATGTACTGATCGCATCTGCAGAACAAAAAAGATCACAATGGGGCCACTGCGATTTGAACGCAGGTCAGAAGACCCCCAGTCTCCTAGGATGGCCAGGCTACCCTATGGCCCCTCCCTATTCTATGGGTTAGATTTGCTTATGTACTTTCCCTTACGCATTGTGAAAGAGGTTGTTAGATCTTCATCATTTTGTACTCTTCCATGCTCCGGGTCAGCTGCTCAACTTCGCTTCCGGTCACCTCCATCCTGCTGGTGAGGCCCTCGACCTCTGCAAGGAGCTGCTTGATTCGCACGTACATGACGTACATGATGAACAGCAGGCTGATGATGATAAGGGAGAGAATAATGATCATTACACTGTCGATCGTCATGATGGTCTCCTGAAGAGGGTCCGAGCAAGTTTCTCGATGAACCCCTCATCTTTTTCTTCGATGGCTTCTGTATACTCGATTCCGGCCAGAGTGGCTGCAATGCGTCGAAATGCCGCTGACGACGGAGAATCTGGGTGCCGGGATACGACCGGCACTTTACATGCCGACGACCGGCGGACATTCGGATCTTCGGGGATCACGTCGATGATCGGAACTCCCAGAACCTGCTGGATCTTCTGCCGGGAGAGCTCGGAGTCCTGCAGGGTTGCCCGGTTGAGGATGGCGCCTTTGACCGCCCCCCCGACCATCTCCGTCAGTATCTTTACCTTCAGGGCATCGACAAGAGAAGAGATCTCGGGATTGACGACCAGAATGACCTCATCGGCAATGGCAAGCGGGATCACCGCATCGCTGCCGAGGCCGGCGGGGGCATCGAAGAGCAGAAAATCACAGCGGCTGACGAGTTCGCCCATGACGTCCTTCAGCCGTTTTGGATCTGCATCCTGGAATCCCTTGAGCGAGATCCCGCTCGGCACCACCTTCAGTCCTTGAGGTCCGTCGTAGATTGCATCGCCGATCTTTGCCTTCCCGGCCAGCACTTCGTGCAGGGTGATCGAAGCATTCTCAAGGCCGAGAACAAGTCCAAGATTTGCCATGCCTACGTCGGCATCGATGATGTACGTCTCTTTTCCGTATTGGGCGAGCGCGGTACCGAGGTTTGCGGTAACCGTGGTCTTTCCCGTCCCGCCTTTCCCGGAAGCGATAGTGTATGCGCGTATCATCTCATTCCGTCTCATGGATAAATTGAACTTATGTTATAAAGAGATTTCTCTTATTGAAATGCCTTTAAATTTTCCACCTGGTTTTATTACCTGTGTGTAAGGCCTATTTACTAGAATGGGAGATTTTTTGAATAATATTTCTCTCGCAAGAACGTTCAGTTTTCGTCCGATCAGATCGTCCCCGGCCTGCTCCGATAGCCCGGCGGATTGCAGCTCGTGCTTGACTGAGCCATTCGGTGATTCTGCTTACGAGAGAGGTGCTGTATTGAAAAGGAGAGATAACCGGGGGTCTTGGATATACGCGATTCGATATTGATATATGGTGCGAGGTGTATATGTCCTTGTATACATGCTGGGGGTAAATACAAATGGGTGACCATCCATCCGTGGGAGAAAAGGCTCAATCGTACATCGATGAGGTTAAATCCATCGATGGCATCATTGCCTGTGCTCTTGTGTCGCAGGATGGCTTTGTTATGGGCAAGTACTTCCGGGATGACGGGCATGCTCCTTCACTCTTCGCGGCGATGAGCGCTACGATTCTCGCATCCGCCGAAGCCGCTGCAAGTGCCATCCACATCAGCTCCCCCTCATCAGTTATTGTAACCACTGCGGAAGCGGCAATTCTGGTTGTCTATGCAGGAAGTGAACAACTCATCACGGCGGTCGTTGAGAAATCCGCAGATATTTCGGCGATATGTGAGCAGATTGCGGCGATTGCAGCAAGATTCGGGGAGGATATGTGATGTATACGATACTGGTCGTCGATGACAGTCCTATGATCGTTGACGTGTTTGTTACGATGCTGGAACGTGGGGGGTATCGACCGATAACCGCGTACAGTGGTGAAGAAGCGCTTACGGTTCTGAAAGATTCTGTGCCCGACCTGATCCTGCTGGACATTATGATGGAGCCGATGGACGGTTGGGAGACACTGGAGAATGTGAAGGGCAACCCTGCAACGAAGAACATCCCCGTTCTGATGCTGACCGCAAAACCGCTGACTCCCGAAGAGGCGCGGGAGTATGGTGTCTATATCGAAGACTATATCCTCAAACCGACGACCCATCACCAGCTCTACGATGCCATCGAGCGTGTCCTCCAGCGCCGCCACTCCATCTCGGCGGATATCGAACGCGCGAAAGAGGCCGGTATCGACCAGCGAATCATCGATGAATACGAACGGCTCAGCAAAAGCGTCGATATCAATAAGCGTCTTTTGAAGATCCTCGAGACGACCTACAGCATCAAGGATGCAAAGGTAGGGATGGGCGAGAATATCACCCGCGCCATCAAGAGCATGGCGACCAGCATCAAACTGCAGGAAGAGCGCTTAAATCAGATCCGCGACGAGTTCGCCGTCTTTACGGAAGCATAATCTTTTTTATTCGGATGCCGTCTTCGGGCTTCCCCAGCCCCGCTCCTGTTTTCCGATGTAGACGATGGCCACCGTCAGGATCAGGATCGCAACGATGGTGAGCGCAACATCGACGGCCTCAACAGGTTCGACGCCGAAGGTCAGGATGCGCCGCACCATGGCGGTCAGTCCGGCGATCAGAATGGGGGTGACCTGCAGACGGTTCGTCTTGAAGTACAGGGTTACCGTATCCAGCAGTTCGATGATGATGATCGTCAGCAGGAGGGCGTGCAGTACCGCAAGCACGCCGAGAGTCATGTCATCTGCGGTGAAGATGTCCAGAATGAGCAGCGCAACGTCGTAAATAGAGAGTATGGCCAGGATTGAGAGTCCAATGGCGATTGCAAGGTAAATCGCCAGCGTCACGTTCGTCAGAACGTTGATGATCGTCGTCACATGCCGGTTCTGCATCGTCACGCTGCATACCTCTGTAGGGAACTTCTCACTCAATTAGGGCGTCTTAAAGCGCATTAAATATTCCGATAGGTCGGGAAAAGGGATTCAGACATAAAAGTTTATATCGGAATACGTATCATAATATGATGCGCACTGTGGTAAAGTTTTTATACTTTTCTTGCGTTGTAATAATGCTGTGTGGCATGACGCGCGGGGCCTATAGCTCAGTTAGGTAGAGCGCTTGGCTTTTAACCAGGTGGTCGGGGGTTCAAATCCCCTTGGGCCCGTTGCCATGGGCGTTGATCTATGGTTTTTGTAAAGGTGATGCATCTGATATGTGACTCTTTCGTCAGCGGGGTATAAAAAGATGAGCACCTCATTTGACGTACTCAAACACACGATGGTTCCGGACCATCAGATTATGAGCGAAGAAGAGGTACGGGAGCTACTCGCTCTGTACGACATCTCTTTGGAGCAACTGCCAAAAATCTATCATGACGATCCAGCAGTCAGGGCTATCGGCGGCAATCTCGGGGAAGTTGTCAGGATAGTCCGCGAAAGCCGAACTGCAGGCAGAGCCGAATCGTACCGTCTCGTTATCAAGAGACCGAAGAAATAAATCCTGGCCGGGAGCTGATACATCTGATAGACAGAAGTGTATTGTCTAGAGCTTATTTTTCGCGGGAACACGTAGCACGACATCAATTGGACTCCTTTAATAATTTTCTCCTGCACAACCTTCAGAAAGTCGTAAACGAACAGCGTATTATCGAAACAGACATCGAAACGCGTGGAAAGGGAAGAGAAGCTGTCTGGGTTGAGCTCGGGACGATCGAGGTGAAAAAGCCACTCGTCCGCGAGGCGGACGGTTCGCAGTCTGAGCTCTTCCCGAGCGAAGCACGCCTCAGAAATCTCACGTATGCCGCACCGATCCAGCTCAGCATGACGCTCGTCCAGGGCGACGAGCGGCAGGAGCCCGTCATCACCACCATCGGGCAGCTGCCGGTGATGGTTGGTTCGGCTGCCTGCAACCTCTACGGCATGAGCGATGCCGAGCGGGTTGAGCACGGCGAGGACCCGCTCGACCCGGGCGGCTACTTCATCGTCAACGGGACCGAGCGCGTCCTGATGACGCTCGAGGATCTGGCATCCAACAAGATCATGACCGAGTTCACCGAGCGCTACAACGAACGTATCTACGTTGCCAAGGTCTTCTCGCAGTTCCGGGGCTACCGTGCGCTCGTCATCGTCGAGCGGAACCGCAAGAACCTGCTTGAGGTCTCGTTCCCCTCGGTCGCCGGGCACCTCAGGTTCGTCGACCTGATGCGGGCGCTGGGCCTCCCCGGCGACCACGACATCGTCGAAGCCGTCTCCACGGACGAGGACGTGCTCACCTTCATGATGCAGAACCTCGAGGAGAGCGAGTGCGATACCGTTGAGGAGGGCGTCATGTACGTGGGCAAGAAACTCGCCCCGAACCAGACGCGCGACTACCAGCGCAAGCGCGCAGAGTTCGTCCTCGACAACTACCTGCTGCCGCACCTCAACTACCTGATGCCGGTCGGCCTCAAAGAGGAGGATCACGGCTACCTGCAGACGGTTGAGGAGGTCCGGCTTGCAAAGGCGCACTTCCTCGGCCGTATGGCAGAGGCCTGCTTCGATCTCGTCCTCGACCGCCGGCGCATCGACGACAAGGATCACTACTCGAACAAGCGCCTGAAACTCGCCGGCGACCTCATGGAGGACCTCTTCCGGATCTCCTTAAACCGTCTCACACGGGACGTCAAGTACCAGCTCGAGCGCGCCAGCATGCGGCACCGCGATCTCTCCATCGGCACCGCCGTCCGTGCGGACGTTCTTACCGAGCGTCTGCTTCACCCGCTCGCCACCGGAAACTGGGTCGGCGGCAGGACGGGTGTCTCCCAGCTGCTCGACCGCGTCGACCACATGGCCGTGCTCTCCCACCTGCGGCGTGTGATCTCGCCGCTCTCCCGCTCGCAGCCGCACTTCGAGGCGCGTGACCTGCACCCCACACAGTGGGGGCGGATCTGCCCGAGCGAGACACCGGAAGGTCCGAACTGTGGTCTTGTGAAGAACTTCGCCCAGATGGTCGAGATCAGCAAGGGCGTCATCGACGAAGAGGAAGTGAAGAACATCCTGTTTGATTCGGGTGTCATCGCCCTGCGGAGGGAAACCGTATGAAGATGTCACGTGTCTTCGTCGACGGGGCGCTGATCGGGCTCACCGAAGACCCGGTCGCCCTCGCCGCGAACCTCCGGCGCATGCGCCGGCGGGGTGAACTCCCGACCGAGATCAATGTCTCGTACAAGGCATTCAATAACGACGTCATCATCCATACCGACCGCGGCAGGGCACGCCGCCCGCTGATCGTCGTCGAGGACGGCAGGCCGCGGATAATGCCCGAAGACATCGAGCGGCTCCGGGCAGGCGAGATCGGCTTCGACGATTTCGTGAAACGGGGCACCATCGAGTTCATCGACGCGGAGGAGGAGGAAGACCTCTACATCGCCATCAGCGAAGAGGATATCACCCCCGACCACACGCACCTTGAGATCGACCCTGCGCTCATCCTCGGGATCGGCGCGGCCCACGTGCCGTTCCCGGAGCATAACGCCAGTCCGCGTGTCACCATGGGTGCGGGAATGGTCAAGCAGGCGCTCGGGTTTGCCGCGGCGAACATGAAACTGCGGCCTGACACCCGCGGCCACATGCTCCACTACGTCCAAAAACCCCTCACCTACACCCAGACCTCCGACGTCATCGGGTCGGACGACCGTCCCGCGGGTCAGAACTTCGTCGTGGCCATCATCAGCTACGAGGGGTTCAATATTGAGGATGCGCTCATCATCAACAAGGCATCCATCGACCGCGGACTCGGCCGCTCTCACTTCTTCCGTACCTACGACGGGGAAGAACGGCGGTACCCGGGCGGTCAGGTCGACCGGATCGAGATCCCGGACGAAGAGGTTTCGGGTGCGCACGGCGTCGAGTACTATGCGAACCTCGACGAGGACGGCGTCATCAGCCCCGAGACGATCGTCCGGGAAAAAGACGTCATCATCGGGAAGACCTCGCCGCCCCGGTTCCTGGAGGAGCCGACGAGCGAACTGATCGCCGTCGAAAAAAGGCGCGACACCTCGGTGACGATGCGGAGCAACGAGCACGGTATCGTGGACACCGTCATCATCACCGAGGGCGAGAACAGCTCTCGGTTGGTGAAGGTCAGGACGCGAGACCTTCGTATCCCCGAGGTCGGCGACAAGTTCGCGTCCCGTCACGGTCAGAAGGGTGTCATCGGGCTCATCCAGCCCCAGGAGGATATGCCCTTCACCGAGTCCGGGATGACCCCCGACCTCGTCATCAACCCCCATGCCGTCCCGAGCCGTATGACCATCGGCCACATGCTGGAGATGCTCGGCGGCAAGGTCGGCAGCCTCGAGGGGCACCGGATCAACGCCACCGCCTTCCGCGGTGAGCGCGAGGCGGCCATGCGCAAATCGCTCCGGGAGCTCGGGTTCTCCCATACCGGCCGTGAAGTCATGTACGATGGAATCACGGGCCGGCGGTTCGCCGCCGACATCTACGTCGGCGTTATCTACTACCAGAAGCTCTACCACATGGTCTCGAGCAAGATGCATGCCCGGTCGCGCGGCCCGGTGCAGGTGCTGACCCGGCAGCCGACCGAAGGTCGTGCCCGTGAGGGAGGTCTCCGGTTCGGTGAGATGGAGCGCGACGTGATGATCGGTCACGGCGCTGCGATGGCGCTCAAAGAGCGTCTCCTCGACGAGTCTGACAAGGTCTCCGAGTGGGTCTGCGCCAAGTGCGGCATGGTGGCGATGCTTGACCGGAAACGCAAGATCACCCGCTGCCTCGCCTGCGGCGGCGAGACTGACATATATCCGGTCGAGATGAGCTATGCGTTCAAGCTGCTGCTGGATGAGATGAAGAGTATGGGTATTGCTCCCCGCCTGCGGCTCGAAGATATGGTGTAACGGGGGCGAAATACAGATATGACCAGTCCTAAACGCGTTGGAAAAATTGAATTCGGGCTTCTCTCCCCGAAAGAGATCCGCAAGATGAGCGTCCGGAAGATCATCTGGGCTGATACCTACGATGATGACGGGTTCCCCTATCCGCAGGGGCTGATGGACCTGAACCTCGGGGTCATCGATCCGGGCCTCCGGTGCAAGACCTGCGACCAGAAGGCGGCCGAGTGTCCGGGGCACTTCGGGCATATTGAGCTCGCCAAGCCGGTCATCCACGTCGGCTATACCCGCCTGATCAGAAAGCTGCTCCGTGTCAGCTGTCGGAGCTGCTCGCGCCTGCTGCTCACCCCCGAAGAGGTCGAGAAGGTCACCGGCTCTGAGGAGGGCGAGATCGGTTCGGAGTTTGTCTCCGAGAAGGACATCAAGAAGGAGCGCGTCTGCCCCCACTGCGGCGAGCAGCAGCTGAAGATCAACTTCGAGAAGCCCACGACCTTCTCTGAGGCGTGGGTGGAGGATGGGAAGAAGCTCGAGCACAAACTGACGCCCGCCGATATCCGGGCGCGGCTCGAGCGGATCCCGGACGACGACCTCCGGGCGCTCGGCGTCAACCCGACCGTAGCCCGGCCGGAGTGGACGATCCTGACCGTCCTCCCGGTTCCGCCGGTGACGATGCGGCCGTCGATCATCCTCGAGAACGGTCAGCGTTCCGAGGACGACCTGACCCACAAGCTCGTGGATATCATCCGCATCAACCAGCGGTTCAAGGAGAATCAGGACGCGGGCGCTCCCCAGCTGATCATCGAGGATCTCTGGGAACTTCTGCAGTACCACGTCACCACCTACCTCGACAACGAGGTGGCAGGCTGTCCGCCTGCCCGGCACCGGAGTGGGAGACCCTTAAAGACGCTCTCACAGCGTCTCAAAGGTAAGGAAGGACGTTTCAGGGGCTCGCTCTCCGGAAAGCGTGTGAACTTCTCGGCTCGTACCGTCATCTCCCCGGATCCGAATCTCTCGATCGGCGAGGTGGGCATCCCGCTCGCTATCGCTGATGAGATGACCGTTCCGGTGCGGGTGACCGCCTATAACCTGGAGGAGGCCCGGCAGTACGTCCTGAACAGCGAGGAGCGCAAGACGATAAAGGATCCGTGCAGCGCGAACTACGTGATCCGGCCGGATAACCGCAGAATGCGGCTCTCCGAGTCGAACCGGGAGACGGTGACCGAGATGATCGAGCCCGGGTGGACGGTGGAGCGGCAGCTGCGGAACGGTGATATTGTTCTCTTTAACCGGCAACCGTCGCTGCACCGGATGAGTATCATGGCTCACCGGATCGTTGTGATGGACGGCAAGACGTTCCGGCTGAACCCGGCTGTATGTCCCCCCTACAACGCCGACTTCGACGGCGATGAGATGAATCTGCACATTCCGCAGACCGAAGAGGCACGTGCGGAGGCGGAGATTCTGGTCTCGGTGCAGTCGAATATTCTCTCTCCGCGAACCGGCGGGCCGATCATCGGCGGTATCCACGATCACATCTCCGGTATCTTCCTGCTGACGCACGGGACGCGCCACTTTGCAAAGGAGGAGATGCTCTATCTCCTCAAGCATGTCCCGATCGAGCACCTCCCTCCCTCGGACAGGGAAGAGGACGGAAAGCCCTACTGGACGAACAAGCAGGTCTTCTCCGCCATCCTTCCGGACGGCCTGAATATGGTCTTCAAGGCAACGAGCTGCCAGCATTGTGAGACCTGCCTGCGTGAGGTCTGCGAACGTGACGCCTACGTGCGGATCACCGACGGCCAGCTCGTCTCCGGGACCATCGACAAGAAAGCGATCGGTGCGTTCGACGGCCAGATCCTGCACCGGATCATCCGCCAGTACGGCCTCGGGCGGGCAGCGCAGTTCATTGACGACGTAACGAAACTCTCGATCCGCGGGATCATGATCGAAGGGTTCAGTTTCGGCATCGACGATGAGGACCTGACCAAGACCGAGTACGGCCAGATCGACGAAGTGCTGAAGAACGCGCTCCAGGATGTGGAGCGGCGGATCCGGATCTACAACGAGGGCCAGCTCGAACCGATGCCGGGCCGGACGCTCGACGAGACGCTGGAGATGCAGATCATGCAGGTGCTTGGCAAGGCTCGTGACCGCACCGGTGAGATCGCGGGCCGGCACCTGGGTCTCGGGAACAGCGCCGTCGTGATGGCGGTCTCCGGTGCCCGTGGTTCCATGCTGAACCTGACGCAGATGGCCGGCTGTCTCGGACAGCAGTCGGTGCGTGGAGAGCGGATCGTCCGTGGATACGAGGAGCGGACACTGCCGCACTTCAAGCGGGGCGACCGCGGCGCAGATGCGCACGGGTTCATCACCAACAGTTACAAGAGCGGCCTGTCGCCGACCGAGTTCTTCTTCCACGCTATTGGTGGCCGTGAAGGTCTCGTGGACACGGCCGTCCGTACGTCGCAGAGCGGGTACCTGCAGCGGCGTATGGTCAACGCCCTGCAGGACCTGAAAGTGGCCTACGACGGCACGGTCAGGACGACGGGCGGGAGAATCATCCAGTTCAAGTACGGCGAAGACGGTACCGACCCGTCGAAGAGCAGCGCCGGCGACCCGGTTGACGTGAAGGGTATTGTTGAGAGCGTCTTAAAGGAGGAAGTCTGATGAACGGCGAGATGGAGAGACGGATCGACGAGGCCGATCTTCCGGTCAAGACGAAAGAAGATCTGAAGACCTCCCTCCGTGACCGGGAGATCTCCGAGGAGCAGTTCGACTGGATCCTCGAGATGATCTTCGCCGAGTACCAGAAGACCCGGATCGAGCCCTGTGAGGCCGTCGGGGTCATTGCAGCCCAGTCGATAGGCGAGCCCGGTACGCAGATGACAATGCGTACGTTCCACTACGCGGGTGTGGCCGAGATCAACGTCACGCTGGGTCTTCCGCGGCTCATCGAGATCATGGATGCGCGGCGCGAGCCGAGCACACCGACGATGGCGGTCTTCCTCCAGAACGACTGGGCGGGCAACCGTGACCGCGCCCGGGAGGTCAGCTGGCAGATCGAGGCCGCTCCGCTCCATGAGTTCGGTGATATCACCATCGACATGGAGAACATGCAGGTGCTCGTGCAGCTGAATAAGCAGGTCTGCGACCGGCGGAAGATCAGCGTGGAGGATATCATGGAGATAGCTCCGCGCAAGATCCGGGAGCGCCGGCACTTCCGTGACTTCGAGAGTGAAGGTGACGCGAAGAAAGCGATGATCACCTTCCTCCCGAAGAACCGCGAGAGCTACCAGAACCTCTTCCAGCTGGCGGAGCATGTTCGTGTGGTCATCGTTCAGGGTATCGATGACATCGAGCGTGTGGTCGTCAGAAAAGAGGACGGAGAGTATATCCTTTATACTGAAGGCTCCAATCTTAAGGATGTCTTCCAGGTTGAGGGGGTCGACACCGCCAGGACGCGGAGCAACAACATCAGCGAGATCGCGGATGTGCTCGGCATCGAGGCCGGCAGGAACGCCATTATCCAGGAAGCCCTGAGCACGCTGAACGAGCAGGGTATCTCGGTCGACGTGCGGCATATCATGCTCGTCGCCGACATGATGTGCATGGAGGGGGAGGTGAAGCAGATCGGTCGCCACGGTATTGCCGGTGAGAAGGAGAGTGTTCTTTCGCGCGCGGCGTTCGAGGTGACGGTCAACCATCTCCTGGATGCGGCCATCGCAAACGAGGTGGACGAGCTGAATGGCGTGACGGAGAACGTCATCGTCGGTCAACCCATCCAACTTGGAACCGGAGACGTAAAACTCATTGCAAGATCTGTAAATCTGTAAAACGAGGAGAATCGTAAATGGATTTTAACACTTCATTAAGGAAAGCCGTAAAAACGGGCACTGTATTCCTCGGTCAGAACAAGACCCGGGAATGCGTTCAGGAAGGCAAGGCCAAGCTCGTTGTCGTGGCCGAGAACTGTCCTGAAGCCTTTAAAAAATTTATCAACGAACACGAAGAGACTTCCGTCTATGTCTACAGCGGATCGAGCGTTCAGCTCGGAAAAGCGTGTGGTATGCCCTTTGTTGTCAGCGCTCTCACGGTCATCGAGCCGGGTGAGTCCGACATCCTGAATGTCAAGAGAGTGTAACATGGCCCAGGTTGTACTGACGGAAGAGTGTATGCGTCTCATCTCGCAGTTCGAGAGCCTCACCGGAGCCGGGAGCCGCGACTGTGTTGTGGACGGGCGCAACGAACGCATCATCTTTGTGATCAATCCCGGAGATATGGGTCTTGCAATCGGTAAAAGCGGTTCAAGCATCAAGAAAGCCTCCGATGCGCTTGGAAAGCGGATTGAAGTCGTCGAGTACGCGAACGACCCGACCCAGTTCCTGAAGAACTGTTTCCTGCCCGCTCAGGTGACTGATATCGAATTTGAAGAAGGTGAGGAGGATGACCAGTCCATCGCCCACGTCAGTGTTCGCGACGAGGATCGGGGGCTCGCAATCGGGAAGGCCGGGAAGAACATCTTCAAGGCGAAGGTTCTCGCCCAGCGGCAGCACAATATTGCAGACGTCCAGCTGGTGCAGGACGAAGATTCCTGATCGCATCTTCTTTTTTCTTTGATCGTTCCTGCATGATCGGCGTCCTGCATTCGTTGGTGCTTCCGATGCACCTCATGCAGATAAATATTCAACGAATTTTATATTAATTTGCTTATACTTAGAAAGGTATTTATATCCGTGTATGTATTATCCCTTCCCGTGAAGGCGGGCTTTGCTTCTGTTCCAGTCTCGATTTTCTGAGAGCAATCCTCACGTTCTACTGTCTGAGCCCGCTTTTAGGAGGTGTGGGTGCACCATGATGCGGGTATTGGCAATGGTATTGGTACTGGTCGTGATCTCCGGCGTTGGGGTGCTCCCCTGGTCTTCTCTCCCTGATCGTGGGTCTGGCTGCCCGGATGCTCCGGGTCTGCTCTCGTCCCTGCCCGCAGCGGCTGACAAGATCCGCCCTCTGCTCCCCTCCTGTATGGTCATCCGGGCAACCTACTGGGCAAGTGAGGATACTGCGGAGGGCGATGACAGGGATGATGAGCGGAGACAACGCGTGCCGGGTGGTGACGCCCCTCCTTCCCAGAAGGTGCCGGAAACTCCGGCAACGCCGACCGCAACACCAACTCCTTCTCCGGCGCCGACCACAACGGTTCCGACCACCTCCCCGACTACGACGGTTCCGACCACCTCCCCGACCACAACGGTTCCGACCACCTCCCCGACCACGACGGTTCCGACCACCTCCCCGACCACGACGGTTCCGACCACCTCCCCGACCACAACGGTTCCGACCACCTCCCCGACTACGACGGTTCCGACCACCTCCCCGACTACAACGGTTCCGACCACCTCCCCGACGACAAACCCGACGACAACAGCACCGACCACAAAGCCGGTGACCACGGCGCCGGCCGGGACAGAAACACCGGCCGTGACCGCAACGACCACCGCACCGACGCAGGTGCCTACAGAGAATGACGATACCGGAGCATCTCCGGTGATAACACCCGATCCGGCGAATGAGATCGATCGCCCGCTGACGACCCGTGCCACCCCGGTTGCATCTTCGTCCGGGGCCTCCCGCTTCGTTGCGGCCGTTCCCACAACGCCTGCCGTGCTGGTATGGGGAGGGGAAAGTTCGCATACCCCGGTTCCCGGCGCTACGGCCCCTGCAGCAACGCTCCTGCCGATGGAGGAATCCGCCGCCCCGCCCGATGAAGATCTCCGCATCCGCGGCATGGGCGTCTACGTGACCCATACGCCCGCTTCGATCGGGATCATGGAGAACGGCACCAAGGTTGCCTATCTCTCCTGGCTGTTGAACGAGAGTATGCTGTCATCGGGCGAACCCCGGGTAGCGCTTGAAGAAGAGACATTCAGGGTTTTGGTGACCCTGGAAGCCTATAACCGATCGTTCGCAGGGGATGACCCCATCTTTGTCGTCCTCGCGCCTCCTCCGGGTGAGACGGGGGTCTACCGGATCACGCGGGCTGCGGCCCCGGCGACTTTGATGGCCGGTGAGAGGAGTGCCTGGAGTTTCGATGTCACCACGCTCGTAGGGAGAATCGCCCTGGAAAATCTGACTGCCACGGAAAAGGGGAAGATAACCAATATGACCGCGTATCCCGGGATGTTTTCGTTCCGCGCCTACGTCTTCACCGATGGCCGGGACGAGGCGTTCGCATCGGTCGTCTCCGACCCGGTCATCACCGTCCGCCCCGCGATGGCGCGTGACGGGCCGTATCCCGACCTTCCCGACTGCTACACCCTGGTGGGGATGAGCTCTTCGGCCATGCAGGCGTCGGAGACGCTGAATGATGCATGGCAGCGCGGTGTGAGCGAGGACGAGATACTCGCTGCGTCCGCCTCGAACCTTCTCCAACTCCAGAGCCTGTCAAAAGAGGATCTGCAGCGTCTGTATGCATTGCAGTCGCCTGCACAACCACTGCAGGCGACCGGCGCATCGCCTCTCGACGGTATTATCGCTGCGTTTGTAAACATGGTGGGATGGCTCCAGGGAACGGTTCACGCGGTGCTCGGGTGAACCTGCCGGTTCATCCCTGCCGGATCCGTTCCCACGCCTTCAGGAGCCCGAAGCTCCCGGTCAGCATCATGTCGCCGAAGGGCGCTGCCTGGTAAGCATCCGGAAGGAAGCGTTGCCGGTTCGGGCCGGTGGCGGCGATGATCTCGGTGAAGAGCGGCTTTCTCACCGCTGCGCCGTGTCCACCGTCATCGAATATCTCCTCGCTTGTCAGGAGTCCGTCTGCAAGCCGCCAGATATAGTGCTGGAGTTTGTGCGGGTCGAGCGACGCGGTGTGGTGCTCGAAGAACCCGTAGATCTCCTCGCCTTTCAGGGTGCAGCAGAGGGTATGGCCGTTGCCGACGTTGACCAGGATGATCCCGTCGTCCGCCCGGGAGCGCACCCACGGGTCGCAGAGTGCTCCGATGAGAGCGACCGGGCCGGTGTCGGTCACGAGCGCGCCGGGCGCCTGTTTCAGGATTGCCCGCATCCGGGTCATATCGGGCAGCGGTGGTTCAGTGATGAGGGAGTCGAGGTGCCAGTCGCCTGCATCGAGCCGCTCGCGCAGGAGTTCGAACCGCCGGATCCGGTTGCTGCGGTGCGGTGAATACCCGTGATCCTGCACCGCCACCGCGACCTTCGCCGGGTACTCGACCGCAAACATCTCAAGCGTCGCCCGCAGTTCCCGCTCCATGTAATCGGTCGTGTGAATTGGAACCGCATCGGTGGGTGCATTGTCGGCGATCCGGATGCCGAGGGCGCGGACACGATCGAGATCGTCGTGAATGGTCGCTGCGGCTTCTCTGGTCGCAGAGACCGCAAGCCCGGCGGCCAGATGCTGCCGCACCGCCTTCACGTTCGCCCCGCCGCCCATCAGGTGGCCTTCCAGAAACACCGGCTGCTCGCGGAGCGTTGCCTGCCTGATTGCCGCCGCCACAACCTCGGTCGGGGACGGCAGCACGAGCTTGATGCTGTTCTCAAGCGGCCGGTCAGGATCGTACACCAGAATGTCCTGCGTTCCCCTGCCGATATCGATGGCGAGAAGGGGCGCATCTATGCCGATCATACGTATATCTCTTCTCTTCCCGCCCATCAGAAGAACCTATCGGAAAAGAGGGTTTGGCCGGATTTACGCACTCGACCGGTAGTCGGGGGATGCGATTTCGATGCCGGTCTCCGCCCCTGCAGCCTCGCGCCGGTATTCCTGGAACTCCTTTAAGGAGACGGTCAGGTCGCGGGTGAAGGCGAAGTAGCCGATCTGCGTCCTGCGGCAGAGGTTCATCGCCATCTCCATCAGACCTCGCGGATCGGGGCGTGCTTCACCGAGCCAGACATGGAAGATATTTCCGCCGTCGACGATCGGGAAGAAGACGTGCTCGATCTCCATCCGTTTGGTGAGCGGGACCGGGGCTGCGGGGGTGACGTGCGTCCCGTTCGTGTAATAGATCGGCAGGTCGAGCGTCGTGCCGAGCATCGTGAGCGCCTGCTCTGCGTCGCCCTTGACGACCTTGATGGCGTGGTCACGGAACCGTTCGTCGAGCAGATCCGCGACGGCGAACCGCTGGCCGGTCGTCTCGGCGGGTGTCCGCGCGAGGGCGATCGTCATGCCGTGGCGCTCCGAGAGTTCGCGTGCGTACATCTCGAGTTCGGTCATCGTCCGCACGGCAAGCCGGAAGGCGTCTTTTGACTCGTGGAGCTGGGAGCCGGTGAAATGCTGCACCATCTCGTTGACGCCGACGACGCCGATGGTGTAGACGAGCCCCTCGAGGTCGACGGCGATCGCGCCGCGCTCCCCGGTGTTCGGGTCCTTCGGGCGCTGCATGGCAAAGGGCATCCGGCCGTTGGTTCGGATCAGCGACATCCAGCGCCGTTTGATCCGGAAGAGCTCGACGGCGATGTCCATGAGCGTTTTGAGTTCGGCAAAGAGCTGCTCCTGATCGCCTTCCGCCAGATATGCCGCCCGCGGGCAGTTGATCGACATCACCTGCCAGGAGCCCATGGAGAAGTGCTTCCCGTCCCGGAAGTAGAGTTTGTCCTCGAACTGGTCGTCTTTCTCGGCAACGGAGGAGAACTGGTATGCGCAGCAGTTGCCGGTCAGGACTCCGAGGGCGTTGCAGAAGGTGTGCGTTCCCGCAACATCGACGAGGTCGTAGACGTATCCTTCACAAGGTACTGCCTCGATCGACCGGACGCGAACCGGGTGGAGGTCGCCGTCGATGAGCCGCTGTACCTGTCCTGTCTGCGCCTCGGGGCGGATGAGCGATACCTGCACCTGCCCGAATCCCGATGCCGCGTATTGGCTTGCGTAGGTGAGATCGGTATAGGCAAGGCCGCTTGCTTCGATCGGCATGCGGGTGAAGATCCCTCCTGTCCGCCTTCCCGTACCCGTGACCGCCGCCCCGCCGTATCCGGTCTTCTCCGCAAACTGCCGGATCTGATCCTGGGCGGTCAGTCTGCAGGTGTAGGCCGTGAGGGGATACGGCCTGCCCGTCTGCGGGTGCGTGACAGGCCGTGTCTCCTCGACGTAGTTCATCCGGACGCCGATACGCTGGGCGAGCCAGACCAGCGTCTGGACGGCCTCACGCGAGACAACCTTCATCCGGATGCCGCGGGCGCGGTGGATGGAGGAGCCCTGCTCCGTCGTCTGAATATCGATGTTCCCGTCGCCGCGGAACGCGGCATCGAGGTACGCGCCCACGAGGTTGCGGTCGACATTGAAGAGCAGGTGCGGCACACGCTTCCCGGCGGCGAACCTGCCACACCCGAGGGCGTCGAGCAGAAGATAGAGGAGTTTGCTGTTGATGGTGACGTTGACGGCGGTCTTCTCTTCCTGGACGAGCGCATCGTATCCGAACGCCGTCCTGATACATGCCGCCGCATCCCGGATAAGGTCTGTCTCGTCTTTCCCGAACGAGAGCCTGATCGTATACCGCCGCCCGCTCGCGTCGCTACACCCCTCGGCGAGGTAGTAGCCGAGGAACCTGACGAGCTCCCGGGTTACTGGGAGGCTTTCCGGCAGGCCGCGGCGTTTTGCGTTCCGGATGTTCACATCGCCGTCCCGGACGACGATCTCGTCCGCATGCCCGGCATCGCGGAGAAGCACGGCGACGTCGATCTCCCGCAGGGGTTCGTCGCAGAAGTCGGTGTTCCTGAGCACCGGCAGGTAGTCGCCGGTGCGGAGTTCGCGCGCCGTCCGTTTTGTGAACGTCCCCTTCTCCAGGGCGAAGACCGGGTGATCCGGGGTGACGGTGATCCGTCGCCCCGAGTCGAGAGTGATCCGGAGCATCTCCCCTGCATATTTTCGCCGCATCACCCCGCGGAATGGGCGAAGAGAAGCTTTCATGCCGACCGGGTCGGCACTCGGGGTCTGTGCATCGTAGTAGGCGAACTCCGTCCCGAGAGGATCGATCCGCCTGCCGTTTCGGGCCGCCTCGGCAAAGAGGTCTTCGATCCGGGTGATGCGCATCCTCCCGTCCGGCCCTGTGACCGGGACGAGCTCGTCGCCGGCAAGGCACTGGTAGCACGAGATCCCCTCCCCTGCACCGCGGTAGGGGGGGATCTGGTTGTCGTAGTAGGGGGTGCCGAACTTGGAGGCGAGCTCGAAGGTCATCAGGTAGAGATCCTGGTAGGTGGGGATGTCGGGGTTGTCGCGGTTGAACTCCTCGTCCTCGGTCATGAAGTCGGGCTCGATGCTGATCTCGGGCTTCGGGAAACTGAAGGGTTTGCCCCAGTAGTCGCCCTCCAGCATCACCTCCATCAGCGCCTTGAAGAGGAGCCGCACCTCCCGCTCGAGCTCCCCGTAGGTCCGCAAGGGTGCGCCCTCTGTGCCGTCCCAGACAAGGCCGCGAGAGACACAGGGCTTGTCCTTCCAGAGGGTAGGCACGCCGGGTGAGAGCTGCACCGACGAGAAGACGACCTGGCCGCCCCGGGCGACCATCATCTGCGTCATCTCGTAGACGAACATCTGCATGAGCTGCTTGATCTCCTCGTAGGCCATTCCCTCGAAGTAGGGCGCCATGAAGGTGAGGAAGTTGTAGTAGCCCTGCCCGCCGGCGAAGTTCGTCTGCGCCGACCCGAGCGCCTTGACCGCGTGCAGGACCGCCACCTCTGCGCGCTTTGCAGGCCCGGCGACCGATGCCTTCGTCCCGTTGCCGTCGGGCATCAGGCCGTAGTAGAAGAAGTAGCGGAGATCCCAGTCCTGGCAGTTGTGGAGAAGGAGGCCGTCCGAGGCGAAGAAGGTGTGGCTCTCCTCGCTCCCGTCCCCCTCGATGAAGAGGTCGTAGACGTATGCTCCTGACGGTTCCGCGGGCTCGATCGCGGTAACCCGCTCGTCTCTCCCGATGCGGCGTATTCCCCGAACCTGCGAGAGGAATGTGTCGATATGGTCCTGGCGGCCGTCGAGGAACGAGGCGTAGCGTGCGAAGGTCTCGATGTTCTTCCGGTCATAGAGCTGGATGCGGTAGAGCGTCCGCCGACTGGAGTCGCCCCGGTAGAGCTCGACGATCTGCGGCTGCATGCCGAGGGCCGTCAGGAGGAGCGCGAGCTCCTGGCGGAGCGTCTCCGATGCCGTCGTGTAGTTCACGATGCAGTCGGACTTCTCCGGGCGGTAGTACGCGGAACCGTCGCCGGTAAAGAGGCCGGAGAGGAACTCGTGCAGCAGGACATCGTCGAGGTGGTAGACGATCCAGGGAAGGCGTTTTCCTGCGCTCCCTTCGGGTATCCCGAAGACGTAGTGGAAGAGGAGGTAGGGTGTCTTTCCGCCGAAGTAGACCTGCATCGCGCGGCTCCGCTCGACCGGGACGCCGTAGATGGTTGTCGTGTCCGGGTTGCCGCCGGTAAGCGTCGCGTAGGTCGCAAGGGTATTTTGTGCCGCGACCTGGACGGCCGCCGCCTGCCGGTTCTCGGTGATCGCGAGGTTGTACTGCCCCGCGGCATGGGATACGTTGTAGTTCCCTTCGGCCACGAAGAGGCCGAGAAGGCGGGCGAACTCGGGGGTGAGCGGGAAGATTGCAGGGAGCTCGTGCCCGCTTCCTGCCGTGACGATGGTGAGATCGGAGTACCCGGTGATGCCGTACTCCTCGCAGAATGCCCTGAAGACCGCGACCGGCATGATGCCGCGGGTGTACCACTGTTTCCGATGTTCGATCCCGAGAGTGCGCGAGATCGCGGTGAACGAGTCAGCCCGCCCGCTCTCCACCACCGCAGCAAAGTATGCGGCGGCGCCGTGGACGTAGGTATTCTCGAGGAGGTCCGCCGGCACCGATGCGGGGAGCTCCCTGACGAGATCGAGTTCGCGGACCGGCTCGCCGCGGACCGGATCCGCTGCGGTGATCGGATAGAGCGCATCACCGCTCCGGACCTCGTCCGCCCGCTTGATCGCCATTCCGCTCTCCAACCGGACAGGGATCCGGTGTTCGCCGGTGACGAGGAGCGATCGACCCCGCGATGTCCTGATACGGAGCATTTCCCCGTCGTCCACCCGGCGCCGGGTTACCTTGACGACGCGCCGCCAGCCCTGCGGCGTGAGAGCGGCGAGGTCGTCCGGACGCAGCACGTCGTCTTCTGCAAACGGCAGTTCGTCAGGCCTGACGCTCCGGATACGGCCGTCCGACCGCACTGGTATGGCCGTGCTCCCGTCGATGCAGAACGGCCTCGTCCCGAAGTATTCCAGGTCGTGGATGTGGAGGTTGCCGCAGAGGTGGTGGTCTGCGAGGTGCGGCGGCAGCTGCAGGAGGTACTGCTCCTTGCTGATCTTGTCCGCCTTTTTTTTGTGCGAAGTCTCCGCGTTCTCCTGGAGGTTGGCGTTGTCCTTCGCCTCAAATCCCCTGCCGACGTCGATGAGGTGCGCGTCGAAGACCGGTGTTCCGACGCGCGTGCAGACGTTGCGGTACTGGGTCATTCCCCGCTCGAGCAGGGTCATATTGACAATCTCGCGGATAAGGGGGCCCGAGAGGGACTGCAGCCCCAGCATCTGGATCTTCTTCTCGACCCGCCGCGCCACCTCCTCGGCGATATCGTCCGTGGCGCCCTCGTCGTCATAGAAGACCTCGACGAGTTTCGTCTCCTCGATGACCTGCTGGATGATCCTTTTGCGGTTCCAGTCGAGGAGATATCCCCGGGAGGTCCGAACCTTCGGGAAGACGGGGATAAAGTCTCCGGCAAGCGTCGTCTGCTTCGATTTGCGCGGCACGATCTTTACGCCTCCGCGATCAGGTCGGCAACCAACTTCTCCTGAAAAACGCCTCCCGGAAAGAGATCCTGCGATGTGTAAAACGAGGTGTCCTTCTGTAGCACCGGGGCTTCCTGAGCGAATACGCCATTGATCCGAAGCTCGGTCAGTGCTTCGGCGGACATCATATCCTGTTCGGTGTAGCCGGCACCCTTTGTGGTGAGAAATTCCTTTAAAATTTCGCAATTTGGACAAAATTCAAGCGTATAGACAATAAACTGCGATGTATCTGGTATAATGACACCCCCGAATCGATCGATGATCATTCGTCGCTTGCCGTAAAAATGGTTCCCATTTTTGAATGAAATGGCATGTGGCAGTGGCGCTCGCCTGCATTCTTCTTGCGGAATATCCTGCTGTGGCTGTCGGTACTGAGCAGGTATGATCACGAGCGATCACCATTTGTAGGTGGATGCAGAGATAGTACGCGTACTATGGTCAGGACATTCGTCGCGGTCGATCTGCCCGCCGGGATGCAGGATCGCCTCCGTGAATCGCAGGAGATCCTCGCGCGCTCGAAGGGGCGGCTCGCCATCGTCGCGCCGACCAACCTCCACATCACCCTGAAGTTTCTGGGCGAGGTCGATCCGGCCCAGATCGAGCCGATCGTACAGGCGCTCCGGACGATCGCCGCCGATCCTTTCGAGGTGACACTCGGCTGCGCTGTCTGCAACCCGCCGAAACGGCCCCGGGTGGTCTGGTGCGATATCATGGATGCCGGGAAGTCTGCCGAGCTCGCCGCCCGGGTGGACGCGGCGCTGGAGCCGCTTGGCTTTCCGCGCGAGAAACGTCCGTTCCGCCCGCACGTGACCCTGACCCGGGTGAAAGAGTTCGATTCGTCGCTCCTCCGGCAGGTGGAATGTACGCCCCGCGACCCGGTCGGCACGTTCACCGTCGAGAAGATCACCCTCAAAAAGAGCAGCCTCACTCCCCGTGGTTCAATCTACGAGGATCTGGCGGAGGTCGCGCTGTGACCGGCCGGTGCTCCTGTGAAGAGGGGGTGCTCGAGCGGATCCGGCCGAAGCCGGAGGAACGGGCGTATCTCCACAGGATCGGGGCGGGACTGATCGCAGCGGTCGAGCAAAGCGGCCTCGCCCGGGCGATGATGGTGGGGTCGGTCGCCCGCGACACGTTCATCCGCGGCGACCGCGACCTGGATATCTTCATGCTCTTTGATCCCGCGCTGCCGCGCCAGGACCTGGAGGAGCGGGGTCTCGCCCTTGCGCGGAGCGTGGCGGCACAGTTCGGAGGCTCGTGCCGGGAGAAGTACGCGGAGCACCCCTACATCAACGCGACGATCGACGGGCTGGACGTCGATCTGGTCCCCTGCTATGCCGTCGAGCGTGCCACGGAGATCCAGAGCGCCGTCGACCGGACGCCGTTCCACACCCGGTATATCCAGCAGCATATCGGCAGCCTCGGCGACGAGGTACTCCTCCTCAAGCAGTTTGCCAAGGCGGGCGGGGTCTACGGCTCCGACCATATGACCGAAGGCTTCTCCGGGTATCTCTGCGAACTTCTGGTGATCCGCTATGGCGGATTTCTTCCGCTCCTCGAGGCCGCTGCGGACTGGAAGCCCGGCACCGTTATCGATATCGAGGGGCACGGCACCCGGACGTTCGACGAACCCCTCGTGGTCGTCGATCCCGTCGACCCGGAGCGGAACGTCGCTGCCGCCCTCTCGCTCACCCGGATGAGCGAGTTCGTGGAGCTGGCACGGGGGTACCTGGACGATCCCGTTGAGGTGTTTTTTATCCCGCCGCCCGATCCCCTGGTGACCCGTGAGGATTTCGTCCGGGTTCTCGGTCAGCGGAACACGAAACTGATCAGCATTACGTTTCCGACGCCCCCGTATACCGCCGACACCGTCGTTCCGCAGCTCCGCAAGTCCGCCGAGTCGGTCCGTGAGCTCCTCGAACGGAGTGACTTCGTGATCAACCGGATTGACGTCTGCATGCGTGATGAACGGTGCATGCTGCTCTTCGAACTGCTGGCGGACACGCTCCCCGCGGTACGGCGCCATCTCGGTCCTCCGGTCTGGTCGGCGGGGAACGCCCGGAAGTTCGCCGCGAAGTACGCCGATGCCGCCGACACCCTCTCGGGCCCCTTCATCGAAGACGGGCGCTACTACGTCGAGATTACCCGGCGGTTCACCCGGGCTGTCGAGATGCTCCGCTCCCGCCTCCTCCTCGACGTGGCGCTCGGCAGGCATGTCCGCAAGTCCATGAAGGCGGGCTGGGAGGTTCGGGAGGGCCGGGAGTGCTGGGAAGAGGAGTTTTCCCTCTTCTTCGGTGAGTTCTTCCTGAATGCCTCACCGCTCGTCCGAATCCGGCGATATCAGATGGAATGCCGGGAAGATCAGTAAGAAAGAGAGGGAATGCCTGCCGGCATCCCCCTATCCTGGGGAGGAAGGAGGGAGAGAGGGTTTGGTGCCGTTCCGGCACCCAAAGGTTTGCAATGTCGGTGCGACGCTGTTTTGACCGAACCCTAGATCGCCGTATCACCCCGCTCTTTCGTCCGTACCCGGACGACATCGTCGATGGTGGAGACGAAGATCTTGCCGTCGCCGATCTGGCCGGTTGTCGCGGTGGTTGTTACGATGTCGATGACCTTCTCCGCGTCGCCGTCCGCCACGACGATCTCGATCTTTGTCTTCGGGATCATATCGACGACGTACTCGGCGCCCCGCCACTGCTGGACGATGCCTTTCTGCCGCCCGCGACCCTTCACCTCGGTGACGGTCATGGAGTCGAATCCCGCGCTCTCGAGGGCATGCTTGACGTCCTCGAACTTCATTGTCCTGATGATCGCTTCTATCTTTTTCATGCTTTTTCACCGTCCACAGCAGGTTCGGTTGCTATGAAGTTTGGATAGGCGCTGACGCCGTGTTCGCCGATGTCCAGGCCCTGGATCTCCTCGGAGGCCGATACCCTGATGCCGACCGTGTACTTGAGCACGGCGAACACGATCAGGCCGAGGCCGAACGCCCAGGCGAAGTTCACGACCATGCTGATGGCCTGCGCGGCGAAGAACCCGGCATTGCCGTAGAGCAGCCCGGTCACGAGCGGCCCGTCGGTCACGTAGACGCCGTAGGTCCCGTCCGCGAAGAGCCCGAGCGCCAGGAGGCCCCAGGCACCGTTGAGCCCGTGGACCGAGACCGCGCCCACCGGGTCGTCGATGTGGAGCACCCAGTCGAGGAGCCAGACGCCAAGGTAGATGACGACGCCGGCAACGATGCCGATGACGACGGCAGCGGTCGGGTTCACCCAGGCGCACGGCGCCGTGATGGCCACGAGGCCGCCGAGCACGCCGTTGCCGGTCATACTTACATCAGGTTTGCCATATCTCCACCAGGTAATGA
This sequence comes from Methanoculleus frigidifontis, assembly GCF_030464345.1. Lineage (GTDB taxonomy): Archaea > Halobacteriota > Methanomicrobia > Methanomicrobiales > Methanoculleaceae > Methanoculleus_A > Methanoculleus_A frigidifontis. The sequence goes on along the minus strand of NZ_VCYH01000004.1, from coordinate 143,495 downwards.
GCATTGCGGTAATTCCACCCGCGGCAGAGGCGAGGACGGTATTCGCGGCGATGATGGAGATGCGAAGCTCCGTTGCGGCGAGGGTGCTCCCCGGGTTGAAGCCGAACCAGCCGAACCAGAGGATGAAGACACCGAGGATTGCAAGGGTCAGGGCGTGTCCGGGGATAGCTATGGGCGTCCCGTCTTTCCGGTACTTCCCGATCCGGGGGCCGAGCATCAGGGCGCCCGCGAGGCCGACGAAGCCGCCGATGGCGTGGACGACGCCGGAACCGGCGAAGTCGAGCGCGCCGTAGCCGCCGCCGAGGCCGACCATGAAGTCACTGGCGTTCAGCCATCCGCCGCCCCAGAGCCAGTGCCCGTAGATCGGGTAGATGAGGGCGGTGATGGCCACGCTGGCGATCAGGTAGGTGGAGAACTTCGTCCGCTCCGCCATGGCTCCCGAGACGATGGTCGCTGCCGTCGCCGCGAAGACCATCTGGAAGAACCAGAGTTCTATCGTCGAGACGTCGTAACAGTCACCGAGCAGGAAGAACCCGTCGAGACCGACGATCATTCCCGTGATCCCGGATGCAGTGCCGAACATCAGGGCGAACCCGACGGCCCAGTAGCTGAGCGCACCGAGCGAGAAGTCGGCCAGGTTTTTCATCATGATGTTGACCGCATTCTTTGCCCGCGTCAGGCCGCTCTCGACCATGGCAAAGCCGGCCTGCATGAACATCACGAGGAACCCGCAGATCAGTGTCCACGTAAAGTTGACCGGTGCGGAGGTGTCCTCTGCGAGGGTTGCCGCACCGGAAGGGTCTGCCGCGACTGCCGGAACAGCCAGCAGTGCGAGCAGACAGACGATGAGTGTCAGCTGTAATTTTGATACACGGTTCATGGTAATCACCTGGTCTACAGGTAGAAGTACGTTTCCTTCCACTTTTTAAAAAGGTTGTTATTTTCGTACGGACGGCGCCGACCGGGTGTCTGGAGTGGCAAAAAGGATATGGAGAATGATTACGGAGTTCGAGCCGCTTTCTGCCCGGCGAGCCGCTCGATGAGCTGCGTGTTGATCTCGTCTTTTGTCGCCAGCCGTCCCCGCCGGACCGCGTGATCGACGAACCCGCGGCCGGTCTCGTTTCTGATGATCAGGGTCGTGTAGCCGTCGGGCGAACCGATTGCTCCGGCCGAGATGTCGGCGTCGGCGGCGATGAGATCGGTGCAGACCCGGCAGCCCGGCCGGACGCACTCCTCGAGCTCTGCCAGGGGGATCGAGACGACGGTGTCGTCCTGCAGGTGAACGTCGAGTTTTCCTTTGACGTCGAGGCGGCGGACCTGCCAGGGCTCGATCCGGTGCTCCTGCTGAAGCTTCCCCTCCATCAGCCGCGCGTAATCGAAGGTCTCGGTGCAGAAGAGGCCGACGACGAGGCGTATGGCCTTCCCGAACGGGCGCAGGAGATCGTTGTCGCTCTCGCGCAGCGCCTTCGCCGCCTGCACGGCGCAGGGGACGCCGACAACGGCGATCCTTCGGCACTTCCGGGTGACGACCGCCTCTTTCAGCGATGCGAGGAGCGGTACCCACCAGGCGTAGCGGCTGCCGGCATGGTGGACGAGCGCCTCGGACGACGTGATGATGGCCGATGAGGGTTTGAGCGTCCAGCGGTCTTCCGTCACCGTGACCACCGCGTCGATCAGCCCCTCCTCGAGAGCGCTCATCAGGATGGCGGTCACCGCGCCGCCGCTCTGCTTCCGCTCCACGGCAAAGGTTGATTGTGCTGCAGTAATCTCTTCGAACTCCCCAAGGAGCGTCTCCGGGCGGGCGAGGGCGGTGCGGGGGCAGACGGCGTAGCAGGCGCCGCAGAGAATGCCGTCGGTACCCGCCTTGCAGTACCCGGTGTTTCTCGGGGTGAGGGTGTCGCCCGGTGCAAAATAGAGTGCGTCCGCCGGGCAGACCGCGACGCAGGCCCCGCACCCGGCGCAGGTACCCTCAAGCCAGACCTCTCTCTCGAGGTCTTTGAATGTCTTCTTCTCCATCTGATCTACTCCCACGTGTATTTGCCTGCAAACGGCCTGGAGCTCGCCGGTATGATCCTGGTATACTCCGCATTGATCAGCGGCTCCGGATCGAGGCCGAACGCCTCCGCAAACTCGCGGATCACCGGGGCAATCCTCATGCGGTCGTCGTCCGTCAGGGGCAGTTTCGTCGCCCCGACGCCGAGGAGGCTTTCATCGACATCGCCGCGGATGATGATCTCGCCGCCGTGAATCCCGCTCCCGACGCCACGGCCGGTGTAGGTGCTGCCGTCCATTCCGAGCACGATGAGGAGGCCGCCCGCCATGTACTCGCCGAGGAACGACTGTGCGTTCTTCCCGACGACAAGGATCGGCCGCTTTTCATCGTACTGCTTCATGTGGATGCCGCCCCGGTAGCCGATATTATCCCTGACGAAGACCGTGCCGCCGCGCATGCTGTGCGCCACCGCGTCTCCGGCGCTGCCGTGAATGACGACTTTGCCGTCGTTCATCGTGTTGCCGGGTGCATGGTCCGCGTTCCCGTGGACGACGCAGGTCGGCCCGCTCATGAACATGCAGAGGTCGCCGCCCGGAACACCGTGAACGGTGATCGTCGCCTCGCCCCGCAGGCCGTTCGCGATGAACCGCTGCCCGAGGACGTTCTCGAGGACGATCTCCTCAGAGCCCTCGGCGACCGCCTGCCGTATCATCCGGTTCAGGGGCGTGTAGTGCATCCCCTTCGCATCGATCGTGACATTCTTTCCCATGCTCACGCCCCCACCTGTTTGACGTCGAGCACGCTCATCAGGCTCTCGTCGAGCATGTAGCCGCGGAGACGGTCGCGGTTGCCCCGGAGGCTCTCGATGCTGTTGATACCCGCCGCTCCCATCAGCTCGGCGAGTTCGAGCGTCCATGCCTTGATGAGGTTCGCCACCTGGTGCGACGCGACCTCCGGGTCGAGTCTCTGGACGAGCCTTTCTTCCTGGGTTGCGATGCCCCAGGGGCAGAGGTTGCGGTAGCAACTGCCGCAGACCCGGCACCCCATCGCCACCAGCGCGGCGGTGCCGATGTAGACGGCGTCGGCGCCGAGCGCGATCGCCTTCGCCACATCCGCGCTCTCCCGGATACCGCCGCTGGCGATGAGGGAGACTTCGTTTCTGATTCCCTGGCTCCGCAGTTTTGCGTCCACGCTCGCGACGGCCGCCTCGATGGGGATGCCGACGTGGTCGCGGAAGACCCGCGGCGCCGCCCCGGTCCCTCCCCGGAACCCGTCGATGACGATGGCATCGGCGCTCGACCGGGCGATACCCGCAGCGATCGCGGCCGCGTTGTGGACGGCTGCGATCTTGACGAAGACCGGTTTCTTCCACTCGGTCGCCTCTTTCAGGCTCCGGACGAGCTGGGCGAGGTCTTCGATGCTGTAGATGTCGTGGTGGGGGGCGGGGCTGATGGCGTCGCTCCCGAGGGGGATCATCCGGGTGCAGGAGACGTCCATGCAGACCTTCTCCCCCGGCAGGTGGCCGCCGATCCCGGGCTTGGCACCCTGTCCGATCTTTATCTCGATGGCCGACCCGCGTTCGAGGTAGTCGATGTCGACGCCGAACCTGCCGGACGCGACCTGGACGATCATGTGCTCCTGGTAGGGGTAGAGTCTGCTGTGCAGCCCGCCTTCCCCCGTGCCCATGAAGGTGCCGGTCTCGGCGACCGCCCGCGCCATGGAGAGCTGGGCGTTGAGGCTGATCGCGCCGTAGCTCATGTGGCCGATCATGATCGGGGTCTCCGCCTGGAGGTTCGGGGCTACGGTCGTAGCGAGTTCGACGTCGCCGTTCTCCTTCCGCATAACCTCGATGCGGGACGGCTTTTTGCCGATGTAGGTCCGCACCTCCATCGGTTCGCGGAGCGGGTCGATGCTCGGGTTCGTCACCTGGCAGGCGTCCAGCACCAGGCGGTCGAAGATGACCGGGTAGTCCTGTGCGTTGCCCATCCCGGAGAGGATGATCTTGCCCGAATTCGCCTGGTTGTAGATCGCTTCCCGGGCCTGGCGCGTCCAGAGCGGGTGGCTGCGGTAGTCGCAGGGACACTCCTCCAGCGTGATCGCGTCGCGGGGGCACATGGCGATACACCGGTGGCACGCGGTGCACTTCCGCGAGTCGACCAGGATCCGATCTCCTTCCCGTCGGAAGACACCGTACGAACAGTTGTCGATGCAGCGCTCGCACTCCATGCAGCGCTCGCGATCGATGCTGATCTTATACCGGAGAGGGAGGCTTCCGATGGTCATCGGGCGACCCTCCCGATGATCGGCTTGCCCGCCGGAGGCATGCTGATCCGCTCGACGTTCGGGTCCATGGCGCGGATGGCCGCTTCTTCGCTGGAGATGTAGAGGCGGTCGCCATGCTCCCCGACGACCAGGGGGCGCAGCTTGATGCGGTCGGTGAACCCGACCATCATCTCGTGGTTGGCGACGACGATCGCAAAGGGGCCGTTCATCATCGCCGGGCCGTACGCGAGTCTGAGAGCGCGGTTCAGGTCCTGCTCTTTTTCGGGCATCCGGTCGATGTCGTCCCAGAAGGGGGGTGCGAGGGCACGGACGGCGAGATCGGCGTCCAGGTTCTGTTTGCGCACCAGGTGGTCCATGAGGTAGGCGACCACCTCGGTGTCGGTGAACATCGTGCAGATATATCCGTAACTCTCGATGTACCGCCGGTTCGTCCCGTACGAGGTGATCTCACCGTTGTGCACGACGCTCCAGTCGAGCAGGTTGAACGGGTGCGCTCCTCCCCACCACCCGGGGGTGTTGGTCGGATACCGGTTGTGCGCCAGCCAGATGTAGCCCTCGTAGTCCTCGATCCGGTAGAAGTCGGCCACCTCTTCCGGCCAGCCCGCCGCCTTGAAGACGCCGACGTTCTTGCCCGACGAGTAGATGAGGGCGCCGGTGTGAGCGGTGTTGATCTTCATCACAATCTGCGAGACGATGTCGTCTTCGGGTGAGGTGCTGTGAGCCATCAGCCCGGCGTAGGGCTTGAAGAAGTACCGCCAGGGGATGTGGACCGTCCGCAGGTTCGGCTGATCGTAGGTGCGGATCCGCTCGTCGTGCACGATATGACCCCACTGCTCGAGCATCGCTTCGAGTGTGCGCTTTGTCTCGTGAATATTGTCAAAGAACACGTGTAACGCGTAGCAGTCTTCGTACTCGGGGTAGGCTCCGTAGGCGACGTAGCCAGCCCCCTCCCCGCTGCCACGCTCGTTCATCATGGAAAGAGCACGTTTGATGGCTGAACCGTCCATTTTCCGGCGCTGCCTGTCGATAACTCCAATTATGCCACACATTACAATCACTAGTGATAAAGCTCGGTATGGTTTCCAGTACGCTGCTGGCTACAGAACTTCTGTACCTTTGGTATTTGTATCAATAGGTATTTATGTGATTGGATAGAAGTTTTCTTCCATATGGCCAAAGATGCGACAGCGGAAATGCTCGCAAGAATCGAGCAAGACAACGTTAAATTCCTGCGACTGCAGTTTTCCGACATTTTCGGGATGCCCAAGAACGTGGCCATCCCGGTGAGCCAGGCGGAGAAGGCGCTGACCGACGGCATCGGATTTGACGGATCATCCATCGAGGGTTTTGTGCGCATCGAGGAGTCCGATATGCTGCTCAAGCCGGACTTCGACACCTACACGCTTCTCCCCTGGAGATCGCACGAGACCGCCGTCGCCCGGTTCATCTGCGACGTACACAAGGCAAACACCCAGCCTTTCGAGGGCGACCCGCGCTACGTGCTGCGGCGGGCGCTGGATGACGCGGCAAAGGACGGTTTCGTCTTCAATACCGGGCCGGAGCTTGAGTTTTTCCTCTTCAAGATGGTGGACGGCAAGCCGACAACGCTCTTCCAGGACGTCGGCGGATACTTCGACCTCGCACCCTCCGACCTCGCCGAGAACGTCCGCAGGGACATCATCCTCGCGCTCGAAGCGATGGACTTTGAGATCGAAGCTTCTCACCATGAGGTTGCCGAGAGCCAGCACGAGATCGACTTCAAGTACAGCGACGCGCTCAAGACAGCCGACAACGTCATCACCTTTAAGTTCGCCGTCAAGAGCCTGGCGCTGATGGCGGGCCTGCACGCAACCTTCATGCCCAAGCCCATCTACGGTATCAACGGAAGCGGTATGCACGTGAACTGTTCGCTCTCCAAAGACGGGAAGAACGCCTTCTTCGACCCGAACGGCAAACTGCAGCTCTCCGAGACCGCATACTACTTCATCGGCGGTCTCGTGAAGCACGCCCGGGCTATCACCCGTGTTGCGAACCCGACGATCAACTCCTACAAACGGCTCGTCCCCGGTTATGAGGCGCCCTGCTACATCAGCTGGAGCGCGAGCAACCGCTCTGCGCAGATCCGCGTCCCGGCCCCGCGTGGCAACAGCACCCGTGTCGAGTTCCGGAGCCCCGACCCGAGCTGCAACCCCTACCTTGCATTCGCAGCAATGCTCGCCGCCGGTATGGACGGGGTGCGCAACAAGATCGAGCCCCCGGCGAGCACGGACAAGAATATCTTCCACATGACCGCCGCCGAGCGGCAGGAAGCGGGCATCGAGACGCTGCCGGGGAACCTCTACGAGGCAAACGAGGCCATGCTCGCGGACGATGTCGTCTGCAACGCGCTCGGCAAGCACGTCGTGGATGCGCTCACCTGCAGTGCTGAGATCGAGTGGGACTCCTTCCGGACGGCAGTCCACCCATGGGAACTCGAGCGCTACCTCGCGACGTACTGATCCCCGCCACTCCCTTCCCTCGCTTCTTTTTCCCGGATCTAAAATGCCCCTCTTTTGAAGAGAAACCGGATAGCAGCTGCTCTCCCGTCTGCCCCGCAGGCATTCGATCATTATTTTGCAGAATTCTCGCCAAAATCGCTGGGAAAACAAGAATATCGATACTTTTTTGGTTTTCGCTCCGGTGCGGAAAACAAACATATAACTACCTGTGGATGGAACTTTCTTGTTACCGCTATCGTGAGGTATAGCGATGAATCTTAGACAACCGAATGCTAACGAAGCTATTGGAACCACCAACCGGTCGCGGAACGTCGTTCCGATGTCCGGTCTGTGCACCCGTTGTGTCGACGGATGCAAGGGGAGCTGCGAAGTCTGGCTCTCCTCGTTCCGGGGCAGGGAAGTCCTCTACCCGGGGCCGTTTGGTGAAATGACTGCAGGCGCAGACAAAGACTATCCTATTGACTTTTCCCACCTGAATATCCAGGGCTATGCCGTGGGCGCCAAGGGTCTCCCCGAGGGCGTCGAGGCAAACTCCGACAGTGCCGTCTTCTCGGCCGTTGACACGGAGACCGAGTACGGCTGGGATATCAAGGTCCCGATGCGTGTCCCGATCTTCACCGGTGCACTCGGCTCGACCGAGATCGCCCGTGCGAACTGGGAGCACTTTGCCATCGGTGCAGCAATCGCCGGTATTACACTGGTCTGCGGTGAGAACGTCTGTGGCGTTGACCCCGAACTTGTATTGGACAACAAGGGTAAGGTCAAGGAATCGCCCGAGATGGACCGCCGTATCAACACCTACAAGAAGTTCCACGACGGCTATGGTGAGATCCTGGTGCAGCTGAATGTGGAGGACACGCGGCTTGGAACCGCGGAGTATGTCTCCTCGAAGCACAACCTGGAGACGATCGAGCTCAAGTGGGGCCAGGGTGCCAAGTGCATCGGCGGCGAGATCAAGGTCAAGACCCTCTCCCGTGCAACCGAACTGAAGAACCGCGGCTACGTCGTTCTCCCCGACCCGACTCTCCCCGAGGTTCAGAAGGCCTTTGAGGACGGTGCACTCAAGGAGTTCGAGCGCCACTCGCGTCTCGGCTTCGTGACCCGGGAAGGCTTCCTCGAAGAGGTCGACCGGCTCCGCGACATCGGTTTCAAGCGGATCACCCTCAAGACCGGCGCCTACTCGGCGGTCGAGCTTGCAATGGCGCTCCGCTACAGTGCCGAAGCGAAGATCGACCTGCTCACCATCGACGGTGCGCCGGGTGGCACGGGCATGAGCCCCTGGCCGATGATGAACGAGTGGGGTATCCCGACCTTCTACATCGAGGCGCTCACCTACCAGTTCGCAGAGAGGCTCCGCGAGCGCGGTATCCGTGTCCCCGACCTCGCCATCGCAGGTGGATTCGCCGACGAGGCAAACGCCTTCAAGGCGCTCGCCATGGGCAGCCCCTACGTCAAGGCGATCTGCATGGGCCGTGCCCTCATGATCCCGGGCATGACCGGCAAGAATATCGCCAAGTGGCTTGAGAGCGGCGACATCCCGAAGACCGTCGCCAAGTACGGCAGTTCGGTCCCCGAGATCTTCGTCTACTACGAGGACCTCAAGGAGAAGTACCACGACCGGATCGACGAGATCCCGCTCGGCGCCATTGGTATCTACTCGTATGCCCAGAAGTTCAGAACCGGGATGCAGCAGATCATGGCCGGCAGCCGGAACTTCAACTTAAAGACCGTCTCCCGGAGCGACCTGATGGCGCTGACGGAAGAGGCCGAGAAGGTCTCCGGTATCCCGTACGTCATGGAAGCATACCGGGACGCTGCGGAAGCGATCCTGGACTCCTGATAGGATATCCAGGGTTTTCTGCGTTCTTTGGCCCGGGTTTTCCACGCGAAAACCCTTCTTTTTTTGATCGGTGGAAATTTTCGCACCCACGTATCCTGCCTGATTCGCGCAGTCAGCAGTTCGTTGTCCGGCAAGAGCGGGTGGCGGCGGTGGTCGCGGGCAGATACGGCTGCGACTGCCGGCTTGCCGCAGCCATCGTGATTGCGACCTATCTGATCAGCCTCCTGACCTTCCCGCCGGTTGTCTACTTTGTCCTGTGGAAAGGGAGCGCCGGGATGAATAACGAGAGTCCCCTAACCTGGATGTTCGACAGGATACGTACCGGTCACCCTCTGCAGTAAATCCCTGCTGATTGCCGGCGCGGTAAAAAAAAGGGTATAGTTTCATCGTCTCCGTCCCGCAAGCAGCACCAGCGCTACCATGAGGGCAACGATACCGATGCCTGCGGTGAACCCGGGCGCGGACGCAGGCGCCGTCTCCGCGGTGCCGGCATGCTCCTCGGCATAGATGAGCTCTCCGTGGAACGACGGGAAGTGCGTTTCGACCCAGACCATCCGGTTACCATCCAGGGCTATGCGGTCAGCCAGGCCGTCCAACGGAATCGTTTCAACCGTTCTGGTCTGCGGGTCGCAGAGAACGATCGTCGACCCCGGTGAATTCTCGGAATACACCCATCCGATCCGTTCTCCGTCGGTGAACGGTGAAGAGATCTGGAGGTTCTTCTCCTCTGCGCTCGAGATGTTCGAAGACTCTGCAAAATCCCCCGTTCTCGGGTCGAGGCGTTTCGCCTCTCCCGTCGAGATGCGATAGAGATACGGTTCGTCGGAGATGCCTTTTTCGGGACCTGCATAGTTGACGCTATGCCTGAGGTAGATCAGGTAATCGCCGCCCATCGCATAGTCTCCGACGTCGGCGCCGGATTCGTTCCCGAAGACATTGCGAAATACCGTCGTGTTCGCTCCGGTGTCGAGAGAATACAGGTACAGGCCGTCGTACCTCAGGTATGCGATCCGGCCGCCGGCGAAGCAGACGCCCGCGGGATCGATGATCGGCAGCTCGCAGACCGCTTCGCTCGTCCCGGTGGCGATGTCGTGGAGGGAGACGGTGACGTTGCACGAGTCGCCGGAGTCATCCGTCAAGAGAATTCGGTCGCCGTCGATCTTCGGCCACTCCGCGGTGTCCGGCGTATCGAGGACGTTCGTCGAACCGCTCCGGAGCGAGTAGAGGCAAACCCGGTTCGGTGCAGCGCTGGTTTCGTTCAGCGTGAAGTCCACGACGGGGGTTTCGAACCATACTGCGTACTCGCCTGAAATATCCTCTCCCGTCACGGTCATATTCACGGACGGGCTGCCGATGATCTTTTGATCGCCGGTCAGGATGCTGTAGAGGTAGATCCTGTTCTGCGACTGGTCGATCCCTTCCGCCCCGCCGAGGTAGAGGATGGAATCTCCGGAGATCTTCCCGCCCAGTGCACTGGTTGTATTTTCGGATACTCCTTCTGTCACCCAGCCGGTCTCTGCCGCGGCGGGGGCCGCACAGAGGAACAGCGCGATGCATATCGCCGGGATGCAGACGGCCGTGAGGAATCTTTCACGCATGGTGGAGTGTACCATTTCGCTCGTATAAAACTCCCTTTATTTAGGAAATCTCGAATCCTGGTGGGAAAAGGGAATCCGGAAATTACCCGCAGATCTCTCGGGTGAGCGGCCTGCCGGCGTTCCGCCCCTATCCACGTATTCCCATCGTATCGTCGAGCCAGTCGAACTTGGCGGCAAACGACTGCGCGAACGCCCCGATCTGGCAGTGCGATCCGGCACCGTACTCGTCGGAGAAGACCATCAGTTCCCGCTCGCAGGTGAGGTGGGCGTAGAGTGCCTGTGCCTGAACCCAGTCCGGGTCGAAGTGATCGATCGCGCCGGCGCTGACCAGCGTGGGGCACCGTATCTCTTCGGCAATACCGGCCAGGGAAAAATCCATCCATTTCGCCCAGAACTGCGCCGGCGAGCCGGCATTGAAGACGAACATCCCGTTCTCGTTCAGCCAGCGGGTGCCGGTATCGTGCGCCATGGCCTCGCGGATGGCGTCGTTGAACTCAGCCGGATCGGTCTGCAGCCATTCCTGCAGGTCTTCCCTCGTCAGGTTCGCGGCCGCTCCCCCTTCTTTCTGCAGGTTCCGCAGGAGCGTCAGTCCGACGTCGTAGGTGCCTCCGTCCGCGACCAACGCCGCGATCCGGTGCTCGTATGCAGCACCGCGGGGGGCGAGATAACCGCCGAGTGAAATTCCCCAGAGTGCAATCCGGTCTTCGTCGACGTCGGGCCGGCTCACCGCATAGGCCACGACAGGGCCGATCACGTTCTCCCAGTCCGGGCGGAACGGGATATGCTGGATCCGTATCACTTCGCCCTGGCCCGGCCCCTCGAACGTCAGGACGTTATAGCCGCGTTTGATCCCTTCCATCGCATACGGGTGGAGTTCTTCCTGGCAGCCGTCAAAGCCGGTCTGGACGATGAGCAGCGGCCGGGGTGTGCCGGAGCCGTCGGCCGCATAGAAATACCCCGGCAGCGTCGTATGCTCGTACGGGATGGCGACGATCTCGCATGGGACGGCATCGAGCGCGAGTGCGTCGCGGAAGGAATCACGGCTCTTCCCCCACGTCTCCACGATGCGGGGATCGGCGGGATCGCCGTGCAGGAAGAACTCGGCTGTACGATAATAGGTTGCGGCCCGATAGTATGCTTCCCGTGCGCTGACCCTGTGTCCGGCCGCGAGGCTCTCGTCACCTGCTGTCCTGATGGCGTCCGCGGTCCTGTTCCACTCTCTGTACCAGCTCTCAACGTCTCCTTCCTCGATCCGGGACGCAGTGGCAAGGCACTCGCCGATATCGGCTTCTCCCGAATACGCGGCGCTGAGCGTCCGCCGGAGCTCGAAAGCAAACTCTTGATCCGTAAACACGAGCGGCGGGCAGTCAGCGGCAGGTGCGGCGACCGCAGTGACGACGGGTGATGCCGGCGGTTGCTGGCCGGTTCCAATGCAGCCTGCAGAAACGGCAAACAAAAGTGTAATGAGAAGCGTGATCGTGAGTGTTGCGGCTTTCCCGGGTTTCATGGCGGATCATGGAAAGATACCATACCGGGACGGATAACGGTTGCGAAAAATTCCGGAATATGCAAAAGGAATGCCTGTATCATGCTCAACCAGTCCTGATGCCCGGCAGCGGGAGCTGCTGCAGTCGGACGTGCGGCTCCTCCACGGCGAGCACCCGGTCGATCGCCAGTTTCCGGAGCATATCGTCCATGCCCGCGGCGAGGAGCAGCACCGCGGCATTGCCCCGGCACGCCCGGTCGCGGCAGGTGTCGGCGACGGTCCGCACCGCCCGGTCGTTCACGAGGTACCCGGGATCGCACTCGATGACGACGAGGCTCTGCCGCGACCGCCGGACGGTGTAGGCCAGCGCCCCGGCATCGCCCGCCCGCACTACCCGGACCCGCTCGCTCAGCTCCGGCTCACGCGCCGGCAGCAGGTGCGGGACACGCCGGCAGATATAGTGGATATCGCCGCTCTGCTCCCGCAGCGCTCCCGCGAGTGCTGCCTGCAGGGCATTCTCGGTGCCGACGAGGAGCGTGACGGTCTTTGGCCGGAGAAGGCGAGAGGGCAGAATGGGCATCACTGAGTATAGCGGCTTGCAGCGTATGAATGCTGCGGCATGTGCGGTGCGAAAGTAACCGGTCTGCGCACTTTGCTGGGAAAACAAGGCTTTTTGAAGTCTCTCAAAGAGATTTTCGCAGGCGTGCCGAATGGAAACGGCATCCGTGCGTATCGTCCCGGTGGGCGACGATCGGATGGTGCTGGCGAAAGACTGCCCGGGATGGGACCGGCCGCTCTTTCGCGACCCTGACATTTCCGAGATCGATTTCGTCCAGGACCAGCTCCACCGCGACCGGCAGCTACGAGAGTTCGCCTTCCATGTTCGCCCTGCTCGTCCTCGAGCCGGACCGCTGCCCCATCTGCCCAGGTTCTGTACCCCTTGGGGCCAACCCTTGAGGCCAACCATATGGTGGTGCTCCCGCCGCCGGGTGGTGCATCCACACCTGTCCTCGGTCACCGTCGTGTCGGCGCAGATGATCGCCAGGCACTCTTTGAGCAGCCCCGCATAGGCCCATGTCCCCTGCAGGTTCGTCCCGTTCCCGGGAAGGGGGATGAGGAGGGGTTCCTCCGTCCGCGCCGTCTTCGTGCACCGCTTGATTCCGCGTGGGAAATCCGGGTAAAAAAATTTGTTGACGGCGCCGGAAGGGAAAACGCCGTTCGTCGGGGAGTGATCCCGGGGCCATGCAGCTGCGGCGCCATCCCCGTCCACAAGCACGATCGTCCGGCGATCCCGGCGCACCTCGGAAATTTTCGGGTTCCGCAGAAAGAGTGGGTGTCTCCATCACCGGGCCGGACAGACCAGTTCGCAGATCCGGCAGTGGTCGGCCGGCGACGCCTGCCCGGCGGCTCTTGCTTTGTCCGCGTCCGTCCGGGCAAGGCACGCGGCCCGGTCATACCGCCCGTTTGGGAAGGCGTGCTGGGGGCATGACAACTGGCAGTAGCCCGGGCACCGGTTGCAGGGCGACTCCGGGTGCGGCAGGTCCTGCTCACCCGGTTCGAGATCGGTCCATACCGCCCGGAACCGGATCCGGGGGCCGTAGCCGGGGACGATGACGAGGTTGTTCCTCCCGATCGTCCCAAGATCGGCGAGCACCGCCGCGTCCTTCAGGTAGATCCCGCCGTCAGTGATCTGGTAGGGGACGGTCTCTGCCGCTCTCCCGTGCTCGTCTGCGAGCCAGCGGGAGAGGGCGCCGCCTATCCGGGCGAGCATCCGGTCGCCGGGCGTCCCCCGGTCTTTCTCCCAGAGATCTATCTCGGGCCGCTCCGGGTCGTGGTAGAGCCCGAGCACGATGAACGAGCCCCGGGCGGTGTGAAACCCCGCCCGTCCCTCCGCCACGGCAGACGGGCAGGCGACGAGCCGTGCGGCCGGGACGAATCCTGCCACGGTGGCGCCGAGGTCCCGGGCTTTCGCGAGGGCTGCGTCCATGATCTGCCGGTCGGTCGTCATCGCTCCTCCGGACGTAGCGTGGGGGTGGCAGCGTGAAAAATGTGCGGTGTGGGACGTATCATCCCATACGGCACGTATCGCCGGACTCCTTCCCTTCGAGGAGAAGCCCGCCGAAGAGCACCCGCTCGAGCACCTGTGCGACGTACTGCATCTTGTGGGTCTCTTCGGTATTCTCGTAGCGGTGGATGTCGGCGTAGACCTGGAGGCGGACGAGGGCGAAGCGGATGCGGTCGAGGTCTTCGTCCCCAAGCTCCATTGCCTCGCGGTAGATCGCTTCGATCAAAAAGGGGAACTCCTCCAGGTTCTCAAGCGCCCGGGCGATGGTGGCATATATGGCGAGTTCGTCCCCCTCGCCTCGGAGAACCTTCCGGTGATCCATGGATTAGCCCTCGATCTCGTTGATGAGGGCTTCCATAACGGTATTGATGCTCTTCCAGGTTGGGTTGTCTTCGGCGGTCCTGATGATGAAGGGACGCCCCTCATCGGCAGCTCTGCGCATCTCCGGATCGAGCGGGATCGCCCCAAGGAAGGGCACGTCGAGCTCTTTCGCCTCCTTCTCGCCGCCGCCTTTGCCGAAGACGTCGATCTCCTCCTTGCAGTGGGGGCAGACAAAACCGCTCATGTTCTCCACGACACCGAGCACCGGCAGTTCGAGTTTCTTAATGAATTCTACCGCCCTGCTCGAATCCATCACGGCGACCTCCTGCGGGGTGGTGACGATGACGGCGCCGGCGATGTTCGGGGCAAGCTGGGCGATGGAGAGGGCTTCGTCGCCGGTGCCCGGCGGCAGGTCGACGACCAGGTAGTCCAGGTCTCCCCAGTTGACGTCTTCGAGGAACTGCCGGATCACCGCCATCTTCATCGGGCCGCGCCAGATGACCGGGGTGCTCCGTGCGGGGAGCAGGAACGCCATGGAGACGACACCGAGGGTGCCGGTCACCCGGACGGGTTCGATGATCTTCCCGTCGTAGGACTGCAGTTTTGCTTCGTCGATGCCGAGCATCTTCGGGATATTCGGGCCGTGAATATCGAGGTCGATGAGACCGGTTTTGAGTCCGTGATTGGAGAGGGCGAATGCGAGGTTCGCCGCGACCGTACTCTTGCCGACGCCGCCTTTGCCGCTGAGCACGAGAACGACGTGCTTGACATTGACGTTTGCCTTCGGTGGAAGGCCAGCCTCAGGCGTATTGCGCGGGTCGTCGCACTTTGTTGCCGACGGGCAGCTGGCGCAGTTGCCGCTACACGTCTCGCTGGTGGGTTGATTCGTATCTGCCATAGTAATGTATCCTCCACGGGGGTGTTGGTACTATTAAAGTTACTATATATTAACTGTAATCGGCACAAAAACATATAGGTGAGGGCAAGCCGTCTGTTTTGTCAACGGCGTGCAATCCGCGCTGTTTAGCATCCTGCCGGAGGGCGGGGGAGTGGAGTGAAGTTGTTTACCCTCGCCGCGGAGCAGGGGCGATGCCGCGGGAGAACACCAGCATTCTAATACGTTGCACCCTCGAGTATATGGCGGGAATGTACCTATGACGACTGGAGCGTCTCTCTCTATCTACACCGACGGGGCTTCGCGGGGAAACCCCGGTGCCGCAGCATGGGCATTCGTCTTCGTGCGGGACGATACCGTCGTCCAGACGCGATCGGAATACCTCGGCATCGCCACGAACAACGTCGCCGAGTACCATGCGGTCATCAACGCCCTGGCCGAGGCACGGACGTATACCGGCGGAGCGGTCACGGTGTACTCGGACAGCGAACTCGTCGTCCGGCAGCTCACCGGTCGCTACCGCATCAGAAAGGAGCACCTTGCCGCCCTGCACCGGGAGGTGATACGGCACGCCGGAGCCTTTGCAGAGGTTTCCTTTATCAGCGTTCCGCGGGATCATCCTTACATCAGGGTCGCCGACAGGCTCTGCAACGAGACGCTCGATCGCTGCGCCGGAGGCAGCAGGAGGAGATAGCATGGAAGAATCAGACAGAATGGAATGCATTCCGATCGGCGTCGTCCGTTCGCCCTACCGGGTGCGGGGGGATGCTCCCCGCCAGGGCCGGCTTGCCGGGACGGAGGCCGAGATCCGGATCTTTGACGACTACGCACCCGGACTGCAGGACGTGGAGTATGCGTCGCACCTGATCGTCCTGTACTGGCTCGACCGCGCCGACCGGGGCCTGCTCTTTGCAACGCCGCCGGGAGAGACCCGGGAACGCGGCGTCTTCTCCACCCGTTCTCCGGCCAGGCCGAATCCGATCGGTTTCGGCGTCGTCGACCTCGTCCGCCGGGACGGAAATGTCCTGACGGTCAGGGGTCTTGACGCCCTGGACGGAACGCCGGTTCTGGATATCAAACCCTACTCGCCCGAGATCGACTCCATCCCCTCTGCGACGGGCGGGTGGCGGATCAAGCCGGAGAAGGGATGAGCGGCGCGGCGCTGGAATGCCGCCCGGGAATACTCCACAATCCAATCGTGCTTCCTGCAGGGACGACCGAAATGCGTTAATACTCAGGCCCGATAGATACCCGCCGTATGCTGGACATGGGGCGAGTGATCGAGGATAAGACACTGCGGAACCGCGAGTATGTCTTTACTGACCGCACCGATGCGGGCAGGCAGCTCGCAGCGACGCTCTCCGGGCTCGAGCGAATGGAAAAACCGGTTGTCTGTCCCATCCCTGCGGGGGGCGTTCCTCTTGGCATCGAGGTGGCACGCGCTCTCCAGGCGCCGATGCGGATGGCCGTCGTCAGAAAAGTGCAGATCCCCTGGAACCCCGAGGCGGGGTTCGGCGCTGTCACCTGGGACGGCCAGGTCTTCCTGAACCGCACGCTTCTTGCCGGACTCGATATGACCGACCGGGAGGTCGACACCGCCGTCGAGAAGGCGCGGGCAAACGTCCGGGAGCGGCTGGAAATATTCTCGGCCGGCCGGGAGGCACCGTTTCTTGAGGATACGACGGTCATCCTGATAGATGACGGGCTTGCCACCGGCTACACCATGCTGGCCGCGGTCGAAGCCGCAGCGGCGGAGTCGCCCCGGCGGGTGGTCGTGGCGGTTCCGACGGGTTCGATCCGTGCGGTGGAGTTCATGGCAGAGAAAGCGGATCTGGTCGTCTGCCTCAACATCAGGACCGGCTACTCGTTTGCCGTCGCGCAGGCGTATACGCAGTGGCACGATCTCACCGACCGCGAGGTGCAGGAACTGCTGACACAGGCGCGTGATATGGGGCTCTTCTGAGCCCGGCACAACCTCTTTATACTTCCCGATCCATGCAGGCGCGGAGGACTTCTCTATGGATGGGCTGGACGTCGATCCGGGATTTAGCGTGTTTCCGCAGAAGCACACCTGCAACGGGGAGAACATCTCACCGAAGATCGGGATACGGGGACTTCAGACGCCGTATCTGGCGATTATACTGGAGGATCCGGATGCGCCCGGGGGCACGTATACGCACTGGCTCATCTGGAATGTCGATGCCACGGGCACCCTGCCTGAAGGGCTGCCCGCCGAGCGGGAGATGACCGATCCCATCGCGGCTGTCCAGGGCACAAACGATCACGGGAGCATCGGCTACTTTGGCCCGTGTCCGCCCCGGGAAACGACGCACCGCTTCTTCTTCCGTGTCTACGGCATGCGCGAGGCGATCGATCTCGAACCTGGTGCGGGGAGGGTCGCGTTCGAAGATGCACTCAAGGATGTCATCGAGCAGTACGGGGAAGCGATGGCGGCCTACGGGAGAAAGGTTGCTGCCTGGGCCGGGGCGTGAGGGAGAGGGCGGGAGAAGAGGGCCTGCGTTCCGAAGACCGTAATACTTATCAATCCCCCGCCCCTGTCGGGTGCGGCAGAGAGGTGCTGGTATGCAGGAATTGCAGGTGCAGATTGACTTCGATCGGTTCCCTGAGCGGTATACGTGCGATGGGGAGGATATCTCCCCGGGAATTACGATTCAGGGCCTGAACGAGCCGTACATTGCGGTCATCATGGACGACCCCGACAACCCCGGCGGCCGGTTCACCCACTGGCTCATCTGGAATGTCAAGGCGACCGACAGGATCCCGGAGGGCATCCCGCCGCAGAACCGGATAGAGCATCCGATCGCTGCGGTGCAGGGGATGAACGACTTCCGGCGGGTCGGGTACGGCGGCCCGTGCCCGTCGCGGGGTGAACTGCATCGTTATGTTATCAGGGTGTACGGCGTCAAGACGGAGCTCGAGCTCCCTCCCGGGGCTGCGAGGATCGATCTCGAGGACGTACTGAAGGCGACCGCCACGCAGTACGGCGAGACGGCGGCGGTCTGTGAGCGCAAAGAGGTGCTGGCGACTCCCGGGTCTCTGTAGTGTGGCTGTTGCGAGCCCTTCTCCGGGAGGGCACATCTCTTTTATCTCCTGCGGTGTATTCCCTGTATGGCTGACACCGTCGGAAAATTGGTTGTCAAACTCCGTGCTGCGGAGTTTTCCATCTGGAACACCTGTGACGGCGATAATCTCTCACCCGAGGTGCGGATAGAGCGCCTGACACCGGGCGTGGCATCGCTTGCCGTCTTCGTTCTAAGCCCGAACGAACCGGGCTGCTCCTTTACCTCCTGGATCGCCTGGAACATCGAGCCGGCGGCATCCATCCCCGAGGGCATCCCGCCGCAGGGTGTCGTGACGGCGCCGGTGAACGCGGTGCAGGGGACGAACGACTACGGCACGCTGGGGTACCGGGGCCCCTGCCCACCGCCGGGAGAGACCCACCGCTACCATATCAAAGTCTACGGGCTCGACAGTATGCTCGATCTTGCTGCCGGCGCGACCAAACACGACCTGATCGAGGCGATGAAGGGGCATGTCCTGCAGTTCGGCGATACCGTGGCGATCTACAGTCGGTGATGCCGGCCGGCGAATACTTTTTAATATCCTCCTCCGTAGTGCAGAGCGGAGCGTGAAGCGATGCAACCGCTGGAGGTAACCCTGAATTTTGCAGAATTTCCCCCGGAACACACCTGCCGCGGCGGCGACGCCTCGCCCCGGGTCCGGGTGGCGGGCGTGCTGCCGAATATCAAGTCGCTTGCGATCGTGGCGACGAGCAGCCCGGAAGAGGGCGAATCGAAGGCTGCGTGGGTGATCTGGAATGTCGAACCGGCGGAGACGGTGCCGGCGGGCATCCCGAAGACCGCCGAGGTGACGGCTCCCGTCCGGGCGGTGCAGGGCAGGAATGATTTCGGCACCGTCGGCTACCGGGGGCCGTGCCCGAAGAGCGGGGAGACCGAAGCGTATCTCTTCCGGGTCTATGCGCTGGACATCGACCTGCACCTCCTGCCGGGTGCGGGGTGGGAGGACCTCGTCAGAGCGCTGGAAGGATCGGTGAACCAGACCGGCGAGGTGGTCGCGCTCAGCACCGGATAAAAAGAGGTGTGCCGGGTGGGTGGCCGGCGGTGCCCTCCGCCCTCACCTCGGAATTGGTGGGCTCTGTTTCTCGATGTTGCCGGCGATCTTGCTCATCTCCTCGCCGATCAGCCTGATGATGTCGTCAAGGGTGATGATGCCGACCAGTCTGCCGTCCCGGCCAGTGATCGGCATTCTCCGGATGCCCCGCCGCGTCATCTGCTCGATCGCCTGGTAGATCCCGGTACCTTCACTGAACGTGACGAGATCGCCGCTCATAATATCCCGCGCTCTCACCGTGCCCGGATCCTCGCCCCGTGCGACGATCCTGACGGCAAGGTCGCGATCGGTGACGATGCCGAGGGGTTTGTTCTCGCCGCTGACGATGATGACGCTGTCGACGTTTCTGCTCTCCATGACCCGTGCCATATCCGTGGCCGTTGTTTCCGAAGAGACCACCACGACTTCCTCTCTGCAACATTCTTCGAGTGTCATGAGACAACCTCCATACACCCGCACGGTGATCACAGAATGCTATTATGAAGGTGCCGGGTCAGGCGGGATCTGCCGGAAAAAGAGGGCGGATCTGAATCCGGATCCGTCCGATGCGTCTTCCTTATAGAGCGTGGTTCTCACATTCTTCTTCAACCGCTCCGGCTCGATCGCCGGAGACGAGACAGCGAAGGCTGCGGCGGCAGAGTCCCGTGGTAGCGTTCGGATCTGTGGTGACTGTGAACCCGTTCGATGGTGGGGTGGCGGTATGCACACCGGGAGCATCGATGGTCGGGTCGGGCAGGATCGGCGCAAGGTGCGTCTGCCGCGTGCGAGCATGACGGCCCGTCACCCCCTGTCGGGCCGCCTGCGCACCGGCGGCAGCGCAGGTCTTCACCGGCACCGTCTGACCCGGGCGGTACGGGGATGGCCTGAAGGCTTCCCCGCGTCCACTTCATAGTATCACCACTGGTAAATTATAATATTAATATAAAAATATATCCTATGCCCGGATCGTACGGACAGACTGCAACGTATACTATCGGTACACCACGACATCCTACATATCTGTCCGGACATCGTCATCCGCTGACCGGATAGGTGTACCGCGCGGGCTCTGTCCCCGCCCCCTAAAGGTTCTTCTCCCGCATCTATGGCTCTCTTCTCCCTCATCCTGATCGTGGCGGGGCTCAACCTCTTCGAGATCAGCTTGAGCCCCGCCAACGCCACCTTCAACGCCGAGGTGCTCCCGATGATGCAGAAGAAAGCCCGCAGTGGTTTCTGGTGTGGAATCTGCTCGTTGCGGTCTTCGTCGACGCAGGCTCCTTCCCTGGCCGGTTGTCTGGGCGACCACGCCGTCGTTCTGACCGGTCGGAGCGCTTTTTTTTGCGACGTTTTCGAGCGACCCGGCCGTGGTCGAGGCTATCGAGGCCTCCTCCCCGTTCCTCCTGATCGGCGGCGATCGTATCCCCTTCTTCCAGGACCAGGATGTCCCCCGGGACGACTGTCCCTGCCTCGACTTTTGTGACCGCCCCGTCCCGGCGGACGCCGACCAGCGGGGGGATGAGCTTTAAGAGCGCCTCGACCGTCCTGTCGGCCTGGTACTCCTGCCAGAAGGTGAACGTGGCGTTGACGATCACGGCGCCCAGCACGGCAAAGCCGAGGATGTTGTAGCCTTCGCCGGGTGAATAGGCGTCGGCGAGGAACGAGAGCGCTGCAGCGACCTCGAGAAGAACGGCGAAGAAGTTGGTGTACTGCTTTGCGTATTCCAGTGCGTAGTTCTTCCGCTTCTTCTTCTCGATCTCGTTGTACCCGAAGGTCGTCAGCCGTGTCGTGACTTCATTCTCGTGGAGCCCCTTTTCCCGGGTGGCGAGGTGGGAGAGCACCTCATTGTGTGGCAGGGTGAAGACCTGCATACGGCATCCGCTGCCGGCTCTCGGCAGCACCTTCCGGCACCTGATCGTATAAGAGCATCACCCGGTTCCGGGGCTGCGGGTCTGCCACCGGCACGATGGGTGTCGCTTCCCGTCGACGGCAGACCCGCTTCACGCCAAAAAACATTTTAACGTTCGAGAGCCCACACGATCCCCCTATGAAGAAGTCGTTTGGGCCGCGGACCCTTCTCTATCCGCATCCCGACCTGATCGTCGGCACCTACGACCGCGACGGACGGCCGAACGCCATGGCGGCTGCATGGGGCGGCATCTGTTCGTCAAATCCCCCCTCCGTTGCTGTCTCCCTGCAGAAGTCGCGGCATTCATACGCCGCGATCATGGAGCGGCAGGCGTTTACCATCAGCATCCCCTCTGAGCGATACGTGCGCGAGGCCGACTACTTCGGGATCGTCTCCGGCAGGGACGTCGACAAGTTCGAGGCGACGGGACTGACGCCCGTGCGAAGCGAGCTCGTGGACGCACCCTACATCGAGGAGTTCCCGGTCGTGCTCGAATGCCGGCTCCTCCAGACCGTGGAGATCGGTGTCCACACGCAGTTCATCGGGGAGATCCTGGACGTGAAGATCGACGAGTCCGTCCTCGACGAGGACGGCGTGCCGGACGTCGCAAAGATCGGCCCCATCGCCTACGACGCGATGCGGAAGGAGTATTACGGATTCGGCAAGGTGCTGGAAAAAGCGTTCTCTGCCGGCAGAGCGTTCAGAAAATAACCGGCCAGGAGACATCTCGCCGGGATACCCGCGAGAAGTTCGGGGAATCAGACCGAATGTGTGCTGACTGACAGTGCATCCGTGAGGGATGTCTTCATGGGAGTGGGGCCGGGGGAGGGGGCGTGCCTTCTCCCCTCAAACCCCTCCCCCAACGCGATTGCCCTATGGTTTCCCGGATCGGGCAGGCGCATCAGTCACCCGTCCAGGATCCCGTCGAGCTGCAGATCCAGGTCGCCGAACCGCTCTTCGGAGCGTGCGAACTGCTCGATGATATCGGGCGGTAGGACGCCCGGGGAAAACCGGACGACGGTGTCGTGCACGGCGTCGAAGATTTGGTAGATGCTCCGGATCGATCCCCCCATCTCCCGGTACTCCTCCATGGCGGCGTCCATGTCCCCCGGGTTCTCCGCGATGGCCGCGGTGCGATCGATGAAGTCGGGGAGATCGTCGGTGAAGGCCGGGAGCAGATCGGCAAATGCGTCCAGAAGGATATCGGCGGTCCCGGTCACGTTCTCCGCCGGCGGGGCGGCGGGATCGAGCGCCGATGCCGGCGCCCACCCTGCGGTAAGCATCACGAGGATGCAGGCGAAGCAGGAGAGGGATCGAAGCGCGCCCATTGTTCAGTTCCTTGTCTCCCGGATATCTAAAGGTTGCGCCCGCTCGAGCGCCGTCCCTTCTTGGTCTCGATCCAGTGCTTCCTTTTGCCGCAGCGTTCGCACCGCTGCTCCCACTCGACGACGTTCGAGGCGTACTCGTTGTACCCGCGTTTTCTGCCCCATTTGTGCAGGCCGAGCCTGCAGAGGAGCGGCGTTCCCGGAGCCATACTCTGTCCTCAGGTAGGGCCGCCCGGATGATAAGCGTTCCCGGAAGGTATATCTTTGAGGATAGGCGATTATCCTCTGTAAAACCGGATCGGTGTTTGCGTTGGCGTTTGTCTACTATGGTCAGGGAGTCTCCTCGCTGTACGGAGATTTTGTCGAGCGGTTGGTGTCGCATCTGGCGCTGGAAGGAACCGAGATCACACACCAGTCGATCGCCGAAGCGGCGGCACGGATGGATGTCCGGCATACCGGTGAGACGGGGCAGCTCGCAATAGAGCCGGACGGCAAGAACGTCCGGGTGACCTATACCGTCGATCGCGAGAAGAAAGAGATCGGGCGCGGACTGATGGGCGCCATCGCCGGCGGTGGTATTGGCAGCATCCTCGGGGGCGTCCTTCGGGGTGAGCGGGACGGCGGCGAGATGGTCGGCGACATCGCCGGCGGTGCGGCGGCCGGCGGGGCGTATGAGGCCTACCGGGGCTATGAAGAGTCGCGGGAAAACCGGACGGCGTTTGCAGAACTCCTCGCAGCCTGCGTGCGGGAGGTCGAGGACGAGCTGCAGGCGATCCTTGCGGGGCAGGAGGAAGCCCGGGAGGCGCTCCGCGAGCGCGGCCGCCAGAAACGCGAAGAGGAAGAGGCGAAGGAAGAGGAGATGCGCGAACTTCTCGACGATCTCTACGGCGACCTGCTTGCCGTCCAGGAGGAGATCGATCTTCTTGCATCGGAGGGTCTCAAGATCACAAAACCGAAATCGCGTGCGGACAGGGCTGAAAAACTCTACCTCGAAGCGGAAGAAGCGCTTGACGGGCGGAAGTACGCTATCGTGGCCGCGAAGGCGAAGGCCGCCCGGTCGATGGTGGAGAGCGCCCAGGAGAGTCTAGACGCCCTTGAGAATGAATAATCCTCTTTTTTGCGCTATGGAATAATCTCGCAGCTGTTGAACTTCGGGTGGTCGAAGTCGGCGAGGGCGATCCTTCCTGCACGGATCAGCTGCCGCACCTCCGGGAGGGCTTTTGTGAGGGCGGCGTGCAGGTTCCGCACAGTGGCGCAGACTGCCTCTCTCCCCTCGTCCGGCCACGGTTTAGTGATGTTTGCGTAGAGGCAGCGGCCGCCGCAGAAGTCCCTGATCGAACATTCCATGCAGGGGTTCCCGACCGAAACCTTCCGAAGGTCACCGGGGCTGGTGGTCGTGATATGGCCGAGGTAATATTCCCGCATCCCGACCATGATCGGGCAGGGGGCGATGCTGCCGTCGGTCATGATGCTGTAGTTCCCGTGGCCGCAGCCGCACCGCAGCAGGCTCGGCCGGTCGAGGAGGAGGTCCTGCATGGTGTCGAGGAAGGGATACCACCGGAGCACCCTTCCTTCGTCCCGCATGGCCGCCACCCATCTTCGGATGAGCGAGCGGATGCCGGGGTTGTAGCTCGTCTCCGCCCAGGCGGCGAAGCGGCGCTGGTGGTAGTCGTCCCAGAAATCCGCGTCCATCTGCCAGTGGATGGAGGAGAAGGAGAAGTGCTCGTTATCGGAGAGATACCGGACGGCAGCATCGATATCGGTCTCTTCCGTCACCGTCATCCGGGCGATCACTTCCCCGGGATAGCCGCCCCGGACGAGGTTTTGGAGGTTTTCAGTGACCCGTGCAAAGACACCCTCGCCCCGGTTCGCATCGGTGATCGCGGGCGGCCCGTCGACGGAGACGAGGATCGTCTCGAAGCGGGCGGCCAGCGCCGGCTCCACCCGGTCGAGAAGCATGCCGTTCGTGTGGAGCAGGAACGCTCCTACGGGTGCGTCCGCTGCGATCTTCCGGATGAGATCGAGCCGGAGCAGGGGCTCTCCGCCGTAGAAGGTCACTGCTGCCTCAGGATCCTTCCGGAGGAAGGCATACAGGTCGTCGAGATCGACGGCGAGGTCGATCGGGAGGTCGTTGTCTATCACGACCCTGGGTGGTTCGGTGGGCTCGGTGGTAAATAACTTCCCTCTGCAGTAGGTGCAGCAGAGATTGCACTCGTCGGTGAGAATGAGATGGTAGTACATCTGCAGATCGTGCGTACAATATCGTGAACCAGGGAAAAAAAGATAGAGTTTGGGGAAAATCGGGTGGTCTGCGGAACCTGTCGGGATGCGTATTCCGACAGGATTATTGCCCCGGGCGCGGGACTATTCCGAGGCAGATCCATGGAGCGTCGGGCAGAGACAACCATCGCAGTGCTGGCGGCACTCTTCGTACTCTTCTCGGCGATGATCGATCCTCTGGTTTCGGTCATCGCGGCTGTAGCGGGAGTCGTGGTGCTGGCACTCGTGATGGCGGGGAGCAAAAACAAAGTACCCGGAGAGACGAGGAGATAGTATGGCAGATCCACAGAAGGAGAACCTCACCGGCAAAGTCGTCGTCCCCGCTGACCTCGTCGCGTACCAACCGGGCTCGATCGTGAGCAGGATGCTCGCCTACAAAAAATCGGGAACGATCACCCTCTTTGCGTTCGACGAAGGCGAGGGGCTCAGCGAGCATACCGCACCCTACGATGCGATCCTCACCGTCCTCGACGGCGAGGCGGCCGTCACGATCGCCGGCGCCGAACACCAGGTGAAGGCGGGCGAGCTGATCATCATGCCCGCGAACGTCCCGCACGCCGTCCACGCGGCGACCCGGTTCAAGATGATGCTGACGATGATCCACGAGTAGCGGACTTCAGTTATTTTTTATAGTATGGGTGCCCGTCCTCCCCGGCATGGACGGGTACCTCCCCATCTCCGACTACGCCGCCATCGGCAACCTCCGTACGGTTGCCCTGGTCGGGCGCAGCGGGTCGATCGACTGGTGCTGCCTCCCCTCCCTCGGCCGCCCGAGCGTCTTTGCAGCACTGCTCGATGCCCGCCGGGGAGGCCGTTTCCGGGTAAGGGCTCTGGGCGTCCGCGAAGGAGCGCAGCACTACCTCGAGGACACCAACGTCCTGGCGACTGAGTTTCGGGACGGGGCCGCCCGGCTTACCGTGACCGACCTGATGCCGCTCCGGGGCGAGATCGAGGGGCGGGGCGGGTCGGAGGCGCCGCCGGAGATCCTGCGCATCCTCGACTGCTCCGGCAGCGATATCGACGTCGCGGTCGAGTGGTCGCCCCGGTTCGATTACAGCCGTGCCGTGACCGTGATCGAGGAGGCACCGGGAGGGTGGCGTGCCACCGGGGGGAAAGAGACGCTCTGCCTCTCCGGGGTGGCGGGTGCCGCGGTCCGGGACGAGGGATCCGGGCCGGGGCTCCACGCCCGGTTTACGATGCGGGACGGGGAACGGCGGGTGCTCGTCTGCCGCTGGGGGACCGGAGGTGCGGCGCACGGCCGGGGAGATGTGGAGGCGCTGCTCGAACGGACGGTGCATATCTGGCGGGAGTGGGCGCGCCGCGAGGAGGCGGTGCAGACGCCCCGCTGGGCCGGGGAGCACCTCCCGCTCGTCACCCGCTCGGAGCTCGCGCTCAAGCTCCTGACCAGTGCGGATACCGGCGCCATCGCGGCCGCGCCGACGACTTCGGTCCCCGAAGAGATCGGCGGGGTGCGGAACTGGGACTACCGCTACGCCTGGATCCGCGATGCCTCGATGACCGCACAGGCGCTGATATCGCTCGGGCACGAGCGGGAGGCACTGGACTTTCTCCTCTGGATGGAGCAGACGAGCGAGGAGCATTTCCAGGAGATGCGGCCGCAGATCCTGTACGGCCTCCATGGTGAGGAGGATCTGGCCGAACAGGAGTTCTCCCACCTCGAGGGCTACCGCGGTTCACGCCCCGTCCGGATCGGAAATGCGGCGGCGAAGCAGCTCCAGCTCGAGGTCTTCGGGGAACTGATCAGCACGGCATACGAGCTTGCACGGCGGGGCGTGGGCCTCGGCGAGGGGACACTCGACTTCATCGCCGGTGTGGCCGACTACGCCTGTAGCATCTGGAAGGAGCCCGACCACGGGATCTGGGAGGTCCGCACCAGGCCGCAGCAGTTCGTCTACTCGAAGGTGATGATCTGGGTCGCGCTCGACCGGGCGCTCTATCTCGCAAAGCACCACGATCTAGCGGGCGACACCGCCCGGTGGCGGGCGACCTGCAGGGCGGTCCGTGACGCGGTGCTCGAGCAGGGCTACGACGGCGAGATCGGGGCATTCGTCCAGGCGTTCGGCTCGAAGGCCCTCGATGCGGCGAATCTCCGGCTGCCGCTTGTGGAGTTCCTCCCCTGCGAGGACGACCGGGTGCAGGGGACGATCGACCGGACGCTCGATCGGCTCTGCGAGAACGGGCTCGTCTACCGCTACCGCACCGCCGACGGCCTTCCCGGGGGCGAAGGTGCTTTCGGGATCTGCACTTTCTGGCTGATCGACGCGCTCTGCATCTCCGGAAGAGTCGGGGAGGCACGCAGGATCTTCGACGGGATCGCCGGCAGGGCGAACCACGTCGGTCTCCTGCCGGAGCAGTTCGACCCTGTGGACGGTGCGTTTCTCGGCAACTTCCCGCAGGCGTTCTCGCACATCGGCCTCGTGAACAGCGCCCTCTACCTTGCGTACGCCGAAGGACGCTGGGTCCCGGAGCACGCGCCGATCGGGTTTCCGGGCGAGGGGATCCGGTAGGGGGTCCGGCGATGACGCAGACGGCTGCCCGTATCCCGCCCGCCCCCCGGGGCCGCGACCTCCTCGCCTGGATCGGCCCCGGGATCATCTGGATGGTCTCGGCCATCGCGACGGGCGAGCTCCTCTTCACCCCGCGGGTCGCGTCGCTCTACGGCTACGCCCTGCTCTGGGCGATGATCGCCGCGATCGTGCTCAAGACCCTGCTCTCGATCGAGATCGGGCGCTATGCCGTCACCACCGGCGGGTCGATCCTGCACGGGATGCGGCAGATCCCGGGGCCCGCCAACTGGGGTGTCTGGCTCCTGGTGCTCCCGCAGTTCTTCGTCGCGGTCACGACGATGGTCGGGATGGCGGGCGCGACGAGCTCGGCGTTCATCCTCTTCTTCCCCGGCGACTTCCGGCTCTGGGGGATCGTCTTTCTCGCACTCTCGACCGTTCTCGTCTACGCCGGCCGCTACCGGGCGGTGGAGCTCGCCTCGATCATCATGGCCCTCACCATCACGGCTGCGCTCGTCGTCGCGGCCTCGATCGAGTTTCCGGGGGTGGCGCCGCTCCTCGCCGGAATCGTCCCGGCGCTGCCGCAGGAGATCGACTACACCGAGATCCTGCCCTGGCTCGGGTTCCTGATGTCGGGCGCCGCCGGGCTCATCTGGTACTCCTACTGGCTCCCGGCCCGGGGCTACGGCGCCGCCCATTCCCTCGGTGCGGGGGATGGGTCCATCGAGGAGTTTGAGCCGGTCGATCCTGCAGTCTTCGACGCAGGCGAACAAGAGCGGCTCCGGAAGTGGATACGGGTCATGGCGATCACCACGGGCATCGCGGCCTCGATCGTCCTCGTCCAGCTCTTCGCCCTGCTCATCCTGGGTGCGGAGCTCCTGCGGCCCGAAGGCCTTCTCCCGGAAGGCCCTGCCGTGACGGCGGTCCTCTCCCGCCTCCTCGGGGAGGTATGGGGGCCTGCCGGGGCATGGATGCTGATCGTCGCCGCCCTCTTTGCCTTCTGGAGCACGATGATCGCGAACCTCGACGGCTGGGTGCGGATGCTCGGGCAGGGGTCGATCTTCATCGCCCGCCGGTTTGTCTCCTCGGGCCGCCTCGTCTCGATGGGATTCTACCGCCCTGTCTACCTCTTCGGGCTGATGGGCGTCCTGCCTGCGGTCTTCCTCATCGTCAGGCCCGAACCGGTGACGTTCCTGATCGTCGCCGGATCATCGAGGCGGTCCAGATCCCGGTCGTGGCGTTTGCAGCCCTGTACCTGAACCGGCGGATGCTCCCTGCCGCCCTTGCCCCTTCAACCGTCACCGCGATTCTCACGCTCGGCACCGGGCTCTTCTTCGCCTTCTTCGCCGGATACTACATCTACGCGGAGCTGCTGACATGATCTGCCGCTCCGGCGGACTAAAGTACTTGGAGGATCATACCGGGAATCTGGACGCCGCAGCGCTTCGCACGCACGCGGCAGGTACACGCCAATGACCGAAGAACCCATGCCCCCGTCCGTCCGGAAGGCAGGCGCCTGGCATGCGATGCCGCCGGAAGAAGCCCTGCGGAATCTCGACTCGTCGCTCGACGGGCTCTCCGAGGGTGAGATCTCCCGGCGGCGCACGACCTACGGGAAGAACATTCTTCCCGCACGCAGACCGCCGGGGCTGCTCCGGATCTTCGCACGCCAGTTCATGAACCCGCTCATCTACATCCTGCTGGTCGCAGGGATCATCTCGATCTTCTTTCAGGAATTTGCGGACGCCTCTTTCATCCTCATTGTCATCCTGGTCAACGCCGCCATCGGTACGTTCCAGGAGGTGAAGGCGGAGCAGAGCGCAGCGGCGCTCCAGGAGATGCTGATGGTCTATGCACGGGTCCGGAGGGCGGGGAGAGAGGTGACGGTGCCGTCCGACGACCTCGTGCCGGGTGATATCGTCCTGCTCGAGTCCGGCAACCGGATTCCCGCCGACATCAGGGTTCTGCGAGCACAGAACCTGGCGGTGGACGAGTCTCTCCTGACCGGGGAGTCGCGTGCGGTCGAGAAATCTGCAGATCCCATGCCGCCCGATGTCCCGGTTGCCGACCGGGTGAGCATGCTCTACGCCGGCAGCACCGTGATGAGCGGCCGCAGCACGGGCGTCGTCGTCGCGATCGGGATCGCTACGGAGATCGGGCATATCGCGGAGACGGCCTCCTCCTCGGAGATGGGCAAACCGCCCCTGGTCATCCGGATGGAGGAGTTTTCGCGGAAGATCAGCATCGCCGTCCTTGCCGCCGCGGGCCTGCTCGCCGCCGTCGTCCTCGCCCAGGGCATGCCGCCGGTCGAGGTCTTCTTCCTCGCGGTGGCACTTGCGGTCGCGGCGATCCCGGAGGGCCTCCCGGTCGCGATGACGGTTGCCCTCTCGATCGCCACGGCACGCATGGCCGGCCGGAATGTCATCGTCCGGTTCCTGGCTGCCGTCGAGAGCCTCGGTAGCTGCACCATGATCGCGAGTGACAAGACGGGGACGCTCACGGTGAACCAGCAGACCGCCCGGGTCGTGATCCTGCCGACCGGGGAGCGGTTTGCGGTCTCCGGCGCCGGCTACGCCGGGGAGGGCGGCATAACCCGGGAGGGCGACGGTGATGGCGATGAGCGGCTGGACCGGCTCGTCCGTGCCTCCGTCATCTGCAACGAGGCCACGCTGCAGCGCGAGGACGGCGGGTGGACCTATCAGGGCGATGCCATCGACGTCGCCTTCCTCGCGCTCGGGTACAAGGCGGGAGTCGATCCCGCGGAGACGCGGCAGAGCGTGGAGAAGGTCGCAGAGATCCCGTTCGAGTCGGAACGGCGGTATGCTGCGGTCTGGTACCGCGAGAACGGGGGCGTCCGGGTCGCGGTCAAGGGTGCGCTGGAGGCGGTCCTCCCCCGCTGTGAGACGATGGCCGACCTCGGCGGGGAGGCCGTTCCGCTCGATCGGGCGCAGGTCGAGGCACAGCTCGAGGTGCTGACCGGCCAGGGGTACCGGGTCATCGCCGTCGCGACGGGTCGGAGCAGGGAGTTTGCGGGAGAGGCGGAGTTGCCGCCCCTGCAGCTCCTCGGGCTCGCCGGGTTCATCGACCCGATCCGCCCCGACGTGCCGGACGCGGTCCGGCACTGCCGCGAGGCCGGCGTGGATGTCGTGATGGTCACCGGCGACCACCCGGCGACCGCCCTTGCGATCGCCCGTGAGCTCGATATCGCGACGAGCGAGGACGAGGTGACGACCGGCGCGGACCTCGACGCGATCAGCCCGCCGACCTACCCCGAGTACGTTGGCCGGGTGGGAAAGACCCGGGTCTTCGCTCGTGTGAGCCCGTTGCAGAAGCTGCATATCGTCGAGGCACTCCGGACGTCCGGCGCCTTCGTCGCCGTGACCGGCGACGGAGTGAACGACGCCCCGGCGCTGCGGAGCGCGAACATCGGGGTCGCGATGGGGTCCGGGACGGACGTGGCGAAGGATACGGCGTCCCTGATCGTCACCGACAACGACTTCTCGTCGATTGTCGCCGGGATCGAGGAGGGGCGTTACGCCTACGACAACGTCCGGAAGGTGACATATCTCCTCGTCTCGGCGGGTTTTGCGGAGGTGCTGCTCTTTCTGCTGGCGCTCCTCGTCGGCCTGCCGCTGCCGCTCCTTGCCGTGCAGCTCCTCTGGCTGAACCTGGTGACGAACGGCATCCAGGGAGCGGCGCTTGCGTTCGAGAAGGGGGAGCCGGGAGCGATGTCCCGCCCGCCGCGCCGCCCCGGTGAGGGGATCTTCGACGAACTGATGGTGAAGGAGACGATCCTCTCGGGGACGGTCATCGGCGTCGTCGCCCTCGGCACCTGGGCATGGCTGCTCGCGAACGGCTGGGAGGAGGGTGCGGCCAGGAACCTCGTCGTCCTCCTCATGGTGCTGCTCGAGAACTTCCACGTCTTCAACTGCCGCTCCGAGACCCGGTCGGTCTTCCGCGTCCCGTTCAGCAACAACTACTTCCTGATCGCCGGGGTCATCGCAGCCCAGGGAGTGCATATCATCGCCCTCTACATCCCCTTCCTCCAGGACGTGCTCGGGTTCGCGCCGGTCAGCCCGGTGGAGTGGGCAACGCTTCTGCTCCTCGCGTCGATCGTGGTCGTCGTGATGGAGATCTACAAGCTCGTCCGGCGACACAGCGGCACGGAGCGGCGGACCGCTCCGGCATGAAAAAAGGTTAGATGTACCAGTACCGCGGGTCCTGCCCGCCGGGGAGCAGGACCTCGCCGATCCGGTCTTTCGGATTATCAAGGCTGCTTGCCACGATCCGCCGCTCCGAGACGGTGTAGACGACGTCGTCCATGTAGAGCGAGCGCCGCACGGCGTCGGGCGCGTTCCAGGAGTAGGGGGCATCTCCCAAGGCATGGGTGACCGTGCCCCGGAGGTCAAAGCCGCGAGCCGGGTCGACGTCGTAGACGTAGGCGCCCTGCCAGGTGTCGAGGGTGTAGGACTGGTATTTGCCTGGGGGATTTTCGGTGCGGCGTATCTCGCTGATGGGAATGACCAGGAGATTTTTGGATTTTGCGAAGAGGAACGCCCGGTGGTCGTTGAGCGCCGCCGAGTCGGTGCCCGCTTCGCCGATCTCGACCGAGTCGATCTGTTTCGGGCTGCTGACGTTGGAGACGTCGAAAAGGGCGATTTTCACGCCGCCGACCGATGCGCCGCCCCACTCGTTCGCCTCCGTTTCCTTCCCGACGCCGATGAGATGGGTATCGTCGTAGGGGTGGAGGTAGTCGGAGTAACCCGGGATCTTCAGCTTGCCGAGGATGCCGGGGTGCTCGGGGTCGGAAAGGTCGATGACGAAGAGCGGGTCGATCTGCTTGAAGGTCACCATGTAGAGGCGGTCGCCGATGAACCGGGTCGCGTAGATCCGCTCGCCGGGAGCGATGTTTGCGATCGTCCCGACCGTCTCCATGTCCCCGTCCAGGACCGAGACGGTGCTGTACTGGTAGGAGCCCTGCGCTGTCCATCCCTGCACGGTCGTCGCCACCCGGAGATAGCCGTCGTACTCGTCGAGGGAGAACTGGTTTAAGAGGATTCCGGGCACCGATCCCATCGCCGCATAGTCAATGGCGCCGTCCTGTATGGCGAACCGGTAGACGGCTGTCTCCTCATGGTGTTCGCCGGCGTCCCGTTCCGCATAGACCGGCGGCGTCGACTTCCGGTAGCCGAGGTAGATGTTCTCCTGCGACGCGTAGAGGGTGCTGCCGTAGCCGAGCAGGAAGGTCTCGGCCGCCGGCGTATCGCCGCTGCGGATATCGAGGGAACTGATGGTGTGGTAGCGGTACTGCTGCTGTGGGATGTCCGGGTAGTAGACGTCCGGGTAGATCGGCGTGGCGTTCCCGGTCCGGACCTCCGGCAGCAGGGGTGTGCCGCCATACCACGGCACGTACTCGCCTGTGATCAGGTAGATCATCCCTCCAATCATCCGGGCATTCTCGTACGATCCGGTGAAGGCGGCGTCCGAGAGCACCTCCGGCTGCGATCGGTCTCTGACCGAGTAGACGGTGACGTGCGTCATCCGGCGGCTGATCGGCACCGGTGCGGCGCTTCCGTCTGGGGTGATCAGCACCTCTTCCTGCCCGGACGTGATGACCGCCAGGCGGTCGCCGGCAAGGAAGAGCTCTTCGGGCTGCCCCTCAATATCGGTCTCGGAGACGATGGTCGCTTTCTCTGCCGGATAGGCATCCACGATCACCAGCGTGTCGCCGGAGATGACGTAGATGTACCTGCCGTCGTTCTTGATGAAGTCCGGCTCGTCAACGCCCGCCACCTGGATGTTGGTGGTGGAGTAGTCGTCCGCGCTCCCGCCCCCGGGTGCCGCCGTCGGCGCCATCGTCGGCATCGGCGCGTCTGTGCTCTCAGCCATCTCCTGCGGGACGGCGCCCGTGGCCACGTCGCTGCCGGTCATATCCCGGTAGCCGGTCGTATTGCCCGTGATCGTCTGTGCATTCTCTTCCAGGTAGATGCGCAGCTCCTCGGCCGAGGAGAACCTCTTCATCTCCCCTACCGTCTCCTGGCCGGATGCCTCCTGCACCATCGCACTTCCGATGATCGCTGCGATCACCAGAATGCCGACGGCGACGACGACACCCTGCATATGTCCCGACATGATCCTCTCACCTCTCCTCTATGAGAGGGGATGGATGTGCAGGAATATCTCTTTTGCGTAAGGTGCGAGTTTTTTCGGAGTAATCGCCGCCCGGCTCAGGCGCTGAAGAGCCAGGCAATGTAGGTGACGTATCCGATCAGCAGCAACAGCGACCAGGGGCGGATGAAACGCCTTGGGGCGAGGATCAGCGGGAGGACGGCCGCCGAGAAGAGGACGACGACGATGACGTCGGTGAATGATCCTACGATGATGGGGCTTGCGATGGCGCTTGCACCGAGGACGAGGAGGAGATTGAAGATATTGCTCCCGAGGATATTGCCGGTCGAGATCGCCCCTTCGTTCCGGACGGCGGCGATCAGCGAAGTGGCGAGTTCGGGGAGCGATGTCCCGAACGCGACCATGCTCATGCCGATGACGAACGCCGGGATGCCGAACGCCTCGGCGATATCGGTCGCCGCCGTGATCACCAGCTGGGAGCCGATGACGACCGCGGCAAGCCCGAGGACGATGAGCAGGGCGTCTTTGCGCCCATGCGTCTCGATCGCTTCGGCGCTCTCCTGCCTCTGCTCCCGCCAGAGGACGATCAGAACGGCCGCGAAGGTCGCGAGCAGGATCGCTCCTGCGACTGCGTCGAAGACGCCGCGTGCGGCGAGGAGCGCGAAGATGGCGGTGGCGACGAGCATCAGCCCGGTGTGCCGGAGGAGGCCGGCGCGTCCCTCCGCTGTCACGGCTATCATATCGGGTTTGATGGCCGTGCAGAGCGCGAGCACCAGCGCGATGTTGGCGATGTTGCTGCCGAGGACGTTGCCGAGGGCGATGGCGCCGTTCCCGCTCGCCGCGGCGTTGACGCTCACCACGAACTCCGGCAGCGATGTTCCGAAGGCGATGATGGTAAACCCGATCACCGCCGGTGAGATGCTGTGGCGGATGGCAAGCCCGCTCCCGCCGGCAACGAAGGCGTCCGCACCTTTGACCAGCAGTGCGAGGCCGATACCGAAGATAATAACTGTGACTATCATGAAAGAATCAGAAAATACGGATGAGTGTGAGTGGGGGTGCATCAAATAGGTTGTGGAATTATCCACTCCCGCAGCGGAGGCGGTGGGAGTGAGCGATTCCGCCCCTGAACGCCCGGGGGGCGCCGCTGTCCCTCACCGAAAGATTTTTCCCGGTGCTCCCTGCTTCTTCCTGTTCAACCATGGCAGACCGCAGGAGTATCGAGGCCGCCCGGGGAGCGGGGCGTGCGTTCATGGAGCAGACGAGGTACGAGCATCTCTCTCCCTCCGATCAGATGCGGGGCCTTCCACCGCCGCCGCTGGAAAAGCCATACACAAAGGGAAGACGGGTCGTCACTCTTCCGTCGTCGTTTCCGTCCGCCGGTGCGGTTGATCTCCGTACGGCCATCGATCGGCGTGAGAGCGTCAGGTCGTACGCCCCCGAGCCGCTGGCGCTCGATGAGGCCGCGTTTCTGCTCTGGTCGACGCAGGGGGTGAAGAAGGCCGTCCGGGACTTCTATACCCTCAGAACCGTCCCCTCTGCAGGTGCCCGGCACGCCCTGGAGACCTACCTGCTGGCGAACCGGGTCGAGGGGCTGGCGCCCGGGCTGTACCGTTATCTGGCGCTCGAGCACCAACTCGTGGAAGAGACGACGGAGATTGGTATCGCTGGCCGGATTGCCGAGGCCTGCGGGAGCCAGCCGCAGATTACGGCGAGCGCCGTATCTTTCATCTGGACGGCCGTCGCTTATCGGATGACCTGGCGCTACGGGGAGCGGGGATACCGCTACCTGCACCTTGACGCCGGCCACGCCTGCCAGAACCTCTACCTCGCCGCCGGGGCAATCGGGTGCGGCACTTGCGCCATCGCGGCGTTCCACGACGGCATGCTCAACGAACTGCTCGGCGTCGACGGGGAGGAGGAGTTCGCACTCTACGTCGCCACAGTGGGAAAGGTGCCGTGACGCCGGCGACCGAAGGAGATAAGTGCCCTCCCCGGCGATCTGTACGAGACTATTCCGCCGTGTATATGGGCGGATCGTCAGGTGATCGGTATCGCAGTCTCCAGAGAAACCAGGGTCGAAGAATTACAGGAAGCCCTCCGGGGCGTCGCCGACTTCCCGGACGAGGAGTTCTCCGCCATCGTCCGGGACCTCGGGTTTGCCTGCGACTGCTGCGGCAGATGCTGCACGAGCGAGTATAACGGCCATGTATTTCTCCTCGACGCCGATGCGGTGCAGATCCGCATGCTCGACCCCGCGGCGCTCGTCCCGGCGCCTGACTTCGACTTCTGCGACCAGAACGGCCGGTTCTACGTCGCCGGGTTCGCTCTCCGCACGAACCCGGACGGCTCCTGCATCTTCCTTACAGGCGGCCGCTGCCGGATATACCCGGGCCGCCCCGCGATCTGCCGGGTCTACCCGTATATGCTCCACCGCGAGCCGGACGAGCGGGGCAGCGTCGATTGGCGGCAGATAAGCGGGCTGAACGAGCACGGCTGCTACCACACCGAGATCGACGATGCGGAATGCCGCCGGATCGTCCGCGAGACGAAGGAGTACGAGACCGCGTTCATCCGGCAGGAGATCGCGTTTCTGGAGCTGGTCGGGACGCATTTTGCCGGGCACGGCCTCCGGCATGTCCGGAGGACTTACGATCTGCAGATGCAGCGGCTCCGACGGGGCGGGGAGGTGGAGGTCTGCGTCTTCTCTGCCGGTTCCTTCGAACCCGTCCGGGTGACGGCTGCCGACTATCCCTTCCTCCGCTCCGCGCC
Source organism: Methanoculleus frigidifontis (assembly GCF_030464345.1). Lineage (GTDB taxonomy): Archaea > Halobacteriota > Methanomicrobia > Methanomicrobiales > Methanoculleaceae > Methanoculleus_A > Methanoculleus_A frigidifontis. The sequence goes on along the minus strand of NZ_VCYH01000004.1, from coordinate 107,448 downwards.
CGGCAAGCCCCCGGGGCATCGTGAGAGGTCTGATCGCGATATGCTTTAATATCCGGCAGCAAAAATCAGAGTATGTCTCAGAATGAAACGGATTCTTCCGCACCTGCCGGCACGTGGTGGCTTGCGGTGCTCAGGGGCGTCATCGCCGTTCTCTTCGGTGTCGCAGCCCTTGCCTGGCCTTTCTCGGTTCTTGAGATTCTGGTCTACTTCTTCGGTTTCCTCATCATCATCGAGTCGGCCGTCTCCCTTGCCATGGGAGCGTCGGGCGAGGCGCTGCCGACGCCGCGCTGGGCCGCCGTTCTCGTCGGCGTTCTCGGGATCATCCTCGGCCTTCTCGCCCTCTTCTCGCCGTTCATCATGGCAGAGGCGTTCGTCTTCCTGATCGCGGCCTGGGCGCTGGTGACGGGTGCAGGCGAGTTCGCCGCGGCGTTCACCGGGGCCGGTGACTGGACGATCCGGGTACTGCTGGTGATCTCCGGGATCCTGGGGGTTATCTTTGCCCTGTTCGTCATCTTCTGGCCACTGCTCGCGGAACTCGTGCTCGTGCAGGTGCTCGGCATCTACGCGGTCGCCATCGGGATCATCGGCGTCTTCCACGGCATCTCGCTGCGGGGGCGCACCGGTGCCGCCGCAGAGCAGCCCGCAGCGTAAGACCCGCCCGTTCTTCCTTTTTCTTCGGCGCGGTACACCGCACCTTTTTTCCGTCCGCCGATCCTATTGCCGGCTGCCACGGTGAACGGAATGGAACTCGAGATCCTCCTTGTCCTGCTGGTGCTCGGTGCGGTGGTCGTTCTCTTTGTCACCGAGGTCTTTCGGGTCGACGTCATCGCCGTCCTGGTTGCGCTTACCCTCGCGTGGCTCGGTCTCATCACGCCGCTCGAGGCGCTCGCCGGGTTTGCCAGCACCGCCGTGATTGCGATGCTCTCGGTGATGGTGCTCGGCCACGGGCTCGACCGGACCGGGGTGACCACCCGGATCAGCCGGTGGATCCTCCGGTTCGGGGGGCGGGGGGAGCGGCGGCTGATCGGTGTGGTTTCGCTGGTTGCAGGTGGCCTTTCCGCCTTCATGCAGAACGTCGGCGCCACGGCGCTTTTCCTCCCGTCGATGATGCGGATCGCACACCTGACGAACGTCCCGCCGTCCCGGCTGCTCATGCCCGTCGGGTTCGCCGCGATCCTCGGTGGGACGATCACGATGGTCGGGGCGAGCACCCTGATCATCCTAAACGATCTCCTCACCCAGGCAGACCTCGCCCCGTTCGACCTCTTTGCCGTCGCCCCGATCGGGGTTTTGCTCCTCCTCTCCGGCATCGCCTACTTCTGGCTCTTCGGTGATCGGGTGCTCCCGGAGAGCCGCGGGCAGGCGGTCACGACCCCACAGGAGGAACTGATCGGCACCTGGAACCCGCCCTGCTGCATCTCGTACGTCCGGGTTCCGGTGTCGAGCCCGCTCGTCGGGAGGACACGCGAAGAGGTGCACCTGATCTCGGCCTATAACCTGCACCTCGTATCCCTGGCGGAAGGGGGCGACATCCTCTATACCCCGTGGCGTTACACGCGGTTCGTTGCCGGGCAGGAGCTCGGCCTCCTCGGCAGTGCCGACGACGTCGAACGGTTCGTCAATGATTACGGCCTGCGGTGGGTTCGCGCAGGGCAGAGCACCGCGAACGTCATGAGCGACCCGAACGTCGGGTTTGCCGAGGTGATCGTCCGCCCGTATTCGTCCCTGGTCGGCAAGACGCTCCGGGACCTGGAGTTCCGGGTGAAGTACGGCGTCGAGGTGCTCATTCTCCTCTCCGGTGCAGAGGAGCAGCGGCAGGACCTCGCCGACCGGCCCCTGCAGGCGGGCGATACCCTGGTGGTGCTGGGGCGGTGGGAGCGGATCCGCTCGCTCGGCACGAACAAGAATTTCGTCCTGGTCACGCCGCCCGAAGGAGTACCCCTCCGCGAATCGAAGGGGGTCCTGGCGGTCGCCTGTTTTGCCGGGGCAATCGCGCTGACATTTGTCGGCATGCCGATTGCGGTGAGCCTGCTTTCGGGCGCCCTTGCGATGGTGCTGCTCCGGGTGATCTCCATCGACGAGGCGTACCGGGCGATCGACTGGCGGACGCTCGTCCTGATCGCCGGCCTGATCCCGCTCGGGATCGCGATGGACGAGACCGGTGCGGCGGCGTACATCGCCGACCTGCTCGTCGCGGCCACGGCAGGGCAGCACCCGCTGGTCGTCCTCACCGCGGTGGCGGTGCTTGCGACGTTCTTCTCCCTCTTTATGTCGAACATCGCCGCCACGGTCGTCCTCGTCCCGCTGGCACTGGCGATGGGCGCAGTCGTGAACCTCGATCCCCGGGGGCTTGCCCTCCTGGTCGGCCTCTGCACCTCGAACTCCTTCCTCCTCCCGACCCACCAGGTCAACGCCCTCCTGATGGGGCCGGGCGGCTACCGGAACCGGGATTACCTCCGGGCCGGCGGGGCGATGACGCTGCTCTTCATTGTCATCGCCGTCGGCCTCGTCTACCTGCTCTATTTCTAAGCGGTCGCAACGCTTCCGAACCGGATCCAGGGGTCTTCGACCCAGAAGCTGATCAGCGTATAGGTGTCGTCGCTGTTCGGGGAGTTCAGCGCCTCGATCAGCGCAGCTGCAGCCTCCGGCGCCTGCAGGCGGGCGAGATCGACCGGGGTGCCGCCGGGAACGCTGATGGTGGTGCCGGAGACGACCGAGACGTCCTGTTCGCCGTCGGTCATCGGGTGCTGGACAACGGCGAAGTAGCGGCCGGGAGCAAACTCCCGCGTCTCCGCTCGTCCGATGACGTAGCGGTACGTGCCGTCCGGCTCCACACCGACGCGGTTTGAGAGCAACCGGTAGTTGGTGCCGAATATCCAGATGTAGACGGCGTCGGGCTGCCCGGCGGCGATGCCCGATATCGTCATCTCGTCGCCGCGTGCGAGGATGGGGGCATTCTCGATAACCGTCCGTTCGGCCCCGGCGGCCGGGTCCTGGAGTGCGCCGGCGCCGGTGATGAGGAGCAGCCCGAGGCACCCGAGGAGGCCTGCAAAAAGGATTACTTTTCGGAGAAGCATGGCGGTTCACCGGGGGTGATGATACCGTCCTGCTTATAGAGGTGGTGCCGCCGGCGATCCGGCCGGAGGTCTTCCCACAGCCAGAACGCTGTCCGTGACCGACCTGTTCAGCACGGTGACCTGCACCGTCGCCCGGTCGATCGCCGCCGGGTCTTTCATCGAATGCATGAAGAACCGGTAGGTGTACGTCGTGGTGCCCGTCCCCGGGGTCCGCTCAACCCAGAGGAGTGCCAGGTCCTCCCCGCCGTAGTCGCGGTACTCGGTGAGGTTCGTGACGTACGACTCCGCCGCCGCCCGGCTTTCGGGGTCGGATGATTGGTTGATCCCGGCCGTGCCGGCAAGCGTGCCCGTCCAGGAAGCGTTCGCTCGCCAGCAGGCGTATTCCGGACTGCCGTGGCTCCGGGTGAGAATCGTGCCGGAGAGGTCGCCGCCGACCGGTTCGTGGAGCACGAAGAGCGCGGCGGTCATGTTCGGTATCGCCGCCGGCGGGGCGGTGCGGCTCAGGGGAACCGTCCGCGGTTTTGCCGTCTGCAGCTCGACGACCGTTCCGCCGTTCCTGAGGTTCTCGATCCGCTCTTCCCCGACCGTGCAGTCGACCTCTGTCGTGATCTCCTGCAGCGTCTCGGAGAGGGCGGCGGTGTCGTAGCCATCAAGGTACGTCCTGACGCCGCTGTGCCAGAGATAGACGGCGTCGTTCGTTCCGACCAGAGCCTCGATCGCCGTGATCTGCAGCGGCGTCCCCCACTGCTGGATGGTCACGATATCGGTTTCTATCGTTCCTGCGAATCGGACGCGGAGTCCGTCGGCCGCGAGGTGGTCGGGAAGATTGAGCGGCAGGTACCGGTCGCCCCCGTCGGTGACGATGCCGTAGAACCCGCCTTCGAGGTCGACGTAGGTGACGGTCCCGTTCGCAGAGACCGGATCGGCATCACCGCTCGAGGCGATGCATCCGGCGGCGATGGCGGCGACGAGCAGGGCAAGCGTTACGGTGAGGATGTGGGGTGTCCGGGTCATGGTATCCGAATGTATCAGGCTGCCTCCATTAAACGCTTCCGCGCGCCGGCGCGGTGCCGGGCAGAACCGCCCGCTCCCGTCTGCCGCCCGCCCCTCTCCGGATCCCGGTGCGGCTGTCGGCCGCTTGTGGTTTTATTCTCCGTCGGATTCTCCTAACCCTGTCTCATCTTCACTTTTTTTCGGGGCAAGGTTTCATGATGATGGCCAGGTTTTTTGTGCAGGAGCTCGAACGGATATATGAACAGCACCGATCGCGGGGCACCACGGTGGGGAATATTCAATGGCAAACGGAGTGACTGCATGCATCGATATGGAGTTCGGGCACGTCTACGGCGCCTGCCGCACGCTGCTCATGCCGGTTGAAGTCGGGGTTGTGCTCTACGATCCCGATTCCGACACCCCCCGCTTCTCCGGCAGAAAATTTGCATACGACATCGATCTCGAACTCTGGCAGAACGTCATCGATGAGTGGGGTGTGACCCGCGGCGTGACTGCTACGGTGGCGAACCTCGGGCGCAGCGAGTATCAGAAACCGTATCTCCGGAAGCACCGGCTCTCCGCCCACCGCCGGCGTGACGCCGAAGCGGTCTGCCGGAGTGCGTTTTCCGATCTCCGCGGCTTTATGGAGGATCTCTTCGACCAGAACCGGGTCGAGACGCTGACGTTCTTTGCCGAGAACATGGAGATGAAAGCCTTCGACCGGGCCGGCGTCCCCGTCGACGCTTTCGGCCGCCTCGACCTGCAGAAGGAGATCCGGCTGGAACTCGGGATGAAAGATCATCTTTCGCTCGACAAGGTGGCGCGTATCATCGGTTTCTCCGCCGAAGGTTCCGGCATCGCCTCGCAGCACTTCCGGTACCGGGTGCCGGGGAGGCTGCGTCACTTCATCAAACCCCACCGCGCTCTCGGCGATGCGGCGCGGATATTCCTCCTCTCCCGTGAACTTGCCGAAGAGGGCCGGATCTTTGCATCGCAGGCGCAGGCGTATCTTGCACAGTACGACCTTCTCCGGGCCGGCCGCCCCGCCGCCCCGCCGGTCGGGCCTGCGGTCACCTGACTGCCCGGAAAGGTATTCGCTCACCCGTCTCCCGCCCGCCTGCCCTCTCCTGCTGCCGGGTCAGTCGGTCTCCGGGTATGACTGCTGTATCTTCAGGAGAATGCCTGCCAGCGCGAAGAGGAGGAGTCCGTTGACCACGACAACACCCGCGATCACCATGCCTGAGACGAGGCCGGGCACGAGCATGGTGATGCCGAAAGCGATCGCCACGACGTTCAGCACCGTCTGGGTGACCAGGAGTCTCTTCAGAACCGGAGGAACCGGTCCGGCAGTGAGGCCTCCGCCGCCCGGCAGCACCGGGAGAAACCGCCCTGCCAGGAGGACGCCACCCCCCACGATGTTCAGGAGGCCGAGGAGTATCCTGAGCAGATCGGTCAGAATGCCCGGCACGATGCAGGAGACGACGCCCAGGGCGGCAAAGACCGTTCCGACCAGGATCAGGAGCCATGAGCGGGTGTACGTGCCCACCGGCGTCTCCCCAAGTGCCATCATCTGGATGGCCATGATGACCATCAGCAGGCCGAGCTGCCCGTCCGGGGAGAAGGGGATCGACCCCATGTTGACCGGGAAGAGGAGTAGTCCGAGGAGCACCAGGAGCGTGGCGACGATGAGGACGATGGCGACCGGGAGGGAGACGGAGGCATCCCTGAAAAATCCCGGACCGCCCTGTGCATGCGTATTCTCCGGCGTCATTCCGGTCCCCCCGCCGGTGGATACATCCTGGTCACGTTCTGGAGGCTCCACGCAAGATAGAAGAAACCGATGCCGTAGAGGATGAGGAGCACCGCTGTCTGCGGGTCGGTCGTGATGCCGGGGAGGAGGGTGACGAGGCCGAGGACGACAGACAGCAGGTACACACCGGCACAGGCGGCCGTCAGGTGCCGCAGGAGCCCCGGCACCTTCAGCCACACCCTCGCCTTTCCCCCGGAGAGGAACAGCTGGAGGAGAAGAGCGGCCCCGCCGCCGGCGAGGAGTACGCCGACAAGGATGCGGACGGGTGCGGTCAGGGACCCGGGAATGAAACAGGCGACCATGCCGACGATCGCCGTGCATATGCCGAGCGCGATGACCGCCCATGAACGGCGGAGGTCGCCGAAGGGCGTCCTGCCCATCGTGACGACCTGGAAGGAGATGATGATGAGGAAGAGCCCGTATGTGCTGTCCGGGGTATAGGGGAGGTCTCCTGTGTGGATCCAGAAGAGAAGGAGGCCGAAGAGGAGCATGAAGACGCCGAAGATGAGGATGATGACGACCTCAAAGGAGAGGTCGGACTCCTTTCGCAGCGTCGGGGAGACGTTTTCTTTCTGCTGAACCTCAACCACCAGGTCCGACCCCGCCATACGATCTCTCCGGAAACAGGCGCATGAATGCTCTCTGTTGACTGAATTGTCTGTTTAGACCTCGACGTATATTTATCTGTTGTGTTTCTGGTCATATCCTGCCAGCAGCGGCACGGGACTCTTTCTTCGCTCCCCGGCCAGAGGTCAGCCGGTTGCATCACTACGGATCTCATAGCGGAAATTTTTGCAATCCGGGGGATAAAACAGGACTGATTCAAAAACTATATCTAAGGCCACAATAATGTTTCGAGAAGGGATAAGCATGTTCAGACCCCAAGACGACTTCACGTACCTGATGCCGGTTCACTTCGGCGGCGGCAGATTCGATCCCGGGACAATCGTCACACAGCGATCGACGGCCCTGACTGTCAGCTACGAAACCGAAAGGGACCTTCTTGAAAATTACATCCCTGAAGGTTTTGAACTCCTGGCTCCTGAGGTGCAGGTGAGTTTCAACAGATTCACCGAGATTGACTGGATGCAGGGCGGGCAGTACAACCTGATCAACGTCTCGGCGCCGGTCAGGTTCCACGGGAAGAAGGACCACCTGGACGGTGCGTACACGCTGGTCGTCTGGGAGAACAAGACCGCCCCCATACTCGGCGGGCGGGAGCAGACAGGCATCCCGAAGATTTATGCGGATATCGAAGACCTGCACATCGTCCGGCCGCACTATGCGACGACGGTCAGCTACGAGGGGAACACCTTCCTCACCCTGGACTTCGAGGCGGCCGGCGAGGTGACCGGGCAGGACCTGGATGCCCTGAAGTCCGGGTTTGCGTCTGTGAATACCATCGGGTGGCGGTATATCCCGAAGGTGGGAGCGCCGGGAGCGGACTTAAGCCAGTTCGTCCTCTACCCGCAGGGTATGGAAGTGGAATCGGCTCAGGCAGGAACAGGCAGCCTCCGGTGGACCGAGCTGACCCCGATGCAGAACCCGGTTCAGTACTACATCATCAACAGCCTCGCCTCCCTCCCGGTGAAGAGTGTGGCGCAGGCGGTGCTGACGGAGGGGCGGGCCGTCCTTCATGCGATGGGCGCGCGGGTTATCGAGTAGGGAGGAACGTATGGTTGATTCAGCGTATTATACAGGCAGGACCGGTATCGTCACCGGAGCGAACTCCGGGATCGGGTATGCGGTGAGCGAGGAACTCCTGAAGAGGGGGGCGGTCGTCTACATGGCAGGACGGAGTCCGGAGAAGATCGCAAAGGCCGCTGCCCGGCTCTCCGCGTACGGCGACCGCGTCCGCACGCTCATTATGGACGTGACGAAACAGGAGCAGGTGCAGAAGGGGATCGAAGGAACGGCGGCGGAAGCGGGCAGGCTGGACTTCTTGTTCAACAACGCCGGGGTGGGCGGCACCATGCCGTTTGAGCAGGCGACCCTTGAGGACTGGAAGACGATCATCGACGCCAATCTCTGGAGCGTCATATACGGCGTCCATGCCGCGGTGCCGATCATGCTCAGGCAGGGCTCGGGCCATATCGTGAACACCAGTTCGATTGCAGGCATTATCCCGCCGCCGTTCCAGGCGCTCTACTCGCTCACGAAATACGGGGTGACCGGCATGACCGAGTGTCTGCGATACGAGTTTGCAGAGAAGGGGCTCCACTTCTCGACCATCTGTCCTGCCAATATCGCGACCCCGATCTTCAACAAGGGGATCGACGGCAGAACCTACGGCGAACTGAAGATCCCGGACGACGCCTATCCTGTCGAGAAAGCGGCGTCGCTGATCCTGGACCGGGTCTCCGAGTGGAAGGGGATCATCATCGTGCCCGAGGACCCGAACACCGATGCCTGGAAGGGGTATGTCCTCGGTGACCGGGCGGTGGAAGAGCGGCTGTACCGGATGGCGCACGACCGCAGGGAGGCGTTCGAGAAGAGCGGGACGTATTTCTGAGATAGGACGTGCCGCTGTTTCGCGCCGGCGTGGATCCGGGGAAGGCGGGACCGCCCGGCATCATCCCGGCGGTCCACAGTGAGCGGTTCCGCTGATACCGTCGGGTCTGTGACGTGCGGCGGGTGCCCCGGCAGGGGGCGGAAGCGATCGTAGTCGCATCATGCATCACCCGGGGTAGCCCGGTCGGGTATCCATGCCCGCACTATGCCGATATGCGGGACGGTATCGCCAGGGCCGTCGGGCCGGATAGCAGAATCATCGAGTACACTCACTAACCCGGAGCCGCGTTTTCCGACCGTACCCTCCTCGCTCGAAAGCACTGCTGCCCATCTCTTTCTCTGCTTCACCGTCCCCGGCGTCCCCGGGGTAACATTTATACGAACACTGACCGATGGGGCGGTCATTATGGAGTGGGAGTACGACGTGGTCGTGATCGGGACGGGCACGGCCGGAACGGATATCGCCGCGCACTGCCGGAAGGCCGGCAAAAGCGTTGCCATCGCCGATTATCGGAGATTCGGGGGGACATGCGCTCTCTGGGGGTGCATCCCGAAGAAAGTCCTCGGTGCCGCGGCAGAGGTGGTGGCGCGGGCGGGTGATCTCCACGGGAAGGGGATTGTCGGGAAGGCCGCGATAGACTGGCCCGCCCTCATGGCGTTCGAGCACACCTTCACCGACCCGGTCCCGGGGAGCAAAGAGGAATACTTCCGGAAGACGGGGATCGACGCATACCACGGCCGCGCCCGGTTCACCGGCGAGCAGACCGTCGAGGTCGGCGGCGAGACGCTCCGGGGAATGCATATCGTCGTCGCCACCGGAGCAAAGCCCCGGCCGGTGCATGTCCCGGGCGCCGACCTCATGACCACCAGCAGCGAGTTTCTGTACCTCCAGAACCTCCCGAAGCGTATCGTCTTCATCGGGGGCGGGTATATCTCGTTTGAGTTCGCCCACGTCGCCGCCCGGGCGGGTGCGGAGGCCACCATCCTCCAGCGGAGCGGGAGGGTGCTGAAGCAGTTCGACCCCGATCTCGTCGATCGGCTGATCACGGCATCGGATGAGGCCGGGATCGCCGTCCGGCTGAACATGCCGCTCAAATCGATAGAACAGACGGACGGCGGCCTTCTCGTCCGGGCGGGAGATGCGGGAGAGCATACGTTCGAGGCCGATATGGTCGTCCACGGCGTCGGCAGGGTGCCGGAGACCGAGGGTCTCGACCTTGCGAAGGGCGGCATCGAGACCGACCGGAAGGGTATCGTCGTCAACGAGTACCTCCAGAGCGTCTCGAACAGCGCCGTCTACGTCGCGGGAGACGCGAACCCGACGGGCATCCAGCTGACCCCCGTCGCCACGATCGACGCCCACACCGTCGTCGACAACATTCTGAACGGGAACACCCGGAAAGCCGATTATTCACTCGTCCCGAGCGCTGTCTTCACCGTCCCGGCGCTCGCAGCGGTCGGCCTCTCCGAAGAGGCGGCGAAGAAGAAAGGAGTAGAGTACGACCTCCACTCCGGGGATATGTCGTCGTGGTACGCGTCCCGCAGGATCGGCCTTGCGCACGCCGTCTACAAACTCCTGCTCGAGAAAGAGACCGGGCGGATACTCGGCGCGCATGTCCTCGGAGACAATGCCGGGGAGATCATCAACCTCTTCTCCCTTGCGATACGGCAGAACCTGACGGCGGACGACCTGACCTACGATACGATGCTCTACGCATATCCGACGAGCACCTACGAGATAACCTACATGGTTAAGGGAAAGGGGAGCTGAGCCGCCCCTCTAGCCCTCCGCCTGCCCGGTCTCGGGCTTCTTCTTTTTCTCCGGCTTGACGTAGGTGATTGCGTGGCGCTCGACCGTCTGCTCCGTCACCGGGGCGATATACGTCGTCTCCATCGTGAGGCACTTTACCGGGCAGGCCTCGACGCAGGCGTCGCAGGCGATGCAGCGGAAGCGGTCGATCTCCCAGACCTTCTCGGCCTTGTCCACCTGTATCGCCTGCGCCGGGCATCGGCGCATGCAGAGCCCGCAGGAGATGCATTGTGCGGGATCGAGCGTCACGTGCCCCCGGGTTATCGGGCAGGCGCGCTGCGGAACCGCAGGGTACCGCCGGGTGGCCGGGCCGTGGACGAGGTTTCTGATGACGATCTTTGCCATCGTACAAAATCCCATTCCACATCACCTCTCCGTGCAGCTGATGCAGGGATCGATCGAGAGGACGATCACCGGGACGTCGGCGAGCTGGCAGCCGGGTAGCATCTTCACGAGCGGCGGGATGTTCGCGAGGGTCGGTGTCCGGACGCGGGCGCGGGTCAGGTGTTTCGTCCCGTCGCCCTTGAGATAGTGCACCACCTCGCCGCGCGGCTGCTCGACCCGGCAGAAGTACTCGCCGTCGGGCGCGCCGGTCACTTTCACATCGATCGGTCCTTCCGGCATCTTCTCCACAGCCTGATTGATCAGGTCGATGGAGGTGAAGAGTTCGCCGAGCCGGACCGCGCACCGGGCGTAACAGTCGCCCGCCGGGTGGCTGACCGGCTTAAAGTCGAGATCGGCGTAGGCGGCATAGCCGAGGCACCGGGCGTCCCAGTCGACACCGCTCCCCCGGAGGGTCGGGCCAGCCGCGCCGAGGTCGTAGGCCTCGCTTTTGCCGATGACCCCGAGCCCCCCGAGCCGGTACTTCACCGATTCGTCGTTGAGGAAGACATCGGTGAGGTCGCGGCACTGCTGCTCGAACTCGGGGAGCGTCTTCTGGATGTCGCTGAGCTTCTCGCCCTTGATATCCCGGCGGACGCCGCCGACCTTACAGGTCCCCTGGATAACCCGGCCGCCGGTTGTGTCCTCGAGGACGTCGAGGACGCTCTCCCGGAGCTGCCAGGACCGCATGAAGAGGTTCTCAAAGCCCATCGCGTCCGCAAAAAGCCCGAGCCAGAGGAGGTGGGAGTGGAGCCGCGAGCACTCCGCCCAGATCGTCCGCAGGTAGCGCGCCCGGTCCGGCACCTCGACGTCCATGATCGCCTCGATCCCCTGGACGTAGGCCATGCCGTGCATGAAACTGCAGATGCCGCAGATCCGTTCCGCGACGTGGACAAACTCGGGGTACTCCCGTTTCGTCACGAGCTTCTCAAGGCCCCGGTGGATATACCCGATCGAGGGGACGACGTCCACGACCGTCTCGTCCTCGAGGACGAGGTCGAGGTGGATGGGTTCCGGGAGGACCGGGTGTTGCGGGCCGAACGGCACCACTATGCGTTCCGGCATGGGCCCTCCCCCTTGCGGGTGACGCTGAACGGATGCTTCTCTCCTGTCCGGATCATCGCGCCCTGGAAGTCGATGTTCATGCCGGTCACCGGGATGCCGAAGAGGTCGTGCATCTCGTTCTCGTACACGAACGCTCCCCAGTAGATCCCGGAGATGCTCGGAACCTCCTCTCCCGGTGCGACGGTGATACGGAGGTTCTGGAACCGGTACTCCTTGTCGAACGAGTAGTTGATTTCGTACGACTCCGCGAGACCGGTGCACCCGATCTGGACGAGCCGGTAGCCGTCGCCGTGCAGCTTCCGGGTCCGCTCCAGAAGGTCGGTGACCGGTATCTCTATAATCGTCTGCTCTTTTGCTGTCATGTCTTTAGCTCCCTGCCTCCGCTTCTCTCCGTGCAACTTCCTTCTCCGCCGTCAGGTTCGCCATCCGGCTTCGCTTCTCCTCGAGGATACCGAGCGCGGTGACGATCCCGTCGATGATCGACTCAGGGCGCGCGGCACACCCCGGGACATAGACATCCACCGGTATAACCTTATCGACCCCGCCGACGATGTTGTAGCACTCCCGGAAGACCCCGCCGGAGGCTGCGCAGACCCCGACGGCCACCACCACCTTCGGTTCGGGCATCTGCTCGTAGATGTTTTCGACGACGTCCCGGTTCAGCTCGTTGATCCCGCCGGTGATCACGAGGATGTCGGCGTGTTTCGGGTTTCCGGTGTTGATGATGCCGAACCGCTCCACGTCGTAGAGCGGCGTTAAGCAGGCCAGCACTTCGATGTCGCACCCGTTGCAGCTCGATGCGTCGTAGTGCAGCAGCCAGGGTGATCGCTTCAGAAATGCCATCGCCGTCACACTCCTCCTATGATATAAACTACGACCGCCAGGTTGAAAAGTCCGAGGATCGCTGCGACTCCCCACCCGCTCTGAAGCGCTGCCTGCCATCGGAGCCGTGCGGTCGTGTTGTCGATGAATATCTCCGCGACGTAGGTGACGATGACCGCGACCACCCCGAGGATCGGGTTGAAGGCGAAGAAGAGATAGACGAACCCGAGAAGGAAGACGTTCTCGTACCAGTGGGCGATCTCGACCTGGCCGAGGGTGGCGCCGGAGAACTCGGTGGTGATCCCCTTGACGATCTCCTGGTGGGCGTGGTGCGACGTCGAGATGTCGAAGGGCGACTTGCGGAGTTTGATCGTCAGGATGGTCAGGAACCCGAGGAAGACGCCCGGGAGGTAGAGGATGGCCGGAACCGTCGAGGCGATGATATCGCCGACGTAGAAACTCCCGGAGACCAGGTAGAGCCCGACTGCGGAGAGGATGATCATCGGTTCGTAGGCCATGATCTGGATCAGCTCGCGCTCCGCCCCGATATGGCTGTAGGGCGAGTGCACCGCGTAAGCGCCGAGCACCAGGAAGACGTGGGCGAGCGTGAAGGCAAAGATGATCAGCAGCAGGTCGCCTCCCGCGAAGAAGAGCGCTCCCGATACGATGATGAAGGCGAGGTACGCCAGGATATAGAAGTTCTGCGCCGTGGTGACCACGACGTTCTCCTTCTCGAAGAGCTTGCCGACATCGTAGAAGGGCTGCAGCAGCGGCGGCCCGACCCGGCCCTGCATCCGGGCGGTGAGGATGCGGTCGGCTCCGGCGATGAGGCCGCCGAGGAAGGGCGCGAGGATGATGAAGAGCAGCGCACCGAGAATTCCGTTCATGCCGCCACCCCCGCGAGCAGCCAGGATACCAGGATCAGGCCGGCACAGATCACCGAGCCCGGCAGCAGGAGCCGCTTTTCACCGAAGTACTCGGTCAGGTAGTAGTTCCGCGTCGTCATCTCTTTGGCTATGCCCATCGAACCCACGAACTGCATATCCGCCGTCGTCGTCCTCCCGCTCATATAGGGCGGGAGACGTTTGGCGCTCCGCCGGAAGAGCAGGAACGAGACCGGCAGGATCAGGAGGAGGGCGAGCATCAGCATCATGATGGCGATGTTTGCCTGCGAGAGGCGTGCCGTTGTCCCGTAGATGGCGGTGACGTAGGGTTCAATCAGGTACGACGAGATGACCGGGAAGAGGAGCACGGTCGCGACGACGAGCCCGGTGAGCGTATAGAGGGGAGCCCACCGCTCTTTCCGGAAACTGTCCTCGACCCGTGTGCGGTAGCGGGTGACCGCGACGAGTTTGCCCATCCACTTCGCCCAGAAGAAGACTGTGACCGCACCGCCGTAGGCGAGGATGGCGACGAAGACGAGGCCGTAGGGCGCCTGCACGAATCCCTCGATCGCCGCCCACTTGGAGATCAGCATCCCGAAGGGGGCGAGGAACATCCCGGCGATCCCGATGAACATCATCACCGCGACTTTGGGCATCCTGACGATCAGCCCCTCCATATCCTCGATATCCCTGCTGTGGATCCGGTGCTCGACGGTGCCGACTGAGAGGAAGAGCAGGGACTTGGAGATGGCATGGAAGATGATCAGCAGGATCGCCGCCCATTCGAGCATGGGTGTTCCGACGCCGGCGCAGGCGGCGATGAGCCCGAGGTTTGCGACGGTCGAGTAGGCGAGAACCGACTTGGCGTTGCTCTGCGAGACCGCGATCGCAGAGGCGACGAGGAAGGTGACCGCGCCGACGAGGCCGATCGACATCCCGGCGAGCGTGCCCGCGTAGACCGGGGCGAATCGCACCAGGATGTAGACCCCTGCCTTGACCATCGTGCTCGAATGGAGCAGGGCGGAGACCGGTGTCGGCGCCACCATCGCCCCGAGCAGCCAGGTGGAGAAGGGCATCAGCGCCGCCTTGGTGATCCCGGCAAACCCTATCAGGACGGCCGGCAGGAGGGCGATCGCCTCTCCCGACGCGAGGAGCTGGTCGAGCTCGAGGATGCGGCCGGCCGGGTCGGTCGCGGCCAGGTAGATCAGGGCTGCCGCGAACGCGATCCCGCCGAGCAGGTTCATGACGAGTGCCAGAAAGGCGTTCCGCGTCGCTTCGTCCGTCTCCGCGTACCCGATCAGCAGGAAGGAACTGATGGTGGTGATCTCCCAGAAAAAGAAGATCCACTGGAGGTTATTGGAAAAGACCAGGCCGAACATGGCGGCGAGGAAGACGAAGATGATGAAGAAGAACGTCCGCTGCCGGTTCCGCACCTCCGGGTGGGCGGTGTGGTACTCCTCCATGTAGCGGAGGGCGTAAACAGCGATGAGGCTGCCGATGATCCCGATGATCAGCGCCATGATGATCGAGAACTGGTCGATAAAGAAATTATTGGCCGTGTGGACGTTTTCTGCGTACAGGAGCTCGAAGGCGGCTATCAGGACGGTCTGCACCGCGATCAGGGTGATAGCAAGATAGTTCCGGAACCGAAAGCCTAAGTACGCGATATAGGCTGCAAGACCGATCTCGATGGCCACCATGATCTGGCTCGTCGGCTCGGACGGGAAGGGGAAGTATACCGTCCCCGCCAGCCCGTAGGAGGCGAGCAGCCAGACCGACGCCGCGCCGATGATGATGGCCGCGACGGTGACCAGTGCGAAGCGGAGTTGTTTCTGTTTTGCAACCAGTATGGCACCCGCAACAAGAGCGGGAAAGAGTATCAGGAATAGCAGCGTCTCCACGAAAGTCCCTCAAACGAGTAACTTTGCCGAACCTACATAATTAATCATTCTAAACTGACATATGCCTGCGGCGCTACCCCTCCCCGCCCCGGCCGGCTGCCTTCACGTGCGTGACGCCGCCGGGATGCGGGGCATCGCCCCGGTAGCGCGGAATGAAGTGGACGTGGGCGTGCATGATCGCCTGACCGGCGGCCTCGCCGATGTTGACGCCGATGTTGTAACCGTCCGGGTGGTGGTCGTGGTCGACGATCGCCCGGGCGTCCCCGGCGAGCCGCGCGAGCGCCAGCCGTTCCGCATCGGTCAGATCAAAGGCGCTGGCCACGTGCCGGAAGGGAATGAGGAGCAGGTGTCCGGGACTGACCGGCTGGATGTCGTAGCGGGCATAGGCGAGATCGCTCTTCACCACGATCACGTCGGGGTCGGGGTTGCAGAAAGGGCATGCCATGTTCCTCCCTCCCATGCCGACCCGATAAGTCTTTTCGTCAGCCGAGCAGTCCGGCGAGGAGTCGCCCGAGCCTGCTCCGCTCGAGCCGGATCGCACCCTCGGTGCACATCTCGTGGCAGCAGTAGCAGCGGATGCAGTCCGCACGATTAATGACCGCTCTGCCGTTCTGCATACGCACAGCATGCACGGGACAGATCCGTTCGCATTTCCCGCAGCCGATGCACGACTCCGGGACGACCCGGGGCGAGAGGGCGTATGCCCTGCCGAACCGCCGGACGACGGCCTGGCGTGCCCGCCGCCAGATCCCCTCCCCACCCCGGATGTAGGTGGAGGGCTTTTTGAAGTCCGGCACCGCGATCTCCTCCGGCGATATGCCCACCGTCGCGACTGCGGCCGGGTCAACGAGCCCGCGTTCCGCGGCGGCCCGGATCGTTCCTATCTCCATCGGTTCGTAGCCGATGAGGCGGGCGAGCACCACGTCGACCGCAGTCGCGCTGCCGCCTGCAAGGATGGCGCCGATCTGTCGGGGCGCTCCCGACTGCGGGCCGTCGCCCTCCATGCCGATGACGGCGTCCATGACCTGGAGTCGCGGCCGGATCAGTTCGTTGAGGTCGACGAGCATCCGCCCGAAATCCGCCTCGTCCTGGAACCGGAAGTGGAACGCAGGTTTCTCAAATCCCGGGATCAGGCCGAAGAGGTTCTTTGCCGCCCCGCTCATCCGCGTCCACGTGTGCGTCTTTGCCTTGGAGACGACGACAACGGCGTCGGCCTCGAGTGCCGGCGCGATGATCGAGAAGCGCTTCATCACCTCTCCCTCCGGGAACGGGACGTCCCGCGCATCGGTATCGAGGTTCAGGTCGACGCCGAGCTCGTCCGCCACCGCGGCATACCCGCATGCCGCGTACGCCCGGCGGAGATTGCCCTCGGAGTAGACGATGCCGGCGCCCGGGCTGTCGGCGATCACCACCCGGCAGCCGTGGGCGGCAAGGAGCTTCGCCACCGCGAAGACGACCTCGGGGTGGGTGGCGACGCACCGCCCCGGTGCCGCCCCCTGCAGCATATTCGGCTTGACGAGGACGGTCTCGCCGGGAGAGACGAAGGCGCCGATGCCTCCGATGAGGTCGACCGCCTGGCGCACTGCGGCGTCTACACTCTCGCGGCGGTAGTCGCCGCACCGGACGACCGAGACGGAGCGTCTGTCAGCCGGCATGCTCCTTCCCCCCCAGCAGTCTGAGCGTCTCCTCTGCTGCCAGCATTGCCGCACCCTGTTTGGTGCTGTCGGTTCCGGAGCCCCGCGGCTGCCCGGCGATCAGGACGCGGGCCTCCCAGGTCGGTGCGTTGTCCGGGCCGTCCTGCCGGTACTCGTACTCGACCTTCCCGAGCCCCCGTTCTGCCGCCGCCTCCTGGAGCCTGCCTTTGAAGTTCTGGGTCGTGTCGAACCGCTCGATCTCCTCCGCAAAGATCGCGAGAATGATTCTTTGCACCGTCTCCATCCCGCGGTCGAGGTAGATCGCCCCGAAGAGCGCCTCGAAGGCGTCGGCGATGATTGCGTCCGTCAGCGTCTGCCGCCGCCGGATCGCTTCGTCGATCCCGAGATTCCGGCGCAGGACGATATCGGCAAGGTTGTCGTTCCGGGTCACCTGGAGCCGTTTATTCATCTCGCCGGGAGGGAGGTGATACTGCGTGTAGAGGTATTCGGCGACGACGAAGTCGAGGACGTAGTTGCCGAGAAACTCCAGCCGTTCGTTATCCCGTGCGACCGTGGCCGGGTACCGGGTGCTGCTTGTGCAGGACGCATGCGTCAGTGCCTGATCGTAGCGGGCGAGCGCTGCATCGTCGATATCGGTGACCAGAAATGGCAGTGCCGCGAGGAGACGGCGAAGCCGGTCCGCCCGCTCCGCTCCCGTCGGTGCGGGTGCCGGCGGCCGCCGCCGCATCCCGGGAAGCCTGAATCGTGGGCAGATGGGAGGAAGCTTCATGGATGGAGAACCCGGAGTATACTGACAGGTATCTCCTGCAGTCAGATAAAAGTCGTCTCCATTCGTCTGTCGCATCCTCCGGTGCCGGGAATGCGCTCCCGTCGGTGCCTTCCTCTCGCCGTGCCCCTGCGATCGGGGGTGGGGCGCCTTCCTGCCGTGAACACAATCGGGCGCGCTCAGGGGGGTTAGGGGTTATCAGGCCCCTTTTCGGGCTAATTTTCGGCAACGTTTAAATATCCTTGGTTCTAATGTTGTAGAGCACATCGGAGATCAAACCTTCTCCCCGTTTCTGTAGCACTTCTTGACACCATATATCGCTTGGATATTACTTTTTACTATTGTACTGGGTGTGACTTTCTGCAGAAAACGATGCGATGTAATAATCTTTATATCTAATTAATTCAAGAAAGGAAGGGAATAGTTGGATATAATTATTATTCTGAGTATAATATATTTAGTAATTTTATTATTTTATGCTACTTTTATGTCTCTTTCTGGCTACAATTTAGTAACCTTTATTAATTCGGCTTTTGTTACAGTTATAGTCCCTTTTGGGGCTTGCAGTAGCGGCTTTCAGAGATTACCGGCATAAACATGCCTGGAACTCTCTAGTGAACGGAATGCATTGAACAAAGGGAAATAGGATGAGCTAATATGGCGAAATATTCAGAAACAATCGATCTCTATTCTGATGATGGGAAACTGCTGAAGAGCGGTGTTTCCCTCGACAGGATTAGCCCGCTGGTCAACCCGGCTACCAGCAAAATCATCGACCTGACCAAGAGGACGATCAACGTCAATCTTGGTGGTATCGAGCAGGCCCTCAAGGCAGGCAAGCTCGGAAAAGGAAAGATCAAGGGCAGGGAGCTTGACCTTGCGATCATGGAGAACAAGGACGCAATCGTTGCCAAGATCAAGGAGATGGTCCAGGTCGAAGAGGGCGACGACACCGAGATTCTCGAGTTCAACGGCGGCAAGCTGCTCCTCGTCTCGGTTCCGACCAAGCGTCTGGTGAACGCGGCAACCTACGATGCAGCGATCACCGCAGTCGCATCCGCGACCACCTACGCCCTCGTCGACCAGTTCGACATCGACATGTTCAACGCGTCGACGGTCAAGGCGGCCTGCTGGGGCGGCTACCCGCACACGCAGGACATGAACGGTGCACTCGTCACCTCGGTTCTGACCATCCCCCAGAACAACGAGGGTATCGGATACGCACTCCGCAACGTCCCGGTCAACCACTACGTCATGATGACCGGCAGGAACGCCCTGCAGGGTGCGGCACTCGCATCCACCCTGGAGATGGCCGGTGAGTTCGAGATGGGTATGGGCATCGGTCCGTTCGAGCGCAACCTCCTCTTAAGCTACGCCTACCAGGGTCTGAACGCCAATAACATGGTCTACGACCTCGTCAAGGAGAACGGCCAGACCGGAACCATCGGTACCGTCGTCCAGAGCGTTGTCGAGCGCGCCATCGAGGACAAGGTCATCGCCCCCGGCAAGAAGGGCGGCTACTTCCAGTTCTACGACACCAAGGACCCCATGCTCTGGAACGCCTACGCTGCAGCCGGAACCATGGCGGCAACGGTCGTCAACTGCGGTGCCGGACGGTTCGCCCAGGCGGTCTCCGCGACGCTGCTGTACTTCAACGACCTGCTCGAGCACGAGACCGGCCTCCCCAGCTGCGACTTCGGTCGCGTGATGGGTACGGCTGTCGGATTCTCGTTCTTCAGCCACTCGATCTACGGTGGCGGCGGTCCCGGTGTCTTCAATGGAAACCACGTCGTAACCCGGCACGCCAACGGCGTCGCTATCCCGTGTGTGGTTGCGGCTGCATCCCTCGACGCAGGAACCCAGATGTTCTCGCCCGAGAGCACATCCAAGATCATGGGAGAGACCTACGGTCAGATCGATGTGTTCAACAAGCCGATCCACCAGATCGCCAACGGAGCCTGAACGAATACACAGATTCGGATGACAGACGCCACATTTCCCCAGTGCAGAATAGTTCCGCTCAGGATGCTCAAACCGGAGACCTCGGAGCGCCTGCTGACCGCTATCGCCGCGATTCCCGGAATCCGGCGGATCATGGTCAACGGGCCCGGGCTGCCCGCGACCGTCCCGTACGGTCCGGCACGGGGTTCTCCGAACCCCAATACCAACCGGCAAAGCATCCGCATCGGAGATACCGATCTCGCCCTTCGGGTGCAGGTAGCAAACGTCGTCATAGAGATGGAGAATGCATCCGTCGTTGATGCGCTTCGCGAGCTCTGCGACGGATTCTTCACGGCGTTCCCGTACCAGCTCCAGACCGGCAGGTTCATGAAGAACGCCCCGAGCCTCGTCGACTATACAAAATACGGCCCCGGGGTGAATCCGGATCTCATCGGCCTCGCTGACCCGAGAAGCCGGGACGGGCCCGTTCTCCTCAGGGAGCGGGACTGCTGATGCCGGCTCTTCCGGAAAATATCAGGAAATATGGCGGGAATCATTCAACGCAGGAAACAGTTTAGCTAATACGTCAATTGAGGTGAATCAAACATGGCATATACACCCCAGTATGGACCCGGGACATCCGTTGTTGCCGCGAACCGGCGCAAACAGATGAACCCCGGTCAGGAACTTGAGCGGATGCGCTCCATTACCGAAGAGGACGTCGTGCTGGTGCTCGGTCACCGTGCACCCGGATCCGCCTACCCGAGCGCCCACCCGCCGCTCGCCGAGCAGCAGGAACCCGAATGCCCCATGCGCAAACTCGTCGCCCCGACCGAGGGTGCCAAGGCCGGCGACCGCGTCCGCTACATCCAGTTCGCGGACTCGATGTTCAACGCCCCGTCCCAGCCCTACCAGCGGACCTACACCGAATGCTACCGGTTCCGCGGTATCGACCCCGGTACGCTCTCCGGCCGTCAGATCGTCGAGTGCCGTGAGCGTGACCTTGAGAAATACTCCAAGGAGCTCATCGAGACCGAGATGTTCGAGCCCGCCCGTGTCAGCCTCCGTGGTGCGACCGTGCACGGCCACTCGCTCCGTCTCGCAGAAGACGGCATGATGTTCGATATGCTCCAGCGCTGTGTCCTCGGCGAAGACGGCGTCGTCCGCTACGTCAAAGACCAGATCGGCGTCCCGCTCGACCGCCCCGTCGAAGTCGGCAAGCCCCTCGACGAGGAATGGCTCAAGGCGCACAGCACCATCTTCCACTCGCTCGTCGGCACCGCATACCGCGACGACGAGGAGTACGTCGAGTACGTCAAGCGGATCCACTCGCTGCGTACGAAATACGGCTTCATCCCCAAGGAGGAGTGATTACACATGGCAAAGATTGAGAGATCCCAGAAACTGTTCCTGAAAGCCCTCAAGGAGAAGTTCCAGGGACAGGACGTCGAGTCCGAGACGACCAAGTTCTACTGCTTCGACGGCGTTCGCCAGTCCCCGAGAAAGCGCGAGTTCATGAAGGCCACCGAGGCCATCGAGAAAGAGCGCGGCATCTCGATGTACGACCCCGAGCGCTGCCACCTCGGTGGTATCCCCATGGGTCAGCGCCAGCTGATGACCTACGAGGTCTCCGGCACCGGCACGCTCGTCGAGGGTGACGACCTGCACTTCGTCAACAACGCTGCCATGCAGCAGTTCTGGGACGACATCCGCAGGACGGTCATCGTCGGCATGGACCTTGCCCACCAGACCCTGCAGAAGCGGCTCGGCAAGGAAGTTACCCCCGAAACCATCAACGAGTACCTCCACATCCTGAACCACGCAATGCCCGGCGCGGCAGTCGTTCAGGAGCACATGGTCGAGACGCACCCCGGCCTCGTCGACGACTGTTACGTCAAGGTCTTCACCGGCGACGACGAGGTGGCCGACGACATCGAGCCCCAGTTCCTGCTCAACATCGAGAAGCTCTTCCCCGCCGCCCAGGCAGAGGAGCTCAAGGCGGAAGTCGGCAAGTCGATGTACCAGGCAATCCACATCCCGAGCATCGTCTCCCGCACCTGCGACGGTGGAACGACCTCCCGGTGGTCCGCCATGCAGATCGGTATGTCCTTCATCGCCGCGTACCGCATGTGCGCCGGTGAGGCAGCCGTCGCCGACCTCTCCTTCGCCGCAAAGCACGCAGGCGTCATCCAGATGGGATCCCACCTGCCCGCCCGCCGTGCCCGTGGCCCGAACGAGCCCGGTGGTATCGCCTTCGGTCTCTTCTCCGACATCATCCAGGCCAACCGGAAGTACCCCGATGATCCCGCCAGGGCGTCCCTCGAGGTCGTCGGTGCCGGATGTATGCTCTTTGACCAGATCTGGCTCGGCTCTTACATGTCCGGCGGTGTCGGGTTCACCCAGTACGCGACCGCGGCATACACCGACAACATCCTGGACGAGTTCACCTACTACGGTATGGACTACCTGAAGGACAAGTACGGCTACGACTACACCAGCCCCGCAGGCGACGCAACCGTCAAGCCCACCCAGGAGATCGTCAACGATCTCGCAGGCGAGGTCACGCTCAACGCCATGGAGCAGTACGAGCAGTTCCCGACCATGATGGAGGATCACTTCGGCGGTTCCCAGCGTGCCGGTGTCATCGCCGCCGCATCCGGTCTGACCTGTTCCATCGGTACCGGCAACTCCAACGCCGGTCTGAACGGATGGTACCTCTCCATGCTCATGCACAAGGACGGCTGGTCGCGTCTCGGCTTCTTCGGCTACGACCTGCAGGACCAGTGCGGATCCGCAAACTCGCTCTCCATGGAGCCCGACCGCGGTCTGATCGGCGAGCTGCGCGGACCGAACTACCCGAACTACGCAATGAACGTCGGACACCAGGGCGAGTACGCCGCTATCGTCGGCGGTGCCCACTACGGCCGCGGCGACGCGTTCTGTCTCAACCCGCTCGTGAAGATCACCTTCGCGGACCCATCCCTGAAGTTCGACTTCGCAGAGCCCCGCCGCGAGTTCGCCAGGGGAGCCATCCGCGAGTTCGTGCCCGCTGCAGAGCGTTCGCTCATCATTCCGGCACGGTAAGACCCCAAATCCCCCTTTTATTTATGCACGTCCTTACGCCTTTCACCCGGAGAAGATGAAGAGCCCTCATCGATTGTGCAAGGCGTTCCTCCATTTCCCCTCGGGCTTCATACTTTTTTAAGTGTTTATAATATAGAGTGCTACATTTATCCTGGATTTGCAGCAGAATTGCATCGTCCTGCATATGATTCGCCTGAATAATCCTTCGTTCGCCGCGCGGCGGGCTATTCAGGGTGCATTCTCAGCCGATCCCCGGAAGCGGCTCGCGCGTCACCGGCCGGTAGGTTCAATACATGCCTGCCCCTCACAGGCACCGTGGGAGTGCGGGCTCACATGGTCGATCTCTGGGTAGTTCTGGTTGTTCTCGTCATTCTTGTCCTGTTGCTGCCGCTGATCGGGCAGACCATCCGGCGTTCCCGGCGCATCAGAGCGATCCGGAAGATCGAGAGGAAACGCCAAACCCGCGTGGTCACCCTCATCCACCGGCAGGAGCGGATGACCTTTCTCGGCATCCCGCTCTTCCGCTACATCGATATCACCGATTCGGAGGAGATCCTGCGGGCGATCCGGCTCACGCCACCGGCGATGCCGATCGATCTCATCGTCCACACCCCGGGCGGCCTCGTCCTCTCGGCGGAGCAGATCGCAATGGCGCTCAAACGCCACCCGGGACACGTCACGGTTTTCGTGCCCCACTACGCGATGTCCGGGGGAACGCTCCTCTGCCTCGCAGCGCCTGCGGTGGTCATGGACGAGAACGCCGTTTTAGGGCCGGTCGACCCCATCGTCGGCAGGTATCCTGCTGCGTCCATCCTGCAGGCGGTCGGTGCGAAGGCGGTGAATGACGTCGACGACGAAACCCTCATCATGGCGGATATCGCCCGGAAAGCGCAGGACCAGATCCGGGATTTTGTCAGGGCGATGCTCGCCGATACAATGAATGCGGAGATGGTGGAGCGGATAGCCGCGACGCTGACGGAGGGGCGGTGGACGCACGACTACCCGATCACCTACCGCGAAGCGAAGGAGCTCGGGCTCCCGGTCTCGAGCGGCATTCCGGACGAGGTGTACCGTCTGATGGACCTCTTCCCGCAGGCGATGCCGCGGCGCCCGTCGGTCGAGTACATCCCGGTGCCTTACAAGGAGGGCCGGAAGAAGTGATGCGCAAAGGTCCCGGGCGGAATATTTTATCCGTTTTGTGACAGAGGTACCGGGTGAGACGAATGGCACCCGCGGAGACTGCATACCTGGATCTCGAGTTCGGCTACGTCTACGGGACGGCCCGGGCGGTGATCATGCCGATCGAGATCGGCGTGGTCGTCCACCGGCAGGAGGACGATACTGTCCGGTACCGCGGCGAGGTCTTTCGCTATGATATCGACGTCGAGATCTGGAAGAAGGTCGCCGATGACTGCGGGCGGACCGTCGGCGTCTCGACGTCGGTGGCCAACACCGGCGCAGGTGACTACGGCAGACCCTACGATCACTTCTACCGGGTCTCAGAAGAGGCGGTGGAGGGCGCCCGCACGACCGCCCGGGCTGCATTCAGGGATCTTGGCACCTTTATGGAGACGCTTCTCTCCGGGGGCGACGTCCCGGCGTTGGTGGTCTTTGCAGCCGATATGGAGAAGATGGCCTTTCGTCAGGCGGATGTCCCGCTCGACGGCTGCAGCATCGTCGACCTCCAGAAGGAGATACGGCGGCGGATGCACCTGCAGCATGTTCTGTCGCTCGATAGGGCTGCACGGCTCGTCGACTTCCGAGCGGACGGGGGAGCGATCGCGTCGACCCATTTCCACTACCCGGTCCCGGCACCCTACCGGGACTGTCTGCAGCCCCACCGGGGCATGGGCGACGCCGCAAGGATATTTCTTCTCTCTCGGGAGTTCTCCGAGCGGCGGGAGGCTTTTTCTGAACGTGTTCGCCATCTCGTTGCTGCCTGCGAGACGCTGCGCGACCCGGAGCCGGGCGAGTAATCCCGGCGGGACGGTCGGCCGGGTATCACTCCGTCTGGCCGCCTGCTTCGGTGAGGGTGCTTCCGAACGCGGGCGGCGCTACTGCGCGGGCAGACAGGGAACGCTGGATATCCTCTTCGGGTTTCGTCAGGCGGACGTCGACCTCGTCTCCCGAGCTGAGCTCCTCAACGGCGGCCGGGATGTGGAGATAGCCGTTTGCCCGGACGGCAGCCATCTGCATTCCGGCCCCCCTGCGCTCGGGGTGCGCAACGTAGTGATCACCGGAACGGGTGACCGTCACAAGAACAAATTCGTCGCAGTCGGGTTCGGATGCGAGGGGGCGGGTGAGCCGGGCGCGGACGATTCTCACGGCGGGGCCCCGAAACCCCCAGGAGGCCAGGAGCGGCAGGACAAGCTCCCGCAGAACCGCGAGCGCCGCCGCCGGATTTCCCGGAAGTCCGATCACGGGTTTTTCCGAGACTTTTCCGACGAGTGCCGTTCTCCCCGGTTTTATGGCAATTCCGTGTACCAGCACCTCGCCGAGGTCGGTAAGCGCGCTCGCCGTGTAGTCCCGCGTCCCTGCCGACGACCCCGCCGAGATCAGGACGAGATCGTTTTCCCTGACACCGGTTTCAATTGCTCGTTTGATCCGATCGGGATCGTCGGGGACGATGGGGTAGCGGACGGGAGTTGCCCCGGCTTCGGTGAGCCAGACAGATGCGACGGCGACGTTGCTCTCGATCACCTGCCCCGGCCCCGGGAGCGTGCCCAGGGGGACGACCTCGCTGCCGGTGGGAATGAGGCCGATTCTTGCCGCGTCCACGGTGATCTCGGCGATGCCGTAGGTCGTGAGGGCACCGATGTCGTAGCGCCCGACCCGGTGCCCTGCAGGGAGGATCAGATCCCCCTTGCGGATCTCCTCTCCGCACCGTCTGACGTACTGCCACGGCGCGGCCGGCTGGTCGGCGATCCATGCTCCTGATGTCGTGTCTTGCCGGACGTCCTCGATCATGACGACCGCATCGTAGCCGGCGGGCACGTCGTTGCCGGTGTTGACCCGGACGGCACCCGGAACCGCTACCGGGTGGCGGGCGCTCGCGCCTGATGTATCGCCGCTCCGTACGGCAATGCCGTCCCTCGTCGCGATGTTCGTGCCGGGCAGGGTGAGAAGAGAGAAGACCGGTCGGCATGCCACTCGTCCTACCGATCCGGTGACCGGAACGCATTCTGTCCGGCCGGGCTTCGGAAATGACCGGGTGATCAGGGAGACTGTTTCTTTGAGAGGGAGAAGGGAGCGGCTCCCCCTCACCATAGAAGGACCTCGACCTCGTCGCAGGTCTCGAGCCCTTCGCAGACCGGGCCGATCCTGACGATGCCGTCGCTCTGGACAAGCGTATTGAGGAGACCCGACTTCCCGAAGAGCGGGACGGCCTCTTCCCCGAGGATTTTGACGCGGATGTACTCCTCCCTGCCCCGTTCGGACGGGACGTTCTGGGACAGCCTGACCGTTTTGACCGGATCTTTCCCGGTCAGGCAGCGGGTCAGTGCATGCATCAGGTGGCCGCCGAGCAGCGTGAGCACGATGAAGGCGGCTGCCGGATGGCCGGGGACGCCGATGACGGGAACTCTGCCGATGCGGCCGATGATCGTTGGTTTGCCGGGTGCGAGTGCAATCCCGTGTGCCAGAACCTCACCGAGCTCGGCGATGACCCTGGCGGTGATATCCCGGTCGTCCTTCGAGCTGCCGCCGGAGATCAGGATCGAATCGCATTCGGAGGCTGCCCGCTCCAGTGCTGCACGGAGGTCCTCGGCGTCGTCTTTCACGATGCCGTAGTACTTCGGAATGCCGCCCCGCTCCTCGACAAAGGCGCCGCAGAGATAGGTGTTGACGTCCCGGACCTCCCCGAAGGCGGGTGTCCTGTCGGGCGTGACCAGTTCGACGCCGGTCGAGATGATCCCGATCGTCGGCCGGAGCCTGACCGGCACGAGAAGCGCTCCGACCGCGGCAAGCACCCCGATGTCCTGCACCTTCAGGAGCTTTCCAGCGGTGAGAACTCCTTCACCTTTCCTGAAGTCCTCGTCCTGGAAGAGGATATTCTCACCCGATGCGACGGGCCGGGTTACCAGGACTTTATCGCCGAGGTTCTGGCAGTATTCGCTCATCACGACCGCGTCGGCACCGCGGGGCAGCATCCCGCCCGTCGGGACGTAGGCGCACTCCCCCCGCCGGATAGCTCCGCGTCCCTGCTGCCCCATGGACACCCGCTGGACGGCCGTGAAGACGACGGGAGCGGATTCGGTTGCCTGGCTGGTCTCCTGTGCGACCACCGCAAACCCGTCTTTGATCGAACGGTCGAAGCCCGGGATGTTGATGTCTGCCTGAATGTCCTCCGAGAGTACCCTGCCGCGAGCCTCCGTGAGCAGAACATATTCGGTATCCATCTCAGGAGCAATGCGGGAGAGCAGGTTCAGCGCATCCAGGACAGAAATTAAACGGAAAAACTGGCTCATGATTGGTGACTCCGGTAGGACATTTTTTTGGGTTGGCAAAGTACTCTCGTTTACAAAAATATAATGTTTATGATCTAAACTATACTTGCCCGGTGTACTGTCTGCGATAGCAGGACATCCTGGGAGGGGGAAAAGGAAAGGGGTGGCTCACGCCTTGACATAGAGGTGAGCGTAGACGGGCTGCCCCTTCGACTTCGGGTGGCGTTCGCCGAGGTCGCCGATGAAGTGGTCGAACTGCGCCTGCACGCCCTCGACGTCACGCTCGACGGTCTCGATCTTCTTGAATCCCGGCAGGGGATTTTCGATCGTGCCGAAGACATAGATCTCGCCCTTTACCATCTGGCCGCCGACACGCCCCTTGGCGTTCCCCTTGACGATGACGGTGCCGCCTTCGCCGTGGGTCGAGATGTGGATGTCGGCGTCGCCGCCGATGACGATCGTTCCGCCGTTGATGAAGGTGGCGGTGTCGTTGCCGACGTTTCCGCCGATGCGGATGACGCCGCCCTTCATGCCGCGCCACTCGCCGCGGGGTGCCGCGCCGACGTGGTGTCCTGCATCGCCGTCGATGATGAGTTCGCCGCCTTCCATGCCGATGCCGCAGAAGGAGTCGGCATTTCCTTTCACGTGGATCGTGCCGCCCTTCATCCAGCCGCCGATATACATATCGACGTCGCTCTCGATGACGATCTCACCGTCGGTCATCTGCTGGCCGATCCTCTTGACGCGGGTGCAGTCGCCCGCAACAACGATCTTGGTCTCGGCGGGGGTCGCTCCTGCGGATCCTTCCACCGTGAAGAAGTCCCCGAGCGGGATCTTCTGCTTTCCTTCCCAGATCTCGATGGCTGCAATCTCTGCAGGCGTCTTTCCGGCGAAGGCGTCGGGGGTGATATCGTTGCACTCGAGATACAGTTCCGGCTGTTTGTTCAGTGTCAGAGTTACTGTCTTCATGTCATCCACCTCATTCTGCCGCGTTTACCTCAATGACCCTGGGGTTGTGCAGGTGCTCTTCAAACAGCGAATAGTTCTCCAGTTTGAGACTGTAGTGCTTGAGGAAGTGCTCGTAGATGTCGCGGTTGACCTGTGCGTTCTCCGGAACCTTCACGTCGACCCAGATCGTCCGCTTTGCGGGTTCTGCGACGATCTCGCCGTCTTTGACCGCAACAATGCCGTCCTTGAGCATGTATGCGCACCGCGAGAACGCCTTCTCGATCTCCTCGGCGTCCGAGGGCATGCTCTCTGCGTTCAGGTTATAGATGGCCACGTCGGCATCCATGCCTGGCGCAAGACCGCCGTACATGTCGGCGATACCGAGCGCCTTTGCGGTGCCTGCACGGGTCATCTGGGCGATCTCGTAGAGCGTGAGTTCGCGGTCGATGCCGGCGATGTTGGTGACGTCGATGACCTTGTCGCGGTGCTTGAAGGCGTCCATCTGCGCTTCACGCGCTGCCTGGCTCATCAGCCACTTGATGACCCGCGGGTAGCGGGTGAACGGACCGGCGTTCGGGTGGTCGGTGGTGATGTACGTCCGCATCGGGTCCTTTGCAAGGAGACCGATCTCAAGGCCGATCGCCCACTGTACGGCGTTTGCCTTGTTGTTCGCGCTGTAGACGAACGGCACGACACCGGCGGCGGTTTCGAGTTCGACGTCGACGTTCGCCCACTTGAGATTGTTCACGGCCCGCAGGTGGTGCTCGAAGGGACCGTCCGCGGTCATCGTCGTGGTCTCGTCGAGGGTGACCTGACCGATGTCGACGGTGATGTTGTCGTGGCTGTTCACGTAGTCCATGATCTCCGGGACCTTGGACTCGAAGTTGAACCCTTCGCCGCCGTAGGCGTGGAACTGCAGGTGCGTGAGGTGCATGACCTGCGTCCTGCCGAAGGCGTTCTTCGCGGTGTAGCCCTCGGCGAGTTTGAGGGTCTCGAGCGTGTCGACGTAGTTGCCGGGGTTGCCGAGGTTGTTCGGGTGGATGTGGATTGAGTGCGGCAGGCCGAGATACTCGTTCGTCTCGATTGAGCCTGTGATGATCTGCGCCGGGGTGACGTCGAAGTAGGGCACCGGTTCGTGGATGTTCGCACAGTTCAGACCCCATCCCCATGCTTCGGAACCGCCGGGGTTGACGATCTTGATGCCGAACCCGCGGGTGGCGCGGAGGAGCCATGCGGTGTAGGCTGCGTTGTTCTCGATCTCGTTGTTCTTCAGGTACTCGAGCGAGAACCAGTTGTTGCCGAAGACGGGCATCGCGGAGATGTCGATGATCGGCGTGTCGCGGATCTCCTCGTGGACGTGGGGCGAGTGGAGCGGGGGCATCGCCGCCTCGTTGACGTAGGAATATCCCATCCGGGCGTAGTCGTATCCGGTCTTGTAGACGGACGGGATCGAGGTGCCCATCTCCATCCTGCTGCCGGTCTTCTTGATATTCTGGAAGAGTTTCTCCTCCGGGCGGAAGAGACGGCCGGTGTTGACCTTCGGCCCCACGACGTGGGAGTGGATGTCCACACCGCCGGCCATGACCGTCATGCCGGCAGCGTCGATCGTCTTCGGGTTCGTAAGAGCCGTCGTCTCGACGATCTTGCCGTCTTTGATGGCAATGTCCACCTTGTCGCCCCGGATCCCCTGGAGGGGGTCGAAGACGAAACCGTTCTTGATGATAATCTCACTCATTCTTTACTCCCCCACGAAGGACGTCTGCGTGCCTGCTGCTGCGGCGCTCGTCTGGGTGATCCCTTCTTCTGCCTCGATCTCAGAGATCCGCTGGTGGATCCGCTCGAAGAGCTCCTCGTCGCTGATGACGCCATCCGGCGGGTTCAAGACCTGGCGGTACTGGATCGGGACGTTGTCCATACGATAGACGATGCCCGGCACTTCGACGCCGACGATGCCGACCGGGATGTGGAGGTCGGAGATCTCGCTGGCCATGCAGATGTTCGGGTCGATGGTGATCCAGGGGTGCTTCTTTAAGTGCTTGACGGCCTCGATCGGGAAGTGTGCCCCTGCATCGGTTCCGACGTTGAAGAAGGCGTCCACCTCGTCCCGCATGGCAAGGTCGACCGAGCTCGTCTCGCCGGGGTTCATATAGGCGCGGTCTTTCTTGCTCATGTCGATACAGTAGGGGTATCCGGTCGTCCACGCCCAGACCACACCCGGGCCTGCGATGTTGTAGTGACCCCGCATCGCCATGATCGTCCACTTGGTGAAGTCGTTCAGGTCACGGGTCATGCTGATGGCGATGTCCACGTTGTGGTTGCGCCCGTCGGAGTGGCAGAGACCCATGCCGTAGAAGATGGTGCCGAAGCGGGCTTTCTTTAAGATCTCGGCGACCTGCAGGATCTGTTCCTTCTTCACGCCGGCGACCTCGTCCGGGATATCCTCGCCGCGGATGACCGTCCTGAAGGCGTTGAAGAGATCGTAGTCCTGCCCCTGCTTTACCTGGACGTAGATGTCGGCGACGCGGGCGGTGTCGGTGTAGCGCGGGTCGATGACGATGATCTTCCTGCCCTTGTGACCCTTCCCGGTGAAGAATCCGCGGGGGAAGATCGAGTAGCGGGACATGTGCCGGGGGTGAGCGTGTGCCGGGTTTGAGCCCCAGTAGACGATGACGTCCGCCCGGTTCTTGGTCTCTCCGAGGGTGCAGCTCGGGTAGCCGTTGTCGAAGATGGCCAGGAAGGAGCTGCCGTGGCAGATCGATGCACAGTTGTCGAGCACCGCTCCGGCCTTCTCGGCGACCTTCGCGGCTGCGGCCATTCCCTCGCAGTTCGTCGAGCCGAAACCGAAGATGAGGGGCTTTTTGGCTTTGATCAGAACGCGTGCGGCGTAGTCGACCGCTTCGTCGTAGCTGATGTCTTTATAGGTGCCGTCCGGCTGGCGGAGGCGGGGGAGGCTGATCCGGCCTTCGCTCGAGGCGTGCTGGAAGATCTCGTTCCCGATCGCACAGGCGTTCTCGACCTCGAGGACTTTCCTTCCGTCGTCGGAGACGGTCACAACGAGGTCGTCGCAGCAGACGCCGCAGTACGGGCATCCGACGTTCTCAATTTTCTTTGGCATGCTTACTCACCATTCCACAGCCCGACGGCTCCCTGAACACATTCGAGCGCACTCTTTCTTTTCTCCCCGCGTGCGGACTCGACCGTCACCGGAAATCCGCTGTACTGGGGTTCGCCGGTTGCCTGGGTCCGCGGCGGGACGATCTGGTTCGACCAGACGCCCTGGGGGATGTGGGCGAGCCCGGGGTAGACCGTCTGGCGGCCCTTGATAGCCTTTACGATGACACTCCCGCATTCACTCGTTACTCTCACGAGCTGGTTCGGCAGCAGGCCGAGCGTTCTGATATCCTCTTCATTCATCTCGATGATCGAGCAGGCTTCGAAGTACTCCTGCGTCGTCTTCCCTTTCTCCATCGCGATACCTTCTTCGATGGAGCGCTGGGTGATCATGTTCAGCGTCAGTTTGTCTACCATATCTCTACCTCTTCGTGCATCATGGGCTCGATTGAAGGGCTTTCCCTCAGGCGAGGCCGTGCTGATGGCAAACGGAATCTCCTAAAACCCCGGTGTCCGGTATGGGCGCCGGGATTGTGAAGGACAGCGTCGCGGTTCTGCTTTGTGGCTGCAACGCAGGGCCGCCCCGATCTTCAGGTGAGGCGGCCGGGCCCGATCGGCTCTGATGCCGCCCGTTCGCACCGGCGGTGCGGGGCATCGGGGGAGTGCATTCGCCGGCCGGGAACGTGTTCCGACAAAGCGTTGTAATGTGTTGTATTTAACCGTTCCGGCGCATTTTGCAGCGTAAAAACGGAAAAAACGGCCAAATTTTGTAAATTTAATCGGGTTAACCCGGATCGCCATGTCACAAGATCTCATTGTCTATCGTGCCCGAATTTCGCACGGGTTTCCCAGATCCTCGGGTGTCCTACAGATTTAACATGTACTTAACTCTCCTCCTGCCGGGCACGACCCCTCCCACGCGGATCGCAGGGTAAACCCCTTTGAAAATCGGCGTAATTATTCAGATCCGGAGAAAAGCGCGGAAACGCATGCGCTTTCCTGTGCTGGATCAGGCACGTTCGGGAGTCTCGCAAGACGGGCAGAGCCATGACAAGCGTCGGATCCGCCCCGATGTATTCTCTTCATTTTCGGGGGGGGCGGCATGCATTTATCGCCGAGACCGCTCAGATACGTACCGGTGTATGGCTGCCGACGACCGGATCATCCTCCATGTGGATATGGACAGTTTTTATGCCTCGGTCGAAGTCCGGGAGCGCCCCGTTCTTCGGGGCGCTCCGGTCGTGGTCGGGGCGGACCCGCGGGGCGGGGCAGGGAGAGGCGTTGTCAGCACCTGTTCGTATGAGGCACGGCGCTACGGCATCCACTCAGGCCAGCCCATCTCCCGGGCCTACGATCTCTGTCCGCATGCCGTCTTTCTGCCGGTGAACCGCAGCCTCTACGTCCGGGTGTCGGAGAGCGTCATGCAGATCCTCGGGGAGTACGCCGACAGGATGGAGCAGGTGAGCATCGACGAGGCCTACCTCGACGTCACCGGCGCCGGGAGCTACGCCGGTGCCGAGCAGCTCGCCCGGTGCATGAAGGATGCGATCCTGGAGGCGGAAGACCTCACCTGCTCGGTCGGGATCGCCCCGAGCAAGGTCGTCGCCAAGATCGCCTCGGACTGGCGGAAACCTGACGGGCTGACGGTCGTCCCGCCCGACCGGGTGACAGAATTCCTTGCTCCCCTGCCGGTCGGAAAGATTCCCGGTGTCGGGAAGAAGACCGGGGCGGAGCTCGCCGGCATAGGTGTCGGAACGGTCGGCGACCTTGCCGCGTGCGACGTCCAGGAACTGATAGCCCGCTTCGGCAGGTGGGGGGTGCACCTGCACGACCTCGCCTGCGGCAGGGACGAGCGGGTTGTGCAAGAACGGGACGGGGCGAAGTCGATCAGCAGGGAGACGACCTTCGATGCGGATACGGATGATCCCGGCCGCATATGCGGTGCGATGGATCGTCTCGCCGCTGACCTCGCTCGGACGCTCGCCGCCGACGATCTCCGGTTCCGCACCCTGACAGTGAAGGTGCGGTATCGTGGTTTCATCACCCATACCCGATCGCGGACGCTGAACCGCTACACCAATGATGCTGCACAGATCGGAGCGGGTGCGCAGGAGCTGCTGGCGGGGTTCCTCGACGGCCGGTACGTCCGACTGATCGGCCTTCGCCTCTCGATGCTGGAGCATGACCGGACGAGGCAGACGTCGCTCTGCGAGTTCTCCCGGTAAACCCGCCGGAAAAAAAGGTTTACGCCGTGTCCACGCCGGTGCGGATGCGGGAGACCCGCTCGTCGATGGGGGGGAAGTAGCCGGAGAACTGTCTGCCGCACGGCGGGGAGATGCTGCCGCCGGTATCGGCGATGCCGGTGAGGATGCTCTGGAGGAGCCGGGACGGGTGCCCGATATTGTAGTGCTGCTGCAGCGTCTCCGCCGCGTACCGGTCGGCGACGAACTCCTCCTCGTACATCCGGCGGTAGAAGATGCGGTAACAGAGGAGTGCGGCACCGGAGACCAGCAGGACGGTGAGTGCGGAGAGTGCGGCGTCGGGGACGGCGGTGAGCGGGGATCCGGCCAGTCCGATGAGGAGGAGGAGAGGAAGTGCGGCGATCCCGTACGTCGCGAGCGATCCTTCTTTGATATGCCCCTCTTCGTGCAGGAGAACGAACCGGAGGGCATCGTCGCTGAGATGGGCGAGTTTCTGCTCGTAAAAAGCCTTCCGGTACCGGATGCTCCGGGCCATGCCCTGCACGTTCGGGGTAACCGGGCACTCCAGCAGCCGGCGCTTTTTGTCGATCAGCCCGCGTGCCTGGAGTTCCCGGAAAATTGTGAAGAGTCGGTCGTTGCTCACTGTGCTCATTTTCGCACTCAGGGGTTTTATTTCAACCATAAATATAATTTACCTCGGAATAAATCCCGCAGGCAGCCGCCTTTCGCAAAAATATGGCTATCACACGGCATCGCTCTCGGGATCACACCTGCCGTGCGGCGTTTCAGTCCCGGGCGGGTTCTCCGGGATCCGCCGGCCTTGCCTGCGCCGCGATATCGGCATCCCTCGCTGCTCCGGGACCGCCGTCGAATCTCCGGGATATCGCGACGGCGGCGATCGGGGCGCCGGCGACGAGCGCCCACCCCGCTGCCTGTGCGAGGGGTGGATAGCCCCCGTACGGCGCGGCGATCCTGTCGACCAGGTTTGCGGCGACCGCGACGATCAGGACGGCAGGAACGAGATACCCGATACTGACGTCCCACCACCTGCCGACCGGGCGGGACGCCGATGCGTTCATGAACCGCCGAAGCCGCCCGGCACCGTAGAGGTGACCGATCACGACCGCCTCCAGGATGCCGACGATGAGGACGGCAAAGGAGTTATAGTAGGAGTCGACGAGATCGAGCCAGTACAGCCCTCCCTCCGTCATGAAGAGCAGGGCAGCGAGGAAGATTCCGACGCAGACCATTGCAGAGAGCCGGACGGGCGGCGCAGCAATATAGTCCTGGAGCGATATGCTGATCCCCTCGACCGCGGCGAAGATGGAGTCGACGGCAAGGGTGACGAACATCACGAAGAAGAGGATGCCGAAGATCTCGGGAGCCAGTGGGAGGAGGCTGATCGCCGCCGGGTAGACCACGAACGCGAGTTCGATGCCCCCTTCCACGACCTCGGAGACCGGCATGCCGGTGGTGTGGGCGAGATAGCCCAGGGTCGAGAAGACGGCTATCCCGGCGACGAACGAGGTGATGCCGTTCGCGATGCAGATCAGAAGCCCGCTCCTGACGAGGTCGTGCCGGTCAGGGAGGAATTTCGCGTAGGCGATCATGATTCCCATGCCGATCGAGAGTGAGTAGAAGATCTGCCCGAAGGCAGCCACCCAGACGCCGGGCCGCATGAGCGCTGCAAAATCCGGTGTCAGGTAATAGGAAAGCCCGTCGAACGCCCCCGGCAGCGTCACGCCGCGGACGACCATGACGATCAGGAAGGCCCAGGGAAGGAGCACCGTCAGCCAGACGACCTTCTCGACGCTCCGGATCCCGCGGAAGATCGAGACGTACACCGCTGTCCAGGAGATGAGCGCACCGAGAACGACCAGCCAGTTCATGCCGCCGAGCGTAAAGATGTCGGGTGAGAGGCGGAGGAAGGTGTTGTAGAAGAATCCTGCCGGATCCGATCCCCAGGCAAGGGTCGCGGCGAACCCGATGTAGTTCACGCCCCAGGCCATGATCACCGAGTAATACGCCATCAGGATGATCGTCAGGATGACGACCAGCCAGCCGATCCAGGCGGTCTTCCGGCCGATGAGCATCCGAAACGATCCGGGCACGCCGGCCCGTGCCCGGTAGCCGAAGGCGCTCTCCATCAGCCAGAGCGGAATGCCTGCGACGAGCAGGGCTATGATGTAGGGGATCAGGAACGCCCCGCCGCCGTTGTCGTAACAGACGTAGGGAAACCTCCAGAGGTTCCCTAGGCCAATCGCCGCCCCGATCCCGGCGAGGATGAAGGTGAGGCGTGAACTCCACTGAACGTCCGTGCTCATTGTCGGGAAATTTTGCGCCCGGAGCCGGAAAGGTGTTATGGTTTCTCTCCCGGCACCGGATCGTTCTTCACCCCTGCGGCAGACATAGATCCGGCGTGAGTGAGATACAGCTGGATCTCGGTGCGTTCGACCCTGGCACCGGGCCTCTCTGCGGGGGCAATCCCGACAGGAACGGCTTTCGGCAGCTCTGCTACCGGTGCGCCTTCGCCGACCGGACGGAGAGCCAGCTCCTCTGCCGGCTCTACGGCGTACGGATTACGGCGCGGGACAAATACGGCCTGAAGGGGTGGAAAAACGCCAGAAAGTCCGCGCTTGAGCGTGATGGGCACTGCTGCGCCATCTGCGGAAGAGCGGAGGAACTGCACGTACACCACATCGACGGCGACAACACCCACGATTGGCTCGAGAACCTGGTTACCCTCTGCGAACACTGCCATGCCCGGGTACATACCGAGCTCCGGCGGGAAGGGGGCGATGAGCGGGTTGCCCGGGTGCTCGAGGTAGTGCGGACGCAGGATGCGGCAGAGTGACGGATCCCTGGTTACTCCGGTTTCGGTGACGTCCCCTCCCAGAGCCGGTCAAACAGCAGCATGTACGTCTCGACGATCTGCCGGTTAGAAACGGCGACGACGAACGGTCGTTCTTTGAGCACCATGATGGCAAGCATCGTGTCGGTGATGATGGTCGTCGCTGCGGCGTCGCGGTCCGGCGGGGTGAACCGCAGCGTCACGGCATCGGAATATGACCGTGCAATCTCCGACGCTCCGGCCGAGGCGTTGTAGATCATCCGGATATCCACCCGGTGGTGAAGCCGCTCGTCGCGGCCACGCTGCAGCAGTTTCGGGAAGAAGTACTCGATATGCCGCGTCGCCTCGCCGGTGCCCCCGATGACGTAGAGGCGGCGCGTGCGGTCTTCACGGATTGCAGCGTACACCTCTTCGTAGAAGGCCTTGAGGGCCTCGCTCCCTTCAAATATCCTGACGGACTCGTCTGCATCCGTCTCGCGGTAGGCGTCCCGCAGGCGGTCGACCGCCTCCAGTACTCTGGCACGCCGCTCGTCGATGATGGCGGCGATGCGGCCCGGGTGGACGGCCCGGTAGAGGTGCGCCTTCGGTCCTCTGACGCGTGTCACCAGGCCTTTCTCCAGCAGTTTTGTCAGCGTATCGTAGACGTAGGGGCGGTAGAGTCCCGAGATCTCTGCAATCTCTCTGGCGCTCAACGGCCGGTGCGCTATGAGGGTTGCATAGACGCTGATCTCCGCCTCGTTCATCCCGATATCCCTGAGCGCCCTGAGATCCATTACTGATCGCGGGTCACCCGGCCGGTTAAGCGTTGCGATTGTGTCGTAACTCTGACGACACACGTTTTTGTAGTTTTCTGCCGAGTACTCTCTGCAAAGGCCGTTTCACGGCCTTGTATCCGTGAGGGTCGTAGATGACACTTATCCCACTCCGGCTGTTCCCGGTTCTGCTCGTCCTGCCTCTCGTCATAGCCGCAGGGTGTACCGGTTCAAAGACCGATACGGATGCATTCAGTCCGGTCTCGGTCTCCCCGCCGGCGACGACCCTCCGCATGTACCAGGGCTTTTTCAACGACGGCGACGCCGCCGGGATTGCATCGCTGCTCTCCGAAGAAATCCGGCTCCGGTGCGGTGCCGCTGCCGTCGAGGAGCGTATCCGGCCCTTCGTCACGAATAATGTAACGATGGATGAGATCCGGGTCGCCACCGCGCTCATCTATCCCGACGGAACGGCGGATCTGACGTTCTCCGTCCGGTGGCGGCTGCACGACGGTACGGTGCAGTGGGATGAGTATGTGCTGAAGGTGGTGGCCGAGGACGGGCTCTGGCGCCTCCCCTGCCTGATAGAGCCCTGAAAAATGAAGCGTGTGGGATCCTGCCCGCACAAAGAATCCGGAGAATTTGCAGATGATACAGAAACGTGTTGCTACTCTTGCAGTTGTGTGCATGGTGGCGGCGATCGCCGCCGCGTGCAGCGCCGGCTGTCTCGTCCGGGATGGCGGGCCGGCCAAACAGTCCGTCGAGGGCCCCGAGTTCCACCAGATGACGGAGGGCTACGACGACCGGGTTGTTTTTAAGGTCATTCCCCGGAGCGATACGCCCGGGACATACGTCGTGAACTACTCAATCCTGCAAAACGGCACAACGGTCGAGACCCGGTCCAAAGCGGTGTACGAAAACATCTCCGACGCAGCTCCGATCGTCTTCGTCGCTGACCGGTCGGCGGACGATGCCGTTGCCCTTGTGATTGAGGTCATGAGCACAGACGGAACCGTCCTGCACACCAGCACGACAAGCGTCGGCCCTGTCCGTTCGGATCTGCCGACGACACCCCTCAGACCCGTTCCGCAGTGAATGGGGGGATCTGTGGAGCCCTCTTCGCCTTTTTATCTGGCCGTGATCGGCACCGCAAAACCCGCCGGTGTAACCGAAATAGTGAATCTCCTGCCGTTCCGCAGGACGGTGACGGTCAACGTCTCGTCGATCGATCGGGCGGCAAGGTTGCGGTGCAGGTCGTCGACGTTCCCGACGGGGGTCTCGTTGACGGCAATGATCAGGTCGCCTCGCCGGATACCTGCCCGGGCTGCAGGGCCGTGCGGGTCGAGTGTGACGACCTCAATCGCCTGTCCGGCGTCAAGGCCGAGCCGTGCGGCCGTCGTCCGATCAAGCGGCCGGACCTGGCAGCCGATGCCGAGATGCGCACGCCGGACCCTGCCGTGCGCGAGCAGCTCCGGGACCACCGTCTTTGCCGTATCTACGGGGATGGAGAACCCGATGCCCTGGGCAAGGGCGATGATGGCGGTGTTGATGCCGATGACCCTGCCGCGCGAGTCCACCAGCGGCCCTCCCGAGTTTCCCGGATTTAAGGGCGCCGTGTGCTGGATGACGTTCTCGATGAGCCGGCCGTCACGGCTCCGGAGGGCTCGCCCGAGTGCGCTGAGCACACCGGTGGAGACGGTCGACTGGAACCCGAGAGGGTTTCCGATGGCGATCGCGAGCTGGCCGACGGCGAGCGAGCCGGATTCCCCGAGCGGTGCGGAAACAAGCCCTTCTCCGTCTGCCCGGATGAGGGCGAGATCGGTGGCCGGATCGGTGCCGATGACCCGTGCCGGAAGGGGCGTCCCGTCTGCAAGCCGGGCCTCTATCTTCCCGGCGCCGTGAACGACGTGGTCGTTGGTCAGGATCGTGCCGTCGGGATGGATGATCACGCCCGAACCGGCCCCCGCCTGCTCCCCCTGCGACCCAGGCATCCGTTTCCCGACAGCCACACTGACGACGGCCGGGCCGACCGACTCGACGACCCGGATCACCGCACGGGAGTATGCATCAAGCAGGTCGGCATCGGATTCTGCGGTGCCGGCGGCAGGTCGTGCGTCGCCGGCAGACGGAGTGGGGGGTGCGGAGCCGTCCGCCGGTCGCAACATATTGAGGATATTTTTATACATTGCATTTTTATATTTATTTGTGAGTGACAATTTACTTTTGGTTAGTGCCGGTTCCGGGTGCACCAGCACCGTACCGGGATCCGCCCTGGGCTTTAGGGGCCCTGAATCTCTTTCCTGGATAGTATATCACTCACTCCGGAATCTCCGCCGCGCCTCCGGGGACGGCCGGGGCTTAGAAACAATTATATGTAAGATGTGCAAGTGTAAGCATCAATTACGAGGGATGCACAGCGGATGGAGATATTCAGAGACCTCTTCGGAAGAAAGAGACGAGAACCTGAGGTGAAACGGCACGATCGTGACCATGAACGGGCATGGAACAGCACCGCGATCGACTTCGCACGCCAGGGCAGGTTCGACGATGCCGTCGGGTGCTTCGACCGGGCACTCACGACTGATCCGCGGAATCCGAAGATGTGGAATAATAAGGGTGTATTCCTTGAGCTGCAGAACCGGGATCAGGAGGCGCTTGCCTGTTTTTCCCGGGCGCTGGAGATCGACCCGGATTTCGTCCCGGCATGGATCTCCCGCGGCATGATGCACCG
Organism: Methanoculleus frigidifontis; assembly: GCF_030464345.1. Classification (GTDB taxonomy): domain Archaea; phylum Halobacteriota; class Methanomicrobia; order Methanomicrobiales; family Methanoculleaceae; genus Methanoculleus_A; species Methanoculleus_A frigidifontis. The sequence goes on along the minus strand of NZ_VCYH01000004.1, from coordinate 67,709 downwards.
GCGGCGCGGCCGGCTGCAGGAGGCACAGGACTGCTACGATCAGGCGCTCGCGATCGATCCCTCCTCGGTCATTGCCTGGTATAACCGGAGCGGTGTTTTTGTAGCGCTCGGCCGGGTGCCGGAGGCGATCGCCTGTTATGGAAAGGCGCTGGAGCTCGATCCGCAGTTCGTCCCGGGATGGATCGATCTCGGCTATGCTCACTTCACCCGGCAGAACCATACGCAGGCGATCTCCTGCTATGATCGCGCAATTTCGGTCGATCCGGAGAATACCCGGGCGTGGAGCCTGAAAGGCGGCGCATTCCACAGTATCGGCGCCTACGAACGGGCGCTCTCGTGTTTTGAGCGGGTACTGAAACTCGATCCGGATTCTGCCTCCGGCTGGAGTATGAAGTGCAGCGTGCTCTTCCAGATCGGGCGCTACCCGGAAGCCCTTGCCTGTGCCGACCGGGCGCTTGCGATCGATCCGGACTGCCGGCTGACGGCACAGGTCCGCGACCGGCTGAGAGAACTGGTCGATCAGTGAGCGGTTCTCTCCGTGACCTGTGCAGCGGCGGCGGCGGAATACTTATATATCACTTTCCCGAGTGTTAGCCTGCGGGGGGACAGTTCGACGGTTCACGTATCGACGATCGGTATCGATGCCGGATTGCCGGAACGGGGCGGATCGGGGAGATCCGATCCGGCATCTCCGACCGAGCGGCATAGAGTTGCGGTGCTGTACCGTGACGGCGTCTACCGGGATCTGCAGGGCATGGACCGGGAAGCCCTGGCCTGTTTTACCCGGACGCTCTCCATTGATCCGCGGTTTGTCCCTGCATGGCTTGCACAGGGGATGCTGCATCGGCGGCGCGGGCGGTTGCCGGAGGCTGCCGCCTGTTATCGCCGGGCACTTTCCATCGACCCGCGCCGGATTTCTGCACGCTACCGTCTGGCCGAAACACTCGTGGTTCTCGGCAGAACCGAGGAAGCAATCGCCCGCTACCGGGAGGTGCTCGATGAGGATCCCCGGTTTGTCGGTGCCTGGATCGGTCTTGGCTACGCGCACTTCACGCAGCACCGGTACGAAGAGGCGATCGACTGTTATGACCGGGCGATCGCGCTCGTCCCGGACAACCCCAGGGTCTGGACGCTGAAAGGCGGCGCGCTCTATGCGCTCGGGGAGTACCGCAATGCCTTTGCCTGCTTCGACCGGGCGCTCGCGGTCGACCCGCGCCACGCGGCCGCCTGGAGCATGACCTGCAGCGTCCTCTATCACCTTGGGATGTACCGGGCTGCGCTGCTCTGCGCCGAGAAAGCCCTGGCACTCGATCCATCCTGCAGGCTGACCCGCCAGGCGCGGGGCATGCTCGAAGAGATCGTGCGGCAGTGGTGAGCGTTTCGGATCGGCAGGGTTACCTGCCGCGGGCGCCGAGTATCGCCATACATGTACGTCCGGGTTTTCGCATCAAACTCTCCCCCGGGGGAGACTCCGACCGTTGATGACCGCAGAGCGCCAACGGAGTGATCGTATCACATGGCACCTGATCGGATCTCTATCGGAATGTTCTCGCTGGTCACGCACCTCTCGCCCAAAGCTCTCCGGCTCTATGATGAGAAGGGGCTCCTCGTCCCTGCCGAGCGCGATATCTGCACCGGCTACCGCTACTATACCTACGCCCAGATCGAGCGGGCCGTCCGGATCAAAAACCTCCTCTGGCTCGGTTTTTCTCTGGATGACGCCGCGACTCTCCTCTGCGCGAGGGACCAGGGCGATGCCGGGCGGGTGCGCTCTCTCTTTGCGGTGCGGCTCGTTGCGACGGAGCGGGAGATCCGCAGGCTGCATGCGGTGCAGGAGGTCCTGCAGCAGCAGGATCCACTCTCTGGAGGATTCCGTATGTCGGTCACCGAACCTGAAATCAAGGAAATACCCGCCCTCCGGGTGATCAGCAGGAGGGAGCGGGGCGTCTACCAGGAGACGATCCCGAGACTGATCGGCGAACTCTGCACGTTCCTCGAGGCCGGGGGCGGGCAGCAACCTGCGGTGAAGATGGCAGGTCCCGTGATGTTCATCTGCCATGACGAGGAGTATCGCGAGACCGATGCCGATATCGAGATCGCCATCCCGGTCAGCGGGCGGGTCAGCGTGGATACCGCCGCAATCGAGGTTAGGAGCCTTCCTGCGGCACGGGTTGTCTCCGTGCTCTACACCGGGCCGTATCCCGGTGTCGCGACAGCGTATGAAAAGGCATTTGCATATCTCGGAAGTCACGGCCTCGTTCCCGCAGGCCCGACCCGCGAGCTCTACTTTAACGACCCCACCGAGGTCCCCGAAACCGAGCTCCTGACCGAGGTGCATGTCCCGGTGCGGGAAGAATAACCCATTTTTCCCGGAAACAGGCATTTATAATCCTGCTCACCCGGGGCACCCAAACGACGGTACTCTTACCCCGGCGATCACCTCACCGCCTACACGGAGGTCCGGGGTGAGTAGTTGGACGAACTGCTAGAGGTAGAACTCGGGAGGGTCACCGTGACCGACGGTGCCCGTCTCTCCTACGGCCTGCTGCCTGCCGGCACCTATGCGTATGCCCTCACTGCCGAAGACTTCAACGGTAACGTAGCGTGGTCGGGCACGGTCGCCGTTGAGATGACGTAGGGGCGACCGGAAAGCATACAGGCGGTGAGGAGCAATACTCTCTGATCTGCATGCCGGTTCCGGACACCCTCATCACCGACCGCCTCTGTATCCGCCCCTACCTCCAGGGCGATCTCGCCTCCCTCGTTCGTTTCTTCAACAACCCCCGCGTCACCCGGTATACGGATCTCCCCGACGGGCAGACCCATGAGGAGACCGCGGCCTTTCTCGGTATGATCCTTGCTTCATATGCCACGCAAGAGCCGATATTCGCCTTTGCCGTTACCCTGCGAGACGGCGGCGAGGTCGTCGGATCGTGCGGGTTCGCGCCGATGGACGACGAAAGCACCGTCCAGATCTACTACGCGTTCTTCCCCGAGTACTGGGGGAAGGGCTACGCGACTGAAGCGGCCGGGAGGATGATCGAGTACATCTTCTCCCTCGGGCGCTTCGGGACTATCGTCGTCGATTCGGCTCTCGGGAACCCCGCATCGGGACGGGTTGCCGAACGCCTCGGCATGCAGCCGCTCGGCATCGTGGAGCAGAAAGGCAGGCACTCCCGGCGATACGTGCTGAACCGGGTGTGACGCCGCCCGTCCGGGCATGCGAAAAAAAGGATCTGGTTTTTCAGGTCAGCTACGTCGGAGCGCGAGGAGCATGCCCGCACCGAGGAGGCCGATCAGCACGGTGATCGGGCTGATGGGCGACTGCTGCGTCGGGACCGGGGTTGCCGGGTTCAAGGTTGCGTAGAGGTCGACGGTCTCGCCCTTCCCCGGGAACTGGTCGACCTGGGCGGTGTAGGTCGTGTATCCGGCCTTCGAGACGGTGAAGGTCTGGTAAGGCGTTCCGGTGGTGTAGACCGGCACGCTCAGCGTCCCGTCGCTGATGGTGCCCTTGAGCTCGTTGTCGAAGTAGACCTGGGCGCCGTCAACATTGGCGTGGACGACGTACCATCCCTGGTCACCGCCGATCTGCCCGGGCGTGGGCTCTGCCGGGTTCAGGGTCGCGTAGAGGTCGACGGTCTCGCCTTTTGCCGGGTACTGGCTGATCTCGGCGGTGTAGGTCGTGTATCCGGCCTTCGAGACGGAGTAGGACTGATAAGGCGTTCCGGTGGTGTAGACCGGCACGTTCAGTTCACCGTTCGCGATCTGTCCTTTATAGTCACCGTCGAAGTAGACGTCGGCGCCGTCGACGTTGGCGTGGACGACGTACCATCCCTGGTCGCCGCCGACGGTCTCTGCTGCAGCCGTTCCCGTGATGCCGACGAGGAGCAGGAGGGCGATCGCCGCAGAGACGGTCTTTGCGAGGGTTTTCATATTCATTCTCTTCACATCCGAATGGATCACGAAATCCGCATCACGGCCGCCCGGCGGGCACCTCCGCTCACCTGCAGACTTCTTAGTTGTGATTGCTTCTCGCCTGTTTTTCAGGGTTCCGGTTTGGTTCGACGGGCAATGCTGCTTCCATGGGTTTTTTGTCTGCTTTTTCAGTTTCCGACCTCTTCCACGCGGGCGGATGGTCTTTCTCTTCGAAAAAAGGAGGGAGGACGTGGTCTCACCCTACTCTGCCCGCAGCGCTTCGATCGGGTCGAGGTTCGACGCCCGCCATGCCGGGTAGACGCCGGAGACGACGCAGATGCCGGCGCCGACGAGCATGGCCACGGGGACGTAGACAACGCTGCCGGGTGCAAAGAAGTACTCCGCGGTCCCGACCATTCCGAGCACCAAGACATAGCCGATGGTAAGGCTCAGCACCGCACCGATGGCCGCGCCGACGACCCCGAGGATTGACGCCTCGTAGACGAACATCTTCAGGATCTCGTCCCGCTGCGTACCGATGCTCCGCAGGATGCCGATCTCGCGTGTCCGCTCCGAGACCGACATCATCATAACGTTGAAGATCGAGACTGCGGCGACGAGGAGGGATATTCCGGCAATCGCCATCACGAAGGTCGTCATCGTCGAGAGCGTCGAGGTGATGCTCTCGAGCATCCGGCTGCTGTCCTGGACGGTGACCTCATCCTCTTTCCTGTTCAGCTGGTCATCGATCGCCGTCTTGACGGTATCGACGTCGTTTAAATCGTTCACGACGATGTTGACCTGGTTATACTCACCCTCCCCGCCGTAGATGCCGGTAAAGAGTTTCTCGCTGCCGACGATCGCAGAGTCGGTGTTCAGGTCCATCGACATCCCGCGCTCTTCGAGGAGGCCGACGACGCGGACGGTCGTGACGTCGCCCTCGTCGGCGTCACCGATATCGATCTTGCTCCCGATCGTGAGTTCAAGCCGCCCGGCAAGGGTGGATCCGACCACGACCAAAGTCGTGCTCTTCGGGTACGCCCCCTTCTCGAGGTTGAGAATCACCGGGATCACGTCGGGATCGAGCCCGTAGACGGTTGCTCTCCCGCCGTTCGACCCGGCTTCGATGGAGTCGGATTCCTGGTGTATGGCGTATATCGTGCCGTATTTTGCAGCGATCTGCACCGCTGCATCGTCTCTCCACATCCTCTCTGAAACGAAACGGCAGGAATTTAACCCTGCTCCGGCAAACTACCCCTCATATGAGCGAGAAAGCAGGTCACTTTGATAACGGGCGGTGGGTCGAGGAGCCGGAGACCGAGACCGAGACCGAAGAGATTCCGATCGAGTCCGGACCGGCGCCCGAAAGCGGGGCCAGCACCGAAGACCTCCTTGCCGATGCTTCCCAATCGGTCAGGAAAGCCGTCGACGACGTCGTCAGAGCCGGCCGTCACCTCTTTGGGACGCCGGCGGGAAGGGAGCAGATCGAACGCTCGGCGCGAAAAGCAGGTTCCGATCTCGAGAAAGCGATCAACGAGATGGCGGAGAGCGCCCGGAAGGCACTGGAACGCCGGTGACGGTTCGCCTCACTCTCTCCTCCGGGCGATGAGGCGGTGCTTCATCGCCGCAAGCACGGCGGCGAGTTCGTCGTCACCGACGGCCGGGTCACGGTAGCGGGTGAACCGCTCGCAGATTAGGTTGGGGCACTGCCCGCAGTGCTCGAATCCATGTTCCCCGACGCAGCATTCGTAGACCGGGCAGGTCTCTGCATCGACGAACTCCGTCCAGAACGGACTCCCCGAGACTTTCTTACAGCCGCCGCATTCCGCGAGATGCTCGCAGTCGGAACAGATGATGCCGCAGACGGCAATCTCTCCCTCCGTTTTCATATTCTCGTATCGTCTCTTCGGGCTGAGAGCACTTCGCCCTGCGGCGCGAAAATGATGGTCTGGTCAGAAGGCCAGGCTGACGATGCCGAGCGCCATCGCCATGACCACCGCGGATGCGATCAGCCACCCGATCAGCATGCAGAGCACCGAGAGTGTGCGGGGATACTGGAAGAGCCGTGCGACGATGGGCGTGCCGTAGAGGGCGATCCCCGGGATCCAGATGATCGGTATCAGGATCAGGACGCCGTATTTCCTGAAATAGTCGACGTTCTTTGTCTTTTCATCGATCTTCTGCAGCAGGCTGTTGAACCGTGCCGATCGGGAGGCCAAGAGATCGCTCAGTTCGAAGATCACAAGCATGATTCCGGCCGCCACCGACGTAACCAGCGCGAGGGTGACGAGGGGGTGGAGGCCGAACCCGAGCCCGACCACTGCCGCTCCCGCCTGCAGGAGGAGCGTGGATACGATCAGCGTGATCACGGCAGGGGACCCGATGCTGGATGCAATTCCGAGAATGAGCGGGACGGCAAAGATAAGGAGGAGAATCGCCGCCGCGGCTCTGACGACCCGGGTGAGGGACGTCCCGTCCGAAGACGCCTGCGTGCCGCCGGTGGATGATCGAAGTGCCATCTCGTGCCAAATCCCTCATTCACTTCCGACGTCTTGAAAGTATGCCCGCTTTCGTCACGCCCCGCCGTACCGCCTGACATGGTTCCACGCCTGCCGGTATCGCCGCATCTCCGCTCCCGGTTCGTACAGCGATGGTTCCTCTCTTCTATAGTGGCGCCGGTCTTCACCGACCGGGCAGACCTTGATGCAGATGCCGCAGGGCGAGATGTGTCGCTTGTTCAGGGCGGCGCTGTTTGCGGAGCAGGCATTTTTGTCGGTCAGCCCTTGCGGGTAGTCCTCGCGGTCGAGCGCACCGGCCGGGCACATCCTGACGCAGCGCATGCACCGGATGCAGAGGTCGCGGTCGATCATCGGATCGGGCGGGAGCGGAGCGGCGGTGAGGACGGAGCCGAAGCGGACCCGGGGGCCGTATTCCGGTGTGAGGATGGTGTTGTTCACGCCGAAGGTCCCGAGGCCTGCGAGGAGTGCGGCGTGCCGGTGTGAAAAGAAGGCGATTGGGTTCTTCTGGAGCACCTCGATGCTCCCGTAGCCGTCCCGTGGCACGAAGACCGAGGGATATCCTATCTCGTTCAGAAACGAGGCCAGGCGGTAGGTGTACTGGTCGAGGAGCGTGTTGACCGTTTTGTAGAGCTCGTGGTAGTAGATGGAGGGCGCCGTCTCGAGCACCGGGAGGTGGACGGGCAGGCCGATGACGATGACCGATCGCGCCTCCGGGAATATCGACTGCGGAAAGAATTCTTCGGGCATCCAGGGCAGGAACGGCGGCTTTTTCCAGCGCTCGACGTCCGCGACGCCGACCAGCGGTATCTCCATCTGCCTGCACCGTTCTCTGACGGCCGCTTTCAGCTCTTCGGTCATACCTGATCAGCCGGAGATCTTCGCCGCCCACCTACAAAAGGGTTCACGCTCCAACCGCTCTCCACCCCGTATGCACGTCCCGGACCGGAGCGCCCCAGAAATATTTATCCTGCAGCGGCGCCTCTCCCTTTTAATGAGCGGAACGAAAGGTCATTTTGAGAGGGGCCGGTGGATCGAAGGCCGCGACCCTGAGCCGGAGCCCGCGCTCGGCACGGCGGGCAACGCAGCTCCTCCTCTCCCCGGGAAGCCGGAAGAGCATGAGCAGATCGAGCGGGCAGCACATGAGGCGGCCGAAAATCTGGAGCGGGCGATAAACGGGTGGGCGACCTCTGCCCGGCTCGGCCTGAAAAAGCTTTAGATCGAATGCCCCTTCCGGAGGAGCGAACGCTCTGCAACCCCTCGTCTGCACTGCGTTATGCTGCTGCCGGATCCTCCTCCCAGATGCCGAACCGGTTGCCCTCGGTATCCTCGCAGACAGCGAGGTATCCCAGATGAGGCACGGCCGTCTTCGGTAGTATCACCTTCCCGCCAGGGGTATCGATCTTTCCGAGACACTCCTCGAGTGAGGAGACGCCGAAGTAATTCACGATCTGCTGGCCCGGCTCCCCCCGCTCTCCCATCCCTCCGCCGACGCCTCCGGTGCCGTCAAGCGCCGCGGTCTCGATAAGGTAATACTCCATCGGGCCCGGACACTTCTCAAACTTCCAGTCGAAGAGTTCTCCGTAAAACGTTCTCGCACGCTCCACGTCATCGGCAGGCAGGTCAAAATGGACGATCGTCGGCATTTCATTCCCGCATGGTTGGATGCGTGGGTTGTTTTAATACCCTTTCCCCACGACACATGAATTGTCATACCGCTGCGCCTTCTCTGTGGTGCGGCGCAACCGTTCCGGGCAGGGAGTCGATCGCTTCCCGGGCACGCGGGTCACCGTGAGCACCCGGCGTGCCTCGCCTGCGTTCGATCGAGAGAGGATGTTTGCGGATGCTGCTCGTCGCCGCCGTTGCAATCGTGATAGCCTTCTTCTTCACCTTTACCAACGGTTTTCAGGACGCGAGCGCGATAGCCGCCACCTTCATCGCGTCCCGTTCGGCGACGCCGCGGCAGGGGATCATCATGGTGGCGGCAATGGCGCTTCTCGGTGCGATCTTCGGCGGGAGCGCGGTGGCGTTCACGCTGATAGGGCTGATCTCGATCGAATCCGACGTTGAAACCCTTTTTGTGCTGGTGACCGCTCTCGTGGCGGCGACCGCCTGGAACCTCGTGGCCTGGCGCTACAGGCTGCCTTCGTCGTCGACACACGCGCTCATCGGAGGCCTGGTGGGAGCGGGCATCGCGGCGGCGGGGCCGGGCAGCGTGAACTGGGGCGTCGGGGACCTGCTGGCCCCTCCCCACGAACTGAACGGCCTTGCACTGATCCTGGTCTTCCTCGTCGTATCGGTGCTCGCCGGTTTCTTCGGCAGTTTCGTCCTCCAGAAAGCGTCCGCCCTCCTGCTCCGCAACGCCAGACGAGGGATTAACCGGAGCATCATCCGCTTCAACTGGGTTGCTGCCGCGATGATGTCGTTCTTCAACGGTGCGAACGATACCCAGAAACAGCTGGGCGTGATCGCGCTCGTGCTGGTCGCTGCAGGAGAGTCCGCAACCATCGAGACACCCTTCTGGGCGCGGGCGGTGCTTGCTCTGCTGATCGCGGCCGGAACGCTCTCGGGAGGCTGGCGCATCATGACGACTCTCGGGCGGAGGATCTTCGAAGTCGAGCCCATCCATTCGTTCGATTCCCAGGTCTCCTCCGGGGCTGCCATTGCGCTCTCCACCGTTGCAGGCGCTCCGATTTCATCGACCCATATCATCTCCACGTCGGTCATCGGTGTGGGGGCGGCGGAGAATCCGCGCAAGGTGCGATGGTCGGTCGGCCGGGAGATTGTGATCGCGATGGTGATGACCATTCCGGTAACAATGGTGATCGCAGGAGCTCTTTATTTCATCATCTCTCCATTTACAGGGGTGTAGCCATGGGTGAACGATCCAGACAGAAGAACAGGAAGAACGATCGGGGCATCATCGATTCGATCTTACCACGTGAATACGATTTTGAGGGAATGCTGGCAGACCAGGCGGCCGAGACACTGGCAGGGGTGCGGACGCTGGTGCACTGGCTGGACACCGAACCGCTCGAGAAACCGGCAGCGCTGCTTCGCATCGAAGAGGACGTGGATGAGATGCGGTATGACATGGAGGCAAAACTGATCGATGCCTTCTCCACGCCCTTCGACCGGCAGGATATCTACACAATCTCACGCCGGATGGACTATATCCTCAACTTCTCGAAAGAGACCGCCCAGGAGATGCATGCCTTCGGGGTCCGGCCCGACGTGCCCATCCGCGCCATGGCGGCCGCTCTGCTCCGGGGCACGGAGCACGTGGCCGATGCGGTGAATGTCATGAGCTCGGACCGGGTGCGGGTCGAGGAGATGATCCAGGAAACCCGGGAGGCCATCAACGAGATCGAGGCCGTCTACATCACGAGCATGGCGGAGCTGCTGCACACCGACGATGCCATGAATGCGCTCCGAAAACGGGAGATATACCATCACCTCCGCGATGCGGGCAGAGCCCTGCGGGATACCGTCGATATTCTGCACACGGCGGTTGTGGGGCTGACGTGAGGAGAGACGAGTCCATAGCGGGTTTGCCCGACGCCTTCAGCCCCTCACCATGCGGACTGATCCGCTGGAGTCGCTCATTCTCTCCGTCTCGTGGAGGACGTGCCCCCGAAAGGAACCCGGATGTATTCCTCCGTTCGCCGTAGCCCGGTTTCCGCTTCGTTCCTGTGCACGAGCGCCGGGTACGAAGGGAGCGCCGTAGCGTACCAGGAAGGGTTCGGCCGCCGTCACGGTCCCGGTAGAGCGTGTAATTCGCTAAATCCGCGTCTCTTTCCTACTAAAGGCTCTTAAAATTCCGGTATCCTTTATTAGATGGTGAACTATCTTTACGTATGCGAGTCCATGCAACCTTTGCCCTCCTCCTCGTCATCGCGGTGCTTGGAGCGGGCTGTACGGGAGATGAACGGCCGTCCCCGCAGACATCTCAGGAGTCGGTCATCCGTGATGCCGTCTCCGGGATAAACGATGAACTTGAATCGGTCGAGGCCGCGGTCGGAGAGAATGCCCGGGTGCTCGGGGAGAGCGGGCTTACCGGTGCTGCGGGGAGGGAGGCACTGAAGCAGACGCTGCTGGAGTACCCCTGGGCAGAGTCGTCCCTCGTGATAGCAAAAGATGGTGTCGTGGTTATGGCCGTGCCCGAGAATTACGGGGAGATCGTGGGCAGGGATCTCTCGTACCAGCCTCAGGTGCAGCGGGCGAACCGGGAACAGGTGCCGATCGTCAGCGAGGTCTTCCCCCTGGAGGAAGGGTTCTCCGGGATCTCCCAGAGTTATCCGATCTTCGGGACAGAGTACCTGGGATACACGGACATCACGTACCGGCCCGATATCCTCATCGGACGGGTAATTGCACCTATCATCAACGGAACACCGTATGATGCCTGGGCCACACAGACCGATGGCCGGGTGATCTACGACACGACCCCCGAAGAGATCGGAAAGAACCTCTTTTCAGACCCGGTGTACCAGTCCCCCGGGCTCCAGGAGGCGTTTACCCGTATCGTCTCCGAACCCTCCGGCTCCATCGAGTACTCGTTCTATGATCTGAATTGGGAGCGGAACGTGACCAAGGAGGCGGTATGGGATACCGCCGGCATCGACGGGGCGGAGTGGCGCATCGTCATCACGCGGAGCCTGGATGCGGGAGAGCGGCAAAAAGTCGCAGGCAGCGGCATACCGCCTGCAGCAAACGCGACCGACGAGATGAAGGACTTTGTCAATGAGGCGGCTGCCTACGCACGCGAGCACGGCCGCACGGAGTCTCTCTCCGCGTTCAACAACCCTGAAGGAGAGTTTGTCCGTGGGGAACTCTACATCTTTGCCTATTCCATGAACGGCACTGTCCTCGCCCTTCCCTTCCAGCAGGGGCTCATCGGCACGGATCGGCGAGGGGTGCACGACCCCAACGGTGTGGCGTATATCGACGCCGCGTGCAGGGTTGCGGCGGAAGGGGGCGGCAGCATCTACTATGTCTACCCGAACCCGGCGAACGGGTATGCCGAAGAGCTCAAACTCGGGTACGTCGCGCCGGTGGATGATGAGTGGTTCGTCGGCTCCGGTGTCTACATTCCGGGAGTCGGTGCCGGGTTTACCGCGAGCGAGAAGGATGCGCTCGTGCAGCGGGTGAAGGCGGCACGAGATTATGCACAGGAGCTGGGGAAAGAGGCGGCATCCGCCGCGTTCAACGATCTCTCCGGGTCGTTTGCCGACGGCGGGGCATACATCTTTGCCTACGGAACGGATGGAGAGACGCTGGCGCTTCCGTATCAGCCCGAATTCATCGGCACGAACCGGCTCGGTTTTGCGGACAGGTACGGCGTAAAGATAATCGACTGGGAGATCGCCGCTGCAAAAGCCGGAAGCGGGTTTGTGTACGTCACGTACTATAACCCGGATACCGGCGGTGACGGGTTGAAACTCTGCTATGTGGCTCCGGTGGATGACGAGTGGTTCGTCGGCTCCGGCGTATATGCTGCGGAGACATGATCTCCACGGATATGCCGGCGCCGCTCCGCGCCCGAGGCGAGGGTGAAAACCCCTGTTCCACTGCTCTCATACGTTTTTCGATGAGCTGATCTGTCCTTTCGAGCATGGCATCGTCGGGGGAGAGGTGCTCGCTTGCATTTCGCCCGGGTCGTTCGGCAGGTCCGGGTACGCCGGCAACGTCGCCGCCTTCCGTGCCTCCCCCGATGCCGACCGGATGACCGGCCGGGCGCTCACTATCAGCGGCGGTCTCGAGACCCACGAACCTTTTCTTTTTCCATCCCCCCCGTTCTGTGGTGGGACTGAGATCCAAAACTCTTATCCACCCTGCAGGAGAGGTCTTGTTATGCAGGTACTCGGCATCAGCGGAAGCCCGCGGGCACGAGGGAACACCGCCCGTCTCCTCGCGGAGGTGCTCCGGGGAGTTTCCGATGCAGGCGGCGAGACGAGCGCCGTCAGCCTCTCCGACTATACCATTGCAGGCTGCGTCGGCTGCGAGCGGTGCAGACGCGATCCTGTCTGCACCCGCTGGAACGACGGTATGACACTGCTGTACCCCCGCATCGTGGAAGCGGATGCGCTCGTTCTCGGTTCGCCCGTCTACCACTACAACGTCACCAGCCAGATGAAGGCGTTCATCGACCGGCTGTATGCCTTCTACGACTTCACCGACGACCGCCCCCGGGGATATTCCAGCCGTCTTGCCGACCGGCCGCGCAAAGCGGTGGTCTTCGCGGTGGGTGAACAGGCGGAATCCGGGGATCTCGGCATCGCCCTGGAGGCGCTCTCCTGGCCGCTCCAGCCGCTCGGGTATGAGGTGGTCGGAGAGCTGCCGGTTCTCAACTGTTTTGAACCCGGCATCGTCGCGAAGAAGGAAGAGGTGCTTGCGCAGGCGTACCGGTGCGGCCGGGAGCTTGCGGCGGCACTCTCTGGAGCGTGAAACGGGCGGCGGTGCTACCCCACCACCATTTTGTTTGCTTTCAGGAAGAAACCCGGTGGCATCGGGTGGTCGAGTTCCCAGATGATGCTCATCGGGCGGCTTCCCTCGTGAGAGCGGTACCGGGCGGTTCCGAGGAAGATGTAGGGCTGCGTGACACCGTCGACCCTGTTATACTCGCGGACGAAGAGGAGAACCCTGCTCCCCCGGCGTTCGTGTTCGATATAGCGCCGCCCGGTCGCCGATGACGCCGACGTGGTGCTCTGTGACTGCCAGTGGAACAATCGGTCGCTGACTGCGTAGTCCTGGTACATTGTGGTCGGCGAGTAGTGCTCCCGGGTCTTATTCAGGGTAACCAGGAGCACGTCAGCCTTTGTATCCTCCAGGTATACGACGCCTTCCCGGCTGCCCCCTGCCGGCCTCCGGGTCAGGGTGTAGTGGCTGAGGGCTGCAAATGCCTGTGCCCGGGTGTAGGTAGCGTGGAGTTCGAGAGCGTTTGTGCTCCCGAGGTCAACGCCCATTCCGGAGAACCTGCTGCGCGCATAGGTGTGGTCAAGGAGGTCACAGATCTCGCGCCGGATCTCGTCATGCTCAAAGATCCCCGGGAATATCTCTCTGACATCTCTCCCCTCGCCGGTAAGGGGAGCATCATAGAGTGAGTAGTAGAAGAGGGCAAGCATGCACGCCTCGCGGGCAGAGGGGTCTTTGCACCGGCGGGGATCTGCGAGCAGATCCCTGATGAACCGGATGGCCTCCGGTGCGTCCAGAGCTGCCAGATGGAGCGCAGCGGCCCTGGGGAAGAGGTGCGGGTCTGCACAGGTCTCCGGGTAAACTCCCGCCTCCGCGGCCAGTGCAGAGAATGTCCCTCTTCGGTAGACATCGGTGGGCTGCAGATGGTAGCGGGAGAGGAACTCCCCAAACCCGGGGACTCTGCCGATCTCGGCCTGCAATGAGCGGATATTCCGGATAAGGGCTGTCCGGTTCGTGATGTTCGCCGTGATGTTCGCAAGAACCCTCTCACTGGCCACTTTCTCAAAGTGGATATGGCAGCCCTTCGGGAGTGAGTATGCGTCGAGGGAGACCTGTTCGACCAGGGTTCGTCCTGCCGGGGAGAGGAGCGCTGCAATTCTCTCGCCGAACGGGAAATTTTTGTTGTGGTTCCCGACGAAATCGAGGACGGTCAGGCACTCCTTCCCGTCCGAGAGGCGGAGCCCCCGGCCAAGTTGCTGGAGAAAGACGGTGAGGCTCTCGGTGGGGCGCAGGAAGAGGATGGTATTCACCTCCGGGATATCGACGCCCTCATTGTAGAGGTCGACGACGAAGATGAAGTGGATCTCCCGCCCAACCAGCCGCTTCTGGATGGCGGCGCGTTCCTGGCGGGAACTCCCTGCATGCAGACAGGCCGCCGGGATGCCCGCCTCCTGGAACGATGCTGCCATGTACTCCGCATGCTCCACAGACACGCAGAATCCGAGCCCGACGATGTCGCGAATCTCGGTCGTGTACTCCTGCACTTTCCTGATGATAAGGTCTGCCCGCTCCCGGTTCCCGGTGTACGCCTGCGAAAGGGCGGCGGGGTCATAGGCTCCCCGCTTCCACGGCATGGCGTCAAGGTCGACGACGTCGGTGACCCCGAAGTAGTGGAACGGGGCGAGCAGTTTCCGGTCGATAGCTTCCGGAAGCCGGATCTCGGCGGAAACTCTGCCGTTGAAGTGGTCGAGGATCTCGAGCCCGTCCATCCGTTCAGGGGTCGCAGTGAGGCCGAGGAGGATACGTGGCGTGTAGTGGCCAAGCAGCCTCCGGTACGAGGGGGCTGCGGCGTGGTGGAACTCGTCGACGATGATCATATCGTAGTAGTCCGGAGGCGTGACCTCCGTGAGGCTCCTGCTGTTCAGGCTCTGGATCGAGGTGAAGAGGTGTTCGATCTGCGACGGCTCGCTTCCGCCGACCAGGAGGTCGCCGAAGTTCTGATCCCTGAGGATCGCCCGGAAGACGCGGAGGCTCTGCGTCAGGATCTCCTCGCGGTGGGCGACGAAGAGCAGCCGCGGATACGCTCCCGGCTTTTCGACAAGGCTTTTGTAGTCAAACGCCGATATGACTGTCTTTCCTGTCCCGGTCGCAGCGACGATGAGGTTTCGGGCGTTGCCGTGCAGCTCCCGCTCCGCCCTGAGCCGGTCGAGGATCTCCTTCTGAAAGTGATAGGGCCTGATGTCGAAGACCGGAAGAAGCTCTGTCCCGCTCCGCCGCTCTTTTGCGAGCGCACGCTGCAGTCTTTCCCGGCTTCCAGGCGTGTACGCGACGAACTCCGGATCGTTCCAGTAGGTCTCGAACGTCTCGCTGATCTTTCTGATGATGTCGTACGAGTCCTGCTCGGTGACCTTGACGTTCCACTCAAGACCACTTGTTATTGCAGGATTCGAGAGGTTCGACGACCCGATGTAGGAGGTGGAGAAGCCGTTCTTCCGGTGAAATGTGTAGGTCTTGGCGTGGAGCCGGGTCCGGTCGGTGTCGTAGGATATCCGGACGGTTGTGTTCGGGAGGGCTGCAAGGGCTTCGACCGCCTTTGGGTCGGTCGCTCCGGTGTAGGAGGTCGTGATCACCCGCAGCCTGCCCCGCCTGACAAACTGCTGTAAATCGTCGATGATCAGCCGGATCCCACTCCATTTAATGAACGAAACGAGGAGGTCGATGCGGTCTGCGCTCAGGATCTCTTTTCTGAGTTCGTCCACCAGCCCGGGTTCCCGTGGAGAGCCGGTGAAGAGGCTGCTCTGCGCGATGGAGGTCTCGGGGCGGACGGGCGCACCGGTCCTGAATGCGGGGAGGCAGGTCTGCTCCGCGATTGTGAGCAGGACCTCTGCGTCGGGCGTGATCGCACACTGTTTCAGGGCCGGATCATGCAGTTCATCAGCGAGGCGCTCGATGAGGCGGTTGCAGATCCTGACCTGCTCATCCAGGGGAATGCCCTTTTCACCGGCTGACCGGAGAGCCTGCCTGAGGATCCTGGAGAGGTATCGTGCGAGGATTGTCCCGGGATCGTAGTGCGCAAGCGGGTCTTTCAGTAATCTTCCTTCTTTCTCGGGGACGGTGAGCCTGGACGCGAGGTATTCGCTGATGACCTGCTCGTAGATCCCCGGGACCGGCTCCATACTTCCCATTTGGGTAGGGGGTTGAAAATGGCTGTGATCTGACGGTGCGGGAGCGTACCCACGCATGCTATACCCTCCGAGAGCGTATCCGTACCCCGGGGAGCCACCATGTATCCGGAAGTCATTATCCACAACAGCGTGAGCCTTGACTATGCGGTGACGGGCTTTGCTATCGATCTCGGCCAGCACTACGGTGCACTTCTGGCCTTCGCACCCGATGCGACCCTCGTGGGCTCGGCGACGGCGAAGTCCGGGATCGAGCGGTTCCTGGACATCACAGAGCCCGAGACGGCGGCGGACCGGCACCGGCCCGCGGTCAGGGCGGATGATCCCCGGCCGATCGGCGTCTTCGTCGACAGCAGGGGCGTGCTGAACGGTCTGCTCCATTTCTACCGGAATCTCGAGCATATCAAGGACGTCGTTGTCCTCGTCTCGGAGACGACGCCGGAGGACTACCTCGACTACCTGCGTGAGCGGGAGTACCCGTTCATCCGGTGCGGGGCGGAGCGGGTAGATCTTCCGGCGGCGCTCCGGGAACTCCGCGAACGGTTCGGCGTATCGCGCGTGGTCTCGGACAGCGGCAGCGATCTTAATAACGTGCTGATCCGGGACGGGATCGCCGACACGATCAGCCTGATCGTCCACCCGGTCGTCGCCGGGGATCAGGGAAAGAAGCTGCTCTGCCCGGTCGGGATGCGGGCAAAACTGGCGCTGCAGAAGGCCGAGGCGCTGGAACAGGGTGCCGTCCACCTGGTCTATGCCGTGCTGAAAGAGGCGGGCGATCCGCAGCCGTAACTCTGGGTATGCCGGTTCTTTACTCTTTTTGAACGGCGGCAACCCCGGCGAGCAGCACTGCAAGAGTGCAGATGACGAGGCCGATGGTGCCGGTGCTGAACCCCGTCGGGGGAGACCCGGTGAAGTAGTAGGGCACTGTCGAGAAGTGTATCAGGAATGCGATGCCGAGGAGGGAAGTGGTGATCGCGACTGTGCCGATGCTGCTGGTTCTCATGTCTCTCACCCAAAAATGGGTAGGGGCCTGCTATTGTTCTTTTGGTTCGCGTCGGGATCAGCGTTGCAGGTTTTCGGCTCGACGGCGGCGGTGTTCGGTGCAGCAGTGCAGCAGGTTTGCAGCGTCTTTCAAGCACCTGCTGCAAACCATAGGACTGCCGGAACGGGGCGAATAGTGGGGTACGAGCTGCGGAAAAGAGAGGTAGTACCTACACGTGTACAGATGTACAGCAAGATGTACGATCACACAGTGCACGATCTGCACGTGTCCACGCTACCGACTGTGCCTGTGATCCGGCGAATGCTGCACACGAACAATTGAAAGCGCCGTCACAATGCCCTCTGGGGAAACTGGGCGCCTATATGCCTCAGAATAACGGCGGAAGCTGCTGTAACTCTGCTGTAACCGTGCCGCACGGTGTATATCGCATGGGAAGGATCCGGCACCGGCCGGCCCGAGCGACCTCCGGAAGCGGAGGCTCTGCCGGTGCTGGATCTGTGAAGGGTTGCAGGCGGCACCCGGTGCTGCAGGGGGTGGCCGTCCCTCTCTTCGCTCTGGACAGCGGCAAAATTGCCGTCCTTTTTCAATTTTACCTGATGATACCAGCGAAAGATTCCTGTGCCTGGGTTGGCCGCGGTGTGCGGCTCCGATTCCTGAAAGACGGTAGTATCGCAGGGTTATAGCGGTGATATGCGGGCGAGTAATTGCCGGAGGGTGGCTGCCCTGGCTCGGCCCGAGATCGATCGAGCGAGGGCTTCAGTGAGGGTCATTTTCTCGGCGGATTCAGCCGGAATCATGGGTATGTATGGGTTGCTGAACCGGTGCCGTGCTGCATTCCTCCTCTCTCCTGTCCGGGAACCGGTATGCCCCTTCCGGCACCAGGATCTCGAACCGGGCGCCCCTCCCCGGTTCGCCGGTCTCCCGGATGGAAAGCCCGGTAATTGCCAGAACCTCTCTGACGAGGAAGAGCCCCATGCCTTTCCTCTCCTCAAGGTTGCGTTCAAAGATGGCGGTTTTCAGGGACTCAGGGATCCCTTCGCCGTCGTCCTCGAAGACCAGCACCAGCCCGTTATCCATCTCCTGCCAGTGCAGGGCGATCGTTGTGGCGGTCTTGGCGTGCTGGAGCACGTTCTGCGCGAGGTTGAAGAAGACCTGCTCCAGCAGCGGGTCGGCGTAGACCGCAAGCCCGTTTACGTTGAGATTGCGGGCGAGGGCGAGCGAGTCCAGGTGCGACAGTCCGAGCAGGAACGCCTGCTCGACACTCTGCCAGGAGGCTGGTCTCAGGCCAAGATCCTGGTAGGTCCGGGCGAACTGCAGCAGGCTGTCGATATTCTCGACCGTCGCCGCCAGTTTCCGGTGATATGCCCGCTGCCGCTCGTCGGTCAGGATCTCTTCCTCGAGCTGGATGTACCCCGCAAGCGAGAAGACCGCCGACCGGATGTCGGTGAAGGCGATGAAGTTCAGCAGGTTCAGTTTCTTCCGCGCCTGGTCGAGAGCCTGCTCACTCTTCCGGAGTTCGTCGTAATTGTGCTGCAGTTCCGCGGCGGTGGCGGCCGTTTCTTCGTAGGCGGCACTGAGTTCTTCGTTCTTGCGGAGGATCTCCTCCTCCGCCCTCTTCAGGGCGGTGATGTCCCGGAGGGATTCGATTGCGCCGATAATTGTCCCGCCGGTATCGTACAGGGGTGACGCAGTGACGTGGAGATACGCCCCCGCTCCCTGATTCAGAACGGAGCTGTAGGATTCCGCAATAATCAGATTCCCCTTTCTCTGGATATCAGGATAGAGCCTCACAAGGTCGTCTCTATCGCTGTGAATAATGAGATCCAGGAGTGCCGGCTTCCGGGTGCCGTAAAAAGGGATGCTATACTCAAAATCGCCTTTCCCCATGATATCCGCTGCCTTTACGCCTGTCGTCTCTTCGATAGCCAGGTTCCAGGCAAGCACTCTCCCTTCGAGATCGATGACGAACGTCGGGTCAGGCAGGAAGTTGATGATATCCGTCAACCGGCGTTCGGATAATTTCAGGGCTTCTTCAGCTTCCTGCCGCCGGAGGGCGTCACGGGCAATAAAAAACAGCCCGATGAAAACAAGGACGTATGCCCCTATCCTGTCGACGATCAGGACCTGTTCGAAGGCGGCCTTCAGGTCCAGAAGGGTTGCCGCATGTGAGACGGCAAATAGTCCAAATGCCAGTCCGATATACAGGGGCGTGCGGCTGTTCGATCGCCGGTGCCACCAGATGCTCAAGATCACAATCCCTACACAGAAGATCAGGTTGGTGAAGATTATCGGGTCAAAGACAAACTGCATCTGTATCCACCGTCCTTCTGTGTCTGGGAACCGGGCGCCCTTGCCGGCTTTTCTCGCTCCCGGATCGCGCTGCCGCTCATCGGAAGGTTTCTCTCCCCTCGCAAACTTCCCCTCTGTTGCAAATCCGGGTCCGGTCGATCGCCGACCACAGAACCGTTCCGGGGCGGGCTCAGCTCCAGCAGCATCGAGACCGGGAGATGGCGGTGACCCGTGCGCTGATGGGTCCTGCCGTGGCACTCATGTAACAGTGCGAGTATTGCAGAATTAGCCACTTAAATGTGTTGATTTGGGAAGCCTCCGGAACCCCTCTCGTTTTCGGGAAAAGTGTCCGGTACGGTTCTCGCGGCCGCCCGGTGATATCTGAATGAGGAACGCCGCGGAAGCGGCAGGTCCTGCGGGGATCAGATCTGCACCTTTCCGGCTCGGAAAGCCCGCCGATACGCGCTGCACCCGGCTGGTCTGCTCACATGCAGGTTTCATCCCGGGATTCCCGAACGCTATCGGGCATGCACGCACACAGGAGGGCTGCGGCGCCGGAGGTCAGGCGATACGTGGTCGTGCCCCCATCTTTTTCCGAAACGATTATCCCGCTGCTGCTTAAGCGGGAGAGGTGCCATGAGACGGACGAGGGCGTGATACCCATCCGGCAGGCAATCTCCGATCGCGTCGCGCTGCGGCTCCGGGCGAGGTGCCTGCAGATCTCACCGCCTGTCCCTCCGCGGATCCGGGACAGGATCCGTTTTTCATCCGTTGAATATTTGCCGTCGTTTTCAAAGTACGCCGTACGGCCGCCTTCCCTCCGCTCCGAAATCCGGCCTTCCCGGAGAAGGATGTACAGGTGATAGTGCAGGGTGCCCCGGTTGATGCCGTTTTGTTCTGCGATCACGGAGAACGGGGTGCCCGGATGCATCCGGATATAGTCGTAGACGGTTGCACGGACCGGGTGGCCTAATACATCCCGGCGCGCCACCCGGCGAAACCCCAGGCTGCACCATGCGCCGATCACGTAGAAGATGTCTACCGGGTGGCAGAGCAGAGGGCAGATCATGCAGACCATATACCAGGTGAGCGTCAACGGAGCAACTTCCCACCACGATATGGGAACGGATTCCAGCACGTTCGCGTCGGGAGGGAGCGACTCCCACGTCTCCACCGAGTACATGCCGGCTGCCGTCGCGGGTGCGGCACACAGCGCGACAAGAACCAGAGCCAGCAGCGTGATCCGGAAGTTCCCAGCCATTCTAAACGCCTCCCGACAGTGCATTTGAAATCAGGAGGATATAAATGATCTGTGACAATCATCTTCTCCGGCATTGGTATGCCGGCTCTCCCTTCACCTTCACGCCCCGGAGTAGACGATTCTCACAGAAAGAGTATATGACAACGGGAAATACAGATCAGCAAGGCCTGCAACGATGCAATTGCAGGAGGTGAAGGTGATGAAGATAAACAGCTCGCACTCTATACGCTGCGCAGCCGCCGTCCTGGTGCTCTGCGTGATTGTAGCACCTGCCGCCGCACTGAACGCACAGGTGTCCCAGCCGATCCTGCCAAAAGGGATTCCCCTCTCGATCACCGGGCAGACGGACTTTCCCGGAGAGATCGCCGTCTGGATCGTCGGCCGTACCGTCCAGGACCGCCGGATCATCACCGCACCGGACGGCACCTTTGCAGAAGAATTATTCCCGGCCAACGCAACGTCCGGACTTCGCAGCGGCCAGTACTTCCTGATCATCGAGGATACCGGCCCCGACGCAAAGTTCGCTCTCGAGACCGCTGCGGATGACGGCCGGACAGTGGTGTACCACGGCGATCTGCCTCTTTTTGCGCTCGACGATCCCGAGACCGGTTATTCGGACACCGCAATGGCGCTCTCCGAAGCTCTCGACCGCCCTGACATCGACGATGCAGCGACAACATTGGTCTTTCTCGTGGAAGAACCCTGGATGAGGTTCGATCAGGTCCCTTCCGGCCACCCCGGCGACCGTCTGCGGTTCGCCGGGTCAACCAATCTGCCGCCTGGCAGTGAGATTGCCTATACCGTCTTCTCTGTTTCCGCCAATCCAGGGAAGGATGATAAAATCGCGGAATCAGGTTCCATCAAGGTCGTGAAGGGAGGGGGGCACAACTACTGGTACTTCGATATCGATACGGGCGGACTTGAGATTGGGGAGTACGTCATGACCCTCGATTCCGGCCTTGCCGCTGCCACTGCCACAACGGTCTTCACCCTCCACAACGCCGGGGTTTCCCTGCCTGCGACGCCTGGAATAACCATGGAGATGCTCCAGGAGGAGCCGGAGGAGATCTCCGCACCACCGATAGGACCGGAGCCGGATCCTGCCGAGACCGCGGATCCGGGAGTGATCTCCACGACCGAACGCCTCATCAGTACGATCGGAAGTGGGGTGTCGGCCATTGACGGCGACTACATCGTCTGGGTCGAAAGAACAGAGGAGGAGAAGACGAACATCTTCCTGTACGATATTCCGACCGGGACGACGCGCATGATCGCCGGGGATGCCGATTACCGTACCTCGTCAATCGACATCTCGGGAGATCGCGTTGCCTGGGAGATCTCCCGGCCTGATGCGTCCGTAAGATCGGACGGTATCGGACTCTATACCATCCCGACAGGAGTTGTCGAGAAACGGCCCCTTGGTGAGTACCTGATCATTGAGATTGCAATGGACGGCGACCTGATTGTGTTCTCGGCGGTGGATTGGTCGGCGGCCGGTTCCGACGGCAGCCGAGACCGGGACATACTGCTCTACTCCATCTCGAATAATACGACACAGATCCTCTGCAACGAATCCGGCCACCAGATCGAACCGGCGATCAACGAAGGGTATGTCGCGTGGCGCGACTCGAAAGGAGCGTACGCCGATACCGTCACCATCTGCTCGCTGGCCGATTTCAGCCGGGTCACCCTCCGCCCTGCCGCCGGTAGTTCATACGGGACACCCTCCGTAGGCGGAGGGATGGTGGTATCTCCGCTCCATCACCGTACTTCCGGAACCACGGAACTGTGCAACACGGAGATCGTGATGGCGACACTTCCCGGAATGGAAACGACGACCCTTGCTCTCCCTGAAATGCCCCGGCGCTACCATCCGCAGTCCAACGGCGAATGGACCGTGTGGGAAGAGCGGGATCCGGACTCTGCCGGCCTGATCACGGTGTTGTACGACATGAAAGCGGGAACAGTCCTCAAGACCTGGAGCGGCGGATGTTCCGGGATCGATCGCAATCATATCATCGTCGCGGGGTCCGACGGTCTCCGGCTCATCACGGTCCCCGGCGACACCCTCCCGGATGCCGGAGGGAGCACGGGGGCGGGTGCACTCCCCGATGCCCCGATGATCGGATTCAGCGTTATGGTTGCCGGTATGGCGGCGGTCGCGGCGCTCTGGATGAGGGGGCGCAGGTGAAGGCGAAACGAATATTCATCCTCTTCGCAGTGATCGCGATCATCGTTGCAGGAACCGGCGCAGCGGTGCCCTTTGCAGGTGACGAGCCGGTCCGGATCGCATGCCCGAGCAACGTCATATCCGCACCGGCGGCCGGAGGGGATCGCATCCTGTGGATAGAACCCAGCCCTTCCCCTCCTTATTACGCATTTCTGGGCTCTCGCACCATCCGTGCCTATAACGCCACGTCACGGACAGAAACTCTCATCCGCTCCCGTGCGACCAATGCCTGCTCCCCCGATATCGATGGCGATCTCGCGGTCTGGGAGGAGGAGCGCGGGACAACGACCGACATAGTCCTCTACAACTTTCGCACGGGAACGGTCTTTGCCCTCCACACCGCCGGGCACCAGAACAATCCCCGCGTGAGCGAAGGACGCATCGTCTGGGAGGAGGGGTTCGATGGTGAATGCGGCATCTGGATGTATGACACGGAGACCGGCGAACTCTTCGGCCTTTCCAGTGGAAAGGCCGATTGTACCGCGCCTGATATTGACGGGAACATCGTCGTCTGGCTTGAACAATCCGGCCGCGATGCATACGCGATCGTCTCGCTGGATCTGGTGTCCGGGCGGCGGGACGTCCTTGCCACCACAACCGCTCCGGTCTGCTCCCGTATCGACGGGGGAACGGTTGTATGGGAGGACGGTGGGATGATTCATCTCGCATCGACCGAAGAGGGCGTGACCACGCTCCCCGGCGAGCCGGCATCGCGCTCCGGCGCGGTCATCAGCGGTACCACCGTTGCATGGTCGGAAGACGGCCGGATCCGGTGCCACGATCTTGTGGACGGGGAGACGACACGGATCGGAACGCGGCAGGCCTCTACGAAACCGGCGATCCTGGAGGAGGGGATTGCGTGGGTGGAAGGCGGCACCGGCGGACAGTGCTCTCTCCAGTATCAGCCGTTTGCATCGGCGCCGGCGACCGGGCTGCAGGTCGAGCCGGTTGCGACGGTCACTCCTGTCTCGGCAGGGAACCAGACCGGCCGGCTGCGGGAGGGGGAGTGTGCATGGTACGCGCTGGACGTCTCGCCCGGAACCACCGGGGTATCGCTGGACTTCGCATGGGAGAATGCAAACGAATCGCTCTCGTGTACGCTTATCGGTCCTGGTGGAGCGATGCTGCGGTTCACCGACAGCGATGACGGGGAGATGGATGCCAGAGTGAGGGTTTCGGTCATGTCTTCGGCAGGGCTCGTCCCCGGCAGGTGGTATTATGCCGTGTCGGGCGAGTCGGTAGGGGCAGATGTCTCCTACGCCGTCACGTTGTACGAATGTGGGGTTCGGGATGGATAAGGTGCGGTGCGATGCGCCCGCACCTCTCTTCCACTGCCCATCGCGTCACATCGAACGTTCGGGAGGTCAACAATCCCGGCCACCTCCACAGCATTTCCGAAGAATCCCTCCTATGCGGGAACTTCCGCACCGATGCCGAATGCCCGGGAGATCTCGTCGAGAGCTGCCGTCTCCGGATCGCTGACGGCAACGCCGTGCTCTTTCGCCGCTTCGGCCACCTTCCGGCCTATCGCCAGCACCCACGTTTTATAGGCTGTCGCCTCGTCGGGAGGTACGTTGGACAGGGCTTCGGAAGCGGCTTTTGCCGCCTCGATGGTCGTCGCCCGGTAGCCCGCCGGGTCGTGCCGCATCATCGTCTGCTGCTCCTTGACGAGCGCTTTTTCCTCCGCCTGCATCTCAGCGGATACCAGGCCGACCAGAGCGCTCCCGCTTTCTGCCGCCAGCCGTACCGGCTCCTGGATCATGGCTTTCGTCTCGCCCCAGGCACCCAGGAACGACGGTGCAACTTCAATGACCGTTATCGAAACCGCGTACGGCAGGCTGACGAGGTTCTTCCATTCTTCATCCGTAAAATTCTCCCGGAGTTCCATCTCCCATCACGGGAGTGCATTACACCGTGCGATGATAAGAGGGTTTCTACGCACCGCCTCGATACCGGGAGCATGGAGATTGGCACGCGGCGTGCCTGCAGAGGTGCGCGGTGGGCGGGCACGTATGATTCCGAAACGTGAGTCTCTGTGGTGAAACGGTGCAAGGAAGAGAAGCCGCTGGAGGGATTCGAACCCTCGGCCTGCTGATTACGAATCAGCCGCTATACCACTAAGCCACAGCGGCGCTGCCTTAGTTAATTGCATCTCTCGAATTAAAAAGGTATCAGTTGGTGATCCGGGCTCTGTCAGGAGTAGCCCCGGATGGTGACGTTCCCTTCGGCCGCCGGAGCGCTCTCCGGCTGGGCGATCTGCCCGTGCTTCTGCTCGTAGTCCTGCACGCTCTTGGCCAGCACCTGCAGCAGGTTCTTGGCGTGACGGGGGCTGATGGAGACGATCGCCTTGGCGCGTGCCTGGTTCGTTCCCGGGATCTCGTGCAGGAACATGAAGGTAAACTCGTCCTCCTTGTAGGCGATCTGGATCCGGTTTGAGTAGACGGGATCGAGGTCGTTTGGAATATTCACCGATATTTCGCGTGGCGGCATATCCCATACTCTGGCATTGCTCCGGCATTAAGCATTCGGGCGGCCGCCGGCGGGGCGCTCCGGAGAGGGTTCACGTGCGCCGGTCTGCCGGAAGGGACGCAGCCTGGATGTCGTCTGCGGCGAGGGTCTCGCTGCCTGGCACAGGGTCTCCGGCGGCGTCTATGCCCGATCCGGCGGGTACGTCGGTGACGATCGACGGCGGGACGACGGCGGTCGCAGGCCCGGGGACGCTCGACCCGGAGAGGCATCCGGAGGTAAAAGTAACGAAGGCGAGGAGCAGGAGAACTGCTATCAGGATCCCTGTGCGCATATGCTGAAGCTCCACTCACCTCATTTTTTATGGGATACGATGTAAGTCTTTTGAAACGAGCTTCTGGTGCGGAATGGTTGAGAGCATCCCTGTTTCTGCCGTCGTCGCCTGCCACGCCTGTCCACGGCGGTACTACTTCGAGCGGTCGGCTGACCGGGAAGAATCGCCCCGGTATACCGTCTGCAAGCAGATCGGCCTGCATCTCGGCACCCTGCTCGACGCGGACGGCATCTGGCAGGAGGTGACCACCGTTCTCCCCGATGCCGATGCGGAGACCCGCGAGTTCTTTGACGCGTGTCTCGCCGCCTGCCGCCGGTCGCGGTGGAAGGTGCCGGTGCAGAGCGAGGTGATGGTCGCCTCCGAACGGCTCGGCATGCACGGCAGGGTGGACAAGATCTTCGACGACGCCGCGACCTTTGCCGTCGTCCGGTCAAGTCCGGCGCCGCGAGCCGGTGTCTACGCCGCGGACCGGGTCAGGATAGCCTGCTATGCACACTGCCTCGCCGAGATGACGGGACAGGGCGTTGCGGGCGGCTACATCGAGTACGTCCCGAGTGGTGTCTCACGGCTCGTCGAACCGCAGCCGCGCGATCGGCGAGAGATGCTCCGGGGCCTGGCGGCTGCGCGGAAGGTTGCCGACGGGGAGATCCCCGCAAAGCCGTTCAAGGCGCCGTGCGAGGGCTGCGCGTATGCCGACCGCTGCCTGACCGGCAGCGGCCGCCGGCTCTCCGATCTCTTCTGACGTCTCACCCGGATCCGCACGGCGTCGGGGCACCGCCGGGCGGTGGAAGGTTGCTCCTGCTCTCCGGTCTGAACGATGCCGGAAGGACGATCTCGCCGGCTCCCCAGGGTATCCGGTTGAGCGCGGGGGGCTGCGAGCGCCATGACGACATCGGCAGTCCCGATGTACCGTGTGGTCTGCTCTCCCGACCTGAGCGTCAGGGAATACAGCCCCGGATGTTCTTGGGATCGGCCCCACCTGATAGTGACCTCTCCCTGGATCTCGATCTCTGGCATGGTGTCTCACTCCGTTCTGTCCGGGTGATCCGAGGACGGCAGCGGCCGGCTCTCTAGCGGACTTCTGACGAGAGGGGAGAAATACCTGCCCGAAGGTTCTATTGCGCCATATATGATAGAAACGCCCTATAGAGAATATGGGTGTGTAGGGGAACCCGAAAGCCGGCGTCACTGCTCCATCAGGGTCTTTGAGAGGATGTATTCGCCCTTCGCCTCGCGTGTCGTGCCGACGACGAGCCACGTCTCGTCGCCGTGCCGCTCGCGGACGCCCTTCGCCTCGATCGTCTCGCCGGCGAGCGCCTGCCCGGAGTAGGTGTGGGTGAACGAGAGCACCCGGGAGATCTCGTCGTGCTCGACGCTGTAGACCGCCGGACTGTCGAACGCGAGCGACGCATCGGTCACGAGCGCCTCGGTCCTGGTCCTGCCGAGCACCTCGCCGCGGCCCGCCGCGGTGACCGCGTCCAGATTGTCGTACGACCGGGTATAGAGAAGGTCGAAGTACGTCCCCTCGAACTCGCCGCGGTTCCACTTCCGCTCCTCGTGCAGGATGAACGCCGCGAACGAGATCTCAGGCACCCTTTTGTCGTAGACCTTCCGCCACATCTCCTCGCTCATGCCGTCGAGTTTTCCCTGTCCGACGAGGCGTGCAAGCTGCTGCTGCGCCGAGAACCAGGCGTCGCCGTAGACGACCATGTCGATGTCGGAGGCGGCGTTCTCAAGCCCGCAGAGGAGCGACCCGGTGCAGCCGAAACTGCCGGACGGCAGGTTGAAGAGGCCGGCGAGCCGCCGCACCCGTTCGTCACGCGCCATGAGCGCGTCGATCTCCTCTTCGGGCTTGTAGACCCGGACGACGTCTGAGCAGGGCACCCGGTGTACGGTATCGAGGTACGCGGGTTTATGTTCGGCAATCCAGGCGAATGCGTCCTCAAAGTCGTACTTGGTATAGCGGCGGCCGGCCGGGTCGACCCGCTCGCCGGCGGGATCGGGGACGTAGCGGAGGATGCACCCGATCCGGTCGGCGTTGTCGTAGTTTGAGACGGCGTAGAGGCAGCCGTCCGCATCCTCGACAAAGTCGCGGAGCCGGGCCGGTTTCACGCCGACTCACCCTGTCCCCGGAGGTACGCCTCCACATCTTCCCACGCCTTCCCTTTGCGCAGGATCGTGCGGGTCGTCAGGTCGACGACGGTGCTCGGCGTGCCCGGGAGCTCCCCGCCGTCCACGAGGATATCGTAGGCCACGTCGACGTCTTCCGGCCGGGTCACGGGTGCTTCGTCGGCGAGGTTCGCGCTCGTTGCCGTGATGGGGGCGTCCAACGCCTCGATGATCCGGAGTGCCGTCTCGTGGGCGGGCATCCGGATGCCGATAAGCCCCGTGCCGCCGGTAAGCAGTTCCGGCAGGCACGACTTGGCCGGCAGGACGACCGTCACCGGCCCGGGAAGGAACCGGCGGATGAACGCCTCCGCCTCGCCGTCGACCACCGCGACCGCCCGGAGCATCTCCTCGTCCGAGACCGCGATCGAGATCGGCTTTCCGAGGGGGCGACCCTTTGCCTCGTAGATCCGCATCACGGCATCCTCGGAGAGAGCGTCCGCCCCGAGGCCGTAGACTGTTTCTGTTGGGTAGACGACGATGCCGTCCCTCTGCAGCACTTTGACTGCCTGCTCTATGGTACTCATCAGAATTCACGACCGCGTACGCGATTGATATCGAAGACTGCCTTGCCCGAGACGTGCATGACGGCGAAGACGCCGGCCTGGATGGGATCGGTCACCACGAGGTCGGCGTGCTCCGGAACGCTGCCCGCCATCTTCAGGGCGATCACCGGGATGCCGGTCGCCCTGACCCGGTCGACCGCCCGGGAGACCTCACCGCCCATCAGGGATCCGGCCAGCACCAGGATCGATGCCCGGGGGAGCCGGGCCACCGCGTCGACCGCCAGCGCGAGGTCCTTCTCGCCGACGAGGGGGATGGTATCCACCGAGATCCGTTCGCCCCGGATGTTGTGCCGGTCGGCCTCGTTGACGGCGCCGAGCGCCACCTGGGCGACCTGGGCGCCGCCGCCGATGATGATGACCCGGGTACCGAAGATCCGGGAGAAGGGAGGGTAGATCGTGACGTCGAGGACGGACGGAACCTCCAGGAGTTTGGCGATCAGCGCTCCGTGGTCGCCGCACTCCTCGAACTCGAAGTAGAGATATGCGTCGCCGGTGTGCGGGCCGGTGCTGATGATCGACTGCTGGATCATCTGAATGTTCGCCTCATGGTGTGCCATCACCGTGGCAACGTCCCGAAGGACGCCGGTCACGTTCCTGGTGATGATGCTGAGCGCATACAGCTCGGGGGTCATGGTGCACCGGGTTGCTCTCTGCTGCACTCCGGCAGGGTGATTCTCGTCATATTCGGGACTGGCTTGTATGTTTGACCCGTGATTCGATATAGGTTTTGGGCTGGGAATTGCCGGGTTCCTGCGGTGCGGGCAGGGATCGCGAGGCGTGGAAACCATCTGATACCGCTGCCTCTCCAGGCGAAATATATACAGGGTTTGCTTGTGGCGTTCGAAAAGAGATGATGCGATAGCCGGGATTCGAACCCGGGCTAAGGGCTTGGGAAGCCCCTGTCCTACCGCTAGACTACTATCGCAGGTGCAACTCTAGATATTGGATCGGAAGATGATAAATATTCGTCTCGCCTCTGCAGAAACGCCGCGCGGATCGGCGCAGGCGGTGCAATTCCTTATATATCGTTTCGTGCAATATTACTGCAGCACTCTGACATACAGGTGCTGGCTATGGTAAGTCCGACGTGCCCGCAGAAGCACTGCCCAAAGTGGCTCGGGATTACAGAGATTAGTCAGTCAAAGGACTTTTTTCTGGACTTACATAGTAGTTTCATCAGAGGTGAATGAATGGCAAGAATGCATGCTCGACGCCGGGGAACCTCGGGTTCGGTCCGTCCCTACCGGAAGGATACGCCCGAATGGTCCAACACGGATGTACAGGAGATTGAGAAAACTATCGTTGATCTCCGGAAGAACGGCATGTCGAGCGCAGAGATTGGTCTGACACTCCGGGACAAATACGGCGTCCCCGATGTCAAGCTCGCAACCGGAAAGCGCGTTTCGGAGATCCTCAAGGAGAAGGGACTCGAGTCGGAGATCCCCGAGGACCTGCGGAACCTGATGATCAAGGCACTCGGCATGAGGAAGCACCTCTCCGAGAACAAGAAGGATCTGCACAACAAGCGGCAGCTCCAGCTCACCGAGTCGAAGGTGCGCAGGCTGGTCAGGTACTACACCGGCACCGGCAGACTGCCGAAGGGCTGGGTCTACAAACCGGAGACCGCCGAGATCCTGCTGTCCCGATAAGATCGTCCTATGTCCTTTGACGCCGCCGCCGCCGCAGTTGCGGATCACCTGCTCGAGCAGGAGTTTGTGGAGGTGCTTGCGCACCACGACGCAGACGGCATAGCCGCAGCCTCGATCCTCTGCCACGCGCTCTTCCGCGAGGGCGGACAGTTCCGGCTCCGGATACGCTCCCGCATCACGAGCGGAGACGTCCCGGCGGATGCAGCGGTGCTGCTCTGCGACTTCGGTTCGGGGCTCGCGGACCTCCCGGAGAACGTGGTGGTGGTGGATCACCATGTGCCGCACTTCGAGGGCGCATATCACGTCAACCCAAGGCTCTTCGGGATCGACGGCGACCGCGAGATGTCGGCTGCAGGAGCGGCATACCAGGTGGCGCAGCATATGGGGGACAACCGCGATCTCGTCGGGCTTGCCGTCCTCGGGATCATCGGCGACGGCCAGGATTTCACCGGCCAGAACCGGGAGATCATCAGTGACGGCATCGCCAACGGCTACGTGGCGCCCCGCCGCGGACTGCGGCTTGCCGGCAGAAGCATCGCCGAACAGCTGGCGCTCGCCATCAACCCCTACCTCGACGGTGTCAGCGGTGATGAGGCGGCGGTGCGGTCGGTGATCGCGACCTGCAGCGGCGACGAAGACCTCGATCTCGAGTCGCTCCTCTCGCTCGTCCTGCTCAAGGTGAGCCCGCACACATCGGTCGACGCGATGTGCGGCATCTACGGCAACACCTATGGGCTCGGGCGCGAGGTGCTCGACGAGGCGCACTCCCTTGCGGCGCTCATCGATGCATGCGGTAAAGCTGGTGCAGGCGACATCGGCGCCTCCCTCTGCCTGCGGTCGACGGCGGCGCTCCCGGAGGCCTGGGAGATCGCTGTCCGCCACCGGCGTGCGGTCATCGACGCCATCGCGAACCTCCGGCAGCCGGAAGACCGGCTCTTCCTCTTTGAGGTGGAGAACGGCACGGTGATCAGCGACGTCGCGGACGCGCTGGCCTCCTCACGGCCGTACGATACACCGGTATTTGTCATCGGCCCGAAGGGCGACCGGTGCTCCGTATCGGCACGGTGTCCGGCCGGTGTGGACGTCGATCTCGAGGCACTGATACGCAGGCTCGCCGAGGAATGCGGGGGTCACGGCGGCGGTCACGCCCGCCGGGCGGGAGCAGTCGTCCCGCAGGAGCAGATAGACCGGTTCCGCGCGGAACTTGCGGAGGCGGTGGCGGTATGATCCGGATCGAAGGGACGATCGTCACCCCACACGCCGATGCGGCGTGCGTGGCCGGGGCGGTCTCTCCCGACAACCTCTCACTGATCCGGACGTCTCCGGCCGAGGGCGGCGTGAAGACCGAGATCGCGGGAACCCGGCTGCGGTCGGTGATCGCATCGGTCGACGACTACCTTATGAACCTGGCAATCGCGGAGGATGTATGTTCATACGTTTCGCGGTAACCGCAGACCTGCACTTCAGCGGCTCTATCACCCCGGACATTGCTCTGGCGGTAGAGAGCGCGGTTGCCGAAGCGAACGAGGTCGTCTTCCGGCGCGGCGTCCCGGCCGATGCCCCGGACGAGCAGATCGGGAGGATCACCGAGTGGCACGCCGACGGCTCCGTCGTCACCCTCAGGATTGAGAGCGGCCCGTATACCCGGGCGCACGACGCACTCTTCCGGTTCCGGAAACTGATCGCACCGGTGCTCGGGCGGCATCGCCTGGGGCTGCGCGAGATCGCGGTCCGTCGTTTCACGGTCACGGTGCCGGGCCACGTCCCGGACGAGGCTGTCCCGAAGGTGCCGTTCATCAGGGAGGTCGTCCGCCACGGCGAGTCGGTCGAACTCGAGCTCGCCTGCACCGCGGCCGACCTTGAAGACCGGGTGCCGGACCGGATCGTCAGGCTCATCGAGGAGAAGAAGGAGGCCGCCCTCTTCGGCGGGAAGGCAGAGCACTGGGAACTGGTCTACGAGAGCCAAAAGCGACCCCGCATCTATGCGGGCAATCCGACCGAGGAGATGCTGGCGCGCGGCTGGCTTCGGCACGGCGCCTCGCGCGGCCAGTGGATCTACGCACCGCAGGCGGTGCGGCTCTTCCGGGCGCTCGAGGAGATCGTCGTCGAGGAGATCATCCGGCCGCTCGGCTTTGTGGAGATGATCTTCCCAAAGTTCGTCCCCTGGGAGGTCTGGATCCGCTCGGGGCACGCGAAGGGCGTCTACCCCGAGATCTACTACGTCAGCACCCCGAAGACCCGCGACCCTGCCTACTGGGAGGATATCGCGGACACTTTCAAGGTGACCGGCGAGGTCCCGGTCGACCGGATCCGCGACCGCCTCGACGGCCCCATCGGCGGGATGTGCTACGCACAGTGCCCGCCGTTCTGGCCGTTCGTGCAGGGCGAGACGCTTGCAAACGACTGTCTCCCGATTCGGGTCTTCGACCGGAGCGGCACCTCGCACCGCTACGAGAGCGGCGGGATCCATGGCATCGAGCGGGTGGACGAGTTCCACCGGATCGAGGTCCTCTGGCTCGGCACCGCCGACCAGACTGTCGAGACCGCGGACAGGCTCCACGAGGCCTACCGCCGCGTCTTCGACGACCTCCTGGAACTCGAGTGGCGGAGCGCGAAGGTGACCCCGTGGTTCATGGCGCAGGAAGGGCTGGTCGGCGAGTCCGCGAGTGCGGATATCGGGACGAGGGACTACGAGGCCTACCTCCCGTACAGCGACTCGTGGCTTGAGTTCCAGAACGTCAGCGTGAACGGCGACAAGTACCCAAAGGGCTTTACCGTGAAGATCCAGAGCGGCGCAGACTGCTGGTCGGGCTGCTCCGGGATTGGCCTTGAGCGGTGGACCGCGGCATTCCTCGCTCAGAAAGGGCTCGAGCCCGCAGCGTGGCCGGAAGCGGTAATACGGCGTGTCGGCGAGATGCCTGAGATATTCAGGTTCCTCTAAAGGACAGAAATGGATGAAATCATCAAAAAAATGAAAGCGAAGTGATACCATGGCAAGAAAGAAACAGGTTGGAAGAAGAGTAGAAGGCTGGAAGGCAAAGAAGTGGTACCGGGTGCACGTCCCGGAGTCTTTCGGCAAGACTGAGATCGGCGACACCATCACCGCCGACCCCGAGAACCTCGTGGGCCGCGTGATGACGGCGACGCTTGCAGAGGTTGTGCAGGACTACTCCAAGTCGCACATCAAGATGAAGTTCAAGATCAACAACGTGGCGGGCGAATCGGCCTATACCGAGTTCGTCGGTCACGAGGTGACCCGGGACTACCTGCGGTCGCTCGTGAAACGCCGGACTTCCCGGGTCGATACGACCATGCCGGTCATCACCAAGGACCGGAAGAAGCTCCGGTTGACGGTCGTCTGCCTCACGCTCTCCCGGGCGGAGCAGAGCCAGATCCACGCCATCCGCCTGGCGATCATGCAGCAGATCGCGGCCCGTGCAGCGGAGAGCGACCTCGAGACGATGGTCAAGGACATCATGTCCGGCGACCTGTCCCGGGACCTCTTCAAGGCGGTCAAGACGATCTACCCGGTCCGCCGCATCGAGGTCACCAAGTCCAAGATCGAGCGGATCGCCGCCGTATAGGCGAGATCCGGCAACACTTTTTTCGGCTCTGCGCAACGCCGCAGTTCCCGGACGGTTCCCTCTCTCCAGGAGCCTCTGCCCGATCGGCGTTTCTGCCGCTGATTTTCGCATCTCCCATCCCGGAGAGGCATCGTGGCAGCGGAATGCTTATCTTCGCGAAGAGGCATATGCCCCCGCGTACGAAACGTGAGCGGGAGGTGAAGACAGGTGCACCAGCCTCTGGCAGAGAAGTGTGACCGCATACAGCGGGCGCTTGCAGAAGCGCGGTCGTGCGACGTGGCCGAGGAGCGGCTCTCCCGGGTGCTCGACCTGATCCAGCGGACGCTGATCGAATTTCACAACGACTGGAGCGCGCTCTGCCGGGAAGAGAACGGGGATGCATGGGTGACTGCGGCGGACGAGTGTTTCGACTGCTACTCTCACCAGCTCTACGACATGGCGTGGTACGTGCAGGACATCCTTGCCGAAGATCTGGTATGGCACCTCCGGACGCTCTCCGCCGAGATGATCAAGACCGTGAACATCTGTCATATGCTCCGGTGCGAGGATACATTCCGGGAGCGGGGAAGCAGAATGGCACGGGAGGCACGCCATTCCGCCGACCTGTTCGTCATCCGGTGCACGACCGTTCGGAGAAGGGTTATCCCTGCCCGGTAGGAGCAGACGCTCTCCTCATCCCCGTTTCACCGGATAGAGTAATGTTCCCGCGCGTCGCATCTATCTTCGATGACTGCAACAAAAGTCCTGTTCCTGGTTCTTGACGGGATCTCTGACCGTCCCTGCTCCTCGCTCGGCGGACTGACGCCTCTGCAGGCCGCCCGCACCCCGGTGCTGGATCGGTTTGCAGCAGAGGGGATCTGCGGCATCATGGACACGATCGCGCCCGGCATCAGGCCGGGTTCCGACACGGCGCACTTAAGTCTGCTCGGCTATCCGCCCGAACGCTACTACACGGGGCGAGGGCCGCTCGAGGCCGAGGGGTCGGGCATCCACATGACGCCCGGGATGATCGGGTTCCGGTGCAATTTCGCGACCGTCGATGAGAACGGCCGCGTCACCGATCGGCGGGCCGGCAGGATCCACGAGACCGGGCCGCTCTCGGCGGCCATCCGGGAGGGCGTCGACCTCTCCGGGCTTGAGGTCGGGTTCCGGTTCGAGTCGGGCGCCGGGCACCGGGCCGCGCTCGCGTTCGAGGGGGAGCTCCTCGGCGACCGCGTTACCTCGAACGACCCGAAGAAGGAGGGCGTCAGTCCGCTCCCCGTGCGGCCGGTCGGCGATGCACCCGCGGACGAGAAGACCGCCGCCGTCTGCAACGAGTTTCTCCGCCAGGCGCACGAGATCCTCGAAAATCACCCGCTCAACCTCGAGCGGCTGGAGCAGGGGCTGCCGCCGGCGAACCTCCTCCTGATCCGGGGCGCCGGCCGGATGGGCCACTTTGAACCGTTCCTGGAGCGCTATGAACTCTCGGGCAGCGTCATATCGGCCGCCACCCTCATCTCGGGGATCGGCATGGTCGTCGGGCTCGAATACGTCCCGGTGCCGGGAACGACCGGTTCGGTCGACTCGGACCTGGATGCCAAGGTGCGGGCGGCGCTCCGCGAGCTCGGGCGCAATGACTTCCTGCTCATGAACATCAAGGGCGCGGACGAGGCCGGACACGACGGGAAGCCGGAGCAGAAGCGCGACTTCATCGAGGCGATCGACGCGGCGCTCGAACCGCTGGGCGCGATCGAGGACTGTCTGCTGGTCATCTGCGGCGACCACAGCACACCCTGTTCGGTCAAGGATCACAGTGCAGACCCGGTTCCGCTGGTGATCCGGGGAGAGGGTGTCAGGACAGACCGGGTAAAGCATTTTGACGAAATATCCTGCGCAGAAGGGGGAATAAACCGGATACGCGGCCTGGACCTGATGCCGACCCTCCTGGATCTAATCAACAAGGCTCATAAATACGGCGCATGAAGATCTAAGCGGCGGCAAACAATGGAGGATACAGCGAAGCATGACTGGCTCAGAGAATGCCTGCTCCCGGACAGCACCGAACTGCAGGAGCGTCTTCTCAAGACGGACCAGGACATCGTCATCGGCGACCGCTGCCAGATAGACTACGGCCTTGAGGGTAAGGACATCGTCGTCTGCGAATTCTGCAAGATCAACGGCAACATCCTCGCGTCCGGCGACGTCCGTATCGACAACTGGTGCGACGTGGCCGGGAACGTCCTTGTGGACGAGGACGCGTATCTCGGTGAGGGCGTCAGGATCCGGGGCAAGCTGGTGGTGCACGGCGACCTGGATCTCGGCGACAACGTCCAGATCGAGCAGGGCTTTGAGGCGAAGGGCTGGATATCGATCCGCAACCCGCTGCCGGTCATCGCCTACATTATGCTCTACCTGGTGGCGCTGCTCGGCATCGAGAAGGAAGAGGAACTGGAATCGGTCATGAACCGGCTCTTCGGGGACGAAGACGTGGAGAAGGCGTCGCCCCTGATGATCCCGGCCGGAGCGGTGATGAACATGCAGACGATCACCGTCCCGGACAGCATGACCATCGGCACCGGGTGCCGGCTCCACGGCAATATCAAGGCGGGATCCGTTACGATGCTGAAGGACGTGACACTGTTCGGGAGCCTGCAGTCCCGGGGCGCCGTCAGCGTCGCAGAAGGCTGCGTGGTGCACGGCGGCATCCGGAGCGACGGCGACGTCACCATCCCGCGGGGCGTGCGCATCCTGGGCGACGTCGTCTGCAAAAAACTGACGCTGCACGAAGAGGCGCGGGTAGACGGCACCATCCGGGCGCCGGACGGACTGAAGATTGAGAGGAATTAATGTGACAATTGCAGAGTTGCTTGAGCTGGACGACTGCAGGCTGGTCGAACCATCGTTTGCCGAACTGACTGAAGACTTCTATACCGGCCTGCTCCTGCGGGCGCTCGCCGACGAGGCACGCCTGCTCCTGGATGAAGAGGAGGAGCCGCTTGCCCTGGCGCTGCACGACGATGCCGGGTGGCACGCCGTCTCGTTCCTTTTCCGGCCGCCGACGCTCGCGGCGCTCGAGTGTTTCGAGGCGATCGGCGGCGATCTCTACCAGGTGCCGAAGGAAGACTGGCTGCATGCGGTCCGCGAATTCTACAGCAATGAGATATGCAGAACCGTGCTCCCGGCGTTTGAGGATCTCTCCGGGGACCGTCCCGGGATGATCGCGGACCTCATCCGGGAGGTCTGGGGCGGGCGAACAGGCGACCTCTGCCTCGACTGCTGCTGCGGATCCGGAGTCGGCACCGCCGCCCTGCGGGCCTGCGGGATGCGGTCGCTCGCCTATGACAACGATCCTGCCCTCCTTTCGCTCGGTCTCTCCCGCGGCCGGCTCATCCCCGGCGAGACCCTTCTCATCGACGGCACCGCCGCATCGACCTATGTCAACCCTGCGCCGCTCGGCGCCGCGCTTATGGCCGGGGAGATCCACTCCTACAATGCAGATCTCTGGGAGCAGATCATCGATCAGCTGCTCGCGCTGGTCGACGAGGCGCTCGTCACCGTCGGGACGGAGCCGGAAGTCGTCCGGGTGGAGGCGTGGTGCGCAGAGCGGGGGCGTGAGACCGAGGTCTTCGAGAACGAGCGTGACCCGCTCTACGACCGCTGGTGCTGCGTCGCGCGGCGGATCTAACGCCCTGGCTAATATATAAGGAACAGCACCGCCAACTCTTTTTCCTGCACAGGGGACGGAATGCCGCACGCCGGCGTGCAGCTCCCGTGCCCCTGATCTGGTGTACCCCGAATGAATACCACAAAACGAATATTCAACGTCTTATTCATCTCCGTCTTTGCCACGATGCTCGGGCTCGGCATCGTCAGCCCGCTGCTTCCGATCTACGCGGAGAACCTCGGGGCGACCGGTCTCTGGCTCGGCGCCGTCTTCTCGGCGTTCGCGCTCTCCCGGTCGGTCTTCATGCCGATCGTCGGGCGGATCTCCGACCGCCGGGGACGCAAAAAGATCATCCTCATCGGGATGTTCGCCTACGCGGTCATATCGCTCGCCTACCTCATCGCCGGCACCGTCTACGCGCTCACGGCCGTCCGCCTGGTGCACGGGATGGCGTCGGCGATGGTCGTCCCGATAGCCATGGCCTACATCGGCGATCTCTCGGAGAAGGGAAGGGAAGGGAGGCAGATGGGAAACTTCTCGATCTCGCTCTTCCTCGGGCTGGGTGCCGGCCCGCTCCTCGGCGGATTCCTGAACGACGCCTTCGGGATGGCGTCGGTCTTCTACGTCATGGCCGGCCTCTCGGCGTTCGCGACACTCCTCGTCGCCATCTCCCTCCCCGAGGCAAAGCCGGGCTCGCTTTCGCTCTCTCCCGGAATGCCCGTCCCGATGCGCTCGGTCGTCACGCTCCCGGCCATGCGGGGGATCGTCGTCTTCACTCTCATCAGCGCCATCGGGCGGGGAGGCGTGATGGTCTTCGTTCCGGTCTTCGGGCCGCTGATCGCGATCAGCCCGTTCGAGGTCGGCGTCATCCTCTCGGTCAACACCTTCCTGATGGCGCTTCTCCAGGTGCCGTTCGGGAGGCTCACCGACACCACGAGCAAGGCCGGCCTGATCGTCCTCGGATCGACCGTGGCAGCGGTAGCCCTCGTGCTCATCCCCTTCTCGCGGTCGTTCTGGCTCCTGCTCGTCGTCACGTCGCTCATCGGCGTCGGGGGCGCCATCCAGCAGCCCTCGCTCATGGCGCTGACGGTCGATGCGGGCAGGACCGTCGGGATGGGCGCGTCGATGAGCGCCTACAACACGGTCTTCGGTATCGGGATGATCGCCGCGCCGCTGATCGGCGGGGCGTTCATGGACTACGTCGGTATCGACGCCGTCTTCTATGCCGGCGGGCTCATCTGTCTCCTCGGAACCGTGGTATTCGCCGCGCTGATGCGAAGGAGCGCTCCGGGCGATGCCGCCGGGGAGACCCAGAGAGCCGGGTAGCCCGCTATCCCCGTTTTTCGTCGGCGCAGTCGAGTTCGGCGACGATCTGTGCCGCGTCGTCCATCTTCGTCACCAGGTGCCGGATCTCCAGGAGCCGCTCCATCCCGATAAAGTGTTCGGCCATCACCCGCGCCATATCCGATAGTTCGATCCTGCCCGCCCGCCGCTTCACCAGCTGCTCGTCGAGGAGCGCGGAGAGCACCGGCTCCAGCGTCCCGACCATCAGGTGGTTCAGTCTGATGATCTGCTGCTCGTCGCCGCCGCAGACGACGGCGTTGGCCACGAACTCCTCCGAACTCTCTTCAAGGTCGTATTCGGGGGCGACCTCCTCCATCTCGCCCCGCAGAAGGCCGACCGCGACTTCGTCCTCGGTCCTGCCGGAGGTGCGGGAGTAGGACCCGCCGGGTTCGGCGAGGATCACGATCCGCCCGAGGTCGTGGAAGTCGGGCCGGCCGGCCCGGCCCATCATCTGGTGGAACTCCCCGACGCCAAGCCATTCGATACCCATGGCGAGGGCATCGAAGATGACCTGCGACGCCGGGAAGTCGACGCCTGCTGCGAGAGCCGCCGTCGTCACGACGGCCGCGACATCCCCGTTCGCAAACCGTTTTTCGACGTCGCGCCGTTCCTGTGACGAGAGGCCCGCGTGGTACGGGGCAGCCTTCCTCCCGATCGCGTCGGCGATGACGTGGCACCGGGCGCGGGAGTTCGTGAAGACGATCGTCTGCCCGCGGTAGCCCTTGGATGAGCGCTGCTTGAACTCCTCGGCCACCATCTGTTTGATGAAGTCGATCTTCTTTGTCCGCTCCACGAAGATCAGGTGCCGCTCGAGCGGGACGGGGCGCTCGGCATACCTGACCAGGTGGGCGTTCAGTTTCTTTGCAAGCAGCCCAGGCATCCCGATCGTGGCGGAGAGGTAGAGGAACTGGGCGTTCGGGGCGACATGCTTGAGGCGGGCGATCAGCCCGTCGAGACGGTGGCCGCGTTCCGGGTCTTCGAGCATCTGGACCTCGTCGATCACCACCGTGCCGATGTCTTTGAGTGTTCGCCCGGTCCGAAGGGCGTGATCGATCCCCTCGTAGGTCCCGACGACGATCGGCGCGAAGATGTCCCGCTCCCCGACCGGCCGGGTCTCCGGGAGGTTCAGCCGGCTGACCCCGGTCTGGAGCGAGACCTTGACGAGGTGGCCGTAGCGGTCGCGGAACCGCTGGTACTTCTGGTTGGCAAGCGCCACCAGGGGGACGAGAAAGAGCATCTTCCCCTTGCCCTCGAGGAAGTTCTTCATTCCGGCCATCTCGCCGATGAACGTCTTGCCGCTGGCGGTCGCCGAGACCACCAGCAGGTGCTGCCGCTCGAGAAGGCCGCTCTCGACGGCGAGCTGCTGCACCGGCATGAGGTACTCGACCCCCGACGCCTTCGCAAACCCCTCCGGGAGCGGCAGTTCGGTGATGTGGACGGTGTCCTGCCGCTCGTGCGCTTCGAGGCGGTCGTAGAGCGTCCGCGCCCGGTCGGGGCGGTCCGGCCCCACCGATGCGAGCACCTTGTTGAGGTCGCGGATCTGTTCGAGCAACTCCTCGAGGTGCGAGAGCATGGAACCGCCGAACTTGCCCATGTAGCCGAGCTCCCGGCGCAGTTCCCGCTTCGCACAGTCCATGCAGACATACTCCTGGCCGTAGCGGACGCCGGTCGCTTTGTTGACCGGGGTGAACCGGTCCTCGATCTGGCAGTAGCGGCAGATATCGATCCTGCCGTAGGGGATCTGCAGGTCATTCAGGAACGACTCAAACTCCTGTGCGGATCCGGCGAGCTGCACTTTCGAGCGCCGGAGCAGGGCGATGAGGTCGCGGGTCGGGGTCGGTTTGAGCTGCTTCTGTCGTTTTCGGATCTTGAAGTTCTTCGGCCGGTGTCCCTTCGGCGTGCCGGCGAGATCGACGAAGCCGGAGGCGACGGCCCGGCCGCCCTCGATGAACAACAGTTTAAAGGTGCCTTTCTGGGGTTGTACGATGATCTTCATGAAACTATCAGGTCATGGATGGTATAGGCGAGTCCCACAGTCTCGAGGCGCTTCAAAAAATCGGTGAACTCTTCGTCGACGACGAGGATGGCGCATTCCCTGCCGTGGAACGCGGCTTCGACCACGCCCTCCCGCGACCCGAAGAACATATCCGGCTCCCGGCCGGCTTTCTTCAGTGCGACGTAGGACTCAAGCCCCACGGCCGCCACCATCTCGACGCTGTTGACGACGTTCAGGAGGAGATCGCTGCCGACTTTGCGCGATCCTCCCCGCTCGACCCGGGGAACCTTGCAGACGTGGATGAGCCCTTCATGGTGCTCGATGAGCCCTTCGAGGCGGGCAACTCCCACGTCCTCGCCGGGTGCGGCGTCCATGGTCGCTTCTCCCATCGCGGTCCGCTCCTCGCGGGTCGCATAGAGCCACCCGTCTTTCATGAACACGCCGACACGGTCGCCTTTCCGGATGGTGTCCCGGGCGAGCGCCGTCCAGACCGCGACCTGCTGGATGATATCTTTCGTAACGTGGCGGGCGTAGGTCTCGAGCGCTTCGGCGTTCCTGAGCACCCACTCAACGCCGCTTTTGGTCACTTCATAGCGTCCCCTGCCGTGGGCGGCGACGAGACCCTCGTCGACCATCTCGCGGATATATTCGGAGACTGCCTGTGGCGTCACGCCGAGTTTCTCGGCGATCTCCTGCTGGCGGACGGCGGGCTGGTGTTCGGCGATCTCCACCAGGATCTGAAACCGGGTTGCTTCGCGTTTGCTTCGAAGAATGATATACAGGGGATCTTCATGGGTTTCTTTCAAGAAGCACCATCCCCTGCCCTTTCACGTCGAGATATGGGATCCGCTTTGCGAGCCCTTTGACAAAGATCGGGCTGACCCCGTGCTTTCGCGAGAGGTCACCGATGGAGGTGTTTCCGGCGATGATCTCCGCTTCAAGCAGGTCGACGACAGAACGGAGATGTTCATCGTTGGATATTGCGATATGCAGGAGATCCCCGATATCGTTCATAGAACACTGGAAATTTGCGCGAAACTTGCTGTAGGTCGTCCGAAACTCCCGCATCGGCTTCTGGCCGGGTTCGGGCATGCGCCACTGCTCCTCAATGAGGTTCCCCTTCTTGAGGATCTTGAGGCATTCCCCGACGCATGCTACGTCATCCACCTGGTCTGAAAGTTCCTCCTCCGTCATCCAGCTCTTATTGAGAAGTTCGTAGATCTTCTTGTATTGTGCGTTATTGAAAGTCATCAGGAGAGGAACGAGCTCAACCGGATCGTTAAGGATTTTAATATGTCCCGTCAAAGCAATACCCTAGTGTTATATGGTGGTATAACTCCATAAATTTTTGCAGATTTTCCGATGCGAACACGCGGCACAATTATCATCAGGGGCATCGTTCAGGGCGTCGGATTCCGCCCCTTTGTCTATGCAAAAGCGCACGAGTACGGTATGCGCGGGACGGTCAAGAACCTCGGGAGCGAGGTCGAGATCGCGGCGTGGGGCGACCGATTCCGGGAGTTCCTCGATGCCGTCTCGCACGGGACGCCGCTTTCGCGTATCGACTCGGTGGATGTCTTCGATCTCGCCGGAGAGCCGCCGGACTCGTTCACGATCCTTGAGAGCGGGACCGGGAGCCGGTCCGGGTTCATCCCCGCCGACGTTGCGACCTGCGATGCATGCCTCGCCGATATCACCACGCCCGGCAGCCGCTACGAGGGCTACTGGGCGACGTCGTGCGTCAACTGCGGCCCCCGCTACAGCATCATCACCGCCATCCCCTACGACCGCGAACGGACGAGCATGGACGTCTTTCCCATGTGTTCGCCTTGCGAGCGGGAGTACACCGACCCCGCCTGCCGGCGGCACCACGCCCAGACGATCGCCTGCAGCATCTGCGGCCCGCACCTTGCCCTCCTGAACCCGGGCGGGACGCCCGTTCCGTGCGCCGACCCGATCCGGGATG
The DNA here is from genome assembly GCF_030464345.1 of Methanoculleus frigidifontis. Classification (GTDB taxonomy): domain Archaea; phylum Halobacteriota; class Methanomicrobia; order Methanomicrobiales; family Methanoculleaceae; genus Methanoculleus_A; species Methanoculleus_A frigidifontis. Next base: position 25,185 of record NZ_VCYH01000004.1, on the reverse strand, counting down.
CGGCCGCCCTGCTGGACGCCGGGAAGATCCTCGCAATCCGGGGCATCGGCGGGTTTCACATCGCCTGCATTGAGGAGTCGGCGGCGGAACTGAAGCGGCGGCTCGGCAGGACCGAGCAGCCGCTCGCCGTGATGGCGACGCTGGGGGTGACGGAGCGGATAGCCGATGTCTCGGAGGAGGAACGGGCGCAGCTCACCTCCCGTGAGCGGCCGATCGTCGTCCTCCGGAAACGCGACCCGGAGAGCCATGCCTCGATCAGCAACCTGCACACCATCGGCGTGATGCTCCCCTACACCGGGCTACACCACCTGCTCTTTGCCGCTCTCGCCCGGCCGCTCCTGATCATGACCAGTGCCAATATGCCCGGCTACCCGATGATCACCGACCTTGCGCAGGCGTCCGGCCGCCTCGCCGGCCAGGTCGACTATATCCTCACCCACAACCGCCCGATCGTCAACCGTTGCGACGACTCCGTCGTCCGGGACGGCTACATCATCCGGCTCTCCCGTGGGTTTGCGCCCAGGCGTGCGGCGATCGATCTCGGGCCCCGGGGGATCCTCGGGGTCGGACCCGAGCTGAATGCCAACATCACGATCTACCAGAACGGGTTTGCGGTCACCTCGCCGCACGTCGGCAACGTCAGAAACCCCCCGACGCTCGCCTACCTGCAGGAGACGGTGGAGAATATCGGCGAGATCATCGGTGCCCGCTACGACACGATCGTCCACGACCTGCACCCCCGGTTCCTCTCGACCCGCTACGCCCGCGAGCTCGCGGAGGCGACGGGTGCACAGCTCCTGGCGGTGCAGCACCACCGGGCGCACATCGCCGCAGCCACCCGCGAGGAATGTATCGGGATCGCCATCGACGGCGTGGGCTACGGCGACGACGGGACAATCTGGGGCGGTGAGATCTTCGCGGGCCGCGTCCCCGACTACGATCGGGTTGCCCACCTCGAGGTGGTGCCGATGCCGGGCGGCGACCTTGCCACCCGGTTCCCGGAGCGGATGCTGTATGGGATCATGCCGACGGAGGAGATCCGGGATCTGCTTGCCTCCCGGGGCTGGCCGGAGCTCGAGCTCGGCGTCCTTGAAAAGCAGGTGGAAAAGCGGTTCAACGTCGCCGATACGAGCAGCACCGGCAGGCTGCTCGATGCGGCGTCGGCCCTCCTCGGGCTCTGCCGGGAGCGGACGTATGACGGCGAACCGGCGGTGAAGCTCGAATCGGCGGCATACCGCGGGCGGGCGGCGGCGTGGGACCTTGCGTTCACCGGCCGGGACGGCCGCGAGGTCTTCTCGACCAGATCGCTCCTTGCAGAAGCCTACCGCAGGATGCAGGCGGGTGAGCGTGTTGTCGACATCGCCGCGTCGGTGCAGTACAACCTCGCCCGGGGCGTCGCGGCGATGGCCGTCCGCGCCGCGGAGGAGCGGGGCATCGGGCGGGTGGCGCTCTCGGGCGGCGTCGCCTACAACCACGCCATCCGGGAGGCGATCCGGCAGGAGATCCTGGCCGCCGGGCTCGAGTACGTCATCAACCCCGACTACCCCCTCGGCGACGGGTGCATCTCCTACGGGCAGGTCGTCTGCGGGGGAAGCCTCGGGGAGTGAAGACCCTTCCACCGGACTGGTGCGGCCGCACAAAAGAGAAAAAAGGACTATTTTTCGTTAGATGAGGGTAAACCAGACGTCCCGCAGCCCGACGTTGTACTGGGCGATGAAGAGGGCGTCGCCGACCTCGATGATCCCGTTTCTGTGGACGTCGGTCTTTTGGAACTGTTCGGTGCCGCTCGCCGGTTTTGTCTCAAGGCCGACGACCTCTTTGAGCACCCGGAGCGTGTCGGCCTGGTTGACCGCACCGTCCCCGTTCGCGTCCCCGAAGAGGATCGGCGTGACCTTGATGTATGCAGATCGCGTGCAGGTCTCGCCGCCGCCGTTGAGCGTGAGCGCGACGGTGTAGTTGCCCGCTGCCGCGTAGGTGTGCACCGGATTCTGTGCGGTCGAAGTGCCGCCGTCGCCGAACGTCCACGACCAGGAGGTCGCGCTGATCGACGAGGTGTCGGTGAACCGAACCGTGAGCGGGGCAGGGCCGCCCGTCACGTCCGCGACGAAGGATGCGTTCGACTGCCCGGGAACGGCGAACCGTATGGCGACGGTTGCATGCGGGATGCCGGCAAGGTCAGTCCGTGATTTCGGTTCCGAGACGGCGTAGACGGTATACACGCCTTCCTGCAGGGCGCCGCCCCAGACCGCCCCGGTGTCCCAGCAATGCTCCCAGGTGTCGTCGACCGCGACGGCGGCGACGGTGAACGTCGCGGCGCTGCCGCTCACCACGGGCATCGAGAGGTTCATGAGGTTGGCACCCGCCAGCGGCAGCCCGGGCCCGGTCAGGAAGAGGTAGGTTGTCGTGCTGTCGGTGTTCGTCCCGGTGAGAGTGATCGCATCACCGATGGTCGCACTGCCGCCTCCCGGAGCCGTGATGCTGACCGTCCCGCGTTCGACGGTGATATACCCCGGCACGGACGTTGCATCGGTGCCGGCGGCGTTCGTCACCGTCAGGTTCACCGTGTAGGCACCGGCCGCGGTGTAGGTGTGGACCGGGTTCTGCTCGGAGGAGGTCTCGCCGTCGCCGAACGACCACGACCAGAAGGTCGGCTCGCCGGTGGAGGTGTCGGTGAACTGCACGGTGAGCGGCCTTATTCCTGCGGTGACATTGGCGGTGAAGTTCGCGACCGGCGCCGGGATCGGGACGGCGCGCTGGATAAGGCTGGTGATGATGTGGTCGTTACGGCTGCACGACCACCGGCAGGGTGTGTCTGAGGAGAACGCAACGGTGCTGACGTTCTCCGGGCGGAGCGCCGCCGGGAGCGTTACTGTGGTTCCGGCCTCTGCAGTTGCGGATGCTGCGTCAGTGACCTCCCAGACCGCACAGGTCGGTGCATAGGTCGCCGGGTGGATGGGGTCGACCGCCACTGCGCAGGAGAGAGTATACTGCCGGCCGGCCTCGACCTGTGTGTGATCGATGACGAACTCGATGCGCCCGCTCTTCTTTGTGATCGAGAGGAGCGGAAGATCGGTTGAGACGGTCTCCGGGACGAATGCGGGCCGGACGTCGACGGTCTCGGTGCAGTCAAGCCTGCCCCAGAGGCCGTCGAGGTCCACGGTGGCGAAGGTCATCTGCAGGGTGACCTGCTGTGCACCTGCCTCGGTGAAGGTCGTCCTGTTGCAGACCCGCTCCATGGTCACGCCGGACGTCCGGGGTGTCAACACCGAGGTCAGTGCCGTGGTCGCCAGCGTCGCGCCCGGGTCGATCGTGGTGGCGGGGGGGAAGTGCCAGGTTGCCCGTGTCCCGTTGAGCTCGGCGCAGGTATCGGGGATGAGCGCGACGATCGACGGTGCGTCGAGGGCGAACGAGAGGTTCCCGCTGATGCTCTTCTGGCTGTCTGCGGCGTTGGCGACGCCCGCAAAGTACACCAGTTGGCAGGGGGATGTACCGGCTGCGATGCTGTCGTTCGCCGTGCCCCGGTTGTAGTTGACGTTGAAGATGAGCCGGCCGGCCGGGAGCAGCTGCTGCACCCGGATGTACTGCTCCTTCGTCACCGTACCGTTTGCATTGTCTTTCGACGCCGTGAGCGAGATGGTGTAGTTGCCGGCCGCGGTGTAAGTGTGGACCGGGTTCTGCTCGGTCGCGGTGCCGCCGTCGCCGAACGTCCAGTTCCACGTTGCCGGGTCGCCGGTGGAGGTGTCGGTGAACTGCACGGTCAGGGGGGCGGTGCCGGAGGTGACATTGGCGGTGAAGTTCGCGGTGACGATATCGACGGAGAGATCACATCTCTGGATCGCTCCCGCGGTGTACGTGCTCTGTTCGTTCGCTGCGGCGCCGCCCACCCGGAACGTTATCGTCTGTCCCAGATCGGCTTCGGTTCCCTGGACAAGCAGTTTCAAGTCCCATGTCTCGTTTCCGCCGTACGTGCCGGATGCGGTCGTGGTCAGGGAACCCTTTTCCGTGCCGTCGATGAGTGCGGCGATGACCGTTCCGGCCGGTGCGGGATTGCCGTTGATGCTGACGTCACCGTAGAACGCGGATGGGAGGGGCGGGGGAGACGCGGCAACAGCCCCGCCAATACAGACAGTTATCAGGCAGAGCGCCAGAAGCCAGCGGAGGACTGTGGATTGTGCTGTCATATTATCCCGTAAGAGCTGCGAGCTCCCCTCCTTCGGTCATGAAGAGCCAGTAGCCCTGCCCCGGGTCCATGGTGCGGCTGTCGCTGTATGCGCCGCTGCCGCCGTTGACTATCGCAAGGCCGTACTCCTGGCTGTCGGCGTCCCAGCCGATGGCGTTCGTCCACGCCGCTGCTACCGAGAAGAGGGCGTCGTGCGCCGAAGCCGGGACGGTGCTCGAGAACCCTATCGCGTTCCATCCTGCCGCGAGGGTCTTCGACGGCGGTGTCGCCGCACCGCCGCTCGCGAAGATCAGGTCGACGGCGGTGCTGGTGTTCGCGTAGACCCAGTAGCCGTTCAGGGGCTCTATCGTGCTGTTGGCGTCAAGAGCGCTCCAGAGTTTTGTCGCCGCGTCATACCGGAAGATCGAGTGCATTGCCGTATCGACGTCCCCGAAGACCGCGGATGCATTGTCATTGCCGTCGGCAAGCCGTTTTGGGACCGAGACGAAGTTCCAGCCCGGCGCAAGATCGAGGGTGGCGGCAGACGGTGGGACGATGCTCTCGACGACCCGGAAAGCAGCGCTCCGGGAAACCGCGCTCCAGACCGATTCCTCCGTTACGGTGGAATTTACCGTAACGGTATACTCCCCGATCTCCAGCGAGGCGGCATCGACCGCGAACGACCACGTGTTGTTCAGTTCGCCTTCCCCGACTGTTACGTTTCCTGAAGCCACGGTGAGGTTGGATACGTTCGTTATTGCGACCCTCAGCGTCTCACTGGCGGCCAGGTTCGTCGTGCCGTCGATCAGGAACGAAGTGTTGGCGAGCTGATCCCCGATCGGATCAATAACAATCCAGGGTTCGCCGATCCAGAACGGGATCTCCACGTAGATGTCATCGACTGCAGGCGAGTTGAGCGCATTGATGAGCGCATCTCTGGCGGCGGATGACGTCAAGTATGCCAGGTTGACAGGCGTCATGCCGGGCGCACTGATGGTTGCAGGTGTCCCGGGAACGATACAGACGTCCTGCATCCCGTTTATCATCGGGTGCTGGATGACTGCGTTGTACCGGCCCCATGCCAGATTGGCGGTCCAGGCCGGACTGAGCGTATACGCGAAGGTGCCGTTCGCTGCAACGCTTGCGGCATTGCTGAGGAGCCGGAAGTTCGGCCCGAAGATCCAGACATAGACGTTAGCCGGGCTCCCCGTCGCGGTGCCGGAGAGGACAAGCGTGTCGCCCTGGACAACCGACGCGGGGTGCGCTCCGGCGGTCAGCGTCGGCACCTCGAGAGCGACGTCCACTGCTGCATACTGTGCGAGGTTCATATAATTCCTGAGCTCGGACTCCGCATAGATCGTGTACCTGCCGGGATCCATCACCGCTCCGAGGCAGGAGGTGTCCCACCGGTACTCCCAGGTGTCGTCTGCCTCGACGGCGACCGCAGTAAACGTGGTCATGTCGCCGTCAATGACGCAGGCCGTCACATCCTGGAGTTTAACACCGTTGATCGCCAGGTTCGGGCCGGTCAGGAAGAGAAACACCGTGATGTTGTCGGTGCACGTGCCGCTGAGCACGATCTCATCGCCGAGGGCATAGGTGCCGGAGCCCTCTGCGGTCATCGTGATGGCGGTTTCAGCCGGTGTGACGTCATCCTGGCCGGCATCGGGGGACGCCAGAACCTCAACAGCAATGCTCGGTTCAATCAGCCCGCTCGCGTTCCACGCATAATACGTACCGGGAATGCCGCCGATGTTGGATTCGGTCAGGTCGAACGCAACGGGGTTCGCCACATCGATGCTGTTGTCGGCAGACCCGGCCGCAAAGTCGCTGTAGTGGACGAGGCTGACGACGCTCGGGTCGAGCCCGGTCAGGTCGAGGTTCTCCTCACCGACGGAGACGGTATCGCCGGGATACACGGTTCGCGCTGCAGCGGGGGCGCAGAGCAGAGCCATCGCCAGCAGGAGAATACAGCAGACGATCAGTGAATTTCGATATACTGTCATGGGTTGTTCACCATTCCTGAATACGTACCGGTCATGTGAGAGGAGCGGGGGAGCTGTGGACGCTCCCTGGATTCGAGAATCCGGCGGAGACATGCGGATCGTGCCATATCACCCCGTAAGAGCCGCGAGCTCCCCTCCTTCGGTCATGAAGAGCCAGTAGCCCTGCCCCGGGTCCATGGTGCGGCTGTCGCTGTATGCGCCGCTGCCGCCGTTGACTATCGCAAGGCCGTACTCCTGGCTGTCGGCGTCCCAGCCGATGGCGTTCGTCCACGCCGCTGCTACCGAGAAGAGGGCGTCGTGCGCCGAAGCCGGGACGGTGCTCGAGAACCCTATCGCGTTCCATCCTGCCGCGAGGGTCTTCGACGGCGGTGTCGCCGCACCGCCGCTCGCGAAGATCAGGTCGACGGCGGTGCTGGTGTTCGCGTAGACCCAGTAGCCGTTCAGGGGCTCTATCGTGCTGTTGGCGTCAAGAGCGCTCCAGAGTTTTGTCGCCGCGTCATACCGGAAGATCGAGTGCATTGCCGTATCGACGTCCCCGAAGACCGCGGATGCATTGTCATTGCCGTCGGCAAGCCGTTTTGGGACCGAGACGAAGTTCCAGCCGGACGCAAGATCGAGAGTGGGCGTGGTGACAGCGTCATCCCCGACCTGTACCTGAACCTCATCGTACGACGAGGTGTCAGACGGGTTGACGACCTTAATCGTAAAAGTCTGATTCTTGGTGGCAAAGCCGGTGTTGAACTGCACCATGCGGCTTCCGTCTGCGGTTGTCGTCACGTACGCCTTGGTATATGTGTAGTTTGCAGCCTCGACGGCCGGGAGATCGACGTTGGGCGCCACTCCCGGCTGGCCGGGTGCGAGCAGCGGGTAGTCACTCTCGGCGGTCAGGCCGGCATCCTTCACATAGAGCCAGTAGGCTGTCCTCGGCGAACCGGCAACGGCCACGGCGAAGGACTGGCCGGGTGTGACGCTGCCGGTGCTGGATGCAAGGGAGAGGGAGTCTGCGCTGACCTCGAAGCTGACGGTGTTCGAATCATATCCCTTGCCTTTCAGGCCGGTGCCGTGCCCCCACTTCGCCTGTGCGGTGTAGGTTCCGGTATCGACATCGGCGAGGCTTATCCCGCCGACGTAGATCGTGGAGGTTTGGATTGGAATATTATACAGGTTTTGCCCGCCGAACAGGGTCAGCGTACCGCCGCAGGGGGTGGTGACCTCGATGTTCATGAAGGCAATCGGAGGAGTGGCATAGAGGCCGGCGACGTTGTTCTGGATCTCAAAGGCGAGTGTTGTGTCCCGGGTGACGGTCTTGCCGTCCACCGAGTCGGAACGAGAATTGTTCAGGACGACATCGAGGGTTGCGGACGGTTCCTTGACGAGGATGAAGGCATTAGGAACGATCATGCCGGTCGCGCTCCATGCATAGTACGTGCCGGTGATGCCGCCGACGTCGGCGGCTTTCAGGTCAAAGTCGTTTGCAGTCGGAACATCGATCATATTGTCGGCGGCGCCTGCCGTAAAGTCGCTGTAATGTACAAGTCGGACAATGCCCGGGTCGATCGCGGTCAAATCCAGGCCTTCTTCGCCGACGTAGATGGTGCTGCCGGCGGAGACCGTTCGCGCTGCGGCGGGAGCACAGAGAAGGCCCATCACCAGCAGGAGAATACAGCAGATGCTCAATGTAATTCGGTATGATTTCATGAATGATTCACCATTCCAGAGAGGATACTTATTGCGGGAAGGGCAGGAAAGAAAAACCTGAAGATCATGATAAGAATGCTGATAGTATTTCCGCCGGAGCCGTAGCGTTGCAACAGAACCTTCCCGGGGAACTGCTGCTGCCGTATCGCTCGCGAACTCCGCAGAGACAGTTTCGGCGCGATCGCCGGCGTGCGGTGCGGTGTGCGCTTCGATAGTATGCAATACCATCCGGAAATATTAATTCCTTTCGAAATTTCAACCGGCCTGAAGAGTGTCCCTCACGCATTCCCGGTTGGTGCAGTCTGCAATGGGCTGAAATAGTGACGTATCGCTTTTCATGGTATTCGGATCCGCCCGGGGACCTGCGGAGCGAACGTGCACACCGCCGGCCGGAACTGTCGGGAGCAAGGGTGCTTTGGGGGGCCGCCACAGTCCCGGGAACGGCGATCCGAAACCCCGCGCTCTCCGGCATGGGAGTGTTTTGGCGAAATCCGGCACCAGGAGCGTTTTGGTAGGTATATATACGGCAGAGCGATACCGGTTATACGATTGAGAATGCAGTATAGAACCCTTCTCCTGACCCTGCTGCTCGTCGCAGGCTGCATACCTGCAGTCATGGCAGCACCCGCTCTTCCGTGTGAATTCTACGGCGACATCAGCGTCAACGGCAATCCCGCGCCGGCCGGGACCGTGATCACCGCGACGATCGGGGGCGAGGAGCGGGGACGGCTCGTCACGTCGGCGGAGGGCGTTTACGGCGGCACGGGTTCTTTCGACGCCCGGCTGCTCGTACAGGCTGCGGAAGGAGAGGACCCCGCAGCCATCACGTTCCTCGTCGACGGCGTCACGTTCTCACAGACGGCACTCTACGCCCCGGGCGAAATAACCCGGATGGATCTCGCCGTCCAGATCGAAGAACCGAATGCCACGGTGACGACACCGGCCACGACCGTTGCCACCACTGCCGCCCCGACGACCACTGCATCTTCCTCCGGTTCGAGTGGTTCTTCTCCCGCAGGCAGCACGCCCACCACCGCCCAGACGCCGTCGCCCACCGCTTCTCCGGAACCGACGGGAACCTCCGGCGGTTCCGGGACGCCTGACCTCACGGCGTCAGCGACGGTTCAGGCGGCCGGCACGACGCTCCCCCGGTTTACCGCCGCAGCAGCTCCGACGCCGGCGGCGGCGACGCAGCAGGCCCCGCTGCAGTACGCCCCGTTTGCTGCGTTCGTCGTCCTGCTGGTTCTGATCAGGAAGCGGTGAGGCACCACATGAGGGCGGTTCTTCCCTGACAGAAAAACCGGGCGATCCCGCCCGCCGCTCAAGCCGTTTCTTGGCCGGTTCGATACCTTTATCCGTCTCCTGCCTTCACTCCCTGTAAAGGAGTACAATCTTCATGAAAGTCCTCGGATTGAACGCAAGTCCCCGGGGGGAGGAGAGCAGGACGCTGCGCCTCGTCGAGGCCGTCCTCGCAGGCGCCCGGGAGGAAGGGGCAGAGACAAAGCTCGTCGACCTCTACACGCTCCGCATCGAGTACTGCACCGCATGCGGTTCCTGCTACGCGACCGGCGACTGCCCCCTGATGGACGACTTCCCGGACCTCTTCGACGACATCCTCGACGCCGACGGGGTCGTCCTCGGTTCGCCGAACTATATTGACTCGGTCACCGCCCCCCTAAAAGCGGTCTTCGACCGCATGGCCGACGCCATCCACTGCCAGATGCTCACCGGCAAATTCGGGTGCTCCGTCTGTACCGCGGGTGGGAGCGGCCAGGATGAGGTCGTCGCCTACATGAACCGCGTCCTGACCACCCTCGGGGCGACCGCGGTCGGCGGCGTCGGCGTCGCCGTCGGGTGGGACCCGACTGCGCTCGAGCGGGCAGAAGGAGAGGCCGTCAACCTCGGGAAGAAACTCGCCGAATCGATCCGGGGCGAACACACGTATCCCGAGCAGGAGGAGCTCCACCGGCAGCGGCGCGAGTACTTCCGCCGGCTCGTTTCGGCGAATCGGGATCTCTGGCGCCACGAGTACGACTGGTACGTCGCGATGGGCTGGATCGAAGAAGAGTAAACCGGACGCGCCGGAGAAAAGATGTTTCGTTACGGTGTATCAGGCTCTGCAGCCCTGATGCGAATGTGATAAAAGAAGGGGTTTAGCCGAAGAGGGCACCGAGACCGGCCATGCCGCCCTCTTCGTCCTCTTTCTCTTCTTCCTTCTCTTCTTCCTCTGCGGGTGCTGCCTCTGCGGCTGCTGCGGGTGCAGCTGCTGCGGGTGCGGCGGCGACCGGAGCAACGGCGGCCTTGCTGATGGCTTCCTCGATGTCGACGCCCTCGAGGGCGGCGACGAGTGCCTTGACACGGGCGTCGACGACTTCGACACCGGCGGCGTTCAGAACCGCGGTCACGTTCTCTTCGTTGATCTCTTTTCCTGCGTTGTTCAGGAGCAGTGCAGCGTAGATGTACTCCATTTCATTCACCTCATTTTTTAATGCTGTCTGTATTGGGGTTACCCGAAGAGGGCTCCAAGACCGGCCATGCCGCCCTCTTCGTCCTCTTTTTCTTCTTCCTCTTCCTCTTCCTTCTCTTCTTCTGCCGGAGCAGCAGGTGCCTCTGTCGCGGCTGCGGGAGCAGCGGATGCTGCCGCAGCGGCCGCCTGCGTCGCCTCGTCGAGCTCGTAGCCCGAACCTGCGGCGGCGACTGCGATCGCAAGCATCTCGCGGAACGCTCTGCCGATGATAAGGTCGGCGACACCCTTCTCGTAGATGCTCGCCTCGACACCGAGGCTCTGTGCCTCGCGGAACGCCTTGGCGATGATGGCGCCGGCGGTCAGCTGCGTCGGGATGACGGCGTTCACCGAGAGGTTAAATGCCTGCTGTGCCGCAAGAACGACGTTATTGTAGTACTGCGTCTCGTCGATTGCCAGGAGATCGGGCGTAAAGATCGAATCCCGGTAGAACGCGGCCTGCAGAATGAGACCGACATCCATCGGCTTGATATCGAGTTTGACGAGCGCTTCTGCCATCTTCTTGTTGATGACCTCGCCTTTCTTCACGACTGTCTTGGTATCGCGAATTTTGACCTTGCCGCCCTCGATGGCAGCGGGGATACCGACCTGCTGGAGCTCGCCGACGATTGGCCCGGGTTTGAAGGATGTCGGGCCTTTCGGGACGACGATATCCTCGGGTGCGGTCTCACCCGGCTTTGCCGCCATCTTGGTCTTGGTCTGTTCGAGCAGTTTGAAGAGTTTGAACGGGTTTTCGTCGGTAAAGATCAGTGCGCTCTGCCCGGAGAGGTGGCCCTTCAGGTCCTCGACCTGGCCTCCCATCTCCGACATGGCGTGCTCGATGAGCGTGTTCCGGGTCATCTTGACCGTGGCAACACCGCGCAGGTTCTTTCTGATCTGCTGAACCTGCTTTGCGGGGATGCCGTACATGTCGACGAGCCCGACAACCTGGTGCTCCTCGGAACCGCGCTTGATCTCCTCGACTTCGTCCCGTTTCCACTGCGGCAGGTGCTGCGTATACACTGCCATCAGATCAACCTCACTGCTGGTCCCATCGTCGTCTTCACATAGACCGAACGAATATTCATGGTGCCGCCTTCCAGGACACCCTCGACCTTGTGCAGAACCGCATCGACGTTCTCTGCGATCTGCTCGGGCGCCATGTCGGTCTCGCCGACCTTGGTGTGGAAGGTCTTCTTATCCTTCGTCCGGATTTTCACTGATTTGCGAAGACGCTGGACAATCGGCCGTATATCCGCTCCCGGGGGAATCGGCATGGGCATTCTTCCGCGCGGACCGAGCCGGACACCAAGATAACGACCGACGAGCGGCATGACTGCCGTCTCTGCAAGGAAGAACCTGTACTCGTTCGCCATCTTGCGTGCTTCCCGGGGCTCGCCGCCGAGGCGCTCAATCTCATCGGGACCGATGATCAGATCCACGCCGGCCTCTTTTGCCTGCGTGGTGATATCGCCCTTTCCGAGGACGGCTATCTTGATGTCGTTAAAGCCGTTCGGAAGAAGGATCGTCTCATCGATACGGTTCTTTGGCTGAGCCATATCGATATTCCGGAGATTGATGGTGATGTCCACACTCTCGCGGAATTTGCGAGGTGGCGCCTGCTCGATTGCCGATTGCACGGCTTCTTTTATGCTGGATCTGTCAACCATCTCTTGCCTCCATAGTACGCGACCTCACGATCTTCTATGGGTGTTTGTTTGTCTATTCTGCGAGTACGCTATCAAACTCGCCCGCGTTGATGGCCCGGATCATCTCTTTGGGCTTCAGGCCCTCGACGGTGACACCGATGCTCACGCACGTACCGACGACCTCCTTGACGGCGGACTTCATGTCGTACGAGAGCATGTCATCAAACTTCATGCGTGCGATTCTGACAGCGGCCTCGAGGGGCAGGTTACCCACGTTCTGGGTATTGGGCTCTGCAGCTCCCTTCTCGGCACCAACCTCTTTCATAACGAGCGCCGTCGTGGGTGGAATACCCACGTCAACGGTGAAGTTCTTCTTGTCATCGACGGTGACGATCACCGGCACCTGCATGCCGTTGAACTCTGCTGTCTTCTTGTTGATCTCGTCGACGACAGCCTTCACGTTGATTCCGAGCGGTCCGAGTGCAGGTCCCAGCGGCGGCCCTGCTGTTGCTTTACCGCCTGATACCAGTACCTCGACCACTTCTGCCATAGATGTTTCACCAGCCTTTCCCACTCGGGATACTCAGCTTGGGTTAGATTAGGTCGACCTGCTGGGATTTAAAGGTATCAAATGATTTTAAAATAGGTTGTGTTATACGGCCTCTTCGCTCCGTTCCACTACACGGACGGAGTCGCCACGCACGGTGATCGGGATCGGGACCATGCTCTCGTAGAGTTCGACGGTGATCTCTTCTTTGCCCGTATCGATCCGTTTGACCACGGCCTTCTCGCCCTTGAAGGGGCCTGCAATGATCTCGACGATGGTGCCTTCGGTGATGCCGCTCACGACCGGCTTCGGGACGAGGAAGTGCTCGACCTCGGAGAGGTTGGTATACGATTCTTCACCCCTGAGACGGACGACGGCGCGTGCGTGGGGGATCTGTTCGACGAGCTGTTCCATTCTGGCGACGGAGTCGGGGCTCTCCACGAGGACGTAACCCTTCAGCTCCTCGGGAGCAATGACTGCCATGACACGGATATCTTTCTGCCCCTCGATCACCTTGGCAACGTTGTCGGCGACCGTCCGCTCCTGTTTGGCCGTGGTCTTGATAGCGTAGATCTTATTACCGGATTCGTTCATTCTGCATCAGGCTGGGATAATCTGCATTATTTCGTATATGGCGAATCCGACCAGACCGATAAGCAGGATACCGGCTGCTGCGACGATGGCAATCTTTGAGAACTCGTCACGGGTCGGCGTCCGCGCGAGTTTCAGTACGCGCCAGTACTTTCTGAAGAGCTCCTCTTCCAGTTTAACGGATTTGAGATTCTCAGGGATTTTTTCTTTATAGTCCATCATAACCGCTCACTTGAGAAAATCGATCTCAAACTGCTTCATCATACGTGGCGTACTCTTTTCGTTTCTTCCATATATTTGTGGTGACCGCACACCGGTTACCACGAGCAGCGTGCGCATCCTGTGCTGCATGTCGGGATCGACCTGGGCTCCCCAGATAATCCGTGCATCGGGGTCTATCCGGTCGTAGACCTCCTGAATGACGCCTTCCGCCTCGGACATGGTCATATCGGGGCCGCCGACCACGTTCACGAGCGCCGCCGTCGCGCCGGAGATGTCGACGTCGAGCAGGGGTGAGCGGAGCGCCTTCTTGACCGAATCTGCAGCCTTGTCTTCGCTGTCGCTCTCGCCCATGCCGATCATGGCGACGCCGCCGCGCTCCATGACCGTCCGGACGTCGGCGAAGTCGAGGTTGACGAGCCCCGGCATCGTGATCAGTTCGGTGATCCCCTTGACCGCCCGCATCAGCACCTCGTCCGAGACCTTGAAGGCCGCGTGCAGGGGGAGACGGGGCACGACCTCGAGGAGGCGGTCGTTCGGGACGACGATAACGGTGTCGGCGACCTCGCGGAGGCGTTCGAGGCCTGCCTCGGCGTTCTGTGCACGGATGGCGCCTTCCGCCGTGAAAGGCAGGGTGACCACCGCGATCGTCAGGGCACCCTCGTCCCTTGCTGCTTTGGCGACCACGGGTGCGGAGCCGGTCCCGGTCCCGCCGCCAAGGCCGCTCGTGATAAAGACCATGTCGCAGCCCGAGACGGACGCCAAGATCTCGTCCTCGTTCTCGAGTGCGGCCTCTTCGCCTACCTGCGGGATGGAGCCCGCCCCGAGCCCGCGAGTCCGCTGCCGTCCGATCAGGATCCGTTTGTCCGCGTTGCTGCGGATGAGGTGCTGTGCATCGGTGTTGAGCGCGACGAGGCGTGCCCCGTGCACCCCCTCCTCTGCCATGCGGGTGACCGTATTTGAACCGCCGCCGCCGCATCCGACGACCGCGATCTCGGTCCGGAGATCCCGCAGGATATCCTCGAGGTCGCTGTCCGTCTCGGTGGGTTCAATATACCGCTGCTCGCTTTTTGCCCGTGATAGTGCCTCTTCTACGATGGATTTCATGTATATCTCTCCAGTCCCGGGAGGTGTATTTCTTTAACGCTGTGTGCCCAAACCATATCCGGCGTGATTCGCCGCCCTTCAATCTCGATCTCCCTACCGCCGGCGAGTTTCCCGAAGAGCGGCCCCGGCGGAACACCCAGTCTGTGCGCCTTCTCAGGGTCGAACCGCGTCTTGCGAATCAGCAGATGATCTCCGGTAGCCACAGTGTTTCCGCTAATAAGTAAGAGTTTTACACACAAGGTAGTTAAATCATTTGCGAGTCGGAACTCTTCGGATTCATAGGTAATGAAGGTCGGAAGCACCTCCTGGCGGCCATTCGAGAGCGTTGCAACGGGCATTTGATCTATTTTTGACATCAATGCCGTTTTATCTGATTTTACCACTTCTTCAAGGAGTTCATGGTTTATCGAGACTGTCACGGGGATTCCTGCTCCCTGCAGATTGCGGATCTTCACCCGGCTGCCGGGAGCAACCTCGCCGGCGAGGGTGCGTATCTGCAGGTAGGTGTTCCAGTCGACATCCCCGATATCCAGAAGTTCGCTCTCGGTCAGGGTGAGGATTCCCGCCCGGCCGAGGAGATCGTCGACGAGACGCTCCTCCTCGCGTGAGAGTGCCTTGCGATCCACGTACGCGGCCACAGCGCGGCTCTTCTCTGCCATGGCTCTGACCATGGCGAGGTCGAGTGTCGGCACCTGCCGGTTTGACGATGCGATATGGCCGAAGGCCGCACGCGACCCGAGAGCGATCGCGGTCTGCCTGACGGCGTAGTGCGTCCCCCCGAATCCGATCAGGTTGATGGTGGATGCGGGCTGTGCCGTCAGGATGCTCGTCGCCACGGCACGCCCGGCAGCGGGGTCGGTCCACTCCTTCTCGGTGCTGCCGATCTCGACGAAGAGCGACGGTGTGGCGAGATCGGTCGGCCCGTGGTGCGTCACCTCGTAGGAGACGCGATATCCCTCCGGCGCGCTGCGTGCGCAGCGGTGCAGGAGTGCGTGCATCCACTCCGGTGCAGCGGGAGCAAGCATCCGCTCCTCCCCGCCGAGGGCGGCGGCAGCGTAGTTCCCGGTGACGTGGACGGTCAGGGCGGGCACCGGGTGCCTGCTCGAGTGCCGGGAGATGAAGAGGATCAGGTCGGCGTCGAGACCTGCATCGATCCGGTCCTGGTAGATGAGCCGTTCGTCGACCTCGAGAAACGTGAGGTCGTGCTGCTCTGTGAGCGGCCAGTCCTCCGGACCGTCGAGCAGTGAGAGGAGATGCTGCCTGATATTTACACCGCCCGGGTCCTGGCGGGAGTTTACGATCGCGATCCGCATGGATGAAAATGTTTGGAAGGAAGGTGCTAAATGGTAGTGGTTGACCGGTCGCTACAGTAAATCCTATCTTCCTGCACATGCTCATGAGTACCATGGATGAAGAGAAGATACGGGAAGTATTCCGTGCATATGGTATTGAGAATGAGATAACCTGCCCGGTGGCGTTCGAGATATCCGAGAAGTACAATATTCCCAAGATGGACCTCGCACGCTACTGCAACACGCGCGAACCGCGGATCAAGATACGGAGCTGTCAGCTGGGCTGCTTTAAATGAAACTGTTTCTGCAGGTCGTCTCCGTTGCCGAGGCGGTCGAGACCGCACGGGGGATCGCCCCGCCTCCCCGCAGTGAGGAGGTCCCGCTCGAGGATGCGCTCCGCCGTGTCCTGGCCGGAGACGTATGTGCCGACGTCGATATCCCCGGCTTCGACCGCTCCACCGTCGACGGCTACGCGGTTGCCGCGGCCGATACCGTGGGAGCGGGCGAGGCGATCCCGGCGATGCTCCACTACCGCGGCCGGGTCGCGATGGGGGGTGATGACGGCGCTGCCATCGCTCCGGGGTCGTGTATGTACGTCCCCACCGGAGGGCCCCTTCCCGCCGGTGCCGACGCGGTGGCCATGATCGAGTACTGCGAGCAGGTCGGCGACGACGTGCTGGTGCACCGGGCGGTCGCGCCCGGGGAGAACGTCGTCCATGCCGATGAGGACTTCACCGCCGGCGAGGTCGTCCTTGCGGCGGGAACGACCCTCTCCCCCCGGGACGTCGGGGTGGCGGCGGCCGCCGGCGCGGACGCGGTGGGCGTCGTTGCGGTGCCGAAGGTCGGGATCATCTCGACCGGCAACGAACTCGTTCCGGTGGTCTCGGTTCCCCGCACCGGAGAGGTCCGGGACGTCAACTCCTACCTCTGCGGCAGCTTCGTGACGGAGCGGGGGTGCCATCCGGTCTACTACGGCATCATCCGGGACGACCGGGACGCCCTTACCCGGACGCTCACCGCCGCGCTCGGAGAGTGCGACCTCGTCCTGATATCGGGCGGGAGCTCGAAGGACGAACGGGACAATACCTCCGCCGCCATCGCATCGCTCGGGCAGGTCCTGGTCCACGGCGTCGCCATCGCACCCGGAAAGCCCACGATCATCGGGCAGGCGGCGGAAAAACCGGTGATCGGGCTTCCCGGCCATCCGGCGTCCGCGTACGTCGTGCTGGTGGCGATCGTCGATCACCTGCTCGCCGCGATGATGCAGACAGAGGTTGCCCGCCGCACCACCGCCGCCCGCATGGCGCAGAACGTCCCGTCGCAGCGGGGCAGGGAGGACTACGTGCGGGTCGCGGTGCAGGATGGCCGGGCCACACCGGTCTTCGGGAAGTCCGGCCTTTTAAACACTCTCGTCCGGAGCACCGGCCTCGTCCGGGTCCCGGCAGGGAGGGAGGGTCTTGAAGTGGATGAAGAGGTCGAGGTGATCCTGTGGTGAGGCGCTACCTCTCCGTCATCTCCCTCGCCGAGGCGAACGCGCTCGTCGCCCGCTCGTTCGATTTTGCGCCTGGAACGGAGACCGTCCCGCTCGAGAACGCGGTCGGCCGGATCACCGCGAACCCCATCTTCGCCCGGTTCTCGGTCCCCGAGATCCACCTCTCCGCGATGGACGGGATCGCCGTGCGGAGCGCCGAGACGGTCGGGGCGAGCGAGCAGCACCCGGTCACGCTCTCCTCCGCCGCCCGCGTCAACACCGGCAACATCGTGCCGCCGGAGTACGACGCCGTGATCATGATTGAGGACGTCTGGGAGGAGGACGGCGGCGGGTATACCATCCGAAAGCCGGTCAGCCCCTGGCAGCACGTCCGGCCGGTCGGCGAGGACATCGGGGAGTCGGAGATGATCGTCCCCTCGCGCCACCGCGTGCAGGCGCACGAGACCGGGGCGCTCGCCTCCTACGGCGTGACCGAAGTCGAGGTCTACAGCGTCCGGGTCGGGCTGGTCCCGACGGGTTCGGAGCTCGTGCCCGCCGGCGAGCGCCCTGCTCCCGGCAAGGTGGTGGAGAGCAACACCCTGATGGCAGCGGCGGTGCTGCGGGAGGCGGGGGCGGACGCCCGCCGCTACCCGATCGTCGTCGACGACTACGACCTCATCCGGGACGCCGTCCTCCGGGGCGTCAGGGAAAACGACGTCCTGCTCATCTCCGCCGGCTCGTCCGCCGGCACCCGCGACTTCACCGCCGACGTCATCGCGGACCTCGGGGAAGTCCTCGTCCACGGGGTCGGGATCAAGCCGGGCAAGCCCGTCATCATCGGGCGGATCAATGACAAACCGGTTATCGGGCTTCCCGGCTACCCGCTTGCGGCCCTCACCGTTCTGCGCGAGATCGTGCTCCCCCTCCTCTCCCGCTCCGGGCTTGTCCGCCCGGAGCCCGAGACCGTCGAGGCGCGGATGACCACGAGCCTCCACTCCGAGATCGGCACCGACGAGTTCGTCCTCCTCACCGCCGGGAGGGTCGGCGACGCCTGGGTGGCGGTGCCCCAGTCCCGGGGTGCGGGCGTCCAGATGAGCGCCGTCCGGGCAAACGCCTTCATGCAGATCCCGGCATCGAGCGAGGGCGTCGAGGCCGGGGAGACGGTTCGCGCACGCCTCCGGGTGCCAGAGAGCCTCGCAGAAGAGGTGCTGCTGATCACGGGCAGCCACGACCCGGCGCTCGACCACCTCGCCGATATCGTCCGGCCGGCCGGCGTCGATCTCCACTCCACGCATACCGGGAGTATGGGCGGGGTGCTCGCGCTGAAGAAGCGGGAGTGTCACGCGGCGCCGATGCACCTGCTGGCCCCGGACGGGAGCTACAACATTCCGTACCTGCAGCGCTACCTGCCGGATGCCGACCTTCTCCTCCTCTGCGTGGCCGAGCGGCAGCAGGGGATCATCTCCCGTGACGGCATGACCCTCGACGACCTGCCGGGGCACGCCTTCGTCAACCGGCAGAAAGGCTCCGGGACGCGGATGCTCCTCGATCACTTTCTGAAGGAGCGCGGGTTCGATCCCGCTTCGATACCGGGCTACGACCGCGAGATGACGACGCACCTTGCGGTGGCGCTCGCGGTGCGCACCGGCGATGCGGATGCCGGGATGGGCGTCTACAGCGCCGCAAAAGCCCTCGATCTCGCGTTTTCGCCCGTGGCGACGGAGCGCTACGAGCTCGTCATGCACCGCGACACCGTCGATGACCCGCGGGTCGCCGCGCTGATCGAGGCGGTCTCGTCCGACCGGTTCAAAGCGGCTCTCCGCTCTCTCGGCGGCTACGAGACTCGTGAAACAGGCGTCCTGCGCGAACTGCGAGCAGGACAGCCTCTTCGGGAGTGAGGCACTTCATCACTCCCTCGATCTCCCAGGTCCTATAGCCGAAGACCGGGATGTCTGTTTTCAGGGCGATCGCAATCTCCGAGAGGGTGCCGTATCCCCCGCCGACGGCGATGACGGCGTCTGCCGACTGCACCAGCACCACGTTGCGGGCGTGCCCGAGCCCGGTCCTGACGACGACGTCGAGGAACCGATTGCCGCCCTCCGTGCCGGGCAGGATGCCGACCGTCGTTCCGCCCGCCTCTTTTGCGCCTCTGCAGGCTGCCTCCATCACGCCGGAAAGGCCGCCGCAGACGACCGTCTCGTGGTTGCCTGCGATGAGGTAGCCGACCGTCTCGGCCGCTTCACACTCCTCTGCCGAAGCATCCCCCCTCCCGATGACCGCTATCTGCATGGATGCAGCATCGGCGCCCCGGCATAAAGAGGTGGTGCCCGCCTGGAGGTACTCCAAAATACTTTGTCCCCGGAGCGCCACATACTACACAGAGTGTGTTTATGAGGGATTCAAGGTGAAAGAGGTCACCAGCAGCTACGATGCGCATGCCGTTGAAGAATGGGCTCAGGACTTCTGGTCGGTGCGCGATACCTATGCAGAAGTGCAGCAGCTCCGCAGCGCCGGCAGGCCGTTCTTCTTTGTCGACGGACCGCCGTACACCACCGGCCACATCCATCTCGGTACCGCCTGGAACAAGATTCTCAAGGACGCGATCCTCCGCTACCACCGGATGTGCGGCCGCTCTGTCATCGAGCGTGCGGGCTACGATATGCACGGCCTTCCGATCGAGGTGAAGGTGGAGCACGAGCTCGGGTTTACGTCCAAGAAGGATATCGAGGAGTACGGCATCGCAGCGTTCATCGAGCGCTGCCGGACATTCGCCGAGACGCACAAGGATATCATGAGCGAGCAGTTCAAGCGGCTCGGTATCTGGCTCGACTTCGAGAATCCCTACCAGACGATCACGGAGGACTACATCGAGGCCGCCTGGTGGACGCTGAAGCGGGCGGAGGAGCGCGGGCTTCTCGAGCGCGGGCACCGCGTGGTGAACTGGTGCCCCCGGTGCGAGACCGCCATCGCCGACTCTGAGGTGGAGTACTGGGACGAGAAAGACCCGTCGATCTTCGTCAAGTTCCCGGTCGCGGGTCGGGAGAACGAGTATCTCGTCATCTGGACGACGACACCGTGGACGCTCCCGGCGAACGTCGCGGTCGCCGTCGATGCCGACTTCACCTATGCGCGGGTGCTTGCAAAGAAGGACTTCGCCGAGGAGCTCCTCTGGATCGCCGACGATCTCGTCGAACCGGTGCTGAAACTCGGGCGGTACCAGGACTACGAGGTGCTCGAGCGCGTGCCCGGCAGCGATCTCGTGGGTGTGGAGTATACCTCTCCGCTTGCCGCGCAGGTGCCGCAGCAGCGCGAGATCCGCCACCGCGTCGTCGCGGCCGACTTCGTCACCATGGAAAACACCGGCCTCGTCCATATCGCGCCCGGCCATGGGTGGGACGACTACCTGCTCGGCATCAAGGAGGGGCTCGAGGTCTTCTGTCCGGTCGACGGCGGCGGCTGTTTCCTCCCCTCGGCCGGGGCCTTTGCGGATATGTACGTCCGCGATGCCAACGACGTGGTCATCGACGCCCTCGGCGACAATCTCATCGCCAGAAAGACGATCGTCCACCGCTACGGTCACTGCTGGCGGTGCAAGACGCCGATCATCTTCCGGGCGACGGAGCAGTGGTTCCTGAAGGCGACCGGTATCCGCGACCGGATGCTCGAGGAGATCCGGGACGTCGCCTGGCACCCCGAGTGGGCGGGAAGCGCCCGGTTCCACGATTTCGTGGCCGATTCGCGCGACTGGTGCATCTCCCGGCAGCGCTACTGGGGTATCCCGATCCCGATCTGGCAGTGCGAGGCGTGCAGCACGTACACCGTCGTCGGGACCATCGCCGAGCTCGCGGATCTCTCCGGCACCACCATCCCGGACCCCCACCGCCCCTACGTCGACGGCGTCACCCTGCCCTGCTCCTGCGGGGGCGTGATGCGTCGCGTCGAGGACATCTTCGATGTCTGGTTCGACTCGGCCGTGGCTTCCTGGGCGACGCTCGGGTTCCCGCGGCAGCGTGAGGCCTTCGAGAAGTACTGGCCCGCCGACTTCATCACCGAAGGCCAGGACCAGACCCGTGGCTGGTTCTACTCCCAGCTCGGGGCGAGCATGATTGCCTTTGACCGCTCGCCCTATAGAAGCGTCCTCATGCACGGGTTCGCCCTCGATGCCGAGGGCCGGAAGATGAGCAAGAGTTTCGGCAACGTGGTGACGCCCGACGAGGTGATGAACCAGTACGGTGTCGACGTTCTCCGCCTCTACATCCTTTCGGCGAGCGCCCCCTGGGACGACCTGAAGTTCAACTGGGACGGTGTCAAGACGGTGCACCGGGCGGTCAACATCCTCTGGAACGTCTACCGCTTCCCGCTGCCCTACATGATCCTGGACGCGTTCCAGCCTGCAACGGATGCGGACGGTCGGTGGGACGCCTCGCTTCTCCGCGAGCGCCGCCGAGACCTCCCCGAGGCGGACCGCTGGATCATCTCCCGGGTCAACTCGCTCGCCGGACAGGTCGAGGAGGAGATGGAAGAGTACCAGCTGCACCGGGTGACCCGGGCGCTGACAAACTTCGTCCTCGAGGACCTCTCGCGCTGGTACGTCCAGCTCGTCCGCTCCCGGATGTGGCTCGAGGAGGATGCGCCGGAGAAACGCTTCGCCTACGAGACGATCTATTACGTCATGCGCCGCCTTGTCGGCCTCTTCGCGCCCTTCGTCCCGCACATCACCGAGCAGATCTACCAGAATCTCCGGATGGAGGGTGACCCCGAGAGCGTGCACATGCTCGACCGGATAGAGCCCGATCCCCTCCTCATCGACACGCACCTCGAAGCGGCGATGGACGTCATCCGCTCCTTCGACGATGCGGTGGCGAACGCCCGGCAGGCCGGAAAGCGCAAGCTCCGCTGGCCGGTCGAGGAGTGCGTCGTGGTGACCGAAAGCGATCTCGTCAGGGATGCCGTCGGGGACCTCAAGCCGCTTGCGCGGGCCCGCGCGAACAGCCGGACGGTCACGGTTGTGGAAGGTGCCTGGGACCGGCTCAGCTGGCAGGCGGAACCGGTGATGCGTGCAATAGGGCCGGAGTTTGGGAAGGAAGGGCCGAAGGTGAAGGCGCTGATCGAGCAGGCCGGCGGCAGCGCCCTCAAGGCCGCGATCGAGGCGGACGGCAAGGCCGCGCTCGGCGGTTACGAGCTCACCGCCCGGCACGTCACCTTCACCGAGTCGCTCCCGGAGGGGGTCTACGCCGCGCCCATGAAGGACGCGACGGTCTACGTGGACGTGACGCTGACGCCCGACCTCGAGGCCGAGGGGTATGCCCGCGAGGTCATCCGCCGGATCCAGGAGATGCGCCGGCAGCTGAACCTGAACGTGGACGACTTCATCGCCGCCGACGTGCAGGTCGAGGACTCCCGGGTCGCCGACCTGATCCGCTCTGCGTGGGCGACGGGCATCAGCCAGGAAGTCCGGGCAAAAGATCTGGTCATCCGCTCGCCGGGCGAGAACGGCGATCAGGGACGGAAGTGGGCGCTTGCAAAAGACTGGGACGTGGAAGGCGTCTCCATGCGGATGGGTATCTCACAGGCCGGCGGTCAGTGAGGCGATCAGCCGCTCCCCTTCCGGTGTCGAGAAGAGCGGCAGGTCGTCGAGAACCCGGGGCGTCTTCCGGGTCGTCTCCACAACTTCGCCGGTTACGGGGTTGTACCCCTCTTTTATCACGGTCTCCCGGCAGACCAGCGTTCCCCGGCGCTGCCATGCCGGGGTTTCCGCAAGGTTCACGCCCCGTGCAAACATCATCTCGTGCATTGCTGCGGCCGATACTCCCCGCAGGCGCGTGGCGGCGGCACGGGAAGAGAGCCCCTCTTCGATGAGCGCCTGCTGGCAGTAGCCGTTGATGTGATTGCGCCAGGCCTCGTTCTGCCGCCAGGTGAGATACTCGACCGCGAACTCGGGCGTCGCCGGGATCACCCGGGCGTCGAAGGAGAGGGGCGTCGTAAGCCCGAGCTGAATGGTGAGGGCGCTTGCGGCAAAGGCTGCGGCGACCGAGTCGAGCTTCTCGATTCTCCCGGAGAACGGCAGCGTCGTAAAATAAAGGCTGACCTCGTCGGAAAAAGTATAGGCAAATGCGGGTTCAAGCCCGCTCCCGGTGAGGAGCTGCTGCGCGACCGCGGTCATGCTTCCGTGGAACACCGGATCAAAGGGCTTTGAGAGGCGCAGCTCGCGGGAGAGGCGGTGAAATGCCCGTCCGTCGAGCCTGATAAATATGGGCGGGAATATCGACAGTGCGGAGAAGATCTCCCTCTCGTGCGGATCCATCGCAGCGGGCGGCGTTTTGTAGTCCGGAATCGTTGCGTTACTCTTTCTCCTGCGGGGATTTGAAGACGCCGGCAACGTGGCGGATCAGGACGATGTCGCTGATGTTCTTGATGATGCGGAAGGGTATCTGCAGTCCTTTGTAGCCCTTGATCTCGCCGATCTCGGGGTTCAGGTTCCCGACGGCGAGCGAATCGATCTTCTTGGCGTCCACATCGATCACGACGTCATCGACACTCCCGACATAGACGGCCTTGTCGGTATAGACATTCAGTCCGAACAGCTCTGTGATCTGGGTTCTCATCGGTATTCTCTGAAGGTATATATCTATAAACGTAAAAAAGATACTCCTTTTCATGGACGCCTCGTTACAGATAGGGAAGATTGCAGGGATCCCGGTCAAACTGCACTGGAGTTTCCTCCTGGTGATACCGGTCTTTGCCTGGATCATCGGCAGCCAGATCGTGCTGACGACGGAGCTCATCGCCGA
The DNA here is from genome assembly GCF_030464345.1 of Methanoculleus frigidifontis. Classification (GTDB taxonomy): domain Archaea; phylum Halobacteriota; class Methanomicrobia; order Methanomicrobiales; family Methanoculleaceae; genus Methanoculleus_A; species Methanoculleus_A frigidifontis. The sequence goes on along the minus strand of NZ_VCYH01000004.1, from coordinate 1,152 downwards.
TCTCTTCGGCGTGCCGATCGATATGACCCTGATCACCGCCGGATGGAATCCGTATATTCTGGGGACGGTTGTGGCGCTCGGCCTCTTCTTCGGGGTATTCATCCACGAGATGGCGCACTCGCTCGTCGCCAAGTCCAAGGGGCTCAAGATCAACAGCATCACCCTGCTGATCCTTGGCGGCGTCTCCTCGATGGAGGAGACGGTTCCTGATCCGAGGGTGGAGCTCCCGATGGCGCTCGCCGGGCCCCTGACAAGCCTCGTCGTCGGGCTTGTCTGCAGCGCTCTCGTCTACGTCTTTGCCGGCATACCCGACTCAGCCGTTGCCGGCGTCCTCGTCTTCTCCTTCGGCTACCTCGGGCTCCTGAACGTTCTGCTCTTCGGGTTCAACCTGCTGCCGGCGTTCCCGATGGACGGCGGCCGGGTGCTCCGTGCGTGGCTTGCAAAAAGAATGCCGCTCAACCGCGCTACCCGGATCGCGGCGGATATCGGACGGGGGTTTGCGGTGGTCTTCGGGATCATCGGGTTTCTGCTCTTCAACCCTATCCTGATCATCATCGCCTTCTTCATCTATATCGGGGCGAACCAGGAGGCAACGTCGCTGCGCTACAACGTTCTCCTGCAGGACGTCTCGGTCTCGGATGCCATGAGCACGCCGGTCAGAACCGTCCCGCCGGCCATGCCGGTGACCGAGGTGGTCGAGCTGATGTACGATACCAAGCATCTCGGGTTCCCGGTCGTTGAGAACGGCGCCCTCACGGGGATCATCGCGCTCTCCGACGTCCATAAGATCACGCCGCATGACCGCGAGGCGCTGCAGGTGCGCGATATCATGTCAAAGAGCCCTATCACCCTCCCCCCCGACGCCCCGCTGATCGAGGCTCTCCGGATCATGTCGACGAACGATATCGGGAGGATCCCGGTGGTCGCGAACCGCGACCTCGTGGGGATCGTCACCCGGACGGACGTCGTGCGGGTGATGGAGCTCAAAGAGGCGTGAGCAGATCTCCTCTTTTTTTCATTTTTCTCGCGATATCTGTCTGCATTTCTTTTCCAACATGTTCCGTGCCGGGGATTCGCTGCAGCACATGTGGAAAACCGGACCGTGATGAGTGTCTTCACGGGGGTGGGGGCAGGGGAGGGGGCCTGCCCCCT
>NZ_VCYH01000003.1 GCF_030464345.1 Methanoculleus frigidifontis | reverse complement strand
CCGAGCGGTAGCTCTCGAGAAAATCCAAAAGAACCCCTAAAGGCAAGAGTTCAGGAAGAAAGCGGCTCAGCAGTGGCGGAACGAAAGAGCAAATCCTTGATGGAAGAGAGGGTTAATCGCAATTCTCGTATGAAGGAACGCCGACCCACAGCAGGGTCAACTATCCGGGGATCGCGGCCGTCCTCCTGATCTTCATCGCCGCGACGGTAGCCGGCGTGCTCCTCGGGGGCGGGACCGAGATCGGGCTCTTCCTCGGGTCTGCCGCCACCCTCGCGCCGTTCGTGATCCTCGCCGCGGTCGCATACCTCTCCGCCGTCCACCCGGTCCTGAAGTACCCCGCATACCTCATCCTCCTTGCCGTCGTCCTGGGGCTGGCGCTTCTTTCGTTCGCTCTCGGGTTCGTAACCATCCTGCCGCCGGAGGTCTTCCTCAGCGAGACCACTGATGCGGCCGCAGTCGAGGAGGCGATCACGCCGCAGACGGCGATCGGGATCTTCCTGCTCTTCTGCACGTCCGCAGGAGCCGCACTCCTCTCCCTCACCCCGCTGCTGCGGGCAGTCCGGGTTCGCCTGGCGTCCCGGCTCGATTTTTCCCCGGACAACCGGGTGCACACCATCGCACTGGTAACGGTCTTTGCGCTGACGCTCATCCCGCTCGTGCCGGTCGCGGTCACCGGTGTTCCGCCGTACCTCTCCGAGACGTTCACCGCAATTCTGAACGCCGACACCACCTTCTTCGAGGGTGCGGTCTCCGTCGATATCTACACCCTCTTCTGGACAATCGCAGCGTCGTTCGTCATCGTCGGCCTCTGTACGACGCGGACGCTGCCCGAGACCCTGCAGCGGCTCGGCCTCGCAAGGCCGAGTGCACGCGAGGTCCTGCTCGCCCTCGGGTTCGGCCTGGCTCTCGTGGCGGTCTTCTCCCTTCTCGACGTGGCGATCGGGCTCGTCTGGGAAGCGCTCGGCTGGCCGCTCACCGACACCGCGGCGTTCGAGCGGTTCCTCGTCCCCTACCTGACCCCGGCAGGGATACTCGTCGCATCGATCTCCGCGGGCTTCGGCGAGGAGATCTCGGTCAGGGGCATCCTGCAGCCCCGGTTCGGCATCCTTCTGCCTGCGCTGCTCTTTGCCTCCCTGCACGCCTTCCAGTACAACTGGGACGGGATCCTCTCGGTCTTCATCGCAGGACTCGTCTTCGGGCTGATCCGGAGCCGCTACAGCACGACGGTCTGTGCGATCACGCATACGACCTACGACTTCGTACTCTTCCTCGGGCTGCTGCTCGGGTTTGGCGTGATATGAGAGAAGAATAAGCCCGGTTAAACCAGGCATACCGCACAAACGGCCTGCGAAATTGAGAACAGGAGACCGGGGCGGCAATTGCATCGGTGAGGAGGAGAGATGGCCCTCCCGCTCTCCTCACTCCTCCGGGAACGACCGCCCCGCCTCCTGCCCCGCCGCCGGCAGCGAGAAGTGCGACTGTGCGAGGAGCCACGCATGTCCTGTCCCGCGGAAGACGGCGGTGTACCTGCCGGAGAGCCGGACCTGCCTGCCGTCCACGGCAGCGTTTACCACCATCTCCGCCATCACCCAGGCGATCGTCCCCTCGGCGCTGATCGCAAGGTCGCTGTACGAAATATCGATCTCGCTGGCCTCTGCGAGGTCCCGCTCGACCTGGCGGCGGTACTCCTCCTTCCCGACGCAGACCTCGTCGGCCCCGGTCCCGTAGCCGCGGTAGTCGGGGTCGATGACCGCCATGATGCTCTCGACGTCTCCTGCGCCGTATGCGAGGGCGAACCGCTCGAGGACGCTCTCGATCTGCTTCTGCGTCTGTTCGCTGACCAGCATGATGCAATCATACTCTCTGTCGGGTAATCTCTCTTCCGGTTCTTGCGCTCCACACAATAAAAGGGGAAGGATTTTACGCCTCAACGCGACTGGTACAACTACGAAGCCGTGCGGCACGGTCCGCACTGGGGCGCTTGATTATGTACTTCCTTGCCGCAGATGAGAAAGAGCACTGGGCCGCCCTCGCCCGGAAGATTAAATCGACCACCGCACAGCCCGACTCCTGCGAAGGGGAGATCCGCAGATCCCGGCTTTCTGCGTTCCAGTTCTACACCGGTGTGCTGCTCACCGCAAACGGCCAGGGCGACCGCGGCCGCGAATGGCTCGAGGCGGCCGCACTCGCCGAGCGCGAGGGGCTCTTTTCATCCTCGTTTCTGATCGGCTTTCTCGAGCGGCAGGAGAACCGGTTGATCATGCCGACGCCGGCGTTCGCAGACCCCCGGCCGTTCATCCACTTCGCAGGCGTCCCGGTCATGAGAGAGGCGCGGGCGCGGTTCCTGCAGCAGTGCGGCCACACTCTGCCGTCCTTCGATGAGCCCTTCCGGATGCTGGACATCGGGTGCGGCGACGGAACCCTGACGGCGGCGCTGCTCGGGCACCTGCAGGAGACCGGCACGATCGGCGAGATCGGCGAGGTGATGCTGGTCGACGCCTCCCCCGCCATGCTCGACCTCGCCGAAGCGACGGTCAAAAAAGCCATCCCGGACGCTCGCATCACCACGGCGAACCACCGGATCGAAGATATCTCAGATCAGATTGACCGGCGGTTCGATCTCGCGGTCAGCTCGCTCGCTTACCACCACATGCCGCGCGAGCAGAAGGAGGTGCATCTCGCCCGCTTAAAGCCCTGGATCGACCACTTCATCATCTTCGAGCTCGATGCGAACCACGACGCTCCCGAGGTGCACTCGCCGGAGATGGCCTTCTCGGTCTACCAGTCGTACGGGCGGCTCATCGACTTCATCTTCGCCCACGACGCTCCCGTGGACGTCGCCATAAACTGTGTGGACTGCTTCCTGATGAGCGAGCAGGTCTCCCTGCTGACGCAGGAGAGGGGTGAGCGGACCGACTACCACATGCTCCGGACGGAGTGGTGCGACCTCTTCGAGGGTGTCCTGGCGCCGGCGTTCTCGCTCCGGTGCGATGCCGCATGCTACGCCGACGAGTACATGACGCTCTTTACGATGCACTACGGTCGGGATACCGAAGAGAATGCCCTGCTCTGAGGCGCATCCGGGCATGCTCCCTCCTTCTCCAGTTCTTTCTGGCCGTCTCCACAGACGGGTGCTCCGCCGCCCAAAGCCCCGGGGAGAGCAATGCGACCGCGGTCACTCCCCCCCCGGGAATGCATGGCGGATCGACCACGCCGTCATCGTCGTGCAGAATCTTGCTGCAGCGACGGACGCATTTCCGTGCAGCAGGACACGGGCTCACCGCCCCCGAAGAACAGACGGCAGCAGAGCGTGGAAGTGTCATGGGTGAAGGGCCGATCCCGACGTCCCGGACGCGGCCCGTGATCCCGGCGGTATGATACAGTTCGGGTGCCGTTCCCGGCCGGGATCGTCCTGCATACCGATACGGGAGAGCCGTTCTCACGTCAAAATCTGAAAAACACGGAGTAAAGGATAGGTAGCGGCACCCTTACGAGATCGAGCGCTCTGAAACGCCGATGAGACTACCATGCGCCCCCGTGACAAACTCTCCCGTCCGGTCGGTCAGGTAGTCCTGGCGCTCACCGAGCCGCGATGAGAACTGCTGCGACCTGAGAATACGGAGAACCTCCTGCATCCCGCCGTCGTCCCGCACCTCAGGCCGGAACCAGAGCTCGTAGGACTCGGTGCCGAATGGCACGAACCCAAGACCGGCGGCGGCGGCCGCACCGGCGCTGCAGATCCCGGCATCCGCAAGCCCACCACAGACCGCTGCGGCCGCGGCGTCGTGGCTCCGCACCTCCGCGGCGATCAGGAGGTCGAACGGATCGATCCCGTGGTCGGGCAGGAGGGCGTCGAGGAGGAGGCGCGGCGCAGTGCCCCGCGGGTGGGTGGCCACCCGGGCGGAGGCGAGATCCGGGAGGCCGAGGCCTCCTCGGGATGCAATCCCGATCTCTCTCGCTGCAATCCGCACCCGGACGGGCTCTGTGGCGGGACAGTAGCAGCCGGCGAGGTCTCGCACCAGCGGCTCGCACTCCGGCACCATGACCGCCGCTGCGTAGCAGGTGTTCTCCTGCAGGGCAAGAAGAGCGGCGATGGTATCGGCGGCGCAGCAGTGGAGCAGGTACCCGCTTTCAGTCAGTGCATCGGCGAGCTCGGTGATCGCCTGTTCACGAACCCCGATACAGAGCAGCGTCCGGTCGACGTAGCCCGGCGGCACCGTGAGGGTGACAGGCACCTCGCACCCGGCCGCGAATCCTTCGCCCGATGCGGGGATCCGGAGATAGCCGTTCGCCCGAACCGCCGCCATCTGGACACCGCCGCCGCGGGGATGCGGTGCGGCGGAGTAGACGCCGTTCACCTTCCCGACGGAGACGGGCACGAACTCTTCGAACCCGACATCGGAGGTCACCGTCCTCGCGAGCCGCACGGTGCAGCCGTACTGTTGGTAGGGGGAAAGACCCCACCCCTCGAGGAGCGGTGCCACCAGCTCGCGGAGCATCGTCTGCGTCGCCACCGGGTTGCCCGGAAGGCCGAGCACGGGTTTGGCGTCCACCGACCCGATGACCACCGGTTTCCCCGGCCTTGTCGCCACGCCGTGAACGAGAACTTCCCCGAGATCAGCGATGGCAGCTGTCGTAAAGTCGCGGGTTCCCGCCGAGGTTCCGGCAGAGACGATGACGAGATCGCTTTCCCGGACGGCGGCCCCTACCGCCTCACGGATGGCGTCGCTGTCGTCCGGCACACGTCCGTATCGCCTGCACGTCGCTCCCATGCCCGCGAGATAGGCGCCGGCCATGCAGGTGTTGCTCTCGACGGTCTGGCCCGGGAGCGGCGCCTGGCCGATCGGCACCAGGTCGCTTCCGGTCGGAACGAGTCCGATCGTCACCGCCCGCACCGGTACATCCGCAATGCCGTAGGCTCCGAGCGCCCCGATATCGAACGGCCGGATCTGGTGCCCACGGGGAACAATGAGATCGCCCGACCGGATATCGTCGCCGGCACGCCGGATGAACTGACCGGGGCTCGCGGCTTTGCGGATAGTGAGAGGTCCGTCCTCCCGCCAGACATCCTCGACCATGATGACTGCGTCATACATCGGCGGGACGACCTCTCCGGTGTTCACCCGGTGAGCGTCCACAAGGACCTTCGGCCGCCGGTCACCCGCCCCCACAGTCTCACGGCTCTGCACCGCATACCCGTCCATTGCGGCCACATTCCCGGAGGGGACGGAGTAGCGTGCGTAGAGCGGCTGTGCGGTGACCCTTCCGACCGCCTGCTCCAGGGAGACGGTCTCGGTATGATTCGACGGCGGAAACGTTCGTTTCATCAGGGAAAGTGCATCGGCAAGCGTGGTCAGGGATAGATATCGGCGCGGCATCGGATCAGTTCCTCGGTGTTTCAGGACAAAGCAGACCGGCGATCATACCGGCCTTCGGCAGGCCCTATGTAAGATGATTATGATTTACATTTACAAAAATATAATTATATATTTAAAACATTTATTTTCAAAAAATGTAACTATATCTTCAGACATATCTCTTCTGACCTGGAGCACCAGTATGCAGAGAGAGAGCAGCAACCCGACTATCGGTTCCGGCCTGACAAAGGGATACGACGTCGTCACGATAGAGGAGACGGGTATCGGAAACAGCCGTGTGGAGGTATGTGTTGAAGATACGGTCACACTGCTCCTCGACGGTGTCAGGATAGCAAATCTGACGATGACACCCGCGGAACTCGAAGCATTCGGCCTCGGCTATGCCGTCTGCGAAGGCCTCGTTCCGGACGCTTCCGCCGTCGAGAGCATGACCGTCGACGGCCTGACCGTCCACGTCCGGACGAGTACGCGCCATGACGAAAAAACGCCGCGTGAGACCGAGATCCGGAGCTCCGGAGGCGTCGGCGTGAAGACACCCTGGCACGAGCTCACCGTGCCGGTGCGGGGCGGGATCCTCCTGGATGTCGATACCGTCTTCGCGGGCATGGACACGCTGCACCGGACGGCCGCCACCTGGAGGAGCACGGGAGGGACCCACTGTTCGGTGATCCTCGACGGCAACGGGGCGATGCAGGCCCACGCCGAGGATATGGGGCGGCACACCGCCGTCGACAAGGCGGTGGGCAAAGCCCTCTCCGCCGGGATCGATCTCTCCGGGTGCTTCATGGCCTGCACGGGGAGGATGCCGGCAGGGATGGTCGCAAAGGCCTACCGGGCAGGAATTCCGGTTATCGTGACGAACAACGCTCCGTTCTCCACCGGGATCGATCTTGCCCGGCGGCTCGACATGACGCTTATCGGGTTTGCCCGGCAGCCCCGGGCGGTCGTCTACAGCGCACCACACCGGATCAGGGATCTCTGATACAGGGATCTACCGGCGCACCCTCCTCTTCTCGATCACGCTCGTCCACCGCAAAGAGCTCCGCTTCGTCGCACGCCAGAATCTCCTCGGGAGTCCGCGGGATGCCGGCGCGGAGCAGGAAGTGAACCTCACGGCGCCCTTTTCGGAAGAGGCACCCTTCCTGCGCGGCGAGAAGCCGGCGGTTCCCGGGGCGCGCTCCGGTGATCCCGATGAGCGCATCGGCGATGCACGGGTCGCTGCCGGGCATCACCGAGATCGCGCTATTCCGCAGATCGCCTCCGAAGAGCCGGGTCGCCGCCTCGGCGACCCGGACACCGACCGCGGCGCCCGGGCAGAGTGATCCGTGGTAGTTCACCGCCTCACGGACGAGCCCGACGCGGTAGGCCTCGACTCCCATCTTTTGGATCTTCTCTGTGCGGTCGTGGCCGGTCGCGGCGAAGACGCAGTCCCACCCGGTCTGGTAGGGCTTGATATCGAGAACGGGAGTGCCGTCGATGAGGTCGAGACATTCCAGCTTTAAAAATCGCTCTTCCCGGATCCCGAGCAGACGAACGACCGAGAGTGATATCGGGTTCGGCCGCGGCGGCGACCGGAGCGAGAAGACCCCTTTCTCAGGAAGATCGTGCGCCACCTTCCGGGCAACCGCTGTCAGGACCGCCCGGTCGGCCTCGTGCATCCAGCAGAGGAGGATGAGGTGCGAGCTCTCCCCGATACCGCGAAGGGCGTCGGCATAGGGCGGGTAGATCTCGACCTCGGCCGTCACGCCCTGGACCGGCATCTCGTGGCCTGACCGGACGGACGAGTGAACGACACCCACAGAGACGAGCTCCATATCCATGAAGAGCGTATAGGGCATTGCCCCGCGATAAACGTTGTGGAATCCGATTTTGCCGGGCGATTTGCGGGAAACAGGGGACTCTCTGCAAAACTTTCCGTCCGGGAATTGTCTGCCCGGGGTATCCTGTACGCGTGCTCCGGCACGCTCCGGCAGGAAGGTGCGCCCCTCTCTCCTGCCCCCCGCCGCCCGAAGGCTTCCGTGCCGGTCAGGGTTTCACAGCCGCCGCCGTGAAATCCGGGCAGAAACCATCCCGGGGAAAGCGGCGAAGATCTGTCGCTGCAGAAGGCTTCGGCGAACCCGGCCGCATCCAGGCGTCGTTGGAAGACCGTTTGCCGGCATTCGCTGTCGGGACGCTGCGCAGGAACTACGGCTGATACCGGCACCATGGCCGTCGCAAATCCCGCGCGACGCCTTCCCCTCGTGCCATTCGCTGACGGAACGGTGCAGAGAAAAAAGTTGATTTTGAAAGGAAACTATTCTGCAAGGATCGTGAAGTACGACCTGTCCGAGCAGGCAAAGCAGACCCCGTCGATGAGCATAAAGTCGGGGATCATCTCGCCACAGACACTGCACCGTTCGGACTTCCAGGGCTGCTTCGCCGTGACGTCGATCTGCACCCGCTCATAGGAGAGGACGTCCCGCTGCGCCTGGAAGATCTCGTCGAGGAGTTTTCCTCCCATGGCCTTTTTATCGAACGCGGGGTCGTGCGCATACCACAGGTCGTAGATGGGATAGCGCTTCATCTTCTCTTCGTCAAGGTAGACCCGCACGCCCTCCGCCGTGGATTCCTCGCTCGGCCAGTTGACGGTGATGGCGAACTTTCCGATGGGGAGCACGCGAAGCCGGTGGTTTCCGGTCGTGCAGTAGGCGATGACCTGCAGCGGGTCGGGGAGACACTTCGGTGTTTCGCAGACCGCATACAGCTTCTCTCCCCGGGTTGCCTGCAGCAGCTCGAGGGCATAGTCGACCATGAATACGCCGATGAGGAGACCCGGCGCCGGGTAGGTGTGGAATGCGATGGAGCGCCGGAAGTCGTCCCGCAGCGCGGGGTCGATACCGTTCTCCTCCATCCTCCGCTCGATGCCTTTCGGCGCATACCCTGGTTCTGTTGATTGCATACCTATCAGGTATGACCTATATCGTTCGTAAACATTTTGGAATTGACAAGGATTGTTCTTTAACAGATTCGCAGAAAGGTAAGTTAACAATCGTAATTATTATCAATGCAGTTAACTAACCATCGAAATTAGTCTAGTTTAAGACAAGTTGTTATATTTAACCGATTGGTAAATGGACAATTTTAAATTCTTTTACCAGAAGACTACAGGTAAGTATGTTCGCTATTTCCTGACATGCTTAACTTGGATGTATAGAAAACATCGGGAGAATGGAAAATGAGTGAAAATCAAGGCAAATTAGAGTATGTGCCAACAACCTGCCCGTATTGTGGTGTAGGGTGCGGACTCAACCTTGTGGTAAGCGACGGCAAACTCGTCGGTGTTGAGCCCTTCAAGAGGACACCCATCAACGAGGGCAAGCTCTGCCCCAAGGGTGCCACCTGCTGGGAGCACGTGCAGAGCCCCGACCGTCTGACAACACCCCTCATCAAGAAGGACGGGAAGTTCGAGGAGGCGACCTGGGACGAAGCGCTCGACCTCGTCGCGTCCAAGCTGAAAGAGACCTCCGACAAGTATGGGCCGCGGTCCCTCGGCTTCCAGGTATCCTGCCGGACGCCGAACGAGGACTGCTACATCATGCAGAAATTCGCCCGTGTCGGGTTCAAGACCAACAACGTCGACAACTGCGCGCGTATCTGCCACGGACCGTCCGTTGCGGGTCTGTCGCTCTCGTTCGGTTCCGGAGCTGCCACGAACCCCTTCGAGGACGTCCTGAACTCGGACCTGATCTTTATCATCGGCTCAAACCCCGTCGAGGCGCACCCCCTCGCCGGCAGGCGGATTGCCCAGGCAAAGAAGAAGGGTATCGAGATCATCGTCTGCGACCCGCGCTACACCCCGACGGCACGCCTCGCAGACACCTATCTGCGCTACAACCCCTCGACCCACATCGCGCTGATCAACTCGATGATGTACTGGATCATAGAGGAGAACCTCCACGACAAGGCATTCATCGAAGAGCGCACCAAGGGCTTTGACGAGCTCAAGGAGACCGTCGCGAAGTACGCCGACGTGGAAGAGATCACCGGCGTCCCCACCGAGACGGTGAAGGAGATCGCACGGAGATACGCCACCGCCAAGAACGCGGTCATCATCTACTGTCTCGGCATCACCGAGCTCACGACCGGCACCGACAACGTCCGGTCGCTTGGAAACCTCTCCATGCTCACCGGCAACATCGGCAGGCCCGGTGTCGGCGTGAACCCCCTCCGCGGCCAGAACAACGTGCAGGGCGCCTGCGACATGGGTGCCTACCCGAACGTCTACTCCGGCTACCAGAAGTGCGAAGTCGACGACATCCGGCACAAGATGGAGGATCTCTGGAGCGTCACCGACCTTCCCGAGTGGTACGGCGCAAGCCTGACCGAGCAGATCGACCAGTGCGGCGACCCCATCAAGACCATGTACATCCTGGGCTTAAACCCGGTCGTCACCTACCCGAACTCGAACCACGTCATGAAGTCGCTCGAGAAGCTCGACTTCCTTGTGGTGCAGGACATCTTCTTCACCGAGACCTGCCAGTATGCCGACGTCATCCTGCCGGGAACCTGCTTCGCCGAGAAGGACGGCACGTTCACCAGCGGCGAGCGGCGTGTGAACCGTATCCGCAAAGCGGTCGACGGCCCCGGCGAGTCCATGGAGGACTGGAGAGTCTTCGTTAAGCTCGCAGAGAAACTGAACCTCCCCGGTTTCGAGTTCGAGACCGCAGAGGATGTCTGGAACGACCTGCGGCGGGTCACTCCCTCGATGGCCGGCCTCAACTACGAGCGGCTGAACAGACCCGAGTCGCTGCACTGGCCGTGCCCGACCACGGAGCACCCGGGAACCCCCATCCTGCATATCGGGAAATTCTCATCGGCCGACGGCAAGGGCAACCTCTTCGGCATCGAGTTCCGGCAGCCCGCCGAGCTCGCGGACGCCGAGTATCCGTTCACCCTGATGACCGGAAGACTGCTCTTCCACTACCACAGCAGGACGCAGACCGGCCGTGCCGCGATCCTCCACCAGGAGGTCCCCGAGTCGTACGTGCAGATCAACAACGAGGACGCCAAGAGGCTCAGCATCGCGAACGGCGAAAAGATCAAGCTCAGCAGCCGCCGTGGCGAGGTCGAGACCCTCGCACGGGTGACCGACGAGGTTGCACCCGGCGTCCTGATGATGACGATGCACTTCGGCACCGGAGCGGTCAACCTGCTGACGAACGACGTCCGCGACCCGATGTCCAAGATGCCGGAGCTGAAGCACTGTGCTGTGAAGGTTGAGAAGATCACGGAGGCCTAAACATGGTAGCAAAAGGAGACATGGTCTACGCATGGGCGGCCGACGCAGCCGTTCAGGAGAAGGGCGAGTGCGGAGGAGCGGTCAGCGCCCTCCTGAAGTACGCCCTCGAGAGCGGCAAGGTCGACGCCGTGCTGGCGGTGAAGAAGGGAGCTGACCTCTACGATGCTATCCCCACCGTTATCACCGACCCGGCGGAGATCGCAGAGACGTCCGGATCGCTCCACTGCGGTACGATCCTGATGCCGAAGCTCATCAAGAAGTACCTGAATGGCGCAAAGGACATGAAGATCGCCGTCCCGGTGAAGGGCTGCGACGCGATGGGTTTCTACGAGCTCGCGAAGCGCAACCAGATCAACCTGGACAACATCATCATGATCGGCCTCAACTGCGGTGGCTCCGTCAGCCCCGTCTCGGCCCGCAAGATGATCGCCGAGAAGTTCGGTGTCAACCCCGACGACGTCGTCAAGGAGGAGATCGACAAAGGCCAGTTCATCATCGTCACCAAAGACGGTGAGCACAAGGGCATCTCGATCGACGAACTCGAAGAGGAAGGCTACGGCCGCCGCGCCAACTGCCGCCGCTGCAAGATGAAGATCCCCCGCCAGGCAGACCTCGCCTGCGGAAACTGGGGTGTCATCGGCGACAAAGCCGGCAAGGCAACCTTCGTCGAAGTCTGCTCCGAGAAGGGTGCCGACCTCGTGAACGGTGCCGCACAGGCGGGCGCTCTCGCGACCGAGGCCCCGAACCCCAAGGGCATCGAGATCCGCGGCAAGGTCGAGAACGCCATGTTCAAACTCGCCGACAAGTGGCGGGCGAAGGACTTCGGCGAGCTCGGCGAGGGCAAGGAGCGCCTCAAAACGATCATGGAGGAGACGAGCCGCTGCGTCAAGTGCTACCAGTGCATCGACCAGTGCCCGATCTGCTACTGTGAAGAGTGCAGCACCAAGAAGCCGCACCTGGTCGCGCCCGGGAAGCTGCCGGTCGACTTCATGTTCCACCTGATCCGGTTCGCCCACGTCTCCGACTCCTGTATCAACTGCGGTCAGTGCGAGGAGAACTGCGCGATGGACATCCCGAACGCGCTCTTCATGCACGCCCTGCAGGTCGACCTCGAGGAGATGTTCGGCCAGAAGCCCGGTGTGGACATGACCCTGCCCATCCTGGCACTTGTCGATGAGAAGACCGAGAGGAAGCGCCTGAACGATACCGGCGACGACCAGATCTTCAACATCTTCATCAACAAATAATCTTTTTCGAAAAACCGCACGATCTTGAGGTATCCATGGAAAACCGCCTGAAGGGGCGGAAACCTCAGTGCCAGGCAGAACCGGAAAGCCTCGGAAACTTCACCGGTCTGCCGGCCGGTTTTTTGTTATGCCCGGACCGTAATCCGGTTGTCGATGCCGACGGTGACGGGCTCTGGGAGCGACTCGATATAGGATATCAGGCAATCGATGTCCGCCGGGCCGCATGTCCGGTTGGTTCCTTCGGTAAAGACGGAGTAGCCGTCGCCGCCCGACGCAAGGTATTCATCGACTGCCGTGCGGTACAGCCTCTCGTCTTCGAGCGGGGAGTCGCCGACCGCCGCCTCCACGATGCGGCTACCTGCCGGCTGCTCCGGGTCGAAGGTGTACGAGAGCCCCGAGACGGCAAGGTTGTAGGGGGGCGGCGGGGTCTGCCACTGCTCTTCAAGCGCCTCCCGTATCTGGCCGCCGGTCAGCGTTATGGAGAAGACGGTATCGTCGAACGGCTGCACCGCGTAGAGGTCGCCCCAGGTGACGTTCCCGGCTGCTATATCGGCACGCAGGGATCCGGCGGTGACGAACGCCACATCCGCCGCCAGTGCGGCGCGCTGGCCGTCGGCAACGAGGTCGCCGAGCGTGGATTCACCGGCAGGGTTCTGCGCCCTCGTGATGTCGGCCGCCGCCGTCGTAACGATCCGCTCGGTCATCGGTGCGACGGTACGCTCCGCGTCTGCAAGGATCAGGGCGGCCGCCGGATCCGGCGTTGTTCCCAGGGGTCTGTCGGCGTAGGCCGGCACGATCCGGGCGGTCTTCTCGATGATATCTCCGGTCTCCGGGTCGATGACGATCTCGACCTCGGCAAACGCCACGCTGTAGCTGTACGCCTGCGTGACCAGCACCGGCTCGCCGCCCGCGTTCTTCAGGTATGCATTGGTGAACGCATGGGTGTGCCCGGAGAGGACGACGTCGACGTCCGGGTCAAGATTGGCGACGATGCCGGTCACCCGCCCGGTCACGTTCCCTCCCTCGCGTGTCGCACCTTCATAGGCCTCCTGTTCCCCTCCCTCGTGCAGGAGCACCACGATCGCGTGCACGCCCCGTTCCTGGATCTCGGGGACGTAGCGGTTGATCGAGTCGCTCTCATTCAGGAATGAGACGCCCTCGATCATCGCCGGCATCACGATTTCGCTCGTCAGCATGGTGTCCGCACCGATGAAGGCTATCTCGACTCCGCCCACCTCGGCGATGGTATACGGCTCGACGATCGGGGTGCCGTTCGCGGTCCAGACGACGTTCGAGCAGACATAGGTAGCCCGGGAGCCGGGGAACGGGTCGACGAGATGGGGGATGGTCGTCGTTCCGTCTCCGCCGTCCAGCTTCCGCAGCAGTTCGGGGACGCCTTCGTCGAACTCGTGGTTGCCGAGCGTCGCGACGACCGTGCACTCCTGCCTGCTCTCGGCAAAGGTGTTGAAGAAGAGGATAGTCGGTTCGTCGAGGAGGAGACCGGATTCAGGCGGCGAGACCCCGACGACGTCTCCGGGCAGGGCGAGAACCGTGCCGGCTCGATCGCCGGTTGCCATGGAAGATTTCAGATACGAGCCGAGAACGGGAGCACTCCCGACCGGCTCCTTGTCCAGGGTCTTTCCGGGAGGGATCTGGCCGTGGAAGTCGTTGACGGCGAGGATCCGTATCTGAATAGGGCTGCCTGCCGCGTCCGGCGTGACGTCTCTAACGGGGACAGTGGCGGAGAGGATTACCGGGAGCAGGATGAGTGAGAGAAGAATACAGAACCCGGCAAGTATCCCGGGGATCGGAACGGCCTGGGGCGGGGCGGAAGCCATATTACAGACTGCGCTCCGTCCGCTGAAAAATCTTTCAGAATTGTCTTTTGCAGAAGGCGGCAGGACAGCGGCTTTGGCTTCGGGAGCCCGAGCCCTGCGGCGATCGGCGGTGCGCCTGCAGCATTAAGCCCTCACACGAGAAACCTCTTCACCGACAGACCGGCGGCGACCGATCTCCACCCGCCGCTCCCGGACGTGAAACGCCATGCAGGTGACCGACCATATCCATCTCCTCAAGATTCCCTTCCGGCTCTCCGCCGGTCCCGGGATCACCGTCGAACGATTCGTCAACTGTTTCCTGATCTACGGCAGCGAGATCTGCCTCGTCGACGCCGGCGTCGCCGGAGCGGAAGAGGCGGTCTTCTCGTATCTCCACAGGACCGGACGAAAGCCCGACGAGATCGGAGCGCTCGTCCTGACGCATGCGCACCCCGATCATCTCGGTGCTGCGACGACCATCCAGGAGGCGACCGGGTGCACCGTCATCGCCCATCTCGCCGAACGGGCGTGGATCGAGGACGTCGACCTGCAGGCACGCGAACGCCCGGTGCCGGACTTCCACACACTTGTCGCGGGATCGGTCGCGGTCGACCGCTTCGTAGAGGGCGGCGACACCGTCCACATCGACGGCGGCCTTGACCTGGCCGTTCTCCACACACCCGGCCACTCGCCGGGATCGATCTCCCTTCACCTTCCGGCGGACGGTGCGCTCATCACCGGCGACGCCGTCCCGCTGCCCCGGGATCTTCCCGTCTACGACGATGCCGCGGCATCGGTGCGGTCTATCAGGAGTCTCATGGAAGTCCCGGACGTCACACATCTCCTCGCCTCCTGGGACGATCCGCGTTCGGGCGGCGAGGTATCTCAGACGCTTGCGGATGGGCTTCTGGTCATCCGGCGATTCCACGAGGCGGTCCTGCGGGCGGGCGCCGGGGAGGAGACCTGCCGGCGGGTGATCGAGGACCTCGGACTGCCGGCGTTCGTCCTGCCGGTCGTTGTACGGACCTGCCGGGCGCACCTTGCCGTCGGCGACTCTGCCGATATCATCTGTGAGAACAGCAGGTGAGCCCTGCACGGAAGAGCGCTCCGGTATTCCGGCGATTGGAGGCGGTTAATCGCCGCAAGGGGCGGGTTTTTCCCTTCCCGTGCAGCGATCACGCGATCGACCAGCCGCCGCTCCGGTTCAGTTGCGTATCAATCCCTGTAATTCGGGTTGAATCCGGGGAAAAAACGATCCTCACAGAAGCCCGCAGACGGCCGATCCCGATGCGGGGCATGGAATCCGTCCTCCCGAAATTACTTTCGCTCATATGACCGATATAGGCCTACGATTCTGCTGTTTTTCAGGAATCGGGACGACCTGCGCCGCTTTATCCCTCTGCCGGACTACGCCTTCTGAAAACCGCGTTAAAGTCGAAAATGACGCGAATTTGCCCTCAGTTCAGGGCGGATAATGGGTGGTTCCCTCTCCCCCGCAATGCGATAGCCTGAAATCGGTCTGCGAGCGGATCTCCGGAGAGTTGCCACATGCACCGTCCGTATGCATGCGATCGGGAAAACCATATCTCCGGGCAGGACGCGGACGGCTAAAAAATGGATGCGGAGAGAGCCGCTATCAGACGTAGTCCCAGCCACCGTAGGTGTCGTCCCAGACGACATCCTGGTCGCGTATGTAGCCGGTGAACTGGTGATGGGTATAGTCGTTCGTTGCCTCCCGGTTGTTGTAGACGTCCATGATGATGTCGCTCGAATCGACGGCGTAGCCGGTGTCCGTATAGCCTCCCGCCGTGTCCGTCGGATAGTATCCGGTATTGACGTATCCGGTCTCCGTCTCCGTGGTCTCCTGTCCGGAAGAGATCGAATACCATCCTCCCGAGGCCTGATCGTAGTAGTACCAGTCCTTGCTGGTCGCATCGTACGCGTAGTTGTTTCCGGAACTCTGGTCATAGTAGTAGGTGGTCATGGTGTCGTAGTCATACTGGAACCAGAGCCCCGTCGTCTCGTCGTACTGGTACTCGCTGCCGGTATCGTCGGTTGAGGGCGCTTCCGTCCCGACGGTGGTGCCTTCATAGATCTCTTCGGTCGGGGTGGGAGTGACCCAGTAGTCGCCGGAGTCGTCGGTCGTCGAACCCCAGTAATCGCTGGAATCATCGGTCGTCGAACCCCAGTAATCATCGGTATCGTACCCGTAGCTCGCCTGCGGCGAGGCGTTCGCCGCCATCAACGGCATCGGGGCAAGTGCGGAGGCCGGGGGCGTATCGTTCCGTTCCGCACGCTCGGGAATGGTATAGAGGACGATATCCGACGTATTGTCGTGCCAGTGCTCCCAGACAACGTACTGCCCGGATATATCCGGCCACCACTCAAGGTCGGTGTCGTTCGTCAGCCGTCGCGCATTGCCGGTGCTGATGGTATAGAGCACGATATTGAACGTTCCGTTCCGCTCCTCGACCCAGACGATCCGGTCGCCGTCTATCGCCGGAAGCGTGTGGTTCCCGCTGCCTGTCGTGACCTCCGTCTCGTTCCCGGTAGCGAGATCGAGCAGACGGATCTGTGCGGTGCCGGTTCGCCGGTCTTCCCAGACGACCCGGGAACCGGAGACGTCCGGGCACCACTGGTCGGCCGTGCTATTCGTCGCGGGCGCCGCTCTGCCGGCACTGAGAGAGGCGAGCAGGATATCGTTCGACCCGGTGACGTTGTCCTCCCATGCGAGCAGGCTCCCGGATATAGCAGGGAACGTCTCCCATGCGGTGTCGTTCGTCAGGCGGGAGACGTTTCCGTCGGCGAAGGAGTACAGGAAGAGATCCGGCTGTCCGGTGCGCCAGTCAAGCCAGACGATGTACTCGTCCGAGATCGCCGGCTGCTCCTGCCAGGCGGGATCGGCAGTGATGGGCATCTCGGTTCCGTTCTCGTATAGGTAGATGTCATACGAGTCGTTGCGGTAGTCCTGCCAGACGACCCTTCCTCTGCTGGTATCGGGGAAGAGCGGGTACACCGCAGCAGTCGAGACCTCCTGCTCCTCTCCGCTCTCGATATCGTAGCGGTATACCGAGCCGTTTTCGGTTCCAAGGTCGATCCAGGCGATGTAGCCGTCCGAGATTGCAGGGAAGAGCTGCGCTGCTCTGCCCGGACTCACCGGAACGGCAACGCCGGGCGCGGCCGGCGGAGGCTGCACCCCGGCACTCCCTGTCTGATTGGTCGTCTGGAGGCTTTCATTCGTTGTGGCATTCTCGTCCCCAACGACTATTCCCGACACTACCGGGACGAGAACGAGCAGAACGCACAGGCCAATAAAGAGAGATCGTTTCATTGCTATCCCCCCTTGAGGGGTTCCCTGAGTGCCCTGCACAGTATATCAATATACGCATCGCCGGAGCTTCGGAGTATCGTGTGCAGGAGTGTTGGAGGTTTTCCGGACGCACCATCTCTGTACTGTACAGGGGCATTCCGGGGGTGAATGCCGATCAATTTCCTCAAGAGGGGTTAAGGATGCTTTTCCTGCCGGAGCGTTCCCGGAGAACCTCGCAGCAGGCCAATGGTGAGGGTTTCGAACAGAACCGTGTCCCGTCACCCTCATCAAAACGAAGAACTCACTCCTCGTTTTCCAGGATCCTGCGTGCCGTCCGGATCTCGTCCATCTGTTGCGGCGAAACCTCCGGGTAGCTCAGCCCGAGAGACCGGATTTGGGTTGAGATCAGGTCGGCGACCAGCGTTCTGGCCGCCCATTTGTAATCGGCCGGGATGACGTACCAGGGGGCATGGTCGGTGCTGGTCTTCTCCAGCATCGTCTCGTAGACCTCCCGATAGTCGTTCCAGTACCGGCGTTCGGCAAGGTCTGTGAGGGAGAACTTCCAGTACTTCTCCTCGTTCTCCAGCCGGGCCATCAGTCTTTCTTTCTGCTCCTCCTTTGAGATATGCAGGAAGAACTTCAGGACCTTCGTCCCGTTCTCCGTCAGGTACCGTTCGAAGGCGTTGATCTCCCGGTAGCGCCGCTTCCAGAACTCCTCGTCCCGCGTCCCGGGTGGGAGCCGCTGCTTCTCCAGGAGCTCCGGGTGCACCCGGACGACGAGCACCTCCTCGTAGTACGACCGGTTGAAGACCCCGATCTCCCCTTTTGCAGGGAGTTTCAGGACGTGACGCCAGAGGAAGTCGTGATCCAGTTCCTCCTCGGTGGGAACGCCGAAGGAGGAGACCCTGCAGCCCTGCGGGTTCATCCCGGTGATCACGTGCCTGATGATTCCGTCTTTCCCCGAGGTGTCCATCCCCTGCAGGATGATCAGCACCGCGTGCGTGTTATTCGCCCAGAGGAGTTCCTGGGACTCGGCGAGCGCCTGACGGTTTGCCTCGAGGATCTCCGCTGCCCGCTCTTTCACCGCTGCTTTTCCTGCGTTCTTCAGCTCCTCGCTCTGCGCCCAGCCGGTGCCGAAATTCTTCAGCGAAACACTTTTTCCGGGGACCACGCGCAGCCGTTTCAGATACTCTTCCCTGATGATACCCTCACCTCCTCTTTTCATCCCCGCACGCCGGCGGATCGTGCCGTTCTGCCGTTCCCCGTGCACAGAGAGGCGTACCTACATCAGACGGGGGCTTTTTGAGAGAAAAAAGGATCGATGCAGCTTTCGCTCCGGCGGGAGACTCCGGCAATGCGCTTCGAACGGGCGCGGCAGTTACCGTTCCGGTGTGACGGCTTCCGGAAATATCCTCCTTCCCGTTTCCGTATATTCGATAACGCCCAGTTGCCTGAGAAACTCCAGGTCTTCATCGACCTCCCTCCCCTCTGCAAGTCTGCCGTTTTCCAGGCGCCAGATGAAGACCATCCGCATGGTTACCTTCCTGCCGGTCGGGGGCAGGGGAACGCCGGAAAGACTCCATTCCCCGGTATGGGTTCCCGTGGCGGTAACCCGGACCCAGACCGTATCCCCTTCGGCAATGATGTCTTCGATCCGTTCGTGCCAGTCGGGAAAACCTTCGAACGCGAGCGTGAAGAGTTGTCTGAAGTTCTCCCGGCCCTGCTGCCGGTGGGTGTGGTCGACGTAGTCCGGCGCCACGAGGTCATCGAATACATCCAGGTTCCGTGTGTTGTAGGCTTCGATAAACCGACGGACAATCGCCTTACTCTCTTCCGGTGACATGGAACATCACAGCTCCGTGAGGTTCCGTTTCCTATTTAGCAGTTGTTGTCGTCGTGCGTGGGCGGGAGGATGAGCAAAACGCCGTCGATTGGAATCAAGTGGGGGCCCGACACTGCGCGATGTGGAGAAGGCCGTAGGGAGATGCAGCGCTACGGTTCGATGCGGCAGACTCTCGAAAATTGTCTGAAAAAAGGCGTTCGCACAAAACAGAATACGCCCCGGCCGGGATTTGAACCCGGGTCAAAAGCTCCGGAGGCTTCTAGGATATCCACTACCCTACCGGGACTGCCATATTATTTTGCATCGACTGGTATATAAGGCAGACGGATAGGGGCGGCTCATCCCCGCCGTGCCTCGTAGAGATGCCATATCTTGCACGCACCCTCGTGGCTCACCATGCAGGGACCTACCGGGTTGCGCGGCGTGCAGGCCTTTCCGAAGAGTTTGCAATCCGAGGGGCGGGCAATCCCGCGGAGCACCTTATCGCAGATGCACGCGGAATGCTTCTCGACGTGCCGGACCTCGATACCGAACTTCTTCTGCGCATCGTACTGCTCGAACTCGGGCTTCAGGCGCAGCCCCGACTGCGGGATGACCGGAAACCCGCGCCACTCGACGTCGGCCGGCTCGAAGACGTCGTACATCAGGTTCTGCGCCTTTTCGTTCCCCTCGCGGCAGACCGCCCGCGGGTAGGCGTTGTCGATGCGGGCTGCCCCCTCGCGGATCTGCTGCGCGATCATCACGAGCCCGAGGAGGATGTCGTCCGGCTCGAACCCGGCGACCACCTGCGGCACAGGGAATCGCTCGTACTCGTGGTAGCCCATCACCGTGCAGACGTGGCCAGGGAGCATGAACCCGTGCAGCTGCGCCTCGCCCTGCGCGAGCAGCCACTCCATTGCGGGAGGGACGAGCCGGTGGCAGGAGAGGATCGAGAAGTTCTCCGGCGGCTTTGTGAGTATCGTCGCCGCGACGGTCGGAGCGGTCGTCTCGAACCCGACCGAGATGAAGACAACCTCCTTCTCGGGTTCGCGGCGGGCGATCTCGGCGGCCTTATGGACGCCCTGCACGACCCGGACGTCGCCGCCCGACGACTCAAGCGATCCCTTTGTCCCCGGGACGCGGAGGAGGTCGCCGTAGGTCGCGATGACGCAGTCTTTTCGGGCAAGATCGAGCGCGGCGTCGATCTCGCCCTGCGGCGTGATGCAGACCGGGCAGCCCGGCCCCATCACGATCTTCAGGCGCTCGGGGAGGACGCTCCGGATGCCCGACCGGGCGATGGCAGCCTCGTGCGTTCCGCAGATGTGCATAATGCAGATGTCGCGGTCGACAAGGGAGTGGAGAGTATCGAGAATATCCTTCGGAGCCGGCATGTAAATCTCCTATTTATATCCGGCTGAAAACACATAATAGTACGCGTATGGACGGGCTCATCTACGGCATTGCCATCATCGTCGCCGGCATCGCGGGCGCATTCGTTGCTCACGAGATCTTCCGGTGGCTGCAGAGGAGGGCGGACCTCACCGAATCGAAGATAGACGACATCCTCCTCCTCTCGCTCGACCGGCCGGTCTCCATCGGGATCGTGCTCGGGTCGGTCTGGGTTGCGGTCAACACCTACATCAGCCCGGCGGATCTCCTCGGGGACTACGCGTGGCTGCTCTCCAGCCAGTACTTCACCGCCGGCGTCATCCTGATCGGCGCCTGGGTCGTCTCGACCTTCAGCTACAGTTTCATCAACCTCTACGGGCGCTGGATGGCCTCGAAGACCGAGACCGACATGGACGACCGGATCATCGAACTCCTGGAGGTTGCGGCGAAGTACATCGTCTGGTTCATCGCCTTCCTCATGGTGCTCAACACCCTCGAGATCGACATCACTCCCCTGATCGCGGGCGCCGGGATCGCCGGTCTCGCGGTCGCCCTGGCAGCGCAGGATATCGTATCGAACTTCTTCGGCGGTGCGCTCATCCTGGTGGACAAACCCTTCCGGGTCGGCGACCGGATCAAGATCGACGGCTACCTCGGCGACGTGGTCAGCATCGGGCCGCGGAGCACCCGGATAAAGACGCTCGATTATCAGCTGGTGACCCTCCCGAACTCGAAGATATCGGGCAGTGCCATCACCAACTATGCAATGCCCGATGTGAAACTCAAGATCAAGATCCCGGTCTCGGTCGCCTACGGCAGCGACGTTGCACGGGTCAAGGAGATCCTCCGCGAGATCGGCGGCGAGGCCGCGAGCCGGTCAGAGTACGTCCTCGACGATCCGGCGCCCTCGGTCTACTTCCTCGAGTTCGGGGCGTCGAGCCTCAACTTCATGCTGGTTCTCTGGGCGCGGGCGTTCCATATGGCCTGGGACGTGCAGGACTTCGTGAACACCCGGATCGACGAGTGCTTCTCCGCAGAAGGTATCGAGATCCCGTTCCCCCAGATGGACCTGCACCTGCGGGATCTGCCCGTCCCGCCCGGGAAGGCCGGCGCGGAGGTTCTGCCCGTCACGGACAGCTCCATGCCGTCATTTCAGGCGGAAAAATAGTCCCCGCTCTTCGGATACCGCCTCAATATCTCCTTTTTCGAGCAGGACTTCAAGGTACTTGTTTATCTCGTTTCGGTGGAGCGAGAAAATTTTGCAGAGATCCTCGGTGGTGCACGGCCGTCGGGCAAGGGTAGCGGTGATCGCGTCGAGGATATCTGCTCTGAAAGTAGGGCTTGCCTCCCGGCAGGTGCACGGCCCGATCACCTCGACCCTTTTATCGCCCAGGTACTCGGCGATCCGCTCGAGCGCTGCTGCAGAGGCGGGCGTCACCCAGATCTCGGTTCCGGGACGGTCGAGGGTGTTCACCTGCACGCGGTCAGGGTCAATCGCCCTGATGGCGTCGCGGAGCCGGGCAAGTTCCTCGTCCGTGTCGTTCAGCCCCGGGACAATGAAGATCTCGAGCCAGATCTCGCCGGAAAATTCGCGGGAGAACGCGATCAGGCCGTCAAGGACGGCATCAGCCGTCAGTCCGGGGCACGGCCGGTTCAGTGCGGCGAAGACCGATTCGGAGACCGCGTCGAGGGAGGGGACGACGAGGTCCGCGCTCGCAAGGTCGCGTCGGACCTCCGGGTCGGCGAAGAGGGCGCCGTTCGTGAGCACCGCCGCCCGGTAGCCGGGATAGTGCTCCTTGAGATGCCCGATGATCGCTCCGATCCCGGAATGCAGCGTAGGCTCCCCCGACCCTGCGAAGGTGATGTAATCGAGCTGTGGCCGCCGCCGCAGGTAGTCGTCGAGTTCCCGGATGACGTCGGCCGTCGGGACATACTCGCGCCGCTCACAGGTCCGGTTGGTCGTCCTGCCGCACTCGCAGTAGATGCAGTCGTACGGGCAGGTCTTCTGGGGAATGAGATCGATGCCGAGAGAGACACCGAGCCGGCGGGAGGGGACAGGACCGAAAAGATGCAGATATTTCATCGAAATTTCGTCTCACTGTTGATCTCTCTGATGTTGCATCGGCACCTATATAGTCGTGTGTGTGGAAACAACGAGGAGTCAAACCGCAGGAGGTTGGGTTTGAGCACGGCAGAAGGAACAGGAGATGCAGGGACGATCGCAGTCGTCAGCGCGAAAGGGGGAGCCGGCAGGACGACGCTGGCGGCGGCACTCGCGCGAGCCGCCCCATCACCGATGGTCATGGCGGACTGCAGCCTTGAGGTGCCTGATCTCGCCCTCATCTTTCCGACCGAGGTGCTCGCGAGAAGACCCCTCGAGAGTATACCCTGCGCCGTCATCGACCCGACCGTCTGCGTCGAGTGCCTCTCGTGCATGGAGAACTGCCGGTTCGGCGCGATAGCCTACCGCGAAGGCCGGTTCGTCGTCGACCCGGCCGCCTGCACAGGCTGCGGCCTCTGCCTGCGAGTCTGTCCGGTCTCCGCGACCGGGATGGCGCCGCGAACCGTCGGCGATCTCTGCCTTTCCCGCACACCGCATGGGCTGCTCTCGCATGCCCGGCTCAGGCCGGGGTTCTGCACATCGGGGACGCTGGTTGCGGCGGTCCGGGGTCAGGCACGCGCTGCGGCGGAGGCTGCCCGGATACTCCTCATCGATGCCCCGGCGGGGACCGGGGAGGCGTTCGCCGCCGCCGTCGCGGGTGCGGAGATTCTCCTGGTGGTGGCAGAGCCGGACCGCACCGCCGTCCGTGACCTTGCACGGATGCACGCCGCCTGCGCCGGGCATCCCGGCCGGGTGCTCGTCGTCATCAACCGATCGACGCTGAACCCGGAGACGGCAGAGGAGGTGCGCACCTTCTGCCGGAAGGAAGGCCTCCCGCTCGCCGGTGAGATACCGTTCGACGAAGAGATCTACCGCGGGCGGATCCCTGCAGAGGCCGCACGGAAGGTCTGGGAGCGGCTCGGCGGCTATTGATCCTTGATCCCGATCGCCCGCATGCAGTAGTTGTCGACCGACCGGAAGACGGCCTGGCGCGAACCGGCGATTGTGCCGGAGCAGTCGGCGATGACGAACTCCAGAAGATCGGCGTAGTACCGCAGAGAAGGATACCTCCGTTTCATATCCTCCAGGCAGAGGACTGCCTGGTTCTGCCGTCCCCGCAGGTGGGCGTGCGCAACATCGATCACCGCAAGGGCGTGTCCGGCCATCCCCTTCTCCACGGCAAGGCGCCGGAACTCGTTGAACTCAGCGTCGCCTGAGAGGTAGAACGCCGTCCGGATGCCGTAGTAGATGGGTTCAAGGTCATCCGGAAACTTTTCCCGCATCGCCCGGACGAGCCCGAGTGCGTCGGAGAGTTCCGCCTGCTCAAACCGCATCCGGTAGGCCTCGCGGAAGAAGAGCATATCGTCGGGGAAGCGCACCAGCGCAACCTGGAGCATCTTGGCCAGCACCACGTCGTTTCCGTCCGCCTTGGCCTTGGCAAATCCGGTCTGCAGGTACCAGCGGCTCTCCGGAAACCACTCCGTCGCAGAGAAGATCATCATCCAGAACGGCTCATCGAGCCAGGTGTCGCTCTTGATCTCTCCCTTCACAAGGCGGTGGAGGGGAGGTTTCCACTGGCCGAGCTCCTCCAGATGCTGCCGTGCACGCTTGAGGTAGTTCCAGCGCTCGCTGCTGGAGAAACCCGGCTCCTGCGATCCATCCTTATAGAGGGCGTAGAAGCAGTAGGCGTACCAGCAGCCGACGGCGGCGTCGTGCTTCCAGTAGGGCTTGAGGAAGACGCTCGCATCCAGGTACCGGCCGATCTTCATCAGCTTGGCGGCTGCGGCGAGGTGAACACCGGCCTTCTTCTCCTTTTTGCGCTTGATCCCGCAGGCGATCTCGCAGAGGCGGGTGACGAACTTGATATCATTGGCGCGGGAGGTGACGTCGAAGACCTTGTAGGTGACGGCGTCGATGAACTCGTCGTGCGCCTGGTCCGGCACCGGGATGTTCATCTGATCGACGATGGACGTGACCTTCCCGAAAAAGACAGGATAGTTATTCTCGATATATTCGGCGTTTTTTTCGATGTATGAAAATAGTTCTGCCCGGGATCGCTCAAGTTTATTCGAGACGACGACCTCCGGTACGAACCCTTCCCGCATAGCATATACATCGGGCATCTACCAGATAAACCATGCGAAATTCGGTCTGCTGAAAAACCGCAATGCCCGGGTATTTGCTGATATGTTCCGAACCCCGGCCGGGTTTCCGGTGCCGGGGGCGCTCCGAGCGGCATGGTACCACGAAAACCCATTCCAACGGGACTATTTGAATTATACCATAAAATAAGTGCTTAATTCGTGAAATACACCATAAAGCGGCGGTGAACAGTTCGTAACGTATATATGTGCTGAACGGGATGAATTACATACCTGAGACTGTCACGACCTATCAGCTACAGCGGTTTGATCTATGCTTCCGACAGACGAACTCGAACTGAAGAAGTTCTTTGTTCCCGAGTTCATACTCGGCCGCGGCGCGCTGGAACTCGCCGGCCGGTATGCCCGCAACTTCAGCCTGCGAAAGGTGCTGCTCGTCACCGACGCCGGCGTGAAGCAGGCAGGATGGGCAGACCGCGTCTGTACCAGCCTCAATGAGGCAGACATCTCCTACGAAATCTTCGACCGCGTCTCTCCCAACCCCCGGGCAGGCGAGGTGATGGCCGGCGCGGAGGCCTACCACGCTGCGGAGTGTCAGGGGATCGTTGCCGTCGGCGGCGGCAGCCCCATCGACTGTGCTAAAGGGATCGGGATCGTCACCTCCAATCGCCGCCACATCCTGGCGTTCGAGGGGGTCGACCGGGTGCAGATGCCCGCACCCCCGCTCGTCTGCGTGCCGACAACTGCCGGAAGTTCGGCGGACGTCTCGCAGTTCGCCATCATCACGGACGAGGATGAGCGGAGGAAGATCGCGATCATCAGCAAGACGCTGGTCCCGGACATCTCCCTCCTCGACCCGCTGCCGCTCACCAGCATGGATGCGACCCTGACCGTCGACACCGGGATGGACGCCCTCTGCCACGCGGTCGAGGCCTACGTCTCGAACGCAAGCTCGCCGATCACCGACCTGCACGCGCTGGAGGCCATCCGGCTGATCGCTGCCGCCCTTCCGGAAGCAGCCCGCGCCCCCGATGACCTGCAGGCGCGTTACCTGACGATGCTCGGGAGCCTGTACGCCGGACTCGCCTTCTCGAACGCGAGCCTCGGGGCGGTGCACGCCATGGCACACAGCCTCGGCGGCCTCCTCGATCTCGCCCACGGCCGGTGCAACGCCGTCCTCCTGGAGCACGTGGCCGGCTACAACTATGCCGCGGCGCCGGACCGGTTCGATGCGATCACCCGCCTGCTCGGACAGCAGCCGGAGGAGCTGTCCGGGAACGAACGGCAGGCGGCTATCACCCGCGCCGTCGCCGGGTTCCGCCGGTCGCTCGGCATCGATGCGAGCCTCGCCGACCTCGGAGTGGAACCGGGCGACCTTCCGGCCCTTGCGGAGCGTGCACTGAGCGATCCCTGTATGGCCACCAATCCGCGGAGACCGAACCAGAAGGATATCGAGGAGATCTATGCATCGGCGTTCTGACCCGGAACAGGACTGGGATACGCTCCGCCGGCGTATCATCGGGCTTGGGGAGCGCTCGATCCATAAGAGTTACTACCCCGAGCTGCAGAGCCGCCTCGCCGAGCTCGAACGGTTCCGTGCGATCCTCGACCAGACGAACGATGCTATTTTTCTCATCGATGCATGGACGGGTCTCCTCGTCGACGCAAACGAGTCGGCCTGGGTGCAGCTCGGCTACAAGCGCGGCGACCTGATGCAGACGCCGTTCTGCAACCTGATCGCGCCGGAGAAGCGCATCTGGTTCCTGGACTTCTTCGCGGCCGGAAAGAACCCCTCACGGCGACAGCAGGCGGTGACGGCAGGCCTTCTTGCGGCGGGCGGAACCGAGGTTCCGGTGGAGGTCACCATCCGGTTCGTCACCTTCGGTGAGGAACAGTACGCCGTTGCCGTCGCCCGCGACATCACCGAGCGGATGCGTGCTGAGGAGGAGCTTCGGATTAAGGAGAGCGCCCTTGAGTCGTCGACGAACGGCATCCTGATCGCCGACGTGGAGGGCTACCCCATCTACGCGAACCCGGCCTTTCTGCAGATGTTTGCGTTCGCGTCGGTGGATGCGCTCTCAGACAGGCCGGTCGCGGAGTTCTTTGACTGCGGCAGAGCCGGCGCCAATCTCCTTGAGCGGCTGGTTGCGACGGGGTCGCTGATCGGCGAAGGGCTCGGGCGGCGGAGCGACGGCCTTCTCTTTAACATCCAGATATCGGGGAGCATCGTCAGGAACGATGCGGGAGACCCGCTCTGCATGATGTTCATCTGCATGGATATCACCGAACGGAAGGCGGCGGAGCGGATACAGCGCGAGGCGTACGAGCAGCTCCGGAGGAACATCGAACAGTTCGCGATCCTGGGCGACCATATCAGAAACCCGCTCCAGGTGATCGTCGGGCTGGCGGAGATGATCGAAGACCCTCTCACCGCCACCATCCTCTCCCAGTCCCGGCGGATCGACGGCATCATCACCGAGCTCGACCGGGGGTGGGTCGAATCCGAGAGCGTACGGCGGTACCTGAAGCGGCGCGAGCCGGTCGCGGAAGAGTAGTCGTGGACGCATCCGGCGGATCGCGAAGGTTTTTGCTGCCCGGAAGACCACTCACTGTATGTTTGGCGTCTCCACCTTCTGCCTCCACCGCCAGCCGCTGGAGGCGGCGCTGCATGCGCTTGCACCGGTGACCGACTACGTTGAGGTTATGGACGAAGGACTGCATTTCCTCGCGTCCGCCGAGCCGCTGGAGAGTTACTCCTTCTCTTATGCCATCCACGCACCCTCCCGCGGCGTCAACATCGCCAGCCTGCTCGAGCCGATCCGCCGGGCGAGCGTCGAGGTGCTCACCGAAGCGTTTGCCATCGCCGGCGAGGTCGGTGCGGACGTCGTCGTGCACCCGGGCTACTACGCCTGGCACGAGGAGCGGGAGCGTGCGGCAGAACGGTTCCGGCAGTCGCTCGACGAACTGCGGCAGGCGGCCGACGACCTCTCGGTGACCTTCACCGTCGAGAATATGGGGAACTGGGAGTACTTCTTCCTCAGGACACCGGACGAGCTCCCGCTGATCGACGGGCTCGGATTTACCCTCGACGTCGGGCACGCCCACCTCAACGGCTGCCTGCCTGAGTTTCTCGCGCACCCCGCAGCTCACTACCACCTCCACGACAACAGCGGCGTCCACGACACCCACTCCCCCGTCGGGGAGGGGACGATCGACTTTGGCGCGGTCATGGACGCGGTGTCGCGGGACAATGTCATCCCCATCGTCGAGGTGGACACCCTCGAGGGCGTCCAGGCAAGCATCGAGACGCTCCGCGAGGTCCGATGATGCGCTCTGCAGCGCGTCCCCGACCGCGCCGCCCAGGAGGAGGGCGTGCTGCCCCCGGAGAATTCCGCAACATTTTATTAGGACGAGTGTCAACCTAGTAGGTGCGCTTGCCTCAGTGGCTCAGCCGGCAGAGCGCGTCCTTGGTAAGGACGAGGTCGCGAGTTCAAATCTCGCCTGAGGCTTTCCTTCTTTTGGTTCGAATCTTTGTTTCCGAAATGAAATCTTTTACGAGCATGCTTACATGCCCTGTGTGCGAAATAGCCGGAGATCGCCGATCCGGTTCGGCAACGAGCGGTACAGCCGTGAGAGCCAGACAGCCTGCCGATGCCCGGGTGGCTCCGGCAGATCCGCGGCGGCCCGGCAGTCGCTGCAGAAGATCGCCCTGGCTCTGTGCGGTGTCCGGAAACGCCTATCGCATCGCCGGGGGCACGGGGGCGGCAGTCCCCCGCCACAGAGGCTCAGGAACAGATGACAGCGAGAATGCACACACCCAAAATCCCCATCTGAAAAAGAGTCTCTCTTCAATCTCCGTCACATCTCGTCCGGAAGATCCCGGCCTCACCCGCATAGTCGGTGCCTGCGGTGATGGTCCGGCCGTAGGTGACGTCCGTGCTCTTCGTGGTGGTGTCGCGGTCGTTCGTAATCAGCCGGGTTGTACTCCTTGCCCTTCGTCGTCGCGGCACCGTCCTCGTCGAAGTACGACCCGTCGGCATTCAGGTCGTCCATGACGATGAAGTTCTGCTCTGCAGGGTAGACGGTGCGGACGACGATGGAGATCGCGTCGAAGGTCTGCGTGGTTCAGCAATCCTTACATACCCGAAATTAGAGCAGGATCCGCTCGGATTTTGACCCTCACAGAAGCCCGCAGACGGACGATCTCGAGAGGAGCCAGGGGATACATCCTCCGAAGATTGCCCCGGCTCATATCGCCAGTATAGCCCCGCAATTCTGCGGTTTTACACCAATCGGGACAAAATACGTCGAGTATTTTCAGAGTCAAAATCCGACCTCTGACACTTCCGCTAAAATCGGAAAATAACGCTGATTTGCCCATCTTTAAGGAAGGCAGAGAGGGTGCCCCTCCTCACTCCGGCACCGGAACGCTTGTCCGCCCGGGTCGACCGGGTGACACGGTTCACCCCTCAAGGATCTTCCGGGGCGAATGCGTGCCCGCCGAAGCGGGACTCGCCTGATTGGGGTATAATGCTCCAGGAAACAACGAATACTCCTCGTGCAGGCGGTTGATAGGGTTCTGTGTCTCCGCGATATCCGGCACTGCGGACCGTGGAGACACCCGCATCTGGAAAGTCTCCCCTCCCCTGCCCCCTCATGATGAAGACACACGCATCGGTTCACCCCTCGAAGGAGGCGAAGCCGCCCCGGGAACAGGCATCGCCAGAGTATCGGTTTTATAAGCCCGATCATGGTCACTGGAGATCCGGTGCGTGCAGAACTCCGGGGAGCACTATCGCTCCAGTCCGAACGATCCTGGAACGGGCGGTTTTATGGATTCTGAATCCTGAAAGGACACGGGTATAAGGGATAAGAGGAAAATAGTATGACGCAATGGAGTCATACTGGAAAGAGTTCCTGCGGATAAAAGAGATACTGAATGCACATCCGCGGGGCATGACCGTCTCCGAACTCTCCCGGCGGCTGCAGATCACCAGAAACTCCGTGGCAAAGTACCTTGACGTGCTCCTCTCCACCGGCCAGATCGAGATGCGGAAGATAGGCCCGGCGAAGATGTATTTCATCTCCGAGCGAATCCCGCACTCATCGCTCCTGTACCTCTACTCCGACGCCATGCTGGTTCTGGACGACGAAGGCCGCACCGTCTTTGCAAACGACTCGTTTCTGAAACTTGCTGCCGCGTCCCTGGAAGAGATCCATGGAAAGGAGATTCTGAAACTGGATAGCTTCCCGGCAGACGACCCGCAGATCGTCGCCGCTCTGAAAAGCCCCCTCACAAAACCACTGACCATGCCAAACCTTGTCTCCGTAAGCGGAGAGAATGGAACGGCATACCTGCGCGTGAAACTCTTCCCCACCGTCCTTGAAGGGGGAGTCCCGGGAACCAGCATCGTCTTCGAGGATGTCACCGACCAGATGCGCGTCCACCTGGAGCTCGGTGTCGAGCGCGCCCGGCTGAAGGCGATCATCGACAGCGCTCCGGAGGCGATTGTGGTGACCGACGCGGAGGGCAGCATCCGGATGCTGAATCCCGCGGCGGAGAGTCTCTGCGCTGCATCAGCGTTCTGCCAGCCCTGCGGCAGAATGTGCGATCCGCATGACCTGCCCCTCATCCGGTCGGCACGGCACGGTGAGACCGTCCGCGGCGTACACCTCGCAACCATCAGTCCGGAAGGTGAACAGCGGGAGCTCCTTGCCAATACCGCGCCGATCGCCGGCGATAACGGCAGGGTGTTCGGTGCTGTCGGCATCTTCCAGGAGATCACCGAGCAGAAGCGCATCGAAGCGGCGCTCAGGGAGAGCCAGGAGCGCTACCGGTCGCTGGTCGAGAACTCGCCCGCCATGATCGCGGTCCACGACGGGGAGCGATATCTCTTCATAAATCCGGCAGGATTGCAGCTGCTCGGGGCACAAGAGCCCGGAGACGTCGTCGGAAAGCCGGTCACAGACTTTCTGCACCCCGACTCGCACGACCTGGTTCAGGTGCGGTTCGAGCAGCTGCGCACGAGGGCGGCCGCCATACCGCCGGTTGAGGTGAGACTGCTCCGCCTGGACGGCAGCGCGGTCACCGTCGAGTCTTCGGGGCATACGCTTGTGTACAAGGGGAGAAGCCTGATGCAGGTCGTCGCACGCGACATCACCAAACGAAAACAGATGGAAGAGGCCGCGCGTGCAAGCGATGCGCGGATGCGGGCGCTCCTGAACGCACCGCCGGACTCCGCACTGCTCATCGACCGCGAGGGAACCATCCTCGCCCTGAACGAGGTTGCGGCGACGAGGCTTGGCGGGAGTGCCGACGATCTTGTCGGCAGACAGCTCAACACGCTGCTGCCGCAGGATATTGCTGCAGCACGGCGGGGGTTGAGTGAAAACGTCTTTGCATCCGGAAAACCGCTCCGCTTCTCCGACGAGCGGGACGGGATGGTCTTTGAAACCACCTTCTTTCCGGTCAGGGACGCGCAGGGAGACGTCCGGCAGATCGCGGTATTCGCCCGGGACGTTACGGTGCAACGGCAGCTTGAGACGACCCGGAGAGAGGCATGCGACCGGATCCAGCAGGCCGTCGACTCGCTCACCATCCAGAGCGACAAC
Organism: Methanoculleus frigidifontis; assembly: GCF_030464345.1. Lineage (GTDB taxonomy): Archaea > Halobacteriota > Methanomicrobia > Methanomicrobiales > Methanoculleaceae > Methanoculleus_A > Methanoculleus_A frigidifontis. The sequence goes on along the minus strand of NZ_VCYH01000003.1, from coordinate 318,770 downwards.
GTCCGCCAGCCCCTTCAGGTGATCCTCGCACTGGCCGATCTCATGAACGACGAAGAGACCGCCGGGAGGATCCGACAGGAGATCCGGCGGATCAACGCATACATCACGGAGGTAGACCGGGGAAGAGAGGAGTTCTGCGAGATCCGCGAAGCCCTCCGCAGGCTCGGGGTGGCTCAGAACGCGGACTGCACGGAAGAATGAGTGGCATTGCCACGCAGTAGTGCACATCAGCACCGAGGTGCACGAGTGCGTTGCCACAATTCATCACATTTCAGGGCAATATAGAAGCGAAGGGGAATTCTCAGAGTCGGATCTGTGCACCGCAAACTCTGTTGCCCGACAAATCTCACTGCATTTCCAGGCGCTTATTCCAAAGAGCGTAGGCTCTCTCCAGATTATACGGCATGCGGATGAGCCTGGATATACAGCATCCGTGCTGTTTGTCACAATTTCCCCAGTACATAACTATAGAAAGAGGTTACTGTGAATGAGCAAAGGAGAGATACTGAATACTCTGAAGAGGATACAGAACGGAGATCTTGACGCCCGGGTAGATGAGAGCAGGGTAGATCCCGCAATGCGCCCGGTGGCAGAGATGATCAACGAAACACTCGAGCAGTTCGAGAAGCAGATGGAGGAGACCGTAGCTATACAAACAGAGGCAGATGCGCTCAAGCGACGGTTTACGCGGATGATCAGGGATAACCCGCTCGCCATCGCAGTGCTGCAGGCAGACAAGAGCCGCCTCGACATCAACGACGAGTATGCCCGGATGTGGCGGGGGACACGCAAAGAGACGCTTGCAAAGAAACTCTACGACTACGACATTACGGTCATCGGCGGCGACGATTTCTATGCCTGCTACGAGACGAAGAAGCGGGCGCGGACCGATGTCCTCGCCAAGTGGCCCGACGGCGTGCAGAAGTACCTGACCCTCAATGCCATCCCGATCCTCGATGAGAACGGCGAGATAGAGATGGCATTTTACGTCTGGAACGACTGGACAGATCTCCACGATAAGATGGACGAGGTTCAGAGAGCGCAGCTGCGGATGGACGCGATGATCCGGGACAACCCGCTTGCCATCGCCATCCTGGACCGGAACCGCCGGCGGGTAGAGTTAAACCGGGCATACGAAGAGGTCTGGCGGGGAACCCGCGACGAACTGCTCCGGAAGAGTATATCCGATTTTGACGTTCGGATCCTCAGTGGCGACGGGTTCTTCGCAACCTTTGAGGAACGGCGCCGGATGTTCAACGAGTTTGTCATCACGTTCCCGGACGGGGTCCGGAAGATCGTGCAGCTCCATGGCATCCCGATCTTCGACGATGCGGGGGAGGTTGAGATGGCGTTCTACATCTACGTCGACGTCACCGAGCAGCGGGAGCAGATGGAAGCGGTTCGGCAGCTGCAGCAGCAGTCCGATGCCATCGTCCATAAGAACCCCATCCCGATGCTGCTCTGCGATACCGCGATGAAGATCCTCGAGACGAACGAGTCGTTCATCGATCTCTCCGGCTACAGCCGCGAGCGAGTGCTCGGCATGAAGATCAGCGACTTCGACATCCGTGCCGTGGAGGGCGAAGGACTTGCCGGTGTTCTCAAAAACAAGCAGCGGGTCTTCGGTGAAGTGACCGTGCAGATGCCCACAGGCCTCTTCATCCTCCAGGAATGGGCCATCCCTCTGCTCAATGAGAAGGGCGAGGTGCACCAGATCCTTGCGGTCTTCGTCGACATCACCGAGCAGCGGGAGAAAGAGCAGCAGGTGCAGACGCTGATGGACGAGGCGCAGGAGAAGGCCGACATCCTTGACCGGAGCATCCAGGAGCTTGCCGCAGGCCTTGCCGCGGTCGCGAAAGGCGACCTGACCTACGCAGTGGCGATAGGCGATGCCGACCCGCTGGAGACGGTGAAGGCCGACTTCAATAGCGCTATGGAGGCAATAGCGACTGCAATCAGGGGTATCAACCGGGCCATCGTACAGGTGGAAGAGGGCACCGCCGAGACGAGCAAGGGCTCGGAAGAGATCGCAAAAGCCGCCGAACAGGTCTCGAACACGAGCCAGAAATGCGCCGACCTCGCCAAGCAGGTGCTCGACCAGATCGAGGATATCGACCGCCAGCTGGCCGACCTCTCCGCCTCCAATGAGGAGATCGCCAGCACTTCGCAGGACGTCCTCGACCGGGCGCGGAAAGCCGCCGAGCAGGGCGGCCGGGCGGAGAAGCTCGGCAGGGATGCCAACGTGAAGATGGCGGCCGTGGAGAAGATCGCACAGGAGAGCGTCGAGGAGATCGAAGGGCTCAACGCCCAGATGCGCGAGATCAACAATATCGTCAGGCTGATCACCGACATCGCCAATCAGGTCAACCTGCTGGCTCTGAACGCCGCCATCGAGGCCGCCCGAGCAGGCGAGCACGGCCGCGGGTTCGCGGTCGTCGCCGGAGAGGTGCGCAACCTCGCCGGTGAGGCGAAGAGCGCGACCGGCCACATCGAGAAGGTGATCGACGGCATCCAGACGAGCAGCGAGAAGACCGCCGCCGCGATCAAGTCTGCCAACGCCGAGATCGAGGTCGGGGTCGAGAGTGTCAACAATACCATCGAAGCACTGACGACCATCATCGCCGAGACGGAGTCGGTTGCGCACGGCATCGGCGAGATCGCCCGCGCCACCGAAGACCAGGCGAACAGCACCAATAAGGTCGTGCAGGGGATGGCGGAAGGCACGCGCCTTACAAAGGAGACGCAGGGGCAGATGGACGACCTCGCTGCCCTCGCTGAAGAGGCCAGCGCCTCGACCGAGGAGATCGGCAGCGCCGCCCACGAGATCAACCAGATGGCCGGCGACCTGCGATCGAAGATGCAGCGGTTCAGAACCTGAGATGAGGGGCTGCGGTATGGCAACAACCATCGATGTGGTGGAGTTCCAGCTTGGAAAGGAACACTACGCACTGGATATCCAGCTTGCGCGGGAGATCGTGGAGATGATGCCGATCACCCCCCTCCCCCGCGCTCCGGCCTATATCGCCGGGATCATCAACCTCCGGGGCGAGATCACGAACATCCTCAACCTAAACTCCCTTCTCGGGCTGCATGACGGAGAGACCGCCGAGAACCAAAAGATCATCGTTCTGGTCCCGGAGGCCGCCGGCGGCTCGAACGTCGGGATCATCGTCGACGACGTCAGCAGCGTCCGCCAGGTGGCCGAGGATGAGATCGATGCAATGGACGATGCTGCCTCGAGCGCCGCCTACGTCAAAGGGATCATTAAACTGGGCGCCGAGGACGAGGGCGACGGCAGGGACACCGACCGGACTGACCTGATCATCTGGCTCGACGTCCAGCGGCTCCTGCAGGAACAGGTGGCAACCACCTGATCCCCCTCTGCGCATGATCTCTGTCCTTCTCATCGACGACGAACCGGCGCTTCTGGAGATCGGAAAACTCTTCCTTGAGCGCCCCGGCGACCTCGCGGTCACGACCGCCGGGTCAGCACAGGAAGCGGCGGCCATGATCGAGGAGAACCAGTTCGATGCAATCGTCACCGATTATGCAATGCCGGACGTTGAGGGAGCGGAGCTTATCAGGAAGATCCGCATCCTTTGTGCAGATACCCCGGTCATCGTATTGTCCGGGCAGCCCCGGGACAAGATCGCCGGCGATTGCCTTTGCGCCGGAGCCGACGCCGTTCTCCAGAAAGGCGGCGATCCGGTGGCCAAGTATGGTGACCTGCACCGGATGATCGCCGGAAACGTCCGGTGCAGGTCTGACGCATTCCAGGAATAAGACGGAAGGGTCACCCCTCTTTTTTGACCGCCCCGTCACGCAAAGACGGTATTCTCAAGAACGATCCGCAGCCCGATCAGGATCAGGATGGCGCCGCCGATCACCTCGACCCGCCGCCCCAGGACCCGTTCGAGGCGCTGGCCTGAGAAGACGCCGGTAAAGGCGAAGAGCCAGGAGATGACCCCGATGATGACCGCCGGCACCAGGGGGACGTAGCCGAGCACCGCAAAGCTGATCCCGGCCGCAAGGGAGTCGATGCTCGTCGCAATCGCGAGGAGGGTGATACTCCCCAGGGTGAGGGCGGCGTGTGCCGCCGCTTCTTCTTCCACCCCGGTGATGCTCTCCCAGAGCATCTTGCCGCCGATCAGGGCGAGGAGCAGAAAGGCGATCCAGTGGCCGTACGCCGCGATGATCCCGGTGAAACCGGCGCCGAGCACCCAGCCGACGAGCGCCATCGCGAACTGGAAGAAACCGAAGAAGCCGGCGATGAGGAGGGCGGTTTTCATCCGCGCGGCATGATGCGTCGCCCCGATTGCGAGCGAGACCGCAAAACAGTCCATGGCAAGCCCGATGCCGATCAGCGTGGAGGTGACGAGGAACTCCATGCCGGCACCCCCTACTCCGCCCTCTCCGGCCGCAGCGGGTCGGCGGGTGCACGGTGGACGCCGCTCAGCCCCTGCAGCGCTGAATCGTCCGGCATCTGTTCAATCGATCTTTCGCTGCCGCCATACCGGCAGAACGACTCCCCGACCCCGGGGGGGAGGGGCAGGGATGCATCCGGGTACCGTTCGTCTTCCGCCATCCGATGACCACGCTCGTTGCTTTAAGCGGGTATGCAATGGAAATGCCTAGAACCTTTCTCTGCTGCCATACAACATGCACCCTGCCGGCAGGAAACTGCTCTCATCACGGCACACCAGCCCGAAAACAGCCTGCAGGGCGAACCGGGCCTCGAAAAGGCATTCTCAAAGCGCCTTCACGGGGTTATCATACGGAGTTTTAATAACAGTGGGACCCTACAGAACGGTTAACGCTGATCGTTATGCACGCCACAGAACATCCCGGAAGATCGACCCGTACCGAGCTGCCGAAAAGCCCGACAGGCATCCGGGGCCTCGACGAGGTCACTGGGGGCGGCCTGCCGCAGGGGCGCACCACCCTCATCGTCGGGAAGGCGGGGTCCGGCAAGACCCTGCTCGGGATGGAGTTTCTGGTGCACGGCGCAGAGGAGTACGGGGAGCCGGGCGTTATCATCTCCTTCGAAGAGTCGGCCGCCGATCTCGTCCAGAACGTCGCTTCGCTCGGCTACGACGTACAGGATCTCTGCGACCGGGGCCTTTTTGCGATCGACCACGTGGAGATCTCCCGGAGCGACATCATCGAGACCGGGGAGTTCGACCTCGAGGCGCTCTTCATCCGGCTCGCCTACGCCATCGACTCCATCGGAGCAAAGAGAGTCGTCCTCGACACCATCGAGTCGCTCTTCTCCGGTCTTGCAAATACCGGGATCCTCCGCGCCGAACTCAGGCGGCTCTTCTTCTGGCTGAAGGAGAAAGGCGTCACCGCAGTCGTCACCGGGGAGAGCGGCGAGGCGACCATGACCCGGCACGGCCTCGAGGAGTACGTCTCGGACTGCGTGATCCTCCTCGACCACCGGGTGGACGAACAGATCTCCACGCGCCGCCTGCGGGTGGTGAAGTACCGCGGTTCGGTCCACGGCACCAACGAGTATCCCTTCCTGATCGACGAGACCGGGATCTCCGTGCTGCCGATCACCTCGACGGGCCTTGTGCATACCGTCAGCCAGGAACGCATCTCGAGCGGCGTCGAGCGCCTCGATGCCATGTTCGAGGGCGAGGGCTTCTACCGCGGCAGCACGGTCATGATCACGGGGACGCCCGGAACCGGAAAGACCAGTTTCGGGGCGAGTTTCGCGCATGCCGCCTGCCTCAGAGGGGAGAAGTGCCTCTACTTCTCGTTTGAGGAGTCGCCCGACCAGATCGTCCGCAATATGCAGTCGATCGGCATCGACCTTGCGCCCCACATTGCAAGCGGTCTGCTCGCGATCCATTCCTCCCGGCCGACGATGTACGGCCTTGAGATGCACCTTGTTCTGATGCTTAAAATGATCCAGGAGCTGCAGCCTGCTGTCGTGGTGATCGACCCCCTGACCGACCTCATCACCATCGGCACCCAAAAAGACGTCAAGGTCATGCTCACGCGCCTGATCGACTATCTGAAATCAAACGGGATCACCGCCCTCTTCACGCACCTCGTCCACATCCAGGAGGCGGCAGCCCCCGCAAACCCTGTCGTCTCCTCGCTCATCGACACCCTTATCCGGCTGCAGGACGTCGAGTCCGCCGGGGAGCGCAACCGCGGGCTCTACGTGCTGAAGTCCCGGGGGATGGAGCACTCCAACCAGATCCGCGAGTACCGGATCACCGGCGGGGGGATCGAACTCGCCGACGTCTACGTCGGGCCTGCCGGTATGTTCATGGGCACCGCCCGGTTCGTGCAGGAGGCACAGGAACGCGCGGAGGAAGCAGCGCGGAGAGAGGAGATAGCGTTCCGAAAGCGGGAGCTTGAACGGAAACGGAGCGCCATGGAAGCCCGGCTCGCCGCCCTGCAGGGCGAGTTCGCCGCGGAGGAGGAGAACCTCCGAAGATTGATCCAGGCGGAGAGCCGCAGGGAGAAAGGCAGGGACGCAAGCGTCCGGGAGATCGAGAAAATGCGCCGGGCCGATGCGGCCGCACCCAGGGAGGAAGAATGACCGATACACAGAAGACAGCCGGAGAGGAGAACGGGGAGGTCTACACGCTGCGGCTCTACGTCGCCGGCCAGACCCCGAAGTCGCTCGCCGCGTTTGCCAACTTAAAGAGACTCTGCGAGGAGCACCTCGCCGGGAGGTATACGATCGAGGTGATCGATCTCCTCGAACACCCCCAGCTTGCCCGGGGCGACCAGATCTTTGCCGTTCCGACGCTGGTCCGGAAACTCCCCCCGCCCCTGCGCAAGATCATCGGCGATCTCTCGAACACCGAGAAGGTTCTCGTCGGGCTGGACATTCAGCCCCGGAGCTGACGATATGAACGACGGAAAGAACGAGCATACAGAGGAACGGTTTTCGGCGACGGACGAGTTCGAGCAGGCAGCGGCGCGGACGCCCGCCCGCTACGTCCTGCGACTGTATGTTGCGGGAATGACGCCCCGGTCCCAACGGGCGATCGAAAACATCAAGGAGATCTGCGAGACACACCTTGCGGGGCGCTACGACCTTGAGGTGGTCGATGTCTACCAGCAGCCCGAGCGGGCGCAGGAAGCCCAGATTGTTGCGGCTCCGACGCTGATCAAGCAGCTCCCCCTGCCGCTCCGGAAACTGATCGGTGATATGTCCGATACCGACCGCGTCCTGATCGGGCTTGGGGTCCAGGAAAAGGAGTAACCGGCCGCTTCACCGGAGATACGGAATGCAGAAACCTGAACAGCAACCCGATACGAGCGCTCCCCGTCTGCCGCGGGAGGAGGAACTCCTCCACGTTATTGAGGAGCTCTACGGCGGCTTTGCCGAGGCGGAAGAGACGCTTTCGGCGATCCGGCGCGGGGAAGTCGATGCATTCCTGGTCTCCACGGACGAAGGGGAGAAGATCTACACCTTAAAGACCGCCGAACATCCCTACCGCATCCTCATCGAGCAGATGCGGGAGGGGGCGGCGATCCTCTCTGCCGACGGCACCATCCTCTACAGCAACGCGAGCTTCGCCCGGCTGCTCGGGATGCCGCTCGAGAAGGTGATGGGGGAGTCGGTTCACGGCTTCATCGGCCCCGCCGGCGCAGAGGACTTCCGGCAGACGATGGCGGCAGGAGAGCCCGCCGGCAGCACGGGCGAGAGCGCGCTGCAGGCGAACGGGGGAGGACTGGTGCCGGTCCATCTCTCCCTGAAGCCGATGCCGATGGACGGCGTGCAGGCATACTCCCTGGTCGTCTTTGACCTGACCGAGCGCAAGGTTGCGGAGGAGAGGCTGCAGCGGGCGTACGACGAACTCGAAGACCGCGTGAACGAGCGGACCGCCGAGCTGGCAGCGTCCAACGCCCGGCTTCAGGTCGAGATTGAGGAGCGCAAACGGGCTGAAGCAGCGCTCGTGCGCCGGACCGACGATCTCGTCCTGAAGAGTGAGGAACTCGAGGCCGCCCGCGACGAGGCGAACATCTATCTGGACATCATGACCCACGACGTCCGGAACGCCAACAATGTCTCGAGCATGTACGCCGATCTCCTGGTCGACCTGACGGCAGGCGACCTGCAGACCTATGCAGAGAAACTGCAGGGCAGCATCGGGCGGAGCAGCGAGATCCTGATGAACGTCGCCACCATCCGGCGGACACAGACGGAAGGCGGACGCCTGGTGCCGGTGAACCTCGACGCCGTCATCAAAGAGGAGATCAGAAACTTCCCCGGCGCGGCGATCCGGTACGACGACCCCGAGGTCGAGGTGCTGGCCGACAATCTTCTGCCGGTGATCTTCACGAACCTGATAGGCAACGCCGTCAAGTTTGGCGGAGCGGATGTCGCCGTCACCATCACCGTCGAGGGGCGGGGCGCCGAAGTGCTGGTGACGGTCGCGGACACCGGCCCCGGCGTGCCGGACGAGGTGAAGGGCAAACTCTTCCACCGGTTCGAGCGGGGGAGGGCCAGCGGGAGAGGGGAAGGCCTCGGACTCTACATCGTCCGCACACTCGTCGAACGCTACGGCGGAACGATCCGGATCGAGGACCGGGTCGCAGGGAAACCGGAGGAGGGGGCGGCCTTCCGGTTCACGCTCCGGCGGACCGACCGCTCGGAAAACGCATAACCTGGCACCGAAAGAAACAATTTTTCGTTCAATTCCGCCCTACGTGAAACATCGGTCAGCAATTTACTTATACCAGCAGGAAATATTGAGTATCACGACTGAGCGCTGGCCGTCCCCCTGCAGAGGGGGAGCAGAAGGCCGTGCAAAGCAGCAGCAAACGCCGGGAGATACACGAGGAATACTGATGACCCGAACCGCCGATATCCATACGAGCATGCAGGTGAACGACACCCTGCAGACTCTCCGGGAGCGGGCGGGCCCGGCCGAGCGGCGCCTCCTCGCTATGCTCGCCGCCCACATCGGCACCCTCGAAGACCGCGTCCGGCGGACCGAGCAGGAGTGCGAGCGGCTCCTGGACGAGAACGTAACCGACCACGCCATGCTGCGGGCGGTGATCGAACGGATGCCGGCCGGCGTGGTCGTCGTCGAATCACCGTCCGGAAGGACGGTTCTCGACAACGAACAGGTGAACCGCATCCTGCGGGATCCCTACCTCTCCACCAATGACGTGCGGGAGCGGCTCGGGCGGATCAGGCTGCACCCCGACGGCCGGCCGTACCGGCCCGAAGAGTGCCCGCTCTCCCGGTCGATCGCAACCGGAGAGCGGGTCACGGACGAAGAGATAGCGTTCGTCCGGCCGGACGGTTCCACCGGGTGCATGGCGGTGAGTTCCGCACCCGTCACCGCTCCCGGAGACGCTGCCCGGTACGGCGTCGCCGTCATCAGGGACATCACCGAACAGAAACAGGTCGAAGAAGAACTGCGTACAAGCAGGGACCGGGTGGCGCTGGCGCTGGACGCCCTGCAGGCCGGGGTTTCGTACTGGGACTTCGAGAACGACAGGGCGGAGTGGAACCCCCGGCAGTACGAGCTCCTCGGCTATGCGCCCGGGAGCGTCGAACCGGGCATGCCCGCCCTGGTCGACCGGCTGCACCCGGGCGACCGCGACCGCGTCCTCGCAGAGCTTGAACGGAGCAGCCGTGAACGGAAGGATTTCGTGATGGAGTATCGCGTCTGCCTGCCGGGCGGCGAGGAGCGCTGGGTGCGCTCGGTCCGCAGGTTCGCCTACAATGCTGCCGGCCGGGCGATTTCAAGCCACGGGATCATGTACGAGATCACCGACCGGAAACACCACGACGCGATCCGGCAGAAAGCCTACGACCAGATCGAGCAGAACATGGAGCAGTTCGCCATCCTCGGCGACCACATCCGTCACCCCCTGCAGGTGATCCTGGCACGGGCGGATCTCATGGACGATGCCGAGGCAGCCGCGAGTATCCGCCAGCAGGTGCGGCGGATCAATACGATCGTCAGGCAGCTCGACCGGGGCTGGGTCGAGTCGCGGGCGATCCGGGAGTTTTTGCGGAAGAACGAGATGGCGTGAGAATCGGGCCCCCGGAACGTCAGCGCTCTTTTCCAATCTTCCCGGAGCGTCTCCCCGCCCGTCAGAGCCTCTTTGAGAGCGTCCGTGCGTGCAGCAGCATCGCCGCCCCGAGAAAGAGCAGGGAGAATGCGGCGAGCACAGCGAGATCGAGGGCGACCGGGTAGGCGTTCGCCTCGCCCATCGCAGCGCGGGCGATATCGGTGAAGTAGGTCAGCGGCGATGCAGCCGCGAGCACCCGCCCCCAGGCCGGCAGCGACTCGACCGGGATGAAGATGCCGGAGATGAAGATCAGCGGGAACTTGATGAGCGAAGAGAGCATCATGATGTTCTGCGGCGCCCGCGCCGGAGGGACGGCGAGGAGGACACCGAGCGAGGCAAAGCAGAGCGCGGCGAGGAGGATGCCGGCGAGCAGGGCAGCCGGCGACGTGATCGTCACGCCGAGCGCTACCCCGATCCCCACCGGAACGAGGGCTATCAGCGCCCCGAAGAGGAACGATGCCAGCACGTCCCCGAAGACCAGCGCCGGGACGGTGATCGGGGCGGCCGCGAGCCGCTCCAGCGTCCGCGCCTGGGTCTCCCAGGGAAAGATCACCGGCGAGACCGCCGTCGCGGTGAAGAAGACGGTCATCGCGAGCAGCCCGGAGATGAGGAACGGGACCGACGCAAACCGGTTGCCGAGCGAGAAGGCCAGAAACAGGAAGAGCGGGATCAGCAGGCCGAAGATGACGACCGGGCCCTTGACGTAGTAGATCCTGATATCCTTCCGGGCGACGGCGAGCGACCGCCGCAGCTGCTCTCCGAGCCCGGCGGGCCGGATCATGCGTCCCCTCCGGTGAGCCTGAGGTAGACCTCGTCGAGCGTCGGCGAGAGCGTGGAGAGCGAGAGGATCCGGGCGCCGGACGACCGGGCGGCCGCAACCACCGATGCTATCGCGGCGTCGGTGTCGGCGGTCTCGAGCCGCCAGGTATCGCCGTGCTTCGAAACCCGGTCGATCCCGGGAAGACCGGCGAAGACGGGCGCCTCTACCGGGCGGTCGAACCCGACCTCAATCATGAACATCCGGTTGATCGCCTGCTTCAGCCGTTCCGGTGAATCGATCGCCGCAATCCTCCCGGCCCGGATGATCCCCACCCGGTCGCAGAGCCGGTTGGCCTCGTCCATGTTGTGCGTGGTCAGAAAGATCGTCGTGCCCGCCCTGCTGCGCTCGCCGAGGATCTCCAGCATCAGGTGCGTGCTCTGCACGTCAAGCCCGCTCGTCGGCTCATCGAGGAAGAGCAACTGCGGGTCGTGCAAAAGCGCCATCGCCAGGATCAGCCGCTGCCGCATGCCCTTGGAGAAGCCCGCAACCTTCTGGTCCCGCCGGTCGGCAAGCCCGAGCTCCTCCAGGAGATCGGCTGCGGGGCGCCGGGCGGCGGGGCGCCGGAGGCCGTAGAGGTCCGCCATCAGCATCAGGTTCTGCCACGCCGTCAGGTCATCGTAGGCGTTCGCCGTCTCCGGGACGACGCCGATTGCCTGTTTGCCCCGCACCGGCTCTTGGACGATATCGTGGCCGAGGATAGCAATGCTCCCGCTGTCCGGGGCGATGATGCCGGTGAGCATCCGCACGGTCGTGGTCTTGCCGGCACCGTTCGGGCCGAGGAACCCGAAGACCTCACCGCTGTGGACATCGAACGATATGCCGTCGACGGCGGTGCGGCCGTTGTAGGCTTTGCGGAGATCGTGCACTTCGATGGCTTTTGACATCCTGGCTCTCATGGCGAGTGATACAAACGTAGCCTATCCGGCCATATACAGGTTTCCCTCCCCGATCAGCCCTGCTGCACCGCCCGCACAAGAGCGATCTCCGGGCAGTCCGGCCCGCCGAGGAGCGCGACGATAGCCTGGACGTACGGCTCCTGGCGCGTGAGGCTCGGTGAGACGGCAGGGTCGCATCGCTGCTCCTTTCGGCCCATCTTTGCATGCCCGGTGGCGATGAAGTGCAGGAAATCCTCTTTGGTGAGGTTCCACCGGACGTTGACCTGCAGGCGAACGAAGTCTTCGTTCTTCGGGTGCAACGAGAGCACTGCACGCGTCCCGGGCAGCGGCACCGGCGCACCGCCGTGCGATCCGGCGAGATCGACGACGCGCCGCCACAGCCGGTCGCAGGCGATCGCGGCGTCGGGGCACGACCTGCAGTAGCGGTTCGACGGCGGCATGCCGTCCCCGCGGTACCGACAGCAGAAGCGCGGATCCATGCACCTGTTTTCGGCGGCCTGACTCTTAAAACCGGCCGATACGGTACCGCCCCGGCGGAACGTCGCCAATACTTATCTCTGCAAAAACCAAAGATCAGAGGACACATGCCCCGCATTTATTTAGGGAAGATCCTGCTCCGGTGGTGCGACGCCTGCCACGCTCCGGTGATGGCGGAGACCTGCGGTTGCGGCGCCGCCACGCGCCCGGTCTCGGTGACGCCGCCGGGCGACGCACGCCCGGCGTTCCGGGGCGACATCGACCTCGTCAACCGGATTTACCACGACGCTTTCGGAAGCGCCCTCATCCCGGACGGCCACCTGGCGCTGATGAACAAGGTACCCTCCGAGGACCGGATGGACGAGATCGTCATGGGCGGTGCGGTCGTCGGCGCCATCCGCTACCTCCCGGAAGAGGGGCGCTGGGAGGCGCTCCCCCGCCCCCACGCTGCGCTCTACATGACCCCAAAAAAGCGCTTCGTCGTCGCCGACGACGGCGCCGTCCCCTCGATCCGGGACGAAGGCGCAAGCCTTCTCGCGCCCGGACTCGTCGCGATCGACCCCGCCGTGGCCGTAGGCGACGAGGTCTTCATCCTCTCCCGGAACGGCGAGTGCATCGGCGTCGGGAGGGCGAAGGTCGGCGCCGCCGACGCCAAACAGATGGAACGCGGCACCGTGGTGCGGACACGCAAAAATCTTGCCGCATCCTGCATCCCCGGCGAGGCGGACTGGGATACCGCCGTCGCCGCCAACGCACCGACGACCGCCGCGTACGAAGCGGCGGCGATGCGGTTCGTCAGGGATGTCGTGGAGAGAAACCCGGAAGTGCCCCCGACCGTCTCCTACTCGGGCGGCAAAGACAGCCTCGCGGTGCTCCTCGTCGTCCTCGAGGCGATCGGGAGAGTCCCGCTGATCTTCGCCGACACCGGCCTTGAGTTCCCGGAGACCTACGCGAACGTCGACGCCGTCGCCGAACGCTACGACATGCCGGTCGTCCGGATCGACGAGTCCGAGAACTTCTGGAAGACCTTCGACGAGCAGGGGCCGCCGGCGGTCGACTTCCGGTGGTGCTGCAAGGTCTGCAAGCTCCACCCGGTCGCCCACCTCATCGAGGAGCACTGGGGCGAATGCCTCTCCTTCATCGGCCAGCGCAAATACGAATCGGTGAAGAGAATGCAGAGCCGGCGGGTATGGCGGAACCGGCACGTCCCCTGCCAGCTCTCCGCCGCGCCGATCCAGACCTGGACGGCGATGCACGTCTGGCTCTACATCTTCGCAAAACAGGCGCCCTACAACCCCCTGTACGAACAGGGGCTGGACCGGATCGGGTGCTTTATGTGTCCGTCCAGCGATATCGCTACGCTGAAACGGATCGAGGAGACCTGCCCGGACCTCTGGTCGACCTGGACGGAGCGGCTCGAAGACTGGCGGCAGCAGGAGCAGCTGCCCCGGGAGTGGATAGAGGCAGGACTCTGGCGCAAGAGAGGCGGCAAGGATGAAGAAGATAGCTATAATTGATTACGGTGTCGGGAACCTGCGGAGCGTTTACCGGGGGCTCGAGCGTGCCGGTGCGGACGCGACGATCACCGCGGACGCCGCCGTCATCGCCGCCGCGGACGGGATCGTCCTGCCCGGCGTCGGGGCGTTCCGCGAGGGGATGGAGATGCTCGGCGACCTGCAGGAGACGGTGATCGCCGCGAGCCGCGAGGTGCCGGTCCTCGGGATCTGCCTCGGGATGCAGATGCTCATGGAGTCGAGCGAAGAGCACGGCACCCATAACGGCCTCGGGCTGGTGCCCGGTTCGGTGAAGCGGTTCCCCCCCGCGCCCGGGATGAAGGTGCCGCACATGGGGTGGAACAGCCTCCGGATAGAGCAGGACGACCCGCTCTTCGACGGGCTCATGAACGAGAGGTATGTCTACTTCGTCCACTCCTTCTACGCCGCGACCACGCCGGAATGCACCCTGACGACAACCGAGTACATCTGCCCCTTCGCCTCGTCCATCAAAAGCGGCAACGCCTACGGCGTCCAGTTCCACCCCGAAAAGAGCGGGGCCGTGGGGCTGCGGCTCCTTGAGAACTTTATCGAGCGGATCTGCTAGATCGGCCGGATATATCTTTTCCCAAAAAACGGCCGCAGCACGGGTAAAAGGCCGCACGTTGTAGTATGCGAGCCACGGCGAGCGCAAAGCCCTTATCGCGTCCCCTGATCAATGTGAATCATGCATACTTTCTCAGATACAACAGAAGAGAGCAGACGACGATGGGAAATGAATGCCGATTTCTGGGATGCGAGAATGGGTGATACGGCCAATGTTTTTCACTGCACTATCGTACGCCCCCGTACGGAGCAATCGCTCGATATTCGCGCAGGAGAACTGGTGCTGGATATCGCCTGCGGGAACGGCAATTTTTCACAGCGGCTTGCGGAAAAAGGCGCCGAGGTTGTTGCATTCGATTACAGCGAAAAGATGATCGCCCACGCAAAACGACGCCGTTCGGCATACCTGGACAGGATAGCGTTTCATGTCTGCGACGCTACGGACAGTGCGCAGCTGCGGTCCCTGGAACCGGGGAGACCGTTCGATAAAGCGGTTGCAAACATGGCGGTTATGGACATCGCTGATATCGAACCGCTGTTCCGGGCAGTAGGTGAAATGCTGAAGCCCGGGGGAATATTTGTCTTTTCGACGCATCATCCCTGCTTTGTGAAGCCGCAGGATACATACCGGACACCCTGCGTTCATGAAGGGGAAGCTATCAGAAGACAGCCGATTTTGCAGTATTATTACCACAGGCCGTTGCAGGAGATTTTCCAACTGGGGTTTGATGCCGGGTTTGTGATCGACGGCTTTTTTGAAGAACTGGATGATGATAAGGAACATCCCGTCATCGTGATTGTGAGACTGAAAAAACGATAGCGGGGGACCAGAGTCTCTCGTGGCGGCACATCTGCCAATCATCCCGCAAGAGCCCAAAAAAAATTATTCCTGGCCGTTCGCCAGCCGCTGCAGTTCCTGTTCGCGCAGGACGTTCCGCTTGATCTTGCCCGAGAGCGTCTTTGGCAGTTCCGGCACGAACTCGATCGAGCGGGGGTACTTGTAGGGGGCGGTCGTATTCCGCACATAGTTCTGCAACTCCCTCACCAATGACTCCGACGGCTCGAACCCGGGATTTAAGACGACGAACGCCTTGACGATCATCCCGCGGAGGAGATCGGGCGACCCGACCACGGCAGACTCCTGGACGGCCGGGTGCTCGAGGAGAGCGCTCTCGACCTCGAAGGGGCCGATCCGGTAACCCGACGATTTGATGACGTCGTCGTCGCGGCCGACGAACCAGAAGTAGCCGTCCTTATCCCGGTAGGCCTTGTCGCCGGTATAGTAAAATCCGTTGACGAACGACTCGCGGTTGGCCTCCGGGTTGTCGAGGTACTCGACGAAGAGACCCGGCGGCCGGGGATCGAGGCTGATGGCGATCCGCCCCTCGTCTCCGACGGAGACAGGGTTTCCGTCGTCATCGTGGAGCTCGATCCGCCATCCCGGCGAGGGTTTCCCCATCGAGCCGGGCTTGTTCTGCATGCACGGGAAGGTGGCGATACAGCAGGCCGTCTCGGTCTGCCCGTAGCCCTCGTAGATCGTAAGCCCCGTGCCCTCCTTCCAGACCCGGATCACCTCCGGGTTTAAGGGTTCGCCGGCACTGCAGCAGTGGCGCAGGTAGCGGAAGTCAAACTTGTCGAGGTCGGCCAGGATCAGCATCCGGTAGACCGTCGGCGGACAGCAGAGGGTGGTCACCTCGTAGCGCTCGATGAGGGGAAGGAGCTCCGTCGCCTCGAACTTCCCGCGGATGTCGTAGACGAACTGACAGGATCCCTGGATCCACTGCCCGAAAATCTTGCCCCAGGCGCACTTCGCCCACCCGGTATCCGAGAAGGTGAAGTGCAGGTCGTGCTCGCCGACGTCCTGCCAGAGCCCGGCGGTCACGATATGCCCGAGCGGGTAGCTCTGGTCGTGGAGCACCATCTTTGCGTTGCCGGTGGTGCCGGAGGTGAAGTAGATCAGCATCGGATCGGTGGCTCTCGTCTTCTTGCCGACCGGCATGCTCACCGAGTGGTGCGAGACCGGAGCGGGATAATCGATCTCGTGCGGATAGCTCGCCCAGCCCTGCCGTTCGCCGTCCACCAGGAACCGCTTCGTCAGGGACGGACATTCGTTGCAGATCGCATCGACCTTGTCGGCGTTCTCACTGTTCGTGATGACCATCTTGAACTTCCCGGCGTTCACTCGGTACTTGATGTCCTTCGGCGTCAGCATCGTCGGGCAGGGGCAGAAGACCGCACCGAGCTTTGTGAGGGCAATGACGAAGATCCACCACTCCGGCACGCGGGGAAGCATGAGCATCACGCGGTCGCCCTTCATGATCCCGTACTTCAGCAGGATGTTGGCGGCGCCGTTCGAGAGGTTCTTTAAGTCCCGGAAGGAGTATTTCTTCTCGTCTCCCTGCTGGTTCACCCAGATCATGGCGAGCTTGTTCCGGTCGGTCTCGGCCCACCGGTCGATGACGTCGTAGCCGAAGTTGAAGTGCTGCGGGACATGGATCGAAAACTCCGCATTGGTCTCGTCGTAGTCGAGCATATTGTGCTTCCGCCCCGGTGCACCACCGTTTCCAGGTGATGCGGCGACCGTCGGATGATCCCCGAACGCCGGTGCACCGTTGAGGTATGCTGTGCAGACCTCATTGATCCACTCGGACCGGGAAACATCACGGGCGCCCCGTGCCTCGTCGATCCGTTCCGCAAGGGTGTCACTCATCGTGACAGAATATCGCACCATGCAGAAATGTCGATGGTGCACCTAATCAGAGTTTTGATTTTATCCTGCACCACTCTCCGGCGATCGGGTGCGGCGGGAGATCGGCGGCTCCGGAAACGGAAGGAAAGAGGGAGGAAACTTCTCATCGCCCGAACACCGAAGCGTGCTCTGTAACGTGCCTGCAATCCCCAAAAATACGAAGATAATCAGGAGATTTAATAGAAAGGGTTAATATTTCAAAAGCAAGATGGGATAATTGTTTTCGTGGTGAAAGAATGAAGAAGACAACAGCATGCCCGATCATCGGGCTGGCATTGCTCGTCCTCATCGCCGGTATCCCGTCTGCAGCAGCGGGTATCGGCGGGGACGAGGGCTGGTACACCTTCCACTGCAACGTGAACGGTGCATCAGTCTACATCGACGGCGAATACAAGGGCCAGATCGCCCAGGGCGTCCTCTCGGTACCGGTCTACACGACGGGAACGCCGTACCAGGCCTACCGGGTCGAGATGCCGGGATACCAGTCGGTCGCCAACAGTCTCCCGGGAAGCCCCGCCGCCGGTGAGACCGTCGACGTCTACGTGACGCTCAACCCGCTGGCCACCACCGGTTCGATCTCCGCGACCTCGACACCCTCGGGAGCCGCCATCTACGTAAACGGCAACTACCGCGGCATCACCCCGCTGACGATCAGCGACCTGTCGCCCGGGTCTTACCAGATGGAGGCCGACATGCCCGGGTATCAGCCCTACCAGACGACGGTGAGCGTGACCTCGGGCAAGACGACGAGCGTCCTCTTCCCGCTGCAGGCCATCTCGCAGCCGGGCAGCATTGTCATCAACTCGAACCCCTCCGGCGCCTACGTCTACATGGACGCGACCTATAAGGGCAAGACCCCGCTGACGCTCTCCGGCGTCTCGGCAAAGAGCCACAACATCGAGCTCGACCTGAACGGCTACTACGACTGGAAGACGACCGTCAGCGTCTCGCCGGGCGTCACCTCGTACGTCAACGCCCAGATGCACCCGATCCCTGACCAGAACCCGGGATACATCTCCGTGACCTCGTCGCCCTCCGGCGCGAGCGTCTCGGTTGACGGGGTGTATAAGGGACAGACCTCCGACGGCCAGGCACTCGTCGTCGGCAGCCTCACCGCGGGAAGCCACACTGTGACGCTGTCGCTCTCCGGGTACCAGGACTACTCGACCTCCGTGAGCGTCCAGTCCGGCGTGACCACACCCGTATCGGTCGCGATGACCCCGCTCCCGCCGGGCCCGACCGGCTCGATCTCGGTCTCGTCCTCACCGTCCGGCGCGAACGTCTACCTCGACGATGCCTATAAGGGCATCACGCCCCTGACCCTGACCGGCGTCGCCACCGGGTCGCACGTGGTGGCGGTGAAGGTCTCCGGGTACCAGGACTGGTCCGACGCCGTCCAGGTGAACGCAGGCAGCACCTCCTACGTCTCGGCCTCCTTAAACCCGATCTCGACCCCGACGCAGGCCGGTGCGCTGCCCTTCGCGGCACTCGGCGCGCTTGCGGTCTTCGGGCTGATCCTCGCCGTCCGCAAGCGGATGTAATACACCAACCTTTTTTTTCTGCGCACCCAGGCAGGTACGCTGCCCGAAAAGCGGCTTTTGAGGTTCTGCAGCAAATCGCGAAGCCCTGCCGGTTGGCGAACGCGGGCCGTTGTGGCGGAAAAACCGGCCACCCTATCAGGGATCGAAGCGTCTCCACCGATCTCCCGCGAGAACAGCAGGTGCATCAGAGGCCCGACCTGCGACATGCGGAGGTCGTCCCACTATTCTCCGGCAGGAGGGGGAGACCCCCATGAGCGCTACCCTTAGCTAAGAGGATTCAAGCGTATACCGCGTTCTTCCCCTGACCGGGCTGGTGCCGGACCGGGCTTGTTCGGGGGACGACCTTTTTCCCGGGCGTCTCCCCATGCCGTGAACCGTGGCGGCTAAGCGCCCCCCGGGGAGGGGTTTTCCCCTCCCCTGTCTCCCGCAAAGATCCACAGACAGCATCAACCCTGCCCCTCAAGGGGCGGGGGCAGTCATGGCGATACCCAGGGGAAAGCCGTGCCCCCGAATACCCCGGATTGCGGCCATCCGGAGCAAGAGATGGAACCTCATCAAGTGCCCAAACCCCGCCGATAGCACCAGGAATTTCGGTGCACCCATAGGGCACGGTAGCGCTCATGGGGCTCGCCCCCTCCCGCACCCTTCCCTCACGCGATACCCCCGGAAATATCGTGCTTGTAGGTTCTGCCTCAGCTGCACCTTTTTTGAGAGAGCCAAGAGGACTGTGTCTATCCAGATCGACCGTTTCCATCCACGAATACTTCTGGGACGCGTTCGTGATCTGCCCAGGGCGGACTCGCACGCCCCCCCCACACCCGGATTCACGGGGTCTCTTCAAAAAAGATTTATCGCCCGTTCTTCCGCAGGAGATCCCGCGGTGCCGAGCGCCACCAGTAATGGAGCTCGTAGAGCATCAGGGCAAGCAGCACCAGGCACCCGCCGAAGAAGAACGCCATCACGAGATCGTGAACCGTCAGGGATGCGAAGGGGACCGGCGGGACTTCGAGCGCCTTGTCGGCGGTCGACGGTGCTCCGAAGGTTCTCTCCGCGATCTCTCCGCCGCCCGTAGCGGGCGGCGCGTACTGCTCCGGGACGGACAGGAGACTGCCGTCATTGGCCGGCATACCGGCATCGGGCAGCGCGACCGGGAGAAGGCTGAAGAGCGCCATGCTCAGGAGGAGGAAGACGCCGAAGAGCGCCGTGTACTTCTGCAGCACCGAGCGGAGATCGCTCACCGGCGGGGCGATGATCAGCACCTGGTTCGTCAGGCCGTAGATCTTCACCTCGCGCCCCTTCTTGCTCCAACGGGTATCGGCGACCTGGAGAATACCCGCTTCGAGGAGGTGCTCGATATGGTAACTCGCGGTGGTGATCGGGATCGCCAGAAACTCCGCGACCTCGGTCGAGGTCATGGGCCGTTCACCGAACGCCCGGATCATATCGGTGGCTGTCTGGCTCGCCATCGCCTTGGCAACTTTCTTCGCCCGCTCGTCGCCGGGCTGCAGTACAACAACGTCGTCAACCATACAGTGTTTCGAGTATCTGCGCCCGCCCTTTCTCAAGGGCGATATCAATCTTTGCGGTGTCGGGCCCGCCGCCCTGCGCCAGCGTCGGTTTGCCGCCGCCGCGTCCGCCGAGGATGCCGCAGACCTCGCGGACGATCTCTGCCGCGTTCACCGCGGGGCTGCCGGAGGCGGCGACGACGGTCGCCTTCTCATTCGCACCGACGAGGAGGGCGACGCCGCCTGCGTCCGAGATGCTGCTCGCGAGCGCAACGAGCTCCTTTGCGGCCGCATCGACCCGTCGCACCACGACCTGCACGCCCTCGACGACCTCGCCCTCCAGGCTCTGCAGCTCGAGATCGACGACCTTCTGGCGCAGCCGCTCGATCTCCTTTTTCTGATCCTTCCACTCGCCGAAGAACCGCGCCACGGTGGCAGGGAGGTTCTCGGGCTGGACGCTCACCACCTCGGCGGAGGAGCGGAGGAGATCCTCGAGGTGCTGCATGGCGTAGACGGCGGCGATGCCGGCGGCAAAGACGAGCCGCTCGACGCCGTCCTGGATATGCTCGACGGCGACTACCTTGATCGGGCCGATCTCACCGGTCGTGCGGCAGTGCGTACCCGCACAGGCCTGCACGTCTCCGCCGACCTGCACCGTCCGGATATCCCTGCCGGGCGGCACGCCGCCCTGGTAGAGGACGAACCCGTACTTCTGCTCGGCACGGGTGCGCTCTTCAATCCTGATATAGATCGGGATATCGGCCATCACCATCCGGTTGGCCTCGATCTCGATCCGGCGCAGTTCGTCCGGGGTGATGTGCCGGTAGTGCCTGACATCCAGCCGGGAGGTCTCACTCCCCTTCTGTGCGCCGGCCTGGTGGACGTGCGCACCGAGCACGGCCTTTGCGGCGTGGAGCAGGACGTGGGTGGCGGTGTGGTGCCGCATCAGCGACCAGCGCCGCTCCTCATCGACCATCCCCTTGACCCGCTCTCCGCGTTTCAGGCTTCCGCCCTTCACCCGGTGCAGGACAACCTCGCCGAGTTTGATCGCCTCCTCGATGCGGACCATGCTATCCGAGGCGACCAGGGTGCCGGTGTCCGAGGGCTGGCCGCCGCCTTCAGGGTAGAAGAGCGACTGGTCGAGGACGACAAACCCGTCGAAGTAGTCCAGCACCATCGCCTCGAACTCGATCTCGGCAGGAAGATCGTAGTAGAGCTTCTTCGTCGGCGGGAGCGACTCCACCCGCTCGCGGTAGGCGGCGAACGGGTCGGCGGCCTCGTCCTTCTGCGATTCCGAGTGGATATCCGCAATCAGGGAGTAGAAGTTGTCCGGCACCTCGACGACCGCTCCCTCGGCCGCTGCAACCTCCCGGATCATCTCGGGCGGAATGCCGTGGGAGTCGTAGAGGGTGATCACCTCGGCGAGCGGAACCCGCTCGCTCTTCTTCTTGTAGGACTTCGCGATCTTCTGGACGATCCGCGTCCCGCGCTCGAGCGTGGCCGCATACCGGCCGACCTCGTTCGCAACGATCTCGCGGACGACATCGAGGTCCTGATCAAAGGCATCCAGGCCCACCGTCCGCATCTGCTGCTCGATCAGGTCTGCAAGGTCGTCCTCCACCCGGATGTCGTTCATCATCCGGAGGGTGCGGCGGAGCACCAGGCGGGCGAGATATCCCTCGCGGACGTTCGACGGGACGATACAGTCGCCGAGCATATAGGCCAGGCACCGGGTGTGGTCGGCGATGGCGTAAACCTTCTCGATAGGGCCGATCATCCGCTCGAGCTTCTCGAGCGGGACATCGATCGCCTCCGCCACCCTTTTGCGGAGTTTGTAGAGGTTCGTCCCGGAGATGTCCATGACTCCGGCAAACCGCGCATTCAGCCCGAGGATCTTTGTGAACTCAGCATTATCAAGGAGATACTCGAGATTTGCGGAGTGCATCAGGCGGCTCACCATCTCGGGGAAGACCGCGTCGTATATCGTCGGCGACCCGCGCGACGCCCAGACAAAGCGTTCGAGCCCGTAGCCGGTATCGACGATCCGCAGATCCATCGGGTAGTACGGCGTCCCGTCGAGCTCCACCGGCGGGTGAGCGGTCTTCTCGCGCCCGAGGTTCATGAAGACCAGCGTGGCGACCTCAAGGCCGCCGATCAGCACCTCAACCGACGCTCCGGCGTTCCCGCCGCCGATCCAGGGGTGCTCCTTGTAGGTGACGGCGGCGAGATCGCCGCCGATGGAGGCAATAAACTCCTCACAGAGGGCTACGGTCTCGTCCTTCCAGTAGAGCTCCTCGCCCGGGGTATTGAAGGCGTGGTGCGCCATCATCTCAAACTGCGTCAGGTGGCGGCCGGAGCGGCCGACCGAGTCGAGGTCGTTTAAGCGGATGCAGGGCTGGGAGATGGTCAGCGGGTTCGCCGGCGGCGGAACGACACCGCTCGTCACGAACGGCTGGAAGTCCGCGATGGAGGCGATGGTCAGGTAGATATCGTCCCTCCACCGGGCGGCCACGGGATAGCGCTCAAGCCGGGTGTGCCCGTGGCGTTCAAAGAAGGAGAGGAATGCTTCCCGCATCTCGTCCACGGTGTGGGGGTTGAAGACGGGGCTTCCGATAAAGTCGTAGCGTACGCAGGGGGCATCCCCGCAGAACTCACGGTCAGGGTCACGTGTCCAGAATGCCGCCCCGCACTTCGTGCACTCCTTCCGTATAAGACCCTGGGATCGAAAATAGTCAAGCGTATATTCTTCCTCGAGCATTGAGAATCACGTATTGGTAACTTATTCTTCTGCGACTGATAAATGTGTTTTTACTCTGCCGTTACGGCTGCCAGGTGTCCTGGTACCAGAGGTCGTAGGATTCGTAGAGCCCGGTCTGCTCCGCTACCTGCACGGCAAGAATATGCCAGCACTCGCGGCCGCGGAAGATGAAATCGCTGCAGGTGCAGAAGTCCGCCTCCACGACGTACTCGCTGCTCCTGCCCACGACGACGAAGAAGTCGCGGTAGCGCTTCACCCTGCCGTCTTCGACCGCACGGAGCGCCTTCCTGCCGCGCTCCCCGTGTCGGGCGACCATCCGCTCGCGAAACGCCGGGTCCAGGATTCTCTCCCGGCCGGCCGGCGGCGGCAGCAGACTCATGGTACCAGTACCACGTATGGCGGATCGGGGATAAAATGCCAGCTCATGCGGCCCGCAAGTGCTTCCATGGCAGGTGCCTCGAGAGCGTAGTGGGTCGCCTCGATGCAGGGGATGGGCGCTGCCCGGGCGACGCTGTGCTTCAGCTCCGCGGAGAGGAAGGCGTCCGCGCCGAGGTCGGCTGCCTCGGCGATGAACGCGGGATCGAACCCGCTTCCGCCGATGACCGCAAGCCTCTCGGCGCGGTCGATCTCCCCCCATACCCGCAGCCCCCCATGGCCGAGCCGCCGCCCGATCTCGTCGAGCGATATCCGGCAATCCCCCACGACACCGAGCGACATCGGTTCGGCGTTCTCGAGATCGAGGATCGCCGCAAGCGTGTCGTTGACGCCGCCCGGCGCACGGTCGAAGTTGGTGTGCATCACATAGAGGTTCATCCCGGCGTCGAGCACCGCCCGAAGGAGGCGCATCGTCGCTCCCCGAACAGCGGTGAGGGGCTGCCAGAGGGGCGTATGGTGAACGACCAGCATATCCGCTTCCAGCGCCGCTGCGCGGTCGACGACGGCCTCTGTAGCGTCGAGGGCGCAGCAGACGGTCCCGACCTCGGGTTTCCCCTCGACGATGAGCCCGATCCGCCCGCAGTCGAACTCTTCCGCCAGACACGGGTCTGCAATCCGCTCCATCTCCCGGATGAACCCGGCAATCTCCATATCTACAGCTATAGCGATCATGGCATAAAATAGGTCATATTACCCAAAGTAATTGCCAACAGCATTAAATATTCTCGAAAGAACATATTCATATGGAAAAGTCCCTCGAGGTAATTAATACGCGAATACGCGACGGGAACGCGCGGGTTGTCACCGCCGAGGAGATGCCCGCCATCGTCGACGAGCTCGGAGAAGAAGGAGCGCTCGAAGAGGTCGATGTCGTCACGACCGGGACGTTCGGGGCGATGTGCTCATCGGGCGCCTTCTTCAACTTCGGGCACGCCGACCCCCCGATCCGGATGGAGCGGGTATGGCTCAACGACGTCGAGGCATATGCCGGGATTGCAGCCGTCGATGCCTACCTGGGGGCGACCCAGGCATCCGCCGGCAACAGCGAGTACTACGGCGGCGCACACGTCCTTGAAGACCTGGTGGCAGGAAAGGCCGTGGAGCTCCGGGCGACCTCGCACGGAACCGACTGCTATCCCAGGCGGGCGATCACCACCGAGGTGCTGCTCGAAGACCTGAACCAGGCGATCATGGTCAACCCGCGCAACGCCTTTCAGCGCTACAACGCAGCGGCGAACGCCGGCGACCGGCAGCTGTACACCTATATGGGGACGCTGCTCCCGCGGTGCGGGAACATCACCTACTCAGGCGCCGGGACGCTCTCCCCGCTCCCGAACGATCCCGCATTCCGGGTCATCGGCGGCGGGGTGCCGATATTCCTCGGCGGAACGCAGGGGATGATCATCGGTGAGGGCACCCAGCACTCGGCCGGAAGCGGGTTTGGAAACCTGATGGTGACCGGGGATATGAAGCAGATGCGGCAGGAGTTTCTCCGCGCTGCGGTGATGCCCGGATACGGAACGACCCTCTACGTCGGCGTCGGCGTCCCCATCCCGGTGCTCGACCTTTCGATCGTCAGGAGCACGGCGGTGCGGGACGAGGACATCCTGACCGAGATCATCGATTATGGGATCCCGCGCCGCGACCGCCCGTCGCTAAAAAAGGTCAGCTACGCGGAGCTGAAGAGCGGCAGCGTCGAGCTCGAGGGCGATCGGGTCAAGACATCGCCGCTCTCGAGCTACCGGAAGGCCCGGGAGGTGGCGGCCGAACTGAAACGGTGGATCGAGGCCGGGAGCATGGAGCTCGCCCTCCCCACACGGTCGATCAACGCAGAGAGAAGGGCGCAGTCGATGCGGGAGACCGCACGGGCGCCCCGTGTCCGGGAGCTCATGAACACGAAGGCGGTCAGCATCACCGAGGACGAGAAGATCAAGACGGCCGCCCGGAAACTGCTCAAGGGTGAGACGAACCACCTGCCGGTGCTGGACAGAAACGGGATGCTGGTCGGCATCGTCACGACCTTCGACGTCTCAAAAGCGGTCGTCCACGACGGGAAGAACAATCTCGTCCGGGACATCATGACCAAGAACGTGATCAAGACCCACCCGGAGGAGCCGGTGGACATTGCGGCGCAGAAACTCGAGCGGAACAACATCAGCGCCCTGCCGGTCGTGGACAAGGAGAACCGGGTCGTCGGGATCCTCTCGGCGATTGATCTCGGCAAGCTCTTCGGCGGGAGGTGGCAGCGATGAAACTCCTGCTGACATTCTCCCGCAAACGGGAGAGCGACCCGGGCAGGCAGCCGGTGATCGCCCGGATCGTCAAAGAGACCGGCGTCCTCATCAACGTGGAGAAGGCCAACATCGACTCGACGGCCGGCGAAGTGCTGATCGACGTCCCTGACCAGGACGCCGACCTCATCCGCAGGCGCATGGAAGAGACGGGGATCAGCGTCCGGTCGCTGGAGCGGAACGCCATCGTCAGGGATGAGGAGGAGTGCATCGACTGCGGCGCCTGCATCAGCGTCTGCCCGCAGAACGTCTTCTCCTTCGATGCGGACTGGAGGATACAGGTCAGGCAGGGCGCCTGCGTTCTCTGCGGCAAATGCATCAGGGCGTGCCCGCACCAGGCGCTCTCGCAGCAGCAATGATCCGGGAGCATTTCCAGTTCCGCCAGACGATCACCACCATACTCGCCGAGGAGAGCGCCCACATCGAGGCGGCGAAGGAGGGCATTCTCGCCGCCCGTCAGGAGCTCGAGCGGCTGATAGCAGCCGACCCGTTCTTCGGCGCAACCCTCGATCCCTATCTTCCGGCCTCGCCGGGCAGGGTTGCCGGCCGGATGGCGGCCGCGGGAGAGAATGCAGGCGTCGGCCCGATGGCGGCGGTCGCGGGCACCATCGCCTGGGCAGGGGTGGAGGCGATGCGGGAGACAGGGGCGGCCTTCGGGATCGTCGACAACGGCGGCGATATCGCGCTCATCTCCGACCGCCCGGTGCGGGTGGGCATCTACGCGGGCGCCTCGACCCTCTCGAGCCGCTTCGCCTTCGCCGTCCCGCCGCAGCCGGAGGTCCTCGGGATCTGCACCTCATCGGCGACCGTCGGCCCGTCGATCAGTTTCGGGGTTGCCGATGCGGTCGTCGTCTTCTCGCCCGACGTTTCGGTGGCGGACGCCTGGGCGACCGCGCTCTGCAACCGGCTCGGCACCGGGGACGACGACGCGCTCTTCGGCGCGCTCAACGGGACGGCGGTGACCGGCGTCCTCGCCGTCGCCGGCGAAGAGGTGAAGCGGTGGGGCGACCTCCCCCCGGTCGTCCGGGCCGATGTCAGCGAAGCGCTGATCACGTCGGGAAAGGGCATCATCTAGAGGCCGTCGTCCAGGAAGCGCTCAAGGTCGCGCAGGGCAGACCGCCCGGTGAACCGCGCAAGCTCCTCCTCGCCGTCGGTGACGGTGATGACGGGAGCGCCGTCCTGCACCGAGAGGATCACCTCGTAGATATCGAACTCGTCGATGACGACGCCTGTTGCCAGATCCGATGCGGCGTGCAGCAGCAGGCGGTCTTCCACGAGGTCTCCGGGCCGCTCCCGGAAGAAGTAAAAGAAGACCTGATAGGCGTTCAGGAGATCGGACGCCAGAAGTTCGCGCCGCACCTCCGGGTCGAGGTCGTCGAGCGTCCCCGCCAGCTTCTCGTCGTCGTCGCTGCTGATCGCGAAGAGCTGATCCGCGAGCGCCGCCAGTTCATAGTAGTCGGTTGCCATAGCCATAGAACTCCGTCGATCACCAGAGTATTGGAGATTGCTGCTGATGAGTGCATCGCCGCGGGGCCGGCCCGCCCCGCGGCGTGCCATCTGCACAGGCCGGTTCCCGGAGATGCGAGCAGAGCGGCGAAACCGCAATGAACAAACTATATCGTTCTCTCGCAAGAAACACTCTCTGTGCGCGAAGAAGACCTGGACTGGATTCTCTACCACCGGATTGCCGAACAGGACGGGATCGGGATCGACGAACTCGCTATCTCCTCCGGGCAGAGCCGGACGGTCGTCGAGGCCTCCGTCGAGCGGCTCGAACGCTACCTCCTCATCGGACGGAGCGGGGATACCTGCCGGGTGCTCTCGGTTCAGGAGTCCCTGATGAAATGCCGGCTGAAGCACGCCATGGAAGACCTGCCGTTCGTCATCGAAGACGGGGTCATCAAGGCCAGAAAGAACGACGGGGAGTAACATGCCGGAGGTTGCCGTTCTTCGCATAGGCCACCGTCCCGAGCGCGACCAGCGCGTCACCACCCACGTCGGGCTGGCGGCGCGTGCTCTCGGGGCGCGCGGCATGTACCTTGCAGCCCGCGACCCGGGCGTCGTCAAAAGCATCCAGGACGTCACCGACCGCTGGGGCGGGGAGTTCTTCATCGAGGATGAGGTGAAATGGCGCCGGTGCATCGAAGACTGGAAGGCGGACGGCGGCGTTGTCGTCCACCTTACCATGTACGGGCTGCGCATGACCGACGTGATCGGCGAGGTCCGGGAGCATGCGAAGGTCTTGATCGTCGTCGGTGCGGAGAAGGTCCCCGGCGAGATCTACGCCCTGGCAGACTACAACGTCTCGGTCACCACACAGCCGCACTCCGAGATCTCAAGCCTCGCCCTCTTCCTCGACCACCTCTCTGAGGGGCAGGAGCTCGACCGTGAGTATCCCGACGCCGCGATCAGAATAAAGCCGTCGCAGATCGGCAAAAAGACAATAGAGCGGTGATCATGACCCCGGAACGGGTGCTCGTCGCCGGGTTCGCCACCCGGCATGTGGCGCAGTCGGCATGCAGAGCCGGATACGAGGTCTACGCGGTCGATCACTTCTGCGACCAGGACCTCCGGTGGTACACGAAAGAGTGCCGGACGTTCGAGGAGCTCGACGACCTCCCGGACTGCGTGGCCGCGGTCTGCCGCGACCGCCGGATCGACATGCTGGTCGTGGCCTCGGGCGCCGAAGCCATCGGTGCGACGGTTCCGCTCTGCGGCACGGCGCCGGCGAAGGTCGCGCGGTTCCTGGACAAGATGGAGATCCAGCGCTTCTTTGAAGACCTGCAGGTACCGGTCCCGCCGCTCGCCCCCGACGGGGTGTACCCGGCGATGCTGAAACCGCGGCGCGGGGCCGGCGGCTGGCGGAACGCCGTCGTCCGTTCCGATGCGGCGCGACGCGCCTGGGAAGAGGCCTTCCCGGACGACCCGGCCGTCGCCCAGCAGGTCGTCGAGGGGATGCCGGCGAGCGTCTCCTGCATCGCCGACGGGACGCGGGCGGTGGCGATCGCAACCAACGAGCAGATCCTGCGGGGGCAGGGTGCATCGGCGCACGGCTTCGCCGGTTCGATCACGCCGGTCGACCATCCGCTCTCGGGGCAGATGATCGCTGTTGCCGAGCGGATCGCGGCCGCGAGCGGATGCGTCGGATCGGTCGGGATCGATTTTGTGCTCGGCAGCGAGCCCTGGGCGATCGAGATCAATCCCCGGTTCCAGGCGACGCTGGACACGGTCGAGGCCGCCATAGGGATGAGCGTTTTTCAGCTGCACGTCGACGCCTGCCGTGGGACGCTCCCGGCAAAGAGGCCCGTGCAGCGGAGAGTCGCCGTCCGCCGCATCCTCTTCGCCGACCGGGACATGGCGGTCGGGGCCGACCTCGCACCCCTCGCCCCCGCCGTCGCGGATATCCCCTGGCCGGGAACCGAGATCGAGGAGGGGCACGCAGTCATCAGCGTCTACGGCTCCGGTGCGACCCGGGACGAAGCACTCACAGCACTGGGGAGAGAGGACGAACGCGTCCGCCGACTGCTCGGGATGTAGGCGCTCACGCGTGATGGTCGACAGATTTTCCCATTGCTCTTTTTTGATGCCGGCTGACCGTCCGAATTCCAAACCCGGATACCAACATTCGGGCTACCGAATAGGATGACGAGGAAAAGGTTGTTGTATCCAGAGCATCATATGTAGTAGACATTATGTACCGGGGTTTGAAGACGTATGGGAACCACCTGTCACCAGGGAGCTGGGAAGCATGAGCAGCGCTGCTGATCTACTGAGCGATCCCGCCGTCAATGCATATATCCACCGGTTAATCGGCGACGATGGGATAGGGCTCATTGAGCGGTTTCCGGAGGAGGGAGAGTACAGCGACGAGGAACTCGCCGAGAAGACGGGAGTCAACCTCAACACCGTCCGCCATACCCTCTACACGCTCTACGAAAAGCGCCTCGCCGAGTACCGCAGGCTGAAAAACAACGAGACCGGGTGGCTGACCTACCTCTGGCACCTTCGGCTCGACCGCGTCACCGACGTCATCGAAGAGGATATCAGAGACGTCCTCGAACACCTGGACGCCCGCCTCTCCTACGAAGAGCGCAACGACTTTTACATGTGCAAGAACTGCGGCGTCATCTTCACCTTCACCGACGCGGCGAGCTGGAACTTTGAATGCCCGAACTGCGACGAGATGCTCGACCACTTCGACAACGAACTCCTCGCCACGGCACTCAGGAAACGCGTCCAGAAGATCAAGGAGAGCCTCGGCAGTGACTGAGCACCTGCTCAAAAAGCTCGAGTCTGCCGGGTGCAGCCCCGGCGTCGTCGCCCACTGCAGGGCAGTTCGGGAAGTTGCGCTCACGTTTGCCGCCGATCCCCTCGTCGACCGCCAGCACGTCGACGAGGGCGCCCTCCTCCACGACATCGGGCGGGGCGTCTCGCACGCACTCGACCACGCAGAGATCGGCGGTGCGCTCTGCAGGGCGGAGGGGCTTGCCGAAGAGGTCGCCGCCATCGTCGAGCGGCATATCGGGGCGGGGTTTACGGCCGACGAGTGCTCGCTGCTCGGCCTGCTGCCGCGCGACTGCATGCCGCGCACCATCGAGGAGAAGATCGTCGCTCACGCAGACAACCTGGTCAAAGGGACACGGATCATCACCATCGAAGAGCGGCTCATGCACTCGCTCGATCTCCCGGCAAGGCTGAAAAAGCGGATGTATCGGCTGCACCTGGAGATGGAACTCTTCAGATAATCAGCTGCTTCACCTGCGGGAGCGCCCGGAGTTCCTCGAAGACCACAGGAGGAGCCTTCTCATCAAGGATCATGACGAGTTTGGGCTCTTCGGCAAAATACGGGTCGGTCACAAATATCTGCCGGATGGCAAGATCGTGGTTCACCAGCACCGCCACGGCAGCACCGACGATCCCCTTCTGCTGCGCATCCTTCGGGATGAGCGTTATCACGGCGAGGCCAAGCGCCTCCGCCACCTCGGAGAGATCCGGCGATGCCCGCATACGTGTGAAGACGTCCCGGAGTGCAGGAACACCGAGAATGCGGCGGGCGGTGGCGTCGACGACACGCCGGTCGGTATCGATGGCCTTTCCGATATGCGTTGCCGGGATCTCAATCCCGTTGCAGACGATCCGGCCGTCTTGGTTCACACCGAAGCCGTTTTCAAGCAGAAATCGCACGACCCTGGCCTGGGAGGGCGAATCGGAGAACTCCCGGATAATATCGGCCCACATGGATCAGAGGTTGGCGGGGCGCAGATAAATATACACCGATGCTCTATGCTGCGCACCAGAGCACCCGGCTGTACAGGAGTCCCCGTCCCGATACGACCGGTGCAGGGATCGCCGCAGGATCTGCTGTATATCCGGCGCTATCATCTGCCCTGGAGGCAGGAACCCGGGAACAAAGAGTAACCTATTTTACGATGCACAGCATTGTATATAGAGGACACGTGCACGGGCCGCCGTCGCGGCACGTCTGCGTGATGCCGCTGAGCGAGGGTTGCCGAGCCAGGTCAAAGGCGCTAGGTTGAGGGCCTAGTCTCGTAGGAGTCCGAGCGTTCAAATCGCTCCCCTCGCATTCACACTTTTGCACGTCAATTCCAGGAAGCGATGCGTCTCTCCTCCGCCCGGGCAATACTTTCGACAGACACCCGGGTCCGGCAGAACCAATGCGGCGAGAAAAAAGAAGAGAGACGGATAGTATCAGTACGCCGGATCGCGCCGCCGGATCTCTTCCAGCGCGTCGCGCACCGCCTTCTGAACATGCCAGCTCGGATCGTCGAGACACCCGGTGAGCGCCCGCGCCGCCGCTTCGCCGCCGATCTCCCCGAGCGCACCGGCGGCTCTCCGCCTGACATCCTCATCAGGGCTCGACAGCGCGGCAATAAGGGGGGCGACCGACGGCTCCCCGACCTTGACGAGCGCCGTCGCCGCTTCCCTCCGGATGCTGTGATACTCATCGCAGAGGAGCCGTGCGAGCGGCTCTGCCGCCCTGCCGTCCCGGGTCTCACCGAGAACTCCTGCCGCTCTCCGCCGGATGCTGTCGTCGCCGTCGCCGAGCACCCGGAGGAGCGGTTCAACGACGGCTCCGCCGAGGTGCGCCAGATCGACCCACTGCTCCTTTGCGATCAGGTAGTGCGCCCGGTCCTCCTCGCCCACCGGTCTCCAACCCAGGCGGTCGAGCGTCTCGGCGCCGCCCGCACGGACACGGTAGTTCTCATGCACGAGCAGCGCCGCAACCTGCGGCTCTGCCGGCGCCCCGATCATAACGAAGGCTTCCACCGCACCCTTCCAGGCAGTTTCGCTTCCCTTTTCGAGCACCCGGGTCAGAGGCTCGACCGCCGCCGGCCCCAGCATCCCGAGGGCGCGCACCGCGATCCTGCCGATATGCCAGTCTTCCTGCAGCAGCACCACGACCAGCGGCTCGATCGCCCGCGCATCGCCGATCTTGCCGAGGGCTGCTGCGGCACCCATCTTCACCACCGGCGAACCTGCGTGCAGTGCCTGGACGAGCGCTTCGACCGCCGGAGAACCGATCCTGACAAGCGCCCGCGCAGCACCGATACGGATATGCCAGTCATCATCCAGAAACGCCTGGATGAGCGCGTGTATCGCAGGGTCGCCGATCTTCTTCAGCGCTGCGATCGCCCTCTCACTCTCGGCCGTCGTCTCGTCCCGGAGCGTGAGGATGAGCGGAGCCACTGCCGGCCTGCCGATCATACCGAGCGCCATGGCCGCTCCCATCTGGACGTCCGGGTCCGGGTCGCTGATAGCAAGGATCAGGGGTTCCACCGCAGGAGCGCCGAGCTGCGCAAGCTCCGCCCACTGCTCCTTGGCCAGGAGATACCGGATCGTCTCCGCCTCTCCCTCGGGCTGCCATCCGAGCCGCCCCAGTACCTCGGCAGCCCCGAGGCGAACCCTGAAGTTCCCGTCCTGCAGTGCGAGCGTGAGCGCCTCCGTCGCACCTGCTCCGGCGCGGGTGAGCACCGCAACCGCACCGAGCCGGATATCTTCCTCAGGATCATCGAGAGCAGCGATGAGCGGCTGAAACGAATCACTGCCGATCGCCAGCAGAACGTCGCCCGCTCTCCGGCGGAGAGCGTCCTGCCCGTCTCCGAGAACGCCGATGAGCGGTTCGACTGCGGCAGGCCCGATGGCCGCCAGCGCCTCGGCCGCCCCGGCCCCACGCTCCGGATCGGTGAGAAGCAAAAGAAGCGCCGGGACAGCAGCATCGCCGATCCGAACGAGGATCTCTGCAGCAGACTGCCCCTCCCGGTCGTCACCGAGAAGCGCAACGAGCGGATCGATCGCAGCATCACCGATCCGCACGAGCAGATCCGCCGCCGCATCACGGTGTCTCCCGTCGCGGAGCAGCAGACGAAGAGCGGGAACGGCACCGGAACCCATCCTGACAAGCGCCTCGGCGGCGCCGTCACGGACATCCTCGTCCGCGCCGCAGAAGGCGGTGATGAGCGGGCCGAGCGCAGGCTCACCGAGCGCGGCGGCATCGCTCCACCGTTCCCGGGCAACCAGGTACCGCGCCGCGGCGGCGGCGTCCGGGGGGGACCAGCCCAGGCGGTCCAGCGCCTCCGCCGCCCCGGCCCGGGTGCAAGTGCTGTCGGAGGCGAGAGCAGCCAGAAGTGGTTCTACAGCCGCAGTGCCGATGCCGGCAAGTGCACGGATTGCATCCGGCTGCATATCGTCATCCGCTGCAAGGAGAGCGACGAGCGGAGCGACCGCAGGCTCACCGATAGCCGAGAGGGCATCGCCCGCTTTTCTCCGGAGCCGGTCGTCATCGACGTACAGGAGACGGACGAGCGGATCGACCGCGGCCACAGAACCGATGCGCCCCAGAACCTCGGCAGCGAGCCTCTGCGCCGTTCCGCCGTTCTGTTCGAGCACCGGGAGCAGCGGGACGACCGCAGGCTCCCCTATCCTGACGAGAGCCTCAGCCGCCTCGGTGCAGGCGGCCTCGTCGTCCAGAGCACGCACCAGGGGCAGCACCGACTGCGGGTCAGCGAGCCTGACGAGAGCCTCAGCCGCCTCGGTGCAGGCGGCCTCGTCGTCCAGAGCACGCACCAGGGGCAGCACCGACTGCGGGTCAGCGAGCCTGCCGAGCGCCGCCGCCGCTTCACGCCTGACAGCCGGGTCGTCGTCGGCAAGCACCCGGGCGAGCGGGCCTGCCGCAGGAGAGCCCACACCCACCACCTCCTCCCACTGCCCGCCGGCGATGAGATAGCAGACCCGTTCGTCGTCGTTCCACGGTTCCCAGCCCATAGCCTCGAGCACCTCTGCCGCCGCCCGCATATCCGCCGTACGGCCCGCAAGCAGCGCATGGATGAGCGGGGGCACCGCTGCATCACCGGTGCGGACGAGGATACTCCGTGCAATCTCGACGCGATCGTCGCCTCCGCCCTGCTGCACGGCGATGAGGGGGAGCACCGCGGGTTCACCGATCCTGACGAGCGCCGATGCCGCTTCGTCGCGAACGCCCGGGTTTTTGAGGAGATCGATCAGCGGCCCGACGGCAGGACTGCCGATATCCGCGAGAGCCAGACCGGCAAGCCGGCAGGTCTCCCCGCCTCCCTCACCGAGAACGGCGATCAGCCGGTCGACGGCGATCGGCCCCATCGCACCGAGCGTCCGCGCCGCACTCCGCCGCAGCGAAGGGTCGACGGATGCAAGAAGATCCAGGAGAGGATCGACAGCAGGCACACCGATCTCCGCAATGTCGACCCATCGCTCCCCCGCCACCAGAAGATGAACACGGTCGCGGTCGCTCTCGGGCGTCCACCCGAGGTCGCTCAAGATCCCGGCAACATCTCTGCGGACCTCATCTTCGGGGCGCATCAGGTTTTCGACAAGGAAGGGAATCGCTGGGGCACCGATCTCCTCGAGGGCATATGCCGCTCCTATCCGGATATCGCCATCCTCGTCGGCGAGCGCATCGATGAGGTGCGGCACCGCGGCCTCGCCCACCTTCACGAGAGCCGTCGCCGCACCGAGCTGGAGATGCACGTCTTTCAGAGACCCGATCAGAGAGGGGATCGCCTCCTCCCCGATGAGCCGGAGAGCATCGGCCGCGCTCCACCGGACCTGGTCGTTCCGGCTCCCGAGTGCATCGACCAGCGGCTGCACTGCTTCGGTGCCGCGTGCCCCGAGCACTGTCGCCGCCTGCTGGCGGAGATCGGCATCGTCGCTGCCGAGATACTCGATGAGGTCTTCTACCGGCAGCGCAGCATACACGGGCGCGTCATCCCCAGGGCAATCCGCCGTCTCGGCATCATCGTCACCGGGATCCGGTAGCGAGAGGTCTTCATCCGAACCAGGGAAAACGTCAAACCCGTCCGGCCACTCGGGCGGGTCAGGCATGGGGATGTCATCGTCCACCGTGTCGGTCACGGGGACTGCATCGTCGCCCGGGATGTGATCCTCGGGGACGGCCTCCTCCGTTCCGGATGGGGGTTCTGCGACCGGCTCCTCTCCGGTCTCGTCAAAGATCACACCCTCCCCGGCGTCGTCGGGCAGGGTGATCCCGGACTCCTGCAGATGGTCTTGAAACTCCGACTCATCGAGTTCGGAAAAGCGGGAGTAGTGTTCGACGATAGAGGGAATGTTCTCGATGCGCTGGATGATCTGCGATGCATCCTCCGCCGCGTTCTCCTGCACGGCGCCCGGACCGGGGCGGTCGGAGGGAGAAGAGATTACATCGGCAGGGGGCACCGGGACGGGTGCATCACCGGCCGGGTCTTCAGCATCTTCGGCGGCCTGCCGGTCATCCGATCCGTGCTCATGCTCTCCGCTCTCCTGCCCGGATCGCCGGAATCTGCCGAAGAGCGAGAAGCCTTCCCGTCCGAAGAGGCCACAGACTGCAGCCCAGGGCAGTTCCCCGGCCCATCCCGGGGCAGCCAGGGCAACAGTATCGGCCGATGCGCATGCAAGAGCAATGCAGACCATAACAAAGAGGAGAAGAACGCACGGAGAGATACTCCGATCGGTACCGGCGTGCGGCGCATCCTCCCGGCGACCCGCCGCCGATAGGCTCACGCTATCGACAGGCCTCCCGGCATACGGCGCAGATGGGCTACGGCGCCGAACGGACGTGCCACACGTTGGCATGCAGTAATATCTGCACGGACACGTATAAAAAATGATATACGTTTCCACATGGAAAGAATGCCGGATAGCAAGGTAGATATAGAAGGTTGCGTCGAAGACGGGAAGCAGCAGGAGACCCCCCGACGGACGAGACTGCCGTCAGAACCCGTCGGCAAGGATCCGCTCGAGGTCAGACTGCCGGATCCGCCACGAACCGCCGCATTTCACGGCAGGAATCCGGTCCTCCCGGATGAAGTCCCGGATGCGCCGCGGGGAGAACTTCAGCAGACCCGCCACGTCCTCAACCGTCAGCATCGCATCCCGCTTCGCCGTGCCGGCACACAGCATCTCTCCCCCCATGGCCTCCCAGTTCTCCTCCGGGGTCATGATGGTGATGACCGGCTTGCCGTCATCCCCGGGTGAGACCGCCGCTTTGAGCGTGACCGTCGGGACGAGGCCGTTGTGGTACAGGCTTACGGAGAACGCAAAAACCGTCTCCACAGTCGTCTCTGCCCTCTCCCTGAATGCATGCAGCGTGTCCCAGAGATTCTCCGTGACCGTCTCCTGGGGGATATTCGGGAACGGCACCAGACACTCCGCCGCGCGTGCCGACACGGCAAGCGGATAGGCAATGCCCACATCCTTCCCCATCCGGGTGATCTCGATCAGTTCGCCTTCCTCAATCGCCTCGTGGCGCGTCCTCCGCCGCCGGTCAGGGTCGACAAGACCCCATATCTCCTGCGGCGTTTGCGATCGTGCGTCGTACCCCATCGTCTCTCAGCCCCTCCAACGGTATCCGGAGGATCTACCCAATGATTCCTATCGGCACGGAGCAATAAAAGAGTTCTTAAATTTCCTTCTTTTTCAGAGGCGCCCGTTTATAAATTAAGCCATTTTTAGCAAATAAAATGAGAAAAAAGCAAATTATACCCGGGCAATAGTCTGTGCGATGATATCATGCGAGTCGAATATATACCCATCTGAGAGTGCCGGGGAACGCGAATTGTTCCGTAAAATTACCGTCCGGGCGCTGTAGCAAGTCTCCGATAAAACCTAAATAGATGCAGGGAGAGATTTTGAGTCGGAGCATACCCGATGCCGAAGGCTGCATATATCACGTTCCTCGGACGATCGACCTGGGCGCTCGTGAACGCCTACCACGCCGTTCTGCGCGAGAAGGGGTTTTGGCCGGAGCAGGTCTACATCATCGCCGAGGAGCCGTACACAGAGAGCACCCAGAAAGCTGCGGGCGGCATCGGGATCATCTCAGAGTCCTTCGGGCTACGCCCGGAGGTGCATCTCCGGACGGTCCCGGAGGCGGACTTTGCCGGCGCGGGCCGGATGGTCGGATCGCTCGTCAGAACCCTGGGCGAAGAGGGGTTCGTCGTGGGGCTGGACATCACCTCGGGGAGGAAGGCCATGGTCGCCGGCGCCCTCGTCGCCACCGCGCGAGCAGGCCTCGAAATCCGGCACATCTACTACCTCGCCATGAAGAGCATCGATAACGTTGCGAAGCCGTATATGATGATCCCCTTCCAGATACAGCAGATCCGGGACTTCACCCGGGAGCAGGAGGCAGCGCTCTCCGCATGATCGACGCAATCGTCCGTGCCGACGAGGTGCAGGTTCTGCTCAACACCCTCGGGGAGGTCCGCATCTCCTATCCGCTCTACGAAGGCGACCTCCTGGTCGCACGGCCGCACGACGCCGGATATGCCCTGGAGATCTCTGCCGACAGGGAGACGCTCTCCGCCCGGCAGGAGTCGTTCGGTTCCGTCGCCGGCGAACTCCCCTCCTTCTCCGATCTCCTCGAGTGTCTGCTGGCAAGCGGCATTCTCAGGTACGACAACCAGGACGCCTTTGAGGAGATGGTGCCCGCATACCGCCGCCTGAAGAAGGACGTCTTCTTCGGCCTCGACACGAACCTCTTCTACCACCGGTTCGCATCCCGCTGCCCTGCGATCGATCCGGCGCAGTACCTGATCGTCGACACGGTCAGGGACGAGATCACCTTTGCCATCAACCACAAGTACAGTGCCGAGAGGATCGCCGAGATCGCCGGGCACGCCCCTGCGTACGCGCCGCTCATCGGCGAACTCGAGAACAAGCGCACCAGGAAATCGCGGAAAGCCGCATACCTTGCGCTGCGGGAGTACCGGAGCATCCGCGACCGGGCAACCGAGATCGCGTCCCCCGGGCAGCACTCACACAGGAACGCGGAGAACGATCTCAACATCGCCCGGGCGCTGCGGCGGTTCGAGGAGGAGCGTTACGCACTCCCGGTCCTGCTCACGGCAGATATCTATATGGCCGATCTCTGCGATGCCGAGGGGATCGAGTACTTCTTCTTCGAGCGGCCGTATACCGCGGAGACCGCCTACTGCTCCGCCGGAGCCTTCCGGGAGTTTCTCTTCACCCTCGCCGCCGCCTTCGGGTTCATACGCTGCAACGGCGTGGATATCCTCGGCGAGTACGGCGGAAAGGGGAACGCGCTTGACGACCTCAAACTCCGGTTCGGCGACGATGCTGCAGGGGACGAATTCATGCGGGAGGTGACCGTATGCAGAAGACTCATCGACCTTGGGATCGAGCGATAACCGGGAATAACGTTGCTTCCACGCAACGTATGAACCACGTAAACTGAACGGTTCGAGGGCGTGCGCATCCGCCCCTCACACGCGCGTATGCGTCCTTTACTCTGTCCCGCATACGCCGCGTACATGCATGAGTGGCAGCGGAATCCGCGCCCAAGTTCCCGGTGAAAGAGCTGTTGTAGCTGCGTTTCACCATCTGCGTTCCGGGGTGTTATCGGTTTACCGTCGCATGTAATCTGAAACATGCTCAAACCCTCAACGATAGGGACGTAGGCGTTACGCTATACCGTAAGGGAGGGCACCACTATCCGGGCTACCGAATTTCATACACCCCGAAATAGGGAAGGTTACTTAGAACTGTTTATAGCCGGCCATGCACCCTGTCATCCCAGGCGGCATGACAAGGAATGGCATTGCTGATAGGCAGCATGATGAATAGAGTTCCTCGTATCGTGGCCAGGTAATGGATGAGGACTATCATCATACGACACAATGACAGGGAAGTTGAAAAGAGGGGAAAAATCTTCAAGCAATCACGAACCAGACGTCCCGCAGTCCGACGTTGTACTGGGCGATGAAGAGGGCGTCGCTGACATCGATGATCCCGTTTCTGTGGACGTCGGTCTTTTGGAACTGTTCGGTGCCGCTCGCCGGTTTTGTCTCAAGGCCGACGACCTCTTTGAGCACCCGCAGGGTGTCGGCCTGGTTGACCGCACCGTCGCCGTTCGCGTCGCCGAAGAGGACCGGCGTGACCTTGATGTATGCAGACCGCGTGCAGGTCTCGCCGCCGCCGCTGAGCGCGAGCGTGACAGTGTAGTTACCCGCTGCCGCGTAGGTGTGCACCGGATTCTGTGCGGTCGAAGTGCCGCCGTCGCCGAACGTCCATGACCAGGAGGTCGCGCTGATCGACGAGGTGTCGGTGAACTGCACCGTGAGCGGGGCAGGGCCGCCCGTCACGTCCGCGACGAAGGATGCGTTCGACTGCCCGGGAACGGCGAACCGTATGGCGACGGTTGCATGCGGGATGCCGGCAAGGTCAGTCCGTGATTTCGGTTCCGAGACGGCGTAGACGGTATACACGCCTTCCTGCAGGGCGCCGCCCCAGACCGCCCCGGTGTCCCAGCAATGCTCCCAGGTGTCGTCGACCGCGACGGCGGCGACGGTGAACGTCGCGGCGCTGCCGCTCACCACGGGCATCGAGAGGTTCATGAGGTTGGCACCCGCCAGCGGCAGCCCGGGCCCGGTCAGGAAGAGGTAGGTTGTCGTGCTGTCGGTGTTCGTCCCGGTGAGAGTGATCGCATCACCGATGGTCGCACTGCCGCCTCCCGGAGCCGTGATGCTGACCGTCCCGCGTTCGACGGTGATATACCCCGGCACGGACGTTGCATCGGTGCCGGCGGCGTTCGTCACCGTCAGGTTCACCGTGTAGGCGCCGGCCGCGGTGTAGGTGTGGACCGGGTTCTGCTCGGAGGAGGTCTCGCCGTCGCCGAACGACCACGACCAGAAGGTCGGCTCGCCGGTGGAGGTGTCGGCGAACTGCACGGTGAGCGGCCTCATTCCTGCGGTGACATTGGCGGTGAAGTTCGCGACCGGAGCGGTTCCCACCGGGGTGAGGGTGAACGCGGCCTCCGCGGTCTCGTTCGGGTTGACCTGAACGGTCAGGACCGGAGCCGGCTGATACCCGGCTTTCTCTACCGTGACGTTGTATTCGCCTTCCGGCAGATCGGACACCGTTGTGTTGGTCGTCCTCCCGGTGGCAACGCCATTGAGGGAAACGTCAGCACCTGCCGGAACCGAGGTTACCGTAATCGTACCGGTACCAAACGACTGCCACTGGAAGATCGGATACCGGCCCTTGTAGGGAAACGCCCGCCAGACCTTTGACGGGTCTGCATCGGTGCTGATACTATCGGCAGACCAGTTCAGACCGTCACCGGGTGTCGTGCCGGTGAGGAACGCAATGTCCCCAAACTGCGTACGATCGGAAACATAGGTGCCGTCAAGACAATCGCCGCCGGTATAGTGCCGATAACAGTTAGTGATGGTGCGCCCGTTATCTCCAACAAGACCGCCGGCATCCGAACTGGCAGCGGCACTCCCGGTTGCATAACAATTTGTTATGGTGGCCCAGTTCCTACCAACAAGACCGCCGGCATAATTCCCGGCAGCGGCACTCCCGGTTGCATAGCAGCGCGTGATGGTGCGCTCGCTATATCCAGCAAGACCGCCGGCACAGTTACCGGCAGTGGCATTCCCGGTTGCATAACAGTTTGTTATGGTGCCAAGGCTATTACCAGCAAGACCGCCGGCATAATTGCTCCCGGCAGTGGCACTCCCGGTTGCAGAGCAGCTCGTGATGGTGCCATCATAGCTGTAACCGACAAGACCGCCGGCATAATTGCTCCCGGCAGTGGCATTCCCGGTTGCAGAACAGCTCGTGATGGTGCCAGTGCTGCTTCCAGCAAGACCACCGGTATAGTTGCCGGCAGTGGCACTCCCGGTTGCAGAACAGCTCGTGATGGTGCCCATGTTTCTCCCAACAAGACCGCCGGCATAATTCCCGGCAGTGACACTCCCGGTTGCAGAGCAGCTCGTGATAGTGCCATGATAATAGTTGCTACCAGCAAGGACACCGGCACTCACGTCGGCAGTGACGCTCCCGGTTGCAGAACAGTCTGTGATGGTGCCCCCATCGTTGTGACCGGCAAGGATGCCTACGTACTCAGCTCCAGTGACGCCGGCATCGCCTGCCGCGATCCTGAGATCCCTGATCTCCGCACCTGAACCGAGACAGCCAAACAAACCGATATAATTCGAGCTGCCCTTATCCATCACAAAATCGCTGATTGTATGCCCCTGGCCATCAAAAGTGCCGTTGAAATAATACTCCGCACTGCTTTTGTTCCCGATCGTCTCTGTCGGGCTTCCGGCAGCGAGGGAGATGTCGCTCGTTACGATGAAATGGTTCTCCCAGTGTACGGAATCGATGGAGAGATAGATGACATCGCCCCGAGTGCTGATCCGGTACGGGTCATCCGGCGTACCGCTTCCACCGCTGTATAGTCGGATAAACTCCACGGTTTCCGTTCCATCCGCCGCAAGGAGTACCACTGAAAAGGCCGATGAGAAGATGACGTCGCCACGTTCAACGGTGATATTGTATTCGCCTTCCGGCAGGTCAGACACCGTTGTGTTGGTCGTCCTCCCGGTGGCAACGCCATTAAAGGAAACGTCCGCGCCTGCCGGAACCGAGTTTACGGTAATCGTACCGGTACCAAACGACTGCCACTGGAAGATCGGATACCGGCTCTTGTAGGGAAACACCCGCCAGACCTTTGCTGAATCTGCATCGGTGCTGATGATATCGTGAGACCAGTTCAGACCGTCACCGGGTGTATCGCAGGTGAGGAAAGCAATGTCCCCAAACTTCGTACGATCGGGGACGTGCGTGCCGTCAAGACAATCGCCGCCGGCATAGTGCCGATAACAGTTGGTGATGGTGCCCCCATCGTTGTAACCGACAAGACCACCGGTATAATTACCGCCAGTGGCATTCCCCGTTGCATAACAGTTCGTTATAGTGCCATAATCTTGTCCAACAAGACCGCCGGCATAATTATTCCGGGCAGTGACACTCCCGGTTGCATAGCTGCCCGTGATGGTGCCATCATAGTCGTAACCAACAAGACCGCCGGCATACTCCCAGGCAGTGACAGTCCCGATTGCATAGCAGCTCGTGATGGTGCCATAACGGTTTCTC
This sequence comes from Methanoculleus frigidifontis, assembly GCF_030464345.1. Lineage (GTDB taxonomy): Archaea > Halobacteriota > Methanomicrobia > Methanomicrobiales > Methanoculleaceae > Methanoculleus_A > Methanoculleus_A frigidifontis. Next base: position 276,682 of record NZ_VCYH01000003.1, on the reverse strand, counting down.
CCAACAAGACCGCCAGCATACCACATGGTGGCAGTGGCACTTCCGGTTGCAGAGCAGCTCGTGATGGTGCTGGTAATATCAGTGTATCCCAAAAGACCGCCGGCATAATTATTCCGGGCAGTGGCACTCCCGGTTGCAGAGCAGTTTGTGATGGTGCCGGCGCCGCATCCAACAAGACCACCGGCATAACTCCAGGCAGTGGCACTCCCGGTTGCAGAACTGTTTGTGATGGTGCCATAATAGAAACACCCAACAAGACCGCCGGCATAATTGTCATCAGCAGTGGCACTCCCGGTTGCAGAGCAGCTCGTGATGGTGCCATAGAGATTACGTCCGACAAGACCGCCGGCATAATCATCAGCAGTGGCACTCCCGGTTGCGGAACAGTTCGTGATGGTGCCCCTATCGCTGTAACCAACAAGACCTCCGGCATTCACGTCGGCAGTGACGCTCCCGGTTGCAGAACAGTTCGTGATGGTGCCCCCATCGTTGTAACCAGCAAGGATACCTACATGTTCATCTCCAATGACGCCGGCATCACCAGTCGCGATCTGGAGATTCCTGATCTCCGCGCCTGAACCAAGATAGCCAAAGAAGCCGACACAATAAGAATACCTCTTATCCATCACAAAATCGCTGATGGTATACCCCTGGCCGTCGAACGTGCCGGTGAAGTAATACTCCGCACTGCTTTTGTTCCCGATCGTCTCCGTCGGGCTTCCGGCAGCGAGGGAGATGTCATTGGTTACAATGAAGTGTTTGTCCCAGTTTGCGGAATCGGCTCCGAGGGAGATGACATCATCCCGTGTGCTGATCCGGTACGGGTCATCCGGCGTACCGCTTCCGCCGCTGTACAGGGTAAACTCCACGGTTTTTGTTTCGTCCGCCGCAAGCAGTACCACCGAAAAGGCCGGTGAGAAGGCGGGCCCTCCATGTTCAGCGGTGATATTGTATTCGCCTTCCGGCAGATCAGACACCGTTGTGTTGGTCATCCTCCCGGTGGCAACGCCATTGAAGGAGACGTCAGCACCTGCCGGAACCGAATTTACCGTAATCGTACCGGTACCAAACGACTGCCACTGGAAGATCGGATACCGGCCCTTGTAGGGAAACACCCGCCAGACCTTTGACGGGTCTGCATCGGTGCTGATGATATCGTGAGACCAGTTCAGACCGTCACCGGGTGTCGTGCCGGTGAGGAACGCGATGTCCCTGAACTTCGTGCGATCGGAAACATAGGTGCCGTCAAGACAATCGCCGCCGGTATAGTGCCGATAACAGTTGGTGATGGTGCCCGTATTCACACCAACAAGACCCCCGGCATAACCAATCCCGGCAGTGCCGCTCCCGGAGGCATAGCAGCCCGTGATGGTGCCGGCACTGGCTCCAACAAGACCACCGGCATAACTCCCGGCAGTGGCATTCCCGGTTGCATAACAGCCCGTGATGGTGCCCCCATCGCTGACGCCAACAAGACCACCGGCGTAACCACTCCCGGCAGCGGCGTTCCCGGTTGCGTAACAGCTCGTGATGGTACCCTTATAGTTCAGACCGACAAGACCGCCGGCATACCACATGGTGGCAGCGGCACTCCCCGTTGCAGAACAGCTCGTGATGGTGCCATGGTTATTATACCCAACAAGACCACCGGCTTCCGAACTGGCAGTGACCCTCCCGGTTGCAGAGCAGTCTGTGATGGTACCACCATTGTTGCGACCAGCAAGGACACCTACATAATTCTGTCCGGATACGCCGGCATCGCCAGCCGTGATCCGGAGATTCGTAATCTCCGCACCTGAACCAAGATGGCCAAAGAAGCCGATATAATCGGAACCGCTCTTATCCATCACAAAATCGCTGATGGTATACCCCTGGCCGTCGAAAGTGCCGTTGAATTTCGTGCTTGCATTCCCGATCGTCTCCGTCGGGCTTCCGGCAGCGAGGGAAATGTCATTCGTTACGATGAAATGGTTGTCCCAGTGTGCGGAATCGGCTCCGAGAGCGATGACATCATCCCGTGTGCCGATCCGGTAGGGATCGCCTACCGTGCCGGTGCCGCCGCTGTACGCGGCGGCCGGCAGTACCAGACACATTCCAAAGAGGAGCGCTCCAAGAAGAATAAGCCGAAAAGGCGACGTATTGGTGCAAAAACAGCACATCGTGCGACCTATAGAGAACAAAGGGAGGCGTGCCAACATAAATGCGTATATCTGTAGATGCCCATATAGTAGTTTTTATCCTCAACCAGGCAATAGGTGAACCCCATTACAAAATAAGAGGGTCTACTCGTTCATCTCCCAAAAAGGCCCGTATACCGCCGAGTCCCGGAAGGGCAATCACACTCAGGAGAAGAGGCAGAGACCTCGCCGGGCCTGCAGCGGTGGGCGCCGGGTTGTGTCCAGATGGCCCTGGCGATAACGCGTCGTCGCGCCTTCAGGGCACGGCCGCATGCCGCGGGCAAACCCGAGGTGATCACCGGCAGGGACGCGATCGCGCCCTCATCGAACATGCCGCACATCGGGCACCACTATCCAATGGCTACCCACGACCGCTTGCCGTTCAACTGCCGACGGACATGTGCCCGGTACATCTGCGAGGCACACCTGCCGCAGTGCGGATCTTCCCCGGGCTCGGTATACCATGTACACCGATGAGATAGTTACATACGTTTCGCGCGATAAGGGCTATGGAGACCAGGGTAGCAACCATATGATACCACATTGCCACGCAGCCAGCAACCCCATAACCACCGTGATCTGCGATATGGACAACACCCTCTTCGATTTTGTGACGGCAAAACGGGAGGCGTGCCGGGGAATCGTCGAGTATGCCGGCGCCGGGGATGCGGAAGAGTGCTTCCGCTACTTCCTCCGGGGCGTCCATGGGTTCGAGCACCACGACAACATCCGCGACTACCTAAACACGATCGGCATCTGCTGTCCAGAGACCTTCGGGGCATGCTGCCGCATCTACGAAGACGCGAAACTCCGGGGTCTTGAGCCCTACCCGGAGGTCGATGCGACGCTCCGCCGCCTCCGCGATGCCGGGCTGCGGCTCGCCGTCGCGACGGATGCGGAGCTCTCCCAGGCGGAAAAGCGGCTGGCCCGCACCGGGCTCATCGACCACTTCGAACTGGTCGTGACCCCCGACGTCTCCGGGAAGCGAAAGCCCGAACCTGACTCGTTCCTCTACATCCTCCGGGAGTTCGGCGCATCGCCCCGGTCGGCGATGATAGTTGGCGACAGTCCGGCACGCGATATCGCCGGCGGACGCAGGCTCGGGATGGCGACGGCGTTTGCCGCCTACGGCGACTGGAGGACCGACACCTCGGGCGAGCACGGGGCCGACTATGTCCTGCAGCGGTTCTCGGACCTCCTCGCCCACCTCGGGCTGCTGCGGTGAGGGGAAACGAGAACCGCTGCGGCATCTCGGTAGTGCTCCAGCATATACCTGATACGTGATCTCAGAGAATCCGACCGAATTATGGTGCGCACCAACCCGCGTTCATGAGAAAATACCATGGGGAGAAGATTTCCATGATCGGGCTTTGGTGAAGCTCTCTTCCGGCTGTCATTCTTCCCGGACGAGATTGGTGCCTGATCAGGCCGGTTCCCGAAGTTCGGCCTTTTTTCTCACGCATGCCCGCATGCCGTGAACCGTGGTGGCTATTACCATGGGGGTGGGGCTGACGGGGAGGGGTTTTCCCCTCCCCTGTCTCCCGCGAAGATCCCCAGACATTGTCAACCCCACCCCACCCGGCCTCCGGCCTCCTCCCCCGCCCCTCAAGGGGCGGGGGCAGTCATGGCGATACCCAGGGGAAAGCCGTGCCCCCGAATACCCCGGATTGCGGTCATCCGGAGCAAGAGATGGAACCTCATCTATTGCCTAGACCCCGCCGATAGCACCAGGAATTTCGGTGCACCCAGAGGGCACGGTAGCGTGTATGGGGGCTTCCCCCCTCCCCTGTCTTACGCAAAGATCCGCATACCTCCCCCGCCCCGGGGGGCGGGGGCAGTCATGGCGATACCCAATGGAAAGCCGTGCCCCGGGGTGCAATCAATCGGGAACACCCGGACGCGATCGCAACAAAGGGAGTATCAGTTGTTTCGGAGGGCACTACCGGCATCTCTTCGATCCGTGCGCAGGCGATCATCTTGCCGGCCACTTTTCCGATCACGTGTACGGGAGCGGTGATATACTTATGAGCTGCGGGCACCATACTGAAAAAGAAGACCACGACGAGATGATGTGACCGACCATGGGCAGGATATGCAGTCTCTTTATTGTTCTTGAGTGCAGCAGGCACTGCGGCTTTTCCCGGATCTACAACCAGCCGACGGAAGAACAGATGCAGGAGATCGAGGAGCTTACGACCTGCCCGCTCTGCGGAGTGGACGTGCAGCGTGCCGCCTTCTGATGCTGTGGAGCCCATGACGGGGACGGCCATCTCCGGCCGCTACTGGGAGATCGATGCCGCCCGGGGCATCGCCGTCGTCACGATGATCCTCTTCCACGCCGTCTTCGACCTCAATTACTTCGGCATCGTCACGGTCACCGTTGCGACCGGGTTCTGGCGGATGCTGGCATACGCCACGGCATCCACGTTCATCTTTCTTGTCGGCCTCTCGCTGACGATCAGCTACGCACGCTCGAGCAGGCGGCTTGATGCGCAGGCTCTCCGCAGGAAATATCTGAAAAGGGGCGCAACCATCTTCGGCTACGGCCTCGTCGTCACCGCCGCGACCTACCTCTTCCTGCCGTCGGGCTACATCGTCTTCGGCATCCTCCACTTCATCGGGATCGCCGTCATCATCGCCCCGTTCTTCATACGCTTCGAGGAGGCCAACCTTCTCTTCGGCGTCGCGGCTCTTTTCGCGGGCTACGTCACGAACGCCATCACCGGCCCCTGGCCGCTGCTCTGGCTCGGCATCCACCCATCGTCGTTCACCAGCCTCGACTACGTCCCGCTCCTCCCCTGGTTCGGGCTCGTCCTCTTCGGGATCTACTTCGGCAAGAAGTTCTACCCCGAAGGCACCAGAGGATTTTCGGTGAAGATTGCGGAGCCCGGAGCAGCCCGGCCGCTCGCGTTCCTGGGGCGCCACTCCCTCTTCATCTACTTCCTCCATCAGCCGATCATCCTCGCCGCGATCTTCCTGCTCAGCAATGCATAAGAGATCGGCCCCCAACCAGGGGCGAGATGCTCTGGATCGCCTTCGCCGTCGCGGGTGCAACGCTCGATGCGGCATACTCCATACTCGTCAAGCGCTATGTCGGCGATATCGGAGCAGTTACCTTTGCTGCAGGCACATTCCTCTGCTCGGGGACGCTCCTGCTCGCCGCATCGGCCGCCATGGGAACCCCGACGCTCGGAGACATGTTTTACCCCGCCGTCCTCACCTCGGCGGGAGTGAACACCCTGGCAGCAACCCTGTACTACCGGGCGCTGCAGACGACCGACATCTCGCTCGCCGTGCCGATGATAGCCTTCACCCCCCTGTTTCTCATCGTCACGTCCGCAGTGATGCTCGGGGAGTTTCCGGACACTTTCGGGCTCATCGGGATCGCATCCGTCGCAGCCGGCGCCTACGTCCTCACCATGACCGGAAAACCGGCCGGCCTTCTCGACCCTTTCAGGAAGATGCGGAGCGATGCAGGAATCCTCGCAATGCTGGCCGTCGCATTTCTCTTCAGCATCGGCGCCAACGCCGACAAACTGGCACTCTTAAACTCAGACCCGCTTTTCGGGACGGCGTGCATCCTGACCGTCATGGGCGTCGTCCTCGGCATTGCAGCACGGAACCGAGGGGAGCGGGAGGAAAGAGCCCGTCAGCCTCTCGCCGTCAGGCCTCTTCTCATAACGGGCGCCGTTCTCGCGGCCGGAGCGGTCTCGATCAATCTCGCGCTCTCCGTCCAGATCGTGCCGTACGTCATATCGATGAAACGGCTGAGCATTCTCATGACCGTCCTGTACGGCGGACTGATCCTCCGCGAAGGAGAACTCCACACCCGATTCCCCGGAGCGGCGATGATGGCCGCAGGCGCGGCGGTGCTGATCCTCTTCTGAAGATTGAAGAGAATCTTTGACTCTCGCCTTCCCGGACCCGGCGGACCGAGATGGCAATCGCAGAGGAGGGGGGTGAGGTGAGGAGAGGCGGTCAGCCCCCTCACCGACCGGCACTTACGGAACAAACAGCGGCACGTCCGCAAAGGCGTCGACGTCGAAGACACCCCGCTCCGTCACCCGCAGGTGCGGGATCACGGTCAGCGCGAGGAAGGAGAGGTACATAAAGGGATTCGCCACGGCGCCGAGGCTCCGGGCATGCTCCTCGAGGTCCGCCAGGCGCCGGGCGACCTCGTCGTAGGGAAGCGTCGACATCAGTCCGGCACAGTCCAGCGGGAGCGACGTGACCGCCCCGTCCGATACGGCCGCCATCCCGCCGCCGAGCCCGGCAACCTCGGCGATCGCCCGGACGATGGCGCCGTCGTCCGCACCGACCGCTACGATGTTGTGCGAGTCGTGGGAGACGCTGCTCGCCAGCGCACCCGTGAGAAGGCCGAACCCGTGGACGAGCCCGACCCCGAAACCGCTCCCGCGGTACCGGTCAGTGACCACCGCTTTGAGGATGTCGCGGCCGGTATCGGGGAGGCTCGCCCCCGCCACCGCGAACCGGAGGTCTTCGGTCATGATCTGGCCGGGGACGAGACCGACGACCCGGGCAACGCCCTCGCCGGCGATCGCGAGATCTCCGGGGACGGGCAGCCGGGCAACCGGCGGGCGCCGGAGAGCGGCCGGAGCGCGGTAGCCCGGATCGACGACCTCAATACCCCGCTTGAACGTCCGCGCCACCCGGAAGGTCTCGCAATCGTCGAGGATGCAGAAGTCGGCTATCCTGCCGGGAGCGAGCGCACCCCGGTCGTGCAGCCCGAAACGCTCGGCGGCGGAGAGGGTCGCCATACGGAGCGCGATCTCGGGTTCACACCCGTAAAAGATGGCTTTCCGGATGCAGTCGTCGATATGCCCCGCGCCAAGCAGCATATCCACGTGCCGGTCGTCGGTCGCAAAGCAGCAGCGCGGGGCGGTGCAGGCATCGACGAGCGGCACCAGCTCCCGGAGGTTCCGCTCCGTCGAACCCTCCCGCATCATGACGTACATCCCCCGCAGCAGTTTCTCCCGGCCCTCCGGGAGCTGCGTGCACTCGTGATCGCTGTCAATCCCTGCATACATGTAGGCGTTCAGGTCTTTGCCGGACAGCAGCGGTGCGTGGCCGTCGACGATTGCACAGAGATCGAGCTTCTCTGCGACCTCGCCGTCCCCGGCCAGCACGCCGGGGACGTTCATCATCTCCCCAAGGCCGATGACACCGTCGCGGCCGACGAACGCCCTGAGGTCCTCGGGGCCGAGCACCGCGCCGCCCCGGTCCATCGGCGTCGCCGGGACGCAGGACGGGAGCATTACCAGGATATCGAGCGGCGTCGCACCGCTCTCGCGCAGGATGTACTCGATGCCCGCAGAGCCGCAGACGTTCGCTATCTCATGGGGATCCGCCACCACCGTCGTGGTGCCGTGCCGGAGGACAAGGCGGGCGTACTCCGCAGGCGTGAGGAGCAAACTCTCGATGTGGACATGGGCGTCGATCAGCCCCGGGACGATCCGGGCGCCGCCGCAGTCGACCTCCTTTCGGCCGGTATACTCGCCAAGCCCGACGACAAGGCCGTCTTTCACCGCAAGGCCGGTCTTCTCCCACGTGCAGGCGAACGGGTTGAAGATCTCGCAGTTCGTATAGACGCTGTCGGCCGGTGCAAGCCCCCGTGCCGCAGCGATGCCCTCCCGGTTCACCGCCTACACCTCCACATCCCGGATCACGGAGGCAACCCGTTCGCCGTCGACGAAGAGGAGAAGGTAGACCCGGTACTCACCGGGCGCAAGACCGATCGCATAGGTGTACTCGTGCATACCCTGCCGGAGATCGACGTAGACCGCCTCGGTGGAGATCTCGTTCTGCGAAAAACCGGCCATCTCGGTCACCCCGACCTGCATGACCGCACCGGCCACGTCTCGGGAACTCTCTATCCCGATAGTGAGCGCATCGTCGGCATAGACCGCATCCCCGAAACTGAAACCGTCGCCCAGGCAGCCGGCAGCGCCGATCGCCACGCCGAGGATGAGAATACAAAGAGCCGCACATTTTTTGGACATTGATTGAGTGTGGAGCAGAAAGAGAATTATTCTTTGCGATCCCGGCTCTGACATTATCCCCGCCGGGGCATGCCGGGATCGCTCCGTGGATACCATGGCCGAACCGCCCGCCGGCCGCATGCTAAAGCCCCCGGGAGGCGAGATATGCCGGAACTGCCGGCAATCCCAAAAATCCGGTCTTCGATACTCCGCGTGAATCCATCGTCCCGGCAGCCGGAGACATGCCGCCCCTTTCCGGCAAAAAAGTGAACCAATGATTCAGGAAATGAGATAACCGGCGGCATGAGTGCCCATACAGGAAAAATAGATTTAAGTTCACATATTGCAAATACACGTAATAGGGGTGCTAGCATTACCATCGTAGCGTTCGCCCACCATAAAGGTGGGACAGGAAAAACGACATCGTGCATCAACATTGCAGGGTTTCTCCAGAAAGCCGGAAAGAAGGTGCTCGTCGTCGACTGCGATCCGCAGGCCAACGCCACAACCGGGCTCGGCGTTGAACCGGACTCGCTGGAGCACAGCATGTATGACGTGTTCATGAGCGTCTTTGAGGGGTTCCCGGACGTCCCCCTCGCAGAGATCATCATTCCCACCGCTTCGGGGGTAGATCTCGCACCGGCGACCCTCGACCTCGTCGGCGTCGAGCCGTACCTCTACAACATCGGTGACCGTGCGGGAATTCTCAGGGAACTGCTGACGCCGATGGTAGCGCAGTACGACTACATCCTGATCGATACTCCTCCGAGCATGGGCCAGTTCGTTATCAACGGCCTCGTTGCAGCCGACCACACCATCGTGACCCTTGATCCCGGCACGTTCGCACTCAAAGGGATAGGAGCCCTCTCCACCATCTTCGATGATATCGGAGAGATTCTCGGCGCACGAGTCGAGACCGACGTTGCCATTCTGACACGCTGGAACCGGCCGGGCGAAGCAAAAGACGAATCGACAGGAGGACTGGCACTCTTCATCAAACGCCTTTTTGCTCCCAGGGCATCCCCGGATGACGAGAAAGAGCGCCAGAGGCTGACCGACCTTGAGGACGAGGTGAAGAAACACTTCAAGCAGGTCTTCACGGTTCCGTACTCGCCGAAGATCTACGAGACGCAGCAGAAGGGGCTGCCCATCTCGCACTATGCACCCGAAAGCGACGCAGGAGAGATGTATCGAACGATTGCGTCCACGATACAGAACTGGAACTGAAGCGACGGGAGAATCCGGAAGGGAGGAAGAAAAACTATGACCGACAAACCAGGAAGAAAAGCACTGTTCACGGGGGCCGTGGGTACCGGCGTGAGCGGGACGACGGGCCAGGCGCCGGCCGAGGTGCCGCCCGCGATCGAGGCCGTACTCGGAAAAGCAGTTGCCGGAGATTTCTCCGGCAGAATCGACCCTGCGGGGATTCCGGAGGCATTCAGATCACTTGCTGCCTCCATCAATACGCTCCTTGAGAAAGTCGAGGGTGAAGAGCAGGAGGTTCAGCAGAGCATGCAGCTCGTGGAGAACATTCGCAAGACTTCCGACGAGATCATCGGGCAGAACCCCATGCCGATGCTCGTGGTGGATGCGGACTTCCGTATAACCGTCACGAACGAGGCATATGCGAAGCTGAGCGGCATTCCGGAGGAGAAGATCACGACCATGACCCTCCGCGACTTCCGTATTGTCTCCCAGAAGGGTGACGGGATCGGGCAGGCGGTGAAGGGGAAGCGGAAGGCCTTCGGAGAGGTCGTCGTCGAACTGCCGGCAGGCACCTTCACCCTCGAGCAGTACGGCATCCCGCTTCTGGACGACAGGGGCGATATCGAGCGGATCCTGATCGTCTACAACGACGTGACGAAGCAGCGGGAAGAGGAAGAGGAGCTGAAGACCCAGATGGACGAGATCGCCGAACTCCAGAAGCGGTCAGAGACCATCGTCGAGCAGAACCCGATGCCCATCCTGGTCGTCGATCCGGAGATGAAAGTGACGGTCACGAACGACGCCTTCGTCAGACTGAGCGGTTTCGCGCGGGAGAAGGTCATGGCCATGACCCTCCGCGATTTCCGCGTCCTCTCCCAGAAAGGGGACGGGATCAAGAAGGCCATCGGCGAGAAGCAGCGATCGTACGGAGAGGTCGTCGTCGAGTTCCCGACGGGAACCCTTATCCTGGAGCAGTACGGCATCCCGATCCTGAGCGACAAAGGCGAGCTCACCGGCCTGCTGATCGTCTACAACGACGTGACGAGGCAGCGGGAAGAGGAAGAGGAACTGAAGACCCAGATGGACGAGATCGCCGAGCTCCAGAAGCGGTCCGAGACCATCGTCGAGCAGAACCCGATGCCCATCCTGGTCGTCGATCCGGAGATGAAGGTGACGGTCACCAACGACGCCTTCGTCAGACTGAGTGGTTTCGCGCGGGAGAAGGTCATGGCCATGACCCTCCGCGACTTCCGTGTCCTCTCCCAGAAGGGAGACGGGATCAGGAAGGCCATCGGCGAGAAGCAGCGGTCGTACGGCGAAGTCACCGTCGAGTTCCCGACCGGAACCTACGCTCTCGAGCAGTACGGCATCCCGATCCTGAGCGACAAAGGCGAGCTCACCGGCCTGCTGGTCGTCTACAATAACGTCACCGAGCTGCGCAGAGAGGAGGAAGAGATCAAGCGGATGCAGCACCGCGTCGACACCATGATCAAGGACAACCCGCTCGCCATCGCGGTGCTGCGGGGCGACAAGAGCAGGATCGATATCAACGACGAGTACGTCCGGATGTGGCGGGGGACCCGCGAAGAGACCCTCGCCAAGAAGCTCTACGACTACGATATCACGGTCATCGGCGGCGAAGACTTCTACGCCTGCTACGAGACGAAGAAACGGGCACGGACCGACGTCCTCGCGAAGTGGCCCGACGGCGTGCAGAAGTACCTGACCCTCAATGCCATCCCCATCCTCGATGAAAACGGGGAGATCGAGATGGCCTTCTACGTCTGGAACGACTGGACGGAGGTGCACGATAAGGCAGAAGAGGCCAAGACGGCGCAGGCGCGGGTCGACACGATGATCCAGGACAACCCGCTCGCCATCGCCGTCCTGCGTGCCGACAAGAGCCGCCTCGACATCAACGATGAGTATGCCCGGATGTGGCGGGGAACCCGCGAAGAGACCCTCGCAAAGAAACTCTATGACTACGACATCGAGGTGCTCGACGGCGACCACTTCTATGCCTGCTACGAGACGAAGAAGCGGGCGACCACCAACGTCAGGGTCAAGTGGCCCGACGGCGTCCGGAAATACCTGACCCTGAACGCCATCCCGATCCTGGACGCAAACGGCGATATCGAGATGGCCTTCTATGTCTGGAACGACTGGACGGAACTGCACGAGAAGATGAACGAATCCACTGCAGCGCAGCAGCGTGTCGACACCATGATCAAGGACAACCCGCTCGCCATCGCCGTCCTGCGGGCAGACAAGAGCCGGATCGATATCAACGACGAGTATGCCCGGATGTGGCGGGGAACCCGCGAAGAGACCCTCGCCAAGAAGCTCTACGACTACGACATCACGGTCATCGACGGCGACGACTTCTACGCCTGCTACGAGACGAAGAAGCGGGCACGGACCGACGTCCTCGCGAAGTGGCCCGACGGCGTGCAGAAGTACCTGACCTTAAACGCCATCCCGATTCTGGACAAGAACGGCGATATCGAGATGGCCTTCTACGTCTGGAACGACTGGACGGATATGCACGACAAGGTGGAAGAAGTCCAGCTGCTGATGAAAAACGCCCAGGAGGAGAACGCGAAACTGGCCGCCAGTGCCGATGAGCTCGGCAGTGCCCTGGACGCGATGGCAAAGGGCAACCTGACGGCGTTTGTGAACGTTGGAGAGGACGATCCCCTCAAGAAGGTGAAAGAGGACTACAATACGTCCCTGACCGCGATCCGCTCCACCCTGCAGCAGGTCGTGAAGTCGGCACTGCAGGTCGAGCAGACCACCCAGGAGGTCAGCAAGAGTTCGGACGAGATCATCCGTGCAACCGAGCAGGTGGCGCTCTCCACCCAGCAGTCGAGCGAAGACGCACGGCGGCAGCTCGAAAAGATCGAGGAGATTGGCCAGGCGATCACGGATCTCTCCGCATCCATCGAGGAGATTGCAAGCACCTCGCAGGAGGTTATGGAGCATGCGTCGAAGGCTGCCAAAGAGGGCAACGACGCCGCAGCCCTCGGCCAGGTCGCCACCTCGAAGATGCAGCTTGTGGAGGAAGTCTCCCTGCAGAGCGTGCAGGAGATCACCGACCTGAATGCGCAGATGCTGGAGATCAACAACATTGTGAAGCTGATCACCGATATCGCCAACCAGACGAACCTGCTTGCACTGAACGCAGCGATCGAGGCGGCCCGGGCGGGCGAGCACGGCCGGGGCTTTGCCGTCGTAGCCGGCGAGATCCGGAACCTCGCCGGCGAGTCCAAAGGCGCAAGCCAGGACATCGAAAACCTGATCCGGTCGATCCAGGCAAGCAGCGAAAAGACGGCGACATCGATGCGCTCGTCCCACCAGGAGATCCAGGAGGGTATCGAGAGCGTGAACAAGGCCATCGAGGCGCTCAACCGGATCATCGATGAAGCCGAAGTGGTGGCACACGGCATCACCGAGATCACCAAGGCGACCGAAGACCAGGCAACCTCCACCAACAACGTCATGCAGAAGATGGAAGACTCGACGGATATGACAAAGGAGAACATGGGCAGAACCGAGGACATGGCCGCTCTTGCCGAGGAGGTTAGTGCATCCACCGAAGAAGTCGGAAGCGCCTCGCACGAGCTTGCTGCAATGACGGAGCAACTGAAGAAGATGATGGAACAGTTCAGGCTCAACTGAGGTGCCCGCAGATGACAGAGACCATCGATGTGGTAGAATTCCAGCTGGGAGCGGAGCATTACGCCATGGACATCCAGATCGCCCGGGAGATCGTGGAGATGATGCCAATCACTCCACTCCCGAGGGCTCCGCACTACCTGGCCGGGATCATCAACCTGCGCGGCGAGATCACGAACATCATCAACCTGAAGACTCTCCTCGGGCTCCCGGGCAGCCAGATAGGGGAGAGCCAGAAGATCGTCGTCCTGATCCCCGAGGCGACCGGCGGAGCGAACGTCGGCATCATCGTCGACGACGTCCATAGTGTTATCCAGGTGCACTCTACCGATATCGAGAAGATGAGCGACGGCATATCCTCGAGTATCGGCTCCTTCGTCAAGGGCATCATCAAGGGAGGGAGCGACGATACCCAGAAGGCAAAGAACCTGGTCATCTGGATCGATATCCTCAAGGTGATCGGCAACCTCGAGGAACACCTGAACACCTGATCGGCAGCGGAGATGCTGCCGGAACAAAACCCTGCGGCGCAGAGACACGGTATCGAAAGCAATGACGGATGCATTTTTGTCACTCCAGAGGAGCATCGAGAAACTGGTTCATATCCGGTGCTCACAGTACAAAGAAGACTACATCAAACGGCGCATCCTCTCCCGGATGCGCCTTACAAAGCAGGAGACCTACGACGATTACCACAAGTACCTCTTCGCAAACCCCGCCGAGGTTGAGTTTCTCAGGAATGCTCTCACAATCAACGTCACCAAATTTTTCCGCGACCAGGAGGTCTATAGCCTTCTGCGGCAGGATATCCTCCCCTCGCTTGCCGCGAAGAAGAGCAGCATCAGGATCTGGTGTGCGGGCTGTGCTACCGGCGAAGAGCCGTACTCGTACGCCATCCTCGCACACGACCTCATGATGGCGCGGAAAAACGTCAGTATCACGATCTATGCGACCGATATCGATCGCGAAGCCATCCGAAAGGCAGTCGATGGCGTGTACGACCGCCGGGTTCTGGAGAACGTGAACGAGCGGGATCTGCGGAAACACTTTATCGCCCGCGATGACGGCAAATACGAGGTCAGGCCGCACATCAGGGAACTCATCAAGTTCCGCCACCATGACCTGATGTCAGGAACGCCGATCATCCGCTTCCTGGATCTTGTCAGCTGCAGAAACGTCACGATCTATTTTACCGAGAAGCAGAAGAACGACCTCGCACGCCTCTTTCATTCCGCTCTCTTAAACGACGGATACTATGTCATGGGGAAGACCGAGTATCTCGGCCGGGAGGTCGAACACCTCTTCGCCTCGTACAACAGCGCCCAGAAGGTGCTGATAAAGCGGTAGGCCGGGCGAGGGAGCCCTGCCGCCACTCCCCGCATGCAATTGCCTTGTGGGTCGCAGAATCCGGGACAGCCATGGAGGCACAATAGCTCTTTCTGCCGGGGAGCCCGCGAAAAGCCCTACGCCACAATCCCATATTCGACCAGAGCTTGTGCCGGCAGGCGGAGCCTGATCCGGTACTGTTTTCCGGGATACACTTCCTGCAGAATCTGCATCGAGCAGCGGCCGAGGGCGCCTTCCAGCATCCGGTCGTAGCGCACCTCTTCGGTTCGGTAAAACTCAAGGAGAGCACGGACGGGAGTGCCGTGGCCGTGGCGTATGCCGTAGGTGATGAGAGCCTCCCCGATCTCCGGGGGGATCGACTCCTCTCTTCCGTCGACCAGAAGCCGGCATTCATCAACGTCGATCAGATCCGAGTCGGGGGGAATCGCGACCGAAACCTCGACGTCGATGCTATGGATGCCCTGCATACCGGTGCTGATGAAGTTCTCCAGAACTTCGATCAGCATATGCCGTGTCGCCTCGATATCGCTGTTCACCGCTTTAACGGCAAGGTCCCGGATCTGCTGGGGGATCGAACCCTCATCATGGAGTGCATGGATGAGCGCCTGCTGCGATGCAAGCCTTCCGGTCATCGACCGCAACGTCCGGTAACGCTTCCAGTACTCCTGCTCATGGACATGAGGGGGCAGCGGCGTCTCACCAGCCATGCCGTTCACCACCTGCGCCCGGGAGCGTCGGCAGCAGGTACAAGACCTTCATCACCTGACATTTTCCGCATAAGTTCCCTCTTTTCCTTCTCTCTCTTCAGTTCCGAAAAGAGTGTCGTGAAGTTGATGCCGACTACCACGATGATGAGCATGAGACTTATCCAGAGCTGACCGCTTTCCTGCGTTGTAAGAAAGAGCGCCACCAGAAGTACGACAAACGAGAGCAGATAAAAAATGACCCACGTGCGTGCTTCCGGGATTTCCATGATCGCAACAGGACATTTTCGACTTTGGATATTTAAACACTTCTCTTTTCGGGCAGCGGCTCTCGAGAAGGCAGGAGAGAGATCGGGGGTCTTTTGGCCGGTGATCGATACGGATTTCCCGCATCCGTTACGAAACCTATTTCCGACTGCCCGGGAACCATACATGCGTGGAGAGAGGAGATGTCATCAGCATCCTGGCGGCACTGATCATCGTCAGCCTCATTGCGGTCGTCTTCAACCCGGCAGCAGGGGAGGATCAGGCCGGGCAGGGGGAGATCCAAACACCGGGTGAGACACCGTATCGCCCGCCGGATGCGGGGGCTGCAGAACCCTCCCCGTCGCCGACGGCACCCCCGGTTCCGGAGCCGTACAGGATCAGATACAATCCCGATTACCTGACGTATCCCCGGCACCTCCTTCCACCGAATATGGGTACCTTCGGCGGATCGGATATTCTCTGGAAGAGCAACCGGACAATACCCTTTGCCTACGTCGAGGAGTCCGGCGGCGGTTTGACCGAAACATTCAGCGTGCCCTACCCGGTCTGGAGAATGAACTGCACCGTCTACGCCGAACGCCGACCCCACGCCGCGCATATCAGCTTCATTCTCGTCGATGCCGGGGACGGAACAATCGTCGAGGGAGCCGAACTGTGGTATTCCGGCTCCGTTGTCAAGAACGTGCAGAGCAGCGACGCCGAGTACTACCTGATCGTTGGCTGTGACGCCGTGGATAGATACCGGATCGACTTCGAGACGCTGCCTGCGTATGCATCGGCGTAATCCCCGCCGGCGGCTCACCGGCCGCAACCCTGCGGTTCACGGCTTCGCAACAATAATGCGGACGCGGTCTCCTGCCGATATGCCGTGACCCGCCGGGATGTCGATGTTAAACCAGAAGACGTTCGGGTCATCGTGGTTCTTCTCCTGATAGAGCAGGCAGTCCTTCTGCTCGCTGACGTGCGCAACCATCTCCACCGGCGCCTCGAAGTCGGCGATCGCTCCTTCCAGAGCCGTATCCGATCCTCCGGCGTCCACAACGACACGGATGCGGTCTCCCGCCGAGACGCCGTGACCCTTCGGCACGTCGATGTTGAACCAGAAGACGCCGGCCTCAGCGGTGCCCAGGTCCGGCGCCATCAGACAGTCTTTGTCGCCGTTGATGTTTGCAACAAACTCAACCGGTGCTACGAAGTCAACAATAGTCATGGGAAGAAATAGGGTTGGCTCTCATTAATATTATGACGCCCGGCAGGTCACCCGCCAGGTGGTGCTGTTGGAGTAGCTCCAGCGCTTGATATCCAGCTCGTCGCAGATCTCCGAAAGGATTGCAAGGTTAATCCCGACTTCCTTCGGCGACAGGCCGAGGTCTTTTGCGATGTACTTGGATTTGAAATAGGACTTGCCCGCCTTCATGCCGGACTTCAGGTGGTAGAGTATTTTTCTCTGAGTATCGTTGTACTTTTTCCGTATACGGTCTTTTGTCGACATTCGCCATTTCCCTCGTGAGCACCTCCATTTTATTCAGCCCAGTATATATATCTACCTATTTGTGAACACGACCGGCAGCGGTTCTTCGCGCATTCACGGATATCGCGTCTGACAGAAACCCCGAACGGGGTCTCCGAGGAGCGAGAGAGCGAGGTCGTTTCCCGACCCTGCAGCAAAGCACCATCAGAAGGGACGGGACAGGAGAATACGGGTGCAGGAGGGGCGAGAAAAAAAGGGCGGGCGCGTAGATCAGCGCCGGTTTCTCGACACGACAAGCAGGATACCCAGGATCCCCAGAGCACCGAGAACGGAGAATATCGAGAGCGGCGTTGTCGGTGTCGGTATCGGGATCTCGTCTGTCGTCGTTTCGGTCGTCGTTTCGGTCGTCGTTTCGGTCGTCGTTTCGGTCACATTGGCGGTCTCGTTCACGTTCGGGGCCGTCTCCCCGAACGGCACCTCGGTCGGCGGTGGTGTATCGGTCTGTGCCGACACTGGTATGGCAATGACGCAACCCACAACCAGCAGGGCAATCAGGAAGGCCTTCTCGGCTCGTCTACTTCCGGACATACGGAGACACCCTATCCAATACTATCTTATGTACATTTCGGTGATGCTTGAATTCAAGAGGCGTCTTTCAGTACCCAAACCCGAACAAGCAGCGGGGTTCTGACAACCAGGTCCGACGAAAGATGCTGCGGAGGCGGGATCCCCGGGAACGGGAGGCGGCGCGGGTGCGGGATGGCGGAGTAAAAAAAAGGGCGGGCGCGTAGATCAGCGCCGGTACCGCAATACGACAATCAGGAGACTCAGGATCCCCAGAGCGCCGAGAACAGAGAAGAACGAGAGCGGCGTTGTCGGTGTCGGTGACGGGGTCTCGGTCTCCTGCATCGGCGTGAACGTCGTCTCAGGCGTCATGGCCTCGGTTGTCATCGTCTCCACAGGCGTCTCCTCGGTGGTCACCGTCTCGGTCTCTGCAGGCGTAGCCGTGGTCTCCGTGGTCATCGTCTCGGTCACGTTGGCGGTCTCATTCGCTGCAACACCGCCTTCCTCCTCCATGACAGTGATGGAGTTATCGACGACGGCCTGACCGTCGTAGGGGTAGTACACACCGAAGGTGTCCCCGAAGTCGGCGGCAGAGAGCTCGACGTTAGTGTCTATTGGCCCTACGGAGACCGTGTTCACCAGGGTGCCGGTCTCGGGGTTGTTATCTTCGTACGCACGCAGCTCGGTGACAGGCTCGTCGGTCGTGGCGTTCCGAAGCCCGGAGAGATCGTAGATCTGAGTTTCGCTTCCCACAGTGATCGTCTCGCCCGGCTGTACCTGAACCGGCACTTCGGTCACGTTCTCCGCCTCCTGTCCGCTGACAACAGCTCCACTTTCAGTTACGGTTTCGGTTACGGTCATCGTTTCAGTCGCAATCTCAGTCACGGTCTCAGTCGGGGTTTCGGTCACGGTCTCAGTCGCAATCTCAGTCACGGTCTCAGTCGGGGTTTCGGTCACGGTCTCATTCGGAGTCGTCTCGTCGAAGGGAATTTCGGTCGCCGTCGGGGTATCGACCTGTGCCGATACCGGTACGGCGATAACGCAGCCCACCACCAGCAGGGCCATCAGGAGGGCCTTTTGTGCTCGTCTACTTCCGGACATACGGAGACCATCTATTCAATACTATTATATTTATATTTCGGTGATAATAGAATTCGAGAGGCGCCTTTCAACGCCCAAAGCCGAATAAACAACATAATTCTGACAAGCGTGCAGGATTGAAGGTGTTTGCGGAGCCGGAACCCGCAGGAGCGGCACAGATCCCCGCAGAGGGGCAGAGCGGGATATGCAGTCCCGAAGAAAAAAGCCGGTTTTAGATTGGAGCCTGGCCAATCTTCTCAATCAGGGCCTCGAGGACGGCGTCGCGCATGCCCTCCACGAACTTTATGCTGCCGACCACCAGGTGGCCGCCGCCGTTGACGCCGCCGCCGATGATCTCCTGCCGCAGTTCGCGGACCATCTGCGGGATGTTCATCATGACGCCCTTCGAACGCAGCACGGCAAAGTCAGGCCCAAAGCCCAGGGTCACCACCGGCTCACCCGGATGCTGCTGGACAAGCCGGTCGTGGACCTCGCCCGAGGTCTTCCCGGGCGGCGGGAAGGTGAACCGGTGGGCGTATATCTCGACGTCCAGCATGAAGAGGTTCGCCCCGTTCGGCAGCACCCGGGAGACCACGTGCGGCATCACCGCCGCCATCTGCTCGTCGATTGCACGGTTCGCCTCGGCCACAAGCAGCGCGACGAACTGCCGGTGCCGCTCGGTGTTGCCGGTCAGGTTGACGATATCCTTGACGATCTCGCGCCCGTCGTTGAAGCGGAGCCAGAACTGTTCGTAGTCGAGTGCAAGCGCGATATCCTTGCAGTCCTGCTCGGTGTAGGCAGGAGCGGCGAGCTCCAGGTAACGCGCCCGCTCCGGAGCCTCGCTCCGGTCGCCGACGGCCGCAATCGCCGGCAGGTGTTTGATCTGCTCCTCGACGTCCGGGTTGATCATCCGGGCGATCTCGGTGCCGAGCATTCCTGCGGTGATCCCGAAGTCGCCGCCGACATGGTAGGGGTTGACGTGGCCGACCAGGTACTGGTCCACGATCTCGTCGGGGTGGTGGTGATCGACGACGAGGACCGGAAGACCGTAGATCTTCGTGACCTTCATCGACGGCTCGTCCTCCTCCGTGGACCCGTTGTCCATCAGCAGGATCATCGGCATCTTCTGGCCGTAGCGGACGTTGTCCTTCAGGGCAAAGTCGAGATCGCGGGTGATATCCTCAATCTCGTAGAACGGCGCCTTCGAGGGTGCCCGCTTGAAGAGGAAGTACTCGGCGTCGAAATCCCCGCCACTCTCCCTGATCAGGGCGGTGACGGCGGTCTCGACGGCGACGGCGGCGCAGATGCCGTCCGCGTCGGCGTGGTGCCGGAGGATGATCGGCTGTGCGGTGAAGACCGCTTTTCGGATCTGCTTCGCCACGTTCCGCATCGCAGGTTTCAGTTTCTCGAAGACCTCGCTCTCGACCAGGAACGGCAGGTCTTCGGGCTCCGCCCGCTCGTCAAGCGCCTGATCGATCCGGGCGCGCACCCGTGCGGCATCCTCGGGTTCCAGAGCCGCAAGCGAGGCGACCTCGATCTGGAGCTGGTTGTTGCGCTGCATCACCTCGCCGATAACCCCGACGATGTCGCCGATCTGCACCTCCGGGTATGCCCGGACGCCTGCTTCGATGAAGGCGGCGGCGTTCTCGGTGCCGGACTCGTCCACCAGCGTAAAGATCGTCGGCCCTGACGTCTGCTTGATCTGGGCGACCTCCCCTTCGATCAGCACGGTTCTGCCGATCTTCTTCCCGAGCTCCGAGAGCCGGATCGTCGGGGTCTTCTTCACCACCGTCTGGGTGTGGTAGACGGTCGGAGTCTCCTCCTCAAGATCGATGTTGCCGTTCGACCGGATCTGCAGCACCCGCACGATGATCGGGTCGCGTTCTGTGTGCTGCATCTTGACGTTGCTCTTATGCACAAGCCCTTTCACCCGGTCGTTCAGCTGCACGAAGACGCCGAAGTTGGCAAATCCCTGGACGCGGCCGAGGTATGCCTTTCCTTCCTCGACCTCCTCCAGGTCGCAGTTTGCTCCAAGGCGATAAACAATAGTATCAGTTGTGTCTGACATTTCTGTATCTCCACGTTATTCAGGTTCTTCCCGTCTGTATCCGGCGAGTTCATAGAGTCTGCACTCGCCGTCTCTTCTTCCCTTTGCAATGATGCTGTCCCCGCTCCGGAGGCGCACGTTCTTGCCCGGGCGGTAGATCCAGCGGTCCCGGCTCTTTATCGCGAGCACCACCATACCGGTCACCCTGCCGAGGGACGCCTCCTTGAGGCTCTTGCCCGCAAGGGGCGAGGACTCGCTCACCGAGATCCGCGTGATGATCTCGTCCGACTCGCGCACGATCTTCCTGAAGACCGGAGGGATCTCGATGTCCCGCAGCAGCACGTCGACGACGGCGTGCGCGGCGTTGCTGATCGCCTCTGAAAACGACGACATGTACAGCAGGCCGCGCAGGTACCTGACGTCGTCGATCTTCTTTGCCGCCTCGAGGATCCAGAGATCGAGATCGTAGCGCATATCCTCCATCGCTGCATCGAGGGCAACCACCTCGTCGGCGACCTCCTTGTTGTTGAAGAGCAGGGATGTATAGGCGAGCCCGACGGAGAGCTCGCTGATGTTCTTCATCTCGATGATGAGCTTGACGGCCCGGTCGATGTCGTCGACGACACCGACCGTGCGCGGTTCGCGGCGCAGGTATGCTTCGGCTCCGGCCATCAGGGCGAGCTGCTCGGCGCCGTCTTCAGGCCCTTTTGCGAGCAGAATATCTCCCTCGACCATACACGTCCACTTATCCGGGTCGTATATCCATCCCCGCCCGCGCCGGATGGCAATGACCTGCATGCCGCTCGTGCTCTGGAGTTTCAGGTCGCCGAGTGTCCGTCCGTCAAGGCCGCTTCCCGGGGAGACCACCACGCGGGTGACGACCTCTTCTGCCTCGGGGAGGACACGCCGGAGCTGGGCAGGGAACTTCACGTCCTTCAGGATGAGCGTTGCGACATCCGAAGCGGAGTTTGCGATCTTCTCGGCAGCCTCGGCCACCTGGAGCATCCCGCTCATCGCCTCCGCCTCTTCGAGGCGCCGGGCACCGAGGACGCTCTGGATCCTGGCCTGATAGACCAGTTTATTCATGCTCTCTTCGAGATTGATGACTTCAAGGGCAATCTCTTTACTATCGAACAGTATGGCAGAATATGCAAGATCAACCATCAGCTCGGAGATATCCTTCATCTCGATCAGGACATCCTTAAAGCTGACCGGCTGATAATCACGTTCCATCATAGGTCTTTTTGGCGCTCTTTTCATATATCTCTCACTATAGCACAAGAGTAATAACCGCGATGAGCGCTGTTGCGCCGATCAGGTCTATCAGGCTGGTGATAACCGGAATCCCGAAATTATCGGGATCAAGGCCGTAGCGAAACGACAGAGTTGCTGTCACGTAGGCCACGCCGTTCACCAGCGTCATAATCGCCACCCCGGCAAGGGCGCTGATGGCGACCAGCACCCCCAGCCCGGGACTGTTCAGGCCGAGGAGCAGCGCCCCACCGTGCGCGATTCCTGCCACCAGCGGGAGCAGTATCAGCGTATAGAAATAGGTGATAATAAACTGATGCACGACACCGCGCTCCGGCAGCAGCGTCGGATTTATCTCACCCATATGCATCCCGGTCGAGAGGCGGGAGGCAAGGATCCCGCCGATCGAACCAAGTCCGCCTGCGAACGGCGGTATCAGGATCAGAAGCGCGGCGAAGGCGATCAGACTGTCGAGGCTCACGGTGTAGGTCACGCCGGCCAGGGTGCCCACGAAGCAGAGCGGGATGAGAAGCGATGTCGTCTCGCGCACGACATCGCGCACTTCCTCGGTCCGCTGCAGGGCATACACCACCGTCGCCGCAACCAGAAGGAGAGCAGCCGCGACCAGCGCCAGGCGGATGCCGGGCGGCAGGAGGATGACAAGAAATGCGGAGAGGAGGAGGACCGGCAGGGTGACGATGTCACCCGAGGTCGTGACGGTCGGGGCGGCGATCATGTCGAGGTCGAGACCGTAGCGGTAACTTGCAACCGAGACGAGGATCGTGATCGCCATGACGACGACCCCCGATACGACGCCGCTGATCATGGAGATCAGCACCAGATCGAGGACGCCGAGCACCTCGAGGGCGGCGAGCCTGGCGACGGCGTATGCAAAGATACCGAGAACAAAGGCGATCAGGACGGTGATCACAAACGATGCACGGAGATTGTTGCCGAGGATCTCCCCCTCCCGGAGATCGACCTCGAACTCACCACGGTGCATCGACGAGGAGAGCCGGGAGGCAAAAACGCCCGATATGCTCCCCCGCATGTTGATGGACGCCGGGAGCAGCACCATCAGTCCGGGAATGACCGCCAGGAGCTCACGGGCAGACCCGAGAACCATGCCGGCGATGCTGATCACGGCGGCACTGATGACCAGAGCGGCAAGCCCGGTCAGAATAAGCCTGCTCCGGTCGCCTATGCCCAGGAACATCAATATCACCGTCCATCGCCGATCAGCCCCTGTACGTGATCTCAAGCACCGTCAGGTCGGCCGGCGCGATCACGTCACCCTTATAATTTCTCTTTGCATCGCGTATATGGTTTCCTATGCCCGTATATCGCGAACTGAGGTGAACCAAAGCCAGCATGCGGGAATTGAGTGCTTCTGCAGCCTCGCCTGCCTCGCCCGCCGTAGCGTGGAGGACTTCGGCAGCCCGGGCGGCGTCCTCGTCGTCGAAGGTCGCGTCGTGGATCAGAAGGTCGGCGTCCCGCATCAGTGCAGCCGCCTCCGGCTGGTGCTGCAGCGGCCGGGTGTCGCCGGTATAGACGATCTTTCTGCCCGGCCGCTCGTCGCCCATCACGTCGGAGGGACGGACCTCGATCTCGACGCCGTCCCGCACGACCCGGACCGTCTCGCCCCGCTGCAGCCTCCCGAAGAGCGGCCCTGCGGGGACGCCGAGCGCGATCGCCCGTTCCCGGTCGAACCTCCCCGGACGGGCGTCTTCTTCGAGGACATAGCCGAGGCCGGCGATCCCGTGGCGCGTCGCAAACGCCCGCACGGTATACCCGGGGAACGGCACGACCGCGCCGTGCCCGAGCGGATGGGCGTGCACCGGAAAGCCGACGTTGCCCCTGCCGACCGTCCGGAGCAGGCCGACGAACTCACGCACCCAGTCAGGGCCGTAGATATGCAGCGGCTCTGTCCGTCCCGTGAACGAGAGCGTCTCCACAAGCCCGAAGATGCCGAGGAAGTGGTCGGCATGCCAGTGTGTGACGAAGATCGCGTCGATGCCAAAGCCCGTCCGTGCCCGCATCATCTGCTGCTGGGCTCCCTCGCCGCAGTCGAAGAGGAGCGTATCCGAACCCCGCCGGATCAGTATGCAGGAGGGGTTTCGCTGCGGCGAAGGGAGCGCCCCGGCGGTGCCGAGGAAGTGGACATGCAGCGTCTCCCCCGCTATACGAACCACTTCCCAAAAGCTGCAAGGCTTCTCTTCGCCTCTTCAAGCGACCGCCCCTCCACGACGACAACCCCCGAGTACTCGGCGGCGATGCGCCGTCCCACGGTCTCCCAGTCGATCGTCCCGTCCCCGAGCGCCAGGTGTTCGTCCTGCACACCGTGGTTGTCGTGGATGTGCAGGTGGTCGAACTGCGGGACGTACTGCAGGAAGGAGGCGACCATGCCGTTGGTGTTCGCATGCCCGACATCGAAGGTGATACCGATCCCCTCGATATCCTCGGTCATCCCGATCAGCTCCTCGGGATACCGGCAGAGAAACTCCTTGATGCTTATCATATTCTCAAGGCACGCAAGCACGCCGCGATCGGCGGCGAACCGCCCGATCTCGGCAAGAGCGTTCTTCTGCATCTCCCAGGTCTTCTCGGGCACGAGCTTTCCCACCGGGGATACGAACCCGGGGTGCACCGTCACCCGGTCGGTCAGTTCCGCAGCCTTCTCAATGCAGGTGCAGATCTGCCGGACCGACTCCCGCCAGATCGGGTAGTTGAGCGAGGCGAGGTTGAGGTCGCTGTAGGGGGCGTGCACCGTCGCGGAAAGCCCGGTGCTTGCGAGGTCCTCCCGGATCTCGCGGAAGGTCTCCGGGTTGTCAAACCGGTAGCGGCCGTCGGCCACGATCTCCCAGCCTGCATAGCCGGCTTCTTCAATCCCGAAGATCCAGTCCCGGGACTCCCAGACCTTGGAGGAGGAGGAGAAGTAGGGTGAAAGGCTCATGCATCGCCTCCGAGACGGGCAAAGAGGCCTTCCACCTCTGCGGCCAGGTCTTCCACGGACCCGGCGTTCTCGACCGTATAGTCGGCCTCTCTGAGCGCACGCAGAAGCCCCCACCCGAGCTCGCGCTCGTCGCGGGCGCGGAGGTCGTCCTCCGTCAGCATATCGTCCGCCCGTCCCCGCCGCGCGAGGCGCGCGAGGCGCACCGCAAAGGGGGCGGTGATGCCGACCAGCACGAACTCGGAGAACCGTTGTCGGAAGGTCGCAACCTCGTAGTCGCCCCGGATCCCGTCCACCAGGACGATCGGGGACTCCTGACTCTCGATCGCCGGGATGGTGAGCCGGGCGATGGCGTCCATGCCGAGTTCGGCACGCAGGCTCCGGGAGACCTCACCGAGATTCGTATCGGTCGGGTCGCGTCCCGCAGCCCTGACACGCTCCCGTATGACGTCCCCCATCACGACGACGGGGATTCCCATCTTTCCGGCTATCTTCGATACCTCTCCTTTCCCGCTCCCCGGCAGCCCGACTACGCCTATTACCTTCATCAGCGGTATCTCCTCTTGATAAATCACAAAAAATTATCTCCGTATTCAGGATCTCTGCACGCCAAAGGTCGTTTGCCGACCGGCCGTGCGCAGGGTCCGCCGTCCGGCGAACCGAGAACTTTCTTATAAAAAATTCGTTACCGTGTGTATTATGCTTAACGACCGGCAGGAGCAGATCAGCACTGCCGCCGTCCCAGCCCGTCACAGGGCACTTCACCGTCCTCACGCGTCCGGACCGCCACCTGCCGCGAGAGCGTATCCGCGACGGCCAAAAGCTCCTCCCGGGTGAGCGGCGGGATGGTCCCATAGACCCCCTGCTGCAGGACGAGGTCTCCACCCCGGACTTCGGGGGCGATGTACGCAAGATCATCCTCCCAGCCTCGAAAGAGCGTCACCACGACCTCGAAATGCTCGAGATCGCCGCTTTCTGCCGCAGCGGTGCAGAGGGCGAGCGAGTGCTTCACCCGGTCGACGGCGGGAACGGCCAGCAGCTCGTCGTAGCGCTCCCAGCGGGTCTTGAGATCAAGCGCGACCATATCCACGAGGTCCCGGTCGAGCAGCGCCTGCAGTGTCGCGGGAAACATGCCGTTCGTCTGCAGGCCGACGGCGAGACCTCTCTTTCTGCATGCTTCGGCGAGGGCGAGCAGACCCTCCTTCTGCATCGTCGCTTCGCCACCCGAGAAGACGACACCGGAGATGAGCAGGAGCGACTCATCGATCATCCGGGCGATCTCGGCGACCTCGCGCATATCCTCGCCCTCGCGGATGGAGCGGTTGTGGCAGTAGTAGCAGTCCGCGGGGCATCCCCGGAAGAAGACCGTGCAGACCGCTCTCCCCCGCCAGTCGACGGTGCTCACCGGAACGAACCCTCCGAAATTGACCTTCACATCGTCACCCAGATAATCGGATATATGGTGTTGGTTTCATGAATAGGTTCGCATTCACGCAATGCAACTTAGCCTGAGTAAGAGTAAACAAATTTACTTGCGAAGAGAACAAGCACGATTTATTCGAGATTTGTAAAAAAGAGGCTTTATCAACTCTTTCTTCCAACGCTATACCCATGGGTCTCATAGAGGATGCAAAGAGAGGCATCGTTACCGAAGAGATGAAAATAGTCGCACAGCAGGAAGGCGTCACCGAAGACTTCGTCAGGCGGGGCGTTGCGGGCGCACATATCACCATCCCAATCTCCCCGTACCGCAAGGTTGCGATCTGCGGTATCGGCGAGGGGCTCCGCACCAAGGTCAACGCCAGCATCGGCACCTCCTCCGACATCGTCGATATCGACATGGAGGTTGAGAAGGCGCGGCAGGCCAAGCTCGCCGGAGCCGACACCCTGATGGAGCTCTCGACCGGCGGAGACTTCGCGGAGATCCGGCGGCGGGTCGTCGAGGCGACGGATCTCTCGGTCGGGTCGGTCCCCCTCTACCAGGCGTTCATCGAGGCCGCCCGAAAAGACGGCGCGGTCGTCAATATGGAGGAGGACGACCTCTTCCGGATCACCGCCGAGCAGGCGAAGCTCGGCACCAACTTCATGGCGATCCACACCGGCATCAACTACGAGACCATGAAACGCCTGCAGAACCAGGGGCGCCACGGCGGCCTGGTCTCCCGCGGCGGCGCGTTCATGACCGCGTGGATGATCCATAACGAGAAGGAGAACCCACTCTACGCCGAGTTCGATTACCTCCTTGAGATCCTCAAGGAGCACGAGGTGACACTCTCGTTCGGGAACGGCATGCGTGCCGGCGCATGCCACGACGCGACCGACCGCGCCCAGATCCAGGAACTCCTGATCAACGCCGAGCTTGCGGACAAGGCGCATGCCGCCGGCGTGCAGGTCATCGTCGAAGGGCCCGGCCACATCCCGATCGACGAGATCGAGACGAACGTCGTCCTGCAGAAGCGCGTCACGAACAGAAAGCCGTTCTATATGCTCGGCCCGCTCGTCACCGACATCGCTCCCGGCTACGACGACCGCGTCGCCGCAATCGGCGCCTCACTCTCCTCGTCGTACGGCGCGGACTTCATCTGCTACGTCACCCCGGCCGAGCACCTGGCGCTCCCCACTCCGGAGGAGGTCTACGAGGGCGTCATCAGTTCCCGGATCGCCGCTCACGTCGGCGACATGATCAAACTCAAGAAGCGCGACGCCGATCTCGAGATGGGGCACGCCCGCCGCGACCTCGACTGGGGCCGCCAGTTTGCCGTCGCGATCAACCCGGAGCGCGCAAAAGCCATCCGCGACGAGCGCTCGCCCGCCGATGCCGATGCCTGCACAATGTGCGGCGACTTCTGCGCACTCAAGATCGTCTCCCGGCACTTCAACTTCTAAATACCGGATACTCCTTTTTTTCGGGGCTGCAGGCGGGTCGCCCGTGGCGGTGGCTGCAGGGACTCTCTATCAAACGCTCACTGAGTAAGGGCTCAGCACATTGTACAACATTACGAGGTCTGCTCTCTGCAACACTTTCACTGACAACCGTACCGTGGGGAGTATCTT
This sequence comes from Methanoculleus frigidifontis, assembly GCF_030464345.1. Lineage (GTDB taxonomy): Archaea > Halobacteriota > Methanomicrobia > Methanomicrobiales > Methanoculleaceae > Methanoculleus_A > Methanoculleus_A frigidifontis. The sequence continues at coordinate 248,890 of NZ_VCYH01000003.1, read as the reverse complement.
CATGGGGGAGGGGTACCAGGGGAAGGGGCCGGGCCCCCTCCCCTGTCCCCACCCCGATGCGATAGTCCGGGACGGACACTGCTCATTGATGAGTATTCCTTGCGGTGCTCTGGAACCCGACCGCGACACTTGTGAAAGCGTGCCGAGAAATGCAGCAGGGGGAGCGGTAATCCAACGAAAAACCGTATTCACGGATCCGGCATTTCATACCGCTCTTCGTGACCGGTTCTGCGGGCACGTGCAAGAACCGAAAGCAGAGGGGCTCTTTCATGTTAAATGAACGCAGGGTACGGCGGTCAGGAACCGGCCGTGCCCGATCAAAACAACACCTTTTCAGCAGAAGAGCGGCATACTGCATACCGAGAGCAATGAATCCGGAAAATACCCGCATACTCGATGCATTTCTCAGCCACGCGGAGGAGATCGGCGACGACATCGTCGCCGACACCGAAGCGATGCTGGGCACGGTGCCGTTCATCTTCCCCATTCTGCAGGAGCGCCCCGAAGCGTTCGTCCTCGCTGCTCTCGCGGACTACAAAACCGCCCGCCCCGAGAGCCTGGACGCACGGACCGCAGAACTCGTTGCCGTCGCCGCTGCCGCCGGTGCAGGCGCCGACAAATGCCTGAAGGTGCATATCCGGGCGGCCCTCCGTGCGGGATCCAGCCGCGACGAGATCCTCGACACCCTCCAGATAGCCGGGCTCATCGGCAAAACAAAGATCCTCGCGACGGCCCTGCGGGAGTTTCGCGACGCCTGCGGGACGGAAGGCCGGTGACCTTTGCACCGCCGCTGTGCAAACCTTAAGAGCATTCCGGTCGAGATCCTGATGAAAATGAGCCGGACGAAACAGTACCTCCGCGAGCAGGCGAAGACGGCACGGAGCGCCATCCCGGCGGCCGAAGCATCCCGAAAAAGCCGGGCGATCCGGGACCGGCTCCGCGACCTCTTCGATGGGCACACGGAGATCATGGTCTATGCCTCCAAAGACCCCGAGGTCGAGACAGAGGGGATCATCGCCGATCTCCTCGCAGCAGGAAAGCGGGTCATCGTTCCGATCATCGAGCGGGAGACCTGCACCCTCCGGCTCTCGTACCTCGAAGACCTCTCGGTCCTGGTGCCGAGCACCTTCAGCGTCCCCGAGCCGATCGGCCACGAGATCCCGGCCCGGGCGGCCGATGTGGAGGTCGTCGTCGTGCCGATGCTCGCCTACGACAAAAGCGGCAACCGCCTGGGATACGGTGCCGGCTACTACGATCGGTTCCTCGAACGCTGTCCGCACCCAGTGACCATCGGCATCGCATATTCCTGCCAGGAGGTCGCGCTCCTCCCGGCGGAGCCAAACGACGTTACCATGGACTATATCGTCACCGAAAAAGGTATCATCGACTGCAACCATCGCTCCTGACACAATAATATTTATATATTATTGGCACTCACCTTGGGTAAACATACGCGAGGAGGCCAATCATATGGCAGATACCAATTATGTTGAAGTTACCATCAAAGAAGCGGCTCACGAGGACGCCGGTCGTGGTATTGCCCGCTTAAGCATCGATCTGATGAAGGCTCTCAATCTCGTGAGCGGGGATGTGATCGAGATCGAGGGGCGAGCCAAGGCCGCAACACTCGTCTGGCCGGGATTCCCGCAGGACACCGGCAAAGGCATTCTCAGGATCGACGGAAGCACCCGGAGCAACGTCCAGGCAGGCATCGACGACAAGGTGCGGATCCGGAAGTCCGAAGCAGGCTACGCAAAGAAGATCACCATCCAGCCGACCCAGCCGATCAGGCTTGTCGGCGGAGAGCAGTACCTCGGCCGGCTGCTCCGGGGAAGACCGGTCGCCGAGGGGCAGAGCATCCGGGTGAACATCCTCGGAAACGCCCTGACGTTCGTCATTTCCAAGGTCGCCCCGAAAGGCATCGTCATCGTCACCGACAGCACAGAGGTGGAGCTCAAAGAGACTCCCTACGAGCCGGAGAAAGGACGCAAAGAACTGGCGGACGTCCACTACGAGGACATCGGCGGCCTCGGGCGCGAACTCCAGCTCGTCCGCGAGATGATCGAGCTGCCGCTGCGGCACCCCGAACTCTTCGAGCGCCTCGGCATCGAGCCCCCGAAGGGCGTGCTGCTCTACGGCCCGCCGGGCACCGGCAAGACGCTGATCGCAAAGGCGGTTGCAAACGAGGTCGACGCGCACTTCATCACCCTCTCGGGCCCCGAGATCATGAGCAAGTACTACGGTGAGTCCGAGGAGCGCCTCCGTGAGGTCTTCGAGGAGGCGCAGGAGAACGCGCCCGCGATCATCTTCATCGACGAGATCGACTCCATCGCCCCGAAGCGCGAAGAGGTGAAGGGCGAGGTCGAGCGGCGCATCGTCGCCCAGCTCCTGGCGCTGATGGACGGGCTGAAGGCACGCGGACAGGTCGTGGTCATCGCGGCGACGAACATCCCGGACGTAATCGACCCGGCGCTCCGGCGCGGCGGCCGGTTCGACCGTGAGATCGAGATCGGCATCCCGGACACGAAAGGACGGCAGGAGATCTTCCAGATCCACACGCGCGGCATGCCGCTTGGAGAGGATGTGAACCTCGACGAGTATGCACGCTCGACGCACGGCTTCGTCGGCGCCGACATATCGCTGCTCGCAAAAGAAGCGGCGATGCATGCGCTCCGCGAGGTCATTCCGCGGATCAACATCGAGGAGGAGATCCCTGCCGAGATCATCGAGGAGCTGCGCGTTTCGAACGACGACTTTATCGAAGCGCTGAAACATGTCGAACCGAGCGCGATGCGCGAGGTGCTCGTGGAGATACCCGATGTCTCCTGGGAGGACGTTGGCGGCCTTGAAGAGGTGAAGAGCGAACTCACCGAGGCCGTTGAGTGGCCGCTCAAATATCCGGAGGTCTTCGACCAGCTGGCCACCGCACCGCCCCGCGGGATCCTGCTCTTCGGCCCCCCCGGTACGGGCAAGACCCTCCTTGCAAAGGCGGTCGCTAACGAAAGCGAAAGCAATTTCATCTCTATAAAGGGCCCTGAACTGCTGTCGAAGTGGGTTGGAGAGTCAGAAAAGGGCGTACGTGAGGTATTCAGGAAAGCGCGGCAGGCTGCGCCGTCAATTATCTTCTTTGATGAAATTGATGCGCTCATACCAAAACGCGGTACTTATATAGGATCATCCCACGTAACTGAGAGTGTGGTAAGCCAGATCTTGACAGAGCTCGACGGCCTCGAGGAGCTCAACAATGTCATGGTACTCGGCGCTACCAACCGCCCGGACATGTTGGACGAGGCGCTGCTGCGCCCGGGAAGGTTAGACCGGATCATCTACGTTCCGCCGCCTGACCGGGAAGGCAGAAGAAAGATCTTCGAAGTCTACCTTCGGGAGAAAGAGATCCTTGCCGGCGATGTCAGCATCGACGACATGGTCGAGAGGACCGAAGGCTACGTCGGTGCCGATATCGAAGCGGTGGTCCGCGAGGCAAAGATCGCGGCCATGCGCAAGTTTATCGCATCGATGGCTGACAAGACCGAGGAGGAGCGGCGCAACGCAGCCCGCAACATCCAGGTCACCCGCAGCGACTTCGAAGAAGCCCTCTCCCGCGTGAAAGGCACGCTTGACATGGACAAGCTGGAGGAGCACGAACGCCATTCCTGGGAGATCATCTACAACCAGGAGCAGCGTTCGACGCTCGAAGAGGCTGTCTCGACGATCAGGCGCGCCGAGATGCGGGAGACAGGGAAAGGAGAGGCTGAAATCAAGGATCTTGTCAGGGCTCTCAAGGCCGAGGTCTACAAGAGGAAGAAGAATTTCAGCGATATCAAGCGCCTCACCCAGGAACTGAAATCCAGAATAGAGCGGCCCCTGCCGGTGGCAGGAACGGCGTTCTAACGAAGATCCCATCTTTTTCCGAAAGGGGAGAAGAGAGGGCTCTTCTCTTGGAGGGCGGTACGACCATCCGCCCCACAGCAGCAACAGCAAGCGACAGTGATGCATATGACCGACAGCCCAGCAGACATCTTCCAGCAACTCAACGAACTGATGAAACGCCTCATGGAACAGGGGATGAAAGAGCAGGGGGACACAAACAGACCCTTTGCCTACGGTTTCAAGATCGTCATCACCGATATGGACGCAGCGAAGGCCGAACTTGCTTCGGAGAGCGGAGCTCATGATGTCGAAGCCCAGTCTACATCCGAGGGCTCCATCGAACCTATCGCCGAAGTATACCTGACCGACGACGAAGTGACGGTGGCAATCGACCTGCCGGGCGTCGAGAAGGACAAGATCAACCTCTCAACCATCGCCGGGACGCTGACCGTCATCGCCGAAGGCAACCAGTTGACCTCGGTCGACCTTCCGGCCGTCGATGCCGAATCAATGCAATCCTCATATAAAAACGGCGTTCTGGAAGTCAAATTCAAGCGGGGCAAGGCGATACAGATCGACTGAGCCGTTAACGGTTCACCAACCTTTTTTCGTCTTGGACGCATGTACCTATAGGGCAAAACCTATATGGATAGGAGCTATGCCCATGGTACTATTGGTGATACTATGGCAAAGACCACCGTCTCGGTTATCAAGGCAGATGTAGGGAGCTTCCCCGGACACTCCCGCACCCACCCGAAACTTCTTGAAAAAGCAGCCCAGATGCTGAAAGAGGTCGAAGGGACGATCATTACCGACTCTTTTGTGACCCACTGCGGCGACGATCTCGAGCTCATCATAACCCACACCAAGGGTGAAGACAACGCCGAGATCCACGAACTCGCGTGGAACATCTTCATGGAATGCGCCAAGATGGCAAAAGAGATGAAACTCTACGGCGCCGGACAGGACCTCCTCGGCGACGCCTTCAGCGGCAACGTCAAGGGCATGGGACCCGGCGTTGCGGAGATGGAGTTTGAGGAGCGGGGCAGCGATCCGCTTCTCGTCTTCATGGCAGACAAGACCGAGCCCGGTGCATGGAACTTCTTCCTCTACAAGATGTTTGCAGACCCCTTCAACACGTCGGGTCTCGTCATCGACCCGTCGATGCACGACGGCTTTACCTTCGAGGTCCACGACCTTATTGAGAAGCGGAAGATCCACTTCCACACCCCGGAGGACATCTACAGTCTGCTCGCGTATATCGGTGCGCCGTCCCGCTACGTCATCAAGTACGTCTGGAAGAAGAACGGCGAGATCGCCGCGTCGACGAGCACGCAGCGCCTGAACATGATGGCCGGACGCTACGTCGGCAAGGACGACCCGGTCATGGTCGTCCGCGCCCAGAGCGGGTTCCCCTCCGTCGGCGAGGTCATCGATCCCTTCCGGACGCCGATCCTGGTTGCAGGCTGGATGCGCGGGTCGCACCACGGGCCGTTCATGCCGGTCGGCGTCTGCGATGCCAACTGCACCCAGTTCGACGGACCGCCCCGCGTGATCTGTCTCGGGTTCCAGGTCTCGGACGGCAAGCTCATCGGCCCCGCCGATATGTTCGACGACCCGGCGTTCGACCTCGTCCGCAACAAATGCTGCGAGATCTCGGAGATTATGCGGAACCACGGGCCGTTCGAGCCCCACCGCCTCTCACTCGACGAGATGGAGTACACGACCCTTCCCGGTGTCGAAGAGCAGCTGAAGGACAGATGGGGACCCCTCCCCGAATAATCTCTTTTCTTTCCGAGCCCGTTCTCTTCTTCAGACAGTCCCGCGTATCGCGACTGACAAAGCCGCATCCTGGCCGGATCTTCGAAAAACCCCATAAGGGGTGACCGGCGCAATTGTTGTCCCCGCCCGGTGAAGCGGCGCCCCTCACTCCTCCGCACCGGAGAGCGAAGGCGCCTTTGGGATCTCCCGTTCGAGCAGCCCGAGCAGCTCCCCGACCGACGATGCGACCGGAGCGCCCTGTGCAACGGACCGGTATGCCTCTTCGCCGCGGCCCCCGGTGAAATCGAGGCACCCGAAGGTCTGATCGCGGGCGAAGAGCACCAGGGGCTTTGTGCCGAGCAGCTCCTCCGCGACGACGAGGTTGCCGAGGTTTCCCTCGCCGACCGGCATCGCCGCGAGCACGATCGCGTCGGCATCCATGCACCAGTCCCGGAGCGCATCCAGGCTGCCCTGCCCAATCCGGGAGAACGGCGGTTCCGTCAGCGCCGGGCACCCAAGTGAACGGGCAAGCTCGAGGTCGCGGTCGCCCTCGTTCAGAACGCCCACCCGCAGATCATAGCCTTCGTGCACCAGCGACGCGATGACATGCCGCCCAGAGCCGCCCCCGGCGATGACGACGATGCGTCCTGCCCGTCTGCGGCGGACGGGCGTCGGCAGGGTGAACGACAGCACAGGAGCAGGCGTCCCGGGATGCTCCAGCGGGTGTGCGACGACACCGAAGACATCGCTGAGCGCACCGGCCGTGAGGACTTCTGCAGGCGGCCCGAACGCGACCGCTTTCGCCTGCCGCAGGAGCAGCACGCGGTCGCAGAAGGCATAGGCATCATTGATGTCGTGGAGAACCGCGACGACGGCCCGCTCACCGCCGAGGTCGCGGAGCAGGTGCATGATCTCAAGCCGGTACCGGACATCGAGGTGCGATGTCGGCTCGTCCAGCAGGAGAATCCCGGGGCGTTGGGCAAGCGCCCGGGCGATCATCACCCGCTGCAGTTCGCCGCCGGAGAGGGTGCCTATCAGCCGGTCGCGGAAAGGAGAACTCCCGGTCAGACCGAGCGCATCCTCGACATAGCGGTGATCCTCCGTAGTCTCCGAGCCGAACCGGCCGAGATACGGTGTCCTGCCGAGCATCACGTACTCGTAGACCGAGAAGTCGAACGGCGTTACGAGCTGCTGCTCCACGACCGCCCGTATCCGGGCGCACTCACGCGGCGGGAGATCCCGGAGCGGGCGGCCGTTGTACGCGATCGAGCCGGCATCCGGAACAAGATACCCCGCCATGCACCGCATCAGCGTCGTCTTCCCGCAGCCGTTCGGCCCCACGACACCGACGAGTTCCCCCTCGGCGCAGGTCATGCTGACGCCGTCGAGAACGGTCTTGCTGCCGAAGGCATACCCGACGGCGTTCACGTCGAGCCGGTTCATGCCGCACCCCGCCGCGACCGCAGGAGGTAGACAAAGAACGGGGCACCGCAGAGCGCGGTGATGACGCCGATAGGAAGTTCCGCCGGAGCGATGACGAGCCGCGCCAGGAGATCGGCGAGGATGAGGAACGTCGCACCGATGAGGACCGAGAGCGGCAGCAGGACGCGATGGTCGGATCCGGCGATGAGCCGGACGATGTGCGGGACGATCAGCCCCACAAACCCGATGATCCCGCTCACCGCAACCGCTGCTCCGGTGACGACCGCCGATACGACGAGCAGGATCTTCTTCAGCCGCTCGACCCGCACGCCGAGGTAGAGCGCCGACTCCTCCCCGAACATCAGCGCGTTCAGGGGACGGGCAAGAGTCAGGAAGACGCCGACGCCGAGCAGGGTAAACGGCAGCAGCATGACGACGTGCTCCCAGGTCCGGCCGGCAAAGCCGCCCATCATCCAGAATATGACCTGGTGGAGGTTTTCGTTCGACACGAAGAGCAGAAAAGAAGTGCAGGCGGACATAAACGCCGATGCGGCTATCCCGGAAAGGAGGAGGGTATTCGTCGCCACCCGGTTCCCGGTCCGCGCCAGCTCGTAGACCAGCAGGATCGTCACTGTCCCGGAGACGAACGCCGCCAGCGGCAGGTTGAAGAGGCCGAGGCCGAACGAAACACCGTAGAGCAGGACTGCAGAGGCGCCGAGCGCGGCACCGTTCGAGATGCCGAGGATGAACGGATCGGCCATGGGATTGCGGAAGAGGCTCTGAAGCACCGCGCCGGATACGGCGAGGCTCGCCCCGACGAACGCGGCGAGAATCACCCGCGGGATCCGGATGAGCATGATGATCGTCTCGTCCGCTGTGGCATATCCGGCTCCGGGGTCCAGCAGGTGGGCGGCGACGATCGCAAACACCGTCCGGCAGTCTATCGGCGACTCCCCGATGCAGACCGCAAGAACCGCGCTGGCCAGAAGGAGCACAGAACAGCCGAGATACATCCACAGGGGATTTATGCGTTGATGCATGCGGCGAAGAGCTCCAGCGTATCGACCATCCGCGGTCCGGGGCGGTTGGCCAGGTCGGCGTCGATGGTGACGATGTGGCCGTTCCGGAATGCCGGAACATCCGCGAATACAGACCTGGCGAGGAGGCGGTCCTTGATCGGTGCCGTACCGGCCGTGTGCGACGTGGAGGCGATGATGACATCCGGCGCCCGGGTGAGCACCGCTTCATCGGATGCGACGACGTAGCCCTCAGCATCGGCCATGATGTTGACACCGCCGGCCCGGCGGATCAGGTCGTCCTGCAGCGTATTGTTCCCTGCCACGTAGAGCGGGTCGTCCCAGAGGACGTAGAGCACCGCCGCCGGTTCTGCAGGGTGCCGGGCGGCGGATACGTTTGCTTCCCGCTCCTGCATCCTGCCGACCAGGGCCGCCGCCGCGTCCGGACAGTCCAGCACCGTACCGACGGTTTCGATGTTGCGATGGATGTCTTCCAGCGATTCGAGCCTGAAGATGAGGACCGGGATCCCCATCGCCCGTATCCCTTCGATCTTTGTGGTATCGGTCACCGTGGTGGCGAGAACGAGATCGGGCTGCAGCCCGATGATCTTCTCGACATTGAGCGTCTTCGGCCCGCCGACCGACTGCGCGCCTTCGATCTTCGGCGGGTAGTTGCAGTAATCAGTCTTTCCGACGAGCAGAGCGTCCATCCCGAGAGCACAGACGACCTCGGTCTCGCTCGGGGCAAGCGACACGACCCGTGCAACCGGGGTCGAGAGCACGGCCTGCACGCCGGTGTCGTCGGTAACCGCCAGGGTGGCTGCCGCATCGTCGGTGGCCTGCAGACAGCCCGCCGTGGTGAGGAGAAGAACAAGAGTAACACAGAACAGGGCGGTTCTCATCATGCAAACAGTTCGATGTTTGCGCAATTAAGTTTGTCTAAATACGCGGCACCGCGTCCGGCGCGCACGCGGTGCCGCCCGGATCGGCGGCCGCTGCAGCTCATGGAAACCTTAATTACAGACAATAACCACATTAGAACGGATGGTTAACGGCATTGTACTTCCAGTTAAAAAAGTTTTTTCGCTTGTTGATTCCAAAGTTGTCGTTGAAATTAAGGATGACGGCCGCAAACTCCAGGGCCGCCTGATGGCAGTCGACGAGCACCTGAACATCCATATGGACGAAACCATCGAGTATTCGGGAGAACAGAGGGGGCGCACACTCGGCACCGTCGTTATCCGCGGCAATAACATCCTGACCATTGCACCCCTGATCTGATTGCGTATGACCGACCAGGAGGAAGAAGCACTCAATCTCATCCAATCCCACCGGCAGGGGGTTCTCCAGAGCGAGCTCTGGAAACTGCTGGATATCGACAGCCGCAAGTGTTCCCGCATCGTCAAGCGGCTGATCGATGCCGGCCTGATCGAGCGCATTGAGTTTCGGAGCGACGGCATCAAGACCTATCTGCTGCGCGCCAAAAAACGTGCGATCGACCCGTCGGTGATCCTTGCCGGCACGGAGATTCTGCCCTGCATAGGCTGCGACCAGGAGTGCACGCCCGAAGAGTGCCCGCAGCTCCTTGACTGGATATACCAGCTTGCTCTTGAGGAATACCAGGAGTAAACCCTCACTTTTTCCCGGCAGAACCGCGGCCGCCGATCGCAACGCTTATTTCCAGCGGTTCTGAAAAAACTCTTCTGTGAAACCGCCGGAGTGGAACGATCGTGCCGTATCGCAGGTCCACGGCGTGCTCATTCTCATCGCCGTCGCGATCATTCTCGCCGCGATCCTGCTGGTTATTCTGCTCGGCCTCATTCCGAATTTCGAATGGCCGCCCGTTCCGCCGCCGCCACCCCCGCTCATCATATCCGCGGTCTTTCACGAGAGCGACGTAGCCCCCTACCCGATGAACTACGACTCCCGGGTTGTCCTCTACCACAACGGCACGGAGCGCTACGAGAACGACCGCCTGACGGCACGGTTCTTCCGGAACGGCGCGGCGATCACGCCGTGCATCATCAAGACCCTGCATGGTGCAAGCTTCATCCCGACACACCACTACGGCGTGCAGACGATGGGAGGAAGCGGGTGCCGGGAAGATTACTGGAATCCGGGAGAGAAGATCGCGATCGATTTCACCGACAGAACGTTCATCCCCGGGGATCTGGTCACCGTCGAGATCTTCGACCGCGATACCGGCGAGCGGCTGTCCCGGCACTCGTATGCCGCGTAGGCGAGGATAAAACGGTCTGCTTTTTATTCCGGGTAAGACCATTCTCTGTAGAGACGGAGAGGCATATGCTGAAAACACTCGTTGTCGCAACCGACGGATCGGAGGTGGGGGACAGGGCGCTCACCGACGCGATCGATCTCGCAGGGAAACTCGATGCAGACCTTCACGTTGTACACGTGATCCAGGCGGGGCTGTATCCCTCGCTCTTCATGGACAATATCATATCGCCCGGCATCCCGGCCGATCCCGCACAGCAGGCGGTGTACGAGATGCTCGAGCGTGAAGCAGAGGAGATCCTCGCCCGGGCAGCGGACCTGGCAGCCGCCGCAGGCGTCAGGATCACGACCCACCGGCAGTTCGGGGATCCGGGATCCGAGATCGTCGCCCTCGCCGAAGAGGTCGGTGCCGACCTCATCATCGTCGGGTCGCGGGGCAAGAGCGGGATCGACCGGTTCTTCCTCGGCAGCGTCAGCTCGTTCGTCATCGAGCGCAGCCCGGTCGCGACCCTGGTGATCCGGGCGTAGGGTTCGGCGGTGCAGGGGCACAGACCCGTCGGCCTCCCGTATACAGAGTTCCATCCGCAGTGCGCCGGAGTCGGGTTCCGCCCACTATACAGCCCGTAAAAATGGATTTTGCCCAAAATCCTGCAGTTTCACCGTTTTTCACGCGTGATAGCCTCCATCAAAACACCGCCACCCCGGCAACCGCCGTCAGCCATCCTCTGCTCCGGGCATCCTCTCAAGAACCGGGAAAACGTGCGATCTGTGAAAACAGAGCGCCAAAGACTCATAATAATTCTTTTATAAAAATCCAAAAATTATATATCTTCAGCGGTGTATGGGCGTCTGTCTGAGATCATCTCAGATCGTGAAGATGGAGGAATATACCAATGACGACCAGAACTCACAGCACCGCCCGCGGTGCAGCAGCGCACACATACAGACGCTTCTTCATCGCCCTGCTCTCTGCAGGGATCCTGATCCTCGGCATGACCGTCCCGGCCCTGGCGCAGGCGCCCACCGCGATCACCGTCCCGCTCCTCCCCGAGGAGCAGAACGACCTCTCCGAGCCGGACGCCTCGTCGATCGTCGAGCCGCCCTTCCCGCCCACGTCCCCCGCCCCCCCCTCGGGAGCCGCAGTAGCACCCGGCGATACCACCCTCCGGTGGGCTGCCCGCGATGCGGGCCAGTACCCGCTCCGCTACGACGTCGGCATCGCTGCAGACGCTCCGCCACAGGAGGCGACCGCACAAAACCTCACCGAGCCCGCGTACGACCCCGGCGACCTTGAGGCGGGAACCTACTACTGGCAGGTCTACACGACCGACGGGGACATGTACTACATCCCCGGCGATGTCTGGAACTTCACCGTCCAGGAAAACGGGAGCGGCATCTCCGGCGACTCCCCGGGCCCGGGATCGATCATCGAGCCCCCCTTCCCGCCGGGCTCGCCGGCTCCGGCCGACGGAGCAGTGGGCGTCCCCCCTGATGCGACGCTCACCTGGAGCAGCTCGAACTCAGGCCAGTACCCCCTGCTCTACGACATCTATCTCGGGACGTCGCCCGATTCCCTCACTCCGGTACTGAACGGAACGTCCGAAACAGCGTATCAGCCGGAGGCGCTGCAGCCGGGGACGACCTACTCCTGGCAGGTCGTCGCCACCGACGGGGATATGTATTATGTCTCCGGCCCGGTCTGGCAGTTCACGACGGATGGGTAGGCTGGTCAGCGCCCATTCCCACTTCTTTTTGGCTCTGCGCCATGTCTTAAAGGATACCAGATGGATAACGCAGACAGGCACACTTGAGGCCGAGGCGGCAATCGCGTCGGTGGAGCATCACCGTGGTCACCTGACCATCCCGGCAGACCAGCACTCCGACCCGCCCGGAAACATACGTGCAGAAAATCCAAGCCGTAAAACAGAAGAAAAACCGTGCAGGTTCACCCACCCATCCCCGACCGCATCGCCCCCCTCGCAACGAGCCTGGCCACCCGGAGGGGTTCGGGAACCTTGCCGTCGAGCGTGAAATCGTCGCAGAGGCGTGCCGCATCGCTCTCCCCGATCCCGTGCGGCCGGATGTAAATCTCGTGCCCGGTGCGGAGCCTCACCGGTATCCGCTCCCCGAGCCGTTGGTACGCCAGAAGCCGCCCCTCATCGCCCGGGAAGTGGTGCCGGATATCCTCCTCGATCCCCTCCGATGCCTCGTAGGTCACCGCGATCGCCGGCAGCCCCGTCGCCGCCGCGACCGCCTCCGGGTCGATGATGTTGAACCAGGCGATGACGCTGCCGCTGATCATGACGAGGTTGATGTCGCGCCGCGAGAGGCAGTCCACGATCCTCACGACGGCACCGGTCGCGTCCGTCCCGCCGACGGTCACCTGTGAGAAAGCCGCTCCGTCGATCCGGAGATCCTTGCGCATCACGATGCCCGCAAGAGTGGAGTGTTCGCGCCCGGAATAACTCTCGGCAATGCCGAGCACCCGGAGGCCTTTTTTGGCGACGTGCATGCAAGCCCTTATGATACTGAATTCATTATTACTATACCGATGAGAATCAACAAAGATGAGGTCTGCATCTTCATCCCCACGCTGAACGAGGCTCCGACGATAGGAGAACTCGTTGAGGCGTTCCAAAAGAAGGGTTTCCACCACATCTTCGTCATGGACGGCAACAGCGCAGACGGCACCCGGGCTATCGCAGAGAAAGCCGGTGCAACCGTCAGGACGCAGTCAGGGAAGGGGAAGGGAAACGCCATCATCGAGGCGCTGGAATATATCGATACACCCTACGCCCTGATGCTCGACGGCGACGGCACCTACGCACCCGCCGACGCCGAGAAGATGCTCCGCCCGCTCTTTCTCGGATTCGACCACGTCATCGGCGATAGGCTCGCCAACCCCGAGAAGGGAGCGCTCACCCGGTTAAACCTCCTCGGAAACCACCTCCTCAACCTGATGTTCCGGCTCGCCCACGGACGGGATCTCCGCGACATCCTCTCGGGATATCGCGGCTTTTCGCTGGAGTCCGCACGGCAGATGAACCTCACCGAGTCGGGCTTTGAGATAGAGACCGAGATGGCCGTCGAGGCGGTGCGGAACGGCCACCGGATCATGGTCGTCCCGATCACCTACGGCAAACGCCCCGGGACCGAGACGAAGCTCAACCCGCTTCAGGACGGCTTTCGGATTTTTTCCACGATATACCGGCTTGCAAAGATGAACAACCCGATCTTCTACTTCGGCATGATCGGCCTTGTCATAGCGCTCCTCGGCGGGATCACCGGGATCTACGTCGTCTACGAGTGGCTGCAGAACATCGAGCACCTGCCGCTGACGGTACTGACGGTGCTGCTGATCACCATCGGTTTCCAGATATTCATGTTCGGCGTGATCAGCGACATGATCCTCGGGTTCCACCGCGAGGTCATCCGGGAGATCGAGCTCCTACGCCCCCCCAAGCCTCCCCGATAAGAGAAGAATCCGCGTGGCATACTCTGCAACCGAGGTGTAGAGATATGCCTCGTCGAGCGTTTTTCCGACGGCAAACGTGCCATGTCCCCTGACGACGACGACCGGCGCGCCCGCCAGCGCCGCCGCGACGTTTGCTGCGATCGCATCGCTGCCCGGGCTGCCCCCGACCACCGGGATCGCCGGGCAGAGCATCTGCCCTTCGCTGTCCACCGGCCGGATGGTATCGGTATCGAAGGATGCCGCAACCGCGTGGACGGGATGGGCATGGACAAGGGCGCGGGCGCGAGTCCGGCGGTAGACCTCCCGGTGCACACGGTACTCGCTCGACGCCTCCTCCGGGACGGCGCCCTCATCCGGCACGAAGACCGGGGCACCGCAGGCGTCGAGGTACGACCCGCTCCGGGTGATGAAGAACCCGCCCTCGCCCAGAACGCTCATGTTCCCGAAACTGCCGCCCACCAGGTGCTCTGCAAAGAGCCGTTGCCCGATCCGCTCAAACTCACGATCCAGTATCGTCATACCTTGCCTACAATACAGCGCAGAAGGTCTTATGGCATTTCATTCCGGCACGCCGCTGCAGGGCCGATGAGTGAGCCGAAAAAAAGGCGGTGGGTTATACGAACCGGACACCGGCGTCTCGCAGCTTATTCAGCCGTCCGACGTTGAGCAGCAGGGGTGTGACGCTCTCGACCATCGATGCTGCCGCGAGCGGGCCTGCATCGTAGGCTTTGAGCTCTGAAATCCCGTTGACGAGATCCATCACCTGGCGTTTTGCCGATTCATCATCGCAGCAGACAGCGACCGAGTAGTCGAGCACCTCATCGAGGATCTTCCACTTCTTCGCGGCGATGTTGTTGAATGCAGCGCAGACCGTGGCACTCTCCGGGAGCAGTTTCTTCACCAGCATGGCGGCGGAGCCCTCCGGCGGCGGCGCATAGTAGAAGTAGGTCGACCGCTCGATCGGGTTGACGGGCGTGATGACGATCTTGTCCTCAAACCCGCAGAGCGACTGAAGCGTTCCGGCGACGTGCTTGAACGGAAGGGCGAGCACGACGACATCCGCCGCATCGACGGCAGCCTGGTTGCCGACGCCGAGGAGGCTGCACTCAAGCCCGCGCTCGCTGAGCATCTCCTCGCAGGCGGTGCAGGACGCAATGGCTTTTTCAGCTTCACGCGACCCGACGATGACCTCGTGGGTGGAGGAGAGGCGCAGTGCCATGCCTTCCCCGATATCCCCGGTTCCCCCGACGATGCCGATCCTCACGCTTCCACCAGCGGCCGCAGGATGCCCTCAAGTCTCTCCAGGTCCTGAACGCCAACCAGTTTCTGGATCAGGACGCCATCCTTCTCGATGACGATAGTCGGGACAAACTGGATATCATATTTCGCGGCATACTGCCGTGTCTCGGCCGTATCGACACCGACATCGATCTTCCGGATCTCTACCTGGTCGCCCATCCGCTCTTTGAGCTGGTTGAGGATAGGCGTCTGCTGGCGGCATGGGCCGCACCATTCTGCGAAAAAGTCCATCAAAACAGGTTTAGCCATATTCAGTACCCCTTTCACACAGCTTGGTGCTGAAGGGGTACATAAAGTTTGTTGTATTGGGTTATTTGGAGAGGATTGCCATGATAATCTTCCCATAGGCAGGCCGGGTGACGAGCACGCCGATGACTACGCCCAGGATCGTGATGATGGCGAACCCTCGCAGGGTGGAGAGATCCATCAGTGCCAGCGGGAGCATCGCGATGAACATCGTCGACGCGGCGACCGCGATGATGCCGAGCGCCCGCCCGTAACGCTTCATGTACAGGTTCGGCGAAGGCACCCGCCCCTCGTGGAGCACCTCGTCGGTGATGATGACCAGCTGGTCGATGCCGGTTCCGAGCACCGCGATCAGGCCGGCGATCGCGGCGAGGTCGAGCTGCTGGATGTACCGGGCGATGCCGAGCAGGATGATGATCTCGGCGAGATTGATCGCGAGCATCGGCACGACGATGAACGGCTCACGGTAGCGGTAGTAGACGACGACGCCGACCGCGACGAGGGCAAGCAGCCCGGCGAGGATGCTCATGGTCTTGAACTGCTCGCCGAGCGCGGCCGGAACCGAACCGGATCCGACGATCTGGACGCCCACCGGCAGCGCGCCGGCGCGGAGGTGGATCTCAAGCGACTTTGCGTCCTCAAGGCCCTCCTCACCCGTGCCGGTGGTCGCCTGCAGACTCCGCACCGGCTGCGACCGCAGCTGGTTTGCAAGGCTCGGGTTCAGCGCCCCGTTGAAGACCTCCTCGCCGTCGAGGAGCATGACCAGGTGGTGGGCTTCGGGGTTGTCCACCGCGCCGTAGGTGAGCGCGGCCTGCCGGAACGCCTCGGCGCCCGCATCGTTGAGGGTGAAGGGGACGCCCCAGGCGCCGTTCATCGACTCACGGCTCGGCGGGGAGACACTGCTGATCGCATCGCCGTAGACGACATGGACGCTTTCGTTGCCGGTGGTCTGGATCCGTATCTCGAAGACGCCCTGCTTGCCCACGATCTCCTGGGCCGTGGCCATATCGACACCCGCGAGCTCGACCCGCACGTACTGCGGATAGTCGCTCCCGGTCGGAGTCAGGACGTTGATCTTCGCGTCCATCGTCCCGAGGCTGTTGACCTTCTCCTCAAGCGTCCGCTTCACGGTATCTGCCGTCTCCTGCGAGACGCCCTGCTGGTAGGAGACGATCTGCGCCCCGGCCGCTGCAAAGACCGGTTCGAGCTCGGCCCGGGTATACAGCTTCTGGATCTCGACGGTATTCTCGTCTATCAGGAGGACCTGGGTATCGAGCTGCTGCTCAAGCTCCGGAATCACCTCGTTCATCGGCCGGTCGGTGGTAAACCCGACAATCGCCGACTGGAACTCAAGCTGCAGCCACGAACCGCCCTCAAGGTCGAGCCCGAACTGGAGGTTGCCCTCGATGCCGTTCTGGAAGGCCGGGGGTGCGAGGTAGATGCCTATCAGGGATGCGGCCACCAGCACCAGCACCAGCGCTACCTGCCAGTCAGTGACCAGTTTCTTGAGTGTATCGCGGTTCATCGGTTACCACCCTTCTGCACGTACCACTTGATGATCCCGGCGTTCAGGAGCCACGTGTTCATCAGGTCGATGACAAGGCCGATGATCAGGACGCTTGCTATCGCCGCGATGATCTGGACCTGCCCGGCGACCGCGACGACCCACATGGCCACGAGCGCCGAGAGCGTCGTCGTCGTCATGATAAACCCGGTCCGGAATGCCCCGCCGAGCTTCTCGGCGAGTTTGCCTTTCCGCTTCAGCACCCGGGACGTCAGCAGGATGTCGCTGTCCACGGAGTAGCCGATCAGCATCAGAAGCGCGGCAGTCGTCCCGAGAGAGAGAGGCATCCCGAGGATACTCATGGCCGCTGCGGTGATGGCGATATCGGAGAAGGCCGAGAGCACGACGGCAATCGACGGGACGGCGCTCCGGAATGCAATGAAGACGACGATCGACATCCCGATGAAGGAGAAGATCAGTGCGAGCAGCGCCTGCTGCTGGAGCGTCTTGCCGAAGGTCTCGCCGATCTGGTCTATCCCGGCGTTGGGATACCGGTCAACCACGGCTTCGGAGAGGGCGCGGAACTGGTCGTCCTCCATCGGGCCGAACTTGATGTACTTGCCGTTGTTTACGCTTTCATCGATCGACAGCAGCGGATAATCCGCAAAGTAGGCTTCGATCTCCGCGACGCTGTCCGGCGTAAAGACCGTGACGGCCGTTCCCCCTGCAAAATCGATCCCGAGTTCCACCGGCGTGCCGGTCATGAACGTGCTCGCGGCGAGCACCATCCCGGCGATGAGCAGAAGAACCAGGGGCAGGACCACCATCTGCCCGGGGGAATATCGGTTGATGTCATATCTGACAATTTCCATACTGGTGTAGTAGTGGGTGATGAAAGGTTAAAGGGTTAGTTGTCGCAGATATTCCCGGATTCATCTCCTGCTGTTTACAATCGGCGCTGGGAGAGCGTTCCGCGCCGATCCTTCCACGGGAAAATGCCGGTAGCGGGCTCGGCATTTTCCGCACATCTTCGCGCAACCATTCCATTGTCCGACAGAGACGGCACCTTCCGACCGTTCCGCGCCGATACGATTAAAATCAAAAGTTATATATAAAATACAGAAACACAAGCACATATGCGATCGCCCGCCGAGCTCAAAAAAGAGATTGAGTCGCGACTCAAAGGCTATCTCTCGCGGGACCGGGACGGAATCAGGCACGAGCTCCTCAACCTCTTCGTAAAGGTGAGGTCGCTGACGATTCCCCAGATTTATGAGAAACTGCACGAACAGTTCAGTATCAGTTACCACTCCGTTGCATCGATGGTCGGCATTATTGCATCCAGAATCGGAATCCTGCATGTAAAACGGAATGCCGACGGAACAAACACCATTTATGAGATAAAAGATCAGTATCTCGAAGTCGTAACGCACATTCTCAGAACCGCATAGCGGTTCCCCAAAACCACAACCATTTTTTATCCGGGCTACCAGATTTAATGAGCATTATGCACAGCGACACCGACAGCCACCCGTCAGAGCACACGGTATTCATCACCGAGGATGTCAGGACGTATATCCTCGCGCGGAAACGCGATTTCCGGGTGAGTACATCCTGCAGCGGCCCGATTCTTCTTCCAACATCGGTCAAACCACCGAAGATGACTGACCTGCGGGTCATGGTCGGCGACTATACCATATATATCTCCAAATATCAGGCACGTTACCTCGATACCATCCACAAGGGCATGATCCCCATCTTCTTCGACGACTTCTGAAGCATGACATTCGAGGAGCTGTACCATACCGCCGACGTCCTGGTGCGGGTACGGGGCGCAAGCATCAACGAGGTCTTCGCGGATGCAGCCCGCGCTCTCTTCTCGGTGATGTACGGAGACTGCGAAGACGGCGGGATCGTGCAGACGCTTACGCTCGAGGCGGATGACCGTGAATCACTGCTCCACGACTTCCTCTCCGAACTCCTCTTCATCACCGATGTGGAGAATGTCGTCTTCTGCTCGTTCGATGTGGAGGTCCGGGACGGCGACCTCTCCGTCGTCATGCGGGGCGAACCGTTCGAGCATGAGAAGCACAGCGGCGGGACGATCGTCAAGGGGATCTCCTATTCGGGTCTGCAAATCGTTAAAGACGATGAAACCTATGAAGTCGACGTACTCTTCGACGTGTGAGGGATCGCTATGATTGAAGGTGTACTACGAGCAGGAACATATGAGTGGGAGGTGCCGGTCGGTTTCGTCCCGAATATGCGGGTGCCCGGACGGTTCTTCCTCTCCGAAGACCTCGGGAATACCCTGGAGGCCGGCGCGGTGCAGCAGCTGGCAAACGTGGCCACGCTGCCTGGTATCGTGAAGAATGCACTTGCCATGCCGGATATTCACTGGGGCTACGGCTTTCCTATCGGGGGCGTTGCGGCATTCGACATGACCGAAGGCGTCATCTCGCCCGGCGGCGTCGGGTTCGACATCAACTGCGGGGTCCGCCTGGTGGCGTCGCCCCTGACGGCGGACGACCTTGCGGGAACCAAACGCAGGCTCATCGAGGAGATCTTCCAGGCCGTGCCGACGGGTGTCGGTGCCAGAAGCAGCATCAGACTCTCGAACAAAGACCTGACCGGGATGATGACAGACGGCACCCGGTGGTGCGTCGATCACGGCTACGGCATGGAGTCCGACCTCGCCCACTCCGAGGAGGGGGGAGCGATGGAGAACGCCGACCCGGACGCGGTCAGTGCAAAGGCACGGCAGCGGGGGCTCCCCCAGGCGGGAACGCTCGGGGCCGGCAACCACTTTCTGGAGATCCAGGTCGTCCGGGAGATCCTGGACCCGGCGGCGGCGGCGGCGATGGGCATCACCGAAGGCCAGGTCTGCTTCATGATCCACTGCGGCTCCCGCGGCCTCGGCCACCAGGTCTGCACCGATCACCTCAAGGTCCTCGAGAAGGCGACGAAGAAGTACGGCATCTCCCTCCCTGACCGGCAGCTTGCCTGCGCTCCGGTTGACTCGCCCGAAGGGCGCTCCTACTTCGGGGCGATGGCCTGCGCCGCCAACTACGCCTGGGCGAACCGGCAGATCATCATGCATGAGGTCCGGCGTGTCCTGACAACGATCTTCGATGTCGCATATGAAGACCTGAAACTGGTCTACGACGTCGCCCATAACGTCGCCAAGTACGAGACGCACCAGGTCGACGGCCGACAGCAGGAGGTCTGCGTCCACCGGAAAGGGGCGACCCGTGCATTCGGCCCCGGCGCCCCGGATATCCCGCAGGCCTACGCGGCCGTAGGCCAGCCGGTGATCATCCCGGGCAGCATGGGGACGAGTTCGTACCTGCTCCGCGGCACCGAGATCGCCATGAACCGTTCGTTCGGCAGCACCTGCCACGGTGCCGGAAGGGTCCTCTCCCGCTCGCAGGCAAAGAAGGAGGTCACGGGAAAGGAACTCCGGGAGCAGCTCGCAAAGGAGGGGATCTATGTCCGGGCTCACCATGACTCCGTCCTCGCCGAAGAGGCTCCCGGGGCATACAAACCGAGCGACGAGGTCGTCAGGGTGGTCGACCGCGTCGGTCTCTCGACCCTCGTCGCACGGCTCGAACCGCAGGGAGTGATCAAGGGGTGATCTGCAAGGCCGGGCTGATCTGGGACAGCCCGCTCATGTTTGCACGGCTGATCGAGGACTGCGGCACCTGCTGCGAGGCGATCACCCCCCACATGCTGGCATCGCCCTTCTACCGCGGCCGGTTCGTCTCTCTCATCATCCCGACCGGGTTTGGCAACGCCGACTACTCAAACCTCCTGCCCGCTCTCCGTGCATCACAGGGGCGTATCCGCCGGTTTGTCGAGAACGGTGGGAATCTGCTCATCTTCGGTGCCGGAACCGATCGGCCGGACGCCTACGACTGGCTGCCGTTCGATCTTCGCTATCATCACACCTACGGCCCGCGTCCGGTCCGGTTCCGGGAGGAAGATTCCCGGTATGCTTCCATCATCCAGGGCTACGACCCTCGCGCCATCGAGTGCGACGGCTCCTTCACCGGGTACGATGCGGAGGCGATCGCAACCGACGATGGAGGCTGCGCAATTGTCCTGGAAAAGACTATTCAAGCAGGAACAGTCCTCGTAACCAGTATTCACGAATACCCCTCGAGAGCGTTTCTGGCATCATTCTCCTGCGCCGATAGGGAAACCTTATTTTAGGTTAAAATTTATGGGAATTATGGGGAATGGCCGTGGATCAATATATCATCTCTGCTGTGTCCACAGCACGTGATCTTGCGCCTGTTATGTACTGTCTCCACGAGTTGGTCGGCCGGCTGCCGGTGACGGCACGCTCGCGCGAGCATCCGGGGATCCGTATCGAAGAGGGAAAGATCGTCGATGAAGCCTATTCAGGCCCTGTTCTGGAGGATGTCCTTGCCGGGAATGTCATACAGAAGGTCACACCTTCGGCAGGTCCGTACCGGGGAACCCCGGTCGTCGTCGCGCCGGTCAGGAACGAGAGCGGCGAGGCGATAGCGGCTATCGGGATCGTCGACGTCACGGGGATCTTCGATATCGCCGGTCTTATGGAGCAGTATACCACGATCAAAAAACAGGTCTGCGGAACAGATCCGTGTCCACTCCCGACAGAGTCGACGGCGGCGAAAAGGTAATCGACATGAAGGATACGGCACTCAATGTACTGAGAATTCTCGAGGAAACGGACAGCGCTCTATCGGGGGAGATAATCGCCGAACGCCTGGGAATTACGCGTTCTGCGGTCTGGAAGCAGATCCGGGAACTGCGGAAGATGGGATATGAGATTACCTCGTCGCAGAAAGCCGGGTACCGACTGAAAGGGTCGACGACCAGGATGCTTCCCCATGAGATCCACAAGAAACTGCGGACAAAGTTCATCGGTAAGAAGATCCGCTACTTTGACCGGACCGCGTCGACGATCTGGGTCGGGAAGAAACTCGCGGACGAATGCAAACCCGAAGACCTCCACGGCATGGTGGTTCTCGCCGAGGAGCAGACCGGCGGCGTCGGGCGTCTCGGCAGGTCGTGGGCGTCGCCCGCAGGCGGCATCTGGTGCACTATCGTCTTAAAGCCCGGGATACCGCTTGACCGGCTCTTCATGATCACCATGGCCGGCTCCATCGCGATCGTCCGTGCCATCCGGAAGGAGTACGACATCGGAGCGCTGATCAAATGGCCGAACGACATCTATATCGGGGATAAAAAGGTCGCCGGCCTGCTGCTCGAGCTCTCCGCAGAAGCAGATACCGTCCACCACTGCCTGCTCAGCATCGGGATCGATGCAAACATTCTGCTCGACGAGCTCTCCCCCGACCTCAAGGAGACGGTCACCTCGCTCAAGGCCGAGACCGGCGGCGACGTCGACCGGGTGTCGCTCCTCGCCCGGATGCTCAAGGAGTTCGAACAGCGCTATCTGCTGCTCGAGAGCGAGGAGTACGAGACGATTGTGCGGGAGTGGAAGAGCATGTCGCTGACGCTCGATCACCGGGTGCAGATCAAGACCCTGCGCAGGTCCTTTGACGGCGAGGCGATCGACATCGACGAGCATGGTGCGCTCATCATCAGAAAGGACAACGGCAGGATCGAGCGCGTCATCGCCGGCGACTGCCACCAGCTCTGAAACTTTTTTTGTCTGCTCCGGTTTTTGTGCTGGGAACGGATCTTCGACCTGCAAACGGAGCTCGTCTCCCGATGCCGGACGCTCCAGGACGGCAGGCAGTTTTACTTCCCACGATCAGGGCTCCCGGAGAGCAGATGCGTGAGAGCCGCATGATATTACTGACCGGCAAGCAGTAGTCCGTTCCGGACTATCGTACCTGGGGAGAGGGGGGAGACCGCCAGGGAGACGCCCCCACGATACGGTTTCGCCAGGGCAGATGCCTAGGGTTTTCGGCGATGCTGCCTCACAGGCACAGTCAGCCCCGGGGTATCGCACCGGGAGGCGGGTGCAGGAGAAGGAGAGATCGGCACTACAATCCGATTCCTCCCCATTTTTCATACATCAGAGATGTGAAGGAGAAAATCTTTTTTCGTCAACCACCAAACGATCAGGAGGTTGACGATGAAACAGCGTTCAGAGATCCTCGCCTACAGCGGCACGTTCATTGCCCTCATCGCCGCAGGAAGCTGGATCTCCATCCCCTTCATTCCCGTTCCCCTGACGCTCCAGACGCTCTTTGTCATGCTGGCAGGCATCACGATGCGGCGATATGCCGTCATCCCGGTCGCCGGGTACGTCCTCCTCGGCGCCCTCGGCCTCCCGGTCTTCCACAACGGAACGGCTGGCCTCGGCATGCTCCTCGGCCCGACCGGCGGGTTTCTGATCGGCTTTATCGCTGCCGCCCTGGTCGCGGGGCTTGCGTACGAGCAGAAGAACGAATACCTGCGCATCGCCGGCCTCGCAGCGGCGAGCGGCGTGATCTATCTCTTCGGGACTGCCTGGCTCTCCTACTCCGCATCGCTGCCCCTCCTGCAGGCGGCGCTCCTCGGGGTGGCACCATTCATCCCCGGAGACGCGGTAAAGATCGCGGCAGCATACTCTATCGGAAAACGGTTATGAGGATCCTCTTAAACCAGGTTCACCACCGCCTCCTGGACATTCCGGTGCTCCGGACGGATGCGCGGATCGTCGCGGTGATCGGGCCGAACGGCAGCGGAAAGACGACGCTCCTTGAACTCCTGGCAGGTATGGAGGAGCCGGAGGCAGGAGAGGTCACGCTCGCCGATAGACTGCCTGCAAAGATGCGGGTCGGCTGGGTCGGCGAGTTTCCGGACCGGACGATGCTTTTTTCCCGGGTGCATGACGAGATAGCCTCGCCGCTCCGGTTCGGCCACGCCCCCTGCCGCGATATCGACGCGAAGGTGCACGAGATCGCCGCCCTGCTCGGGATCGCGCACCTTCTCCCGAAGGCGACCGAGACGCTCTCCGGCGGCGAGAAGGTTCTCGTAGCCTTTGCAGCGGCGCTCGCCCCGGGCCCGGAGATCCTCATCCTGGATGAAGTGGATACGCACCTCGACGAGGCGGCGGCGGACCGGGTCACCCGGGCGCTCCGGAGCCGCCCGGAGACAACGGTCGTCCTCTGCACGCAGAACATGGACGCGGCGGCAGAGGCCGATCACCTGCTCTACCTCGAAGGCGGGCGGGTTCTCCTCTCCGGAACGCCGAAGGAGGTCTTTGCAGAACTCAAAGCGACCTGTTTCTACCCGACGCTCTGGAGGATGGAAGGGTGCTGATCCGCCTCGACGACGTCGAGCTCCGGCAGGGCGGCTTCACCCTCCGGTGCACCGGGGCATTCAGAGAAGGAATCCACCTGATCAGCGGCCCGGTCGGGAGCGGAAAATCGACCCTTGCTCTCATCCTCGCCTCCCTGGCCGCGCCCGGGCGGGGCAGCATCCATCGCGAAGGCATCGACACCACGCTTCTTTCGCTGCAGTTCCCGGAGTACCACGTCACCTGCGCCACCGTGGAGGCGGAGATCCGGTCATGGGGGCTTGACCCGGGCGAGATCCTCCTGCAGGCGGGTCTCGACGGGCGGGACGGCGCCGATCCCCTCCAGCTCAGCCGCGGGCAGCTCAAGCGGCTGAACCTCGCCTGCGTGCTTGCGAAGAATCCCGACCTGCTCCTGCTGGACGAACCGTTCGGGTCGCTGGACTGTGCGGCGAAGGTACGCGCATGCAGGATGATCGAAGAGCGGGCAAGCGGGATCACCATCATCTTCTCCCACGAGCGCTCCGTCCTGCCCCGCGTGACCACCATCGCGGAGATGGAGGACGGCAGGCTGGTCATCTGCGGCCGGGTCCCGGGCGCCATCGCACGCTGGCAGGGTGCACCCCCGTACCTTCGCCATGCCCTCGCAGCGGGAGGGCGGCCCGCGAACATCACCCTCGCGGACGCACGGGAGGCCGTATGCAGGATCCGCGACTGAGGATCCTCGCCACCGTGGCGCTCTCCGTCGCCGCATTCGTCAGCGTGGCCGGAGCAGTGGCGGCACTTGCCTGGTGGGCGCTCTTCACCCCCCGGTGGCGGGCGCTTCCGCACCCGAAAGCGCTTGCAGGGGTGATCGCCATGATCGCTGCCACTGCCGCCCTCTCCGCCGTCTCCGGCGGCGACGGCCTCTCCTACCTCATCCGGATGTCGGTGATTCTGGTCATCGCCGCCTGGGCATATGCGGACCGGCAGGACGGCGAACTCCTCGACGGCGCGGTCTGGCTGCTCGGCACCCGCACCGGGTTCGAGATCGGGCTCGTCGCGGAGATGGGGCTGCAGAACCTGCACACCATCGAACGGGACGTTGCCCAGATCCGGCGTGCGATGGCGATCAAGGGTATGCACCCGTCCATCCGGACAATCGTGCCTCTGGCCACGAGCATCGTCGTCAACCAGCTCCGGCGCACACGGGATCAGGCAAAACTCCTGGATGTCAGGGGATACCGCCACGGAGGGCATATCTGTCCGACATTTACGACGGGACGGTACGACACAGCGGCGGCAATCCTGGCTCTAATAATCGCATTTTTCGCATACATTCCTGTTCGTGATGTTTTTATAGTTGTACAGTGAATTTTTGAGAGGCTTTACTGATTCATTCCTCAGCCCCGAGGTGTACTTTCGATGTGTGCTGCCAGTTCAGATAGGATCCTTATAACCGATACCACGCTCCGGGACGCGCACCAGTCGCTGATCGCGACACGGCTGCGCACCGAAGATATGCTCCCTCTTGCGCGAGCAATCGATACCGTGGGCTTTTTCTCCGTGGAAGCATGGGGGGGTGCGACATTTGACAGCTGCATCAGATTCCTCAACGAAGATCCCTGGGAGCGGCTGCAAAAACTCAAATCGGAACTTGTAAACACTCCCATCCAGATGCTTCTGCGGGGCCAGAACCTTGTCGGGTACCGCCACTACCCCGACGACGTCGTCGAGCGGTTCGTCGCCGCCGCCGCCGAGAACGGGGTGGCGATCTTCCGCATCTTCGACGCACTCAACGATATCAGGAATATGCAGAAAGCGATGAAGGAGGTGAAGAACACCGGTTCCCACCTCCAGGGTGCGATCTCTTATACCACGAGCCCGGTTCACAGCACGGAGTCGTTCATCGCCATGGCTCGCGAGCTCTACGCTCTGGACTGCGACTCGATCTGCATCAAGGACATGGCCGGGCTGATCATGCCCGAGGCGGCGCACGACCTCATCTCCGGCATCAAGGAGGAGATGGACGTCAAAGTCTGCCTCCACTCGCATTCGACGAGCGGGGTGGCTTCCTTAAGTTACCAGGCGGCGGTCGGCGCCGGCGTCGATATCCTCGATACCGCGATGTCGCCCTTCGCTCTCGGCACGTCGCAGCCCCCGACCGAGAGCGTGGTCGCGGCGCTCCGGGGCTCGCCCCGCGACACCGAGATCGACCTCGTCGCCCTCCGCAGGGTGCGCAACATCTGCCTGGAACTCCGCGAGAAGTACGGTCCGCTCGTCGACCCGATATCGGAACGCGTCGACTCGGACGTGCTGATCTACCAGCTGCCGGGCGGCATGATCTCAAACCTCATCTCCCAGCTCAAAGAGCAGGACGCCCTCGACCGCCACGAGGAGGTGCTGGCGGAGGTTCCCCGGGTGCGCGAAGACCTCGGCTACCCCCCGCTCGTCACCCCGACGAGCCAGATCGTCGGCACCCAGGCGGTGCTCAACGTCCTCCTCGGCGAGCGCTACAAGAACGTCACGACCGAGGTGAAGGATTACGTCCGCGGCCTCTACGGGAAGCCCCCGGCGCAGATCGACCCGGCGATACAGAGGCACATCATCGGCGACGATGAGCCGGTAACGGTCAGACCCGCCAACCTCCTCGAACCGATGTACCAGAAGATGAAGCAGCAGGCAGAGGATGCCGGGCTTATCCGCAAAGAGGAGGACGTGCTCACCTACATCCTCTACCCGAGCATTGCGCCGTCGTTCCTGAAGGGGGAGAGAAAACGCGAGGAGATCCCGAAGAAGGTTCCCGAACCGGCGGCGGGCACGGAGTTCCCGACGGCCATGGAGGTTGAGGTCGACGGCGAGATCTTCGCGGTGCGGATCGTCTCGGTCGAGGGGAGTGCGGTCGAGAGCGTGCCCGCCATCGTGGCAAAGGAGAAGATCCCGCGGGGCGACGTCGCCGGCGGCGTGAAGAGCAACATGCAGGGCATGGTGCTGAAGGTGCCGGTGCAGCGGGGCGCCGCGGTGAAGAAGGGCGAGACGCTGATCATCCTCGAGGCGATGAAGATGGAGAACCCCATCCACAGCCCGCGTGACGGCAAGGTCGTCGATATCTTCGTCGACACCGGTGACGTCGTGCAGAACGGCGACGTCCTGATGATCGTGGAGTGACAGTATGCGGAGACTCGATCCGAGATGAAATACTTCGATAAGATTCTGATCGCAAACCGCGGCGAGATCGCGATCCGGGTGATGCGGGCCTGCAGGGAGATCGGCATCGAGACGGTGGCGATCTACTCAAAACCGGACAAGAACGCGCTTCACGTCAAATACGCAGACGAAGGGTTCTGTGTCGGCGACGCCCACCCCTCGCAGAGCTACCTCAATATGGCGCGGATCTGCGACATCGCCGCGAAATCGGGTGCAGAAGCCATCCACCCCGGCTACGGGTTCCTCGCCGAGAACAGTGAGTTTGCGGATCTCTGCGAGAAGGAGGGCATCATCTTCATCGGCCCGTCGGCAGAGACGATCCATGCGATGGGCTCGAAGATCGGCTGTAAACGGATGATGCGCGAAGCCGGCGTCCCGGTGCTGCCGGGCACCGAGGGCGGCGTCACCTGCGTCGACGACGCGAAAGAGATCGCCGCTGAGATCGGCTACCCCGTGATCGTGAAGGCGAGCGCCGGCGGCGGCGGTATCGGGATGCAGATCGTCGAGGACGAGGCGGGACTCGAGGAGGCGATCGACAAAGGTATGCGGATCGCGGAGTCGGCCTTCGGCGATGCGACGATCTTCATCGAGAAGTACCTGCAGAAACCGCGCCACATCGAGTTCCAGATCCTCGCCGATGCGGACGGGCGGACCGTGCACCTCTACGACCGGGAGTGCTCCATCCAGCGGCGCCACCAGAAGCTCGTCGAAGAGGCGCCCTGCCCGATTATGACGCCGCAGCTCCGCGAGCGGATGGCGGACTCGGCGGTGACGGTGGCGAAGACGGCCGGCTACGCAAACGCCGGGACGGTCGAGTTCCTGTACGCGAACGGGGAGTACTACTTCATGGAGATGAACACCCGGCTGCAGGTGGAGCACACCATCACCGAGTTCATCACCGGGATCGATCTCGTCAAACAGCAGATCGCCATCGCCGCTGGCGAACCCCTGGCCTTCGGCCAGGAGGATATCAGCATCCGCGGCCACGCGATCGAATGCCGGATCAATGCGGAGGACCCGCTGAACAACTTCACCGCCGATCCGGGCAAGATCGTCCGCTACCGCTCCCCGGGCGGCCCGGGCATCCGGGTCGATTCCGGCATCCACATGGGCTACACCATCCCCGCCCACTACGACTCGATGATCTCGAAGCTCTGCGCCTGGGGTTCGAATCGCCAGGAGGCGATCGAGCGGATGCGCCGCGCCATCTACGAGTACGTCATCCTGGGAGTCAGGACGACGCTGCCCCTGCACCACGCCATCATGAACAACCGCCACTTCGTCGCCGGCGATACGCATACGCACTTTCTGCAGGAGGAGCATATCGTCAAAAGCCTGCGGCGCTACCTTCTCGAAGAGGAGACACGGATGCAGACGCTCGCGGCATCGCTCCGGCAGGGCAAGGAGGTCGCGGCCATCGCGGCGGCCGTGAACGTGTACGTCCGAAACGCCAGAAGATAACACCCCATTTTCTGCCCGGAAAATCAGAACCTTTATCTGTCCGGGCAGCATTGTTATACTGCACTTTCTGTGCTGCGGTGGCCTAGTTGGTAAGGGCGCCAGACTCATAGGGTTTTGAGCAGAAACGGAGCGTCCAGACCTGGGACATCTGGAGATCGTGGGTTCGGATCCCACCCGCAGCATAATTTCAGTTCTCCGCGTCCCAATTTCGAAAAAAGCGTTTTTTTGAGTCTACACTCTCGCGGACTACACGAATGCCCTGCATTCGCGGGTGAGGATGCACTTCGAGATATCTTCCGTATGCTCAACGCAATCCCCGGAGTCCAGATACCCGAAGATGGAATGCACCGTCTCCCCAGAACCCCGCTCAAAGTCCGGGCAGATGAGGCGAACTATCAGCAGTTCATTGCAGCGGTAGAGTGGGCATATCTGAAAATCAGACGCCAGTAATTACCTGGCGGTCTCAACCCCTTTTCACGTTCAATCCCCCACCGCACGTTCATATACCCCCGTTCCCTGATCGCTTACCTATGGGGCAGCTACCGCCTCCGGGAGAAGCGGACATTGGTACCGAAAAGGAAGGAGGGCCGCCCCGCCCCTCCTCGTCTTCCGCCCGAAGATGAGCACCGCTGCCGGGCGGGGGGCGATCCTCCGCCAGGGCAACCCGCCCGGGTTCCTGCTCGAGAACTTCCAGTTCGACATCGAGCGCTACCGGGAGTGGATGGCAGAGCTCGCGGTCTGGTGGAGGACGAGGATGAAGGTGCGGGGGAGTCCTCCTCCCCGCCGCCGCCGGACGATGGCTGCAACACCGGTTGCAAACAGGGTTGCAAACGGGGTTGCAATAGTGGTTGCAAAGAGATCGAGGAGGAGTGTTCGCGGCATTCCTGCGATTATTCGGAAAATGGGGAAGATCCAGAAGAGATTGGTCGCGGCGATCCGAGGTCGTTTGCAACTTTTTCCGGATCGCACAGTTCACCCGATCCGACTCCACCGGAAGGGCACCCGGATCGCGTGCACAATCGGAGTGAACCGTGCGTTTTCGGATCGGTTGCAAACGAAAAAATCGAAAATGGAAATGTATCGAGAGATCTGAAATTCCCTGACGTATCGAAGAGTTCGATCGCGAAAAGTGTTTGCAACCATGTTTGCAACCCCCTTTGCAACCCTATGTACAACCATGTTGCAACCGGCATCCGGCCGCTGCCCGGGCTGCTCGATCACCGGACCTTCGAGCGGGCGCGCGTGGAGCTCGGCCGGTGCACGGTCTGCGATACGGGAAGGCAATCTATCGCCCCTGCCGTCCCTGACGCTCGAGAAACTCCGGCAGGCCCACGGGTCGGTGCCGGGCAACCCGCTCCTCGCCGAGCCGATGTACCTGACCGGCTACATCGAGCGGATGGGCACGGGGACGCGGGACATGATCCGCCGGTGCACCGAGGCAGGCCTCCCGGAGCCGGAGTTTGGCGTCAGTGACGGCTTTCCAGACGATCATTCGCCGGCTCCCGGACAGGGCTGCAGCCAGAGGTATAGCCAGTGTCTGCTTAATGCGCCCTCCGGCAGGCGACAGAATCCATATCCCGCCCCTCCAGCCCGCGGGGATAAATGCTAACCTTTTTGCCGGGCTGTTTTCCATATTCACGTGACACCATGCCCGCCCCGCCCGAGATCGTCGATCTGGTCAAGCGGTTTGACCAGTACTCTGCAAAGTATACGTCTCCCTCCTACAACGAGTTCCAGGTCAGGAAAGAGTTCATCGATCGCTTCTTCGAGGCCCTTGGCTGGGACGTGAACAACCGCTCGGGGCTCGACGAGCGCTACAAGGACGTGATCCACGAGGATACCGTCCAGGTGGAGAAGTCCACCAAAGCACCGGACTACTCGTTCCGGATCGGCGGGATGCGGAAGTTCTTCGTCGAGGCAAAGAAGCCTGCCGGGATCACAAGGACGCCCCCTGCTTGAGGGAGACCGATAACCGGGGATTGAGGCAGGTCTGCCCGGCGACCCGGCTTTCCCCGACGCGAGGGCAGCTCTTAATACAGTAGGGGTAAGAGGGATACTGTAGGATGGCAAAGACGTTGTTTGAGCGGGTTCTCTTTCCGACGGATTTCTCGGCGTTATCAGAAAAAACATTTGAACTGGTTACGCGACTGCGTCATTGCGGGACAATGGACGTTATCATCATGCACGTCATTGACGAGCGGGACACTATTACGATAGCACGCGGAGGATCCGCCTACCTCGGATCGGTGTCCACCTATGAGAAAAAGCCGCAGAAGTGGCTTCGAGAAGATCTGGGCGAGAACATGCGGGCAGTCCAGAAGAAGGCCAAACAGGCGAGACTGCAGGTATCGATCAGAATGCCTGTCGGTTCGCCCGGAGAGCAGATCGTCAGCATCGCCGATGAAGAACACGTCTCCCTCATCGTCATCGGATCGCACGGAAAGAGCAACATCCAGAAGGTGCTGCTGGGATCCGTCTCCGACTACGTGATCAAGCACGCCTCACAGCCGGTGATGGTCGTGAAGCGGGGTCAGGCAGGATGACTCTGCTCTTGTGACCGGCGTATGAGCGGTATCGCACCTTCCGGCATAATGCCCTATGGAACTGCTCAGATCTTGCAGAAGATCAGTGCAGTATGGCGACCTGATAGAAGTTCGCGGCTGAAGACATCCCCTGCCAGATCGGACCGTGCGAGTGATTGCTCCCGCCGATACCCCGGCTGCGGATATCCCGGTTCTTATCAACGATCGAAGACCTCAAGCGCATTGTCGCCGAACTCCGTAAAAGACGCTCGATCGAAGCGAGGGAAGCCGGTCGCGGGGCCTGATGCGATGCGGGCGGCGGTGCAAGCGTGTGTGCAGCAGATGGTAAGATCCGGATGCGGTTATTCTGCGAAGCCCGCTCCACAGCCAGCGTGGGCTTTACGAGCGAGGACTTGTTTGTCTGGTTCGATGAACACCCGTTCACGTTCACTCGTCCGCGTTCCGCTCGTTTCTCGCTCATTGCACTCCGGTCTGCCTCACATGCCTCCCTTCTTTTCCCGTTCGGTTTCTGTTTAAGATGCGTATCTGCTCCAGACCCGTCGCGATGTTCCGGTGTCAGCGGCGAGTATCTTCCCGCTTCGCGAGATCTCCGCCGCTGTGCACGGATCACGTCTCTAACGCTCACTGATTAATCCTTCGTACCAGCACCTTGTCGATCCGGCTGCCATCCATATCCACGACTTCATAGCGCAATCCATCGGCTTCGATGCGATCACCCGTTTTTGGTATTCTCTGCATGATGAGCATAATCAGCCCGGCAATAGTCCGGTAGTGTCCTTCTTCCTCTCCCGGAAAAGAGTCCACGGACAGGGTATCCTTGAGATCCTCAACAGGAACGTCCCCGTTGATAAGCCAGGAACCATCCTCCCGCACGACAACCGGTATATCCGCCGGCTCGCCAAGAGTTCGGACATCGCCCACGATCGCTTCAAGGATATCGTGCAGGGAAATGATACCCTGTATGCACCCGTATTCATCCGTGACCAGGGCAATATGCACGCCGGTTTCCTTGAATAATTCGAGGAGTTTTAAGACTGTGATCGCTTCCGGGACGAAGAGCGGTTTTGTTACCGATGCATTGATATCCGGGATGCCGCTGTCCACCATCTTCGCCAGAACATCCTTTACAGAGACCATGCCAACAATCGTATCCAGGTTCCCCTTGAATGCCGGAAAGTTTGATCGACCGCTATCAATCATTTTCCGAAGATTCTCCTCAGCGGAATCATCCAGATCAAGTGCGATTAGATCGGAGCGGTGTATCATCAGGGATTCGACACGGCGGTCATCGAGATCGAACACACCTTCGACCATGCTCAGTTCGGCCTTCTCGAAGATCCCGGCTTCCGTACCTCTCGTGAGCAGAATCTTAATCTCCTCTTCTGTTACCGGGGGTTCAGCAGACTCCTTGACCCGCATGACCCGGAGAATGGTTTCGGTTGAATACGTAAGAATGATCACCAGCGGCGCTGCTATGCGAGAAAGGAGCCGCATCGGTTTTGCGACGATGGAGGCAATCTCATCAGCTTTATTGAGCGCAAGGCGTTTTGGGACGAGTTCTCCGAAGATTAAGGTCAGGTAGGTGATCACGAGAACCACAAGGGCGATGCCCAAGAGACCGCTGTAAGGTGCAAGTGCCGGGAATTGATTGAGGTAGCCCGTGAGGCTTGCTGCTACCGTTGCTCCTCCGAATGCGCCGGCAAAGATACCTACAAGGGTAATCCCGATCTGTATTGTCGAGAGAAACGGTGTTGGTTCATCCATCAGTTCAAGTGCGGCTGCTGCCCGCGTATCTCCTTCGCCTGCCCGTTGCTGGAGACGGGTCTTTTTGGCAGAAACGATAGCAAATTCTGACATGGCAAAGATGCCGTTCAGCACGATCAGAACGAGGACGATGATGATCTCAACGATATACGACATTTAACGGATAGAGTATCTCGCGGTTAAAATTTAAAGTTGCTGCTCAGATCTCATCCTGATATCTTGTTATTATGGGGGTTAAACAGGGATTTGGGACTTAAGGGGCTCCCAAAAAGATGAGTATTCCTTCGCACTGATACACCGTTGCGGTTGCCCCTGTGACCCGGCACGATGATCTGCGACTTCTGGGTGCCACACCTGGAGCGATGCTCTGCAGAAAGAGGGTTTCACGATTCCCTTCGCCACCCTTGAGGATGAAACTCCTGCAAACAAACACCGGGACGTTCCGGGGTGAAGAGGGAGCATGTTTGGTCAGAGAATATACTTCACCGTGAAGTATACCCTCCTGGTGGTAACGGCAGATTCGAAGGGACGCCGTTTCTCCCACTACCGCTCACTTTTTAAAAATTCACAATGCAGGAACAGCAAAAAGAGGTTATTTTCGGCGGAGTTCCGCCTCCACGCGTTCAAGGTTTGCGATCCGCTTTTCGAGCGGGGGGTGGGTTGAGAGGAGCTCCAGTAGGGAGTTTTTCGAGACTGCGGGAATAATGAAGAATGCATTCGCTCCCTCGACCTGTGCCTTGTACTGCGCAGGTACCACATCCATCCGTCCGCTTATTTTGTTGAGGGCGGCTATCAGTGCTCGCGGATTCTTCGTGATGAGTGCGCTGCCGCGATCTGCTGCAAACTCGCGGTATCGTGAGAGTGCAAGGATGAGCAGCGTACTGATCGCATAGACAGCGATCGACACTATCCAGACAATCATCCCGCTGTTCCCTTCTTCGCTATCATGCCCGCCGAATAATGCAGAGAAGAAGAAACTCTGCATGATCAGCGACGTGATCATCGCAATGAAACTGGCCATGGTCAGGGTCAGGATATCGCGGTTCTTTACGTGGGCGAGCTCGTGCGCAAGGACTGCTTCTAACTCATCCTTGTTGAGCAGCTGCATGATCGAATCCGTGCAGGCAACGACTGCATGTTTCGGGCTCCTGCCGGTAGCAAACGCGTTCGGTACCGGGCTCTGCATGATCGCAATCCTCGGCTTGGGGAGGTCTGCTTCTCTGCAGAGCTTCTCTACGGTCCGGTGGAGGTCGGGATACTCGCCATCTTCGAGGATACGTGCCCCGGTCGACCAGAGCACCAGCTTATCCGAGAAGAAGTACTGGACTAATCCCATGCCCACGGCTAAGAGAACGATCAGCCAGTAACCGGCGCCGAATGCCAGCAGCACTGTCATAAGCACAAGGTAGAGGATGAACAGCAAGAACATCGTCAGCCATACTCTACCCGTAAGGCCCCAGTCACGTTTCCATTCCATAATTAGTACTGTTTCAATGCTGGAAATATAAAGGTATTGAGATGTATAACCGAAACAGGCTTGAATATGGACATTTTTAGCGGAGGAGATCTCGCCAGATGGTGTTTGTGCCGATACCCCGGGGGCAGAAGTATACCTGGATATCGCGCCGGGGGTGTGGTCTTCAGGTTTGAGAAACCTGCATGGGCAGACGGATGGCATACTACGGCATCGAAGTGTCCACTTCCGGCGTTGCACTACTGTGTTGCACAATTCCATCAGCGGATAACAGTACCCGTATTACCGTTGTGCAGCTGCTCAGACCGCCATGGTAACCAGCATGTTGTAGCAGTTCATTTTTATCATGACCTCCCGGAACATGCTCTCGTGACGTTGCCCACACTCCTTCCCCGAAGATCCGTTTGATGCCGGAGAAGTTCCCTTTGATCTTCCATCACATGCTGTAGGTGGTTATCCACGACCACCTCGATAGCCACCCGAAGATGCGTGCCCTCATCGGCAGGGCGGAGGCGGGGCTGATCCGGAAGCGGTTTACCGCCCCGTTGGAGCTGGTCGCCGGACTCTATGCGGCGCTCGTCGGGTACCTCGAGGAGAAGCAGCTCATCCGCTCCGGCCCCTTCGACGCGGCCTCGTGCACGAAGGCGGCGCCCGACCACCTTGACCCGGAGCGGATGGCATGGTTCATCCGCACGGCCAGGAGGACTCGCCGGTTCCCCCTCGCCGAGGATGCCTCTCCCACCGAACTGCTGGAGCACCTGAACCTGCTCGATGACGGACAGGTGACGAACGCGGCGGTGGACTTCGTCCTCAGCAAGATCGCCCTCTCGGTCTGCACCCGCGAGGCCGGGCCGCAGGCGCCGGTACGCTTGCGAGATCCCAAAGGAGGTGGTGGCGGAGGCAGTCGTCAACGCCGTCGCCCACCGCGACTACACAAGCACCGGCAGCGTGCAGGTGCTCTCTTTTCGGACCGTCTGGAGGTCTGGAACCCCGGCAGGCTCCCGCCGTCCCTGACGCTCGAGAAACTCCGGCAGGCCCACGGGTCGGTGCCGGGCAACCCGCTCCTCGCCGAGCCGATGTACCTGACCGGCTACATCGAGCGGATGGGCACGGGGACGCGGGACATGATCCGCCGGTGCACCGAGGCAGGCCTCCCGGAGCCGGAGTTTGGCGTCAGTGACGGCTTTCCAGACGATCATTCGCCGGCTCCCGGACAGGGCTGCAGCCAGAGGTATAGCCAGTGTCTGCTTAATGCGCCCTCCGGCAGGCGACAGAATCCATATCCCGCCCCTCCAGCCCGCGGGGATAAATGCTAACCTTTTTGCCGGGCTGTTTTCCATATTCACGTGACACCATGCCCGCCCCGCCCGAGATCGTCGATCTGGTCAAGCGGTTTGACCAGTACTCTGCAAAGTATACGTCTCCCTCCTACAACGAGTTCCAGGTCAGGAAAGAGTTCATCGATCGCTTCTTCGAGGCCCTTGGCCGGGACGTGAACAACCGCTCGGGGCTCGACGAGCGCTACAAGGACGTGATCCACGAGGATACCGTCCAGGTGGAGAAGTCCACCAAAGCACCGGACTACTCATTCCGGATCGGCGGGATGCGGAAGTTCTTCGTCGAGGCGAAGAAACCTGCCGTGAACCTCAAGGAAAACCCGGAGCCGGCCTACCAGGTGCGCCGGAAAGCAATCGGATACAGTTGAATTCGAGTTTTTGAACGTGCTGCCCACACTCATCCTCGAATCTCAACGGGGGATGAAATACCAGAATCCATGGGGATGTACATGGAGTATCGACAAGGATGATGCGATAGAGTTTGAGCAAAAGGGCTACGGAAAAATCGTAAAACGGAACTGAAGCGGATGGTCTTTGATACACCGTCCACCGGCACGAGAACCGAGTCCGTGGCGTGGCTTGCGGCCGACGCGAAGACTCCCCCTTGTTACCCCTTCAAAGATACCGGGCAAAATCGTCGGGATCGATCCTCGCCAGTTTCAGGACGCTGCGAAGTGTGCCGATCTTCAATTCATTGTGCAGCGGGACGACCGTGCCCACCTTCCCGTCGGGCGTCGTCTTTGAAAGGCGCACATGGCTCCCCGATTGCCCGGTCACGACAAACCCGTACCGTTTTGAGAGTATCTTTATCACCGTCTCGCCCGAGACGGGTTTTCAGCCCGCGGCACCCTCGGCCACCTCAAACGTCGTGATGATCGGCCTCCTTCCGCCATCCAGCGGGAATTCTTCCAGGTAGAGCTCCGTTGCTTCCTTGAGGTTGGCCACCGCCTCCTCCACCGTCCGGCCCTGGCTGACGGTGCCGACCTCCGGGCACTCCGCTACGTACATATCCTCTTCCATGTAGAGCACGGCCGTGAACGTCCTCATGATCTCACCAATAGAATAGCATCTCTCTTCGGGGTGATACTACTGACCGAAACATATCCCGGCGATCATCGCACCACCCTTGAAAAGGTTACAACGCGGGTTCAAACCCGCAAGGCTCCCTCTCCCCCACACACCGCCACCACCAACGCCCTCTCATGCCAGAGCACGATATCCCGCGTCCATCCCCCCTTCGTTCCGGTGCTGCATATCGATCAGCCGCATCTCGTCGAGCTTCTTAAGCCGGTTAAAGAAACTCGAATACGAGAGCTGCATCCGCTCCTTCGCCGACCGGAAGACCTCGCCGGAGCAGCCGCTTCTCGGCCGCCGAGAGCGTCCGCACCGTGCAGGCGAGGTGCACGTAACGCGAATGCTCGTACGCGGCGCAGACGTCCTCGCGGCGGACCTCCTTCCTGCCGACCGCCTCCGCGAGCAGCACCGACCACTTGATCAGGTCGAGCCCCACCCGGAGGTCCCAGGGCGCAATCGTCTGCGTCACCACGAAGTCGAGCATCTCCGCGGAGAGCACACCCGGGTAGAGGCCCTGCACCGCCCGCTCCTTCAGGATGGCGCACATTTCTCCGGCCGTGTAGGGGTCGAAGGAGATCTCCGCCGGCTGGAAGACCGACGTCACGCAGGCGTCGAGCTCCGCCTTCAGGTCGCGGTGCACATCCGAGAGCGTCGCGATCACGCCCATCCGGGTGCCCGGATACTCCTCGTACGTCCGGATCAGAGTGTAGAGCACGCCGTTCAAGGTCTCCGCGTCCTGCAGGTAGTTGATATCGTCCAGGCAGAACGCCATACGCCGGGCCCGGCGGATATGCCGGTTGACACCATGGCAACATTGCGGACATTGTCATTCCGGCCACCGCCGCGTCCGGATCGGGCACAGCGGAAAAAGAGACGCCTCTCTACCGGACGATCATCACCGGGCAGTCGGCGGTCTGGGCGATCTTCTGGCTGACGCTGCCCATCACCGCCCCGCGGATGGCGCCGAGCCCCCGGCTCCCGATGACGATCAGGTCGGCGTTCTCTTTTTTCGCGGCAGCGAGGATCTCCGCGACCGGCTCGCCGAGCGCGACCTTCAGGGTATAGGAAAGCCCCGCCGCCTCGAGCCGGTCGAGCGTCCCGGACACCGCCTGCCGGGCATCCTCCTCGAGGAGGGTATGGACGTCGAAGTTCGCCCGGACCAGCCGGGACTGCGCCGGCGGCGCGGTGGCGACGTGCACCACCACGACCGTCGCCGGGTGGGCGAGTTCCCCCACAAGGTCGACTGCGGCCTCCGTTGCCCGGCGGGCGTTCTCCGAACCGTCAGTAGCGAGCAGAATCGTGCGAAACATACCAGAATCCTCCAATAAACCGGCGTGCCTACCATACACATCCGGCATCTGCCGGAAGCGGTACGACACCGCAGACGCGGGTTCCCCCAATGGTTTACGCTCACACAATATAGGCATGCCGATGGCTGAGGCGCACCGCCTGCCTGCTTCTTGGGAAAACCTTCAAGTTCCCGGCCGGAGAAATGAATAACCACTCGCGGCACCCGCCGCACGCTTCTCCCCTCCGACTACGTTGACTCGAGGATCTCTTGTGAATTTGAACGTGCAGTTAGATATGGACGCGCTGAAGAAAGCGTGGCTCTCCAACGTCCGGGGCGACACCCTCGCCGGGATGACCGTAGCCCTCGCCCTCATCCCGGAGGCGATCGCCTTCTCCATCATCGCCGGCGTCGATCCCATGGTCGGGCTCTACGCCTCGTTCTGCATCGCCGTCGTGATCGCGTTTGCCGGCGGCAGGCCCGGGATGATCTCCGCCGCCACCGGGGCGATGGCGCTTGTCATGGTCGTGCTCGTCCGCGACCACGGGCTCGAATACCTCCTGGCGGCGACGATCCTCACCGGCGTCCTCCAGTTCGCCCTCGGCCTCTTCAACGTCGGCCGGTTCATATCGTTCGTCCCCTACTCCGTCGTCCTCGGATTCGTCAACTCCCTGGCCATCCTGATCTTCCTCGCCCAGGTGCCGTTCCTCATCGGCGCACCGCTCGCGGTGTACGCGATGGTCGGGGCAACGCTCGCCATCATCTATCTCCTCCCCCGGCTGACGAAGGCCGTCCCGTCGTCGCTCGTCGCCATCGTCGTGCTCACGGCCGCCGCCATCGCCTCCGGCGTCGAGGTCCTCACCGTCGGTGACCTCGGGTCGATCACCCGGGCGCTCCCCATCTTCCACCTTCCCGCCGTGCCGCTCACCCTCGATACGCTGCTGATCATCCTCCCCTACTCCCTGACGCTCGTCATTGTCGGGCTGCTCGAGTCGCTCCTGACGGCATCGATCGTCGACGAGATGACCGACACGGAGAGCGACAAAGACCGCGAGGTCCGGGGGCAGGGGCTTGCAAACTGCGTCGCCGGGTTCTTCGGCGGGATGGCGGGCTGCGCGATGATCGGCCAGTCGGTCATCAACGTCAGGTCCGGTGGGACCGGCAGGCTCTCGACCCTCGTCGCCGGGCTTTTTTTGATCTTTCTCATCATCGCGCTCGGTGATATCGTCGCGCAGATACCGATGGCGGCGCTCGTCGGCGTCATGATCGTCGTTGCTATCGGGACGTTCGAATGGCAGTCGATCCGGGACATCCGCAAGATCCCGGCGGGCGACGCTGCCGTGATGCTTCTGACGATCGCGATCGTCGTCGCCACGCACGATCTCGCAAAAGGGGTTCTCGCCGGCGTCGTTCTCGCCGCCCTGATCTTCGGGTGGAAGATATCGGTCATCGCGGCGCCGGCCAGTATCCGGGACGACGGCGTCAAGGTCTACACCGTGAGAGGGCAGCTCTTCTTCGGCACGATGCGGGCGTTCATCGGGCTCTTCGACTACGCCGGCGACCCGGAACGGGTGCGGATCGACTTCAGCCACTCCCACGTCTGGGACCACTCGGCCGTCGAGGCGATCGCCCGCGTCGTCCACAAGTACCAGCAGCAGGGCAAATCGGTGTACGTCATCGGCTTAAACCCGGAGAGCCAGGAGACGCTGGATAAGGGGTTTTCGTAACCCTAACTGCCCTTCATCGCGTCGAGCGCAGTCCGGGCGGCCTTCCGCACGGCGGGCTCGCGGTCTTTAAGCACCCGCGTCAGGGAGAGGCGGGCACGCGGATCGCCGATCCTCCCGAGCGCGAGAGCGGCCCGGGCACGGATCTCCGGGCGGCGGCGGTCGGCGAGGCTGCGGAGGAGCGGGTCGACAGCCCGTGTATCGCCGATCGCCCCCAACACCTCGATGGCACGGGCAGCCGCCTGGTCGCGGGGCGACGTGATCAGGGGAACCAGCAGCGGGACGGCTGGCGACCCGATCTCCGTGAGCCGCCGGCGGGCAGCCCGCTCCTGCGCCGGGGTCGCCGCCCGTTCCAGCGCCCTGACGTGCTTCTCCACAGGGAACGTTCTGTCGTCCCGATCTGCGGGGAGTTCTGCAGGCACCGCGTTCTGTGGAGCGGCCGTAGCGAGGCCGGTCAGGAGCACGTCACGGAGAGCCTGTGGGTCGCGGGCGGCAAGGACGAGGAGCCAGTACATGCCGGGCAGGCACGCCGCCTCGCCGGTCCGGCAGGCGCTCTTCGCCAGCGCATACCATGCCTCGTCGGTGAGCGGCGCGGTGCAGGATGCGAGCGAACCGGCGAGATCGCGGCGGAGGCGCTCCGGGATAGCATCGAGGATCGCGTCGACCCGGACAGTGCCGAAGTCGTCCGTCGCAACGGAGCGGCGGCTTTTGAGGTAGTCGCGGACGGTCGCCTCGCTCCGCAGGCAGAGCCCGGCGACGCCCTCTTCCTCCTCTTCGTCCGGCGCCTGCAGAACCGGCACCTCCAGCAGGAGGGCGGTGTCCCGGATCCAGGCGAGATCGCTCTGGTAGGCGAACGCATCTTCCGCGTCGACGTAGGCCTGCGGCAGGGCGACGAAGTGGTGGAAGATCGGCTCTTTTCCCGGCCGTTTCCGGAGGATCCTGCCCATCCGCTGCACAAGTTGCAGCCGTGTCTTCGCGGATGCGACGTTGATCCCGATCTCTGCATCCGGAACGTCGATACCCTCGTCGAGCATCTTCGGTGCGATCAGGACACCGGCTTTCGCCTTCCGGAACCGGTCGAGGGAACGCTGCACCTCGTTTCGCGGTATCCCGGAGTGGACGCGGTAGGCGTCCACCGTACCTTTGAGGGCGGTGTAGATGGCGTCGCAGGTTGCGATATCCATCGAAAAAACAATGCACTTCTTCGTTGCCCCGAGGCGGCGGGCGAGGGCGATCGCCCGGCTTGTCTTCGGCGCCGACCGGTGGACGATCATGCGCCGCTGGTAAACGAGGCCGACGAGCCGGTACCACGCCTCCGGCACCTCGCTCGTCCGGTACCGGAGCTGCCGCATCAGGCCAACGAAATCCCCGAGACTCTCGAACCGGTCGAAGCGGCCGTTCGAGAGCCGCCGGACGATCTCGCAGTGGCGGCTGTTGATATGGCTGAGATCGCGGGCGATCTGCTCGGATAGTTCGCGGAACTCATCGTTCTCCCGGACGTCCAGGTAGGTCGTATGGAGGCGGAGTGAAAACGACGGAATAACCGCACCCTCCCGGGCATCTTTGAGGGTGAACGTGTAGGCGGTCGGGCCGAGGGCGCGATCGAGCGGCTGGCGGCGTTCCGCTCCCTCGACCGTCGCAGAAAGACCCATCTTCCACTTCACGGGGATGGAGAGAGCCTTTCGGAACGCCAGTCCGGCGCTGTGGTGCACCTCGTCGACGATCAGGAGGTCTGCCGGATAGCGGTGCGGGGCGCGATAGACCTTCTGGAGCGTCTCGAACCGGATCGTGAACCGGTCGCCGTAGGAGAGCGGCACCGTATAGTCGGTGTCGGTGCTGCCGGATACCCCGAGTTTTTCGATCGCCTCCCGCCGCCACTGGTTCAGCAGGGCGCGGGAATGGGCGAGCACCAGCACCTCGAGGCGGCCGTGCACCCCATAGAGTTTCAGGGCGGCGGCGAGACCCACGAGCGTTTTGCCGGTCGCCGTCGCCATCTCGAGGATACCTCTGCCGCCGGCACGCAGCCAGGCCTCGAGCGCCTGCTGCTGGTGCGGCCAGAGGGGGTAGAGAAGGACCGGCCGTGCGGCGAGGTCGGCAAGGAGATCGCTCTCCCCGAGCCGCGCGGCGAACGCGTCCGCAGTGCCCGCATCCCGAAGCCGGGTAAAAAGTTCCATCGCAAAGAGGCCGCTTCCGACCGCAAAGAGGGTCGCTGCCTCGTCCACCGTCGCCGGGGCGCACCCGGTCTCGAGGCAGATCTTCTTGAGGATAGCGATCTTCTGGCTCTCCGTGAAGGGGTGGAGCGCCCGGTAGCAGGCGTGGCGGAACCGGGTAAAATCAGCGAGGTTGGCATCGGCATGGCGGCCGGTGAAGAGTATCTGTGCGGTCTCTGCGACGTAGCGCTCCAGGCGTTCGTAGTGATCCCCACTCTGGTCGAGCCGGAGCACGAAAAGGCCGTCCCGGCGGAGGGAGTTTTCGTAGTAGTTCAGCAGTTCTTCGTCCGCTATACCGAGCGCGGCGGCTGGCGGGAGCGGGTCGAGGACGCGGGTGCGGAAGGAATCAAACGTATACCGATCGGGGTCCGAGAGGTACTCTCTCTCGTGGGGCTTGAGTCGTCGCATGGCTCTCTCTCCGGGAAAGCGGTCTCTGATAATCACATCGTGCACCGGTTTTCCGCGCACGCCGGAGAGCGTCGTCTGCCGGCAGGCGCCCGATTTCGTACGACCCGTCACCGTGCGGAACGTGCGGTGCATGCGTGCTTCCAAGGTCCTGGTTGTTCCGCGAAAACAGCAGGATCTGGTGTGACCCGACGGCTGCTGCAGAAGGCTGCAGCCAGATGTCGATAGCCCGATACGCATACCCTGCGATCAGCAGCGTCCGGGACGAAGGGTCTTACATCCCGCCAGGTGTGACACCCTGAAGGAACAGGTTTTTCGGGGAATTTCTGCCGTGTGCATTCGGGATGCCTCCTGTCCGGAACACTCTCCGGGCAACGGATACGGCAGGCCGTTGCCGGTGCGCTGGTGATGATCTCTACCCGCATCGCGTTAAAAGTTACTCCGCCGGGTCGTGGAGAAAGACCGGAGGCACCGATCTCCGGAAGAGATTTGTCGCCCAACCGTCCGGCGAGGTCTCCTCCGGTCACGTTCAGCCGCGGCGCGGGTCCGGATCACGAGCTGCCAGAGCGACACCATCCGGATCACGGTGCGAGCGCCTCCGGCGGACGGCGTGCCAGGGCTTGGGTGAGAGGACATGCCCTCTCTCCGTCCTGAAATACGGGTAAATCAGGGTTATTTTTCGATTTGAACGAAGGTTGCAGATGTCGGATTGGGGTTCTGGAAATAATCGTCATATCGCGCCCCGATTGCCGCAAAACGGCAGGATCATACGGCCGTATCGGCGATATGCGGCTGAGTAATTTTCGCAGGATGGCTGGTATGGGTCGGCCCGAGATCGGCCTTCTGTGGGCTTCTGTGAGGGTCGCTTTTTCGGCGGATTCGGCCGGAATTGCTGGTATTTAAGGAGTGCTTAACCGAAACGGCACGGAAGGCCCCCTCCCTCATCCATGGGGAGATGCCGATTCAGAAACAGCCGCCCTCTCACCCCCAGCCAAGGCCGTACGCCAGCACGACGACCAGCACCGCCATAATACCGTTCCGGAGCGCCGTCGAGATCTAGAGATCGTATGCCGGCCAGGTCGACAGCAAAACCACATGTTACAGAAGAACGCCCTCCATACCGCACAGAGCCCTCCTCCCCTGCCGGACGAGGTCTGGATTCAGCGCTGTACGCGCAATCGCGCACTCGCTACACCGGTAGTGGTGGGAGTACCGAAACATATCCTCACAGAGACCGATCCATCACCTGATAGGGACAGCCTTGTTCCGTGACTGGAACCTGAACGAAAGCAGTCATATCACGCAAGACGTATCGGGCGATCATGGAGGAGGCAGAACGATTCCTTCGTCTTTGGACGAAGCTGCCCTGCCCAATTCGGATTGAAAAAATGGGGAGTTGTCAGAGTCACGGTCTGTGAACAGATCAGAAGTTTTCTTCCTCCATCCAGTCCAGCCACTGGACCGACCGGAGTTCTTTCGCCGTCGCTTCATCGACCCCGTAGACCTGCCGGTAGAAGTCGAGCGTCCACTCACCGACGTCGATGTCCGCAAACCGGTCGGGATACGCGGCCTTTGCGATCACCATCGCCTCGATCGGGTATTCGAGCCGCTTTGCCCAG
Organism: Methanoculleus frigidifontis; assembly: GCF_030464345.1. Classification (GTDB taxonomy): domain Archaea; phylum Halobacteriota; class Methanomicrobia; order Methanomicrobiales; family Methanoculleaceae; genus Methanoculleus_A; species Methanoculleus_A frigidifontis. The sequence goes on along the minus strand of NZ_VCYH01000003.1, from coordinate 204,737 downwards.
TTATAGGGCGTCCACGGGAGGGCATAGACCCGCTGGTTCTTTACCGCCTTGAGCTCTTGCAAGTTCTGGTAGTAGGGCGCAGTGTAGAGCTCGCTTGCAGGGTGGTAGCCCTGTGCCGTCGGGAGAACGATCACATCCGGGTCGAGTGTCAGGATCTGCTCGGTCGAGATGACGACAAACGCCCCGGTGCCCTTATACGCGTTCTTTGCATTCGCTATCTCTTCGATGAAGTACGACTCAATTGTATCGCCACCCCATGCCATGGCGGCACCGCCGCCCTGCCGGGCCCGCGGCGAGAGGCCTAACTGTATCATCCGGATCTTTTTGTCCTCTGGAACATCCTTTGTGCGTGCTCGGATCTCTCCGATCTGTCCGTCAAGATAGGAGGCCAGCTGATCGGCATCTTTTTGGCGTGAAAAGACCTCGCCGACAAGCCGGATCTCATCACCGATGTTGTCCACGGTCGGGCTTTCCTGATATGGCGGACCGACGAGGATGACGAGCGGAATACCAAGCGAATCGATCGTCTGGATCGTTTTTTCAAGATTTTCGTCGGATCCTGCGCTGAACGCCCACGCCCCCTCGCGGAGGAAGATGACATCGGGATCGAGGGAGGCGAGTGTCTCGTAGTTCATCCCGGTACCGCTTTCAACAAGCACCGGAAGGTCGGCAAGGCCGGGGATAAGGTACCTGACCGGGTTCATACCATTCTTGTACTCATACGTCCCGCCGTCCGTTGCCTCGAAGGAATATGTATAGTCCTTTATCCACGCGCCGCCGAGCCCGACAACGCGATCCTGCATCCCGAACCGGTACATAATGCCCTCGACGAACCCATCGTCGATGCAGACGACCCGTTCGATCGTCGCCGGAATCTCCACCGTCCGTCCACGCATATCAGTGATTGTGCGTGTACCGGTCGCATCTTCCGCAGATGCGTCGGCAGTCGTTCCCGTGCATCCACAGACAAGGATCGCACCGAAAAGACAGATGAGAAGCAGAGATAACCCTGCAATATACTTGTTACGTTTCATAATCATATGTCGAACAAGTAGTATTTAATTCAGATAGATTTGCACTATTAGAGACCTCGAATAAATTTAATCACATCAATTGCTACAATTTTAAATAAAATTGCTACACACATAGACACATCCGCACGAAACAGGCGGGAGGACTCCGCGTGACAGAATCAACAGGCTTCAAACAGATCCTTATCAATCTCGGTTATGATCCCGTCGAAGGATTCGGCGAGGGGAGGAAGATCGCCATTCTCGCTGCTCTTGCCGCCCTTCTCCTTGTAACGGCCTGTATCGCCGTCGTCATGGGGGCGTACGACATTACGATCACCGATGTCTACCGGACGATTCTCGTCCATCTTACGTTCGGCGACGTAGCCGCTCTGCCGAAACTCCACAACACAATCATCTGGGATATCCGCGTACCGCGGATCATCCTTGCCATCTCGGTCGGCGGGGCGCTTGCCATTGCGGGCGCCGTCTTTCAGGGCGTCTTCAGAAACCCGCTTGTCGAGCCCTACATCCTCGGCGTTTCGTCGGGAGCAGCCTTCGGTGCAGCACTCGGGATCGTTTTTCCCGCAGTATTCTTCTCGATCCAGATCTCTGCGTTCATCTTCGGCGCACTTGCCGTCACGCTCGCCTACATTCTCGCCCGTGTCCGGGGCGAGACACCCATCATCACCCTCATCCTCGCCGGCGTTATCATCGGATCGATCTTTGCCGCCCTTGTCTCACTCCTCAAATATATCGCAAACGACACGGCACTGCGAGAGATCGTCTTCTGGCTGATGGGCGGATTCTACTACGCGACCTGGAACGATGTCCTCCTCCTCACTCCCGCGGTCATCGTGAGCTTTGCTGTCCTCTGGGGGCTCGGGTGGAAACTCAACATTCTCTCTATGGGCGACGAGGAAGCCCGGACGCTCGGGGTGAATCCCGAAAAATACAAATTTGTCGTCATTGCGTTCGCAACAGCCATCACCGCATTCGCTGTCTCGCTTGTCGGGATCATTGCGTGGGTCGGGCTCATGATGCCTCACGCAGCGAGGATGATCCTCGGGCCGGACAACAGGTTCGTGATCCCGGCGTCGCTGATGATGGGTGGGTGCTACCTGATCGTCTGCGATACGCTCGCCCGGACACTGACGACGGCCGAGATCCCGGTCGGAATTCTGACTTCCATTCTCGGAGCTCCTTACCTCTGCTACCTGCTCCGCCATAAGGGCAGAGTGATCTTCGGGTGAGTGCCATGCTGCATGTTCAGGATATCCATTTCAAATACGGGGATTTCCCCGTTCTTTCGGGAGTTTCCTTCTCGGTGGGAGAAGGTGAACTCTGTGGTCTCTTCGGTCCGAACGGGTCGGGAAAAACAACGCTGTTCAAGTGCTGCCTGCGCTTCCTGCGGGCCGAAAAAGGCACGGTGCGGATATGCGGCGAGGACATCTCGGCGCACTCGATCGAACAGCTCGCACGGTTCATCGCCTACGTGCCGCAGGAGCACAAACCCCCCTTCCCCTACCTCGTGCGGGAGGTCGTTCTCATGGGCAGGACGCCGCACCTCGGGGGGTTCTTCGGCGTGAAAAGGCGCGACAAGGAGATCGCGATGGACGCACTCGCCGCGCTCGATATCACCGAATTCGCCGACCGCCCCTACAACCAGCTCTCGGGCGGCCAGCGCCAGATGGTTCTGATGGCTCGCGCCATTGCGCAGGATACGCCGATACTCTTCCTGGACGAGCCGACGAGCGCACTCGATTTCCAGAATCAGATGCGGATCTGGCGGATCATGCGTGACGTCGCCGAAGACGGCAAGACCCTCCTCGCCTGCAGCCACGATCCGAACCACGTTGCCTGGTTCTGCGACCGGGTCGTGGTGGTGGGAGAGGGAGCCATCGTGGCCGAGGGCGAGCCGAAGGACGTGATATCAGAAGGTGTCCTCGAGATGATCTACCGGGATGCGTGCGCTGTTCGAACGCTGAAAGGGGTGCAGATGGTAATGCCGCGCTGTGTTGCAGAGCGGTGCGGAGCCCAGGAGATCCTGATACCGGTAGGCGAGAACGTTACCGGAAGGATGAGAGCCGACGTAGATGCAGAATCGTAAAATTGTCGTAATTATTGGAGAATACCAATGGCATACAGCGAAATCGACTGGAACACTGTCTGGAAGGAACAGTACGATGAGAACATACACTGCCGCGGCTGCGGCGGATGTGCTTCAATCTGGGAATCACGGGAGAAAGCACGCGGTTTTCTGAATCAATCGCGTGAAAATCCCGACAGAATCCGTCACGTCATTGAGGGGCTGCCGATCGGGCCCGAATCACGGGTACTCGACATCGGTGCCGGGCCGGGAACCCTGGCGGTGCCGCTCGCGGGCGTCGCCGCCCACGTCACCGCGGTCGAACCGGCGGCGGGCATGACCGAGGTGATGGGTGAATATGCTGCGGAAGAGGGCGTATCGAACCTCTCTATCGTGCGGAAACGCTGGGAGGAGATCGATCCCTCCGCCGATCTCGAAGGCCCGTACGACATCGTCGTCGCGTCGTATTCACTCGGGATGCCGGATATCAGGGCGGCGATCGAGGCGATGTGCGAAGCATCCTCACGATGGGTCTACCTCTTCTGGTTTGCCGGTACGACGAACTGGGAGCAGGGGATGGTCGACCTCTGGTCGCACCTCCACGGGAGGGAATACCGGCGGGGGCCGAAGGCTGATGTTCTCTTCAACGTCCTCTATTCGATAGGGATCTGCCCGAACGTCGAGACCACACGGATGGAACACGTCCGCAGGTTCCCGAACCTCGAAGCGGCGGTCGCCGAATTCAAGGAGCAGTATGCGGTTTCGACACCCGAGCAGGAGATGGTGCTCAGAAACTACCTCGCCGGGGCGCTCTCACAGAACGGCGGCGACCTCCTGCTCTCCGGGATGGCAACGCGGGTGAAACTCTGGTGGGAGGTGAACGGATGCGAGTGAGTGATATCTATGGCCAGGCAAGTATCGCCCTGCTTCTGGCGTTTCTGCTCGTTCTCTGTTCGGGATGCGTCGGGGCGGAACAGTCCGCAGACACATCGGGCCAGAATACTGCCGAAAACGGCTACCGGACGGTCATCGACTCCCGCGGGATTGCGGTGCAGGTGCCTGTAAAGATCGAGCGCGTCGTCGCCGTCTCCGACGGCCTCATCGAAAGCGTCATGACCGTATTCGGAGAGCAGGAGACGATCGTCGGCGTCGGATCGAAATGCATCCAGAAAAACTATAACTATACCTATCCGACCGTCGACGGAGGAACCTACGAATACAGAGGCGGGATGAACCCGGTCACCTACCTGAATCCCCGGATCATGAGCCTGCCACTTGTCGCGGAGTGGGGTGGAGCGATGAACTACGAGACCGTCGCCTCTCTCGAACCCGACGTTGTCATTCTCCGGGTCGGAAGCGGCAGTCTCATGAGCAAAGACGATGAAAAAACGCAAAAGACGATTCAGACCATTGAATCGCTCGGCATTCCCCTTATCGTACTCTACAGCCCGAACTGTTACGCCTATTCGGAACTGGAGATCATATCGGATGAGATCGCCATTCTCGGCGAAGTTTTCGGGAAAGAACGCGAAGCGAAGCGGCTCTCCGACTACCTTGAATCGCAGGTCAATCTGGTGGAGGAACGAACTCTGGACATACCCGAATCCGAACGCCCAAGCATACTCGTCTTCGGCCTCTCACCCAAGCACCGGGCAGAAGGAGCGGCAGGCACCGCTCACGGTCTGAGAACGACCGAGTCGTACATGATTGAGGATATCGTGCACGCGAAGAACGCCTTCCGATCAGAGTCAGGCACATTCCAGCTCATCAGCACGGAACAGATTCTGGCACTCGACCCCGACGTCATCGTGCTCTGTACTGCATGGGGCTACCACCCACCTGAAGAGCTCTACTCGGCACCCTACTACCAGAACGTCGCAGAACTCTCTGCGGTAAAGGATCACCGTGTCCATGCCCTTCCCTGGACACCCTGCAACAGCGACAAACGCCTCGAGTATCCGATCGACGTGATGGTAATCGCCAAGGCGGCGTACCCGGAGCGGTTTGCCGACATCGATCTTGGGGAATGGCTGCTGGACTTCTACAAGAACGTCTACGGTGTGGACGACGACACTGCAAAGGCTCTCAGATCGGCGCAGTGGATGGACTGGTGCGTCGACACAAGCCCGAGGTCAAGGTGAGTGGGATACATGAAACCACAGAACATTGTAATCATCGTTATTGCGGCGTGCATTTGTATCGCACTTGCCGCAGCCGTCCTCTTCGCGGCGGCAGCCCCCACCACCGATGGGGGAGTATATGAAACGGAGACGAGCGACGGGAACGGCTGGAGGACGGTAACCGACATGCGAGGCGTCGAGGTGACGGTTCCCGAAGACCCGCAGCGGGTTGTAGCGATCTCCCGGTCGCTCATCGACACCACAATGTACATCTTCGGAGTCGAAGACAGCATCGTGGGCGGGAGTATTTATCAAAAACCGCTAAAGGAAGGGGAGTACGTCTGGAACGGCACAGACTACACGGTGAGCACCTGGATAGGGAAAGTCCTCAATCCCGGATTGGACGACCTGCCCAATGTCGGCGGATTCGGAGGCCCCTACGGCCCTCCGAACGTGGAGACTATTGCCGGTTTAAACCCCGATCTCCTCATCCTCCGCGATCTCGGCGATCAGCAGGAGAACACGGAGATGTTCCTCACGCAGATCGAGTCTGCAGGGATTCCGGCAGTCGTCCTGAAGTATCCCGCCTGCTATGAAAATCCCCGCGTGGACACGATGTACGAGGAGGTTCTGGTGCTCGGCGAGGTATTCGGGAAGGAGGCCGAAGCGAAACAGATCGTGGAGACGATCAACTCGCGGGTTGAGTTTATCCGCAGCCGCACGAAGGATATTCCGCAGGAAGAACAGAAACGCGTACTCTACTTCGGAGCTCCGACGTGGGCAAAGGATAAAGGAGGTTCGGGCTATGCATTCGGCTCCGGGACCCCGGAGATGGCGATGATGGAGGATATCGTCGCTGTCCGGAGCGCATATACCGAATCGGGCATGAATATGATCTCAGCAGAGCAGTTGCTCGCTCTGGACCCGGACGTGATCATCCTCTGCACCTGGAGCGGGTACCATCCCCCGCGGCAGCTCTACGAAGACGAACAGTACGGCGCAATCCAGGACCTTCGAGCGCTCAAAGAGGGCGAGGTCTACTCGCTTGCGGCCACACCCTGCAAATCCGAACGGCTCGAGTTCCCGATCAACCTGATGATCATGGCAAAGGCAGTCTATCCCGACCGATTTTCAGATGTCGACCTAAAACTCTGGATCCGGGAGTACATCGTCGAGCTCTACGGCACCGATGAAAACACGACGGATCAGGTGGTCGACGCGCTGATGCTGGAGTATCTGGAGATCATCTGACCCCATAACCCCAAAAAACGCAAGCAAAACACCGAAAACCAGACAACAGAACGGAAGTGAAAACGACATGAAGATCGCTATTTGTGGAAAAGGAGGCAGCGGGAAGAGCACGCTCACCGCCCTGCTCGCACGTGAGTATGCACGGAGAAACCGCCCCGTGCTGGTCGTCGATACCGACGAGTCAAATCTCGGACTGCACCGCCTGCTCGGGACGAACGCACCGCCCGACCTGATGGACTACTTCGGGGGCAAGAAGGCCATGGGAGCGAAGATCATGGCAGCGATGCCTGATTTTGCATCCGTCAACCTGATAGAGGAGGCATGGACGCTTGACGGCCTTCCGAAGGACTACGTCGCCGAAGACCACGGCGTTCGGCTCGCCGCGATCGGCAAGATCCACGATGCGGGAGAAGGGTGTGCGTGCCCGATGGGAATACTCGCCAGGCAGTTTCTCGGCAGTCTTCGCCTCGGTGACGATGATGTCGTCATTGCAGACACCGAAGCGGGGATCGAGCACTTCGGCCGCGGGATCGACCAGGAGGGCGACGTGATTCTCATGGTGCTCGACCCCTCGTTTGAGTCGCTACGGCTCGCGGAAAAGATTGCGGAGATGGCAGGGAATATCGGCGTCCCGCTCTACTACGTGCTGAACAAGGCTGATACGGCTATGGCTGCCCGTATGCGCGAAGGAATTGCGGATCCGTCCCGGATAATCTGCGAAATTCCGCAGGAACCCGGCATCCTTGAAGCAGGTCTCGGCGGGCAGGCTTTGACGGACGGGCACCCGGCCGTTAAAACGCTGATCGAGGCGCTGGATGAACACGCCGAATAAGAAAACCATGCCGGGGCATCAGATCCCCGGCCGCCGGCCGGTTTCGCCGCATGCAAAGGCCGCAGGTTGCCGGTTCCCGGGCGAACACCCCGCTGCCGGTCACCTGCTTTGAATAAGCCACGACACGGTGAGCGGGTTGCGGTCATTCGTCCTGATCCTCCTTCTGGCATTATCTCTTTCCTCTTCCGCAGACGCCGGCAGCACTCCGGCGATCGTCGACAGGGTCATGCCGGTGCCGAACGCCGGGGACACAGCAATAGACGCAGACTTTTTCTACGGTGCAGCGTGTTCGCACTGTCTACGGGTCAAACCTCTCGTCGAAGAACTGGCCGAAGAGCACCCGCAGATTCACATCGAGTACCGCGAAGTCTACTTCAACACAACAAACCGCGAACTGTTCTGGGATTTCATCGATCGCTATGGCATCGAGTCCGAAACCATACCTCTCCTCATCATCGGCACGACGGCCATGATAGGGGAGGAGGAGATCAGAGCCGGTCTTAAACCATATGTTGCACCCGCAACAGGTACGAGCTTGAGCCAGTCCGACATCCGACAGTCTCTCATGCATTTTGCCGGGAACGCTCCGAAACCCGGCGAGGCAGCCTGCGGAAGCGATATAACTCCTCCGGGTGTCGCTTCGTCCCGGGGAGCAGAGATCACCCTGCCCTCGGTTCTGGTCGCAGCAGCGGTCGACAGCATCAACCCATGCGCCGTTGCCGTTCTTGCCGTCCTCCTTGCATATCTCACCTCGCTTGCCGACCGCAAGAGACTACTGCAGGTCGGCGTCGCCTATATCGGGACAGTGTTTGTCGTGTATCTCCTCTCGGGGATCGGTTTTTTCACAATCGTCCAGGCATCCGGGATCTCAGAAACTGTGTTCGTTCTTGCCGGGCTCATCGCGGTTGTCGCGGGTCTAATACAGATCGGGGAGGCACTCCGGAAATACGATGGATTCAGCTTTTCCATCCCGGAATCGATGAAAGCCGGGATCGACCGGTATGTCCGGCGGGCCTCGATCCCTTCAGCCGTCGTACTCGGCGGCCTCGTCAGCGTCGTCGAACTCCCGTGCACCGGGGGGATCTACCTTGCAATCCTCAGCCTGCTCAGCAGCAGGATGACGTTCGCAGACGGACTTCTCTACCTCGTCCTGTACAACCTCATCTTCGTGCTTCCCCTTGCGATCATCCTGCTCGCCGTATACTACGGAGTTTCGCCCGGCCGTGTCGACGCATGGAGAGTCGAGACCAGTAGGAGGGTGCGTTTCGCTATGGGGGGTGTCATGTTGGGTCTCGGAGGAGCGATGCTGTTTGGTGTCCTGTGATACCTGCCGGGCATCGATCTGAAAAACCGACACCCGGCGAATTTTTTTGTCCGGTTCTCATTCTCGGATTGGCAACGCATGTTGATGAAACATCGAATCTGCAGGACGATATGGCTTAGGTAACACAAGGCTCTTGATAAGTAATAATAAATATTAATTAATCTTGTGCTGATAAGACATGATAGGTTGGCAGCAATACACCTGACATATCGGTACGGGACAGGCCCGGCCATCCTGCCGGACACTTCCACAACCCCGAATGAGAGCGGTGTGTGAACTATGCAGGTGTCACCGCGCAAACGGGAAACCGTCCTGCCGCTCCCGGTGGTGCTCACCGGGTGGCTGTTGTCGGCGACGGGGTGAACGGACGGCCCGGCACTTGCGGCCGCTGATGTCGGAGTGGCGATGGGCCATGCCGGCACGGACGTCGCCATTGAAACCGCCGATGTGGTGCTCTTATCCGACGAGCTCCTCAAACTCCCGCATCTCATCGGCATCTCGCGCAAAGCCCTCCGGATCATCCGGCAGAACCTCATCTTTGCCGTCGGAGTTCTCGTCCTTGCCGTATCCCTTACCATCCTCACCTGATCGGGTTGAAATGAAGACCCGTTCATTTCTTATTCCGGCGCTCCGGGACAGCGGAAACCCTTGAAACAACAAACCGCATCGGGACAGGAAATCCCGGAAAAATGGTGCACTGCCATCCCGGCACGCAGGTGGCCGGGTCTCCGGCCGTATCCCGTCACTCCGGGCAGTCGATCTCCGGCGAGTAGGGTTTGATATCAAGAACCGGCGTCCCGTCGAGGGCATCCAGCCCCCGGACCCGTATTCTTCCACCCTGGATATCGATGACATCGACGAGCGACAGGCTGATCGGATTCGGCCGGTTCGGGGAGCGGGTTGCAAACACGCCGTGCTCCACCGGGTTGTGCGGGGGTGTCGCACGGAGCACGGTCCTGTCGGACCGGTCGAACCAGCAGAGCACGAAGAGGTGTTCCTTCTCCTCGATCCTGAAGAGAGCGGGGATATACTGCTCGTCGATGAGAATCTCCGCTTTGGTGTCGGTCAGCCGGCCCTGCCGCGGGGCATCCCTTTTGTTCTTGTATGGCGAAGAAACGTACCCAATTGGGTTCAGGTCGACGTTCACCGGTTTCCCCTCCCGGCAGCGGCGACGGCACGGCAGGTGCGCCCGTGGCAGCGGATCCCCCCTTTATCGAACGGCAATACATCGGTTTTCGTGATTTCATGCGGTTTTTCCACCATAACTGGAACGGTGCCGGGGACATGTGCACGAAGACGCCTCCGCATCGGAAACAGGTACATAAAAATGTAATAAATCGTAACACATTAAAAGATATGGATGTTATTTTCATATGACAATCCCGGTATTCAGAAATGGACCCGATTATTGAGACGTTCGCGATAACCAAAAAGTACGGATCGAATACAGCGGTCGACGCCATCGATCTCACCGTAGAGAGAGGGGAGGTCTTCGGGCTGCTCGGGCCGAACGGCGCCGGCAAGACCACGATGCTGTCGATGCTCTGCACCATCCTCAGGCCCACCTCGGGCACTGCAACCGTGAACGGATACGACATCCTCCGGCAGGACTCCCTGGTGCGCAGATCGATCGGCATCGTCTTCCAGGACCCGAGCGTCGACGCCGACATGACGGCTCTGGAGAACCTCCGGATGCACGCCGACCTGTACAGTGTTCCGGTATCCGAGCAGAAGGCCCGGATCGAGGAGGTGCTGGAGCTGGTCCGGCTGGAAGAGAAGGCAGACGCCTTCGTCTCGACCTATTCCGGGGGGATGAGACGGAGGCTTGAAATCGCGCGGGGTCTCCTCCATTACCCGAAAGTCCTGTTCCTCGACGAGCCGACCATCGGCCTCGACCCCCAGAGCCGAGAACACATCTGGGACTACATCCGCAACCTGAAGAAAAGGGAAGATATGACGATCATTCTGACGACCCATTACATGGAGGAGGCCGACCGGCTCTGCGACCGCGTGGCCATCGTCGACCGCGGCAGGATCGTGGCGCTCGACAAACCGCAAGACCTGAAGAAAGGGCTCGGCGGAGACACCATCGTATTCGGCACGAGTGACGGTCAGGCGCTCCGCGACCTGCTGCTCCAGAGCCGGATGGCGGAGAGCGTGCAGATCCGGAACGGCGAGATCACGGCGGCTGTCGGCAACGCAAGCGTCCTCCTCCCGCGGATCGTCGAAGCGGCGGCAGGCGCGGGGATCCATATCGAATACATCCATATCAGCCATCCCGACATGAACGACGTCTTCATCCACTATACCGGAAGAGACCTCCGGCAGGAAGAAGCAAGGGAGCGGTTCGGACGGCTGGCCATGATGAAACGACGGCGATCCCGATGAGCGAACTCCGGGCAATCCGCACCCTCTGGCAGAGGGAGGTGAAAAAGTTCCTGCGGGAAAAACCGCGGCTGCTCAATGCGTTCTGCCAGCCGCTGTTGTGGCTCTTTATCTTCGGGACGGGACTGCGATTTTCTCCGGCGATGGCAGGGTACAACTACCAGGAATTCATCTTCCCGGGGCTTGTCTGCCAGGCGATGCTCTTCACCGCGATGTTCATGGGGGTCTCCGTCATATGGGACCGGGAGTTCGGCTTTTTAAAAGAGATCCTCGTCTCCCCGGTCCGCCGGCCGTGCATATTCCTTGGGAAGATGTTCGGCATCTCCACGGACGTCATGCTGCAGGGGCTCATCATCATTCCGTTCGGACTCCTGATCGGGGTACAGTTAGACCCCGGTATGGTTCTTCAGGCACTTCCCATCATGCTTCTCATCACGTTCGGGCTCGTCTGCATAGGGCTGAGTTTTGCCAGCCTGATGAAGAGCTTCGAAGGTTTTGGCCTGATCCAGACCTTTATCAACCTGCCGATGTTCTTTCTGAGCGGCGCCCTCTTTCCGCTCTCGAACGTGCCGGCATGGCTCCGGACAGTGAGCTACGCAAACCCTCTGACATACGGGGTCGACGCGCTCAGAACGGTGATGATGGGCGATGCGTGGACGCCGCTCTTCCCGATGCACGTCAGTATCGGCGTGCTGCTCTTCTTCGACATCGTCATGTTCTCCTTCGGGACGTATGCGTTCGGCAGGACGGAGTAGGGGATACACCTCTGTTCACAAAACACCGGCCGTTCTCTATCGGGGAGATTGAACGGCGATGCTCCGGGAGACAACCGGTCATTCCCCGTGCGATACGTGAGATGGGCGGTGCGCCTCCGTGAGGGTGCGGGGGAGGGGCGCGCCCGGGTTCCCGAACCCCTATCCGATACGGTCACGGCGATGCCAGGCGATCCGAGAAGGATCGCTCCAGAAGTATGTGTCCAACCCGATTCTTCCGAACCGGGATCCGGTATGGCCGTCCGTCGGCGAGCACCGTTCAAAATGCACATTCCCGAAAAGAGTTCGCGTGCTCCCTCATGCGGCTCTTCGCCTCTTTCATCGGCGTCCTTTGCTGCCCTGAAGAGACCCGGGGCCGTATCGACCATATCGTCGCTGGCCGGCATCTCTTCAGGGAGAGAGCCTGAAAAGGAAGGAAAAAAGTGTACAGCCCCTCCCGAAACTCTTCGTCGAAGGGAGAGGCGATAGAGATCGGAGAAGGCGGTCTCTCACCTCCGGTTCACCCGGCCGCTGCAGTGACTACCCCTTCTGGCCGTTCCCGCACCGGCGGCCGGGCAGGCACCTGTATAATCCAGGGCGGTGGAAGTGTGTTCATTCATCCCCGCAATCCGACACTCGTGTTTGGAGACGGCCTGCCATTCCCACGGGTTTGTGATCGTGGCAGCAGTGGCCGACCCTCGTGCCGATCAGTCGTTTTGTCCGGTCGTCCCGGGGATGCAGCATCACCTCGTGCGCGTTGCCGATCTCTATGATCCTCCCGGCATCCATCACGGCGATCCTGTCGGCAATCTTCAGGGTCAGAGAGAGATCGTGAGAGATGTAGATCATCGCAAAACCCCTCCGGTTCTGCAGGCCCTTGAGGAGGCGCAGCACGTTGGCTGCGGTCGAGACGTCGAGCGCCGACGTGATCTCGTCTGCAATCAGGAGCCTGGGCTTCATAATCATGGCCCGCGCAAGCGCCACCCGCTGCCTCTGGCCGCCGGAGAGCGCACCGCAGTACTTCCCGAGAAACTCGTCGGTCGGCGGGAGCCGTACCAGTTTCAGGGCCTCCCGTGTCATATCCAGCCGCTCGGCCGCTGTCCCTATTCTGTTGATGTCGAACGGCTCCCTGACAGCATCGAGCACCGTGAAGCGGTTGCTGGTGGAGCTGAACGGATCCTGGAAGACGATCTGGATCCCCCCGAACCTATGGCCGTTGTTCCCGCTGTGAACCGCTCCATCCATGAACCTGACCTCGCCCGACTCCGGACGGAGGATGCCGGCGAGGATGTGCGCCAGGGTAGACTTGCCGGAGGCGGTCTGACCGACGATCGCGAGCACCTCCCCTTCGCAGACGTCCATGTCCACGCCATTGACCGCATGCAGCGTCTTCCTGCCCGGCAGGGGATACCGGAAGTGGACGGCGTCCGCTCTGAGGAGCGTTGCGATCCCACCCCGGTGGCAGGCAACCTCTCTGCCGTCGCCGCAGGACTGCAGGCGGGGAGGGGACGTTCTGCAGATCTCGATGGGCTGCGTACATCGCCGGCTGAACGGGCAGCCCGCGTGCCCGTCTTCGGAGGCGGATTCTCCCGGAATCCCCCAGAGGTCTTTGTAGACGAAGATGTCCGGCGTGGAATGGACGAGGCCCCGCGTGTAGGGGTGCCGCGGGGCGTTGATGATATCGACCGTCGGCCCGCTCTCCACCACCCTGCCTGCGTACAGGACGATCATCCGGGAAGCGAGGGACGATACGAACGAAAGATCGTGGGAGATCAGGATCATGCTGTACCCGTTCTTCTTCTGCAGGTCGATCAGCAGATCCCGGATCTCTTTTCGCGTGAATGCGTCGAGGGCCGACGTAACTTCGTCGAGTATCAGGAGTTTCGGATCGCAGGAAAGCGCCATGGCAAGCAGGACACGCTGCCGCATGCCGCCCGAGAGCTGATGGGGATACGCGTCCATCCAGACGGGGTCGAGGCCGACCGTCCGGAACAGGTCCGCACAGCGTGCCTGCGCCTCTCGTACCGGTATTTCCTCATGCTTCAGCAGGGGTTCGACGACCTGCTTTCCGACCGTCATTACCGGGTTTAGGATATCCAGATTGTTCTGGAACACAATGGCAATATCCTTCCACCGGATCCGGTCTATCTCAGGTTCGGGAAGATGGGTGATATCCGTGCCCTTGTACACGATCGTGCCGGATACGGAGGCCAGGCCGTCGAGCAGCCGCATGATGCTGAGCCCAAGGGTAGTCTTCCCACTGCCGGACTCTCCGATTACACCGACAATCTCGCCCGCCTCCAGCGAAAGCGAGATGCCGTCGACCGCCGGTACAACGCTCGTATCCGTGTTGTAGTGACATTTCAGGTCTTTGACTTCCAGATCTGCCATTATCCACCTCGGTTCTGTCTCATCCGGGGATCCAGCACCTGCTCCAGATCGCGGCCGATGAACGCGAGGCAGAGCAGCAGGACGATCAGTGCCACCAGCGGGGGAATGAGCCACCACTGCCAGTACGGCGTGAAATAGATCGACCGGAAATTGGTTGCGTAGTACAGCATCATCCCCCAGCTCTTTGAAGTCGGATCGCCCAGTCCGAGGAACGCCAGCCCCGTTTCGGCCATGATGGCATACGAGGTTATGCTGATGATGAGGACGAAGAGAATGGGAAGCACTTCCGGCAGGATGTGCCGCCGTAGCAGGTAGAACGGTGTCGCCCCGTAGTTCCGGGCGGCGGTGATGTAGACATTGTTCTTGATCGAAAGGGTCTGCGAGCGGGCTATCCGCGCCGGTTTCGCCCAGCTGAACAGGACAAGGATGAGGATCACGTTGAAGACGCTCGGTCCCATGAAGGCGGAGATGACCACGAGGAGCGGAAAACTGGGCAGGGCCATGAGGACATCGACCGTGCGCATCACCACCTGGTCCGCCGCTCCCCCGAGGTATCCGGCCAGGATCCCAAGCGCCCCCCCGCCCAGCCCCGCGATGCAGGCGACGGCGAGACCGATGAAGAGGCTCATCCGTGCACCGTAGCAGATCTGGGACCAGATGTCCATCCCCAGCTCGTCGGTGCCGAGCGGGTGATCTGCGCCCGGTGGTTCAAGGGAACCCCCGGTAATCTTTCCCGGCGGGTACGCGGAGAGCAGGGGGGCGAAGACCGCCATCATGACGATAAGGGCGATGCCGCAGAGTCCGATCTTCCCTTCCAGGCTGAACTTTGACACGGTAGCCGTGAAACGGTCGGCCGCATTCCGCAGGTACGGCGGCATCCGGAACGTTCGTGTGACAGAGGTTTGTTCGACAGACATCGTGTTCACCTATTCAACGACCCGGGGATCCAGTTTCTGGTAGAGGCGGTCGGCAAGCAGGTTGCAGAGCAGAATCGATACCGCCACGACCAGCAGAATTCCCTGGATCAGCGGATAGTCCCGGGCCACGACAGCGTTTCTGAGAGTCAGCCCTATCCCGGGATAGTTGAAGACGGTCTCGACGAGTACGGCGCCGCCCATGAGCATACCGATCACGAATCCGGTGCGGGTTACCACTGGTAGCAGGGCGTTGCGGAGTGCGTGGCGGCTCCAGACAATGTGATCGCCCAGCCCTTTGGCACGTGCGGTGCGGATGTAGTCCTTCGTGGAGACCGTGATGAGTGTGTTCCTGGTGAGGAGATAGACGCCGGTGAGCTGTGCGAGAGAAAGGGTCAGGACGGGAAGAAACGCGTGATGGGCAATATCCCCTATCTGATCCAGGACGCCGGTGTAGTGCGCAAACGGGGTGACGGCACCCGCCAGAGGAAAGAGCCGGAGATGTACGCAGAAAATGAGCAGGAGGATAATCCCGAGCAGAAAGGACGGAATCTCGGCGAACGCGATCAGGCCGGTCATCATGAGCCGATCCGACCCCTTATTCCGGTTCCGTGCCGAGATGATGCCGAGCACGACACCAACAACCGTGCTGATAGCGGTTGCAGCGAGAACGATGAGGATAGTCCACGGCAGGTGGAGAAGGATTACCCCTGCCACCGGCATTTTGTAATAGATACTCTGGCCGAGATCTCCTCTTGCCAGGTTTGCCAGGTACGAAAAGAATTGCTCGGGCAACGGGCGATCCAGACCGTAATACTGGAAGTAATACTCCCGCTGCGCTTCCGTCATGACGATCACGTCCTCGCTCTGGACATCCGACGCCATGGTCGAGAACGGGTCTCCCGGCATCATGTGGGGGAGGATAAAGTTGAGGGCAAGGATCACCAGAAGGGTTACCACAAACCTGAAGATGATTGCCTGCCCGTCTCTCTCGTTCATCTGCCGTTAACCGTCCAGACCATCGTGCCGCTGAATGTTTCGAACTCAGACCGGTATGTTCCGTCCGGCGTGGCGGCGTTCCGGTAATATTCGCGGATCTTTTCCTTCACGTCGTCGGAAAACTCCCGGTTGCCCGCGAGGAAGTCGATCGCCCTCTCCGCTGCCACGGTCCAGTCCTGGTCGCGGCTTCCCGACTGGCGACTGAACTTCACGATGGGGCGGTAGCCAAGCGTGTAGAGGTACATGAAGGGGTACAGCATGCCGAGCCCGGGGGCATTGCCGCGAGGCTCTTCTCCCAAAATTTTCCGGCAGATCTCCTGGTGCGCTCCTTCCTTCTCCCTTCTGATAAAGTGGCCGCTGTAATAGCAGTACTCTTTCGAGCAGGTCACCATCCGGTCGAAGGTCGCCACGTCCCTGATGCTCGGGGTCATGGATGCAATCACGAGATCGAAGGCGTTCCGAAACCCGAGTGCGTCGATCTCCGCCGTCCACCACGAACACTCGACCGGCGTGATCTTCAGCCCTTCCTCTCGTGCAGTCTCGGCAAGCCGGTCGAGCATTCCCTTTGACACGTCGAGGGACGTGACGTCTGCCCCGGCGCGGGCAAGCGGGAGGGAGAGGGTTCCCGGCCCGCAGCCGATGTCGAGGACTTTCGTGCCCCGGGGAGAGAACCCGGCCTCATCGAGGATCGCAAACATGTCGGCGACTCGTTTCTGCCGTTTTTCACCGTCCATGTCCCGTATGAAGCGACCCGATCGCCGGTTCCAGATCGCTGCGATGGCGTCATCGTCGGTGACCGTGCCTATCTCCTGCGCCGATGCGTTCCAGTAGTCGACCCAGTAGCGGACGTTATCGCTCTGCTGCAATTCCTTCCCTCGTCAGGTATGAGAGTTTGGCCTGCGTCCGTGAATGGTGGTTGAACGGGCACATCCACCCGTCGTACTGCGAACTGTACCATACATCGGGGCGGGTCGTGTAGAGCAGGGGGATCGTCGGCACGTCCTCTGCGAGGATCTCCTGCATGTCGTACACGATCTCTTTTCGCTTTACATCGTCCATCTCCGTCATTTCAGCGGCAGCAAGCGCATCGAGTTCGTCGCTCTGGTAGCCGTAGACGGATGCCAGGGGGGTAAGGCTGCTGGTCGTAGACGTGACGTCGGTGTACCGCGTGCGCAGGAAGTCGGCGTCGCCGCCCCAGCCTCCGTAGCCGGCTATGATCAGCTCGAAGTCGCCTTTCTTCAGGTTGGCGTCACGGGATTTGCTCTCGAGCGCCTTGACCTGGATCTCTATGCCGACGTCTCCAAGACGTTCCTTGAGCACCTCGCCTATCCTGACTTCGTCGCTTCCCACGATGAGGGTGAAGGAGAGTTTCTTCCCGTCCTTGTCGCGGATCCCGTCTCCATCGGTATCGGTCCACCCGGCTTCGTCGAGCAGCGTCTTTGCCTTCTCTGCGTCGAATGCGTATGCGGGCTGGTCGGGGTTGTACCAGATGTGTTCCTCGGGCAGCATGCCCATGTTGCCCGGTTTCCCGGCGCCGCGCTGGATCTTCTCGACGAGTTCGTTACGGTCGATGGCATACACGAATGCCTGCCGCACCGCCATGTCGCCCAGTCCGGGGCACTTTTTCATATTGAAGTGGAGCTCGTACGCCCAGACCCCGGGCTGCGCCACGACCCGGATGTCGGGATTGCTCGCGAACCTGTCCATCACGTCGGGGCTGATGCTGCTGCTGAAATCGATCTGCCCCTGTTCAAAGGCGATCATCTCGTCGCTGACCGGGATGAACTCGACCGTTTGTACCGCCGGTTTCGGCCCCCAGAACGCTTCGTTTGCCACAAAGCGGTAGGACCCGTGCTCTTTGTTGTACTCGTCAAGCAGGTAAGGCCCGGTGCCGGTGACAGCCTCGGGGGCAAGGAATGCCGCCGGATCGGAGACCGTGCTGTAAATATGCTCCGGGATGATCATGAACGAGCTGAGTTTGTACAGGAACGTGGAGATCGGCTCGACAAGCACGAACTTCACCGTGTGGTCGTCAATGACCTCGACGCGGTCAACGACGCCGTCCTCCATCCCCCCTGCTATGGGAGGGTGGTCCTTTTCGTAGTCGAAGGTGAACTTTACGTCATCTGCGGTGAAGGCGACACCATCCTGCCACACGACACCCTTGCGGAGCACGAACGTGTACTCCGTGCCGTCCGGGCTGACGGTCCAGCTCTCGGCAAGCCATGGGATGAGTCCTTTTTCGTCCCGTTCGAGCAGACAGTCAAAGATCATGTTCACCTTGGACGACGCAGGCCCCCGGGGAGAGACCGAGAACGGCTGCGGGTAGCCGTAGTCTCCCCCGGTCAGGTGGACGACATCCGCCTCCAGGGCGCCGGCGGTCGTCGTGTCCGTACTGCCGGCGGTGCTCTGCGATGTCGTGTTCTGCGATGCACATCCTGCCGCTATCAGCGCAAAGACCACAAGGGCGAGCGCAAGTCCTAATAATCCGTTCTTTTTCATACTGTTCACGTTCCTTTCGAATGAACCGGTCGCACGCATTTTCGTCCTGCAGTTCACCGGCCGCGGGTATGCTCGTCAAAACACGGGATGCAGACGAAACTCCCGTTCTGCACTCGCGCACGGGATTCGGCAACCATCTCCCCGCACTTCGAGCATTTCACGGATGTGGCGAGGTGGCTTTTTTTGGGAATCTCGACCGTTACATGGCGTATGTCGAAGTGTGTTTCCGGAGGTTCGGCCAGCATTGCATCGACCTGTTGCTTCATCCTGCTCTGCAGCTCCTGCATATCCTCCGGGGATGCCGTGCCCTCCACGGCCCTGGTCATGAGGGCTTTGAAGACCGGATCCTCATCCGTTTCCCGGTCTTTGACCGAGAGCCGCACGGCATCGTTTGTCGCTTTGTTGATGAAGGTGTAGACGTTTTTACCGTGATTCCGGATGATCAGGTTACCTTTGCCCATTGTGCAGCCGGCGGCCGCCTGGATCGCGTTGAGACTGCAGCCGCCGTTCTCGACGATTGCTACGAGCTGCCCGTCCATATCCCGGTCGGGACGCAGCTTCCGGATTGCAATTTTTGCAGCCAGATAGCCGAGGGCAACCCCGGGGCAGAGATGGCCATGAAATCTGGCGACTTCGGAAAGCGGCAGGATTTCCGGTTCCTGAGAACCGGGTTGATCGGCGCTGCCGGTGCCTGGTGAGACGTCTTCGTGCATGCGTGACAATATTTTTTACTTTAATGCAGATTTTTTTGTTTACTACACATTTTTTTGCTGTTGCTACGTAATAAACGTGCTGAAATTGAATCTCTGCGTCATTCATACGAATTGAATAGAATAAACGAAGTGGATGCCAGCTCAAGAGCGATACGTAAAAAACAACGGATTTTTCAGTGTGCCCGGTCAATGAACGGCAAACGCTCATCGCTGCCTGTTCGCAGGGCGGACGGTAAGACCAGGAGCAGAAGGAAAATTCATGCAGCGTTTGCTCTTCCAGGCTTCGCCGTTTCGTCGTGAACTATGGAGCGAAGACCTCTTGAAGATCGCTCGAGCAGTTGCTGTCCCCCCGATCTGTCCGGTGCCCGGGACACCCTTTCATCCGTCCTGAAAAACGGGTAAACCGGCGTTCTTTTATGATTGTAGCGAACGTTCCCGGGGTCAGATCGTGGTCGAGCGCTACGGCGGCAGAGTATGAGTCGAGGATCGGATTCCCGGCCGGCCGGAGGAGGGGGGCGGCCTTCCGGTTCACGCTGCAGAAGGCCGCGTAAAACGGCCTGGAGTGGAATACCTTCCTGTCTCTGGCCGTTGCACCATTTCTTGAATGCGACATACCAGCCACATCTTCTACTGCCTGGCCGGGTGCGTTTACCCCACCTCCGCCCGCTCTCTCCGGTCGCTCCGCTCTCCTCCCGAGAAGAGAGCAGTCATTGCGATAGCCCCATATCCCGGGCACCTTCAGCACTATGCGGACCTCCGGGCAGCGAGCGAGCATGCCCGACGGTCGGGATGAATCGGCCGATCCGCGCCGGTTCTAAAAAAGGAGGGGTCTGGTCGGCCGAAACACCCGTTTCAGGCCGTTCCCGCAGTATGGTCGATCGACGGACCAAAGGGCGGGAAGGTCAGGATGGTGTCCTCCATCTGCGGAGCACTCACGCCCCGGGCGTTCCCTTCGCCGAATTCGTCACTGGAAATGAGTGCGCCGGAACAGGAAAGTGCCTCCAGCTCCCGGCCCGGGATGATCGGTTCGGCGGATGCGTAGCAGGCGCGATGCTCATTCCGCGGCTCGAAGCCGAAGGCCATTGCCGGACGGACTCAGCCCGGCACCGCCGCACATATCCTTAAGTACGATCGGACCGTCCATGCCCCCCGGTGATTCTATGGCCGGAAGACTGGAAGGCGAGATAGCCGTCGTCACCGGATCGGACTCCGGGATCGGGCACGCGACTGCGGTGGCGTTCGCCCGTGAAGGTGCGGATGTGGCGGTGACCATCCACGAGGATGTCGCAGGAGCGGAGAGAACGGCAAAGGAGGTCGGCGACCTCGGCCGCCGTGCCCTGCTCGTGAATCTCGACCAGAGAGACCCGAAAAGCGTCGAGGACCTCTTCCGCCGGGTGGCCGAAGAACTCGGCACGCCGACGATCCTCGTCAACGACGCCGGGATCGACTCTACCGGCAAGCACGTCGGGGATATGCCGCTCGAAGACTGGGACGACGAGATCCGGACGAACCTGTATGGGCCGTTTTACTGCGCCCGGGAGTTTATCCGCGGCCTTGCCGGGAGCGACCTGCACGGCACCATCATCAACATCACGAGCGTCCACCAGGAGATCCCGCGGGCCGGGGCGTCAGGCTACTGTGCGGCCAAAGGCGCTCTCCGGAACCTCACCCGGTGCCTGGCGCTCGAGCTCGCCGAGAGCAACATCACCGTCAAGAACATCGCACCCGGGATGGTGCTGACGCCGTTCAACCAGCCTGCGATCGACGACCCGGAGATCCTCAGGGAACAGGTAGCTTCGATACCCCAGAAACGGGCGGCCGAGCCGGAGGAGATCGCGAAAGTAGCGGTCTTCCTCGCATCACGAGAGGCGGACTACATCCACGGCACCACGGTCTACGTCGACGGCGGGCTGATGCAGAACCAGGGACAGGGGGCATGATCCGGCCGCTCACGCTCCCCGGTACCCTGGCAGGGCCGGATCGGCATCATCCGTGACGGGCGCAGCGGTGTGGCCGGCACCTTCCCGCAGGCAATCCCTCATATCTTCGTGATACGGCTCACCCGCCGCTCCTCTGCAATATGCTCGTCTTTGCCGAAGGGGTGGCCGCCGAAGCCGTGCCGCATGAGCGCGATCGCTCGATGGGTGTCGCTGTCCTTCTCCCGGGACTCGAAGAGCTCCATGATCGCGATCGTCGTGGCCGGGATAGGTATCTCCCACTGGATGGCGCTCTCCACGAGCCAGTTCACCTCGCCGGTGTCTTCAACGTAACTCTCGATGGATTCGATGCTCCGCTCACCGAGCCCCTGCTCCATCAGCTCGACGAGCCAGCTCCGGATCACCGACCCGTGCGCCCAGTTGTGGAAGATTGCGCGGAGATCGAGGTCAAACTGCCCGCAGCCCCGCATCAGCGAGACGCCTTCGCCGATCGCCTGGAGCATCCCGAACTCGATCCCGTTGTGGACGAGTTTGACGAAGTGGCCGCTCCCGGGCTTTCCGGTGTGCACCAGCCCTTCAGGAACCGCGAGCCGTCTGAGGACGGGTTCTGCGATCCGGTAGCCCTCTTCCGGCCCGCCGACCATGAAGCACGCCCCGTGCCGGGCGCCCGTGTATCCGCCGCTCGTGCCGCAGTCGAGGAAGAGGATGCCCCTCTCCGCACACTCCTTCTCCCGTGCCATGGAATCGAGGTAGAACGAGTTGCCGCCGTCCATCACCACGTCGCCGACGCCGAGGTGCGGCAGCAGCTCCGCAAGAACGTCGTCAACCGGCGGGCCAGCCGGGACGGAGAGATAGACCACCCGCGGGGGTTTGAGATACGCTGCAAAATCCCGGTAATTCTCAGCAAATGTCACTCCCTGCTCTTCGAGATCCGGTTTTTTGTGGTGAGCGGTTCCCACGACGTCGATTCCCCTCTCGACGGCCTGCAGTGCGAGGTTTCCTCCCATCTTGCCGAGCCCGACGATCCCGAGCTGCAGATCGCTTCCTGCCATGTCGGTCACCGTCTGCCCGGGTGGCGAGGAGCGGTGATTAATATACCGGTCGGACATGCGCCCCGATCCGGGAGTACGTCGCCGGAGCCCGGGTGCTGCGTCTCAATCTTCAAACTCCCGCTCCTCGCCGCGTTTTGGATTCTTGAAGGCGGCCTTCCGCACATACTTTTAAGTGCGATCGGGTTTCCAGAGCCCACCAGGTGATACTATGGCCGGAAGATTGGAAGGTGAAGGTGCAGCTGTCACCGGACCGGGCTCCGGTATCGGGTATGCGAGCACGGTGGCGTCCGCCTGGAGAGGTGCAGATGCTGCGACAAGTGTCCCTACTGATCGCGAGCAGAAAGACCCGGGGAGCGTCGAAGACCTCTTTCGCCGGGTGGCCGACGAACCCGGCACCACGGTCTCCGTCGACGGCGGGCTGATGCAGAGCAGGGGACAGGAGGTATGATCCGGCCACTCACGCTGACGCCGTATCCCGACCTTTCCCAGATCGGCATCGTCGGGGACGGGCAGACCGCTGCGCTCGTCACCGACGAAGGGGTCGTAGAGTGGTGGTGCCCGGAGCGGTTCGACGCCCCGGCCGTCTTTGCCCGTCTCATCGACGCCCCAAACGGCGGCTACTTCGCGACCGGGCTTCCCGTGCACCACAAGATAGCCTCGTACTACGAGGAGGGGACGAACATTCTCGTCTCTGACCTCGGGACGGCCGACGCCACCGTCCGGGTCACGACGTTCATGCCCTACCCGCGGAACGGGGCTCCCCTCCTGATCCGGCTGGTCTCCTCGAGCGGCCTTCCTATCGACGTCACCGCCACGTTCGCTCCGGCATTCCGGTACGGCGAGGTGCTGCCGACGCTGGAGCAGGACGGGGAGGGTATCGTTGCCCGTGGCGACGGCGAAACCCTCCGGCTCTTTGCGACGGCGCCGATGGAGCTCGGGGACGGGCGGGCCGACGCGACGAACCGGTTCAGAGACGGCGACGTCCACGCCTTCGTCCTCGCCTACGGCGACGGGGCAAAGTGCCCCGATCCCCGCGGGTATGCCGAGCGCCTCCTCACGGCAACCCGGGCGTACTGGCGGGAGTGGTCGGGCCGCTGCACGTATGCCGGCGAGCACCGTGGCGACGTCCTCCGCAGCCTCCTCTCGCTCAAACTGATCCAGTACCAGCCAGCCGGCACCTTCGTCGCCGCCCCCACGCTCGGGCTCCCCGAACAGCCGGGCGGGGAGCGGAACTGGGACTACCGCTACGTCTGGCTCCGCGACGGGGTCTTCGTGGTGATGGCGTTCGAGTCGACGGGGTATACCGAGGAGGCCGATGCGTTCCGGCGGTGGCTGGCAACGCTCCTCCGGCGCGATCCTCCCGAACGGCTCCAGCCCCTCTACACCGTCGATCACGGACGGGAGGTCGCGGAGCGCGACCTCGATCATGCGGAGGGCTACCGCCACTCCCGTCCCGTCCACGTCGGGAACGGGGCGGGCAACCAGTTCCAGCTCGACACCTACGGCGAGGTGATGCTCTGCTTTCACCGGGCGCCGCACCTGATGCGGGGATTCGAAGGCCCCGCGATATGGGAGGCGCTCCGCCGGCTCGTCGACTGGGTCTGCGCGAACTGGCGGCGGCCCGACGCCGGAATCTGGGAGATCCGGGGCGAGAACTACCAGCAGGTATTCTCAAAAGCGATGGCCTACATGGCGGTCCGGCGGGGGATCGAGATCGCGGCCGAGAACGGATTTCCCGCACCCCTGGAACGCTGGGAGCAGGCCCGGGACGAGATCTGGGAGTACGTGAACACCGAAGGCTACAGCGAGGAGATCGGGGCATACACCCAGATGACGGAGCGCATCGATGCGGATGTGGCAATGCTCCTCTTCCCGATCGTCGGGGTGACCGACTACGACCACGAGCGGTTCGCCGGCACGGTCCGCTATATCGAGGAGACCCTCGATGAGGAGGGCTACCTGCAGCGCTACATCATCGACGACAACCTGCCGGGCCGCGAAGGCGCGTTCCTCCCGGCGTGCTTCTGGATGGCGACGGTGAAGGCGAACCAGGGAGACCTCGGCAGCGCCCGGGACTGGTATGCACGGGCCTATCGGGCGGCAAGCCCGCTCGGGCTCTTTTCGGAGGAGATCGACGGGGTCGGCCGGGTGATGCTCGGCAACTTCCCGCAGGCGCTGACGCATCTTTCGCACGTGCTTGCAGCCTGGGCGATCGATCATGCCGGGGAGGAGAAACGGGGACGGGCGGAACCGGTCGCGGTTGCCGCCCGGTAAGAGGGGGAGGGCGGCGGCGATCCCACACACTGCGACGAACCGGGCGGTTGTTCCGAAGCGAGCGGCGCGAGTGCGGAAGATCGCCCGACGGCACACCGGAAGCTAGGAGCAGGGCGCACAGGACACGGGACAGGTCAGAGATACGGTTTTCGGGTTGGTGAAGAGAAAAAGAGATGGTGTTTCATCAATGCAGCTCAAAACCGTGAATCGCCAGCACGTGCTTTGCGAGATACATCGCATCGTGGATTGACAGTTCCCCATCACCGGAAACCTCGCCGGTGCTCTCCGTCATCGGGCAACCCTCCAGCCCGATGGTATGCCGGGCAGTATAGACGGCGCCGTAGAGCGAAACCCGGTTGTCCTCGTTGGCGTCGCCGTTTTGCACCACGGTGAGTGGGATCGAGACGGTCGCGTTCACCGGCAGGAGCACCGGCTGGTAGGCGCCTCTATACGACGAAGCGATGGTGCCGCCCATCGGTACCGAGGAACCGGAGCCGGGACGGGTTTGACGAGATTATTCCAGGAGCTTCCTCTTCGCGGCCGCGTACTCCTCGTCGGTCAGGGCGCCTGACTGGTGCAGCTCGGACAGTTTTTCGATCTGTGCGATGACGTCCTCCTTGGGCGGCGCAGCCGCCTGCGCAGGCTGCTGCCTGTATGCCTCTTCCGGTGCCCTCTGTTCCTCCGCCTGCCGCTGCCCCATCCGGTACCCTGCAGCGAGCGCCAACCCTCTTCCTCTCATCTTTAGGCCCCCGGTGCTGCCTTCACTGACACCTTAACTTTCGCAATCGTCTCCGGTGGAATCCTTCCCATCTCGACCAGTTCGACATCCGCGTCCATCAACGCCTCCTTGAACCGGATGGCCCAGAGGTTCTCGACGAGCAGGAGCAGCCCCGAGCTGTTCTTTGGGAGATTCTCCGTGAAGGCCTCGATATCGTCCTCGGTGAACCATTCGTCCGTGCGACGGGCCACCTCGCGATAGGCAGCGCCCACCTCTCCCTCCAGACTATCGGTCTCGACATTCACCAGTTTCCCTGTCTCGTCCTTCATGACAAAGACGAAGTCCATCACGCGAATGATACCGTTCTGTTCCAGGCGGGCGAGCTCCGGGGCAATCTTCCCACTGAATTTGTTCCCGGGAAACTTCACGATAAGGAAGTCCACGGGACCCATGACTCTGCCAACAGTTTCTGCCATACTCATCACCTTTGTTGGGGGCATATCCGCATGGATATATAATGGTTTGGAACCCCTGTTCTGATACGTTCATCCCAAACGGCCATGAGGCGTCTCGGCCACAGGCTCGACCGATGACAACACTCTTCTTGGTGCAGCCTGAGCAGAGGACGTGGGCAGGGGAGGTTGAAGAGATTTTAGGATCCGGATCCTGCGTCCCAAACTAACGCATTTTGCCAGGGTCATACTGTGTCTGCGAACACGGACGCGAAAGTAACCTTCGAGGCAGTTCCTCTGTCCACACCCGAGTGTGATGACGTATGAGAGAAAAAGCCTGTGGGTTTGGATAGCCACAAAACGTTCATCCTCGCTGCTGTTACCGATCAGGACGGCACAACGGTGGAACAGCAGTTCAGCCGGACGCAGGCTGATCTGTTTGCCCTGAAGGACCGGGTTCTCTATCACGGCTGCGAGGTTGTGGCCTGCGAATCCACCAGCGACTACCGGGTGCAGGTCTACGACCTGTTTGCGGGGGAAATCCCGGTGATCGTCGGGAATGCCCGGGAGATCAAGGCGCTCTCCCACAAGAAGACAGACAAAGTCGATGCCGCCTGGATCGCCAAGGTGGTATTGCTTAACCAAACGCCCCTGCCCGGACGACGGCCGCCACGCCGCGGCGCCGATGCCGCACCCCTCAAAAGACGAGACTGATAAACCCAAAGGCGAGCAGGAGGACAAAGATAACCGCCCCAATCCAACCGATGGTGATGAAGAGAACCGATTCGAATCGGTTCCACCGGAGAATCCAGGCTATCACGACGCTGGCGTAGAGGCCGATTACCGGCAGTGCAGGGAGAACGATGAGCGAAACAGCCCCGTACTTCGATACCCAGGGAAATTTCTGCATGCTCTTTTCGGCCTTCTCCAGGAAGGTGCGAACCCGCTTCGAAGTCAGGGCGAAGGTGTCGCAGATCGCAAAGATCCCGAGAACCGCCCCGAGCGCCACCAGGGTCATGATCACCAGGATCTCCCAGGGCTCCATCCCAAGCCCCGCCCCTGTAAATGCGCCGTTCGCCTGCAGGATGACGGTGGAACCGACCAGCGTCAGCACCCGCCCGGCCGGGATACCCGCCGCGGAGCCGAAGAGGAGCGGCAGGAGCACGGAAAGTACCATGATAAACGCCAGCGCCTCTGCAGCCTGCCGCAGCCAGATGACTGCTCCCGAGAGGTTCATATGCCGTTACCGTCCACGAACCGGGCGGACGCTCCCTTCACAGGTAGGGGAGAAAACCGACTGAGTATAAAAGCATTCCGGATGCTCCGGGGTATTCCGGACAGTGCACGCAGGTCCCGACATCCCGTTCGCTGCAGAGCAGATACATTCTTATAGTGGTACTGAACCCTTTCCCTGGTGTTGTCATGGCTAACGTACCATTCAGTGCCGGCTCTCCCGAGACCGGCGCCGTTGCCGCTCCGCCCCGCTGGCTCGTGCTGCTGCTCGGCATTATCGCGCTCCTCTTCGGTCTTCTCTTCTTCGTCTACCCCATTCAGACGCTGACGCTCCTCATCACGTTCCTCGGCTTCTACTGGTTGTTCAACGGTATCGCCGTGTTCATCAGCATTTTTACCGATACAACCGGACGGGGCTGGAAACTCCTGGTCAGTATCCTCGGCATCCTTGCAGGAATCCTCGTGCTGGCCTATCCCTTCTACAGCGCAATCCTCGTCCCGACCATCTTTGCCATATTCATCGGCGTGGAGGGTCTGATCATCGGGGCGGTCTACCTGGTGCAGGGGTTTTCCGGCGGCGGGTGGGGGACCGGGATACTCGGCATCCTCAGCATCATCTTCGGGCTGATCCTGATCGCAAACCCGCTCATCGCCGCCGCCGGCCTGGTGCTGTTCCTCGCAGTGCTCGCGATTATCGGCGGCATTGCGGCGATCGTCCTGACGTTCCGGATGCCGGGGTGACGGGGAACCGGAGGCGAGGGGCGTTCATCTCCCCTCTTTTCCATTTCTGCAGATGGAGGGCGCTCCTCGCCTGACGGGCGGAGCATCAGTCCCGTGCATTCCGTTATTTTTATATAGTGTCTTCTATTATTTCCCTCGAGCAGTAATTGCCGTTCTGCTCGGGAGACAGATATGAAAACGTGGATGTTTTTGGTCGCCGGAGTCCTGATCCTGGTCTGTGCCGCTGCAGGGTGCGTCCAGCCGACCGAGGAAGAGGCGCAGGCGCAGCTCTGCCAGGACCTTGATGAACTCGGAGCAGCGCTCCAGAACATGCAGGACCTCAACGCAAGTTCGTCTGTGGGAGATATTCGGGATGCACGTGATGAGGTCCAGTCTGCCATGGAGAATGTCAGGAACTCTGCTGCCCAGCTCGGTGACGTCCGGGTCGACGAACTCAACGCGGCGTACGACAACCTCGACCAGACCGTGCAGAACCTTCCCGACGATGCGAGCGTCGTCGAAGCCATCCAGACCGTCCGCCCTGAAGTGCAGGCCGTCCGCGATGCACGGCAGAACCTCAGTGCGGAGCTGAACTGCCCGCAGCAGTGAGCGCCGCAGGAATTGGTCTGCAGCAACAAGCGGAGGAGAAAACCGGCGGGTGCCGGTTTTCATACCCGCCGGATGCACATGTCATGGCCGCACCTTTATATCTCATTGTGGGCATTCGCATTCTGTTCCCGCAACGGCATTCAACCGGATCCGGGCGGAAAATCGGGAGATGCAGTCTATGGTAAAAGGAGACCCACGGACCTTCTGGGTCGGGGTGATCGTCGGGCTCATTGCCGCGCTCATCATTAACGTCCTGATAGCGATCGGCGGTGCGTTCGTCGGCGGTATTGTTGCGGGCTGGATCGCTGCGGGAGGAAAGAAGACCGGAGGGAAAGCGGGCGTCTACACCGGCCTCTTAGACGCACTCGTCCTGGCGGTGTACCTCACGGTGCTGGGCATCCAGGCCGCTCCAAGCGATCTCGCCCTCCTTCGCTTCCTCGGATCGACGCTCCTCATCACCCTGATGCTCTTCCCGCTCCTCGGCTTCGTCGGCTACCTGGGAGGGGTGCTGGGAGGTGCCCTGAAGGGGCGGTGAATGCGGGGAGCCGCCGGAGGGAGATCAATTCCTTCCGCGGCATATGGTCGAGCGCATCGGAGGCAGGGCATGATCCTCTTATCCATGACCTTTCCTTTTCTGGATCGAGGGAGGAGGAAGGCGGGTGATCCTCAGATCGGCCGGCGATAAAAATGCTGCGGGCGAGCAGCACGTCCGTGAAAGAGAAAAATGTGTGGTTTCAGGTCGGGCTGGTAGGCCCTGTGGGCAGTTCCGTGGCCGGCAGCCCGGCAGGAGAGGTCAGTTCAGGCATTGTTGCTTCAGGTGCCATTCCACCAGGTTCCGTCTCCGAAGGCGTCGTCGCCGGCGTCTCCTCTGTGGGTTGCGGTTGGACACATCCGGTCACGAAGACTGCTGCTGCAATAAGCAGCAAGACTACCACAATCGCTTTTCTCAACACTATCACCCCCTTTCGCATGGGTGTAAGGGGTGCCCGTATCCGACATCGAATATAACATTTGTGCAGCGCAAGCCGTTCGAGCAGGATACCAGCTCTCCATTGCCGGCACGCGGGAAGATCGCTTTCCTTGTCCATCGCTCCTCCCTTCCAAGCACGCCGCACCTGTCCGGTTATACACTATAGCAGGGTTGTGTGGTGCAACCAGTCGTGGACATTTTCCGTCGTCTTCACCGGCGTCGCCGACATCTTCAGTCTCCCCATCGGCGGGCAATAGCACGGCAAACACCACCGGTGCCCCGTTTAATTAGAAACATGTGCTAATTAATATATATTTGAATGCATTTTGGTGTGGCCTTGACAAACGACAGAGAATGACTGAACCAAGGCCATGAAGTAGAGAGAATGATGCGAAGAAGAGCGGAGGGCGGTCCGCAGAGCCGTGAAGAGGCCGCCGGCGCACACCGGTATAAGATGCGCGAGAAACTCGTCTCCATCGGGGACGACTTCTGGATCGAGGATGCAGCGGGAGAGCGGGCGTTCAAGGTGGACGGCAAAGCGCTCCGCGTCCGGAATACCCTGGTGATTCAGAACCGGGAGGGGCAGGATCTCTACAAGATCCAGGAGCGGATGCTCCGGATCAAGGACACCATGGAGATCGAGAAGAGCGAGGGCGGGACAGCAGCGACGATCAAGAAGGCGCTGATCGCGCCGCTCCGTGACCGCTGGACGGTGAGTATCCCCGGTGAGGAGGACTGGGAGGTGCAGGGGAACATCCTCGACCACGAGTACCATATTGACGCCGGGCGGCGGGATCGAGGTGCGGAGGTCTCAAAGAAATGGTTCCGGATCCGGGATACCTACGGCGTCGAGGTGGAGCCGGGGCACGACGACGCGCTCGTCCTCGCCATTGCGGCGGCGATCGACCAGATGTCACACGATTAGGCCGCAACGGGAGAAGGGAGCGAGCGATGGAGAATCAACGGGTCCATCGGGGCGGCAGGGCGGGAATGCCGGAGGGCACGGAGCCTGATTGAAGAGGAATGGCTCCAAAATCAGGGATTATCCGAATATTCGGGCGCAATTGGATTATATACATAATATTTTATATTTAACGCCCCATCATGGTTCGAACCCGCTGCCGGTCTGCGCACTGCCCGAGAGGCGTGAATATTGCAGGCAGAGGCATTCTGCTCTCTGACTCGTCGGCACGGGGGCAACGGATCACGGTGCGCGGGCAGGCAATAGCATCAAGGGGGTATACAAAATGGCAGAAGTAGTGTATGGACCGATGCAACTCCTGGTCATCGGATTCGAGAACCCGGACTTCCACGGCCAGATCCGGCAGGCGCTCGGCTCGGCGATGGAGAAGGGTGTCGTCAGGCTGATCGATCTCAGGTTCGTGTACAAGGATGCGGACGGCAACGTCAGCGGCATGGAGGCGACACAACTCGACGACATGGAGCGGGAGCGTTTCGGCGCCGTGGTCGGGGCGCTCATCGGCTTTGGGGCCGGCGGAGCGGAGGGAGCACAGACCGGTGCCGAGGTGGGCACCATGGCGGCTGCCCAGCAGACTTTCGGGATGACCGAGGAGGACGTCAAGAGAATCGCGGACGACATCCCGAACGACACCGCCGCCGCGGTCTTCCTCATCGAGCACCTCTGGGCGAAGGACCTCAAGCAGGCGCTCCGCGATGCAAACGGATTCCTCATCGCTCAGGGCATGGTCACGACGGAAGCCCTCGTGGAGGCCGGTGCGGCGCTTCGTGAAGCGGTCGAAGCGGTCGATACACAGGAGCAGAAGAAACCGATGGCTGCCCCGGCACGATGAGTCGGTGCCGGGAACGGCGTGCTTTCGCGTGAGCAGCAGTACCTCTTTGATACGGGGAGGAGTGCGTGCATGATTCATGCCAGCGTGCAGGTGAGGGGTGGTGGCGTCCCGCAGTGATGATAGCCCGAAGAGGTCCGGTGAAAACCGCCTGACCGCCTTTCTCCCCGCCGATAGGCTGCGTGCATTTGCCGACGGGGTCTTCGCGATCGTCATCACGCTGCTCGTCCTCGAACTCCCCGTGCCGGAAGCCACCGATGACCTGCTGTGGGCGCTTCTCGAAGCGTGGCCCGATTTCCTCGCCTATGTCATCAGTTTCGTGTTTATCGGCGGGTTCTGGATCACCCACTCGTCCATCACCCGGCTGACGGAGCATGAAGACGGCGTTACGTTCCGGATGACGCTCGTGATGCTCTTCTTCGTCTCCCTGCTCCCGTTCTCCACGAGCCTGATGGCCAAGCATCTCGTCGGACCTGGTTCCCGGCTGTCGGTCTTCATCTACGGGCTGGATCTGCTCTTCGCATCATTCATGCTCGATCGGATCATGCGCTACCTTGCCCGGCGCCCGGAGCTCCTCGTCGACGGCCTCGCAGAAGAGGATCTCCGGATCATGGAGCACCGGCGGCTGTACGGTATCATGCTCGATGGAGTCGGCGTGCTGCTCGCGCTGATCCTGCCCCGTGTGGCAATCGCGATATACGTCTTGGTAGCTTTCTACTTCATTCTCCAACCCCTGTTCTATGGAAGAACGCTCAAACATTCTCTGGAGAAGCAAGGAGAGTGAGAACCGGAACAGGAGGAGAGGCATCCCACGTATGCCGTTATCCGGCTAACAGGCTTTTGGGCAACCCCGTGACCTCCGGACGGTTCCTGATGCCGGTTCTTCTGCGGGAACACTATTCTGCTCGAGTCGTTTCAAAAGGCTCTGGAATCTGCATGGCGCTATTCAAGCCACTCGGAATGAAATTCGGAGATAAATATATTAGCGGTCAGATAACCAATCTCGTCCATGACACCCGTAGAATTTGTGCCCAATGTAGCAGAGGGACGACGGCTGCTCGAAGCCTATACCGGCAGCATGCCCTGGCGCAGATGGGGACCCTACCTGAGCGAACGGCAATGGGGAACGGTGCGGGAGGACTACAGCGATGACGGTGACGCCTGGGCCTACTTTCCCCACGACCAGGCACGGTCCCGCGCCTACCGATGGGGGGAAGACGGGCTTGCGGGCATTTCGGACGATTCTCAAGCGCTCTGCTTTGCGCTCGCCCTCTGGAACGGTGCCGATCCCATCCTCAAGGAGCGGCTCTTCGGCCTGTCCAATGCCGAGGGGAACCACGGGGAGGACGTGAAGGAGTATTACTACTACCTCGACAACACCCCGACGCACGCGTACATGAAGTGCCTGTACAAGTATCCGCAGGCAGCGTTCCCGTACAACGATCTGGTCGCCACGAACCGGCAGCGCAGCCGGGACGAACTGGAGTACGAGCTGATCGATACCGGCATCTTTGACGGCGACCGGTACTTCGACGTCTTCGTGGAGTACGCCAAGGACTCTCCCGAGGATATCCTGGTGCAGATCACCGTCCATAACCGCGGCCCGGAGGAAGCGTCCCTCCATCTGCTGCCCACCCTCTGGTTCCGCAACACCTGGTGGCAGGGAGGCGGCGGGGAGAAGCCTCTCCTGAAGAAGGCGGAAGGCCCTCCGGGAACCAGCGTGATCGCAGCCAGCCATCCTGTCCTGGGCGAACGCTACCTCTCCTGCGAAGGTGAACCCCCGCTTCTCTTCACCGAGAACGAGACCAACACAGAACGCCTCTTCGGAACGCCGAACGCCTCGCCGTTCGCAAAAGACGGCATCAATGACTATATCATCGAGGGGCAGAGCGACGCCGTGAACCCCGAGGGAACCGGGACCAAGGCGTGTGCCCACTACCGGCTCACCCTCGGCCCGGGGGAGATGCAACGAGTGCGGTTGCGGCTGAACGGAGTACCGCCGACCTCTCATGAAACCCGTCTATTCGGGAGCCCCTTTGAGGCTACGTTCTCACAGCGGCAGCGGGAGGCGGATGAATTCTACGATAACATCACCCCTCCCGTCAGTCCGGATGAGGCGCAGGTGATGCGCCAGGCGCTTGCCGGGATGCTCTGGTCGAAGCAGTACTACCTCTACGAGGTCGATCGCTGGCTCGAGGAGCACGGTTCGAGTGCCGAAGCCGGCCGGCAGCAGCCCGTCCGGAACAGTTCATGGTTCCACATGGTGAACGCGGATATCATCTCCATGCCCGACAAGTGGGAGTATCCCTGGTACGCCGCATGGGATCTGGCGTTTCATACCGTCGCCCTTGCCATGGTGGACCCCGAATTTGCCAAAAACCAGCTCGACCTGATGCTGCGCGAGCGGTATCTTCATCCGAACGGCCAGATCCCGGCCTACGAATGGAACTTCAGCGACGTCAATCCTCCCGTGCATGCGTGGGCGTCCCTCTTCATATACCGCACAGAGAAGGAGATTTTCGGCAAAGGGGATGTGCAGTTCCTGGGAAAGATATTCCAGAAACTCCTGATGAACTTCACCTGGTGGGTGAACCGCAAAGACCGCACCGGGCAGAACGTCTTCGAGGGGGGTTTCCTCGGCCTGGACAATATCGGGGTCTTCGACCGCAGCGCACCGCTGCCCACAGGAGGTTACCTCGAGCAGGCCGACGGGACGGCGTGGATGGCCCTCTTTGCCCAGACTATGCTCGAGATCGCCTCGGAACTCGCCGTTCACGATCCGATCTACCAGGATCTCGCAATCAAATTCTTCGAGCACTTCGTCTGGATAGCATCGGCCATGAACAACATCGGCGAGCACCAGGAGGGGATGTGGGACGAAGAGGACGGCTTCTACTACGACCTCCTCCGCCTTCCCGACGGCAGCGCAACGCGGCTGAAGGTGCGGTCCCTGGTGGGGCTGCTACCGCTCGCCGCGAGCACGGTCTTTTCCCGGGAGATGATAGAGCATATGCCGGAGTTCATAGAGCGGGCGCGATGGTTCGGGCAGTACCATACGCGTATGACCTCCACCATCTCGAGCCTCCGTAAGCCCGGCGTCGGAGGACGATTGCTCCTTTCACTGCTCGACGAGGAGAGATTGCGCAGGGTCCTGTCACGAATGCTGGATGAGAACGAATTTTTAAGCGAGTACGGGATTCGATCCCTCTCCCGCGCACACCTGGACAATCCCTACGTCTTCTACCAGGACGGCCATGAGTACCGGGTGCAGTACCTGCCGGCGGACTCCAATACGGCGATGTTCGGCGGGAACTCCAACTGGCGGGGACCGATATGGTTCCCGATGAATATCATGCTGATACGGGCGCTGCTCAACCTGTACGCCTACTACGGAGACGATTTTACCGTCGAATGCCCGACAGGGTCCGGGAACCGGATGAATCTCTACCAGGTGAGCGAGGAGATTTCACAACGCCTGACGAGGATATTCCTCCGCGATGAGAGCGGCCGCCGACCTGTGCTCGGCTACGTCCGGAAGTTCCAGGACGACCCCCACTGGCGCGATTACCCTCTCTTCTACGAATACTTCCACGGGGACAACGGGGCAGGCATCGGCGCCAGCCACCAGACCGGGTGGACGGGGCTCGTCGCCCGGATTATTCAGTTGTATGGATATTTGCGCCCCGAACAGATCCTCGGTGCAGAGCCGCGGAAGCTCGTCTACAGGAAGGAGGCTGCTTCCCCCAAACTGGAGCCTGGAATAGGAGCCGAGGAGGTCGTTCGGTAAGTGGAGACCACCTCCTGCAGACCCTCTCCATGCATCTTTGGCCGCCCGGAAGAGGGAGACATCTCTCCCCTTTCCTGCCCCCGGCGGCAACTG
Source organism: Methanoculleus frigidifontis (assembly GCF_030464345.1). Taxonomy (GTDB): domain Archaea; phylum Halobacteriota; class Methanomicrobia; order Methanomicrobiales; family Methanoculleaceae; genus Methanoculleus_A; species Methanoculleus_A frigidifontis. The sequence goes on along the minus strand of NZ_VCYH01000003.1, from coordinate 169,802 downwards.
CGATGTAGGTCTCGGTGGCGATCTTCCTCCCATCTCCAGCTCCTTTTCCCGGGACGAACGCTCAGGCATTCTCTGAAAGAGCAGGAGCAGTGAGAACCCACTGCTTTCGGAGATCCAACCGCTCCTTGCAGAGGCGCGGTGATCGATGGCAACGGAACGGACATCTTCGGCCAATTTTTTGAAACCCTGCACGATCGACGAGCTGCGCTCCAGTACACCGCAGGATCTCGCCTCTTTTGGAACCTGGATGGGGCGACGGCTGGTAAAAAAAGGAGGGGTTCGGCAAACCGTCAATCCGTCGGATTGGGTTCGGGCTCCCGGGCTTCCGGCACCAGGCCCGCGGGCATCAACATTGCGGCCGCAAGACCGATCACCGCAAACACTACGAGAACAATCAGGGCCAGGGCATAACCCGCGTTCGGCACGGCAAGGCTGGCTACGATGACGGTACCTGCGATGGCGACGCCGAGCGAGGAGCCCAGGTTTGAGACGGCGCGTGACAGGCCCGATATCTCCCCCTGATCCTTCTCGGGAAAGAGGGACTGTACGACGTTGACCGAGGATGTCAGCATGACCCCGACGCCCACACCGACCAGAAAGAGGCCCGGCACAAAGGTAAAGACGCTGGAGGTCTCTCGTACCAGCGCCAGCAGGAGGAACACGCCGGCTACCGTCACGACAAAGCCCACCCGGATTAGTATCGGCTGGGAGCGCCGTTGCGCCAGCCTGCCCGCAGCCAGCGAGGAGAGCAAAACGCCGATCGTGGTCGGCGTAAGGATCAGACCGGTCTCGATCGCGGTTGCGCCCCGCACCGTCTGCACATAGACGGAGATCACAAAGGAGAGGCCGAGCAGGACCAGCCACTGGATGTTCTGTGTGATGAGGCCGAGGTTGGCCACGCGGTTACGGAACAGCCTGGTGTGCAATAATGGCTCCTTGCCCGACCGTTCCCGGGATCGGATATGCCAGAAGAACCCGACCAGTAAGAGCATTCCGATGAAGACAAACAGCCAGACCGGTGAGATGCCGCCTTGCGGGATAACGACGGTATTACCGATAACAAAATCCTGCGTGGCCCTGAACCAGCCATACGTCGAGGCTTGCAGGATGCCGATGACGATGAAGAACAGTCCGGCCGCCGACAGAATGGCTCCGACAGTGTCGAAACGGGGCTTCTTGCCCTGCACACCCGGATCAACGATTCGCCTGCTCATAATGATGATGATGATTACAACGAGCGTTTGAACGAGAAAGGCGGCGCGCCAGCTGATCCCCGTGGTGATGATACCCCCGACCAGCGGACCTGTTGCCGCCCCGATGCCGCCCGCCGCACTGATCGCACCGAAATTGCGGGCACGCGAGGTAAGGTCGGGAGAAAAAATTGTGGCGAGGATATACACGGGCGGGATCAATAGCGCGGTCCCGATGCCTTCGAGGAGGGAATAGCCGAGTATCAGGATCCCGAGTCCGGGCGACGCTGCCGCTAGCGTTGCTCCCACACCGTAAATAATGAGGCCTCGCCTGAACAGGTACGTACGACCCAGGATATCGGTCAATTTGCTGCCGGGGATCATCAGGGCCGCCATGGTGAGTGTGAAAACGGTGATGGTTACCTGGACGCCGCTTACCGTCGTCCCCAGGTCGGCGGCAATGTCGCTTATGGCCACGTTCATGTTCGAGGCGGCGTAGCTGCAGATGAACTGCGCCATCGCAAGCGGGAGGAGGAAACCCTGTGGCTGTCCCGCCGATGCTACAGGAGCCTGATCGGATGTGGTGTCCATAACCCTGGTACCCCCCCGGAGTAAAGACTCAAATGGACAAAGTTAATATGAATGTATCTGCCGGCATGGTGGCGGAGAGCGCATCCTTCGTTCAGGAAAAATGAAAGACCTACGTGGCATTTCGAGCTGTATCCTGACGTTACCGCAGGTGTCCTCGGCCCTCTGTGATGTTTTCCACCGTGACGGATGAGCCGGGCGCGTGGATGTGTGCAGGGTATGGAGATACGTACCGCGAGGGCACACCGCAAACCCCGACCAACCCCTGCGCCGAGGACGGTTTCTTCATTCCCTGCCTCTCCGGTGACCAATCGCGTTGCACGTCTCCGTGACTATCCTCTTTAGCGCCTGTTCTTCGGACGAACCCTCAAGCAGTCTTTGAAAGAGCAGAGTCTGTGAGGGGCCGCTGCTTTGAAAGAGACAAACTCGTCCGGGACCTCGGCGCCGCAGCCGTCGCAGATCGCCGGCATCAGAGTCCCTCCACCGCATCCATCATTTCGGCCCGGCGGGTGCAGGCCGCAAGCCCGTCGCGGTGCACCCGCTCCGCGTAGTGCCGCTTGATCCCTTCCGCCGTATCGTGGAGTTGCTTTGCCCGGGCGTTCAGCCATCGCGCCTGCCACTCGAGTTCGGCCGCCTCCGCAATCTCGTCCGCCACCCCATCGAAAAGGTGGTGAATGCGTTCGTCCAAAACAATCTCTTGCTCTATACGAGCACGGGTCGCGCCGTTGTTTGAAGCCAGGGGCGCCAACCTCTCTACTTTCGCCGTTTCCGACATTGTTCTACACCCTCCGCCGGTGCGATCAACCGTGTGCACCGACCGCCTGTGCAGGAGTGCGTCTTCAGTGCCGCACAGTGGAGCGAAGCGGGGTCGTGCGGCTGTTGCGGCGAGTCCTGCGATCGAGGTCAGGCGGCGGTGGTTGCAGCAGCAGATCGGTGGCGCGAAAAATTCGATGTGGAGCAGTCGTATCGGTGAAAGCAGGCACAAAACGAGAAGGATGAAGCTATGATCGTGCGCGCACAAAATTTTTCTTTTTTTGACGACACATTCCAAGTTAGCAAAGCGGGCAAAAATTCAATCGGAGATCTCATTGGCCCCCAATCGGGAGAAATCGCCCGCAGCATAATTTCAGTTCTTCGCGTCCCAACCTTGCAAAGAAACGATTTTCTCGAGATTACACGATCACGGCCGTACCAATCTCCACGGTATTCCAGAATCTTTGCATGAGTACAACCTTCCGGCAACTCCGAGCAGACCCGGGCAGGTTATGCAAGCACCGGGCGGAGAGCAACCGCCGCCCGGGGGTGCGTCCGTCAGAGCGCTTCGCCCCCCGGGTCCGATCTGTTCGTATCCGGTGCGCCGTCGCGTCCCACAGGTCCGCAGAGGGTGATCTTCGGTTTCTGCTTCTCCTCTCGTTCCAGCTCTGCGAACCGTCTTTCAAGTGATTTGTTCATGTCAAAACCTCTGTTTTTTTGCGCTTTTTTGCCGATTAACGTGCGTTTAAGCGGCATTCAATCTCTGCACATCGCCACCTTTGCGGGCGGCATGAAAGCATCGGGACACCCAAGATGATCGTCCGAGCATAAGACAGTTTCGTGCCGGCATGCGGTGGGGGCGGTAGCGTTGTATGCCCATACGACAAGCGTACGAGCACAGGCAATCCGTCGCAGTTCTCAAGAGTTTTGCACGGCCACAGCGTTCGAAGAATACTCTATTGTGCCAAAGGAGGCGCGAGAGGACGGATCGCTCACCCCTCCCCGCCCACCGTCGGATACCCTTATCAGCTATGGGTAAACTCAACGTTCGATTTCATGCGGCAGGATGTGGATCTCCCGGGGTGGCTGATGCTGGCAATTCTTCTCCTGATCGCGATCAGCGGGTCGCTTCAGGGCGCCCCACCGGAGGCAACGGACGAAACCGACGATCGGACCGGGGCGGATTCTATCCATGCTCTGCTCATGGGCACCGGCCGGCTTACCATCCGGCAGCCGACAGCGGTTCCGGACGTCAGCGGCGGGCGCCAGTATACCTGGAACCTGGAGATGAGCCCCTGTATTCCGCTGTCCCTGGAAGTGAAGCTCGGTGGCGGCAACGCCAGGCTCTATCCGGGAGGCCTGAACCTGACCGATCTCCGCGTTCAGGTGGTAACAGAGAATGTGCTGCTCCGCTCACGGCCGAAAGCAGGTGAGCGAGAGGCGATACGCACGCGGACCTGAATATACCCAAAGGCTCATCCCGTTCGCGTTCTCTTTAAAAAGTCTCCTGACAGGAGCTGCAATCCCGGATTACCGTTCTGTTCACAGACGGCAGCCAGCGCCCGGGTCGAGGGGCAACCTGGAAACCCCGGAAATAAAATTGGGGCATTCAAATAGGAGGAGACCGAAGACTTCATCAGGTTGGTGGAGCATGAAACCCATCGGTGCAGTGCTCGTTCTGGGCATGGTGGTGCTCGCGTGTCTCGTTCCGGGGTGTTTGTCCCCGGCCACGTCGAGCGTCGGCGAGAGTGAAGAAGTCTCCGAAGATCTGGTCCTCGTAACCGAGGACTACCCGCCCTACAATTATGTGGAGAACGGAACGGCACAGGGGATCGCGGTAGACCTGCTTCTGGAAGCGTTCCGGGAGACCGGCGGCACAATCTCTGCCGAAGATATCCGGGTGCTGCCCTGGTCAGACGCCTACAGGGCCGCTCTTTCGCAGAACAATACGGTTCTCTTCGCCACCGTCCGGCTCCCGGAGCGGGAGAACCTCTTCAAATGGGCGGGGCCGCTCGGTTCCGAGCGGCAGGTGATCTTCGCAGACCCCGGCAGCAGTATCGAGATCGCAGAGCCCGGCGACCTGACCAAGTACCGGATCGGGGTGGTGCAGGACGACGCCGCCGCTTCCGAGCTCCTGGCGCTCGGCGTGAACCCCTCAAACCTCGTCAGCGCAAAGGACGTGCCGGCGCTCATCGCGCTCATGCAGGAAGGCGCCATCGATCTCTGGTGTTACGGCGACCTCGCCGGCCGGCACTTCACCAGGGAGGTGACCGGCGACGCCGGATACTTCGAGGTCGTCTCTACACTCGACACGCGGGATCTCTACTACGCCTTTAACAAGGACACTCCCGACTCGGTCGTCGAGACATTTCAGGCAGCGCTGGACACCCTTCGCCACGAGCCCGATGCCACCGGGGTGACGGCGTACCAGCGGATCGTGTACCGGTATATCGGGGTTTCGTGCCTCTCCGATCCGCCCGTCGCGGCAGACCAGGTGACAGGGCTGGTGAACCTCACGGCGGAGGCTCTCGAAGCGGACACACCCGGAACCCTGGCGCGGATCAACGCAGGGGAGCACCCGTACTGGGACGAGAACAACCGGGCGCTCTATGTCTTTGTGTACGATACCAACACAACCATCGTGGCCGAGGCGGACAACCCGCGGCTGATCGGCGTGAACATGAAGGGGAAGACCGATATCGCCGGCACACCGTTCCGCGACCAGATCACAGAAAGAGCTCTTGCAGAGAGAACCGGCTGGGTGGACTATATCTGGATGATCCCGGAGAAGAACGGGATCTATTGCAAATCAGCCTACTTCCGGCTCGTCGAAGGGAGCGATGACAACCGGTACATCGTGATCAGCGGGATGTACACGCCCTCAGCACCACAGCAGGCCTGACCGGGAGCGGGCAGGCTCGGGCCACCTCCCGAACCGGTTTTGTAACCCGGAAAGTTACAACACTTTTTTCCCTCTCGCCGCTGAACCGGTTTTCGTCTGTGGCGCACGCTGCGCCACACGTGAGGTGAGATACCAATGGAAAACGGACCCAGAGGCGCAATCATCCAGCGCGACAGAGCGACCTACGCGATCGTACCCCGGACACCGGCCGGCATTGTCAGCCCCGAAGACCTGGAGAATATCGTCAAAGTCGTCCGGCGCTACGAGATCCCGGTCATCAAAATGACATCCGGGCAGCGGATGGTTCTTGTCGGGATCAAAGAGGAGGATGTCGAGAATATCTGGAACGAACTCGGCATGACGGTGGGGCAGGCGACCGCACCCTGCGTGCATTACGTGCAGGCATGCCCCGGAACCGTGGTCTGCAGGTACGGCAAACAGGACTCCCTCGGGCTCGGCCTCGGACTCGAGGAGATGTACCAGACCATGAACCTCCCCGCCAAACTCAAGATGGGGATCTCCGGCTGCCCGCGCTGCTGTGGGGAGAGCTACCTCCGCGATATCGGTGTTGTCGGGACTGCGAAAGGCTGGACCGTGATCATCGGCGGCAATTCCGGCGGACGCCCCCGGATCGGCGACGTGATGGCGAAAGATCTCTCCGATGACGAGGCCAGGGATCTCGTCAGGCGCCTGCTCGAGTACTACCGCGACCACGGCAGGCCGGGAGAGCGGACGGCGCGATTCGTCGAGCGGGTCGGTCTCGACGCAATCAGAAAAGACGTCCTTGCCTTCGCCCCGTACGTCCCGGTCGAAGAGACCCGTTCAGAATAAGGCCTATTCCGCTTCTTTTTTCCCGGCAGCGTCGATACGTTCCGCGTGGGCGATCATCTTGTTCACGTACTGCTTCTGGACGCAGGTGATGAAGGGGAGCGTGATCACCACGGCGTTTCGCACTCCGTTCTGGGTGTAGACGATCAGGCAGACGCGGTCATCGGCGAGGAAGAGGTACTCGAGCAGAAACGATGACCCGTCGACGGCGATAGGCCCCTGGTAGATCTTCTGGAAGATGTGCTCCTGGAAGAAATCGCAGAACGCCGTCGGCACGTGGAGCGACGCGTTGCCGAGCATGCGGCCGATCCCCCGCTTGCCGCTTGGGAGGAGAATGCTGACCGGGTGGACTGCCGACGCGTCGGCGAGCAGCCGGGCGAACTCACCGATCCGCTCGTAGTCCATACAGACGACGGCAAGTTCCCGCGAGACGCCGGCGACAAGCGACTCGACATGGCGGAGGATGCTCCACTCGCCCTGCACATACCAGATCGGCGAGTGCTTCGACCGGGCATCGAGGGAGAGGTTTTCGAGGTCGTGCACCGCATCGACCGCTGCCTGTTCCATGCTGCTCTTGAGCTGGTGGACGAAAACTGCGGGTTCGACCGGGATGTAGACATGCGGGTTTCCCCGCTGCACACTGACAAAACCCCGGTTCACAAGACCTTCGACGATGTCGTAGACACGGGGCCGGGGCACATCGCTGGCTTCATGGATCTGGCGTGCGGTCCCCTCGCCGATGCCGACGAGAGCGGCGTACACCCGTGCTTCGTACTCTTTCAGCCCGAGGGTCGTCAGGTTCCGGATCAGGTCATCCACTACTGTTACTCTTTCAGTTACAACATATTTAAACAATCGCAGGGCAGAGTACCTCTACGATTCTTCTCCCGGGTGAAGCCATGGATCTGCACCACCTTCTTGCACGCATCGTCAGGCGTATCGGCGGAGATCGGCGCCGGCCGGCCGGCGCCGCTTCGGCCGAGGTCCGCACCCTTCTGATCGATCCCTTCGCGGAGGACGCCGGCGGCGAGGCACACCCTGCTGCAGCCTCTGCCAGACGGATCGCCGCATCCTGCCGCCGGATGCAGGATGTCCGGACGAAGGGGGACCTCCTCCAGCTGCTTGCCCGGGAGGTGGAGGAGTGCAGCCTCCGCGACCTCGAACTGATGTACGCCGGGTTCGAAGCGAAGGTCGAAGGCCTGCCGGACGAGTATCGCACCCGGCTCCTCGAGGCGGTCAGACAGCAGATATTTTCAGCGCACCACCGCCTCCTCGTCCTCTCCCGGAGCGGGGCCGCCACCGCCATGAGCGACCCGCCGGCTCCGGCGCTGCCCGCATACTGCCGGATGGTCGCTGAGGCCTGCAGCGCGAAAGCGAAAGAGAAAGATCCGAAGTTCCTCTACCTGAAGTACCTCCTCGCCGGGTTCACTATCTTCGTGCTGGAGGAGCCGGCGCACCCCGTCGGCACCCCGTTCCCGGGCGGCCAGATCGTCGACGAATGGGAGGGGACCTACCTCTGCCCGGTCAGGGAGATGGCGGACGACGTCTCGTTCGCCCTCTGCCCCTACTGCCCGGCGGTGCAGAGCACCGAGCCGACCTACCCGGAGATGCGGGCACGCCGGGAGGAGCGGCGGCGGCGCGAGTGCCTGGCAAACTACTGGACGAACTACAAGGGATGAGATACGTATGAAGATTATTGATGTCATGAAGGAACCCGTCAGCCAGAGCCCGCACAACGTCGATGCCCGGAAGGTCTACGACACCGAGCACGCGACGGCGGTGGTGATCACCCTGCAGCCCGGCGAGGCTCTGAAGAAGCACATCACCCCGGTGGACGTCTTCTTCTACGTCCTGGAAGGGACGGGCGTCGTCGAGATCGGGGATGAGCGGAGCCGGGTCGGTGCAGACTGCCTGGTCGAGAGCCCGGCGGAGATCGCGCACCGCTGGATCAACGAGAGCGACCGGCCGTTCCGGGTGCTGGTCGTGAAGGTTCCGCGACCGACGAGCGGAACAAGGCTGCTCTGAGAGCATGGTCGTCGAAGCCGTCCCGAAGGTCATCGGGCTCATCTATGCCGTCGCCGCCACCGGTATCCTCATCGCCCTCTGGCGCTCGCAGCGGTTCTCGCGGCGGCGAGTCCTGCCCGTCCTCGCCGTCTCTGCCCTGTTCGGGTTCGTTATCTTTACCCCCGTCGCTCCCTACCAGTTCCAGCTCATCGTCCTCCGCGATATGGCGGCGCTCGGAGCTCCTCTGCCCCTGGCGGTCGCAGGGCTGGCGCTCTTCATCGCCGTCGCCCTCGGGTTCGGCAGGGTCTTCTGCAGTGCGGTCTGCCCTGCCGGAGCCGTGCAGGAGCTCGCGTTCCTGGCACCGGTCGTAAAACGCGGCAGAGCGGCCGGGAGGTTCTCTTCGACCGTCAGGGCGGGATTCTTCCTCGTCTTCCTCGCCGCCGGTTTCAGTCTGTCGGCAAACCTGCTCGCTCTCCTCGGATTTCGGGACTTCTTCTTCCTCGCAGCCTCGAGCGTATCGTTCTTCGTCTTCCTCGGGCTAGTCCTCCTCTCCACCGTCGTCTATCGCCCATTCTGCCGGTTCGTCTGCCCCTACGGCCTGCTGCTCGCGCTCGCGGCCGCCAGGAGCCGCACGAAGATCCGGCGGACCGATGCCTGTATCAACTGCGGAAAGTGCGAGCGCGTCTGTCCGGTCGACGAGGCGAAGATTGGGGATGCAAAGGCAGAGTGCTATCTCTGCGGGCGGTGTACCGAGAACTGCCCGGTGGACGGAGCGCTTCTGTATGGAAAGGAGCAGAAAGAGATATAGAGGAAAAAGAGAGACGAAACAGTATGTCAGAAGAGAAGCGGAATGAAATCCGGGGAAAGGTTCTCCGGCTCGGCGACCTTGTCGCCTACCAGGACGGAACGGTGGCGAGCCGGATGATCATCAACAAACCGTCGGGGAGCATCACGCTCTTCTCCTTCGACGAGGACGAGGGGCTGAGCGAGCACACGGCACCGTACGATGCGGTCGTAACGATCCTGGACGGCGAGTGCGAGGTCTGGGTGGCGGGGGAGACGCACCGGATGGGCGAGGGCGAGACGATCATCTTCCCGGCGAACGTCCCCCACGCGCTCTCCGCCATCACCCGGTTCAAGATGTCGCTCGTGATGATCCGGGAGTAGAGAGGATGACGAACGAGAAGGAAGGTGATTACTGCACTGTCTGCGGCGGCATCCGGCCGGACGCAATCACGACAAAGACGATCCTCGTCGACGGCAGGGAGACCGGGATCAACCGGCTCGACGAGATCATCGCCGGCGTGCGGAAACTGAACCTGACCGACACCGCCGCTATCCGGGAGAACCTGCTCAAGGCCGTCCAGGAATGCAACTATGTCCCGACGAAGAAGATGGACGCCTATGCGGATGCCATTCTGCAGGAATACCGAAACGCCGGGGAGTGAGCCCCGGCCTCCCTATTCATACGGACTGTTCCCAGCCCTGCCCCATGTCGACGAGCGGCCGGACGTCGGTGACCTCGAACTTCACCGTCGCGGCTATCATCTGCGCAGCCTGCTCGCCGACGGCCTCCGCGATCTGCCGCCGGTAGGTCTCGAGCCCCTCTCCCGAGGTCTCGAGCGACGTCATCTTCAGGTAGACCCGGATCCCTTTCCAGTCCATGACCGTCTCCCCCGGCTCCATGATCAGGTAGACGGCATGGGGGTTTTCGCGGAGGTCTGCAAGCGTGCGGTTCTCGCCTGACCCCATGACGACGGTCTTTTCGTCCACCATCTGCGGCGAGCCGTAGACGGCGGCATCGACCGCGCCCGACCCGTTTGAGGTGCCCAGAACTCCGATTCGCGGCTGTTTGTTGAAATATTCCATCAGTTTCGACGGCATCATGTCCACTTCCGTATAGTCTCCGGGATGGGGTTGCCGCCTTAAATACCCTTGGGAGCGACCCAAGCTGCTCACGCCGCCCCGAGCCGCTCCAAGAGGAGGAAGAAGATCTCAAACGCGATCAGCAGGATGATGACGACTTCGAGGAAGTGGGAGTGATGGATGTTCACCTCGTCGGAGAGCATGGTGTAGTTCCGGTGGATCACCGCGATCCGCCGGTCGACACTGGCCCGCCACTGCGAGATCCGCAGGACGCTGAGCGCCATGGCGTACACCCGGGCATAGTAGACGTCCTCGGTGATCTTGATGAGGTTGTCGACCTTGTCGGTGATCTCGGAGATGTCCGCCTGGGTCTCCATCAGCCGGGTCATGATGCCGTGGTACCGGCTCGTCCTGACGAACCGCGTCCTCTTCTCCGCAGCCTCGATGTCGTCGTACATCCGCTCCATCTGCACCGTGAGCACCCGGTCGTAGTACCGGAACTCCAGCGTCTGGACGAGGGCGTACTCGATCAGGTCGATGAGATCGATGAGATCTCCGGGCGATGCCGGGCCGATGAGCAGGGCGGCGTCCCACGAGAGGATCGTGCGATCGGCGGCGCCGTAACTGGAAGAGTATTTCAGGGTATCGTCGCGGGTCTGGGCGCTGTAGGCAATATCCTCCCCGAGGAGAACGACGACCGGGTCGAGCGCCGGATCGGTGCGATCGGTGATGTGGATGGTATAATCCTCATAAAAGTCGGGATCGAGAGGGATATCGCCGATATGCGGCGCCAGAACCTGTCGGATTTCGTCGAGGAATGCGGCGTACAGTGGATCGAAACCCTTCTGCCCTGCAAACTGGAGCGCCGTCACCTGGAGGGCGGCAGGAGTCCCCTGCTCCTCTTCGAGGGTAAAGCAGAGGCTGATTGCACCGATATCGTAGATCCGGGCAACCGTGCCCATCTGCCATTCGCGCCCCTCTATAGTAACCCTGACCGGCGGCAGCTCCATCACCAGCGGAGGGGCACCCATGCTGACCGATTTGGGCGAGACGCGGGTGAATCTGGCGCGGGCGGTGGTGTGGCCGACGGCGAGGCGCCGTTCGAGCAGGTCGAGATCGATGAGATCGCCGGCATCGTAGATCCGGTAAAAGCGTATCGCGTACGTATCCGTCACCTGTCTGCTCCCGTTTTCGGCGGCAGCCGCACGTAGCCGCCGATCCCGCGCGGGAGCTCTTCGTCTTTCAGTACACCCATTGGCCGCCTGCCGCTATTAAGAACATCCCCCTATCGCGGGTATGCCTACACGCTCATGAAAAACAAGCAGGAGTACGTGCAGTCGGCGCAGCCCTCACGGCCGTCACTCAGGCTCCCCGCCGCCACCCCTTCGGCGGAAGGTTCATCTCGAACCGCACGCCCTCTCCCGGAACCCCGGTCTCCCGGATGGTGATGCCGGTGATCTCCAGGATCTCCCGGGAGAGGAACAGGCCGAAACCGGTGTTCGACCCAAACCCGCGCCGGAAGATCTGCTCTTTGATCTTCTCCGGAACACCGACCCCGTCGTCTTCGTAGATCAGCACCGCACCCGAAGGCTGCATCGCAACGTCCAGCGATATCCGGGTCACCGTCCCGCCATGCCGGAGCGAGTTCTCGACCAGGTTATACAGCACCCGCTCAAACAGCGGGTCTGCAGAGACCAGCAGTCCTCCGGCCGTGCTCGACACCGCGACGCCCGAGAGATCGAACTCGTGCAGGACGTTCTCGAATACCGCTCCTGCATCCTGCCAGACAGGAGCCAGTATCCCGAGCTGCTGGTACTCCCGGGTGAAGAGGATCTGCCTGCGGACGGCATCCAGCTCGGTGTCCATTTTGATCAGAAACGTCCTGGCCGGCTCGTTTTCCGTCGACTCCCGCGCCAGCTCAAGGTATCCTCCAAGCACCATGATCCTATTCAGGGTATCGTGCCGCGTCATGCTGGAGAGGAGGTGCAGTTTGTTGTTCGCCTTCTGGAGAGCCTGTTCCGCACGCACCCTTTTTATATCCGAGACGACCCAGGCCGAGCAGAGGGCAAGAGCCAGCAGAATCCCTGCCGCAAGGACGATCAGCGATTGCGTACTCTGGCCGGCCGCACCGGAGGCTTCCAGGATCTCGGGAAGCGGTGTCGACAGGCCGATCGTCCAGGAATAGTTTCCGACGTGCACCGGCGTCCACGCCGCGATCTCGGCCCCTTTCTCCGGCAGCCAGATGTACCAGCCGGAGCCCTCCCGGACGTTCGCGACATCGGCGGTCATCTCCTCGAAGTGGCTTGCTCCCTGCTCCGCCTGGATGGCGAAGATCTCAGCCATACTTTTTCCGCGGTAGATATCGGGGAAGTCGGAGCTCTGGTCGAAGACCACGTGATCCGGGGCGTAGATCCAGGCGTCGCCGTTCTCCAGCAGGTGGATGGGCTCGATGAACTTCCTGAGCGCTTCCTGTTCGATATTCTCGATGTCCGTCCGTCCGAGAACCTCCGTCTGGACGGCGACGTACTCCTGCATGCCCCGTGCGGCTTCCCTGACCACCGCGAGTTCCGTCTGCTGGTACGATGCGATCGCCGTCTGGCTGACGGCCTCGCTCTGCTGGAAGACAAAGAATACTGACAGGACGAACAGGATGAGCACCGCAACAAAGACCAGAACATAGTGCGTGTTGGCCGGGAGCGACCGGCGTATCCGTTGGATCCCGTCGTGCCGGGAGAGAGAGTACGCCTGACCATACGCGTTTCACCGATCGTGCAGTTCTCCGGGACGCAGGGGAAGCGTAAGCGGAGCGATGAACATTCACCGGAACTGTGAACATCCCTTTTTTGCACGTTTGGAGCTATAAAACAATCGATTTTTGTTGTCGCCGTTAAACAGTATTTCAAGAGAAAAACATTCATAAATGCCAGATTCTTCCTGATGCGGATACCAGCTCTGCCGGAGCACAATCGACTCCGGCGGGGCAGGGGAGGCGCGGGTGTTATGCCTCTCCGACACCAACATACTGGACTGAAATGAAACTCGGGGTGCTGCTTTCAGGAGGGAAAGACTCCCTCTTCGCCTGTTACCGGGCGATGGAGAAGGAAGAGGTCGTCTGCCTGATCACCGTTGTCTCGCGGAACGACGAGAGCTATATGTTCCACACGCCGAATATCCATCTTGCGGCGCTCCAGGCAGAGGCAGCAGGCCTCCCGCTCGTCGAGGTGGAGACGGCCGGGGAAGAGGAGCGGGAACTTGACGACCTGCAGCGGGCGATCGCCCTCGCCCGGGACGAGCACGGGATCGAGGGCGTCGTCACCGGTGCGATCCTCTCGGTCTACCAGGCGACCCGCGTCCAGCGGATCTGCGCGGGTCTCGGCCTCTGGTGCTTCAACCCCCTCTGGCACACCGACCAGGCGGCCTATATGGAGGCGCTGCTCGCTGCAGGCTTTCGCGTCCTGATCGCCGGCGTCTTTGCGGAACCCTTCGACGAGACCTGGCTCGGCCGCGAGATCGACGCCGATACCCTGGCCGAGCTCCGCAGGCTGGCCGATCGCTACCGGATCTCGCTGACCGGCGAAGGCGGGGAGCTTGAGACGTTCGTCACCGATGCGCCCTTCTTTACACAACGGATCGTGGTCGACGAAGCCTCCGTGACCTACCGGAACCATAACGGCCGGTACACCATCCGGCAGGCACGGCTGGTGGCGAAATGATCCTGATCGTCGACCTCGGTTACCGGGAGAACTCGCTCGGCCTCGACGAGTTCGTCATGCCGATCGTGCATATCGTCCGCGAGGCGGGCGCGGACTGCTGCATCAGGCACTTCACCGACATCGACGAGGATATTCTCAGGCAGGCTGACGGCGTCATCCTCTGCGGCACCGCCCTCCGGGACAACCTCTTCGCGGACCGTATCGGTGAATTTGCGTGGCTGGAAGGCTTCGAAAAACCCGTGCTCGGCATCTGCGCCGGGATGCAGGTACTGACGCTGATCTTTGGCGGCAGCATCGAGGCCTGCGGCGAGATCGGCATGACCGATATCCGGGTCACCGCCGCGGATCCGCTCTTCGACGGCCGGGACGATTTTACGGCATACGAGCTGCACACCTTTTCAGTGAAACCGCCGGAACCGTTCACGGTTCTCGCCCACTCGGACCGCTGCATCCAGGCCGTCCGGCACCGGGCCCGCCCCCTCTACGGCGTGATCTTCCACCCGGAAGTGCGCAGCGAGTGGGTGGTGACCCGCTTCCTGCACCAGAATGGGCTCGTCGCCTGAACCGCCGGGGCTCCGGCGAATCTTTTATTACCGTCGTCACCGTTACAGGGGGATCGGACAGCCACAGCAGGGGCGTATCCGACATATGCAGACGCACGGGAGAGTTCTCCTTATCGGGGGCAGCAACGACGATGCAAAAATGATCAGCGAGAGCAGCGGCGAGTGCGACGTCGTCCGCCGCAGCCGGCCGGAAGACGCCGCAAAAACTCTAAGCGATGCTCCCTGCGATGTGGTGCTGCTGGACGCGGGACTCGCCGGGGCACTCGCACAGATAACAGAGGCGGCAGGCGACACGCCCATCATCCTCCTCGCCGATCCGGCCGACGAGCACCGGGCACGGCAAGCCGGAGCAGACGACTATCTCATCAGGCAGCGGCTGACCCCCGATCTCATCGCCCGCGTGATCCGCTGCGCTGCTTCCCGGCGGAGGGCGGCAGCGGTTCTCACCGAGCGCGAGAAGGAGCTCCGGTGCCTCTACGCTCTCGGCCGTCTCATCGAGGCGCCCGGGATCGGGCTCGACGAGATCTACCGGGGGGTGACCGGGCTGATCCCGGCCGCCATGCAATACGCGGACGACGCCTGCGCCCGGATCACCGTGCACGGCCGGGAATTTCAAACAGGAGCCTGCACCGAGACACCGTGGCGGCTGGAAAGCCCAATCGTGGTGTACGGAAAACCTGCAGGGAGGCTCGACGTCTGGTATCGCAGCGAGCACCCCGACGCGGGCGAAGGAGCGTTCCTTGCGGAAGAGCGGCTGCTCATCGACGCCGTCACCGAACGGCTCGGCCGGGTGACGGAACGGATACGTGCGGAGGAGACGCTGCGGGAGAGCGAAGAGCGCTATCGGAGCATCTTCACCGAAAGCCTGGCCCCCATGCTCCTCATCGACCCGGAGAGCGGCGAGATCGTGGATGCAAACGCTGCCGCATCCAAGTACTACGGCTATCCGCACAGCACGCTGACCGGCCTTCAGATCGCCGAGATCAACACGCTCGATCGCGACGAAGTCTTTGCGGAGATGGAGCGGGCACGGGCGGAGACGCGGAACCTCTTTCTCTTCCAGCACCGCCTTGCTACGGGCGAAGTCAGGGACGTCGAGGTCTACTCGGGCGCGATCACCGTCGGCGGCAGGCCGCTCCTCCACTCGATCGTCCACGATATCACCGAACGAAGAGATGCGGAGAGAAAGATACAGGACCGGAACCGGCAGCTCTCCATCATCAACCGGATCATCGGCACCGCGAGCAGGTCGGGCGCCGCCGGGGAACTGATGGAGAAGACCCTGGACCAGGCTATGGAACTGCTCAGCTTCGAGGGCGCCGGGATCGCCCTCATCGACGCCGAAGGGCGGGCAGTACCCGCCTGCCACCGGGGCATCGCCGCCGATATGCAGGACTGGACCGGGCCGCTCCCCTGCGACCGGGTGGCAAAGACCGGGACACCCGTCTTCGAGGAAGACGTTCCTCTCCCGTGCCTGGCGGAGGAGGGGGGAACGGAGTCCGGGTCGTGCGCCGGCCTTCCCCTCGCTTCGGACGGAACCATGATCGGCGTCATGACGCTGATCAGCACACGGCGGCACCGCTTTACGGACGAAGAGAAGAGCCTGCTCATCGCCATCGGGCAGGAAACCGGCAGAGCGCTCGACCGTCTCATGCTGCAGCGGCAGCTCGAAGCGGCGAACGAGCAGGCGAACTTCTACCTCGACGTGATGGCTCACGACATCAACAACGCCAATACGTCGTCGCTGCTCTACGCATCGCTGCTGGAGGAGATACTCACCGGCGAGGAGAAACAGTACGCCCGAAAACTGCTTGCCGGGATCCGGCAGAGCACGGAGATCATCGGGAACGTCTCGACGATCCGGCGGCTGCAGGAAGCAAATCCGCCCTTAAGCCCGGTCGATCTCGACACCGTCATCCGCGAGGTGATCCGCCTCTTCCCCGACGCGACCATCCGCTATGCCGGGGCGGACGCGACAGTCCTCGCGGACGACCTGCTGCCGGAGGTCTTTATCAACCTCATCGGCAACAGCCGCAAGTACGGCGGTACGGACGTCGTGATCGCGATCCGGGTCGATGACCGGGACGACAGGGTGCAGGTGACGGTCGAGGACACCGGTCCCGGCATCGCGGACACCGTGAAGCCCGGGGTATTCAACCGTTTCCGGACGGGTGGCCGGGGGAGGAGCGGAAAAGGGCTCGGCCTCTATATTACCCGCGTTCTCGTGGAGCGCTACGGCGGCAGCATCCGGGCTGATGACCGGCTGTGCGGCCGGCCGGAGGAAGGTGCGGCGTTCCGGTTCACGCTGCCGAAGCGTTCGGCAGACCCTACTTCCCGTGGAGGTTGATGGTGTTGATCAGGGCGGCGAACCCGTCGAGCTCCATCTGCAGCACCGCGCTCTTCGTCATGCCCATGCTGGTCTCGGCGTCCGCGGTCAGGGTCTCAGGCCCCCGGACGACCTCCCGGTAGACACCGTCTGCGGAGAGGACCTTCTGCGCCTCCCCGTCGTGCACAAACGCCCTGCCCGGGATGATGACGACCTCCTCGAGCTTTGCCGGGTCGATCTCCCGGAGATCGTCGAGGGTGATCAGGCAGGCGATATCCTTCTTTACCTTGACAACCCGGGACTGATACCCCCGGATCTGCAGGACCCGCTGGATGAACGGTGCAGCAACGCTCCCGGTGATAACCGACGCACGCTTCCTGACGCGGGGGAGTTTCTTTAAGAGATCGGGTTCGTGCAGGATGGCGAACGGAGAGCCGATATCGGGGTCGCCGAGGGGCGTGCCGCTGACCTTCATGGAGAAGCGTTCGTTCATGGCCGTGACCGTCCCCGCAAACTCCTTCACGGTCTGGACACCCTGCCCCTTGATGATCGGAGCGTTGCCGAGGATCAGCCCCTGCTCAAGCGTATTTGCAAACCGCATCAGGATGAGGCCGCGCACGCCCCGCTCATCCAGCCATTCGCAGGTCTCTTCGAGCACCGCACCGTCGTTCACGCCCGGGAGGATCACGGCTGCGGCGTAGACGTCGATCTCCTCGGCGAGCCGCTCCAGCACCCGAAGCGATGCCTCCGGCGTCGGGTCGTGCATCCAGCGTTTCCGGAGCGCAGGGTCTGATGCGAAGACGGTGTAGGAGACCTCGGCAAGGCCGCAGTCGATGAGATGATCGGCGATGGCCGGGTCGTCGAAGCCCTTCCCGCTGGTGTAGCCGATGTGGAGCGGCGCCTCCAGGGAGGAGAGCAGGTCGACGAGGTCGGCAAACGCCGGGTAGCAGCTCGGGTCGCCGCCGCCGCTGATGGTGACACGGGTGATGTCGTCGCTGCTGACGCTGATGTTGGCCAGTGTCTCATCCGCAACCGTCCGGAGGTCTTTGAAGCCCTGGTAGCCTTCCCGGACGCCCCGGGTGCAGTAGTCGCATCCGACAGAGAACGGGAGGCAGTAGCGGCACCCGAACGCCTGCGTACCGGAGACGTGCTTGAAGTAACAGTACTCGCAGAAGCCCCTGCAGTCGAGCCCGGGGCGGCCGCCGATATCAACGGTGAGATGAGACATACGTTGCGTATACTCTGTCGCCACTCGCATAATGACTTTGTGATAGCGGTTTTCAGGGTCTCAGTCGGTCGTTATTTCTCTTCCGGCTTCTCGGCGAGATGCTCCAGCATGACCAGAAGATCCATCTCGTCGAACCTGGGGTACCGGAGCAGCCGGGAGTAGTCCCGGGTGACGTGGTAGTGGTACTGCCCGTAGAGGTAGATGAGCATGTAGCTGAAGAGATTGCAGACGCGCCGGCTCGAGGTGTAGACGATCTGCCGCGGGTCGTAACGGCAGAGGATCGAGCCCTCGCGGAAGATCCGCACCGACAGATCGTAGTCCTCCAGGAGCGAGATGTCCCGATGTCCCTGGATCCGGTCGTAGGCAGCGCGGGTGACGGCGATGTTCGATCCGATCAGCCGGTAGTAGTTGAAGATGTGGAAGAGGTGGTACTGTTTTCGCCAGATCTGGAGGATGTCGGAGCGGATCGTCCGGTCGCAGAAGCGGATGGGGCCGGTGCTGGCGTCGTAGCGGCCCGCGAGCAGGTTCTCGGCGATCGCCGGCAGCCAGGTCGGGGCATGACAGGTGTCGGCGTCGGTGAAGACAAGAACGCTGCCGGAAGCGGCGTCGGCACCGTCCCGCCGGGCACCGCCGATCCCCTGCCGCTTCTGCGCAACGATGCTGTCGGCGTACTGCCCGGCGACGGAGCAGGTGCCGTCCGACGAGTCGCCGTCCACGACGATGATCTCGTACAGATCACGCGCCATTCGCTGATCTGTCAGCGACCGCAGGCAGGTGCCGATGGTCTCCGCTTCGTTCCGGGCGGGGATGATCACGGAGATGACGAATTCGTCATCGCATGACCCGGCCGCAGGGCTTCGTCGCGACATAGGCAACTTCCGATGGTGCGCTACGTGGCATGCCTCCCACTTAAGGATGATCCTGCCCGGGTTTGCATGCCCCGCCGGGTGGATGGCTCCGCCCCGGCCGGCGAGGGGCAGGGTTTTTACCTGAAGCGGGGGCATATGCCTCCTTTGGTGAGCGCACCATGAGAACGAGCCACCGGCTGCTGCTCCGACTCTACCACGACCCCGCGTGCGACTTCGACCGGGTCGCCGTGACCTACGTCGACCGCGGGGCGCCCGGCGACGTCTCGACGGTCGCAGGACCGGCGATCAGCGCTCTCGACGCCTACTACCTGGAGATCGCCGAGGGCGACCGGACGGCCTGCATCCCCTACCACCGGATCCGCGAGATCCGCTACGGCGACCGGGTTCTCTGGAGCCGGGAGGGAGTATCGGCACGGAGCAGCGGGGGATAGGTATGCAAACGCCATCCTTTTTATCCGGGAGTGCCAATGTATATGCTGCGCCCCAGTGGCTTAGCTGGCAGAGCGGCTGACTTGTAATCAGCAGGCCCCGAGTTCAAATCTCGGCTGGGGCTTTCATTATTTTGGTTCACATCTCTCGGAGGGATCTCTTTTGCGGTCAGGTTTCGATGTGTACCCGTCCACCGAAGGGTAGTCGATCCGGCGTGAGGACGATCCTGGCGGGTGCATGTCGCTGCCCGGCAAGGAGAGAGAGCCAAATTTCTCGATGATCTGATGCAGTTCGGCGATTGAGGGAATCAAGTGCCCGCAAAATCCCGTGCGAGCGCCGGCATGCGCCCGGGTTGATCGATACTATTAATTATGAATTCTGCATATGTGCCATTAACGAGTACATCCATCCTGAAAAATTGCCGTACATGCATCCGGGTGAAGTGGACCAGAGAGGGGAGGGCGTGTCTCCACAACGACTCCATTCAGGAGAGGTGACCTTGCGGGGAGCTGTTTGCAATGAATATCGCAGGTTCTGAAATGCCCCACCTGTCCGGCATTCACAAAGAAATCCTTGCATTCGTCGGCATCACATTTATTCTGACGTATGCCTTTGATCTCTGGCTGATCGTCACCTTCGGGGACATCAGCAAGGTACCGCCGTACAGCACCCTTGTACAGATGCTGATCCCTGCGGCGGTCGCAATATTCTGCGCCTGTTTCTTCCGGGATCGTACACTCACACCGGCGTCAAAGGTATTTTTTGCAGTATTTGCCGTCAATGCCGCCGTATTCCTCTGGGAGATGACCATCGGCCCGATCATCCCGGCAACGCTGGTTACCCTGCCGATCTACCGGTTCATGCCGACCCTATCCATCATCGTTTCAGTCGCAAGCGTCTTCATCCTCATAGGAATAAACCTGGTGAAGCGGTCGCGCGAGGAACTCTACCCCGCGGGGCTGTCGTTTGGCAGGAACCTTAAGTGGTATGCCATCATCCCCGGACTGTTCACTGTTCTCTTCTTCGCCGCCTATTATCTGAACCATACCTTCGGTTTCGGAGATCCCTTCATCGAGTACAGTCTGGAGGCTTTCTGGGCAGGCCTGGCCGTCAACCTCCTCATCGGTTTTTGTGTCGGGTGGTACTTCTACTTCGGCGAAGAGTATGGGTGGAGGGTGTATCTCCAGGACCGCCTCTTCACGGTGCTTGGGGGGAGAAAAGGGGTTCTGCTGCTCGGGGTCGTCTGGGGGCTCTGGCACAGCGGCCTGATTCTCATGGGCATGAACTACCCGGGCCAGCCCGTCCTCGGCAATGCGGTCATGATACTGCTCGCCGTCGTCATGGGGGTCTTCTACAGCATCGCCGTGCTGAAGACGGGGAGCGTCTGGATTGCAGTACTCCTCCACCTGATTACGGACACCATGGAGCCCCTTGCATGGCTGTACCTCTCCTACCCGGCCGATATGATCTCCTCGTTCGGGACGGGGATATACGGGATCGCCATCATGGGCATCGCAGCGGTTCTGCTCCTCCGGCTTGACATCTGGGATCAGGTCAGGCTCCTGATCTCAGAACGGCAGTCTGCCGAGAGCGTCCCAGATCAAAAGCCGGTGGGACCGGTTCGGGAGGAACCTTCCGAACCGGCACCGTAAAAATTCGCAATCCTCATCACGCCCATTCCATCCCCACTCCCGGGCCATCCGCATCGGGGAAAATGAGCAGGAGGGCGCGTCAGAGCCCCCCTGCAGGAGAGGACACCGGCGGTACCGGGATGGTTCCCCTCTTCATCACTCGCTGCCACCGGCAGACGCCGCCTCCCGTGCCACCGCGTACCCGGGATACCAGAGCGTAAAGGCCATCCTACCACGAAACTGGCCCACGGGATGAACATCTGCAGGAGCCCCGGGGGAGTGGGGCTCCCGTACTCGAAGACCATCTCACCGAGGCCGACCGTAAGAGTGATCGCCCAGACACCGGTGAGGATACGGTTGATTGAGAGGTACTCAGGCATTTTTCTCCCCTCTTCGCTCACATCCTCCCCTGCATAATCCATGGTGAACGGGCGTCCGGCAAGGAGCGAACCCCACGACAGCGCTGCGAGGGTTCCGTAGGCGAGGATACCCAAGAACCCGGCGACCGGCACGCTCTGAAGGCCGATGACCGCTATGCACATAACGACGAAGAACACGAGCGTCGTTACGGGGAAGAGGTATCTTTTCCTGATGCCATTGAAATTGAGGACGACGGTGGAGACGAGACCGGCAATGAGTGCGATGCCGAGTTCCTCCATCGTATCTCCCGGGAGGAGGCAGAAGCTGATCCAGGGCGCGAATTCTGCGGCAAGCTGCTTGAGAATATTCATCGAATCGCTCGTAAAGAGAAATCACGGGATTACCAGATAATTCCAGCAATTTTGATTTCGGCTCCCCGGAGAAGTCTGGATACGAGGTCTTCGGAGAGGGTGCATCCAGGGACGCCGGCCCCGAGGCGAGGCGACCGCCCCGCTCCCCGTCCTTAAAGAACCCCATGCTGCCGTTTTTTCAGGTTTTATCGGGTGTTTCGGATCGCGGATCGCAGAACCGCAAAAAAGCGAAGCATATCGCCCAAATACCTGAGAAACGGAAAATTTACCGAGCTATAACGGCCATATGAGGAGAGGTAATTCCCGGAGGATGGCTATGGCTCCCGGTGAGAACGGCCGTCTGAAGGCTTTCGGTGATGGTCGAAATTCCGGCGGATCCTGCCCGGATTGCCGATATATATGCATTGGTTGAGCCGAGGCCTCCGGGAAAAACCGGGAGGATTGCTCAAGCAGGGGAAGGAGGAGCTATCCCGGCAAGATCCGGCCAATAATTCCCGAAGAATCTGATGGTATAACCGAAATCGAGGAATCAAAGGCAATATTTTAGCGAATCCTGGAAACGAGAGGCGGCGCTGGAGATAGAGAATCTTCATACCCAGGAAGGACATAATCCTCCCATAGGAGCAGGAGAATGGAGTCACAGAGCCGGACTTTTCAGGACGCAATCATCGATTTCCTACCGGATGCAACGCTGGTTATCGATCGGGAAGGAACGGTCATCGCGTGGAACAAGGCGATGGAGGCGCTGACCGGCGTCCCGGCAGAGGCCATGCTCGGGAAGGGCAACTACGAGTACGCGGTCCCGTTCTACGGGACGCAGAAACCGATGCTGGCAAACCTCATCTTCATGTCTGAGTCCGATATCGAGAAGCGGTACGATTCCGTGGAGCGGAGCGGAGATACCCTCGTGGTCGATATCTTCATTCCCGACTTCCGGCCGGGCGGGACGTTCTTCTGGGCCAAGGCCAGCCCGCTCTATGACTCCAAAGGCAACGTCACCGGTGCCATCGAGACGATCCGGGACATCACCGACCGGAAACGCGCCGAACAGGAGATCGTCCGATCCCGGAGGAGTCTTGCAGACATCATCAGTTTTCTCCCCGACGCCACATTTGCCATCGACAGGGAGGGCTTTGTCATTACGTGGAATCGGGGAATGGAGGAACTGACCGGAATTCCCGCTGCATCCATGATCGGAAAAGGGGCCTACG
The DNA here is from genome assembly GCF_030464345.1 of Methanoculleus frigidifontis. Lineage (GTDB taxonomy): Archaea > Halobacteriota > Methanomicrobia > Methanomicrobiales > Methanoculleaceae > Methanoculleus_A > Methanoculleus_A frigidifontis. The sequence continues at coordinate 146,970 of NZ_VCYH01000003.1, read as the reverse complement.
AATATGCCCTCCCGTTTTACCAGGAACAAAGACCGATGCTGGCAAACCTCATCCTCATGCCGGAGGCGGAAGTGGAGAGCCGCTATACCCATGTGCAACGGGAAGGAGATACGCTTGTGGTGGACACGTTCATTCCGAGCCTCCGGGGAAGATCGGGCCGGTACTTCTGGGCCAAGGCAAGCCCGCTCTACGATCCGGAAGGCAACGTCACCGGCGCCATCGAGTCGATCCGGGACATCACCGAGCGCCGCGAGCTGGAGGGACGGCTTGCCCGTTCGAATGCCGAACTCCAGATCGCCGCGGAGATCCAGACGAGCTTCATGCCGAAGGTGATCCCCCAGATCGCGGGGTTCGATATCGCTGCACGCGCAGTCATGGCAAAAGAAGTCGGCGGCGATTTCTTCGATGTGATACCCTTTGAGATCATCGCCTTGAACAAAGGGACGCTCGGGCTCCTCATTGCCGATGTTGCCGGAAAAGGCGTTCCGGCAGCCCTTTTTATGGCATTGTCCCGTATCGTGGTAAGGGTGAATGCACTCTGGCACCGCGATCCGGCAAAGGCGATCTCCGACTCCAACAATATTATTGCCCAGGATGCCAAGTCCGGCATGTTTGTCACCCTCTTCTTCGGAACGCTCAGCGAAGGGGACAGGACCCTGACGTACGTGAATGCCGGCCACAACCCCCCGGTGGTATTCCGGAGCCGGACCGAGACGCTCGAGGAGCTCCTGCCCACCGGCATCGTGCTTGGCGCATTCGAGAACCAGGAATATTTTTCCCGGTCCCTGTCGATCGGCCCGGACGATCTCGTCGTCATGTATACCGACGGCGTCACGGAAGCGATCAATGCAGAGGAAGAACTGTTCGGGACAGACCGGCTCACCGCAATCATACGGGAAACCGCCCGGCTTCCGGCGCAGGAGATTCTCGACCGGATTCTATCCGGTGTCCGGGAGTTTTCCGGGGACATGCCCCAGTTTGACGACATCACGCTGCTGGTGATCAAAGGAACCCGATAGACAGGACATCCTTCGCCGATCTTTTTTATCCCGGTGGTTTGCGGATTCATCTGCAGGAATGCAGGAGACCCGTGCTCACGCACGCAAAGACCGTTTCACGGAGGTCGACCGTAAGAGTAGCCATCCATACACCGGTGAGGATACGGCTGATCGAGAGGTATCCGGGAGTTTGTCGCTCCGCTTCATGCACACACATCCCCTGCAGAATCCATGATGAACGGACACCCGGCAACGAGCGATCCTCACGACAGCGCTGCGAGGGATCATCCGGAGAGAATATTCAGGTACCGCCGATGCGTGCGATACCGGGTACCTCCGTCGGATCTCCGGGAGGGCTCTTCAACAGCACACAGCCGTCGACGTGAGCACCTCGAGTCGGGGTGAACCGCCCCTCTCCCCGTCCTGAAAGATGCCCATATTGCCGTTCTTCTCCGGTTTTACCGGGCGTTTCGGATCGCGGTTCTGTGATCCGCGATAAACCGAAGCATATCACCCAGATCCCTGAAAAACGGAAGATTCATCGAGATATAACGCCGATCTGAGCCGGACCGATTCCGGAGGATGTTCTACCATAGCTCGCGGTGAGAACGACCGTCTGAGGGCTTCTGTGCGGGTCGAAATTCCGGAGGATCCTGCCCGGATTTCCGATATATAAGCTTTGCTTAACCGGGAAGGTTATTGGGAGCCGGAGCCCCGGAGAATCTCTTACCAGGCAAGCCGGACGTCGGCGTGTCGGGCTGCCGGCCCGCATATACCAAAAGAGAGGAAAAGTCTACTCTTCCACGATGACGACCGGTTTGATCAGGTCGCGGGGTTTCTCCTTCATCAGGTGCAGCGCCTCTTCGAGCCTGTCGAAACCCCGAAAGACATGCGTCGCCATCAGCGACGGGTCCATCCGCCCGTGCATCACGACCTCGGCCAGCCGCTCCATGCGCACCCGTCCGCCGGGGCAGAGGTCGGTCACGATAGTTTTGTTCGCCATCCCGACACCCCAGCCGACACGGGGGATCGGGATGATATCCGTCGCACCGCATTTCTTCGCCACCTCAATGGCGGCCGGCCGGTCTTTTTCGATCCATCCTACCTCACCGATCCGCAGCATTGCCAGGCCTTTCATTTTCTGCTCCCCCTTCACCTCCGGCTGTGATGACCGGACACCAGAAAAGTACAGGGTTCTTCCGGGAGCCTTTCAAGAGCTCCTATCGCAGCGCTCGGTGTCGGGTTCTCTCTTCTGCATGCTCACGAACGGCGATACACGCACCGCAGACCGCCCGGCAGGCACTCCCCCGTTTCCAGCTCGACACCGAGCGCTGCCGGGGTGCGGAAAAACCCGAAAACTGCATTTAGAAAAATATTTAGCCTCCGGGTTTTGATCTTCAAAATGGATGAACACCATGCATCCGCTCTTCTCTGCCCTTACGGGTGCCGCCTTCCTGCTTCTTGCCGCAGCCTGCCTCCTCTGCGGCTGCACCGGCACCAGAACCCCGTCGGAGACCGCCGACGACCCGATCGATGTCGCGAACGCGACGGTGCAGACGGCTGCCGTCGACGACATCGAGATCGCCTACAAGGAATTCGGGGACGGGCCGCCGCTCGTGCTCATCATGGGCTACGCCAGCACGATGGACATGTGGGACACCCGGATGCTCGAAGACCTTGCCCGCCGGTACCGGGTGATCGTCTTCGACAACCGGGGAATGGGGCTTTCCACCTCGTCTGAGCAGAATTACTCGATATCGCTCTTTGCAAACGACACCGCCGGCCTCATGGACGCGCTCGGGATCGAGAAGACGCCCGTGCTCGGCTGGTCGATGGGTGCCGACGTCGCGCTCGCGCTCGCCCACGAACATCCCGAACGGGTCGAGAAACTCGTGCTCTACGCCGCCGATCCCGGCGGAAACGAGAGCGTGCCCATGGATCCCGAGGTGCAGAAGAAACTCCTCGACACCAGCGGCACAGACGCTGAACGGGGCATGCGCCTGCTCTCGCTCCTCTTCCCTGCAGACTGGATGGCGGAGCACCCCGACCCGCGGGAGTACTTCCCGAGCGTCACCGAGAAGAGCAGCCCCGAGAATATCGCCCGGCAGGGAGAGGCGATGGGAGCACGGACGGGCGTCTCTGCGTGGCTCGGCACCATCGACACGCCCACCCTCCTCATCGTGGGCGACCGGGACGTCATCTCCCCGCCCGGCAACTCATTCTTCATCGGCGAGCGGATAGCGTCGGCCTCTGTGGTGCAGGTACGGGGAGCGGGCCACGGGCTCATGTACCAGTACCCGGACGAGTTCACCGCGATCGTGCAGGCCTTCCTCGACAGGGCTCGGTGACGAAATTCAGCACGGCACCACATTTTTTCGCTCACGCAAGCAGGGGCGGCGCCCGGGTATCCAGAAAAGGAACGTGAGTATCCGGTTCTATCTGCCGGGCACGAGAGCCGGCAGGAAAAGTGTATTTACTCTGCCTGATTCCGGATGGAGCGTTCAAGATGACCGTACAGCCGGGAGTCGGCCCGCAGAGCCTCGATCAGCGACCGGATCTGCCGGACGGTCTCTGGATGGAGCTCGTGCTCCATGAAGCACGCATCCTGCTCGGCGACCTTCTCCGGCACTTTGATCAGCAGCAGGAACTCTTTCAGCGTATCGTGCCGGAACTTGATGACCTCTGCAATCTCCCGTCCCCGGGGCTCCAGCACCACGCCCTCGTATCGTCGGTACTCGATCAGGCCCATGCCGTCGAGCTTCTGGAACATCTCGACGACGCTCGACGGGCTGACGTCCAGTTCACGCGCCACATCCTTTGTCCGGGCATACCCCTTCTCGAGGGTCACGTTGAGAATGGCCTCGAGATAGTCTTCGGCCTTCCTGCTGAGATTCATCACGCATCCAGTATGTTTCATGGCGGATCCTTATAATCTGTTCGGGAAATCAGCGGTTGACGGTGGTTCTGCCTCATCGAACCTCCGTGTGAAGAGGACGTACGCAACCACCAGCGTGAACGGCAGGAGGAGGATCGCCGGCGGGTAGGGCGGGGCAAACCCGGCCAGGAAGCCGGAGAGCGAGTTGAAGAACTCCGGCGCTTCCTCGCCTGCGGGGACGCTCTCGCAGAACCGGGCGAAGATATCGGTGCCGGCGATGATCCAGACCATGGCGGCGCCGAGCAGCACCGTTGCAGACTGTTGCAGATCATCGGTGTTCTTCAGCCCCGCCAGCATGAAGAGGCCGCCGAAGGCCACGATGGCTCCGCCCCATGCCCAGCGGAAGAAGTCGTCGCCTGCGATTTCAAGAATGCCGATCGAAAAGCCGGGATCTGCCCCGGCCCAGACGAGGATGTCGGCGAGGCCGGATGCAAGCGTGGCCAGGCCGAGCAGCCCGATGAAGAGTGAGAATACACTGACATTTTTGTTCATTTATGCAACCCCCATGAGGATGCCGATGGCGTGGATCAGCCCGCCGTAGATGAAGACCACCGCGATGAGCACGGCAATCGCCGCCAGAAGCTCCCGCCATCCCTCACGCAGCATCACCACGAAGGTGGCCACGCAGGGGAAGTAGATGGAGACGAGCACAACCGAGGTGATCATCTGGTAGGGCGTCATGGCGATGGTGGAGAGCTGGGCGACGGCGAGGTCTTTGCGCAGGAACCCTGCAACGAGGGGCCCGACCGTCTCTTTCGGCACCCCGAACCAGGTGACGAAGAGCGGTGCGAAGAGGTCGGCGAGCGCAGCGATGACGCCGGTAAGGTAGAGGACGTTGACGATCAGCACCCCGAGGAGGACGAACGGAACCGCTTCTTTGAGGAATCCTTTCGTCCGGCTCCAGAGCTTGCGGGTGACGTTCTCCCAGGCCGGCCAGCGGTAGGGGGGCACGTCGATGAGGATCTCGGGATTGCTGCCGGGGATGAGCCGGTCGAGCACGAAGCCGAAGATCCCGAAACCGATGATCAGGTAGAGCATGACCAGCCCGACCGTCTCGGGGATGACCTCGAGCATCACACCGAGCTGGGCGCCGCAGGGGATGAAGATGGCGAGGAGCGACATCATGATGAACCGCTGCTTCCGGGTCTCAAGAATCCGGGTCGCCGTCACCGCGGGCACGTTGCACCCGAGGCCGAGGATGGCAGGCACGATGGCGTAGCCGTGCAGCCCGATCTTGTGGAGCACGGTATCCATGAGCACCGCCAGCCGCGGCAGGTAGCCCGAGTCCTCGAGGACGGTCATCATCAGGTAGAAGATGAGCACCGCCGGCAGCACCACGCCGATGGCGACGAAGAGGCCGGAGGTAAGCGCCCCGAAGGCCTCGAAACAGTTGTCGGCCGCCGGGTCTCCCACGAAGAGATAGTAGAGGATACTGTCCGGGTTCGGCCACGCGGCCTGCAGCCACGGCAGCCAGGAGCTGTCGAAGAGTTTGACCATGAACCCGTCGGTCACGAGCGACCCGGCAAAGGAGCCGAAGATGCTCCAGAATGCATAGAGCACCCCCAGGGCGACCGGAATGCCCGTGAGGGGCTGTATCGTCAGATCCCCGAGGGCGTCGCCGAGGGTGCGCCGGTAGGTGCCGGTGCCGACCGTCCGCTGCGTGATTGCGTCGATGATGTCCCAGCGCTCGTCTGCGGTGAGGCCCATCTACCGGCACCCCCCGCAGCCGCTGCATCCGCCGCATCCCGCCATGCTTCTCCTGTTCTGCTCCTGACCGTTCAGGCGGCTCCGGATGGCAGATATATCCGCAGCCTGTGCCTTGCGGATCATGTCGGCGAGGTGTTTGACGCCCTCGCCGCTGATTGCGGTGGTCGCGATCACCGGCACGCCGAGTATCCTCTGGAGCCCGGCCGCATCGACGGCGATCTGTTTGTCGTGCGCCGCATCCGTCATATTCAGCGCGACGATGCACGGGATTCCCCGCTCAAAGACCTCCAGGGCAAGATAGAGGCCCCGCTCGATCTTCGTCGCATCCAGGACGACCAGCACCGTCGCGTCCCTGTGCTCGTCGAGCATCCGGACGGCAACCATCTCGGCAGCGTCCCGCGGCTTAAGCGAATAGGTGCCGGGCACGTCGATGATCTCGTAGGTCCGGTGATCCTCGATCAGCGTCCCGGCGGTATAATCGACGGTCGTACCCGGATAATTGGAGACGACCGCGTTCGCCCCGGTGAGCCGGTTAAAAAGCGCGCTCTTCCCCACATTCGGGTTCCCCACCATCAGAATAGTGGTTGTATTGTTGCTTTGTTCTTTCATGTTCTGTATCTCCGTAGTATCGCTCGTGTGTCACGCGATCTCGACTACCACCTGCGCAGCAATCTCAATCCCCATGGCGACCTCCATTTCGTCGACGATTACGACGACCGGCCCTTTGATCGGCTGGCGGGTGATCATCTTCAGGTGCTTGTTGCGCCTGATGCCCAGGCAGCTCAGGTCATGCTGCGACGCGAGGATCTCCCGGACAATTCCGGACTCGCCATATTCAAGGTCTGATACTTTTTTCTGCATGGTTACACCGTCTGCACACGAACTTTCCGTGCCGCCCCCCGGCCGAGGACGAGCGTTTCGCCGGCAATCCTGACGACGACCGGGCCGAAGGAGCCCGACAGCACGGGTACGATCCGCCCTTCGGCAAGCCCGCGCAGGGCGAGCTGCCTGCCGAAGCCGGATCCGCCCTCGAAGGCAAGAACGCGGGCTGAATTCCCGGGGGACAGGTCTGAAAGATGCATATTGTCAGAAACCGGGTATGCTGTTCGGTGGCAATGAACGGATGCCGAAGATTACTCGGAAAGCGAGAGGAATGCCGAAAGATATTCGGAGATTTGCAAAAATCCGAAGAGAACTCGCCGCCGGTGCCGCCCGATCTGCCGTCTGCACCGCGGACAGAAAACATCAAAACCCGCATCTGGCGTGCAGAATTCCCATTCTCCTCTTCCGAAGCGATTCCTCCGTACGAACCGGACATCCGATCGCAGTAGAGAAAGATGCTGCCGTGCTACCCCGTGCCAGAACGCCGCCCGGGATCGAATGGACGGCGGATGCATGGGACATACGGGAAAATATCGACAGGAATCTCCCCTGCGGAGAGATTGCTAAGAAATCAAAAAGAGAAGTCGCGGCTTTGCATTATGTACTGGTGCGTTGTGTGGAGTGAGGCGTGCGCATGGATGTATATTCCATCGGGATGCCTACATATCGCGATGCGGAACCGAAGTGTGATCCGCTCGCATTCATACGCTACAGAAAACCACCTCCCGTGATTCTCCGCGGCCATGGCATCCCCGGGTCCGCCCCGACCGCAGCAGGAAGTCCTGCAGAATGTTTCGAAGGTCGCCCGGCTCGTCGCCGGCGTTCCTTATCCCGCGGATCGATGAGGTGCTTCCCATCGCCTACACCTCCCGGGTATGAGCGGCCCCTGCGGCGCTGCACCGGCCAGGCACATATCCATCCTGCGAGTTCTCCTGTCTCGGAACGATCAGGAGCATCCTGTGATACGGGATCTCCCAAACCATATCTTCATGCCCGGCCTCCAGAGCCACATCGTAGACGTGCGGCATCTGGTGACCGGAGAGGGATTTTTCGCGTATTGTCTCCATTTTTCTCAAACTCCGGATGACGCTGTTGCTATCTATCATATACGTCGTTCGGGACGTATCAAATCACCCCGAATCTGATTCGGTTTTCACAAAAATCTCCCGAAACATTCGGTGTACGGATGCAAACCGAAAACCGGCGAGCGCTGCGGAACAAAGACCCGTCCCGAGCAGCACCATTGAGCGGAAACCCACCGATGGTCATGCCGGGAAGATAACGAAGAGCAAAGCCAGGGAACCACATATTTCGGTACGAGCAAAAAGAGGCCTGCCCCCGCTGCGTGAAAAATGAGAGATTACCGTGCCGCCATCGGCACTTTCCCTTTTGCTTCCTCAAATTTGTTGCCCATCTCCTCAAGGTCGCTGCTGCTCATCGACTGCCGGGCTTTCGGGAAGATCTCTTCCTCTTCTTCTTTGACATGGTGCTGGACGTTCTCCCGGATCACCTTTATCTTGGCGACCCATACGTCCTCGTTCGACATCGAGGCGTTGTCGAGCTGGCTGATCAGGCTCTTCACTGCGTTGTGCTCCTCTATCGATTCCAGAACTTTGTCGTGCATCCCCGCCTGTTCGAACCCGGGATAGACTGCCTTCTCCTCGCCCTCCATGTGCGGCAGAAGAGCGCTCTTCATCGAAGAGTACATGCTGCTCCGGTCGCTGACGCCCTTGCTTGACAGCTTCTCGAGCATCGAGAGAACCTCCTCGTGCTCCTGTTTCAGGATATCAATCACGTTCCGTGCCATATGTTCACCCTCCTGTGGGGGCTGCCCCTTGCGTGGAGACATCAAAATGGTTGTGGTGGTTCACACATACCGGCGAAAAAAAATCATCGGGAAGGAATCTACCTCTTCCGGGGCGGTTCGTGCACCTCGACCCGCTCCTTGGTGACGACCTCCGGCGGCGGCGCCTCCGCAGACTCCACGGCCTCCGCCTCTTCCCTGCTCGGGGGCGCCCGGGCTCTGGCCGACTCGATCAGGTTCCAGTCAGGCTCCCGCGGCCAGTTGTCCTCCGAAAATCCCTCTGCATTGTCCAAGGTGCTCTTTGCGATGTTCGCGACGAAGACATCGTCGCCGGACCGGTACGTCAGCGCCTCGGGCGGGACGGCAAAGTGCTTCCCGCCCATGCCGAGCATGCCGCCGTATCGCAGGACGACGTACTCGACGCGCCCTTCGGGAAACGCGATCCGCATATCGGAGACCTTGCCGAGGTCCTCCCCCTGCGGGTTGATGATGCTCTTGCCCATCACGTCGTCACCCGACATATACCATTCCGCTCCCGTCTCCCGCACCCTTCGCTCCATGACCATCCCTGATTGTCCTTCAACCATTGCACTCATCTCCCATCTCTGCCCGGATGCATCGGCCGCACCGGGCAGGGGCGGCAGTAAGGCACCAAGAGTACTTAAGCATTCCCCGGGGCGTGAAACGGCCGCATCTTCAGCGTGCGATCGCCCGGATGGTCACAGGAATTCGGAAAGCAAGGCGGCAGCGTGTCATCTCACCCGTTCGAGCTCGTCTCTCACGTCCGCGGCCGACGCATAGTTCTTCGTCTCGAATCTGTCGAGCAGCTCGATGACATCCTCCGGTGCATTCTTCGTCGTCGCACGGCTGAGCAGGTCGTGCTTTCCTGCAGGGTACTCCGTTCCTGCGAGGTAACCGAAAAACTCGGAATCGCTCACCTGCCGGCCGCCGGCCGTCCTGCGCCCCACACGGAGCGGCCCTCTAGGCTGTTCCTGTTCAACGACCGTCCTCGAACCCCGTTCCTCTTCGGACTCTGCGACCCCGGCAGAAACTCGCTCTCCTGCAACCGCTTCAGCCTCTGAAGGCCGCTCTCCCGCCGTGACCTCGACCTGCTGACCGAAGACCACCCCGCCGGCGGGGGGAGGCCTCTCGCTCACGACCATACGCTCCGTCGTGGTAATCTCCGGGGGCGGAGCCTCGGTCGATTCCACGGCAAGCGCCTCATCCCGGGTCGGCGGCACCACCGGCCGGTCGGACGCAATCAGCCCCCAGTCTGCTTCGGCGGGCCAGTCGTCCTCCGAAAAGCCGTCTCTCGAGTCCAGCACCTTCCGGTCGATGTTTACCAGAAAGATATCGTCCCCGGGCCGGTAGGCGAGCGCCTCTACGGGGACGGCAAAGAGTTTCCTCCCGATCCCCTCGCCGCCCCGGTATGCAAGCACGGCGTACTCGACACGGCCCCGGAGCAGCCCCACCCACATGCTCGCGATCTCTCCAAGGTCGTGGCCTTCGGCATTCTTCACCCGCTTCCCGAGGATCTCCTCGGACTTCATGAATCCTTCCGCTCCCGTCCTTCGGGTCTTTCGCTCCAGAATAACACTCGATCTCCCATCAGCCATTCTCAATCATCTCCACGTTCGTTCGCCCGTGCAGGGTAGGACTCGCAGGTCACGTACCGATGGCATTTAAGGGTATCCCCGCTCCGCCGGGCGACGGTTTTCCGGCACTCGTTCGGGCGAGAGAGCGGAACCTGCCGGGGATGGGAGGCAGGCGGCATCAGGAAAGGGAGGTCCCGGGAGGGAACCTGCCAAAAAAGGATTACTCTTTTTTCTTCATCCTGCCCTGGAGATTGTCCATGATCTCGGGCGCCTGGTCTTTGAGGCCGAACCCGACGATGATAGCGATCGCCGCACCGATGCCGATGCCGACACCCCAGGCGATCGGGACGACGAAGACGTAGATGATCGAAAGGTCGAGCAGGAGCTGCTCGAGGGCGAGGATCACGATGATGAAGTAGAAGAATGCCCGCAGCAGCATGGTGACAAGACCCATGTACTCGACCTGGTGCCGCTCGCCGGTGCTGCTGATGAAATCGAGTACCCAGTCGACGACGATGAACCCGACGATCAGGATCAGGAGGAATGCCACGACGTTCGGGATGTATGCGAGGATTGTGCCGACTGCTGCCGTCAGGGCTTCGATCTCGAGCACGCCGACCGCTGCCAGGATTGCGATCAGGTAGATGAACCAGCGGACGATGAGGTCAAAGAGCCGCGATATGTTCATCGTCGAACGCTCGATATACGTCCCGACGGAGGTCTTGCGGAGGGCGTCGTCGACACCGAGCCTGTCGAGAATTTCTGCGGTGATCCGCCCGAGAATTCGTCCCACTATCCAGCCGATAATAAGAATGATGATTGCCAGAATGAGATTCGGAAGAAATGCGATGGCGCTGTCGATGAAACTGTTGATCTCTCCAACCTGTGCCGTCATATCGGACGGCGTGATTCCATTTGCCATGGTAAACCACCGGGTGAGAGATATACGCAGTTTTATATAAATCCTAGCATGGTTTCGGCATTCACTGATGCTGCGGAACGTCGCTACCGGGCTCAAGGGATACTCGGGTATCGGCGGAAAAAGAGGGCGAAAGGCCGGATTTTCATCCCAAAAACCCACACCGAACCGGGATGCGGGAGCCCGCCTCTCCGGAAAACTCTTTGGCCGGAAAGACCCTGAAGCAGTCTGCAGTGACCGAGGGTGCACAGCCGGAGCTGCGGGAGAGCATCGCCATGGACACCGGCGGGACGCTCGCGGAGATCACCACCCCGCCGTCGCGCAGCCGGCGACCCTCATCACCATCGGGGTGATCTTCGCGGCGATGCTCGTCCTCGAGTTCCTCTTCATCGAGCGCGAACCGATCGCAGAGGCATGCCGTCACCTGCCGGACGTTGCCGCGGCCTGGAGAACCTCCCGCGAGATCAGCTCCTCATCCGGGTCGGCGGATCCCTTCTGCGGCGTGAAGTTCAGCTTCTCCATGTAGGGCGCCGCCTCGCCGCGGCGGTAGGCCTTCATGCTCCCGACGTAGTGGTTCCGCGCATCATCGACGGAGCGGCTGCCGGTGACGATGTCGTGCGCAAGGTTCAGCGCCAGAAAGTTCGCCTCCTCATCGTGGCACCGCGCCGCCATATCGCCGAGCGTCCGGACTGCGACGACGCTGCCGTCGAATGCGGCCAGATCGCCGAACTTCTCGACCGGAACGTGGTAGTCGACGATCTGCTCGACGAAATCGCCGTGCGGCATCGGGAAGCGGGGGGTCGCCCCTTCCCGGTGGACGACCGTCCGTTTCCAGGGACCGTTGCGGTGCCAGACGAGCTCCGAGGGGATGGCCTCATCCGGCTCGCCGTACTTCTCGATGATCGCCTGTGCAACCTGCCGGGCGTCATCGGATCACTCCTTCAGCATGTCCTGCGTATCCATTCCCCGCGTCATTCTCTCTTCCTTACCCGGGAGGGGACGATTGCAGGACACCTATGAATAGGTCATCCTCCCTCACCGCCGACACGGTGCGCCTCCGCAGGATCGGCAGATATACATAGGGTTTCAGCGGAGAAGATCCCAGGAGGGCATCGCATGAAGGTAGCAGTCTTCCAGCATGCCGGCAACGAACCGCCCGGACTCTTCGAGGTTATCTTTGCGGAGCGAGGCATCGCCGTCGAGTACATCCGCCTCGACGAAACCGCAGAGATGCCGTCCGTCGATGCATCCCATCTCCTCTTCCTCGGCGCCCCCATGAGCGTGAACGACGAGGAGGAGTTTCCCTTCCTCCGGGACGAAAAAGCGCTCATCCGGAAGTACGTTCGGGAGGAGCGGCCCGTTCTCGGAGTCTGCCTCGGCGCCCAGCTGATCGCCGCAGCCTTCGGGGCGGCGGTCTACCCCACCGTCGCCGAAGTCGGGTGGTACACAATAACATCGACCGGCGAAGGGCCTTTTTCCCGGTTTCCGTCCCGGTTCCGGGCGTTCCAGCTCCATGGCGAGACCTTCGACATGCCCCCCGGAGGAACGCTCCTCTGCATCGGGGACGCGGTGCAGAACCAGGCATTCTCCGTCGGCAGCGCAGTCGGACTCCAGTTCCACCTGGAACCGACCCGGGCGATGATCGCAGACTGGATCCGCGACCGTCCGGAGGACGAGCAGGCGGCGATCCGCCGGGATACGGCGGAGTATCTTCCGGAGAGCGGCCGCCTCTGCCGGCTGATCGCGGACGACTTCCTCCGCCGGTAGCCTTCGTATGATTCACCTTTTTTGGGGAGAAGCGCCAATCAGTCTATGATACGCGTGGCAGGGAAAACAGCGAGGAGAGGGGAGACGGGCGGCGCAGCGGGCGGCGGCCTTACGGTGAACACAATTCACACCATCGACTGCATCGCAGGGATGCAGCAGCTTGCGGCGAATTCGGTGGATATCATCGTTACGTCACCGCCCTACAACATCGGGAAGGACTACAACACCTACGACGACCGCCAGCCCCGCGAGGAGTACCTCGACTGGATCGAGACGGTCGCCGTCGCAGCAAAGCGGGTGCTGAAGGAGGACGGATCGTTCTTTCTGAACATCGGGGGGAGACCCGCCGATCCCTGGATTCCCTTCGACGTCGTCCAGCGGTTCCGGCCGCACTACCACCTCCAGAACGTGATCCACTGGGTCAAATCGATCGCCATCGAGAAGGCGGCCGTCGGGAACTACGACCGGATCGTCGGCGACGTCGCCGTCGGCCACTACCAGCCGGTGAACAGCCCGCGGTTTCTGAGCCAGTGCCACGAGCACGTATTCCACTTCACCGGGCACGGCGACGTGCACCTCGAGAAACTCGCAGTCGGCGTCCCGTATCAGGACAAGTCCAACATCGGCAGGTGGAAGGCGGCCGGCCGGGACCTCCGCGACCGGGGTAATACGTGGTTCATCCCCTACCGCACGATCCGGTCGTCGCGGCCGCACCCGACGGCTTTTCCCGAAAAACTCCCCGAGATGTGTATCCGGCTGCACGGCTGCTCGGCAGAGACGCTCGTGCTCGATCCGTTCATGGGTATCGGGAGCACCGCCTGCGCCTGTACCGTCCTCGGCGTCCGGTATATCGGGTTTGAGATAGACGAAGAGTATGCAGCAATCGCCCGTGAACGGGTCGCTGCGCTCCGGTAGCGGGAGAGCGCTCCCATGGCGACCACTCTCCCGTTCGTTGTCTGCCTTCTTCTGATCACGCTCGCCTCGGTCAGGTACCGCCTGCCGCCGTTTCTCACCCTGGTCGGGGCGGCGCTGCTCTTCGGCGTCCTCTCGGGGACATCGGCCGAGGAGACCGTCATGGCGCTCACCGCAGGAGCCGGCAGGATCTTTGCCGTTCTCGGGATCGTGATCTTCGCGGGCGTCACCATCGCTCAGGTGCTGCGGGAGAGCGGACGGATCGAACGGATCGTCGCCGATCTCCGGCGCATCGTCCGCCGGCCGCTGTACGCGGCAGGATTTGCCGGGTATCTCCTATCGGTCCCGCTGATGTGCGGCATCACCGCGTTCGTCATCCTCTCCCCGATCATTGCGCACCTCCGCAGCGAGCGGTCGGTCGCCGCCCTCCTGCTCTACACTACCGCGGTCGGCGGCACGATATCCTACGTGCTCCTCTACCCCTCGCCGGTGATCCAGACAATCCTGGCCACGCTCGCCCTCTACCCGATCGATCCCTGGCGGATCGATCTCGTCACCCTGCCGCTCTCGCTTCTGCTCCTCGCCGGGCTCTTTCTCCTCCGGCGACGGAGCGTGCCCGCCCCGGAGACGCCGGCAGAGGCCGCGCTGCCTGCACCCGCCGCCGGCGAGAGCCTCCGCGCATGGCTGCCCGTCCTCGTGCTCTTCCTGATGCTCGGCATCGGCTCAGCCGTCCCGCTGTTGCATGCCCTGGCGAACATCAACATCGCACTCCTGGCGGCACTCGCTGCCGCCCTGATCGCGACCCCCGCAGCGGTGCGTGATGCGGCGCTCGCACGCGGCACGAAGAACGCCGGGATCATCATCTTCGATCTCGCCGGGGCGGGCGCCTTCGGCGGCGTCATCGCCGCAAGCACGTTCCCCTCCGACATCGCCGCGCTCGTCGCCGGCATCCTCCCGGCCATGCTCCTGCCGTTCGTCATCGCGGCCCTCGTCCAGGCGGCGCAGGGCTCACGGGTCGTGACCGCGGCGGTCACCGCCGCCATTCTCCCGACGGTGCCGGCTGCCGCAGTCCTCCACCCGGCGGCGCTCGTCCTGATGATCGCGGCGGGCGCCTTCCTCGTCTCCTACGTCAGCGACCCGTTCTTCTGGCTGGTCAAGCGGACGACCGGCGACGGGTTCGGAACGGTCGTGCGCCGCTATACGCTGCCGCTCTCGGGAGCGGGCGTCGTGACCCTCGCCGCCGCGCTGATCGTGCAGATGGCGTGGGGATGAAAAACCGACCTGTCAGGTCAAAAAAAGTTATGCGATCGTGTGGGAGGCCGACGGGATGGCGCTCTCGTTAAAGACCTTCTCCTCATGCCCGTCCGGGAACCGGATGGTGGTCACCGCAGGTGAGAAATCCGCCTCCACGAGCGGCGCAAACCAGTAGGATTTCAGTTTCTCTTCGGCGGCGGTGAAATCAAGCCCCGGAAGGGTATACACCGTCCCGTTCGCGGTCTCCTTGATGCGGGCAAAATCCCTGACCGCAAACACAGCCGATCCGGTCTCGACACCGACGACGTCGACCTGCTTGCCCGAGTAGCTCTCAAGCGCATTCTTCAGCTCCCGGTCGGGCTGCGCAATCTGGAAGAAGACCGCAATCTGCTCAAACCAGGAGAGAGAATAGTCAAACGTGACCTCTGCGTCGCCGGTCTCATTGACGGAAATATCCAGCGCATTGGCGGTGAACGCACTGGCCGGAGCGCATATGAGCGCCGCAGCAAGGAGCGCCGGAAGCAGCAACAGTACTCGTTTCATCTCGAATCCTCCTCTCGACATAATGCCATTTGGTATTATAAATATTTGTAACCAATAGATCTCTATCTGACAGGAATTTCCCGGAAAATATGTTTTCTGCCGGGAACGGAGGGGGGGCAGCATGACCATCAGAAAGAAGTATCTCGCGGCGGGCGGCGTCATCATCTGGCTCTGTATCATCACGTTCTTCATGATACTCTCGTACAACCTTGACCTTGAGATCTTCTTCGTCCTCTGGCTTATCGGAATCCTCATCGCCGTTGAACTGATCGATCCGGCATTCGCGCGGCCGTCATACCTCCGCTATCTCAGATACGCCATAGCAACGGGCGTCATCCTCTTCGGCGCTATCGTCGCCAACAAAGTACTGGAGATCCTGAATTCATGAAGAAACGAGCCGCCTGGATACTTCTGGCGATACCGGCACTCATATTCCTCATCTTCATCGCGCAGTACGCCGCATCCCCGGTGCTCTACACTGTAAAGGACGATTCGGTTACCTCGTCGCACCAGAATCCCGAAGCCCTCAAACAGATCTCACGCGAGCAGTCAGAGACCGTCCTGCCGCTGATGTCCGAGATCCTCGGGAGCACCGGGACGCTGGTGCTCAACATCAAGCTCAAGGACTTCGACTCCGCAGAGCGCGACCTGAAGGAGTACATGGAGCGGTCGCGGCAGCTCGACCGGATGGTCATCAACCTCGACATGTCGGAGACAGAGCTTGCGGAGTTCCGGCGGAACAACCAGAAAAATGTCCAGAGCCTGGAGGAACTGCTCAATGATACCCGGCGGTTCGACGAACTGCAGTCGCTGGAGATCCGCTACCGCGACGAAAACCGTCCCGAACTCCTCTACTCGGTTATGTACGAGGGTGAGACGCTGCGGTCCCGTGTCGCCGAGAACTTCAAAGGCTACCAGTCCCGCTCGGATGCGATGGTCAACACCAGCACGAAATTCGAGCTCGACACCGCCGCCTACGAAGAGAGCGTCGAGGACTTCGAGGAGATCGTCGCCGCGATCGACGCCGAGCAGGAGACGCGGAGCACCACGACGCATGCTCCCGCTACCCCCTATCGCCTCTCGATTGCCGTCACGCCTGATCATGGCGTCTACCGTGACCGCCTCCTGATAGCCGGGAACCTGACGGGGCGGACAATCGCCGGGCAGAACATCACCCTCTTCATCGACAGCAAAACCTGGACGACAACGACCACCGACGACGGCGGCGGCTACAAGGCCGCGTTCGCCATCGACCGGATCCGCGCCGGAAAGCACCTCGTCTACGCTGTCTACGGCAGCACCTACTCCGACGTCGTCACCTTCTCGGTCCTGCCGCTCGATACCGCGCTCACTCTCGCGGTTACGGAAGGGACGGCATCCGGGAACCGGACGTTCTCGGGGAACCTGACCGCGGCGGGGATGCCGGTAGCGGGCGCTCCCGTGGCGATCACGGCTGATGGGAAGGCGTTCCTCTCGGCAACGACGAACAGTGCCGGCAGCTACGCCCTGGAAGGCCACCTGGAGGCGGGCACCTACCGCGTCAGGGCGGTCTTCGATGCCGTGGCCTTCCCGCTCAACGCATCGGAGAGCGAGACCGTCCTCATCGAGATCGCCCCCTCGCTTCTCGAGTCGCCCCTCCTCATCTCCGCCGGGATTCTCCTCCTCACCGCTCTCGGTGCCGTCTGGTATGTGCGGAGGCGGCGGCAGCCCGCACCAGCCCCGGAAGAAGTATCCGTGGCCGAAACGGAGGATGAAGAGGCGCCGGCGCCGGTCGTCGTCGAGCGGCCGCCCGTCGAGGAGGAAGAAAATATCCTCGCGACCTTCGCCCGCCTGGCCGGAGAGGGCAGCATCAGCGACGCCGTGCATGCCCTCTACCTCCGCCTGGCAGGCAGCATCGCCGTCCGGCACCGGATCGACGGCCATGCGGCGATGACACCGCGGGAGTTCCTCGCCGCCTGCCGGAGCATCTCCTGTATCGAGACGCTCACCCGGTTTATCCGGCGCTACGAGGCCGTCCGCTATGGCGGCGCGGTGCCGGACGACAGTGAGCGGCAGGAACTCGTCGCATGGTTTGAAGATCTGATGAAAGAGGAGGCGGGTTCGGATTAAAGCGGTCTCTGCAGTCGTCGGCTGCGCTCTCCTGATCCTGGCGGCGGTTCTCTTCGTGCACCTCGCCAGCACCACCGAGGAGTACAGCAGGTACAATATCCAGTGGAACGGCACGTCGATCTTCTCCGACCTTGCAGAAGAGCGGGGAGCAGTGGAAGTCCGGAGCCCGGACGACCTTGCGGGCTACACCGGCGCATGCCTCCTCCTCATCGCTCCCGACACGGACTTCGACGACGCGGCGGCCGGAGCCTACCGGTCATTCCTGGAGCGCGGCAACACGATCGTCCTCGCCGACGACTTCGGCACCGGAAACCAGATCCTCGGCGCCCTCGGGAGCGAGATCCGGATCCTCCCCGGCAACCTCTCCAGTATGGACATGGAGTACAGCGACCCCCATACCGTCATCGCCTACCGCACCGCGAACGCCACCCTCGTCGACGGTGTCGAGACGCTCATGCTGAACAGGCCGGCCGCGCTCGAGGGCGGGGAGATCCTCGTGCAGACCTCGATCTTAAGCTGGATCGATGCGGACGGCAACCGGCATATCGATGCCGCAGAGACGCTCGGGAAGTACGGCGTGGTCGCACGGGAAAGCGTGGGCGCAGGCGAGATCTACGTCATCAGCGACCCGAGCCTCTTCATCAACACGATGGTCGGGCTCGATAGCGTCCGCGACAATCACCGGCTGATCGGAAATATCCTGGAGGGTGGCCGTCCGCTGCTCCTCGACGCCGTCGCCTCGCAGACGCGGGCGGATGACGGGATTGCCGGCATTCTGCATACTGTGAAAAGCACAACCCTAATTAAAACAACACTCATATGTACGGTACTCCTCCTGGGGGCATACGCATTTCGAAGGAAGATATTCTAGGCGATCACCATGACCGAAGCAAGCGTACAGCAGGATCTATCCCTGCTCAAGAGCATCTATCACTCCACAACCGAGATGCTGAACCAGTATATCGTGGGCAATGATGCTCTCGTCGAAGTGCTGGTGATCGGCATCCTCTCCGGCGGCCACGTCCTCATCGAAGGCGTCCCGGGGACCGCCAAGACGACGATAGCAAAAGCAATGGCCCGCCTCTCCGGGTGTGAGTTCCGCCGCGTACAGTGCGCGGTAGATACTCAGCCCGCCGATATCATCGGGGTGCGCGTCTATGACCAGGAAGCAAAAGACTTTCACCTCAGAAAAGGACCGGTTTTTTCCAATATTCTCCTCATCGACGAGATCAACCGACTCAACCCCAAGACCCAGAGCGCGTTCATCGAGGTGATGAGCGAGCGGCAGGCGACGATAGACGGGACCACACTCGACCTCTACTCGCCGTTCTTTGTGATCGCCACCCAGAACCCGTACGAGTTTGAGGGGACGTTCCCGCTCATCGAGGCGCAGAAAGACCGGTTCATGTTCTCGTTCACCTCCCGCCACCTCGCCGGTGACGACGAACTCGAGGTCGTCCGGCGGGAGCATACCGGTGCACTCCGGTGGCAGCCGTACTTGGAGAGGCTGAAACCGGTGATGAACCGCACCACCATCGAGCACCTCGTCGAGGCGACGAGCAGGGTTCACATGGAAGAGCCGGTGCTCCAGTATATCAGAGACCTCGTCGTCGCCACGCGGATGCACGGAGACGTGCGGCTGGGGGCGAGCTCGCGTGCATCGATCGCCCTCGTCCGTGGCGGCAAAGCGGTCGCCGCGCTGCAGAACCGGACGTATGTCATCCCTGACGACATCAAGAAGCTGGCGCCGTCCGTCTTCCAGCACCGGATCATCCTCGAGCGTGAGGCCGAGATCGGGGGGATCACGCCCGGCCAGGTGGTGGACGAGATTCTTGCTGCGGTAGAGGTGCCATAGGCGGTGCGGCCGACACGGTGCACCCGGGCGATCGGCGCTGCAGTCCTGGTGCTGCTTGTGTTCTCGCTGGTCTTTGACGATGCGGCGGCATACCTGCCGGCTGCGGCACTTGCGTTCTTCCTGGTGTACCGGGGTATCCTCTTCGACCGGTCGCTCCGCACCGTCGTCGGTTCGCTCACGGTCTCGCGCACGGCGAGCAGGATGATCCTCCGGCAGGGCTCGACGGTGGACGTGACGGCGAGGGTCGCCTACCACCTCCCGGATCACACGACGCTCACCCTGCGGGATCGTCCTCCCGCAGGCGCCATCCTGGCAGGCGGCGATCTCTCTCATACGGCAACAGAGCCGGGAGCGGGCTCTGCAGACGTGGCGTACCGGATGAAGGTGATGACGCGGGGGGAGATCGCCTTCGGCGGCGTCGGCGTGACGCTTGCAGACCGGTTCTTTGCAGCCGATATCGATCTTGCCGGGGACGGCCGGACGGCGCCGCACCTGATCGTCCATCCTGCAGGAGCGTTTGAGAAGGAGGCGGGAAGCGGGAGTTACGGAGAAGCCGAACACCGCACCAGATCGGCGGTCTCCGGGTATACCATCCACTCCTTCCGGGAATATGCCATGGGAGACGACCCGCGCCGGATCGACTGGAAACTCTCTGCAAAGCACCAGAAACTCTTCGTGAAGGAGTATACCGGCCAGCAGGGCGATCTGCCCCTCATCATCGTCGACATGCCGGAGAGGACGCTGGATGCCGGGGGCGCAGAGGTCGGCCGGATCGTCTCCGCCGCAAGCGGAGCGCTCGAGGAGGCGATCGGCGAATACCGTTCCGTATCCCTCCTCGTCATCTCCGGCGGAAACATCATCCGGTTTCTCGAAAGCGAGCGGGACATTCACCGGGTGATGGCCGCCGCAGGCGCGATGGAGCCGACGGAACGGCTGGTGCACTTCTACTATGCGAGGGACAAGGTCGGCATTCGCGCCAAACGAAGCCGGGTCGAACGGGATAGGGGGATCGCTGCCGAAGAGTCTCCGGAACGGAGGTTCTGCGCCAATCTTGCAGAGATATACCGATCCGTGCAGGAAGAGCAGACGCAGACGGCGTTCGAACTCCAGGTCGGCAGAGCCATGGCCTCGACCAACGCCGGGACGGTCTACATCTTCAGTCGGTTCTCCGGCGATTGCAGCCACATCTGGCAGATCGTGACGCAGGCACGCCGGACGCAAAAGGACGTGCACCTCCGGGTGCCGGAGGAGACCGCATCGCCGGGGATGCTCCGGTCGCTCCTGCACGCCGGGGTTGCAAGCGTCGAGGTGATCTGATGCGGGAGATCATCCTTCCGGCCGGGTTCGTCATCGGGGCTCTCGCCGCTGCGGCGGCATCCGATATATGGTACCTGACGGTGATCCTGCTCGGCGCCTTCGTCCTGACCGAACGGACGGTGCACGGCGACGGACGGTCGTTCTCCCTCCTCTGCGCGGGAGAGGCGGTCGTCGTCGCCGCCGCTGCCGCCGGCATTGCCCCGGCACTCCTGCTGCAGGTCATCCTTCTCGCCTATTTCCTGCGGCTCGAAGGCTTCCTCACCGCACGGGCTGAAGCCGTCGGGTTCCTCGGCCTCTGCGGTGCCGTCCTGCTCCTCTACCCGATGATGCTCGCATCGCACCATATGCTTCTTCCGGTGCTGCTGATCGGAGCGGTGCTTGCGGGGGCGTATATCGCTCTCTGGCTCTCCGGACACCAGCTGAAAACAGCATACAGCGGCGGAGATACACCATGAATCTGAAAAGAAACGACACGACACGTGCGGCGCTGGTTCTCTTCGCCGCGGCAGCCCTGATCATGATCGTCGTGACGCTGACGAACCGCGGCGACATCACGAGTGCGACCCTGGTTCTCGGGAGCGTGAGCGCCTTCATCGCCGGCATCTTTCTCCTGACGTTTGCAAAGGAAGAACCGCTCGACATGCGCTTCACCAGCCTGCTGCCGGTGCAGGGGACGCTCGGCATCGCCCGGATCTGCGCCGATCTCGGGCTGCAGGGCAACGCCCATATGGTGCCCGCCGCGGATGAGACGGCAGACCCTTCCGTCACCCAGGTGGTGCCCGTCGCTAACTACCGTCCTCTGACACCGGCCGACGGCTACTCGTTCGTGACCGGCCGGGACGGAAACGGCGTCGTCATCACGCCGCTCGGGTATCCGCTGCTCCGGATGCTGGAAGAATCCTCTGACCTCCGCCTCCCCGGCGACGAGGAGGAGGTGCTGGCCGCAATAAAAGAGGTCTGCGAAGAAGTCCTCGAGGTCGCCGGCAGGGTCGATGCCGAGCGGGCAGGGGACTCTATTGTCGTGGAACTCTCCGAATTCCGCCTGCTGCAGGGCTGCCGTGCGGTGCAAAGCGAGTCGCCGAAGGCCTGCCTGATCTGCCCCTGCCCGGTCTGCAGCCTGATCGCCTGCATGCTGGCAAAAGGCACCGGCAGAGCCTGCACCATCGAACAGGTGACGGTTGAGCCGGGCAGCGAGACCCTCCGGCTCATCCTGTCGGTCGTACCGTGACCCAGAGGTGGAGGTCGCGGTAACTCTCGTTTATCAGCTCTTCTGTCCCGAGGGCATCCGGCGCCGCACTGTCGAAGAGGAGGAACTCGATCCGGTTGACCGCCGGGTCGTCGACGGTGAAGGTATAGGGCTGCTCGACCGTCTCGTTGTGCGGAACCGTCACGGCGTACCGGTCGAGGAGCGACGATGAAAGGATGGTCGACTCGTTCGTCGTCTCGTCAAAGACCTGATTGAGAGCCAGCGTCTCGACGGTGTAGGTGACGTTGCGGTACTCGTGGTTTCCGATCCCGATGATGACCGTCTGCGGCGTTCCGGCGGTGAACGCCGTAGGATAGTCCGCTGCCTTCCCCTTCGACCCGAGGATGTAGAACTCGGTGAACTTCTCCCCCTCTTTCGGGACGGCGATGACGTAGACCGTCGTCGTCACGGCGACGAGGATGGAGGCGAGGAGAACGATGCTTAAGACCCGGTCGACCCGGGAGGCGCTTTCGTTGAAGAACTCCTCTTTGACTGCGGCGTACCCGGCGCGGAACGGCACGGCGAACCGGTCGTCCGCAGGCACCGCGGCCCGGCGGTACTGAGCGATGAGCCCCATCGCGGCGCTGAAGATGAGGAGCGAGGCGACGATCGGGTCGAGCCGGATGCCCCAGGGGGTGTAGTTCAGGGCGAGTCCTATCAGCGGCACGACGGCAATGGAGAGCCCGAAGGAGAGGGCGGTTCGCTCGATGCCGTCGAGGTCGTCCTTCTTCGGGAAGAGCGCCGCGATCAGGAGATACCCGGGTATGAAGAGGATGAAGGGCAGGGCGAAGAGCACCCGGAGAGGACTGGTATTGAGGACGGGCAGGTAGATGCCGAGGATTGTGAGAACGATCCAGGCGTAGATGATCGCAAGATCCTGCGGTACTGCCCGTGGATTCAGGGAATGCATGAGTGTGTCGGCGGGGGCTTGGGGTGGCATTCAGTTATCTCATAACGGGTGATCAAATAAAAAGATATCTCGTCGTTCGTTCTGCGGCGTATGCACTGTTTTCAAAAAGGAAGTGAGCAGTCGATTTGTATCGATCCGGCACGGATACCGCATTTTGGTACATGCCGAACCTGGGCGATCTGTCGTATCGCAAGGCGCTACCCGGATACTTGCTGAGGCGGATGCCAAAAAAGATGGAACGGTTAATGTTTGATCCTGTGGAAGACGAATGCCGCTGCCAGAAGCCCGCAGAGGCAGAGGACGGCCGTCATACCGGGGAGCGACGTCCCGCCGGCTGCAGGGGTGGTGGTGTCGGCAGGAGTCCCGCTCGCACCCGGCGGCGTCGTCGGGGCTGCGGTCTGTTCCTGGCCCGGGGTCGGCGCCGCACTCTCACCGGCCAGCGTCATGAATGCAAACGTTCCGGCATCCGTGATATCGGCAGTGATATACTGCCCCTGAATCCGTGAGGGGATCATCGTCCAGGTGCCGGAATCATAGCGCGCGATGAAGGGTGTGTAGGCGTCCGGAGCGGCCAGCACGGCATCGTCCATGCGGATCGACAGCACGGCAGGTGAAGCGAACGTCAGCCCCTCGGGGTAGAGGGTATACGCGTCCGTCATGCTCTGCCACTCAGCCGGGACACTCGTCGCCGCCAGGCTCAGGATCCGGATCTGATCGGCCGCAAAGCCGGTTCCGATGCTCTCCCGGTCAACCGTGATCCGGGCGATTTCGTCCAGCGATACGACGGCAAGGCTTGCAGGCGTCGGCGAGGGGTTCACCGATCCGCTGCCGCCCGGAGAGCCGCCCGGAGACGAGGTCTGGGTCGGCGTTGCCGTCGTCTGGGTCGGTGTCGGCGCGGCAGCACCGATGGTGATCACCTTGTCCAGGACCTGGCTCCCGTCGACGTAGGTGATGATATGGGCACTCCCCTGCAGCACCCCTCCGAGCCCGAAGGTGATCTGCGAGTCGTCCGGCCCCTGCTTCTTCCCGGTCAGTTCGATGGATGTCGAGACCGACCCGGCACCGTCCGTCCCGTGTCCTGAGACGCTCAGCTGATCGATCGTCCCGGCACTGATAGCGTCGAACGGGTGCCGGAGGCTGGCGACACCGTCTTCCACAAGGCCGTTCTCCTCACTGGCAGCGAGCTGCACCATTGCATTTCCCTTCCGGACCTCAAGGTACGTATCGGTGACCGGTTCGGCCCTGACCTGGATCCGCCCGTCCCGCAGTGTGAAGGGGATCTGGAGGTTCGCGGTGGCAAGGTCGAAAGCGGTCTCGCCATCGAGATCGATGGTCGATTCTATCAGGATGGTGAACGTGCTGTTGTCCTGCAGATCCTGAATGGCGATAGTAATCTCTCCACCGCTCTCTATCTCATCGGGGCTTATGGTCATGGAAGCGGCTGAAGCCGCCCCGATGCCGAAAAAGAGGACAAGAAACATTCCGAAAAGGGAATACCGTAACAGATCCTTCATTCTAATACCTTCTCAATTTTATAATTGTAGAGTGTATAATTATTTCGCATTGCTCCGTTTTTCACCGGCGGGTGTCCCAACCTCCGGTTCGTCAGAAAGGGCGCACCGGAAGCAGTACAGCGCGCGTGCGGGGAAAAACCACATATATGCGACATTATCTCGCAATTGACGTTTCTGAGAGATTTATTTTACTATAGCGACCATTTCGTAGAGATGTATTTTCCAAAACTATATAATATTCCAAAGGCCAGTAAAGACCATAGCATGTCCGGAAAGCCAGTAGCGATATCGCACCTCTCCCCGCCAGCAACGCAGCCGCATGCCGGAGATGCCGGGATACGTCTCACTGCCAGAGTACTCATCGCCGTACTCACCTTCTCTCTCCTGCTGACCGCCGCATCAGCCCAGCCGACGGTAACGGCAGGAAACCTGACCCTCCAGCAGAACGCATCGGGAACGACCACGATCACCGTTGCGGACGTCACGAACCTTGGCAGCGTATGGCTCGTCCTCAGATACGACCCCGCCGTAGTTCTCGCCACCTCGGTCGATGGCGGAGATTTTGAGTCCGGGCCGATCGCAAACATCAATACTTCCGGAGGATTTGTGGCCATCGGCGCATACCAGCTCGGAGAACCGGGTCTTGACGGCACGGTCGCCGTCTGCAGCGTAGCATTCTCCGGTGCCGGATCGGCAGGCGACATATCGCCGCTCACGGTCGAGGTGCTCGAGATGATGGAGGCAACAGCGGCCGGAACGGAGATCCCGGCAGAAACGGTCAGTGGGAACGTCCGGATACTCTCGCCCGGCGATACACCGCCGGTGCCGTCGTTCACCGCCAATGAGACGGCAGGCCTGGTTCCGCTCGCGGTCCGGTTCTCGGACACGTCGGCCGGCACGCCGACGGGCTGGCTCTGGAACTTCGGGGACGGCGCAACCAGCGCCGTCCGGAACCCGGAGCACACCTATACCCGGGAAGGCAACTTCACGGTCACCCTGACCGCATCGAATGAGTTCGGTCAGGCGACACATACGGAAGAGAGGTTCATCAGCGTCCTTTCGGTGCTGTACGGCGATGCGAACGGTGACGGGGACGTCAACCAGCTCGACACCCTCCATGTCCTGCGTGAGGTGGTCGATCTCACGGCAAAACCCACAGCAGGCACGGTTTCATTCCTCAGAAGCGACGTGACCTTCAACGGAGCCATCGATATCGGCGATGCGATGTACATCGCACAGCGCAACGTCGGGCTCCGCAACCCGTGGTTCGGTCTGGCCGGCACGTGAAAAGGTTGAAAATACTTTTCCGGGCCGTATTCCGACATCAGGCTCGCGCAAACTGCCAGAATGGGAACATGCTGTCAGGAACCCATATCGGAAAGCCTTTTTCCCGTTTTTATCTGATTATACGAGGATTTTAAGGATTTATAGACCCCATTACCGATTGTTTCCCCATCCAGACAGAAATTACCGCATTCTGGAAAAATTTATTCCATTAATATATTATTCAGACAATATTACTGGAAAGGATCGATTTATTTTCCCCGTTTTTTTGAAAAATCAGCACATCGGATTCTTCGAGAATGCATACTCTTATTAGTCATAGTACAGATCTAACCTATTGTTTAACGTTTTCAGGTGTTTCGTATGAGACTATCGAATCTGCAAGCAGGGCTCCTCGTCCTGCTTATTGTACTCCTTATGGCGGGCACAGCAGCTGCCCTGCCATTCGACAACCGGTTCATCATGCCGGATCCACCCACTCTGCAAGACGGAGAGCGGATACCGGTATTTCTGGTTCTCGAGGAACAGCCGCAGCAGTTCACATCGTTCGCCCAGCTCAAGGCCGATGTGACCAGCCAGCAGACACAGGTGCTCCAGTCGATCAGAACGATCGATGCCGAGGCTTTCGACTCGGCAACAACCTACTGGATCGCCAACGCCATCTGGATCGAAGCCGATCCGGCAGCGCTCGAGAGCTATGCAGCCATCCCGGGTGTCGCCCGCATCGAGCCCGACCTCGTGGTCACGGCATATGACCCGGTCGTCGACGTCTCTGCCACGATAGACCCCGATTCCATCAAGCGTCCGGGTACCTATGAGACCTCGGTTGTCTGGAGTGCGGACTACATCGAAGCCCCCTCGGTCTGGGATACCGGGAACGTGGGTGACGGCGTCACGATCGCGGTCATCGACACCGGTATCGACGGCAGCCACCCCGCATTCGGTGACCGCATCGTAGCCTTCGCCGACTTCGTCAACGGCGACAACGCAACGGCATACGACGACAACGGCCACGGCACGCACTGTGCCGGGACGGCTGCAGGCGGAACGGTCACCACTACCAACTACGCGGGTGAGATCGACGTTACACTGGGTATCGCGCCCGAAGCCGACCTGATGGGAGCAAAGGTCCTGAACGCCGCAGGCTCAGGGTCGACCAGCGCGGTGCTGAGCGGCGTCCAGTGGGCGGTCGAGAACGGAGCCGATGTCATCTCCATGAGTCTCGGAAGCTATCCCTACCGCATGAACGAGGCTCTGCAAACCACGCTCACCGCAAACGAGACCGAGGTCGTAACCCTTGAGGTTTCGTCCGAGAAATACGGCGATACCGGCTACCTGTACGAACCGCAGTTCGTCATCGGCAGGGTTCAGGTCTACGACGCCGGCGATCTCCAGAACCTCACCATCACGGTGAAGGATGCCAACGGCAACACGGCCTCGGGTGAGGTCATCGACTGGCTCGGGTTCGACCAGCCGGACGACCGCTTCTACTTCAAGGCGCCCTACGCCTCCAACACCGGCAGCTGGAACGGCAACTGGGAGATCAGCGTGAAGAACAACGGTTCGACGGACGTGGACGTCCTGGGGATCAGGCTTACCGAGTACTACCAGTCCGACGGGACTACGCTTGAGGACACGGCGATCAACAACGTCGTCGCCGGCGGCGTCATCGTGGCCGCTTCGGCCGGCAACAACGGCTACTACGGCACGTCCACCGTCGGCACTCCCGGAACCGCCGCCGATATCATCACCGTCGGTGCTACCGAGTACCTGATGGACTACCGGGCGGCCTTCAGCAGCATGGGTCCGGTGAACCGGAGCACCCCGTACATCAAGCCTGATGTGATGGCTCCCGGTGTCGGCGTCATCTCCGCCTACCCGGGCAACAAATACGCCGTCATGGACGGCACCTCGATGGCCTGCCCGGCCGTGGCCGGCACTGCAGCACTGATGCTCTCGGGCAACAGCTCGCTCACCCCGGCCGACGTGAAGAGCGCCATGATGCAGACCGCCGTCCACATCGCCGAAGACGGCGCTATCCAGGCGGTCATGCAGCCGAACAACGCCTACGGTGCCGGAAGGATCAACGCCTATGAAGCGGTGAACAGAACCGGCGGCCTCGGCGGCAGCGAACCGTCGGACGGCATCATCAGAGAGCTCTTCGGCGGATCGCTCGCCCCGTCCTCGGGCTCTGGCGACACGCTTCCGCTTCTCGCGGTCCTCTGGAACACGACCGCAGGAACGCCCATCATCGGCGAGGATGTCAATTTCAGTGTTCGGTACTCAACCGGCTCTTATCCGTACTACCAGACCGTCTACATCAACCAGACCGGCACAACCGATGAGAACGGCAGCGTTATCGCCCTGATCGACATCGCGAACGTCCCCACGGGCAGATCCTGCTCGATCTCCATCACCTGGGACGGCCGCGAGGTGACGGACAGCTTCTACAAGTACACGGCACCCACGCCGACACCGGCGACCGTGCCGATCTTCGACCGGAACACCTACTCGGTGAACGCGAACGACACGGTCGAGATCAAGTACCCGCTGCTGAACGCCGACGGGTCGGCATACACCGAGAGCGTTGCGTTCACAATCAGCAACTGGTCGGAGACCATCGTCAGTGAAACCTTCGTGCCGGAGAACGGCGTCATCGCCTACTCCCTCGACCTTGCCGAGACGGATGTCGGTGACTCATCTCTCTCCATCTACATCAACGACCGACAGGCAGGGAACATCTACATCGATACTGAACCGCACAGCTATCAGGAGAGCGTGGTCACCCCGGAGCGGGCGATCTGCCCGCCCGGCATGAGCATCGATATCGGTGTCATGGCCTTCCCGCACCATGGGGGCACGACTGTCAGCAAGGACTTCGACGTCTACGTCACCACGCTGACGGAGACGGACGTGCTCTCGCTCTCTGCCGGCAATGCCGAAACCCTCACCACCGGTGAGGTTGCCGACATGGCGGCTCTGCTTGAGGAGATCGACGCGATGAAGCCGAGCACGTACACCGGCACCGTCACCATGACGAACGGCCTCGGCCTCTTTGAGGATCTCACGATGCCGGAGAACGGCTACATCGCGATCGTCAGGTTCGTCTCGGACGACGGGTACATGGAGTACACCGAGGAGCAAACCGCACTCGTCTACGGAACGCTCGAACCCTGGCTCCTGCACCGCAGCACACCGCCGGCAGTCGAGGAAGACCTCAACCGGACGATGACGTGGCTCTGGAGCACCGGCACCTGGCCGGCGACCTGGGACCAGATCGCCTACACAACGGTGCCCGGAGATGCGGCGTTCATCACCGCATATGGCTACGAGTACGACCCTGCCGCCCAGACCGAAGAACCGGCAGCCGACCAGACGGTATACCTGTACACCCAGAACGGCGTGCAGACCGGCGTGACCAACGCGAGCGGCATGTACACGTTCACGGTCGACGTGACCGGACAGGATGAGCAGCTCCCGTACCTGCTGGTCACGGACGGGATCGACGGGGGGTTCCACGGCTATATAGGAGGTACACCGTTCTCAGTAGATGACAGGTCACGTGTCGGAGCAGGACTGGTCGCAGCCAGGCTGGGCGCCCCGATCGCGACCGGAAACCTGTATCCCGACTCGGCCGAACGCTCGGTCGAGATCGAGCGGACGGGTGCGTCCTACGCGGTGACGGCATCCAGCTACGGGCCCGACGGCACCGAAATCCAGGAGAAAGGCTACTTCGCGTGCGACAGGCAGTCGGAGAATGACTTCTGGTATCTCGGCGGGACCGAGAAAGCCGCCGTCGTCGGCTTCACCGGAACGCACACCGAATCGGCGACACCCGGTCACGAAGGCTGGTACCAGACCAGGTACGTTCTCCTCGACCCGACCAGCCAGGGGGGCAGAAGCTACTCGCTCTACAGCTCGTTCCATAACCCGGACAGATCCGTCTCCTACACTCTCGGCCAGAACATCGGCGCCGGAACTGCGGTGCCGGTGACGTTCAACGCATCAACCGATGCCGGAGCGGCACTGAGCGGCGCCCGGGTCGTGCTGAAACTGGGAGCGGCGGCGGACGAAGATTGGATCTGGCCTTCGGGCGATCCACGTGACTACAATATCCTGACGGCAACCGGCTGGTATCCGGATCCCTACACCGGCATCCTGACCGGCTACACGGACGCCACCGGCAAGGTGACCCTCACGTTCACCGCACCGACGGCATCCCAGCAGGCGCTTCGAAAGTCCCTCGCTGACCGAACATCCGTCCCCTACACCGTCACCTGCTTCCACAACGGCGAGATCGTCCAGTCGGATTACGGCTCCTTCTCGGTCACCGAGCAGCAGCTGCCTGACTTCTACCCCGGCGTCTCCGCCCCGCACGTCGTAAAACTCGAGAGGAATGACGTCGTCACGGTGCGTGACGTCGTCCTGACGATCAGCAACGTCGGAACGGCCGGCTACACCTACGCCGACCCCGGCGTGAAATGCACGGCGGAGGCCGGCAGCCACAACGAGACCACCTACTTCCAGAAGAACCTCGCCGTCGGGGAGACTAAGACCGTCCTCGCCACGACGATCGCCCGCAATGCCGCTGATTTCGGCATCAACACGAGCGACTACCGGCTCCCGGTGGACATCGACGTCGGGATCACCGTCAACTCCGACCGGCAGGTGGAGGAACTGAACTACCTGAACAACCGGATCGTCCATCCGGTCCGGATCACGGCACCTGACCTCAAGGTCGACATCCTTGCCCCGCAGGTCACCACACCCTTCAGCACGACGCAGATAGGGCTCAAAGTGACAAACCTCGGCGAAGTCGGCAGTGAGGCAACCACCCTGATCTACGGCATCACCGGAACCCCGGACGAGACCATCACCGT
This sequence comes from Methanoculleus frigidifontis, assembly GCF_030464345.1. Lineage (GTDB taxonomy): Archaea > Halobacteriota > Methanomicrobia > Methanomicrobiales > Methanoculleaceae > Methanoculleus_A > Methanoculleus_A frigidifontis. The sequence goes on along the minus strand of NZ_VCYH01000003.1, from coordinate 116,539 downwards.
CCCGGCCCTCGGATCCGGAGCATCGACGACGGTCTGGCGCAACCAGACACTCGTCGGCGGTGCATACCTGATCGAGGCGGAGGTCAACCCGAACCACGCCACCGACTACGAGACGACCTACGAGAACAACGTGGCGAACCTCACCGTCAACTCGTATGCACACACCCTGACGCACATCAGGCTGCCCCAGGACCGTGTGCTGGTTCCCGGGACCACCTATGACCTCCCAATAGTCGTCGATAACGTCACCGATCTCGCCGCCTACCAGATGGCCTTCACCTTCGACGGCTCCGTCGTCGAGGTGCAGAGCATCAGTCCGGGAGCACTGCCGGTCACCGCCCAGAACATCGGTTCCGGCAGCGCAGTCTTCAACGGCGCAGCGACTGCAGGCGTCAGCGGCACCGTCACCGTCGCCACCATCCGTATCAGCGTGATCGGGGCGAGCGGCGATGAGACCGATCTGAACCTGACCGCACGGCTCTGGGATGCAAACGAATTCGAGATCCCGGTCGAGGTCACGAACGGCAACGCCGACCTGCTTCTCTACGGCGATGCGAACAACGACGGGGAGGTCAACCAGCTCGATACCCTGCACGTCCTGCGTGAAGTGGTCGGCCTCATCGGGAAACCCACGGCAGGAACAACGCGGTTCTTCCAGACCGACGTCACCGGCAACAGTGCCATCGAAGTCGGAGATGCGATGTTCATCGCACAGTACAACGCCGACCTGAGAGATGCGTACTTCCGAATACTTTAAGTGAGGCAAAAGGAGGAGAAAAGAAATGAAACATATTGTGTGGAGCATTCTGCTCCTCACCTTCCTCTGCGGCGTCGGTTCGGCTGCCACGCTCTCGGTTGATCCGGCGAGCAGCACCTGCGCCTATGGGCAAACCGTGAATCTTGCGGTTACTGCGGCAGATGTCAGCAATCTCGGCGGGTTCGATATCGATCTCCGCTGGAACCCCCAGATCGTCGCACTCAGCAGTGCACCCGACAACGTAACGAAAGGAGCCCTGGTAAACAGCATTGAGGTGAACAGACAGAGCGGAAGAATACGGGTCGCCGGTGTGAACAGCACCCTTGACGGCATCAACGGCGACGCAACGCTCTTCACCGCGACGTTCACCGCCGTCGACGACACGGGCAGAACGACACCCGTCACGCTCATCGTCAACAACTACGGGTTCTTGAACTCCACGTCGGGTGAGGACATCCCGGTCTCCGGCATCACCAACGCCTCCATCACGACACTGAAACATAATGTCGTCTACTCCACCATCGGTGTCGTATCGAACCGGATGCTCCTCGATCAGGAGAACACCCTCGTCGCATCGGTCACAAACCAGAGGGGCACCGCAACTTCCCCGCTCGACATCAGCGTCGAGATCCTTGATGAAACAAACGCCTCGGTCGACTCGTGGACCTACAACGATGAGGTGATCCCCGCATGGGGCAGCTTCACTGACAGGATTGCGTGGACGCCGGCTCAGACCGGGCGCTACCGCGCCGTCATCACCGTGACAAGCGACGACTCGATCGGCGGAAAAACAACTGATGCAAAAGGCATCACGGTTGTCGACTACACGCTCGAGTACACCAACGGCTACGTCTACGGGCCGTGGTCCAAGGTACAGGCCGGCAACTGGTTCTCCATGAGATTCTACGTGAACGCCAGCCATGCAGGCAACATCTGGCTCAACATCACCGCACCCGACTACGTCGAGGTCAACGGCGGCAGGAACCAGAGCAGGTATATGTACGCCAGCCAGTGGAACTATGTTCGCGTTTATATGCGGACCGACAGGCCCGGCACGATCGACGCAGACCAGTTCCGGTTCGACATTGCGGCACACGGCAAGAGCGACACGGTGAACGGGACTGACGTCTCCATATGGATACCCTCCATCGAGGTAACGTCCGTAGACGCCACAACGATCAACGCCAGTGCACCCGGTGCGATGACCTTCAACACCCTGCACACAAATCGCACCTTCGATAACCGGACAGATATCATCATTCAGTCCGGCGCCCGCGGACGCACCCTCTCCGGCCTCGAGTACCTGGTCGGCTACCCCTATGGCTGCGTCGAGCAGACGACCAGCCGGATGATGGCATCGCTGAACGTGAAGAACTACTATCTCGACCGTCCTGCCGACAGACCCTCGAACTGGCAAACCATTAGAGACACGGCAAACACATCCATCGAAAGAGGAATCACCAGTCTGGTCAAGGGCGGACAACGCGGCCAGCACGCCGACGGCGGATGGAGCCTCTGGGGCAGCGGATCCTCCGAGTCGTCGTCGAGCTCCTATGCCAGCTACACGCTCGCCCGGATCAACAAGACGGACGAAGACTTAAACCGCCTCCTGGTCGACAAGGTCTCGAACGGCAGCACCGTCACCAGCGGTACCGTGAACTTCGAGAAACTGATCGAGTGGTTCCACGACAACCCGGACAACCCGAGCACCGGAACCTGGACCTGGAGCGCAAACGTCTGCCACTCCTGGACGCCGCAGTCCAACACCGCGTTCGTCATGCTGATCCACGACATGATCAACCAGACGGCCGATGTGCAGCAGCCCTACCGCGGCTACATGGAAGAAAACATGCAGAACGCGACCCGCTACTTCATCGACACGCAGAACATTGACGGTTCGTGGTCGTCCGGCCAGGATCAGGCGATGGCAACCGGACTCGCGCTCTGGGGCCTTGAATCCTTTGCGCTGACATCGGACGACGTCACGGCGGAAGAGATCGAGAACGCAAAAGCAAAAGCAGCCGTGTGGCTGATCGACACCCAGAACGCCGACGGTTCGTGGCCTGCAGGCTCACACTACGGATGGTACACGAACGGCAGGGTGACCGAAGCCACTGCGTACGGTGTCCTGGCGCTGAACGCGACCGGAATCCCCGCCGATAATACAACCATCAGCAGAGCGGTCGGCTGGCTCGTCAGCCAGTACGAAGACCGTGGCAGCTGGGGCTACACGTGGGCTTCCCAGGTGGCCATCGATGCGCTGATCCAGTGCCAGCCGAATGTAGTGAGCACCGGTACGGTGACCGTTGCGATCGACGGAACCGACGTCTGCACCGTTCCGGTCAATTCGACACACCCGCGGGTCGTCTACACGCTCACCGAGGCGCAGGAAGAGGCGCTCTTAGCAGGCGGAACCCTCAAACGGGACATCTTCGGCGACGGGTTCAGCACCGTGAAGGAGCATGACGTCACCGCCACGCTCACGTCCGGCGACGGCCCGATCCTGGTGAGCGTCGACCACTCGCAGCACGTCCCGATAATCGAAGTCGATGCGACGATCCGCAACGGCAGGACGATCCAGGAGTTTGGTGACGAGACCGGCAGCGATCTCGTACAGATCTCGACCGACATCGGCGTGCTCGACTACGCCGCCCAGGCGGAGAACCCCTATACCGTCGGATTTGCGTCCAGCCCGTCCCCGATGGTCGCAGGCGAAGAAGCAGACGTGACGCTCACCGTCACCTCGACGCAGGACGTCTTCTCCCCGATGGTCGAGATCCCGATCTCCGGATTCGCCTACGACAACGCCTCCACGGTCTACGAGAACGGCCAGGCGGTCGCATCGGAGGTCACAAACAGCACGGCGAGCACCGACCAGCTCTCGCTCTTCATCGAGCCCCTCGCATGGGTCAACAACACCCTGATGACCTACACGTTCACGGCGACGCCCGACACCTACGGCGCGCTGGAGATGAACCTGCGCATCCGCCCGCTCTACGATGAGAGCCAGGTGACCTTCGCCAACCACACGTTCACGGTTCAGGGCAGAGGTAATGTCAGCGTCAACGTCGTCGACGAGAACGGCGACGCCGTTACCGCCGACCGGATCTCGGTCGGAGCGAGCAGCGTCACCGCTGTATCGAATCACACGTTCGAAGACGTCCTGGAGGGCACCTATAGCATGGTCGTGAACAAGACCGGCTACCCCGAGATCCACTCCAATGTCAACGTCACTCCGGGTGCAACCGCGCTCTACAACGTCACGCTCCCCTCGACCCTGACGGCACCGGTCCTGGTGCTCTCCGAGGGCGGCTCGGGCAGCATCGCCGGCGTGGCGCAGGTTCCGCCCGAGACGCTCAACGCGCTCCGGAACGAGAACACCAGCTATAACGTGACGGTGCTCGGCAACGGCGGCGAGCTCGGCATTGCGCTCGAGTTCCCGATGCGCTACCTGCTGCACGACCCGGTGGTGACGGTGAACGGCGTCCCGACCGCCTACGAGTTCCGGAACGGAACGTTCACCTACCCGGTCGGAGGAGCCTACACCACCACAAACGCGACGCTGGTCATCTACGATGCACCGAACGGACAGAACACAATCGGACTCGGGTTCGAGGGTGTGAGCCTCGGTGAGAGCAACAACGACGGCAGCGTTAACATCATCGATGCTCTCTACATCGCGAGTTATGATGCTCAGCTGATTACGGGCCTGGCAACGTATGACTACCCCGATGTCACCGGTGACGGCGTCATCAACATCATCGACGCTCTCTACGTCGCGAGCTACGACGCCGGCCTCCTCACCGAGTACTACCAACCAGTTGCATGAGGTATAGCACATGAACAAACCCCATTTCCGTTTTCTTTTTGGCATCGCAATTCTCTGCGCAATGGTATCTGCGGCAAGCGCCGCCGAAGTCGTGGTCGCGGAAGGCCAGCTGGTCGTGAAAGGCGTCGATGACAGCCTCGGCCTTGGCGCCTTCAGCATCGTGATCGGCTACGATACGGCAGCGACCACCGTGACGGACGTAACGTTCGTCGAACCGTTCATGGGCGCAGTCAACATCCAGCAGGACAAGAAGACAGTGAGGGTTTCCGGGTTCACGACCGAACAGCACCTCACCGGCGACGTCCCCGTCGCAGAGATACAGTACACAGGCGACGCCCGTTTCGATGTCTATGTGAACGATCTGGTGAACCCGCTCGGCGATCCGATCCCGACGACGAACCCGGCCTTCGACACGGACACACCCGCCTCCCCGGGAGCGCAGCCGACGGCAGTGCCGACGACCGCTTCGGGAACCGGATCATCGAGCGGCGGGTCGCAGCCGAATGAACCGCAGGCCACTGCAACCCTGCAAGAGGCCGAACCGACGCCGACAACAGCCGGAGTGCAGCAGACGGCGGCATCAGAATCACCCGCTGCCGGCACAACCGGAACTGTCACCGGAACACCAGAGACGCCGACACCGGCACCAACACCCAAGTCACCGCTGTCACCCATCATCGGAATTTGCGCGCTGGTGCTTGTAGTATTTGCATTCACGAAAAAACGGTGAAAATTCAATTACGAATGATTTATACGGCATGAAATATGATTAGCAAAGGAGGGAAAACTTCATGAAATCTCTTCATCTAGCCCTGCTGCTCGTAGTAGGGCTTTTGGCCATTACGCCCGCTGCAAGCGCGGCAACAGGTACTGGCACATTATACGTAACCAATGCCTCCGATGTACAACAGGGAAGCACGGCTACGGTCAGTATCTATATCGCGAACGACTTCAGTCCGAAGATCGGAGCGTTTAATGTTGAGATGTACTTCGACAACACCGTCGTATCGGTGGACAGTATCCAGAAGTACAATGCATCGAACTCCAACACGTTCGCCGATCACATTCTCGTGAACGGCTTCAATGCAGGCGGATACGACAACGGCGACCTTCTGCTTGCCACGGTGACGCTTTCTGCATTGAAAAACGACGGCAGCCAGTCGGAACTCGGGATGAAATTAAACACCCTCTCAACGGTTGTCCCCCCGGGAGATATTCTTACGGCAGCCATCCAGAACGGCACCTTCACCACCCTGGATGAAGTCGACCCGGTCGTCTCGATCTCCACACCCACGAGCGTATCGTCCACGTTCAACATCGCCGGCACCATCACCGACGTCGGCGGCATGGGCACCGCCACGGCGACCCTGCAGAACACGACCGACACCGTCCAGTACAACCTTCCGCTGACACAGACCGGCGCCAGCACCTACACCTTCAACACGCAGGTCACCTGGCCGATTGAGAACGGCGTTGACCTCATCGTCACGGCAACCGATGCGGCCGGGAGGCAGGGAACCGACACCCAGGTCATCAACGTCGTGAACGTCGGATTCTCCGACCCGAGCCCGACAGGCTACGTCAACGCCACACCGACCCAGGCATCGGCGTTCATGTCCCAGATGAACAAAGGGACCGTCGGTATGCAGTTCGGTACGGCAACCTCCGCCCCCGTCCCCCTTGCGGTCGACACCTCGACCGATTACGCGAAGGGAACGATCGTCGGCCCGCTTGCAGACAACACCTACTGGGTGAACGCCAGCGGTACGGACAACTTCGGCGATCCGCGCTCCCTGAACTGGACGTTCACGCTCGATACCACCGCACCGGTGATCACCGCGTTCACGATCAGCGGCGACGACGGTGACGGCTACGTCGAAGCGGGCGAGACGCTCACCCTGAACTGGAACGTCGCGGCCGACCCGTCCTTTGCACGCGTCGTCCTCGTGGACACCACCACGGGCGAGGAACTCTGGAGCAGCAACGATATCAGCGGAACCGCAACAACCACCATCACCGACGGTAACCGCGACCTTGCGTTCCGCGCCTACGACCAGGCGCTCAACTCCGACAGCCGCACCTTCCATCTCTACTACAACTACATGATCTGGATTAACTCCACCAAGATGGGCACGATATCCGGCATCGATACCACCTACACCGCAGAGATGGACATCAGCAGAACCGCGATCAGCTCGGTCACTCTCTACAACGGGCGCACCGTCGCCGTCCCGAGCATCGGCACGCTGCAGCGGTCGGTCATCAACGTCGGCCAGGTCACCGCCGACACCTTCGTAGCGGTCGACAACACCGCAAACCGCACCATGCAGGGAACCGAGACCTACCAGAACCTCTGGGTCTACGAACCCGGTGCAACGCTCGACTTCCTGGTGCAGGTGCCCAACGCCCCGAAGGCAGCAGTCCTGCTCTTCGAGGCCAACGAGTCGTACATCGAACAGATGATCGACTCCGGCAGCAGATCCGTCAACTACACCGAACTCATGAAGAAGACCGCATACTTCTTCATCGACGGTGGGTGGACGAAGATCACCGTGCGTGACGACGGTACCTTCATCATGGACGACTATAACGGAACGGCCATCACCAACGCAGGCAATATCTCCCAGACACTCCGGCACCCGGACAACCAGGTCGACCTGAACGCCGGCTACCGGCTGAGTGCCCAGGGTCTCAAAGCCATCCAGCTCCCCGCAGGTGACTACGCACTCGCCGCCATCGCCATGGACGGCGACCGCCTCGGCGCTCTCGGCGCAATGCCGATCAGCGTTATGGAGAGCGGCGACCAGGGCGGCATCTCCGCCACGAGCGTGCAGAAGGGAGACAGTTTCACGGCGCAGTTCACCGCCCCGTGCGAGCGCCTCGGTGTCATGCTGATCCGTGACGTCACCTACGACGGCACGGCGCTCATCGACGCAGCAACCATCGGCACCTCGACGCTCCAGCTGAACCTCACCTACAACGGCATCCCCGCGACCCAGAAACTCATCGGGAATGTCTACATCAGCCCCGACGCCGGAGCCTACGTCGTAGCGAACACGAACCAGGCCACGGTGAACACGTCCGGCCTCGCCGCAGGAACGTATGACGTCTACCTGATCGGCCAGAGTTCCAACGGAACCGTGGAGGCCTACGGTCAGTACACGGTTCAGATCACGCCCCCGGTGACCCCGACCCCAACTCCGACCCCGTACACGCCCAGCGGCGGCGGTGGCGGTGGCGGCAGCAGCCGTAGCGTTACCACCTACGAAGGAAGCGCCACGGTCTCGACCAGCAGCAGCGGTATCGTGACCCGGTCGATCGCCGTCGTTGCGAGTGACGATAGCGGGAAACTCACCCTGAACGCGGGCGTGCGGGCACTCGACGCGGACGGCAACCCGATCAGCACCATCAGCATCGAGCGGACCGGCGACGTCCCGGCAGCCCCGGCAGGCGCGCTCTTCAGCATCTCCGGCTACGTCTATGAGTGCAGCCCTGCAGGCGCCACCTTCAACCCGGGCCTCACGCTCTCCGCCACCCTCTCTGAGGAGGACTGGAACCGGATGATCGCAAGCGGCCAGGTGCCGACGATCAAGTGGTTCAACGCAGAGACCAATGCCTGGGAGGATGTCCCGACCACGGTCAACCCGACGACCAGAACGGTGAGCGCAACCGTCACGCACTTCAGTACGTTCGCGGTCGTCTACACCACCGGCGTCCTGCCGACGCCCACCCCGACAGAGGTCGTGACGACCAGCCCGACGCAGGTTGCTCCGACCACGCCGGCACAGCCAACGGAAGAACTCCCGTTCATGTATATCATCATCGCGATCGTCGCGATCCTGATCGTTGCGGGAGCAGCCTTCTTCTACATGGAGAAGAAGAACCAGTAACCCCGAATCCATACTTTTTTCTGTTTTCATCCCGGCCTCCGGCCACTCGTACCCGTTCCGCGAACGACCGTGCACTTTGAGCGAACCTCTCCGCACTCCGCTCCCCAAAACAGCAATCACAGACGGTTCTCAAAGCCGCACCCGTCACCGATCAGCAGAGAGGGGAACACAATTCAAGGCATGCCGGGAGGTGCGGAGAACACCCGAAATGTCCATCGTCAGGTACGATCAAGGGCACGGCAGCGTACGTCTGCAAGAGGAGATGCGCCTTCCGGTTACCCCGGATAGAAGACGAACCGATGCGGGGGGTGCGAGATATTTCCCACCTCCAGCCCCCCGCCAGAGAGCTATGAAAAACAGCTCTTTTTTATTTTAATGAAATAATTGGTTCGACCGCAATAAAGGAACTATTATATATCCAACTTCCAAAATGACAGTATACCAAAGCACGCCTTCCGGAGCACCACAATGACTACTCTCATGCAGCGACTCTGTGTACTGACGCTTCTCGCAGGATTTATCCTGCTCCCCGCTGCCCACGCCGCATCGCGGAGCGACAGTGCCGAAGACAACCAGCGGGTGCTTGTTGGTTTTGACAACCGGATCGGCTCCGCACCCATGCAGAGAACAGCACTGCCACTCCCGGAAGGTGTCTCCGATACCGCACTCGTCGCTACCTGCGATCACCTCACCATACAGGAATTCTCGGTCGACGACGTCGACCGGTTCGTCACCGATCTGGCATCCCGGAAGAACGTGGCATTCATCGAACCCGACTACCCGGTATCGGCGTGCAGCCCCGCACCGTACGTGCCGGACGATCCGATGTATGCATACCAGTGGAGTCTCGAAATCATCGGAGCGGACGATGCCTGGAGCATGGAGCAGGGAAACAGCAATATTACCATCGCCATCGTGGATACCGGCATCGACTACCGCCACGCCGACCTTGCCGGAAATTACCGCTCCGGCGGATACGACTGGGTAAACGATGATGCCGACCCACTGGACGACAACGGGCACGGCACGCACTGCGCTGGCATCGCCGCAGCGGTCATGGACAATGACCGGGGCATTGCCGGAGTAGCGCAGGTCGGCATCATGGCGGAGAAGGTGCTCAACGCCCAAGGAGGCGGCTACATCTCGAACGTCGCAAAAGGTATCATCCATGCCGCCGACAGCGGGGCGGATATCATCAGCCTCAGTCTCGGAGGCGAATATTTCTCCCAGACCCAGAAAGAGGCGTGCGACTACGCCTGGAGCAAGGGCTGCATCATCGTAGCGGCCTCCGGGAACGGGGGCGGTGCAGAGATCCTGTACCCGGCAGCATACGACTCCGTCATCGCGATCGGCTCAATCGGAAAAACAAGCGCCTTGAGCAGCTTTTCCAACCAGGGCAGCGCACAGGAGCTCGTGGCGCCCGGCGAACGGATCCTCGCCACGCTCCCGGGAGATACCTACGGCTACATGAGCGGAACATCGATGGCCTGCCCCCATGTTGCCGGCGTTGCCGCCCTCGTGCTCTCGCGGTACCCGGCAATGACGAACGAGAACGTCCGAACAGTCCTGGCCGGAACCGCCGACGACCTCGGCCAGGACGGCCGGGACTCCTCCTACGGATTCGGGCGGGTGGACGCTGAAGAAGCCGTCTGGGCCTCTCCGACTTCATTTACGATAGAGACCCGGCCGGTGCCGGCCGTCATATCCGCTTCCATGGGCGGCAGTCCGGGGTGGGGAGAGGCGATGACCATCACACTCACGGCAGAGAACGCATGGATCGTCAGCAACGCCACCATCGACCTCTCAGACGTCGGCGGCTCCGCGGCATCACCGATGACGAACACCGGCGACGGCGTCTGGTCGACCGACGTTTCAGCGGCTTTGCCGTCTCCGTTCATGAACGGAACCTACCAGTCCCGCAATCTTGTCGTGACGATAACCACTATCCGCGGCACCGTGAACACGACGACGATTCCGGTCACGGTGATCCGAAACGGCGACGTGAACGAGGACGGTACCGTGACGATAGCCGATGCAGCGTACCTCGCGCGGCACCTTCTCGGGGTCCCGGGATACGAGAACATGACCAAACCCGCCGGAGATGTCTCCGGGGACGGCAGGATCACTATGTACGATGCACTGTTCATCGCACGTCACATAACCGGGCAGCAGGAGTTTGCAGAACTCCGGTAACGAGAGAGGAGATACTGGAATGGCACCGAAGAAGAGCAACGAGATCGCTGCGGTCAGGCACCCCGCATGCGACGACGGCTTCACGGGCCTCGAAGCGGCGATCATCCTGATCGCCTTCATCGTCGTCGCCTCGGTCTTTGCCTTCGCCGTTCTCGGCAGCGGGTTTTTTGCCACCCAGAAGAGCCAGGAGGTGATCCACGCCGGTATCGACCAGTCTGCAAATGCTCTTGTCCTGGGGGGGACGGTCGCCTGCCAGGCAAACAACCTCGGCACGGAATTAAAACTGGTAAGGATCTACCTCCAGACCGCCGGGGCAGGAACCGGGACGGATATGACCAGGATCAACTGCAGGATCGCCCTCGCAGACACCCTGCTCTCGATCCCCCCGGGCGATCCCCGGATCGCCGTTACCTGGCGCTACCGGGCTGACAGCGACGACATCCTGGAGGAGAACGAGCTCGCCTGCATAACCATCGACGTCCGCGACGCCGATATCAGCGCAGGAGATACCTTCACCATCGAACTGACGGCCGATACGGGCAGCGCCCTCGCCCTGACGCGGACGGCTCCGCCCGAGATCACGGCGAGCGACTACTATGAACTGATGTGAACGGGAGATGATGGCGATGCGCAACCGGGACGGAGGCTTCACCGGGCTTGAGGCTGCCATCATCCTGATCGCATTTGTCGTCGTCGCCTCGGTCTTTTCGTATATGGTGCTCGGCACCGGGTTCTCTGCTATCCAGGAGAGCCAGAAGGTCATCCATACAGAGGTGCAGGGGGTCAGTTCGAGCCTCACCGTCACCGGGACGATCTACGGTGTCAGTCCGAACCGGGTGCAGGTTCAGGCATTGCTCATCCCGATCGGCATCGCAGCGGGCGGCGACGGGGTCGACGTCAGCACCATGTCGGTCCGGTTTCTCAGCCGGAACCACTACGGCGAGCTCGAACCGGAAGACCCGCTCATGTACGTAAACCCGCGCGCCAATCGCTGGAGCATCCAGGAGGTCTTCAACGGTGACGGGGATGCCATCCTTGAGGACGGGGAGACGTTCCGGATCAATATCTCACCGATCATCCCGAGCGATCTCGTCGCCGATGGAGAGTTCGTCGTCGAGATGAAGCCTGCCGCCGGTGCCGCTCTCAGGGTCGAGCGGCGCCTGCCGCACCAGATCGAGCTGGTGACGCGGATCCCCTGACCATGCCAGGGGCGCCGAATCGCGGTACCGGGTGAGCACCGCCGCTCCGCCGATGCCCGCCAGGGCGAGGATCAGGTTTGCCTGCGGCGAGTCGCCGACCATGAGAAGGTCGCTCTCGACCCCGGCACCAAAGAGCCCGAGAGCGACAGCTCCCATGCCCGCAGAGAGGAACGGTGCCGCCGGAAAAACTCTGCCGGCGAGGGCGACCGCCCGGCTGCCGAGATACGCCTCCGCTGTCTCCCGGAAAGCGAGCAGCAGGACGATCGCGGACGATGCGGCAAAGACCCACTCGGAGAGGGAACCGACCTCGCTCCAGAGGGCGAACGCCAGGAAGTCCGGGAAGTCACCCGGCTGATAGGGGCCGAGCAGCGGATAGTACCAGCTGACGGGCACCTCCCACATCGTATCGAGGATCTGGTGGGAGAGGATGCCGCACGCGAGGGCGCCGGCCGCGAACGACCCGCGCCGCCGCCAGAGATAGAGGCCGATGAAGAGGAGCACGAGCGCGAGAAAAAGTCCGTGCATGAAGATGCGGCCGTCATCGATGGAGTCGTGCAGGACGATATGGCCGAGCGGCTTGTCGATGAGGTCCGGGAGGAGCGCACCGGCCGCCGCGAAGAGAAGAAGCCTTCTGTCCCGGAGATGAACGGCGAGCACAACCCCGATCAGCACCCCGGCAAAGAGGTGGCATGCAAGGAACATCTTCTGTAGATATCCGGAATGCAGGTATTAAACGGCATTGATCGAGAGAGAGGAAGGGAAGACTGATAGCCTGCGGCGGCCAAACCATCCCGTGGAGCTTTCGTTCATGCCGCTATCAGATCGTATGAATCTCATCGTCCTCTTCCTCTCGGTCATCATCGGGTTCGCCTTCGGTTCGTGGGTGTCGGCGGTCTGGCCGGGCGGCATCGCCGGCATCGCAGCGACCTTTGCCGGGGTCGTCGTCGCCTACTATGCTATCGCCTTTGTGATGCGAGCGGCCGGGTATCCGATCGAGTGACCTGCCGTATCTCTTCAGGACTCCCGCACGGCGGCAGGGTTGAACGGGCAGGCCTCACGGAGGCATTCACGGTTGATCGCCGAGAACGTACACGTAATCGTCGTCCTGACCGGCAGGTCGATGCCGAACCGTTCACGGAGGAAGGTGACCGCCGCCGTTATCGCAAGCCAGGAGTTGCGTTTGCAGCACCGCGGCCCACCGTGCCGGGCGATCACCATCAGGCTCCGGGCAGTCATCTGATTGGCAAGCGACCACTCCTTCTGCTTTAGCGGCGTTGCGCCGGTGATCAGGCTGATGAAGATGCCAGTGCCCATTGCAGCGCCGCAGGTCCCGTGAGTCCCGCAAAAACCTCCCTTTACTGCTTCCGCCCGACTCCGCGCAACGGCAAGCTTCTTCGCCTTCATCTCCGGCTCGCCGGTATGGTTATAGTATGCCGCAAGGAGCGCGGCGGGAACGAGGAAATGGTGCTCGGGCCCGTGCATCCTGACCGCCGGGCTCTCCATCAGTCTGCAGGCGATCGCGAGCGGATCGGCATCGGCCGTCCTGGTGCAGTACTGCTCGATCAGGTCGAGCGCAGAGAGGCTGTGGCAGCGGTCGCAGACATAGTGCCCCTCAGGGCAGACGACCGCGGCATCCTCCGCCTCGCCGCAGTACAGGCACGTCACCCGGCGCGGTTCGTCCAGGTAGACGAGGTCGCGGCCGCAGACCAGGCAGCCCGTTCTATGCTCCATACAGGTACCTCGGCCCTGCGCGCATAAAAGGGTATTTTTACGGGTTGCAGGCGGCAACCGGTCTGTGGCGCTTCTGAGCGTCTGCGGCCGCCGCATCCCCGGCGGGGATACTGCCGGGCTCGACCTCGCGCACCCGCCCCTCCTCGAGCAGGAGGATGCGACCCGCGATCGCGAGCAGTGAGGGGCGGTGGGAGATGAGGAGCGTCGTGCGGCGGCGGGCAAGGGTGCCGAGCGCCTCCTGCACCTGCCGCTCGGTCGCGGTGTCGAGCGCCGAGGTCGGTTCGTCGAGGATAAGGATCGGGGCGTCCTTCAGAAACGCCCGGGCGATGGCGATCCGCTGCCGCTGCCCGACCGAAAGCCGGGTGCCCCGCTCTCCGACGACCGTCGCGTAACCGTTTGGAAATCCCAGAATGTCATCGTGAACCTGCGCTTTTCGTGCCGCCTCGATCACCTCACCGCGGGACGCCTCCGGCCTGCTGTAGCGGATGTTCTCCTCGATGGTGGTATGGAAGAGGAAGATCTCCTGGGAGACGACCGATATCTGCCGGCGCACCCACCGGGGATCGAGGTCGGCGAGATCGATCCCGTCGAGCATGATCGTTCCCGCCTGCGGGGAGAATGCCTTCATGAGCAGGTTGATCAGGGTGGTCTTGCCCACACCCGTCCTGCCGACGACGGCGATCACGTCACCCGGCCGTGCGGTGAAGGAGACGCCGCGGAGCACCGGCGCTCCGCCCGGATAGGCAAACGCAATATCCGTAAAGGCTATCTGTCCCCGGAAATGCTCCGGAGCCAGGAGCCCCTCCTCCCCGACCTCCCGCTCAAGCCCGAAGATCTCCCGGATACGGGCAGCGGAGGTCAGGGCGGGCTGGATGACCACCGGAAACGAGAAGAAGATGCTGACTGATGCGGCAAAGGTGGCGATATAGACCGTGAAGGCCACGAAGTCACCGACGCTCATCGCTCCCGCGATCACCTCGCTGCCGCCGTACCAGAAGACGGCGACGAGCATCAGGAACTGGACGCCGATGCGGATGTACTCCGAGAAGGCCGCGAGCATGGTGTTTTTGATCCGGATCTGCACGACGTCCCGGAGCGTGCGCGAGATCCGCCCGGCTTCGCGGTCCTCCGCCGCATGCGTCTTGACGGTATCGATCCCGGTGATCACCTCGGCAAGGTCGCGGGAGACGTAGGCCTGCCGTTCCCGCTCACGGTAGGAGGCGGCTCTGATACGCCCGATGAAGAGGACGTTGACCAGGAGAAAGAACGGGACGAACGCAAGCACGACCAGGGTCAGCCGCAGGTTCAGGCTGAAGAGGACGACGAACGCAAACGCGACGTACATGACGTTCGCTATCATAGTCGGGAGGAACTGCGAGAAGACGTACTGCAGGATCTGGACGTCGTCGGAGACCCGCGACATGACGTAGCCGGTCTGCTGCGACCGAAAGTAGGAGAGCGGGAACCGGAGGACATGATCGAAGAGATCGGTCTGGAGGGCAAGCGAGAACCGCTCCCGCAGCTGCGCCATGAGGTAACTCCTCAGGACGTCCATGCCGCCCATCACGGCCCCGAGCAGCAGGAGGGCGGCCGCAAGGGCGGTGAGGGAGGAGACGGGGAAGAGGGAGGAGAGGCCGGCTTCGTTCCCGAGCAGGATATCGTCGATGAAGACCTTGCTCGAGAGCGGTATGAGAGCCTTCAGCCCCGCGACGAACACCGTCGCGAGAAGAGCGGATGCGCCCACCTTCCAGAGCGGCCGGACGTAGCGCAGGAAGAAGGCGATATCCTCCGTTCCGCCCGGCCGTTCCGCCCCGGAAGGAGAGCGGAGGACCTCCCTGACAAACGAGAGTCCCCGGCGGGAGCGCCTGAAGAGCCCTGAACACTGTATGCCGGACAGACCACCTGCCTCCGGGATGCAAGAAGTGTCCTGAAGGTATTAAGCCCTGCGGTGAGGGCAGCCGGCAGAGACATATATGTCACCGGATACGATGCGTATACGGAAGCGTGAAGATGACCCCATCCGTTACCATCGAGGAGATGCGCGAAGACGACTTCGGCGACGTCATCCGGATCGACCACCTGGCGTTTCGGTCATATAACCTCCCTCCCCGGACGCGAAAGAACATCGCGTACGCATACAGCGTGAACCCGGCGGGATGTTTTACGGCAAAGCATGACGACAGCACCGTCGGGTTCATCTTTTCGCGCACGTGGGGCAGTATCGGGTGGCTTGGCACGTTCGGCGTCGACGAGGCATATCGGGGAGCCGGAATCGGCAAACGGCTCCTCCGGGCAGCGCGTGCAGGCCTGCAGGAAAACGAACGGTGCCCGGTGATCGGCCTGGAGACACCGGCCGAATCCGGCTACAACATCGGGTTCTACCGCAGAGCGGGCTTTCGAATCATCACGCCGACACTGATCGTCGAGAAAGAGATCACAGATGCGCGGGAGGGATGCCAAGAGATTGTCCCGCCTGCGGCCGGATGGCGGAGATAACCGGCGAGGTTATCGACGGGTTCGATATCAGGGTGCGAGGCCGATCCGGGCACGGCCGTGATCCCGCTTGAAGAGGACAGAGCGTGGAGGGGGTTTGCCCTCGTGCAGGTCCGCCCGAACCGGGAGGGGGCACGAACGACGGCGCCTCCGTGAAGGCTCTCGTGCTGCAAGACCGATCAGAAGAGTCATTCTCGCAAGCGATCGATCGGGTCGAGGCCTACTGTGCGCAGGAAGGGTTCTCCAGGGTGACGGTCCCGGTCAACCTGGCGAACGCACCTGTCGATGCGTGGCTGCTCGAGAAGGGGTATCGGGTATCCAGGCTGGCGGTCAGGATGCTCTTCGGTGAGATGGAGTACTCCGTGAAGACCGGGGTCGAGCTCTCGCGCTGGGTCATGTAAATACGGGGCGGGGTTGGGTCTATCAGCTCCCGAAGAAGATCTTAGAAAGGTCATAGAGGTCCATATCGACGGTCTTGAGCTGCGCGACCGCCTCCCCGATCGGCACCGCCACGATCGCATCGCCGTGCAGGGCGACCATCTTCCCGTAGTTCTTCTCCCGGATAAGCTCGACCGCCCTGACACCGAACCGGGTCGCGAGGACGCGGTCGTGGGCGGTCGGGGAACCACCCCGCTGGACGTGGCCGAGGACCGTGACCCGCGTCTCCATCCCGAGCCTCTCCTCGAGCTCTTCGCGGAGATAATTTCCCACCCCTCCGAGCCGGACGTGCCCGAAGGCATCGGTCTTCTCGGACTGGGTGATGACACCCCCGCCCTCTTTCGGTTTTGCACCCTCAGCGACGACGACGATGCTGAAACTCTTCCCGCTCTCGTAGCGTGCCCGAAGGTGCCGGCAGACCTCGTCGAGGTCGAAGGGGACTTCCGGGATGAGGATCTCGTCGGCACCGCCGGCGATCCCGGAGACCGTCGCGATCCAGCCGGCGTGCCGCCCCATCACCTCCACGACCATGACCCGGTGGTGCGACTCCGCCGTCGTGTGCAGGCGATCGATCGCCTCGGTGACGATGGCGACGGCCGTATCGAAGCCGAAGGTGTAGTCGGTGCCTGCGACGTCGTTGTCGATCGTCTTGGG
The DNA here is from genome assembly GCF_030464345.1 of Methanoculleus frigidifontis. Taxonomy (GTDB): domain Archaea; phylum Halobacteriota; class Methanomicrobia; order Methanomicrobiales; family Methanoculleaceae; genus Methanoculleus_A; species Methanoculleus_A frigidifontis. The sequence goes on along the minus strand of NZ_VCYH01000003.1, from coordinate 99,355 downwards.
GACGCCGACGACCGGGATATCCATCTCAGAGAGCTTTGCCGCGACCCCGAGAGTATCCTCACCGCCGATCGCCACGATCGCATCGATCCCAAATTTCCTGACGTTGTCGGTGAGCCGCTGGAGGTCCGCCTCCTTCCGGAACGGGTTCGTCCGCGACGTTCCGAGGATCGTCCCGCCCTTCGGGAGGATGCCGGTCACCGAGTAGTCGGTGAGGGGCTCGACGTTGCCCTCGACGAGGCCCGCCCATCCGTCCCGGATCCCGATCGTGTCGTAGCCGTACTTGATCCCCGTCCTGACGACCGCCCTGATGACGGCGTTCAACCCCGGACAGTCGCCGCCGCCCGTCAGCACGCCTATCGTCGTCATCGCCCCTCACGCCCCCTGGTAGATCTTCAGCGCTTCGTCGACACCGGCGTCGTCCAGCGTGATGGCGGAGATCGCATTGCAGAGCCTGACGGCTTCGTCGAGGTCGCGCTGGTGGACGTTCCGGCCGGTCGCGTTCCCCGCTGTCCCGCCGCTGTGGATCTGGTCGTAGAGCTGCTGCAGGAACCCGGCGGCGTCCATGGTCGCGCCGCCCGCACAGACGACCTTCGTCCGGCCGGCCGCGAGGGTTGCCTCACGCAGAAGCGACGCGTCGGCGGAGCCGCCTTTCTTCGGTGGGTTCACCTTGGCAAAGTCGGCACCGAGCGTCGCCGCGACCCCGGCGGCACCGGCGATGAGGTGCGGGTCCTTCTCGTCCTTGACCGCCCGCCCCCGCGGATACATCCAGAGCACGGAGAGGAGGCCGTGCTGGTGCGCACGGTGGACGATCTGCGCCGCCTGGTAGAGCATCACCGCCTCGTAATCGCTGCCGAGGTACACCGTGTACCCGACGCCGAGGATCTTCAGTCCGGCCCGGTCACGGAGATCGACGGCCTGCCGGACGTGGTGCAGCTCGGAGCTGAGCGGGTCGCGCTGTGCGGTCTCGACGAGGTTGGTCTTGGAGTTGAGCTTGACCAGGTAGGGCACGTCCGGATAATCGCTCCCATAGCGGGCGATAAGGCCGAGCTGCGTTGCGAAGACGCCGATACGCGCCTGGTCGGCGATCCGGAAGAGATGCTCGGGATCGGCATCGTCCGGCGAGATCCCCTCCCCGGAGAAATCTTCGTTGAGGTGCTCGACTTTCTGGTCGCCGGCAAAGAGCATCAGTCTCCCGGTCCCGTGCGTCATCGTCCGGTACCCGTTCAGGTACGTCTCCCGCGCCTCGCCGGGCACGTCGAGAGGGATTGTGATATCGGCCTGGGCTGGCATGTCCAAGTCTCCTCGTTCTCATCTACTTAAGTGTTGCTCACCGCCGGGCGGAAGAGGAGGCCGGCCGGGACGCTTTCCCTTCGTGCCGCAAAAGAGGATGCAACCCTTTTTGGGGGAGAGATTCGCCGGGACTGCCGCGGCCCGGGTGCGGCGGGGAGGGATACCTCTATGTATCTGCAGGGGCTGGTGGCGGCTTCGCTCTTTGATATCCAGTTCGACCTCGATCCCGCCGGTCGTGGAGAAGACGATATTGTAGAGGGCGGCAAGGATCGCCCCGATGATGAACCCGATCAGCGCCGCGGCAAGCGTGAAGAGCACGACCAGACCGACACCGAGCCCGATCGTGCCGATGGCACCCGGGATGCCGTGTGCGAGCCCTCCCGCGACAGGCGCGAACCGTCCGGCGAGTGTGGCAGTAACGCCGATAACCAGCCCGTAGAGCGCCGTGAGCACCGGCGTGAATTTTGCCGCCGGGATGACACCGAACCGTTTGATATAGGTCTTCTTTCGCATTCGTATCGCTTCCGGAGGAATAGGTAGTGCTCCAGCATATGCCTGATACGTGATCTCAGAGAATCCGACCGAAATTACGCTATCCACCAACCCGCGTTCATGACAAAAATAACCTGGGGAGAAGATTTCCAGTATCGGGCCTTGGTGAAACTCTATTCCGGCTGTCATTCTTCCCTGACGGGATTGGTGCCGGACCGGGCTTGTCCCGGCGTCTCCCCATGCCGTGAACCGTGGTGGCTATCGCCATGGGGGTGGAGCCTCCCCCCTCCCCTGTTTTACGCAAAGATCCGCACACCTCACCCCCCCAACCTCGCCCGGCCTCCGGCCTCCTCCCCCGCCTCCAGGGGCGGGGGCAGTCATGGCGATACCCAATGGAAAGCCGTGCCCCGGGGTGCAATCAATCGGGAACACCCGGATCGATCCCAACAAAGGGAGTATCAGTTGTTTCGTAGGGCACTACCGAGGAATATATCGATGTACAGATGGATAAAGCACGGCGAGTAGCTCATTTGGGTTCTGCAGAACGGAGCGGTTCCCTGATCCGGGCGCTCAACGCCTTCATTTCACAACACCTAAATAGGCGCATCCCAATAGCTTTCATCTATGGAAAGGAAGGCATTAGGAGCAATCTGTGCATGCTTGCTTCTTCTGATCGTCGGGATTGCCGGCTGTACCGGCACCCAGACCGAGACGCCGGCAGCGACCGGTTCAGAAAAACAGACGTACATCATCGGCATCGACGCTGAGTATCCCCCGTATTCGTACCTTGACAAAGACGGCAACGCCATCGGGTTCGATGTGGACTCCGCAAAGTGGATCGCCGAGCAGCAGGGCTTTGACGTGACGTTCCAGCCGACCGCGTGGGACGGCATCATCCCCGCACTCCAGGCCGGCAAGATCGATATGGTCTACTCGGGAATGACGATCACCAAGGAGCGGCAGGAGAAGGTCAACTTCAGCATCCCCTACTGGAAGGTGAACCAGTCGGTCGCCATCCACGACGACACATCGGTCACCATGGATGACTTCTATGCCGGAACGCTGATCATCGGCGCCCAGCGCGGCACCACCGGCCAGATCTGGGTCGAGGAGAACCTGATCGAGACCGGCAAGATGCCGGCCGAGAACCTCAAGCTCTACGACAACTTCCCGCTGGTCGCCACCGATCTGCAGAACAAGCGGATAGACGCAGCAATCTACGACACGCCCCCGATGCTCGACGCTATTGCGGACAAGCCCGCACACATCATCGGTGAGATCGATACCGGCGAAGAGTACGGGGTTGCCATCCGCAAGAGCGATGTCGCGCTCCTGAATACCATGAACGAAGGCCTCGAGAAACTGATGAACGATCCCTACTGGGACGAACTCCAGGACAAATGGGAGATGTGAACGGCTCCCCCGTTCTCACCTTTTTCACCGGGAAGGAGATAAATTAACAAATTTTATTTCCTTTCCACAAAAAACCGTTATATATCCAAGTGATGCCTGCTCTCTCCCACAGGGCTATCCGCCGCCGGAGGAGCATGAGATAAGTCAGGGAATACCAGAAATGGACGTTTTAGCAATCCTCATCGACTGGGCTCCGTATCTCCTCACCGGCGTTCTGGTAACGCTCGGTCTTGTCCTAAGTGCTCTCGGGCTCGGCGTCGTGATGGGTCTGCCGATGGCGCTCGGCCAGGTCTACGGCTCGCGTCCGCTCCGCTGGATCGTCGGCATCTACGTCTGGTTCTTCAGGGGGCTCCCCATTCTGGTGCTCCTCTTCCTCTTCTACTTCGGCATCTTCCCGGGTCTCGGCCTCGGCGACGTCCCGGCGTTCGTCGTCGGTGCGGTTGTGCTCGGCCTCCGCGGCGCCGCATACCAGTCCCAGATCTTCCGGGGAGCGATCCAGTCGATCGGAGAAGGGCAGATGATCGCGGCGCGCTCGCTCGGAATGAGCAGGCTGACGGCGATCCGGTCGATCATCCTCCCGCAGTCGGTGCGGATAGCTCTCCCCGGGTGGTCGAACGAGTACCCGAACATTCTGACCGACTCGGCGGTCTGTTATGCCATCGGTGTTGCGGAGCTGCTCACCCGGGCATCGCAGATCGTCTCGCAGACCCACGTCACGATGCCGATCTACATAGCGACCGCCGGTGTCTTCATTCTCCTCAACTACGGCGGCATAAGAATCCTGCATCGGCTGGAGAAGAGGATAGCAATACCGGGCTTCGGGTCAGGAGCGGTGTGAACGCATGAGTACGAACAACTATATTCTGAACGTTGAGGACATTCACAAGTCCTTCGGGAACAAGGAGGTTCTCTGCGGTGTCTCCTTCGGTGTCCGGAAAGGCGACACCAAGGTCTTCATCGGTCCTTCCGGAACCGGCAAGAGCACGCTGCTGCGCTGCATCAACCAGCTGACACCCCCGGACCGGGGAAGGGTCTGGCTGCACGGCGAGGAGGTGACCGGTTCCGGGCCGCGGATCAACCACTTCCGGCAGAAGATCGGGATGGTCTTCCAGAACTTCTTCCTCTTCGACCACCTCAGCGCCATCGAGAACGTCGAGATCGCGCTCCTGAAGGTAAAAAAGATGAAAAAAGAGGAGGCACGTGAAAAGGCGCTCTCCGAACTCCGCCAGGTCGGGCTCGAGGACTGGGCAGACCATTATCCTGCCGAGCTCTCCGGCGGGCAGGCACAGCGGGTCTCGATCGCCCGGGCACTCGCTATGGACCCGGACGTCATTCTCTTCGACGAACCGACCTCGGCACTCGACCCGGAGCTGACACGCGAGGTTCTGGAAGTGATGCGGAAACTCGCGCAGCAGGGGATGACGATGCTCGTGGTCACGCACGAGATGAGCTTCGCCTGTTCGGCCGCCACCGAAATCCTCTTCATGGAGAACGGCGTCATCGCCGAACAGGGAGCACCGGAGACGCTCCTCTCCGACCCGCAGTATACCCGGACACGAAATTTCCTCGGCCAGCTCACCGACTGAATAAGGAACAGAAAGCATGGATCAGATAACCTTCCTCACCGAGATCCTCCTCCCGGCGCTGATGAGCGGCCTTGTCGTCACGCTGCAGCTCATTGCAGTCTCGGCGCCGTTCGGCCTCCTGCTCGGGATCGGCGTGGCGGTGGGAAGGCAGTACGGCGGCGGCATCCTCTCCCCGGTCTGCAAGGTCTTCGTCTACCTGATCAAGGGGACGCCCCTGCTGCTGCTGCTCATCATCCTCTACTTCGGCCTCCCGTCGGTCGGGATCACCTTCTCGGCCTTCACCGCATCGGTGATCGGGTTCATCCTCTGCAACGGCGCGTACAACTCGGAGTACATCCGGGGCGCGATCCTCTCGATCAAGGACGGGCAGATGGTCGCCGCTCAGGCGCTCGGGATGACGCGGCTGCAGGCGATCCGGAATATCATCCTCCCGCAGGCGCTGATACGGGCCATCCCCGGGCTTTCGAACGAGTTCATCTACCTGATTAAGTACTCGTCGCTCGCCTACATGCTGACGGTGATCGAGCTCTCCGGCGCGGGAAAACTCGTCGCCACCAAGTACTTCGCCTATACCGAGACGTTCATGGTCGTCGGACTGGTCTACCTCGCCCTCGTGACCATCACGACGGTCGCCGTTAATCTCCTCGAGAAGCACGTCTCCGTCCCCGGCATGATCCGGGGCGAGACCTCCGCGATGCAGCTCTGAGTATCTTTTTTTGGTTCCGGATGCCGGGTGCCCGCATCCGGCATTCCCGAATACCTGACCGTGGAGTTGCATAACAGAATTCTGGCGAGCACGAAGACTCCCAGGCACTCCTGAAGCGGATCTGCTCCACAAGGCTCCGGTGTGCCCTTTCGCGAAAAAAAGAACCGCATCACCGGTGCGAGTGCCGGTGATGGATGTCCGGCCGGTGCTGGTGCGTATGCACCACCTCGGCGTGCCGGTGGACGTGAGCGTGCTCGGCGTCCGCCGAGACCGGCGGGTCGCCGGGAGCGTGCTCATGGTCGTGGTGGAGGTCGTCGTGCCGGTGCCGGTGGGCATGTACCTCCGCCGGGTGGCAGTGCGAATGCACGTGATCCTCCGAGACCAGCAGCCAGACACCGACTGCCATGACCGGAGCCGCCGCGAAGAAGAGCATCTCCGGCAGGTCGGCAAAGACGGCGAGCGAGGCGACCACCCCGAAGAGCGGTGCGATCGCGATGAGGGAGCCTGACCGGGCGGTGCCGATGCCGCGGAGCGCCAGAAGGAAGAGCACGCTCACAAGGCCGCCGTAGCTGATGAACCCGAAGAGCATGGCAACAGTGCAGGTGAGCGGACTCGGGAGATGCTCCCCGAACAGGAGAGCGATGCAGAGGGTGGCGATGCCGGCGGCCAGCCCCTTGACGGCGATCGCCTGAAGGGGATCGCGGCCCGAGAGCCTCTGGCCGAAGTTATTGTCGAGCGCCCAGAGGGTGCAGGTCGCCAGGATCCCGAGCGCCGGCAGGGAGAGCCCGAACGCGGCCGTTGGGTCCCACGAGAGCAGCAGGCACGCCGCCGTGATGCACCCCATCGCCGCCCAGATCCGCCGGCCGACCGGTTCGCTGAAGATGAGGGCCGCAAGCAGCGTTGTCGCCACCGCCTCGAAGTTCAGCAGGACGGCGGCGGTCGCCGCGTGGAGCATGCCAAGGCTGAACATGAGCGTCACCGGGGCGAGGACACCGCCGAAGAGGGTCATCCCGAAAAGCCAGGGGAGGTCGGCCTTCTGGAGGGCAGACTCCGTCTGCCGCCGGTCTCGCCCGCACGCTGCCTGTGCGGCGGCGATGCAGACGACCCCAAGACCGCTTCCGATGTAGAGGAGCGAAGCGAGGGTGATCGGTTCCACCTCCCCGAGCAGGAGCTTGGCGAGCGGTGCGGAGAGGCCGATGAGTATCGCGGCCGCAAGGGCGCAGGCTATCGGTTTACGGTCGTGTGCATGCATGGTAGATGAGAAAAATCAGGAGAGAGGGTGCCGCAGCGGCCATCCTCTCCGATTCCCGGATATCCGGGAGAATCACGCCATGTTGTACTTTGCCTGGAGCTCGTCCCAGTAGGGGTCGTTCATCAGTTTCCCGAGGCCCTCGTTCATGGTATTCAGGAGCTCGACGTCGTCCTTGCGGATGGCGATACCGAACTGCTCGTTCGTCTCCACCGATCCGATGATGTGTACGGACTTGCCGGCGATGATGTCCTTGAGCACCAGGTCGTCATACATGACCGCGTCGACCCTGCCTGCTTCGAGGTCGTTGACCGCAAGCGGGGTGTTGTCGTACTGCTTGAGGTTCTCGGCCGGCATCTTGCCGGTCTCGATCAGGTTCTCCTCGACCCAGATCGCGGCGGTGCAGCCCCGCTGGGTTCCGATCGTCGCGCTGCCGGCGAGGACGTCGTCAAGCGTGACGCTTGAACCCTCGCGTGCTGCGACATCCTGGTTGACCGTCCAGTAGGGGTTGGTGAAGTTGACCTTCTCTTTCCGCTCGTCGGTGATCGTCATGCCGGCGTAGACCATATCGATCTTCTTTGCCTGGAGCGCGGGAATGATAGAGTCCCAGGCAACCGGCTGGAACGTCACCTCAATACCCTGCTGCTCGGCGATCCACTTGGCGGAGTCGACGTCGAAGCCAACGGCGTTGCCGTCCTTGTCGATGAAGGTGAAGTTCGGGTACTCGGCGTCGATGCCGATGATGTACGTCTGTTTTTCTGAACCGGTCGCTGCCGGCGTCTCGGTCTGGGTGCCGGTGCAGCCGGCGAAGAGCACGGCCAGCACCGTAGCGCAGGCCAGCATCACGAATAATCCGTTCCTTTCCATGAAAATACAATAGACACATAGAAAATATATATCTTTGGAATCAGACCCGGGATTAGGGCGGAAGAGGGGCGATCGCAGACCTGACTCTTTACAATCAGTCCGTCACTCCGATCCCGACGACCTTTCCGGTATACGGCAGCAACAACCGCAGCGGCCCTTTCTTCCGGATCCGTGTGGCAATCTCCGCAACATCATCCGGTGCACCGACAGATGCCGCTCCCGGAGTCAGGAACCGATCCGTCACCCCCGGTGGTACGGTGTCCAGACGTCTCTTTGGACAGCATCGTCTGCGTCTCCAGCTGTCTCAAAGGGTTAAAAAAGGGAGACGGTTAAGCCTGGCCGGTCCGCGTAAATCTCCCGAAGGTCTTTGAATCGATCCCGTTCACGCTCCCGTCCGGACCGGTGGTAAAGGTGATGTATCCGGGCTGATCGTCGGGATTTGGCCAGGAGAGCCAGAACACGTTATCGGTCACATGCGTGAGGTTTCCGGGGAAACCTACCCTGCCGATCTCGACCGTCAGAACGTCCCCGGCAGCAATCACCCGGAGGTCGCCGAAGAGGGACCCCATGTATGTGCCGGCAAAATCTGCGCTGTCCCGCGTCTGCGGATGAGCGTCCGCTGGAATATCGGGGGAAAGAATGAGCGAATCCCAGATCTTCTGGCTTGCAAGGGTCTTCTCCTGAAGATCGACACCGGCTCTTCCGAGGAAGCGTTCGAGGAACTCGCACCGCACCGCCTCAGGGAATGCCGTCAGCTGTTTGTTTGCAATGACGACGATTCCGATCTGCTCTTTTGGCACTATCGCGACGATCGACCGTACCCCGTCAAGCGCCCCGTTCTTCTCGACAACACGGTACTCGAGGAAACGGTAACTGTCGCACCCAAGCCCGGTCGCCCCGTTCGGATCGCCCAACGGGCCTCCCGGCCCGCTGACCATGCTCGGCTTCATGATCTCCATAAGCGTTGCCGGAGCGAGGATCTGCTCTCCTTCAAACGTCCCGTTGCCGACGAGCATCCTGACCCACCGGGTCATATCCGCGCCCGTCGAGACAATCTGGCCGGCAGCAGGCATAGAAGCGGACTCAAGCGGGATCGTCTCCAGATCCAAACCGTATCCGGCATGCCCGGATGCGTGGTTACTGTCGAGGTACATGGTCTCATGCGTGGTGCCGGACCGCGTCATCCCGAGGGGCACAAGTATCCGTTCTCTCGTCAGGTCCTCCCAGGACCGGTTGTCTATCCGGGCCGCCACCTCGCCGGCGACAAAGTAACCGACGTTGCTGTAGAGATACCGCTCACGGAAACTTGCGGCAGGTTCCAGGTATCGGGTCCGGTGGAGTATCTCCTCATTCGAGTAGCCAATCCTGCCGAGAAGTTCGCCGCCATAGGGTGCAAGCCCTGCCCGGTGGGCGAGGAGGTCGCGGAGGGTGGCATATCTGCCGGCATACTCGTCCTTCAATGCAAACTCGGGAATATACTCAACAACCGGGGTATCCCAGGAGAGTTTTCCCTCATCGACGATAGTGCCTATCGCCGCTCCCGTAAACCATTTCGTGACCGACGCAACCTGGAACCTGGTGTTCTCGTCGACCGTCCCGGGCTCGCCGATTTCCCGGACGCCGAACCCTTTCAGATAGATCACCCGGTCACCTTCGACTATTCCAACGACGGCGCCGGGTACTTCGTAGTCGGCGAGCATCTTTTCGATATAGGCATCAAATCCTTCGAGCCGCGCATCGGAAGCCGCCGTTGCAGGGAGTGTTCCGGCGAAAATGACCATAGTAACGATAATACCGGAAATAAGCACGGATGATACAATTTTTCGAGCCATGGTGAGGGATACACCGAAGCAGCTAATAAACATGATGATTCGATTCGCGTAGGAAAGCGATCATGAAAGGGGAAACTGCGGCAGGAGCATGATCGGAGCGGGGGATCGTCCCGGTCAGATGACGGCTGTTTTTAGATACTCTTTCTCCGCAGCGATCGCCCGTTCCCGCCAGTCGGTGGCGGCCCATGCATAGTCGGCGAACCGGGGCGAGATGAAAAGCCCGGTGCCGTCGTTCTCGAGCGTCCAGACCTCCCTTCCCGGCGTGAACGCCCCGGAGACCTCCTCCTCCACCGCATGACAGACGATCCGATCGATCTGCTTTACCACCGATGCGACGACGAGGCTCGGGGCGAGGTAGGATTGGTCGGTATCCTCGCCGATGAGATAGACGTCGCCGGTCTCCCGGACGGCGTCGACGATCCCGGTGTTCGAGGAGCCGGCGATCATCAGGATGACGTCGACGCCCTCATTACGGAGCTCCCGGGCGATCTCACCCGCACGCTCCGGCATGCCGAACCCCGCGAAGCTCTCGCCGACATAGCGCACCGTGACGTTCACGGACGGGTCATACGCCTCCGACCCTGCCCGGAATCCCTCGACGAACGGATCGATGACGGAGACGGGCGCCCCGGCGATCGCACCGATCCTGCCCGTCGATGTAATGTTCGCTGCCATCACGCCCGCGAGATACGACGCCCCGTACGGAACCATCACGACGTCGCATGCGTTCGGAAGGCCATAGTCCGCCTGTTCGAGGGTGAAGAACCGGATGCCCGGGTTTGCCTCCGCCCATCTCCGTGAGGCGTCGGTGAACTGGAACCCTTCGGTTATCACGAGGTCGGGTTTCTCGGTGAAGGTTTGCGCAGCGAAGACGGCATCGAGGAGCGGAAGGTCGCCGTAGGTGCACTCCCGCTTGACGATGGAGAACGACTCCTGCGCACGGAAAAGACCCCGGTACGCCGAGTCCGCGAACGACCGGTCGCCCTTCACCAGCGGGTAGACCATCCAGACCACCGGCCGGTCGTCTCCGGTATCGCCGGCCGGGTCGTACGAGAGGCCGGGGAGTGCCGGAGAGACGTCCGCAGAAGGAACCGGAGTGCTCTCGCAGAAGGCTCCGCCTTCGACGGCCCAGCAGGTATAGTAGCCGACGAGCGGACCTGCGGATGATCGTGCGCCGAACCGGAGAGGGCCGGAAGCACCGGTGACAGCCGGGTGCCCGCCCGTACGGAGCGTCGCGATGGCCTCGCCCGCCTCCTGGGGGTCCCAGCCTTTGGTGATGCCGTCGCCGGAGACGACCCGGCGGAGAGATTCTGCAGGCGATTCGGCCGGTGCCGCCTCCTGCCGCGCCGCGGTGTAGACGGCGAGGAGGAGCGCGTCGTAGGTCTCTGCGGCAAACGGCGGAGGCATCTCCCCGAAGGTCTCCTCGTAGGCGATGGCAAACCCGGTCGAGGGATCGGAGGTGAGCGACGTACCCCGGACTCCCTCCGCCCGCTCGCCCAGGGCTTCCAGCAGGTACGGCGACCGGCAGGCATCGGTCAGGAAGAGATCGGCGGACGAGCCCGCTGCATCCAGCGCATCTGCGATCCTGGCCGCATCTTCGGGGTACACCGCAGCAACGACCATATCCGGGTCTTCCTCGCCGATCCGTGCGGCAAGCCCCGCGACGTCGTCGGATGCATCAACGGAGACCGCTCCGGTGATCCGGATCCCGGTCATCGCGGCCGCTCCAGGGGCGAGCCGCGCAAATGTCTCCCCATAGGTCGCGTCCGCGGTGATGAGCGAGACGTTCCGGACACCATCATCGTGGAGGACCCGGAAGACCGCCTTCACCTGCTGGCCGTCGACGGCGCAGGTTCTCCAGACGCGGTCACTTTCCGCAAAACCGGCCGTAATGAGTCCCGACGTGGCGCTCGGAGAGATGAGGATCTTGCCCTGGCTCGTGACGAGCGGGGCAATTTCAGAAAGCTCCGCGCTCGTCGCAGGGCCGATGATGACGCCGATGTCGCCCCGCCCGGCGAGTTCTTCCGCGTATGCGGATATATTGCCGGTGCTCGTGTCCCGGTAGATGAGCTCGATCGGGCGACCGTCAAATCCGCCCTGCCGGTTCAGGGCGTCCACCGCCCAGGCAAGACTGTCCAGCCCGTGCATGGCAAGCGGACCGTTTGCCGGCAGCAGAACGCCGATACGGACGGGGGCGGCATCGGTGCCCGCGAGAGCGGTGCAGCCTGCAGACGAGAACGCTGCGGTGACGATGCAGAGGAGCATAACGACCGGGAGAAGCCCGGGTCCTGGGTGGAGCGGTCGCAGGGTCATGGAAGAGATGCGTCCCGATGCCGGTACGGCTGACCGGCAGGTTATTGGTATGCGTACGGCAGCGATGCCAATAAGCCTTCTTTGTTGCGCCGGATGCGCCACGACCGTTCGTACCTGTACCGGGTGGACGTGAGGGGAGCTGGGGGATCTGCATCCCGGGAATACCCCACACAGATTCTACCTATGATGCACATCGTTCCTGCCGGCAGGACGGGAAAGGTGCGCCGATCGAGACAGGTCGTTCCATCCGCAGACACGTTCGGGACGTGCCCGGGATACCACCACGCCATCCGGCATCGAGATCCTTCGACCGCAACCTATTTGTCGTCTGAACCGGTTTCGGGGCGTTGCATCTACCGGATGCGGGGAGATGAACAATGGCAGAAGAGAGACCATCGGTCAGAGGCGGACAGAAAGGCGGCCAGGCGTCGCTGCATGCGGAACAGTCGTTCGAGGAACTGAGCGCATCCGCACTCCAGAAATTCCTCGGCGGCATGGACTATCCGGCAGGCAAACATGACCTGATCGATCATGCCAGGAAGAACGACGCGCCCGACGCCGTCATCACGGCGCTGCAGCAGTTCGACGACAAGCAGTACCAGTCCGCCGCGGACGTGAGCAAAGAGTTCGGCAGGATCAAATAACCAATTTTTTCGGGCTGTCACGGTGCTCATTCCGGCTTTCGAGGATGCCATAGCATAACCGGACACTGTGCGGAGGCGATGGCCGTCCTGGAGCGAGGTGTCAGAGGGGTTTTTCGGAGAACCGGAGCAGATATCTCCATCAACCGGGTGTGTACCCCCCAAGCGTTTCACGCGGTGTTTCACCAGAGCCACTTGGTACCGGTTCCGGGCGGCCGCCCGGATGACCGAAACCATTTTGGCTGCACCCGGGTTCTGTATCTGCCCGGCACCGGTGACGAAGAAAACCAGGAGGAGTGAAAGAGATGGGGAAAGAACAGTCCGCAAAGGCCGTACCGATCGAGGAGCTGAGCCCTGCCGCACTTGAGGTGCATATCCAGTGGGTCACGTACCCGGCGCCCAAGCAGCGGATCATCGACCACGCAAAGAAGACCGGAGCGATACCGGCGGTTATCCGTGTCCTTGAGATGTTCGACGACCGGCTGTACAACACCATCGAGGACGTGGAATCGGAGTTTCGCCGGGTCCAGCAGAAATAGCACGTTCTGCCGGGTCCGGCGATGCAGGAAGAGGCACCGGGCGGCGGCGGCCGAAGTGCCCTTTTCTGAAAAATCCTCTCTTTTCGCCGATCGTTGCAGGCATCCCCGAGAGGGCGAACCCCTTCCCGGATACCTCACCGCAGGGCAGCGATATCGTCCAGGAGAAACCTCGATTTTTGCAATTCTCGGAGGAATTTCCCGCTGCGCAAAGCATATGGTTTAATACGAACTATCGCCAAATATCCTGCATGAAAGATATCACACCCCTTATAAAATTAATCGGGGGGCTCATCGTTATTTATATCGTCCTGAAGGTGGTCGAGGACTTCTTCCATATCACGTCTCTCATCCAGTCGCTCATCTCCTCCATCCCGTACATCAACGATATTATTCTGCTGCTCATCGCCGCCGCGATCATGATCGCGGTGGAGAAGAAACTCTGATGAGATCAGAGATTCCGGAATAGTTCTTTTTTCCGAGCTCCCCCTCGTCGCGAGGCACGCCCACCGCCCATCAGGTATATCGTGCCCGGTTCCAGAGAGGGGGAGTATGTTCATCGTAGGGCACCGGGGTGCACGGGCGCGTGCACCGGAGAATACCCTTGCCGCACTCCGCACGGGCATGGCATGCGCCGATTACGTCGAGATCGACGTCCGCCTCACCAGGGACGGGATACCGGTGGTGATCCACGACGCAACGGTCGACCGGACGACGAACGGGACGGGCAGGGTGCGCGACCTCGCTCTCGACGACCTCCGGAGCCTCGACGCCGGAGAGGGGGAGAAGATCCCGACACTGCGGGAGGTGCTCAGCCTCGTCGACGGACGCTCCGGGCTCATCGTCGAGATCAAGGAGCAGGGAACCGAGGAGATCGTCTGCTCAACCCTCCTCGAGAACCTGCCGGAACGGTGCATGCTCGTCTCCTTCCACGCCGGGAGCGTGGCGGCGGCGAAGAAGCTCCTCCCCGGCGCCGGAGCAGGACTCATCTTCTCCGAGGAGCAGGGAGATCCCGTCCGGGACGCCGCAGACCTCGGCGCCGACGCCGTCCTCCCCCGGTTCGACCGGCTCGACGGCGGCCTTGTGCGCACGGCGCACGAGCGTGGTCTTCTGGTGATCCCCTGGGTGCTGAACAGCGTGGAGGATATCCACCGGGCCGAGAGCCTCGGCGTGGACGGGTTTGCCAGCGACGACCCCTGCATGGCACGGGACGCGACGCGCGGGTGACGGGGGATCAGGGGCAGAACCCTGCTTCGATGGCTTCTTCGAGCCGTTCGAGCGAGCGGGCGAGGTCGCGCCGGCCGTATCCCATCCGGAAGTGCCGGCCGTCGTAGTCGAATACCGTGCCGGGCAGCAGCAGCACGCCCCACTCCTCGACCAGCCTGATGCAGAACTGCTCGACATCTTCATCGAACCGGATCGCCGGAAAGGCGGTCGAACCCGCCGCCGGGTGCGACCATGCGAAGAGGTCACGATGCCGGTCGAAGAATCCCTCGAGCAGGCGGATGTTCTCTCCGACAATCCCGAGGTTTCGCTCCACCAGCGCATCCGCGTGCCGGAGCGCAAGAGCTGCGAGAAACTCGCTCGGTACGCTGTTGCAGATCGTCGAGTAGTCCTTGAACGCGCCGACCCTCCGCAGCACCGCCGTATCATGGGTGGCAATCCAGCCGGTGCGCAGCCCCGCGAGCCCGAACGCCTTTGACATCACCCCGAGGGAGATGCCGTTCTCGGCGATATCGGCCATGGCGGGAAGCCGCCCGGTGCCCGGGTGCTCCAGGCAGCGGTAGACCTCGTCGGAGAAGACGGCTATTCCGTGGTCGTCGGCGATCTCGGCGATGGCGAGGAAGTCCCGCCGCGGGATCTGGTACCCCGTCGGGTTGTGGGGCGAGTTGATGACGATCGCCCGGGTGGTCTTCCGGATACTCTCCTCGAGCGTATCGAGGTCAAGGTGCCAGGAGCCGCTCTGCTCGGTCATCCGCCACGGCGTCACACTGCAGCCGTTCGCCCGGGCGGTCTCGTGGAGCGACTGGTAGGCGGGGCACTGGACGACGATGTGGTCTCCCGGCGCGAGAACGGCGCTCATGTAGGCCAGGATCCCCTCGGACGCCCCGTTGAAGGCGACGATTGCGTCCGGCCCTATCCCCTCGTACAGCCCCGCTATCGCCTCCCGCAGCGCAGGGCTGCCTGCAGGTTCGCCGTATCCGAGCCGGATAGCCGAGAAGGCGTCCGCCGCCCCCTCTTCCATCGCCAGAAGGTCGCCGATGCTCACCGATTCGCAGTCCGAGGTGCAGAGCAGGTAGGGTGCACGAAACTCGTACTCCGCCAGGAACCGTTCCAGTTTGAACTCACGCAGATTCATCCGTACCACCTCTCCAGGTTTTGCAGAAAATAGGTCATTAATTGCACGAAACGAGCCTGCGATCACCCGAGCCGGCCAAGGAGCCATTCCATCACGTCGCGGGAGACGGTACCCGCCACCTCGTCGAGCATATGCCCCGCCCCTTCATAGAGGATCAGCGCCTTCGGCTCGTGGGCACGCTGGTAGGTGGAGACCGACGAAGAAGGCGGGAGGATGCCATCCTCCTTCCCGTGGATCACCAGTACTGAGGCCTCCGGCTTGAGACGGGAGACCGGGGCGGCGCCGAGGCTCTGCGTTGCGAGGGTGACGACCGTGTCCACGGCGTCGTCGTTTGCAGCCGCCTGAATGACGACCGCGCCTCCGAATGAGTGGCCGACGAGCCCGATCGACGTAACGCCTTCAGCCTTCAGGAACTCTACTCCCGCGGCGGTGTCGAGGACGGCCTCGGTGAGGTTCGTTGCGGAGCGGTAGCGCACCCGGAGAGCACCGATGCCCCGTATCTCTGCTGTCCGCATACCGTCCTCCATGGAGACCCTGACCGTGCCCTGCATGGGAGGATTCTCATGCCCCCGGGTATTTGGGAGTTGCGGCAGGGGCGTTCAGAAACGCTGATAGTCTTCTCAGGCCCCTGTATGATGATGACGCTGATCCTGAGGCGTGCCGTGGCGGAGGATGCCGGAACCATTGCAGAGAACAACCGTGCGACCGCACGGGAGACGGAGGGCCGCGATCTCGATCCGGCAACGGCACGGGCGGGGGTCGACGCCGTCCTCGCCGACCCGTGCCGGGGGTTCTACCTCGTTGCGGCGGAGGAGGGGCGCATCCTCGGTCAGTGCATGGTGACGTACGAGTGGAGCGACTGGCGGTGCGGGTTCTTCTGGTGGATACAGAGCGTCTACGTGCAGGAGGGTGCCCGCCGCCGGGGGGTCTTCAGGCGGATCTACCGGCAGGTCGAGCGGGAAGCGCGGGCACGGCCTGATGTGGCGGGGCTCCGGCTCTACGTCGATGCCGAGAACGTGACTGCACAGGAAGCCTACCGGGCGGCGGGGATGGAGGAGGCGCGCTACGTGATGTTCGAGGTCGATTTCACCCTCGAAGAGGGAGAGGAACATGCCTGATACGCGTGCGCTTACGCCCGGAAAGCCGCTCTTCTCCGCCGGCGAGGTCGGCGTCGTCGGGTCCTACGCATCCTTCTTCGGGTTTCTGCTGATCGCAACCATCCTGTCGTACCGCCAGATCATCCTGATGCTCATCGAGCTGCTGCGAAACGGGCTGCCGGACACCGATATCACCCTCGCCACCGTCGTGATGATGCTGCTCTTTGCGGTCGTCTTCGTCGTCGTCCCGGCGTACCCGGTCCTGCGGGACATCCGGTCGCACCTGCAGGCGGGTAATGCGAACCTTGCACTGATGCTGGTCTTTCTGGTGATCATCTACACGATCGCGCTCGTCTTCCAGCTCTTCCACGTCTACCAGGAGTGTGCGGCGCAGTACCCGGGTGCACCGATCTGAAAAAAGGGGTTCTGGCCGGCGGATCAGCCGACCCGGGTGATCACCGGATCGCGCCGTTCCGGCTTCTCCGGCATGGCTGCAGGGTAGCCGAAGATCAGCGGCGCCACAAGATTGTAGCCCTCCGGCGCCTGCAGGCGCTCCATGAGGTCGGAATTCCGGGCGACGACGCTCGCCGATCCGATCCAGCAGCTCCCGACTCCGAGCGACCAGGCGGCCAGCATCATATTCTCGGCGCAGAGCGTGCAGTCGAGGGAACTCATGGGATCGTCAGCGGCGCCGAAGACGAGGACGAGCACCGGGGCGTTGTAGAAGATGTTGAAGCCCTCCTGTTTGAGGAGCGAGAGGAACCGCTGCGTACTCTCGTCGTCCACACCCGCCAGTTCTGCGGTCAGCGTCTTCTTGCAGTACTCCGAGACCTCCCGCATCAGGTCTCTGTCCCTGACGACGACGAACCGCCAGGGCTGGAAACCAAGCCCGGTCGGCGCCTGGACACCTGCATCGATGAGCCGGCGAACCGTCTCCTCCGCAAGATCGCGTTTCTCGTACTCCCGGATGCTCCGCCGTCCGTTGATCGCTCCGATGACGGCCTCTGCATCACCTTCACCGGCCGTACGTGTCACCTGCTGCTGCATGCAGGGGACTGCGGCACTCATCCTATATAGGTGCATTCCCGGCAGGAAGATCAATTCCCTTATCCTCCGAAACGTCCATGCATATCGGTATGGGATCCTTCGCGGCCGGGGATGTCATTCTCGCACCCCTCCGCTTCGGCGGAGCCGGAGGCGAGAAGACGCGGCCTGCAGTCGTCATCACCGCAGTCGAGAGGAACGCTCTCATCGTCTGCCCGGTATCGAGCACCCCGCCGACCGATGCAGCCTGTATTCCGCTCTCCCTCGACGGCTTTGCCCGTGGCGGGCTTGACCTCTTCGACGAGAGCTACATCTTAACGGCGCATACGGTCACCATCAGGACCGCCTCGGTCGTCGGAAAGAAAGGGAGACTCACCGGCGAGATGGTTGCCGCCCTTACGGCGGCGGTGCAGGCGGACGGGCGGCCGTAGCGATAGGCGGGCTGTCTCTCCGTCCGGTGCCAGAAACCCTTATCACACCCCGCGGCCATGACCCCGGGATGACGATGCGCATATGTATCGACACCAACCTGTTCCTGGGATTATACTGGTCGGATGAGGACGTACGGGAGGTCTTCGGCGATATCGAGATGCTGAAGCGCTCCCTGCTCGTTCCCGACATGATCTCCGATGAATTTCTCCGCAACCGCGACCGGATCCTGGACTCCCAGTCCCGGCAGATGCGGAGAACGGAGATCGACGACCTGCACCCCCCGTTCCTCGTCCGGCAGCAGCAGGGTTTCTCCACGCTCCGGGAGAGAAGCGACGACTACAATACCGCGCTCCAGTCGCTCGTCGCCGGCATCAGGGAGATGATCGCCGATCCGCAGAAGGACCCGCTGTACGTTTCGTTCTCCGGGCTCATCGACGATCCGGCGGTGACCGTCATCCGGCGGACCGAGGAGCACGTCGAGCGGGCACACCGGCGAAAACTCCTCGGCAATCCCCCGAAGAGCGAGAGGAAAGATACGATCGGGGACGAGGTGATCTGGGAGATGATCCTCGGGCAGGCAGACGGCGATCTCCTTCTCATCACCCGCGATGCCACCTACAGAAACCACATCACGTTCCTGACCGCCGAGTACGCGGAGAAGACCGGGCACCGCCTCACCATAGACGGAAACATCTCAACCGCGCTCAGAGCGATCGGGAAAGAGCCGTCAGAACCCCTTCTTCGGTTCGAGAGCCGGCAGACCGAAGCCGGAGAGTAGCGCCGCAACATTCATGCGTGCCTGCGGCGGAGGGGGGTGCCGATCGCCATGCCCCCGGCATCCGCACTCGTCCGGTCCGTCGATCCTGCCTACCCGACGAACCGCAACATCAGCATCCTGACGCTCGGAGTTTTCGCGGCCGCCGTCGCCCTGAACCTCGCACTCGGGGCAGGCGTCCTCGCAAGCGGCATCGCCGCCGTTCTGGCAGCGGCGTCCGTCTTCCTCGCCTGGGCGCTCGCCCGCGAGCTCGACCCCGAGAAGGAGTATGCCGCTTTCGTTGCGGCAGGGCTGGCGGGGGGCGCACTCCTGCTCCTGCCGCTCCCCGACCCGGGTATCGCGCTCCTCGCCCTGCTGCTGCTCCGGATGGTGAACCGCACCACCGGCCTTGCGGCCGGGTACCCGGACTCGGTCATCGTGCTCGCGGTCGCTGCATGGCCGCTCTGGCAGGGGCATCTCTTTGCCGGACTGGCAGCCATAGCCGCGTTTCTCCTCGACGGGGTATTATCCCGCCCAAACCGGAAACAGCTCGTGTTCGCCCTGGCAGCCGCCCTGGAGACCGGGCTCTTCGCCGTCACCGGCCGCGGCCTCGCCATCGATATCATCGGGCCGCGGGTGAACGGCGCCGTCATCCTCGCATCACTCCTCTTCCTGGCGGTGATCGGCGGATCGAGCACCGTCGAAGCGGCCGGGGATCGGACGGGCAGGCCCTTAAATCCACTCCGGGTTCAGTCGGCACAGGTTCTGGCGCTTGCGTGGGCGTTCCTCGCGGCCGTTATCGGGGGCGAAGCCGCCATCATCGCGATCTTCCCGCTCTGGGCAGGGATGATCGGGACCGGCCTCTACCGCGTTGTAACGCACCTCACCGGCCGGGAACCGTGACTCCTCACAGGCGCAGCAGGCGAGCATTGATCGCGACGATGACCGTGCTCGCGCTCATCAGCACCGCGCCGGCGGCCGGGCTCATGACGATCCCGGCTCCGATCAGCACGCCGGCGGCGAGCGGGATGGCGACCGCGTTGTAGCCGGTCGCCCAGAGCAGGTTCTGCACCATCTTGGCGTAGGTCTTCTGTGAGAGCGTGACGATCGTCGCTACGTCCCGGGGATCGTTTCTGACGAGCACGATGTCCGCGCTCTCAACCGCGACGTCGGTCCCCGCACCGATAGCAACCCCGACATCGGCCTGCACCAGCGCCGGTGCGTCGTTGATCCCGTCGCCGACCATCGCCACCCGGTAGCGCCGGGCGACATCGGCTATCCGCTCCGCCTTCTCGGTCGGGAGCACCTCGGCAAAGAACTCGTCGAGCCCGAGCTCCTCCGCCACCCAGGCCGCGACGGAGCGGTTGTCGCCGGTCAGCATCATGCACCGGACGCCCATCCCCTTCAGCCGGTCGACCGCCTCCCGCGACTCCTTCCGGATGATATCCGCAAGAGCGAACGCTCCCAGGAGAGTGTTGCCCTCCAGGAGATAGACGACGGTCTTACCCTGCCGGCCGGCCGCCGCCACCCGCTCATTCCGGACGGCAATCCCCTGCTCGTCCAGGTAACCCGGACTGACGGCGCGGATCGTCCGCCCGGCCACGTCTGCCTCCACTCCTTTGCCCGGGATGGCCTGGAACGTATCGGCCCCGGGCACTTCAAGCCCGCGCTCCTCCGCCGCCCGCACCACGCCCCGGGCGATGGGGTGCTCCGATGCACTCTCGACCGCGGCGGCGAGACGGAGCAGTTCGTCCTCGCCGATTGTGTCGAGCGGGAAGATATCGGTCACGCCGAACCGCCCCTCGGTCAGCGTCCCGGTCTTGTCGAAGACGACCGCCTCGAGGTTCCGCGCCCGTTCAAAAGCGCTCCGGTCGCGGATCAGAAGACCGGTCTGTGCGGCGAGCGCCGTCGAGACCGCCACCACCAGCGGGACCGCAAGCCCGAGGGCGTGCGGGCAGGTGATGACCATCACCGTCGCCGACCGCTCGACCGCAAAGCCGAGCGTCTCGCCGGCGAGGAGCCAGGCGGTGAAGGTGATCGCACCGACCGAGAGCGCGATCGCCACCAGGACGAACGCGGCGCGGTCAGCCAGGTCCTGGGCACGCGACCTGCTCTGCTGCGCGTGCTCCACGAGGTCGATCACCTGCGCAAGGTAGGTCTCCTTCCCGGTCTTCTGCACCTCGGCGACGACCGAGCCCTCGGCGTTGACGGCGCCGCCGATCACCGTGTCGCCCGGCTTCTTCGCGACCGGCCTCGACTCGCCCGTCAGCATCGCCTCGTTCATGCTGGTCGCCCCCTCGACCACGACGCCGTCCACCGGCACCTTCTCGCCGGGCCGGATTCGCACCCGGTCGCCGGGAGCGAGACGCTCGACAGGGACATCCTCGGCGCCGCCGTCGGTGACGCGGTGCGCCTCCGCGGGCATGATCCGCACCAGCTCCTCGAGCGCCCGGGAGGCGCCGAGCACCGAGCGCATCTCGATCCAGTGACCGAGGAGCATGATATCGATCAGCGTCGCCAGTTCCCAGAAAAACCCGTCGCCGCCGACCAGCCCGAGAACGACCGCAGCGCTGTAGAGATAGGCGACGGTGATGGCGACGGCGATCAGGGTCATCATCCCGGGCGACCGCACCCGAAGTTCCCGGACGATCCCGGCAAGAAACGGCCATCCGCCGTAGATGTAGACGACGGTGGCAAGCACGAGGAGCAGGTAGACGGAGCCCGGGAAGACGAGGGTGAACCCGAAGAAACCCTGGATGGTCGGGGAGAGGAGGAGAATGGGCACCGTCAGGATGGTAGAGACGATAAAGCGCCTGCGGAAGTCCGCAAGCGCGTCTCCATGGCCGGCGCCGTGGCGGTGCGTCTTTTGGCGCTCCGGCCTGCCCGCCTCGCGGAGCTGCTCCTCGTACTTTGCCGCTGCCATGACAGGGAGTGCCCGTCCTGCGTACTAAATCTATCGCCGTCCGTCACGCCACCTTCAGCACCACCAGCGTGATGTCGTCGAACTGGGGTGCAGTCCCGGCGAAGGCGGCCACGTCCTCTGCAACCGCGGCGATCACCTCCCTCGCCGGAAGCCCCTTCGGCAGTCCCGAGACGAAGGCCTCGAGCCTCTCGATACCATACTCCTCATCGCCCTCGTTCGTCGCCTCGGTCACGCCGTCGGTGTAGAGCACCAGCATATCGCCGGGTCCGAGCCCGACGCGGACGACCTCGGGATCGATCTCGTCGAGGATCCCGAGCGCAATCCCCCTGCCCTCGAGAAGAGCGGCCCGGCTCGCCCCGGGCCTGAAGAGGAGCGGCGGATTGTGACCCGCATTCACGTAGGTGAAGGTCTTTTCGCGGGCGTCCAGGACGGCGTAGAAGAGGGTGACGAACATGCTGGTCTTTGCGTCCAGGGCGATGGCGCGGTTTGCGTCGCTGACCGATGCGGCAGGGTCGGGGCTGCGGAGGGCACTCGCCCGGAGGAAGGTGCGGGAGAGCGCCATGAAGAGGGCTGCCGGGACACCCTTCCCGGAGACATCGGCGATCGCGACACCCCACCGGTCGCCCCCGAGGGGGATGTAGTCGTAGAAGTCTCCGCCGACCTCCATCGCCGGGAGGTTGTACCCCACAAGGTCGATCCCCGGGAGCACCGGTGCGGCCTCGGGCAGGATGCTCTGCTGGATCTCCTTCGCTATCTCGAGCTCCTTTCCTATCCGCTCGTTTTCCGCGGTTTTCTGCCGGAGCTCGTCGATGTGGGCGGCAAGATCGGCGGCCATCCGGTTGAACGAGCGTGCGAGGTCCTCGAACTCGTCGCCGGTCGCGATCTCAACCCGGTAGTCGAGGTCGCCCTGCCCGATGGCCTCCGACCCCTTCTGCAGTTCTTCAAGCGGCCGGGTGAGGTGCCGGACGACGAGGAGCGTGAGGACGCCGACCACCGCCAGGAGGACGAGGAACAGCCCGAGGAAGATGACCTGCATGTGCTGCTGCTCGGCGGTGATATGGGCGGCGGTCTCCTCCGACGCCTGCAGGATGCTCTCTTCCGTCGCCAGCACCGGGGCGAGGACCTCCTCGACCGGCATCACCACCCCGACGCTCCAGCCCACACTCTCCACCGGGGCGTATGCGACGAACCGTTCACCGTCCGCAAACATGACCCGGGCGACGCCCGTCTCCCCGGCTATCATCTTCTCCGCGACCGCGACGATATCGGGGTTGCCGCTTGCAAGGAGGTTCTCGGTGACGAACGACTCGTCCCACCGCGCATCTCCGGCCGCAAGACCCGGTCTGCTGACGACGTTGCCCTGCCGATCGACCAGCAGGGCATACCCCCGGTCGCCCACCTGCGTGCCGATGATCTGCTGATTGATGGTCTCGATGGTGACGTCCGCGCCGACGACCCAGACCCAGCCCCGCCCGGCATCCGTGACCGGCTGTGAACAGGCTATCGTCAGGCCGTGCCCGCCGACGTCGACGTAGGGCTCCGACCAGGTCGTATTCCCCGTCGCCAGCGCCTGAACGAACCAGCCGCGGGTGCGGGGATCGAACGAAGCGTTGAGACCGTCCGGCCGGGGATAGATCAGAGCCATACCGGATTCGGTTCCGACATAGACGCTGGAGAGGCGGCTGTCGACGTCGCCGACGGGGCGAAGGATGCTCTCCATCCGGAGTACGGCGCTGCGTTCGTCGTCCGTGACGGCGGCAACGGGCGCCGTGTAGAGGAGCGGCGCCACACCCGGCGCCGTCGAAGCGGGCACCGGATCGTGCATGACCTCGCCGGCGTACTCAGCCATGGTACCGACGTCGCCGCTCACCTGCTCAAAGACGATAGTGCTGATCGAGGCCTGGTCCTCTGCGAGCATGAGGAGCGACTCCTCGGCATCCTCTTCGAGCGCAGCCGTGCTCTCGACCGCCTGGTCGGCAAGTTCGGCGTTCTGCCGGAGGGCGTAGCTGCTTATATCCTCCGTCTCCGCGAACGCGAGGAAGCCGGCCAGGAGGAGAGCTGCGGTGGAGAGGGCTAAAAAAGCGAGAAATATCTTTGTTCCGACGGAACGGCCGATGCTGCGGCGCTTCCCATCGCCCGGGCTCATCACATACTCGTTCGCACGGTCGGCATGTATAGATTCCTGATCGGATCGCCGCACGAGACGTCAGTTACCCGGCGATCGGGTTTATCTCGTCCGTTGCAGAATGACTGATCATGCACAGAATCGTCCTCCTTCTCTTCGCCTGCATGCTCTTTGCCGCCGGATGCCTCACCGCGGCCCCGTCCCAGGCAGAGGAGCAGATCCGGCCGGTCGCCCCGGCAGACGCCATCCCCATATTCGGCGGCCAGGCGACGTACAGCGAGCTCATCGGCGATGCAACACCGGATATCTGCGCAAACTACAGCATGGGGCTCGTCACCATTCCGCCGGGCAACGCAACACTCCCGCACCGGTTGATCGGGACGACGGAACTCGTCTACGTTCTCAGCGGAACGGCCGAGATCTCCTGCGACAACGAGACCGTGACCGTCCGCAAGGGCGAGGTCGTGCTCCTGCCGGAAAGCGTGCTGCAGTCGATAGCCGCGGCCGGAGATACCGATCTTGCCTACCTCACCGTGATCGAACCGCCCTTCACCGATGCAATCGAGGTCTCGGGGGATGGGCTCGCCGCGATCGATACCGTGACGAACGGAACGCCGGTGGTCGTCGCCGGCCCCGATGACGGAATTCCCTGGGACGCCGGGACGGGTGGAACCGTCTATACGCTCGCAAATCCGGTGCTGATGCCGAAGCGCGGGATAGCGATCAACTACAGCGTCGCGTATGGAGAACTCCTCCCCGGCGGATACGTCGCGTACGACCGGCTCAACGGCTCGTCGGACTTCATCTACGTCATCAGCGGCGAGGTTGCGATCGCCACACCCGACGGGGAGAGACTGCGTGTTCCTGCCGGGAGCGGCGCGTTTGTTCCGCCGGGTGTGATGAAGGAGACCCGGAACATTGCAGAGTCGGCAACGATGCTCGTAAGTTTCGTGGACCCGGTATGGACGGAAGAGAAGACCGCCCTCTGGGAGTGACGGCCCTCTCCCTTTTTTCACTCCGGCGAGGCGTTCGCAACGGAGAGGAGCTCGCTCACCTCCTGCATCGCCCTGTCCGGCACCTCCTGCCCGAGCACCCAGCCGTAGTTGAAGACCTGCTGATTCGGATAGGTGCGGGTCGGTTTTAAGACCTCGAGGTACGACCGGGCGACGTCCGGCAGCGTGCCGTCCGGCCCGGTGAGGATCAGGAAGGCGTGCTTGCCCATATGCGAGAGGACGCCGCTCGGCACGACGACCCGCCAGTCGTCCGGGGTGCCGAGGAGGATGTTATGCCCGGGCTCGGCGTAGCCCCACCCGACCGCCCGCGGCCGGAAGCTCACCCACCAGGTCACTTTGAGGCCAGAGTCCTTGTAGCCCGCCCAGCGAACGGCCATCTCCTGCGGCGTCTCGCCGGGTATCCGCTGGACGTGCCCGTAGCGGGAGAACTCCGCCATGACGTCCTGCCCGACGATCGACTCAGGGGCGAAGACGTAGATGTAGGGGTAGTTCGGCCAGCTCCGCTCGAGGATCCTCTTAGTCTCGTCCGGCACGCCCTCCGGCGTGACAAAGGCGAACCCCCTGCCCATGTGGGCGTTCCAGTTCGCGGCCGGGTAGGCGTACTCGAGCGCCTCCGTCGATGCGACCAAGACGATGTCGGGGTGGTTTGACTCCATCACGGCCAGGAACTCGTCGAGGACTTCGGTGTAGGTGACCGGATCGTCGGCGTAGAGCCGGCGGACGGTGTAGCCGAGCCGGTCACGGATCTGCATCGCGATATCCTCGCTGATGTTTCCTGCCAGGTAGACCTGCACGTTGTTGTCCATCATCACACCCTCCGGGTCGAGCCGTTCGAGCTCACGCATCGTCACCTCGGGAACCCGGGTGCCGTTCCCGGTCACAAAGAGCATCGGGGCGTTCACCGGGAAGTGCTGGAGCCGGGTCGTGGCGATCGCCGTCGCCGGGTCGTCGTCGCGGACGAGCACCACCGCGCCGGGCCGGTCCTTGTCCTGGGCGGCGGCGTAGATCGTCTGCGAGTAGGCGACCGCCGTCTGCAGAGGATCGTTCCCCGAGAGCCGGGCCATCGTGCCGGTCATCTCGAGGTTCTCCCGGCTTTTGAGCGTGCTCGCCGTGAACGGGTCGCCGAAGGACGACCACGTGACGATGATGAGCCCGAGGAAGACGAGCGTTACGACGACGATGGCGATAAACGTGGTGAGCGGTCGCGCATCCATCACATACCACCTTCCTTCCACCCGGCCCTGACCATAAGGTAGTTCGGGACATAGGCCGCCAGAAGCCCGGCCACCACAGCTGTCCAGAGCGGGACGATCCAGAGCCAGAGATCCTCACTCGCCATCTGGTCCTGCCAGGCCATCAGGTACCAGGAGATCGACCACATCCCGGCCGATGCCGCGAGCATCGAGACGACGACGACCGGCGCGGCGAGGCGGACACCCCGCCAGTATCCGGCGCCGTGCATCTCGGCCAGCATCGGCCCCATGTAGAGGAGCGTCGAGAGAACGATCGCCGGGACGACCATCACGACCCACATCACCGTCGACATCGGCGCACCGAGCCAATACCACCAGGTGTACTCGAAGGCGGTGGTGAGCGGCATCCCGAACACGAGCTGCACGGCGTACATCACCCCGATCATCAGCGCCATCCCGACCGAGATGCCCATGATCGTCGCGGAGAGCGCAAGCGACCAGGACGGGCGGACGAACCGCGGCATCGCGCCCGACCGGTCGACGAGGCTTCCGGAGTAGACCATGAAGAAAGCGGTGAGGCCTGCGGGCCCGAGCATCAGGACGGCGAGCGGCCAGTAGAGCCGCGGGTAGAACCCGGTCTCGGGAATGCGGGCGGGTATGACGAAGAGTGTCCATATCGCCCCAAAAAGCCCGATGAAGAACCAGGACCAGCCGATGAGGGCGAGGCCG
The DNA here is from genome assembly GCF_030464345.1 of Methanoculleus frigidifontis. Classification (GTDB taxonomy): domain Archaea; phylum Halobacteriota; class Methanomicrobia; order Methanomicrobiales; family Methanoculleaceae; genus Methanoculleus_A; species Methanoculleus_A frigidifontis. Next base: position 72,761 of record NZ_VCYH01000003.1, on the reverse strand, counting down.
CTTGCACCGGTCGCCTGGTTCCAGTACTCGTGGGTCTCGAGCGCAAGATCGGCACGCGCCTGCGCCGCGTAGCTGACGCTCGCCGGCCCGCCGAGCACCCGGACGTTCATGAACGGCCCGTCGGAGGGCGCGACAAAGAAGTCGGGAGAGACGCGCCAGAGGTACTGGTCGGTGAGGGGGTCGAGGTCGTCATGCGGCGTGTAGAGGAGCGGGCCGTAGTTGCCCAGGTAGGCCATCGGCAGCCCGGCGGCGGCAAAGCCGGGATCGGCCGGGTTCGCCATCGCGTAGTAGTAGTAGCCGTCGTCCTCGAAGGCCTCGTTCATCCCCCAGCCAAAGTTCCCCCATCGGCTCCGCGCCCAGGTGAGGGCGTGGAGGTAGATGTTTTCGTCCGCGACGCGGGTGACGCCGCCGTACTCCCGGAGGCCGTCGAGCGCCGTCTCCGGGACGAGGCGTGCCGGGGCGGCGACGGAGAACCGCCGCTCCGTTCCGTCGGCGAGGGCGGCGCGGATACTCTGCGGAAGCGAGCCGTCGCTGCCGACGGGGACGACCGGCGCACCGAACTGCGCTGCGGCATAGGCGCCGGGCATGGCGTACGCGGGCTCCTGCCGGGAGACGACGACGACGTCGCGGCTCTCGGAGAGTTCGGCGAAGGCCTCTCCGGCAAGCGCGTCGATATCGGCCGCACCTGCCGCGCCGCCGTAGACGAGCGTCTCTCCCCGCGACGCCGCAAGAGGTGCGAGGACGGCGGCGGCAACCGGGTCGGCGGGGGCGGGCATCGTCGGCGCTGCCAGGATCTCCGCCATCGACGCTCCGGCCTCCTGCGGGGTGTCGCCCGGGATCCGCTGGACGTTCTTGAGCGTATACCCGATCCGGTTGTCCTGCTCCGACCCCGGGCCGTAGGCGGCGGAGAGGATCCAGATGTACGACGTGCCGGTGAGGATGAGCGCGGCGACGATGATGATCCCGATCCAGGCGACGCCCCGGAGCGGGGTGATCCGCGCCGGGTCCCGCACCGGCGAAGGGCGCTTCCCGGCCGGAGGTTCGTCTTCACCGACAGCCCGCCCGCCGTAGCCGGCGGCAAGTGCCTGCATCTCCGATAGATCCTTCTTTCCGCTCACGAGAACAGTGGATCCCGTTCCTCGTGCGGCCGGATCTACCCGCTCGAGCGCCGCCAGGGTGCCGGCGAGACAACCGACGCAGGCGCCGACGGTGGCGGCGAGGACGGTGACCGTGCCATACGGGGCGGCGAAGAGCGGCTCGAGCCGGTCAAAACCAAGAAGTCCCGTATCCGCGAGCCACCCGATGAACCCGAGAAGAGCGGCGCCGAGCGCAATCCCGGCGAGGGTCGCCACGGCCATCCGCCGGGTGAAGATCCGGACGGCGCTCTCGCCGGGGAAGGCCACCTGCCATCCGGCCGCCCCGGCACGGGCGGCGAACTGCCGGGCGGCATCGGGGGATGGAAAATCAAGTCGTTCAACCATCTGCAGTACCTCACCGTGCCCGTAGATGCTACGCCGGTTGTAAAGTCCATCCTATAAAAAGAGGCTGGAGGGCAGCATGTATACCTGACCGGGAACATACCTTGTACCCACCGCCGGGCGGCGGGCAGGAGAGGAACAACACAGCAATGAGTCTCGTGATTGCATTCATCGGTTCGCAGGGCGCGGTCATGGCAGGGGATATGCGGGAGATACTCTTCCTCGGAGATGCCTCCTGCCGGGAGGCGCTCGAGGCGGAGCTCTACGACGGACGGATCGTCACCGACGATGCACTGCGGCGCCGGGCAGCTGAGATCGGCATCGGCGTCCATGTCAGGGACACGAAGACCAAGGTCGCAGAGCGTGACGGGATCCTCGTCGGCGAGGTCGGCGAGACCGAGGCAGGCATCGTCCGGAAGCGGAGGCTCTACGCCTCGCAGGGGAACTACGCCATCGCCGACTTCGAAGGGGACAGCATGACCCTCGTCTCGAAAGGGACCGGGAGCACCTTCACCGTTCTCGGGAATGCCGTGGCAAAAGAGATCGCCAACCGGTGTATCCGGGAAGCCTGGAAAGGCGGCGGTATGGCAGAGGCGGTGCGGACGATCGTCTTCACCATGCAGACGGCCGCGAGGACGACCGCATCGGTGAGCAATGAGTATCTCCTGGTGCAGACACCGCACAGAAAAGACGTCGTTACCGTCCTGGAAAAAGATGCTGCGCGCGCAGCGGCCGGACGCGGAGAGGAGAGCGGGTCCTGCAGCGGGTGACGCCCTCGCCCGGCAAGGGCAAGAGAGATACGCAGGCAGAGCGGATCCGTATTCAGAACAAAAAGCAACGGAACGGTGACGAGTGACCGCAGCATACCTACCATTCTTTCTGATCATCTACGCTCTTCTCAACGCAGGTGCGTATCTCCTCTTCGCACGCGACAAGAGGAAGGCAGAGGGCAATGCATGGAGAACCCCGGAGACCACGCTCCTGCTCTCCGCCCTCTTCGGGCCGTTTGGAGCATACGCGGCGATGCGCCGCTTCCGGCATAAAACGCGGAAGACGAAGTTTGTGCTCGTACCGGTCTTTGCCGTGATGCACACCGCAGTGATCCTCTGGATACTGGTCTCCCTGGTGTAGCCCGGGAGGCAGAAGAGACGTTCAGGGATCCGGTTCTGCGGAGAGGGGGCGGTAGAGGTGATGGCAAACGCTTTCATGCGCCCGGAGGCTTCGGGGACAAGCGAACAGGATATCAATGGGCAGGTCGGCAAGGTCGCAACGGCCACGCTCAGGAATGAAGAACTCGCATATCCCAAAGGTGCACGGTTCGGACACAGACCCCCTCCGCATGCCTGAATGCGCATCCATAGATATAAAACTTTCTCATGGCGGCAGGCACCCTCCACCACGCCGGGGGGAAACGTATTCCCGGGATCCGTCTCCTATCCACCAGGGCACGGATCCGGCAAAAAACCTGGCCGCGGCACGAAAAGAGGAGTGAAAACCGGTTCTGCCGAACCGGTTCACCTCATCATCGGAGAGACCGGCCAAACCACTGTGCCCGCTCTTCGCCGCGGGTGCAGTGGTAGATGTGCTGCATCCCCCAGTCCTGCATCACCGGGCAGTCCGGACAGATACACTTCTTCTCCTCCGATCCGATGCAGACAAAGCTCTTCCCCCATGCACAGAAGAAACCCTCATGGGCGTTCTTTGCACACTCGTTGTATGTCGGACACTGTCCGCAGATGCACTTCTTTCCCTCGTCTTCGAGAAATTTCGCACGTTCTTCCGGTGACATCTGCTGCATCCTCTTCATCGTCTCCTCAAATGTTCCCATCCGGTCATCACCGAAAGAGGGGTCTACCCCATTAGCGCTACCCTGAGATACGGGGATTTGCGCGTCTCCCGCGTCCTTCCCCTGACCGGGCTGGTGCCGGGGACGACCTTTTTCCCGGGCGTCTCCCCGTGCCGTGGACCGTGGTGGCTCTCGCCAGGGGGGGGCGGAATCTCCCCCTCCCCTGTCTCCCGCGAAGATCCGCACACCTCACCCCCCCACCTCGCCCGGCCTCCGGCCTCCTCCCCCGCCCCCAGGGGCGGGGGCAGTCATGGCGATACCCAATGGAAAGCCGTGCCCCGGGTTGCAATCAATCGGGAACACCCGGATGCGATCTCAACAAAGGTATCATCAGTTGTTTCGGAGGGCACTACCCCTCAAGGGGCGGGGGCAGTCATGGCGATACCCAGGGGAAAGTCCATGCCCCCGAATACCCCGGATTGCGGTCATCCGGAGCAAGAGATGGGATCTCATCAATTGCCTGGACCCCGCCGATCGCAGCAGGAATTCAGCGCACCCAGAGGCTACGGTAGCGCGTATGGGGATCTCCCCCGGCACCGACAGTTAAAAGTTTGCATGAGGGTCGCCGCCTATGCGTGCGGCGATAGACCCGCGGCAGCGTATCTGCCGGAACTGCACGGCCTGCGCAGAATATTTATATGACAGCGGCGGCACTGGGAGACCTGCACAACGACAGAGAGGAGGGTACGAAAGATGGCACGAAGAGGATCCCCGTATGGGATGTGGAGTGAATTCGATGAGATGATTGCCGAGATGCGGCGACAGTTTGGTGAGATGCTGGCAGGCCTCAGAGAAGCGCCGGGCACCGCCATGCTCCCTGGCGCCGGGATGCTGGTCGATGTCAGCGAGCATCCCGGCGAGGTCGTGATCGCCGCCGACTGCCCCGGCGTCGAGCGGCAGGACGTCTCGCTCCGTCTCCTTGACCCAATGACGCTGCGGATCGCGATCCAGCGCGAGGCGGCGACAGAAACAGAGCGGGAAGGCTACTATATGCGGGAGCGGACGGTCGGAGCAGTTTCACGGGACGTATCGCTGCCTGCGGAGGTCACCGAACAGGGTGCACAGGCCACCTTCAAAAACGGTGTGCTGGAGGTACGTCTCCCGAAGACTCCCGAGGCACGGGGAAGAGAGATCGCGGTTGCTGAAGAGCCGGATACCCGGGTGCCCGGGTCTGCCGCAGAAGCGGAGAGGAACGCTGCGAGACTGCGGCAGCAGAAGGAGGAGGAACTCAGAGAAGCACGGGAGAAGATCGAGCCTTCGGGCTATCTGAGCAGCGAGAAGCTAGAGGAGGAGGCCCGGGACGTCGAGCTGGAGCAGCGGGGAAGCCCGGAAGAGCGGAGAACGGCTGCAGAGCTGCGGCAGCAGAAAGAGGAGGAGCGCGCAGAAGCAAAGAGGAAGCTCGGATAGCGGGACCCGGCAGAACCGTCACGGCGCCTGACCGGCGGAGAGCGAGCGCAGCCGGCTGATCGCCGCAGCAAGTTCCTGGGGGCGGAAGGCGGCGTAGTCACCGGACGGATACGGCGAGAGAACGTCCAGACCGCCGGCGGTTATTGCATCCATGACGGCCGCAACCACCTCCCGGAGCGTCCGCTCGCGATCCATGGAACTGCGGGCAAGGAGGATCGCCCGCCCGATCGCTGCGGTCTGTGCCGGGTCGACGATCTGGGCGACCGCCGAGAGGTCTATCTCATGGAGGCCGAAGCGGATCGCCCGGGTGCCGACGGCCGAAACTTTCGCCTCATACTTTCCTTTCCGTGCGTCGATACTCCGGGCATGGGGTATGCGCTGCCGGACCTGACGAAAATTCCCGTCCCCCTCCGTCAGCCGCCCGGTGGCATACCGGGCGGCGATATCCCGCGCCTCTGCGGTGACGTCCTCGGGCAGGTACTCCTTCAGGCGGATCACCGTGTCGGCGATCTCGAAGTAATCGCCGGAGCCCCCGATCACCAGCACGCTCGATACATGAGCGTCATGGAAGAGCGGGCGGGCGCGATCGATGAACGGCGTGATCGGCTCGTTCCCGCCGGCGACGAGCTCCTGCATCCGGCGGTCGCGGATCATCATATTGGTCGCCGCGGTGTCCTCGTCGATCAGGAGAACCGACGCACCCACCTCCAGCGCCTCGACGATGTTCGCCGCCTGCGACGTGCTCCCGCTGGCGTTCTCGGTCGAGAACGACCGGGTGTCCGGCCGGCCGGGGAGATCCGTGATGAACGGGGAGATGTCGACGTTCTCGACCCTCCGCCCGTCTTCCGCCCGGATCTTGACGGCCGACGCATCCGTGACCACGAACTCACGCCCGTCGCCGGGGACGTGATTGTAGACGCCGCGTTCGAGCGCCGCAAGCAGCGTGGATTTTCCGTGGAATCCGCCGCCGACGATCAGGGTGATCCCCTTCGGGACACCCATCCCGGTGAGCGTTCCCCGGTGCGGGAGGTCGACGGAGACCCGCAACGAGGGGGGTGAGGCGAAGGGAACCGCCCGCTCCCGCTCCAGGGGCCGATCGTCCACCCCGCTCGCCCGCGGCAGAATCGCCCCGTCGGCGACGAACCCGACGAGGCCGAGGGCGTCGAGCGAGGAGCGGAGGTGGTCGGCGTCCTCGTTTGTCCGGATATGCCGGGCAAGGTCTTCTGCGTCGACGGCCGCGTACGGGAGCGATGCGCGTACGATCTCCGGAACGTCCTCAAAAAAGAGCCTCTCCGCCTCCCTGCCGAGCACGGTCCTCCCGCGGGCGGGAAGACCGACGGTGAACCGGGCCTCGACGGCGCCGTCGGCCGCCACGACCACCGATGAGCGCTCCAGGATCTCCCGGCCCGGCCGGGCGATGGCAATAGAGCCACTCTTGCCGCTGCCCCGCTGCCTCCGGGGGCGGGCGTCAACCGCCGCCGCGAACCTCCGGGCAAGATGGTCGGCAAGAGCTATCCGCCGCCCTTTCGTCCGGGTGCAGGAGGAGGGATAGCCTGCCGTCCCGGCAGGAACCCGTACCCGCACCCGGCTCGGCGCCGCGAACGGGTCGGCCTGGACGTGGTTGATGGTGAGCGTATACCCGGGAAAGGCATACGCTCCCCTGCAGTCCCGGTACGCCCCGTATCCCCTGCCATCGATCCGCCGGAGCGTGCTTGAGAGGTCGCCGGCGGGTTGGGTTCGCTCCTCTGCCGTCATATCTGAACGTATGGACGCAGGGCAGAGAAGAGCCTTTCCCGGGAGCAGGGGGATCGTACGCGGGAGCACAGCAAGGATTCAAAAAGTATGAGTTATCATTATCCGATACCTGGCGTATGATCCTCCAGCACGTCCGGGAGCGTGGGTGACGGGAGGCGGTATCATGAATATATCCGACCTGGTAGACATCGGCGATCTCGAGGCTCTCTGCAGGAGTTTTACCGACCTGACGGGCGCCCCCACAGCCGTCCTCGACCGGGAAGGTGCAATCCTTATTGAAACCGGATGGCAGGAGATCTGTGCCCGATTTCACCGGACGCACCCCGGGACCGCGGCGAGGTGCCTGAAGAGCGAGACGGTTCCGGGCATGCAGCCCGACACCAAAGAGGGCTACGCACTCTACCGGTGCAGGAACGGTCTTGTATCGGTGTCCGTTCCCATCACCATCCGGGGCGAGAGGATCGGGTATTTCGTCACCGGGCAGTTCCTCCTCGAGCCTCCCGACCGCGACTTCTTTGTCAGGCAGGCCGAAGAGTTCGGCTTTGATACGGACGCCTATCTCGAGGCGCTCGGAAAAGTTCCGATCCTCTCGAAAGAGTACGTGCTGAAGATGATGGACTTCTTCTCCCGCCTTGCACATCTCTTCAGCGATATGGCGCTCACCACGAAGAACGTCAGGGACACAAACGCGGCGCTGCAGGAGGCGAACGAACGGCTGCACTACGAGATGGAGGAGCGGCGGCAGGTTGAGGAGAAGATCCGGGAGGCAGAGCACAGAAACGCCGTGCTCCTCGGCGCCATCCCGGACATGATGTTTGTCCTCTCCCGTGACGGAGAGTACCGGGACTTCCAGGTGCCCGATCTGCAGCTCCTTGCCCTGCCTGCCGATGAGATCATCGGGAAGACCATTCGTGACGCCGGATTTGCTCCCGAAGCCGTCGACGCCATCCTAAAAGCGATCGAACGGGCTCTTGCGACCGAAGAGCTCCAGTACATCGAGTACCAACTTGCGGTGCCGTCGGGACTCCGGCAGTTCGAGGCGCGTCTCCTGGCGCTGAACGATCGGGAAGTCCTCTGCATCGTCCGCGACATCACCGAGAGGAAACAGGCAGAGCGCATCCGCATTCAGGCATTCGAACAGATCGAGCGGAACATCGAGCAGATTGCCGTCCTCGCCGATCACATCCGCCAGCCGCTCCAGGTGATCCTGGGCATGGCGGACCTCAGCGGCGAGGAGCGGGTCATGGAGACGATCCACGATCAGGTCACGCGGATCAACGACTGCATCAAAGAACTCGACCGGGGCTGGATCGAGTCACGGAAGATCCGGACGTTCCTCCAGCGGCACGAGTTACTGTAAGGATCCTGGAGAACCTATTCATTGTCGCGGATCATACGGTGTAACCACCCCCGCTCCTGCTCATGGGTCTTCACGCTCACTGCATCGCTGATAACGGTGGTGTAAGATACCGAGTACTCGAGGGCGATCATCCGTGTCGGCATCCTGGTACCATTGATGATAGGATTGTTCCAGACTTTGCTGTTTGGAATAATCACCCTGGGATTATCAATCTGCTTCAGTTCGGTCGACATAATGTTTACATTCTTAACATAACCGCGGTGCCCTGCAATGGTCACTTCATCCCCGATATCAGGTAGTGCTCCAGCATATACCTGATACGTGATCTCAGAGAATCCGACCGAATTACGCTACCCGCCAACCCGTGTTCATGAAAAAAATACCATGGGGAGAAGATTTCCAGTATCGGGCCTTGGTGAAGCTCTATTCCGGCTGTCATTCTTCCCTGACGAGATTGGTGCCGAACCGGGCTTGTCCCGGCGTCTCCCCATGCCGTGAACCGTGGTGGCTATCGCCATGGGGATGGAGCCTCCCCCCTCCCCTGTCTTACGCAAAGATCCGCACACCTCACCCCCCAACCTCGCCCGGCCTCCGGCCTCCTCCCCCCTCCCCAGGGGGCGGGGGCAGTCATGGCGATACCCAGGGGAAAGCCGTGCCCCGGGGTGCAATCAATCGGGAACACCTGGATGCGATCGCAACAAAGGGAGTATCAGTTGTTTCGTAGGGCACTACCCGATATCATACGCCCGTGCAGAGGCAATCCAGATGCCCGACGCAAGATTGTTGATGGTGTCCTGAAGTCCGAAGCCCAGGATAAACGTAACCAGCGCAGAGACACTCAGAATGACAGCATCGATATCCTCGTCCAGAAACGCAAGGACGAGAAGAACCACGATAAGGTAGAGGAACCATCGTATCGCGTTGATGATATGGGTCATCATTATTTTGGGTATCTGGATATGCTTCTCGGACTAATCCTCGAGTTTGAAAATGAGTATCCGAACGATAATATATCCAATAATGATGGTGAGTATCGCACACGCGCTGTTTTCGAGAGACAGCTACATAATACGGGAAGCATCGATAGCAGGCAGGGAGAGATCCGGAGCCGCCATGGTAAACCTCAAAGCTATACGCGGGTATTTATAAAGAGACGATGAAAAGCGCTTCCAATTCGTATTTTAACCGCATTTACCCGATCTCGGAGAGTTTAACACCAATAAACGCGCAGATTTTCTGATCGGGGGCAGGGCAGATTTCCGGATACCTATCGCGGAGATATCAGACCGACCGCGCCCCTTTGCCAATCGAGGCCCCGCAACCAGGAGGCGGATACGGTAACGCGACCGCAGGGGATACCTTTATTACCGTACTCCAGAATGGGGAGAAGTAAAACCGGTGATACGATGATCGAGGGGTACGGTGCAATACGAAAACTGCCGGATGCGGCCTGCCAGCCCGATAAAAATCTGGAATACCGGATCGTATACCGGATATCAAGCCCGCCCGAAAAAGAGGGCGATCCCACCCCGGGGCTTTCGCACATCGCTCTTACCATCAACCTCTTCGAGTGGGCCGGGGTGCCCGGCGAACACCTGCACCTGGCAGGAGTCGTCCATAGTGGAGCGACCCCCGCAACGCTCACCCTCGAAGCATATCGGAGGGATTTCGGCAGGGTTAATCCGGACGCCGACCTCATCCACCAGCTCACGCAGAACGGCGTTGCACTCTACGTTTGCGGGCAGTCGGTTCTCAAACACGGATACCGGCGGGACGACGTGAACCCGGAGGTGACATACGCCCTCTCCGCACTCTCCGTCCTGCCCGCCTATCAGATGAAGGGCTACGCGCTGATGCACTACTAGGAGGAGCCATGAAGATCTATCCGCCCTGGACCGAACCGCACGGAAGCGGCCGCAGATTCACCGTCCCGGAGGTCAACAACGTTCCGGACCTGCACGGGGATATCGTCGACCCCGAGCTCGTGATCTTCTTCAACGGCAACCAGTTCATGGTCACCCACGATCTGATCACCGCATTCCGGCAGGAATATCCCGGGTACCGGAGGATCTACTGGCAGACCCTGCCGCCCGGCGTGCTGGCCGAGCAGATCAGTGCCGGAGCTCTGCTGATCGGCAATCTGCGGATCGCACTCCGGCCGGACATCTTCACCGCCGGGAGGTCACGCATCGAGCACTTCGACCGGGAAAACGGCTGGTTCGACCGAATTGAGCCCTACGCGAAAAATCGGCTCGGGATCATGGTCCGTGCCGACAACCCCTGCCGGGTCGCCGGGCTTGCCGACCTCGGCAGACCGGACGTGCGGGTCAGCATGCCCGACCCGCGGTCCGAAGGTGTCGGGCGGTTGATCCTGGAGGCATATGAAAAGGCGGGGGGGCAGGCGCTCGTCGATGCCGTGATGCGGGAGAAAGTCGATGCGGGAGCCACTTACCTGACCGAGATCCACCACCGGCAGACGCCCATGCGGATCCTGCAGGGCCTTTCCGATGCGGGACCGGTGTGGTGCACCGAAGCGCTCTTCCAGCAGCGGATCGGAAACCCGATAGCGCTGGTGACGGTTCCCCCGGAGCAGAACCAGACCGGCACCTATGCCGCCGCACGGCTGCGCGATGCCCCCCACCCGCAGGCCGCCGCCGAATTCCTCGATTTTCTCGCCGGCCCCGGCGGGCAGGCGGTGTACCGTGAGTATGGGTTCCTGCCGCCCTGATCGCCGGTGCAACGTCTGCTCCGCACGGATCGCCCCTATACCATCAGGAACTCGCCGGGGGCGAGGCTGGTTGCAAGCATCACCGTGTTGATCTCCCGGTGTTCGGTCCAGGTGGCGGCCTGCCGGTTCTTCTCATCCAGCCAGAACTCTCTGATCGCCTCGCCGAGCGGCAGGTACTCTGCGATGGCCTGCGCCTGCCGCTGCAGGGAGGGGGCAAAAGCGTCCGGGTGCTCCTCGAACGCCTCCAGCATCATGGGAACGCCCGCAAGCCCGACGGCAAGCCCGAGCTCGCGGAAGGCCAGGCGATATGCGGCGGGATGCCGGAGCACCCCCCGCTGTGCGAAGGAGACAAGGCCCGGCCCTGCAGCGCCCAGGACTGATTCCAGCAGTTCGGCGTATGTCCATTCTCCCTCGATCATCAGCCGGGCGATCCGCGTCGCATCGAAGAGGAGGCCGCCGATCCCGAGCGGATCGTCGGTAACAAGATGCACTTTCCGGCATATCCCGGCCATGTCAGCGATCCCGGGCGCCAGATCGATCCGGGCAGCCGTCCCGGGGAGGTTCTTCACCGCCGCCTGCAGCTCGCTGTAGGTGACGAGACCGTCGAGCGGGTCGTGCTGCCCCATGGCGTGGACAAGCGGCCGGGAGAGATCGATGCTCATCTTCCAGTACATCCGCTTCCCGCCACCGGCGGCGTAGGTGAACGCCTCGTGAGCGACCCGGGCAAGCTCCATCGCCCACCGGAGGTAGACGGGATCGCCGGTGACGGCGGCGACGCGGCTTAAGGCATGCATCCACTTCGTCAGGTAGTGATAATACTGCCCGTCCCGGTCCCACTCCAGCCGCTCGTCGAACGGCTCGCCGGCGGCGCGTTCGTTCATTTTTTTCCCGATCCGAAGCCCTCCGGCCGTCGGGTGCTCCTCGCCCTCCGCTGCGGGTAGATCGCTGATCCAGCCTGCCCTCGGGTCGTCGTCACGGTGGCGGCCGAGTGTGTGGTGCACCTGGCCGACGAGGGCGAGAGCGAGGGCGCGATACGCCGCATCGCCGGTCAGCCGGAAGAGGTCGAGGTAGGTGCAGACCGCATAAGCGTCGGTCCAGAGGTAGCGCCGCGGCCGGTCACTCGCGGGATCGAGCCCGGTCCGGGCGGCATACTCCCGCATCGTCTTTTGGAGAAAGCCGGTTGCCGTATCCCGTATCATTCCTTTCCTCCTCACCTCTCTGCACGGGCGCGGGAGCAGAGAAGAATTCCCGCCGTCCGCCGGATAAGGCCCCTCCGGCAAAGCGCCTTTCCCCGGGATGGAGCAACTGCCGTAAAAAAGTACCGCCCATCCGCGAGGTTCGGCACGGGAGAACATCCATCACGGCGGATTGCTTTCGGCCGCCGGCAATGCGACAAGGGGGCAGGGATGCAGGGTGACGGCGCTCACGCACGCAGGAAAAAAGGAGAAGTGATCTTCACAGTTTCGCGATAACCGATGCCGTGAGGGAGTCGAACGCCGATCTCATCGCGTCGGCGGCGGTTGCATACGCTTCGAAAGCCTCGGGAGAGACTTTCCGGGATTCCTCACGCTCATCATCCTCGCAACAGTCGTCTTCGCCTGCAGATGCACGGGAACTACGACCACACCGCGGGCAGGCGAGCAGGAGAATGTCATCGGCATTCTGCTGCCGCTCACCGGCGACTATACGGAGGCCGGACAGGCCAGCAATGCCGCCCTTGAAGTGGCTGCTGAGGATATCAACAGGTACTTTGCCTCAATCGGCTCAGACTACCAGGTACGCCTGGTCGTCGAGGATACAGAGACCGAGCCCGCCGTTGCGCTTGAGAAGTTGAAAAAACTCGATGCGCAGGGGGTCACGATGGTCATCGGCCCCGTATCCAGCGCCGAGAGGCGGTTCGGGGTTACGCGGACGAGCACGGGATCATCATCGTCAGCACCATGAGCACGGCGCCGTCACTCGCGATTGTCGGCGACAACGTCTTCCGGTTCGTGCCGCCGGACACCTTCCAGGCAGATGCGATGGCATACTTCCTGAACGAGAGTGGGGTCACAGCGATCGTGCCCATCTCCCGCGGCGACGTCTGGGGCGACGAACTCCGGAACCTGACGGCGGCGGCGGTCGAAGAGAACGGCGGAACCGTCTTTGACGGGGTCAGGTACACACCGGGCACGGCGGACTACACCGCTGCGGTAGCGGACCTCGACGTGCAGGTCGGGCATGCCATCGCAGTATACGGCGCGGAAAAGGTCGGCGTCTACGCTATCACCCTCGAAGAGGCAGCGCCGATCATGGAGGCGGCCGCAGGGATGCAGAACCTCTCGCAGGTCCGATGGTACGGAAGCGACGCGAACGTTCTCATCGGTGCGCTGGCGACACCCGGCGATGCCGCCCGGTTCGCAGCACGGACGAGCTTCACCGGCCCGGCGTTCTGGCAGCAGGATCTTGTCGCGGCACACGAGGCCACCGTCCGGAAGATCCAGGACCGGCTGGGCCGTCAGCCCGACGGCTACAGCCTGGCATCCTACGATGTACTCTGGATCGTCACCACAGTCTGCACGCAGACCGCATCGGCAGATGCATCGGAGCTGAAGGTCGCCTTAACGGAGGTCGCGGCGAGGGTCAGCGGATCCTTCTGCGATGAGGTCTCTCTGAATGCCGCCGGCGACCGGTCGACTGCGCACTACTGCTTCTGGTCGGTGGAGGGCGGCGACGCATACCAGTGGGTGCCGGTTGCCCAGTACGATATCTGGACGGCGGGTATGCCTCCGAATTTCGCAGTGATCGGCGCCTGAACGCCGACACCCGTATCCACTCTTTTGACCCGTGCCGGCTCCGACCGCACCCTCGTACGACGCCGACCGACCGGACAGCACCCGCACGACGGCAGCGGTCACGCTTCCCGGCTACCCACCGCACTCGCCCTCGCCGCAGTGCTGCTCTGAAAACTCCCTCTTTTGACCGGTCAGTACCCGGTCGCGTAGTAGTAGCCGTCCTCATCCTGCTTTACGTGCACCGGCACGCGGAACAGTCCGCCGATGTTCTCGTCGGTCAGCACCTCCGCCTTCGGCCCGTCTCTCCAGAACCGGCCGTCCCGCATGAGGACGACCCGCGAGATCTCGGGGATGATGTCGTGGAGGTTATGGGTCACGAGAATGATCCCGGTGCCGGACCGGGCGATCGTGCGGAGGGTCTTGCGGAAGGTATGGAGGGCATGCAGGTCGAGGCTGTTCGTGGGCTCGTCCAGGAGGAGGGCTGCCGGGTCGTGGACGAGCGCCCGGCCGATCAGGAGCCTCCGTGCCTCGCCCGAGGAAAGCTCCGTCATCGGGCGGTCCGCGAGATGTTCGATCTCGAGGAACGCGAGGACCTCGTCCGCTTTCGCTTCCATCGCGCTCGTCACGGCGTGGGTGAAGAGCCCGACGCTCGAGAAGAAACCGGAGAGGACGACCTCCCTGCCGGAGATATCCCGGGAGAAGGTCTGCTGCAGGTCATTTGAGACGACGCCGAGATGGGAGCGCAGGTCGAAGACGTCCCACCGGTCGTTGCCCCAGATTCTGAAGACGACGTCCTCTCTCCGGCCCGACGGATAATACTCGCGGGTGATCAACCTGACGAACGACGACTTTCCCGCACCGTTCGGCCCGAGCAGGGCAATCTGCTCCCCGGCACGGACGGTAAGCGAGAGCGAGTCGAGGATCGTTCTGCCGTCCCGAACGACAGTGATCTTCTCAAACTCAAACAGGGGCGGGGGGGTCGCTGTCATTGTCGGGTGCTCCACATGCTGTCCCGTCTGCGGCAGAGGCGCACGGAACGTATCTGTACATGAGCTGACGGGCAGAGACTTGAAGGTTCTGCCGCACCGCCCCGGGGAGCATGCGTGAAAAATGAGGATCTGAAAAGAGATGCCGGAGGCGATCACTCCGTCGTCTTTCCGTCGAAGTGTTCCTCCCGAGCCATGGCCTCCTCGCGGGTCTTCCGGACGACCTTGTCCTGGTGTTCGGGCGGGGAGTAGATGGTGTAGAGCCTGAGGTTTGCCGTCTGTGACGTGTTCACCACGTTGTGGTTCGCGCCGCTCGGCACAATCACGGCGCTGCCGTCCTTCACGGCGTGCTCCACGCCGTCGATCACGACCTTCCCTTCTCCTTCCTCAAACCGGAAGAACTGGTCGATGTCGTCGTGCACTTCCGCACCGATCTCCTCGCCGGGTTTCAGGCACATCAGCACGAGCTGGCTGAACTTCCCGGTGTAGAGGACCCTGCGGAAGTCGGTGTTCTGTACGGTTTCTGTCTCGATATCAGCTACAAATCCTTTCTTCATGGTACAACCTCCGGACGCGGCCGGTTACGAATGGTAGCAACGCTCAAGTGTGGAGCGCGCCGGTATTTATTCTTGAGGTCGTCCCGCGGCATCGGGGAATGAGAACTCCCGGGAGCAAAGACTCCGCCGTCCGTGAAACGATCAGAAGATTCTTCACCATTCTTCCAGAAGAGGATTCTATGGATACAGCACTTCGCGATACCTTCATAGAGCTCTTTGCAAAGTACTTCCCGGGGGCGGAGCTTCCGATAGTCTTCGAGGTCGGGGGCAACGCCGGCGGACTCGAGAAAGCACCCGCCCCGAAGGGCTGGAGGTGCTTCGTCTGCGATCTTGTCAGGGTGCGAAAAGGAACGAGCCTCGTCTTCGACGAGGACTCCATCAGCTGCCGCGGGGGGCGGTTCTACCTCGGCTACGACGCCGAGCGGTTCCCCGACTTCCGCTACTTCCTCTCCTCCGGGAAGCCCGGCGCTGTCGAGGGCGAGCGTTACAAGCAGACGCCGGAGATCGTGGACGAGCTCGACAAGACGACGATGCGGCTGCCCACTGCCGGAAAGGAGCTTGTCTTCAAGCGCTGGGATAATCTCACTGAGGCGGACAACCCGGACGCCGCCGTCTTCTTCGCACGGCCCGAGGTGCTCTCCGGCCTCTTCACGCTCGCGAACTTCGACCGGACCGACCCGGACGGCGTCATCTGCCCGTTCGGCGCCGGGTGCAGCTCGGTCTTCCATTACCCGTGGCTCGAGCAGCAGAAAGAAAACCCGAAAGCCGTGCTCGGGATGTTCGACCCCTCGGCGCGCCCCTGCGTCCCGCCGGACACCCTGACGATGGCTTTTCCCATGAAGAAGTTTGAAAACGTGATCGGCTTTATGGAGGAGAGTTTCCTGGCGACCAGGTCATGGGAGAAGGTGATAAAGAAGATTGAACGGAGCGACGCGCTCCACGCACCGAAAAAGTGAGGCCGGGGAGGCCCTTCACCCGAGCGTCCGGTTGAAAAACGTCACCATCTCCCCGTAGGCATCCTCTGCGACGAAGCCCGTGGCGAGCTCGCCGTCCTGAACCATGAACCCGTGCGGCTCACCCTGGTAGACCTTAAGCTCAAAGTACTTCCCGGCAGCATCGAGGTCGGTCGCATACCGGTAGATATCGGCCACCGGGCTCGCCTGGTCAGCCGTGCCGTGGATGATCAGCATCGGATCCTCGAGCCCGCTGATGAACTCGGCCGGCGGCGTCCCGTTCGCCTGCCCACCGGAGTAGGGGAACCCGTACCAGGCGACGCCCGCGTCGAACTCCTCTATCCCGGGCAGGAAGAGCATGGTGTAGCGCCCGCCTGCGCAGAACCCGGTCAGGCCGAGGCTGCTTTCGTTCACGTCGGAGCGGTTCCCGAGATAGGCGATCGTATCCCGGATCAGCGCCTCGACTTCCGTGTCTTCCGGCGATTGTTCGTGCATCTGCCACTCAGGGGCGATGACGACGAACCCCTCGGTGGCAAACCGGTCGACCATATCCCGGTACCCGGGCTCGAGCCCGTTGAAGGAATGGATCAGCACCACGCCCGGATAGGTCCCGTTCTCACCCGGCGCTGCGATATAGGCCGGATAGGTCCGGCCGCCGCTCTCGATATCCACCGTCGTGCCGTTCTGTGCTCCGCCGTCGCTCCCTTCGCCCGGGGTGACGCACCCGGCGAGAACGAGCATGACGGCAGCGAATGCAAACAATACGATACTCCCTCTCATGAAAACCTCCCTCCGCCATGGGATGCCCCCCGTCCGGCCGCCCTGCATATAGCATTTATGCCCGGGCGGCGGACATCCTCACTGCAGGGCGATCCCCGAAAATCCCCCCTTCCTGTGCCGCATACCGGCATTCGCGCTGTATACCTGCGTTCTCTCCCTCAGCAGGAAGATACATATATGCGTCAGGCTATCCTGAACCGCCCGGCACCACCAGGTGCCCGGCACCGGAGGTACGACACATGATGACCAATGCCATGATAATGCCCACGCTCCCTGTTGCCGACATGGCCCGGGCGCGAAAGTTCTACGAGGAGAAACTCGGCCTGCGCTTCCGTGAGGAACGGGAAGCCGGAGCGCTCTACGATGCCGGAGGAGGGACGATGCTCCTGCTCTACCAGCGAGCGCCGACGAAAGCCGACAACACAGCGGCAGCATTTCTTGTGGATGATATCAAGACGGAGATTGCCGAGCTGAAACAGAAGGGGATCACATTCGAAGAGTACGATATGCCGGGTCTGAAGACCGAGGGAGGCATCGCAACCACCGGCCAGGATAAGATCGCATGGTTCAAAGACACCGAGGGGAACATCCTCGCCATGAGCCAGATTGCTGCACGTCCGGAGCAGGAACGGCGTGAAGCCGAGGCGCGGGCTGCCCCGCCGGCGCGATGACGGGCAAGAGCAGCCTGCCGCTGATCCGTGCGGCCGGTCCGTAAACCCCTTACTTTTTTGTTCGAACGCAACAGTGAGCGCCGCACCGCCCGGGCAGTGAGGTTGCGGCTCTCGCCCGGAGCGCGGTTTTTGTAGACGCACTGCTCTCCCGGCAGGAGGGGCTGGCCGGCGCAGGCGCCGCCGATCGCTCCGTGATCCGGGTTTCACGGCCGGGAAGGCGATAGTCAGAATTCAGAGCAGGAATGCGGGTATAAGAGATAAACGGAGTTCTGGGAGCACCCGTTTCACAAATCTTAACCTGACCGGCAGGCAGAGTACTGTATGCATCAATCAACCGGCGATGCCTCGGGGCGGCATTACACGCTGATCCTGATCTCGGTCTCCCTGGCGACGTTCATGACGGCGCTCGACGGGACGATCGTGAACATCGCCCTCCCGACGATATCGGAGATCTTCAACCTCCCCTCGACGACGGTCGCCTGGGTCGCTACGGCGTACCTCCTCGTGCTGACCGGATGCGTCCTCATCTTCGGCAAGATGGCGGACAGAATCGGTTTCAAGATCATATTCATCGCAGGGTTTGCGGTCTTCACCGCGGGCTCGTTCTTCTGCGGCTTTTTCCCGGAGGTCTTCAACTCGTTCGGCATGCTGATCGGCTCAAGGGTCGTCCAGGCGATCGGCGGGGCGATGATCGGCGCCATCGCGCCGGCGCTGGTTGCCGCATTCTTCCCGATGAAGATGAAGGGGAAGGCGATGGGCATGGTGACCACCTTCGCGGCGCTCGGAACCGCGGCAGGCCCGATCCTCGGTGGTGTCCTGACCCAGTACCTCTCCTGGAACTGGATCTTCTACATCAACGTCCCGGTGGGCATCGCGGCCATCCTGATCGGTTCGTACGCGATACCGGCAAGCCCGGCAGCGCAGGCTGCGCCCTCGCGGTTCGACCGGCTCGGCGCACTTCTGGTCTTCGTCGGGCTCGGGTCGCTGATCTATGCGGTCAGCGAGGGATCGACGCTCGGCTGGACCGATCCGACCATCCTCGCAGCACTCGCAGCAGCGGTGATCGCGCTCGGCTACCTCGTCCTCCACGAGTTGAAGCTGAGCGATCCGCTGCTCGACTTCCGGCTCTTTACGAACAGGAACTTCCTGTACGTCAACCTCATGCTCGTCCTCTCCTACTTCCTCTTCGGCGGCGTCAACTACCTCCTCCCGTTCTTCCTCGAACTGGTGAAGGGTTTTGACCCGTCGACCTCCGGGCTCGTCCTCACCGCCCTCTCGGTTGCCATGATGGTGAGCGGCATTCTCTCCGGGATGCTGATCAACAGCATCGGGAACCGGAAACTCTGCGTCGCCGGCGCGCTCGTCGTCTCCGCCGGATACCTGCTGTTCCAGTTCTTCTCGGCGGAGAGCCCGATGCTCTATATCGTCGGCGCACTCGCCGTTGTGGGCTTCGGTGTCGGCCTCCTGGTCTCGCCCGGCACGAACATGGCGATGAGCATGGCCTCCCGCGACAAACACGGCATGGTCTCAAGCCTCATCAACGTAGAGCGCTACGGCCCGATGACCCTTGGGATCTCCTTCATCAGCATGATCTTCATCCAGGCGATGCTCACGGTCGGGTCGCACCGCCACGTTACCGAGTCTTCTCCGGCGGATATCAGGATCGGTGTGCTTGCCACCGGGTTCGACCTGGTCTTCGTCGCCGTCTTCCTCATATCGCTTGCCGTCGTCGTCCTGGCTTTCCTGAGCCGCGACGAGATCCACGCCGACAACCTCGACGAAGACGCACCCGAGGCTCCGGTCGTCGGGGTATAACTCCTTTTTTCACGTAAAAAGTTCCGGCTCCGGGACTATCCCCCGGTCAGGGCGCAATCATGCCCCCTGGAGACGTGCACCACGGTTCGCTCCTCGCAAAGCAGATGCATAGCAGCATCGGGGTGTCGTATCGCCCACGGGGAGAATGCAGGCAAACGCCGGAATACGGAAAAGCCAGAGAAAAAGAAGAGAACAGGATCTCCCGTCACCCGGCGACCGCACAGTCCCCGGCATCGATATCCATGCCGTCGGCAGAGAGCGCCCGCGCGATGTTGCAGAAGATGGCATCGGCGGTCGCGGGAATGCCCCAGACGGGATAGGCGGACATGCCCGATAGGATCCGGTAAAACTCCGGGTAGTAGGGGTCCTCGACTGCCCCCGGAAGCGTGTAGAACCCGCTGCTCGCCGGCATCAGGTACCGGGGAACCCGGGCCGACGCATTGACGGCGTCGAGGCTGAAGGCGAGGAATTCCTTGGTCTCCGGGCTGTTGTAGAACGCGACGAACCGGAGGGCATCGGCGGTCACCGACGGGTCCGCATGCGCGTTCAGGACGAACCCGTCCGCCCAGGCGAGCGAGGGGTGGGTCCCGTCGCCGAAGACCGCCCCCTGGATCGCGATCTCCTCGTCTGCGACCGCCGGGTTTGTCAGGAGGACGATCCGGAAGGTCTCAGAAAAGCCGGTATACCGGTCGGTCCGGTGCTCCGCAAAGTCCCGCGCTCCCGGATAAGAATCGTTGTAGTAGCCGTTCAGGCAGCGGTTCCGCCCCTCCGCATCGGTGCCCTCGGCGAAGGAGGCCTCAAGCCCCTGCAGGGTATACTCGTCGAGGTTGTTCTCTGCGGCAGCGGCGAGTGCGCGGGCAAGCAGCGCCGGGTCGTCTCCGTAGTTTGAGGCATACCCGGAGAGGTAGAGCTCGGGCAGCGTCCAGCTCCCGCTGAAGTAGCCGCTCGCCGGCGCGTCCGACGGGGGAGTCCGGGAGAACCGGAACTCGCTGCAGAGCCAGGTCGGGATGGCGTAGACGGTACCGTCGGCCACGCCCATCTCCCGGAACGGCCCGACGACCCCATCAAGGTTCTCCTCGAGGAGCGCCGCCGCCTCCGGGCTCTCCGGAGTGTAGGGCCGGATATAGCCGCCGGCGACGAGCCGGCCGAGGATCGTCAGGTCGACGACGACCAGGTCGGGACCCTCCGGCGCAAAGACCCGCGGGATGTTCGCAAGGTCATAGGTGTCGTACTTTCCGGAGATCTCGAGCGTCAGGTTGATGCCGGGATACTGCTGCTCGAACCGGCCGGTCAGCATGGCAACGGTCCGCTGGTGGTCGTCGCCGTTGACGTCCACGATACCCGGATACAGGGCGACGTGCAGGTTTCTCTCCGCAGCCGGCGTCCCGGAGCCGCCGATACCGAAGACCAGGGCGGCCCCGGCAACCAGCACGCAGCATACGGCCACGGCAAACAGTGCATATCTCTTCTCCGGCATGCGATCACCTCGCTACAGATCGAAAAACCGGTCAGTCTCCCTTTCTCCAGAGCTCGCTCTGCTTCACTTCCTGCCTGCAGTGCGGGCAGAGGTAGACCTCGTCGTCCATCTCCCGGGCAAGCACCTTCGAAAACCCGGAGGCGAGAATGCCGGCGGGGAGGGCGAAGATACCGATCCCGATCAGGGCGATGACGGAGCCGAGGATCTTGCCCGCCACCGTTACCGGGACCATATCCCCGTAGCCGGTGGTGGTGAGGGTGATGATCCCCCACCACATCGCCGCCGGAATGTTGGAGAAACTCTCGGGCTGGGCCGGGTACTCGACCTGGTACATCAGGGTCGCGGCTGCGATCAGGACGATGAAGAGAACCGCATAGGTCGTGAGCAGAGTGTCCTTCTCGGCCCGGATCACCCGGATGATGAGGGAGATGGAGTCCGAGTAGCGGACGATCTTAAAGAGCCGGAAGACACGCAGGATGACAAGCCCGGTGATATTGAGGCCGAAGAAGATCAGCAGGAAGTAGGGGAGGATGACGATCAGGTCAATCAGGGCGTAGGGCGTCCGTGCCCACCGGAGCCTTCCGGCGACGGGCCTGCTGTAGTCGGGATCCTCGACGCAGGACCAGAGCCTGAGGATATACTCGATGATGAAGACGATCAGTGTCCCGCCCGCGAGCAGGGCGAGAGCGAGGGCGACCCAAGGCAGATCCTCGCGCACCTCCTGGACGGAGAGAAAGATCATGGTCGCGATGTTCACCACGATCACGAGCGTGATGAAGACATCGAAGGTGTAGCTTGCCCGGTCTCCCTCACGTGCAGGCTCCAGTATCTCGTAGACCCGCCGCCGGACTGCCCGGTCTTTCTCGTGCGCAGGCTCAAGCAACTCACCGACCCGCCGCCCGACCGCCCGGTAATCCATACAGATACATGGTTCAGAAAGGCATTTGAGCGTTTCCACCGGGGGCAGGGGCTTCTTCCCGATAGGAATGGGCAGGCATCCGCTAAAAAAAGTTCAGATAAGATCCCGGATCTCTGCAAATGGTGCGTTCTTCGGGACCCAGACGGTTTTGCCGGTGTAGTTCAGCCCGGGGGTATCCCGAAGATCCTCAAGCTCGTAGACCCGCGGCCCGTACTGGTAGCCGGTCTCGTTCAGCCACCACGCCGGATACCCGGGTTCGTCGACCGCCTCGGTCTCGGGGTCGGTTATGAGGCCGTTCGAATAGGTAACGATCAGAGTGCCGGTGAGATCGTGCCAGGCGTCGACGATCGCATCGCCCCGGGAGACGGTGACGTTCGTAAGGAGGCGTGCCGCCCCTTCTGCGTCCCCGGCATCGATGAGCGTGACCGCCTTGCTGTCGGTCTCCTGCACGAGGGCGATCGATCCGGCCTCAAGCGCGCTCTGCTCTGCGAGGATTGTATCAATCATCGCATCGTAGCGGAGCATCGCCCAGTTCGTCACGAAGTCGAACGTCCAGTAGGCGCTGTCAGGGTCGTACTGCAGCCGGTCGCCGATGGTGTATGCGGTGGATACGTTCGTAGCGCCTGCATACAGCGGAGCGTAGACCGTCTCGTACGCGACCGCCGGGCCGAACCAGAGGATGCCGCCCACCGGATCGGGGAGATGCGAGCGTGCCTGGGCGACGTAACTGTAACTGCAGAAGACCGCCGAGACCGGGCGCGGGTTCGCGCCGCCGCGGATCTGCTGGTACGATGCGTTCTGGAAGTCCGAGTGGGCGTCGTCGGGCCCGAGGTAGCGGTAGGGGTTGCCGAACGGCCCTGCCGCCGTGCCGGTTGTGAGGTCGAAGTCGGTTCCCTCGTAGTGGTCACGGAAGAGGGAGAACGCCTCCGTGAGGTTGACCTTCTCGTCGGGCCTGATGCTGAAGGGATAGGCACCCGTATACGAGCTCTCGACGTACGGGCTCAGGTTGAGCGACGGCGCGAGCCGGTCCTGGATACGCCAGACCCGCATCAGCGAGTAGTAGGGATGCGCGTACTCACCGTAGCTGACCGCCTCGAGCCAGTCGAGGGGGCCGTCCGCAGGGGACCAGGCGCCGCCCTCTTCGAGTTTGCTGAAGAGGTCACTTGAGTAGAGCTGGTCAGGGTTCCCGGGAACAACCTCGCGGATCCGAAACTCGTTCGCCGCAACAAAGACTTCCCCGTCCGGGACCTTCTGCGCGACCCAGAGACCGCCGCCGTCCTCCGGATCGAGGCTCGAGCACATCTCGATGACCCACGCCTCCTCCGGGTCGGCGAAGATGAGCGTCTCGCCGGTCCCGTAGTAGCCGTAGGTCTCGATCAGGCTGCCCACGAGCTCGACCGCTTCGCGTGCCTTCGTGCAGCGCTCAAGCGCTATGTCGGCGAGCTCCGAGGAGTAGAAGATCCTCTTTCCGGGCTCGGGGCCGAGCTCGACCTTCGCGTAATCGGTGCACTCGCCGGAGAGGAGCTGGTGCTCGTTCATCATACCGTAGGCCGAGGTGTAGTAGGCGTAGGTGTGCGGCACCTGGTCGATATATCCGAGGAGCAGGCTTGCATTACTGCCTTTCTTGCCTCCTGCCGCATCCGAACCGCTGTTCGGGTCGTAGAAGACCGGTCGTTTCGCGCCAGGATCGTGATCGCGTGCCGGTACGTAGATCAGGCTGATATCGTCGATCTGTCTCCAGTACTTCCCGACGCCGTCGTTCGTGTGCCCGACATACATCGATCCGTCCTCGGATGCACCGGGCGTTATCGCAAAGGTCGTGCATGCCGCCGCATTCGTTGACAAAAGCAGGAAGGCGACGAGCAGGCAGATGCCGCTCCGTAAAACGTCAGTTCTGGCGATACGTCTTCGCATACAGAAAAAAATACCGAACGATTTAAAAAAGTAGCGAAATTTCCTTCCGGATTCCAGGCCACTTTCGGAAAAAGTAACTCCTTTCTGATGCACTTCGGCGATACGGGCATTCCGAAGCAGGTTTCTCCACCCAGGGAGCACCGCATGCTCCCGCCGGACGGCGATGAGCACTCCGGGACTCCACGCTTCGCAGAGAGGGGCGCCTCCCATGCAATTTCGGGGGATTAAAATACGGTTGCCGTAAAACACCTTAATCGGTGTAATCCAGGATGGCAGACGTTCCCGCTCTCCCCCGGTCTCTCGGCATTGTACTCATGCTTGCGGCGATGGTGTTCCTCATCATCGGCATTCAGCTGCTCGCATACCTCGTCACGATCATCGTCGTATCGCTGATCCTCGCCATGCTCGCGTACCCTGCAACAAAGGCGCTCCGGGAGCGCGGCGTGCCGGAGATGGCCGCCGTCGGCGTGGTTACGGTCGTCGCCTGTCTTGCAGTCCTGTTCCTCTGCTATATCACCTTCTTCTCGTTCGAGAGCCTGATCTCCGACCTCCCTCTCTACCAGGAGGAACTAACCGCCCGGCTCTCCGAGCTCCTCGCCCTCCTGGACCGCTACGGGATCAGCACAGCCGCGTTCTCACCCTCCTCCATCAACCTGCAGCAGATCGCCGGGATCCTCTCCTCCTCCGCCATGAGCATCGCGGACCTTCTCCTTTACCTCTTCTTCATAGCGGTGACGACGATCTTCATGCTCCTGGAGGTGCCGCAGGTGCCGGCCCGCATCCGGAGACTGACAAAGAACAGCACCAAGAGTGTCGAGGGATTCTCCCGCATGAGCAGGTTTCTGATCGAGTTCGTCATCGTCAGAACCGAGGCGAACCTCGTCCACGGTTTCCTCTTCGGTGCGTTTCTCTGGGTGATGGGCGTGCATGCAGCCATTCTCTGGGGCGTCCTGACGTTCATCCTTGCATACATCCCCTACATCGGACTGATCATCGCCGCAGTTCCGGCGATCTTCTTCGCCTGGCTGCAGTTCGGGCTCTGGGGCGTCGTCGCGGTCGTTGCGGCCGTCATCGTCCTGAACGCCCTCGTCGAGAACCCGATCTTCGCGCACTTCGCATCGCGCCGCTTTGAGATTCCCGCACTCGTGGTCATCCTCTCGGTCATCTTCTGGGGATGGGCGCTCGGGGTCGCCGGCATGATCTTTGCCGTCCCGCTGACGCTCATCGTCCTGATGATCGCGCAGTTCAGCGACGACTGGTCGTGGGTGAACACCATCCTGGGCGTCGACCACCTCTTTACGGAAGAGCAGAAGCCGCCGGCAGAGGGCAGGGGCGCCGAAGCGCCGACGGTCAGATGACGGCAACAGGACTCTCCCCTCACAGAAGGCCTGAAACCAGGCCAAATTTCCCGTTTTGAGCGGTACCGTTCGTTTCGAGCGCAGCCGATCCCCGGGATCCGGGCGTTCCGGAGATCTCCGGGTTTCCCGTGAAAGGCCGCGCTCCTGCCGGAAGGGAAAGTGTATTACTCCAGGTCGACATACTGCGGCACATCCAGTATGCGGCGACCTCACCTGTACTCCCGGGACACTCATGCCGAAGGCGATCTTGCGGAACTCCTCGCAACAGTCGATCGCACCGCCGGCAGCGACGTTTCCGATCGCCTCGCGCAGCAGATCCGGAAGATCGGAGAACGGGCGGCTCTCGCCGACGCCATTTTAGCCGGAACAGCGAACGGGGTGATCATCTCCGGCGCGGATGGGCGGATAACGCGGATCAACACGGTCGCCGAGAAGATGGCAGGATCGGATCTCTGCGGAGACGACATGGCGGCGGTTCTCCGCCGCCTGCACCTGCGGTACCCGGACGGCCGCCCGGTCGGGGAGTACGACTCACCTGCAGGCCGGGCGCTCCGAAGCGAAGTCGTCGGGCATCAACGGTTCGACCTCACCTGCCCGTCGGGAGAGACCGTCCACGCCCGGGTTTCTGCCTTCCCGATCACCGAAGGCGGGACACTCACCGGTGCGGTCGTCGTCATCCAGGACGTCACCGCCGAGGTGCAGGAGCACACCCTCCTCGAAGGGATGTTCGACGCCCTCGGCGACATCGTCGGGGTCATGCGACCCGATCACACCCTCATCCGGTACAATAAGGCCTGCTACGAGATGCTCGGCATGACGCCCGATGAGGTGCGGGGAAAGAAGTGCTACCAGCTGATCGGCCGCACGTCGCCCTGCACCGCCTGTGCAACCGAAACAGCCGTCGCCACCCGAAAGCCGGCGATGCTTGAGCGGTGGTTCCCCGAACTCGGAATGTACCTGGAATGCCGGAGCACCCCGGTCGTAAGCGAGAGCGGCGAGGTCGCGTACATCATCGAGCACCTGCACGACGTCACCGAACAGAAACGCACCGAGGAAGAGCTCCGGAGAAGCAAGGAACAACTTGAACTGCTTCTCCGTGGCGCAAGAGACCTCATCTACCGGATCGAGCTCGTACCGGCATTCCGGTTCTCCTACGTCAGCCCGTCGGCGACCGCCCTCACCGGATATACCCCGGAAGAGATGCTTGCCGACCCGGAACTCGGCGATGCGATGATCCACCCGGACGACCGCCCGCATCTCGCTGCGGCAGGTCGCGGCGAGGCCGCCGTCGAGCAGCCGCTCGTGCTCCGCCTGATACGGAAAGACGGCGACCTCATCTGGATTGAACTCCTGAATACGCCCGTCCTCGACGCTGCCGGGAACCTCGTCGCGCTCGAGGGAATCGCCCGGGACGTCACTGACCGGCAGCGGGCGAGGGAAGCACTCGAACAGAGCGAGCAGCGGCTCTCCACCCTGCTTTCAAACCTCCAGGGCATGGCCTACCGCTGCCGGAACGATCCCGGCTGGACGATGGAGTTCCTGAGCGAAGGCGCGCGCGGGATGACCGGCTATGCTCCGGACGATATCGTCGGGAACCGGCAGGTGGCCTACGGCGACCTCATCCACCCGGATGACCGGATGCGGGTCTGGGAAGAGGTGCAGGCCGGCCTTGCGGCACACGCGCCCTTTCAGGTGATCTACCGGATCGTCACCCGGGACCGCAGGGAGCGATGGGTCTGGGAGCAGGGGCGCGGCATCTTCGATCCCGGCGGCCGGGTCGTTGCGATCGAGGGCTACATCACCGATATTACCGACCGCATCCTGGCTGAACAGGCCCTCACAGAGAGCGAGGAGCGCTACCGCAGCATCTTCACGACGAGCCACGCGGCTATGCTGATCCTCGACCCGGAGACGGGAGATATCGTGGATGCGAACCCGGCTGCAAGCGCATACTACGGCTACCCGCACGAGGTCCTGACCGGGATGAAGATCACCGAGATCAATACGCTCGACAGCAGCGCAGCGTATGCAGAGCTGCAGAAGGCCAGAAGCGGAGAGAAGCGCCACTTTGTCTTCAGGCACCGCCTTGCAGGCGGGGAGGTTCGTGATGTCGATGTCTACAGCGGGATCATCGCCATCCATGGGAGAAGGTACCTCTACTCCATCATCCACGACGTCACCGACCGCAGAAGGACGGAAGAGGCCCTGCGGGAGAGCGAGGAGCGTTTCAGGAGCATCTTTACGGAGTCTCCGATAGCAATCGAGTCCTACGACGCCGGGGGCACCCTGGTGGACGTCAACCCTGCCGGGCTCCGGATGTTCGGCGTCTCCGACAGAGATGAAGTTCTGGGATTCAATCTCTTTGCCGACCCGAATATCCCGGAGAGCGAACGGCTCCGGCTCGAGCGCGGCGAGACGGTGCACTATACCACCGAGTTCGATTTTGAGAAGGTCAAAGAACGAAACCTCTACCGGACGGAGAAATCGGGCACCCGACACCTCGACGTCCTCATCACCCGGACCGACCATGCCGCCGATGCCCCGCACGGCTATCTGGCGCTGGTACAGGATATCACCGACCGGGTGCGGGCGCTCGACCGGATCGAACGGAACATGGAGCAGTTCGCCGTCCTCGGTGACCATATCCGCCAGCCGCTGCAGGTGATCCTCGGTGTTTCAGGCATCGTCGACGATCCGCTCACCGGGAAGATAACGGAAGAAGTCAGGCGGATAAACGGCTACATCACCGAGCTCGACCGCGGGTGGATCGAGTCGCGGAAGATCCGGGAGTTCCTCCGGCGCAACGAGATGGGGTGACGGGCGCCGACCGGTTCCCCTTCGGGAAAAAGGGATTTAGAACCTGACGCGGGGCGCTTCGGCCTCCCGCATGTTGTACTCCATCGTCCAGAGATACGCCTCGCCGTGGGCGACGCGGAAGACCGCAAGCCCGGGATCGTCCGCACCCGAGACGATCTGGAGAAGCCACGGCCGCTCTTTGACGAGCCGCTCCCTCAAAGCCGCGTCATCGAGGAACTCGACCTCGCCTGCGACCCGCATCATCGTGCCTCCATCCTCGGCGGGCGCGTAGAAGCAGAGTTCGACCTTCGGGTTCTTCAGGAGCTGCTGGCAGACACTCTTCGGCGTTCCGGTGTGGTAATAGAACCCGGTCTCATCGGCGAACCACATCAAAAATGCCCTGACCCGGGGCTGGTCGCCGTCCATGGTCGCAATATACGTCACGGGGTTTTCGTTCGCGAACTTCGCGCAGTCGGAAAGATCCATTCTCCTCTCTCATACATCCATACGGGATGCCGGTAAAAAACGTTTACGGGAGCGCCCGCATCGTCCCTTCGGCTATTTTCGTCCCGTCGCCTTGAAGAAGGTGTAGCAGAAGACGCCGTCCGGCCCGGAGGTGCGGTAGAAATCACGTATTCCCTGCTCCCAGTCATCCCGCCTCATCATGCCCCGCCGGACTGCCTCATCCCCGACACCCTCGACCATGGCGGTGAAGGTCAGTTTCGTGAACCCCTCCACGAGTTCCGGCCGGGACGCGTCCACGCAGACCATCCGGGGAGAGACCCGGACGTCCCGGCACCTGGCGGACGTGACGAGCGGGTAGAGCTCCCGCCCGATCAGGGCGTTGCCGCCCATCTCCCGCTGGAGGTCGACGAGGCATCCGATGGTTCGGCGGGCATACGCGCTGTCCGGGTGGAAGTACGCCGAGCCGTGGTCGCCCTCGATCACCGTGATCGTGCCGCCTTCCCGGAGCAGCGGGCGGAGGTGTTCGAGCACGAAGCAGAGAAAGATGTGGTCGAAGGTTCCCGGACGGTAGCGGAGGTCGAAGATGTCGCCGGCCGCGAAGGTGACGTTTGTGATGCCTTCTTCCCGTATGCGCTTCTCCGCCAGGGCAAGCGATGCCTCTGATAGGTCAACCGAGAGGAACTCCGCGTCCGGGCTGCTCTTCGCCAGGATGACCGTCTGGGCGCCGGTGCCGCAGCCTGCCTCGAGCACCCGTGAGCCCGCCGGATACCGGGTGTCGTGGTGGAGGAGCCCGGTCAGGGTCCGTGCCTGGTCGCTCAGCCGGTCCGCTTCCCGCTCCGAATAGCCGTGAACGTACTTCCTGCCGCTCATCGTATCTCTGCGGGATCTATAGCATGAGCGCGGTATTAAGCAGCGATGGTGACCCGAAGGCCCGGGAACAGATGCTCTACAATTATCACCTCTTCGATAAACCCATTCACTATGGGGAATCTCTTGAATATCCGGAGGGTACTCGTCGCGGTGGGTGCTCTGGTGGTGCTCTTCGTCATAGCCGCAGTGCTCCTTCTGGGCGCTACCGCAGCAGAGAGTGCCGAGTCGGTGTACAGCTACGAACTGAAACTCTCCACGTCGGGGCCCATCGACAACGCAGTCCTGCTGATTCCGCTTCCTTCCTACCCCGATCCGGCTTTTGGAACAAACGTGACTCCGGTCAATCTCTCCCGGGTCAGTTTCACCAACGTCGACAGACGCAATATATCGGTACGGATCGAGGACGTCGCCGGAGTGCCGATGCTGAATCTCTCGGCCGATCGCATAACTCCCGTCTATGAAAACCGCATCGTGCCGATCGCGATCATGCCGGGGCAGAACGAGTCGGAGCTTCCAAAACCGACCCATGTCTATTCCGACAGGTACTCGGATGAGACGCCGCTGCTCGTCGAGATGGAGCTGCGTATGTATGATGCCGGTGTCGGCCACGAGATAGATACCAGAATGCCGATAGATTCCGAGCCCCTGTTCATGCCCTACCGGGTCGTCGGCGATCTGAACGCCTCCGCCGGACGCATCGATGACACCTACGTGAGCGCCGGGTCGTCCGGGTACGTCGTCGAGGTGCCGTTTATTCTCTCATTCGACGCCGCCGACGACAACGTCCTCACCATCTCGACCGAATTTCAGGGGACAAACCAGTGGTGGGTCATGGGCTGGCAGTCGAACTCGTACCACGAGAGAGTGCGCCACGAGTTTTCCGGTGCGTGCAACGGCACCTACCCGGTGCGGGGCATCCTCGTGACCGGCGAGGGCGTCTACTGACCTGCCCGGGGCGGCGCAGGCCAGCCCCTCAGGCAGGCGCCGGCGCCGCTTCGACCTTTTTCCCGAGGAACTCCAGCAGCTCGCGGTTGACCCTTCCGGCGTGCGTCCAGAGGATCCCGTGCGGCCCGCCCTCGATCACCGCCAGCCGGCTCCCCGGAATCTGTTCATGGGTGCGCTTCCCCGACGCGGCGAAGGGCACGATCCGGTCAGCATCGCCGTGGACGATCAGGACCGGCACGTCGATACGCCCGAGATCGCCCCGGAAGTCGGTCGCCGCAAACGCCGTGACGCAGTTCAGCGTGCCGATGGGGGAAGCGCCGGCCGCAATATTCCAGCTGAGCCGGACGACCTCGTCGCTGGCGCCGTCGGCCCCGAGAACGTCGACGTTGTAAAAGTCGGAGAGAAATCCGGAGAGGAACATCGGCCGGTCGTCGACGATGCTCACCCTGATTGCGTCAAAGAGGGCGGCGTCCACGCCGTCCGGATTGTCGGGCGCCTTCTGCAGGAACGGCGGGACGGAGGATATGAAGACGACCCTCTCCGCACGCTCGCTTCCGTAGGTGCCCAGGTAGCGGGCCACCTCGCCGCCGCCCATCGAAAACCCTACCAGCGTGACGTTGCGCAGGTTGAGTTCCGTCACGAGTTTGTGCAGGTCTCCGGCCAGGGTATCGTAGTCGTAGCCGAAGGCCGGCCTGCCGGACTGGCCGAATCCCCTGCGGTCGTAGGTGACGACACGGTGGCCCGCATCCAGCAGAACCGGCACCTGCTTTTCCCAGGAGAGACCGGAGAGCGGCCACCCGTGGATCAGCACGACCGGTCTGCCCGTGCCGTGGTCTTCGTAGTAGAGAGAGATATCACCCGAGTTCTCTGTACCGATGTTTATGTGGGGCATAATGAATCACCTGTCTTCGCGGATCCCCGACACCCGCGAGACCATAGGCGTTTTGGTCATGGGATGGTGCATCCGGACAGAAGGAGTTCACGCGGCCGCGAGACCCCAGAGGTGCGGTGGCGGCGAACGCACCGTTACGGCTCCTCCCGGCGCGGCATCCGGGGTTGCGCGTGGGACGCCCTCTTCCTGCCCTGAAAGAAGGCCGAATTGGCACCCTTTTCCGATTGTAACGAAGGTTTCAGATACCGGATTCCGGCCCTGGAATTAAATGCCTTATCTCGCTCCGATTGCTGCAAAACGGCAGGATCGCGAGGCCATACCGGCGATATGCGGCGAGGTAATTTTTGAAGGGTGTCTCCTATGACTCGCCTCGAGATCGTCCGTCTGAGGGCATCTGTGAGGGTCGGAATGCGGCCGGATTCTACCCGGATTGCTGATATATAAGGGTTGCTTTACCGGAGCGGCGTGGATCGGCGGCCGCGATCCGGGGGCAACCTATAAGGCCGCTGCCGCAGGATCGCCCCGTATGTCACGGAACGGAGACGGAGAGGGGCGCCTCTCACCGGCAACGATGCTCGGTATCGCGCTGGCGCTCTACCTCCTCTGGACGCTTGCCACGTACCTGCTGGAGGGGAGAATACATCTCCTGATCAGTGGAGACCCCGCCGCCCGCCTGACCTATGCAGTCGTCGCCAACCTGCTGATCGGTACGGTGGCGGCTCTCGGCATCATGAACGTCTTCAGGCGACGGGGCGGCATCCCGCGGCAGTACTTCGGGTTCCAGCCGGCGGGGCGGACACTCGTCTCGATCGCCGGAGCGTTTGCCCTCGGCCTCCTGATCTTCGTTCTGCAGTCCCCGGTGACGCTCGACCCGGTGGTCGTGCTCAATGTCTTTGCACAGGTCTTCACCACCTCCACGGCAGAAGTCCTCGTCGTATACGCACTCGTCGGGGCGGCGGGGGCCTGGCTGACGCGATCGCTCGGCAGGATCCCGTCAATCATCGTGGGAATTGCGCTTGCATCGGTCCTATTCGGGGCATACCACATCGCACACAGTCAGCCCTTCAACACGCTTCCCTTGATCCTGCTGCTCACCCTTGTCGGGGTCGTCACCGGTGTATTCTACTTCCTGGTCAGGGAGATCTACGCGACGATCGTCTTCCACAACTTTTTAGCCCTCTTCGGCGTGGTGCAGAGTATCGATCCGGCGAACTTCCAGGCACCGAACGCTCTCCTGCTCGGCATGATGGTTGTCACCGTGGCGGTCCTTGTGGGCACGGAGCAGTATCTTCTTCGGAGGCAGCCGTGAACGCCGGGATCTTCGGGCACCTGCTGCCGCTTACCCATTCTGGCGGTGGGAAGTATGCAACCGGAACATGCAGAATATTCAGGCAGACGGCTATCTCCGCGTGCGGAGATCTGAAAGCGCCGCATGCTCCGAAAACTGACACGTGCATAATGCCCTACCGCTCCACCGGATTGCACAACCACCGTTCCGGAAAAATGCAAGATACATTTTAGTGTATCCGGCCTTTGGAAGATTTATAAACCTACATTTATAAAATATGAGATTTATTGCAGGATGGTACCACTCGATGAAATCGCCCTCCCTCCTCTCACCGGAACTTCTGTCTGCGTCGGCTGTACTTGATGCGCTCAGCGAAGGGGCGCTTCTCATCGATCAGAACAACCGGGTGCTCCTGGTCAACCGCA
Source organism: Methanoculleus frigidifontis (assembly GCF_030464345.1). Classification (GTDB taxonomy): domain Archaea; phylum Halobacteriota; class Methanomicrobia; order Methanomicrobiales; family Methanoculleaceae; genus Methanoculleus_A; species Methanoculleus_A frigidifontis. The sequence continues at coordinate 40,302 of NZ_VCYH01000003.1, read as the reverse complement.
CGCTCGAACGCCTCCTCGGCATCGATCGGGACGCCGTCTGCGGCAGCGATGCGGATCAGTTCGTGCGCCGGTATCTGGACGAGGCGTGCACGGAGCGGATCACACAGCAGGAGAGCACCGACACTGCCTGCACCATCCGCCCCGCATACGGCCGGGAGCAACAAGTCCTCATTACAACCAGCGTCATGCAGGACGAGCCGTTCCGGAGCATGCGGCTCGTCCGGTTCCGGGAGAGCCCGGGACAGAAGCGGGCAGATGAGGGCGTGCGGCAGAGCGAGACACTGCAGCGTTCCGTTGCTGCGAACTTCCCGGGCGCCATCTATGTCTTCGACCACGATCTCCTCTTCGTCGTTGCCGCAGGGCAGGCGCTCGGGCAGATCGGGTGGAGCCGGGAATCGCTCGAGGGGCGGAGGGTGCAGGACCTCGATGAGGAGACCGCCCGGATACTCGAACCCCGGTACCGCCGCGTGCTAGCCGGGGAGACGCTGGAGTTTGAGACACCCTACCATGGCCGCACCTTCCTCTCGCGGTATGTCCCCGTTACGAGTGACCGGGGGACGGTCGAGCTCGGCATGGTGATCGCGCTCGACATCACCGGCCGGAAGCAGGCGGAGGATGCCCTGCGGGAGAGCGGGGAACGGCTCCGGGCGGTCCTCGAAAACTCCCTGGACGCTGCCTACCGGCGCAACCTCGTGACCGATCGCTATGACTACATGAGCCCGGTCATCGAGCAGATCCTCGGGTTTACGCCGGAAGAGATGGGCGCGATGGATATCGACGAGGTGCTGAACCGGATCCATCCCGATGACCGGGCTCCTGCAGAGGAGGAGATTGCCCACGCGATCGCCGCCGGGCAGGGAACCCTGGAGTACCGGTTCAGAACGAAAGACGGGGAGTACCGCTGGCTTGCGGATCACTTCACCGTCACCCGGGACGCAGAAGGGCGGCCGCTCTTCCGGGGCGGCGTTGTTCGCGACATCACCAGGCGGAAACAGGTGGAAGAAACCCTGCGGGAGAGCCAGGAGCGTCTGGCACTGGCACTGGACGCTGCGCACCTTGCCCCGTGGACGATAGATCTGATCACGGGAACGGTTGCCCCCTCCGAAGCACTGGCGGAACTCTTCGGCGTCTCCGACCCGGGGGCGCTGCAGACACGTGCCGGATGGCGGGCCTGCGTGCTGGAGGAAGACCGCCCCCGGATCCAGCCGGCCATCGAAGAAGCCGTTGCGAGCGGCGGAGAATACCGGGTGGAGTTCCGGATCCGGCGCCCGGCCGACGGCGCCGTGCGCTGGATCGCCAGCCAGGGCCTGGTGAGCAGGGACAAACTCGGCCGGGCGCACCGCCTCATCGGCGTCGCCGCTGACGTCACTGAGAGCAAGTCCGCCGAGGAGGAGCGCGCCCGGCTCTACACCGATCTCGAGAACGCCCACCGGGAGGCGAACCTCTACCTCGACATCCTCACCCACGATATGGGGAACGCAACCAACGTCCCCGGCATATACGCCGACCTGCTGATCGAGGAGCTTGACGGGCCGGAGAAAGAGCATGCCCGGAGACTGAAGGCCGGCATCGACCGGAGCACCGAGATCCTCCGGAACGTCGCAACCATCAGAAAGATCTACGAAGGCCGTGCCCCCCTCGAACCGATCGACGTAGACCGGGCGATCCGGGCCGGCATCGCCCATCTGCAGCACATTCGGATCCATTGCCGGAACATACACCGGGAGGTCTGTGCAGACGCGCTCCTCCCCGAAGTCTTCGCAAACCTCATCGGCAACGCCGTCAAGTACGGCGGCCCGGACGTCCGGGTCACCGTCAGAGCCAGGGAGCAGAACGGCGAGGTACTGATCTCGGTCGAGGACACCGGCCCCGGCGTCCCGGATGAGGTGAAAGGGAAGCTCTTCACCCGGTTTGAGCGGGGCATGGCAAAGGGGAAGGGACAGGGGCTCGGGCTCTTCATCGTCCGGACGCTCGTCGAGCGCTACGGGGGCAGGGTATGGGTCGACGACCGGGTGCGAGGGCGGCCGGAGGCAGGGGCGGCGTTTCGGTTCACACTCCGAAAGGCCGCATAATGGAATCGCGATACGGCCGAAGACAATTTTCGGGATCCGTCCGTGCACAGCGAACCTCTCGCGCCTGCCCGGCTCAGCACACCTCCGTCTCCCGAAGAAGGCTGGCGGCACGCACGCGCACCTTCTCAGGAGCTATCGTTATTACCGACCGTACCGAAAGTATAGCCATTCTGCTTATGAGGAGTCCCTGATCCAGATGTCCACACCCCCGAGAACACCACGGAAGGGAACCGATCCCGCCGAAAGCGACGGGAAGACACAGGAGCTCTGGAGAGAGGACGATGCGCCGAACCACACCCTTCTGTCCACCGCAGAGGTCCTCAACAGTATCTCAGAGTGTCTCTTCGTCTTCGACGGCGGGTGGCGGTACACGTATGTCAACACCCGGGGGCTTGCCATGGCGAGGAGACGCGGTGAGGAGCTGATCGGCTCATCCCTGTGGGAGATCTTTCCGGAACTGACCGGCACCGACCTCGAACGGCGGTTCCGGCATGCGATGGATCACGGCGTCCCGGTGGTCTTCGAGTACCACTACGAGCCCTACGGAATCTGGGCGAGGTTTCGGCTATCCCCGATACCCGGCGGCCTCATGGTATTCGCGACCGATATAACCGGGCGCAAGCAAGCCGGAGAGGCATTGCGGGAAGCCAGGGAGAACCTCGAGAAGAGAGTCAGGGAGCGGACAGCCGATCTGGAGAGTGCCAACACGCAGCTCCAGGTCGAGATTGGAGAACGCAGGCGTTCGGAAGCAGCGCTCCGGGAGAGCGAAGCCAAGTACCGAACCCTGGTGGAGACCGCTCTCGATATGGTTCTCATTCACGACACGAAGAAGATACTCTACATCAATCCGGCCGGGGTGCACCTCCTTGGCGCATCCCACCCGGACGAGATCCTGGGCAGGCGGTTTCTCGAGATCGTCCATCCCGATTTCCGTGACCGTGTCCGAAAGAACGTTGCACAGGATCTTCTGGGCGACTCCTCGCCGACCACCCAGCTGCAGATCCTTCGGCTGGACGGGACTCCCTTCTGGGCGGAGGGGAAGGGCGTCATGACCCATATCGGCGGCAGCCCGGTGATTCAGGTGATTGTACGGGACATCACCGAGCGCAAACGAGCGGAGGAGGCGCTGCGCCAGAACCGGGAAGATCTCGATCGAGCCCAGGAAATCGGCCAGATCGGGAGCTGGCGGCTGGATGTCGACCGGAACGTGCTGACCTGGTCCGACGAGACATACCGGATCTTCGGGGTGCCTGCAGGAACGCCGTTGACCTACGAGACATTTCTGGCCTGCGTCCACCCCGATGACCGGAAGTACGTGGATGGCCGGTGGCGGGCAGGACTGGGCGGCGAGCCCTACGACATCGAGCACCGCATTGTGGTGGACGGAGAGGTGAAATGGGTGCGCGAGAAGGCGTATCTGGAGATCGACGATACCGGCCGGCTGCTCGGCGGGTTCGGGATAGCCCAGGATATCACCGAGCGCAAACAGGCAGAGGTGGCTTTCCGGCGTCACACCGAAGACCTCGCGCGGCTTCACCGGAAGCTGCAGGACGCGAACCGGGAGGCGAACCTCTACCTCGACATCCTCACCCACGATATGGGGAACACCGAGAATGTCTCAAACCTCTATGCCGATCTCTTGATCGACAGCCTGCAGGGAACGGGAGAGGACGCCGACTACGCGAAGAAACTGCAGCGCAGCGTCCAAAAGAGCATCGAGATCTTAAAGACCGTCACTACCATCCGCCGGATCCACCGGACGACCTCCGGACTCCGGCCGGTGGATCTCGATACGGTGATCCGGGACGTGATCGCGGACTTCCCGGGCAGCACCATTCTCTGTGACGGGGCGGACTCCTCTGTCATGGCAGACGACCTGCTCTCCCTGGTCTTCGACAACCTCGTCGGCAACGCCGTGAAGTTCGGCGGCTCCGGTGTCACGGTCACCGTCAGGGCTCAGGATCGGGACGGCGAGGTGCTGGTCTCGGTCGAGGACACCGGCCCCGGCGTACCGGACAATGAGAAGGACGAGATCTTCCACCGCTACGAGCAGAAGAAACGGGGCGTCGGCGAAGGGCTCGGGCTCTTCCTCGTGCAGATCCTGGTCGAGCGCTACGGGGGCCGTGTCTGGGTCGACGACCGGGTGCCGGGCCGCCCGGAGGCAGGGGCGGCATTCCGGTTTACGCTGCGGAAAGCCGCGTAAGACGGCCTCGGATGGGACACTCTCCAGTCTCCGGCCGCTGCAACCGATACACCGGGTGAACAGGAGCAGCTGCACGATCCTCAACCGCGAGCGTGCCCAGGCCTGAGCCGGCGATGGAGGCCGGCGGCGAGATCGAGCGGGACTGAAAGGCTCTCGCTTCTCCCCGTCCGGGGCGGCAAAACGGGATCGAACCGCCACGATCAGCCCGTCTTTCAAACCCCGGCATTCCGGAAAATGACCGATTCGCGCTGCCTGTTTCACATTTGCGGCTGCAAGAATGCGTTCCAAAAGATTCAGCGTGCTTTCCGGTTCACGTTTCCATATGGAACAGGTTTCATTCTTTATTGCCTTCTTTGCGGCGCTTTTTGCCATCGCAAACCCAATCGGCAACGTCCCGTTCTTTATTATGTATACCGCCGACCTCTCCTCCGGCCGCATCCACCATGCCGTCGCCATCCTCCTCGGTCCGGTCATCTTCGCAACGATTCTGCTCTGCATGTTCTTCGGCTCCTCGGTGGTTTCCTTTTTCGGGATCTCGCTCCCGGCATTCCAGATTGCCGGCGCCATCATCCTGATAACCATTGCCATGTCGATGATCAGCGGGACGCATACCGAACGTGTGCATGCCGCCACCTCATCCAGTAGCGACATTACACCCTGGAAAGCCGCCGAGGTCTTTGTCCCGACGGTCCTCGCCCCTCTCGTCATCCCGATCTACGTGGGGGCGGCGACGATCACCGCCTCGGTGCTCTACGGCCACCAGGCGATTGCCGATGGTCTTCTCGTAACCGCCATCGGCGTCGTCGCCATCGTCTGCCTGCTGATCGTCGTCTGCAACCTCGTTTCGGACGCACTCATGCGGGTGCTCGGGAAGCAGGGACTTGAGATCGTGGTCAGGGTGTTCGGAATCATTCTTCTCGGCATCGCGGTCCAGATGTTCGCAGAAGATGCCGGGGATATGGCGGCAACCTTCATCCAGACACATCTCTCCGGAGGAGCGGGGGCATAGCGGACCGCTCCCTCTCTTCTCCTTGAGGCATGCGCTTACCGGCTCTTCGCCATCTCGTTCGGGCCTGCGTTCGAAAAAACCGTTCAGAGATCTGCGCATTTTTCACTACTAACTATAACCCAAATTCAATATGCGAGGGGTGGGATTCGAACCCACGGACCCCTGCGGGAACGGATCTTAAGTCCGCCGCCTTTGGCCGGGCTTGGCTACCCTCGCTCAGAAAAGATCCAATATCTATTATCGATTGCACGTATTAAGTCCGACGCCCGGCACGACCGAGATCCGACGAGCCGGGCGATGCCCGGATTCCGGGAACCTCCGGCCCTGCGGATGCCGGGCGGCAACGGCTCTTCGGATCCGATAAAACTGTATACCGCCGGAGTGCAATCGCGCTCTGCGTGACGATGCCGCGGCGCATCCATACCACGCAGGAATGAACGGCATGCTATCAGGATCGCCACCCCCCGAAAGATCGCTTGAGAGACTGCAGGCCCTCTTCGACTACAACCCGGAGTTCCCGCTCGATAGTGAAGAGAGCGTCATCGAAGAGAGGGGCGGCATCGCCATCCATGACGTCCGCTACAACGCCGCCACCGGACGGACGTTCGGCGCCTACCTCGTTATGCCGCCGGGGGCAGGCCGCTTCGCAGGAATCATCTACGTCCACCCCGGACCCGGGAGCCGGGATACGTTCCTCGACGAAGCGGTGATGCTCGCCCGGCGAGGGGCAGTCTCCCTCCTCGTCGATGCCCCCTGGACCGAGAAAGCGGTCGCGACGTGGGGAAGAACGGTGACGAACCCGCAAAATGCCGTGCGGGAACATATTCTGACCGTGATAGGGCTGCGCCGCGGCATCGACCTCCTTGCGGCACGGCCGGAGGTGGACGCGGCCAGGCTCGGCTACGTGGGCCACAGTTTCGGGGCGCTCATCGGCGGAGTCCTCTCCGCGGTGGAGATGCGGGTGCGGGCCTACGTCCTGATGGCGGGAACCGGGAGTTTCACGGACGTCGCCGTCCTCAATCTGCCCGATCTCGCAGGAGAGGCGCTCGAGAGGTATCGCCGGACCCTGGCGCGGGACGAGTTTTTTCCGCGGGAGATATCCCGGGAGTTCTTTGAAGCGGCGAGCGAGCCGAAATCGATGCGGTGGTACGATGCGGGGCACTACTTAAGCGACGAAGCGCGGGAGGACCGGATGGCGTGGCTGAGCACGGAACTCTCCCTGCATTCGGAATGATGGATCAGCGCCGCCGGAGGGACCACACACCGACCGCAAGAATGCCGGCGACCGCGAGCATCCCGCCGACCGGCGCCGCCGGGGCGGGGGTGGCGGCCTGCATCGCCGCCAGGTCCTCGCGTGCGTCCTGCATGCCCGGCCAGGGAAGGCTGTACTCGGAGTCGAGCGCGAGCGAACGGTTCAGCGCTGCGGCAGCCCCCGTGGCGTTGCCGGCCGCACGGAGGACCGCTCCCCGGACGTGCCAGAGGTGGGCGCTCTCCGGAGCCAGGGCGAGCCCCCGGTCGACGGCCGACTCCGCGCCGGCAAGGTCGCCCATCCCGGCGAGCGCCATCGCCTTCACTCCCCAGGACGTGCTGTCCGCAGGGTCGAGGAGGAGCGCGGCTTCCGCATCGGCGAGCGCGGCAGAACAGTTCCCCGTCGCGAGGTAGGCGTAGCCGCGGTTCGCGTAGCGGACCGGCTTCGGGTCGAGAGCGATCGCCTCGCTCACGACGGCCACCGCCTCCGGGTAGCGCCCGAGTTTGCGCAGCGCGTAGCCCTGCATGCAGAGGAGGGAAGCGTTCTCCGGCTGTCCGCCAAGCCCCTCGGCAACCGCGGCAAGGACACCGTCCCAGTCCTCATCCGCAATGGCAGAAGCGGCAGCCGCGCCGGGGTCGGCCGCAGCGCTGCAGTTCCCGGGGATGAGGAGCAGGAAGATGAGAAGCGCGATCCAGGCCCGGGAACGGCCCGGAGGAGAGCGTGGCGAGGGGAGAGTGGCCATTGAAGGTACAAAGACCCTGCCGGCCGTTAAACATTGCGAATCGAAGCAGCGTTTTTACGCCAGCCCCCGCACCACCGCTGCCAGCCGGTGCATCCCTTCCGCGATCGCGTCTTCATCCGCCGCCGAGAAATTCAGCCGGACGGCGTCGTCGCCGCCGCCGTCCACGCAGAACGGCACCGCGGGGAGCACCGCCACGCCCTGCCGGACGCCCTCACGAAAGACATCCATCGCCGAGACGCCCGGCGGGAGGAAGGCCATCAGGAACATCCCGCCCTCGGGCGTCGTATGCGTCATCGAGTCCGGGAAGAGGTCATCGAGGAGATCGCAGATCAGACGGCAGTTCCTGCCGTAGCGCTCTGTGACCCGGCGGAGGTGATCGTCGAGGTCGTGGGCAATCAGGTAGCGGTGGAGGATCTTCTGGCAGAGGAAGTTCGAGTGGAGATCCGCCGCCTGTTTGACGACATTGAACTGCTCCAGGATCGGCGCCGGAGCGTAGACCCAGCCGATCCGCATGCCCGGTGCGACGACCTTCGAGAACGACCCCGAGAGGATCGTCTGCTCCGGGAGATACGACTTCACCGGCAGGCGGGGCTTTCCGTCGAAGAAGAGGTCGCCGAACGCATCGTCCTCATAGAAGAGCGTCCCGGTGCCGTCGAGGATATCGGCGATCGCCCGGCGCTTCTCCTGCGAATATGTCCGCCCCGACGGGTTCTGGGAGTTCGGAATCCCGTAGAAAAATTTCGGGTCGTGCTGCCGGACCAGCGCCTCGAAGAGATCGAGGTCGGGGCCGTCGTCCTCGAGGGGCACCGCACGGACGACCGGCTCGTAGAGGGAGAAGGCTTCTATCGCACCGAGATAGCCGGGGCGCTCCATCCCGACGCAGTCGCCGGGATCGAGGAAGATCTTCGCCACGAGGTCCAGGCACTGCTGCGAGCCGTTCACGATCTGGATCTCCGCGGGGTCCGCCGGAATGCCGAGCCGCCGCCGGTAGCGATCGGCGATGTACTCCCGAAGCGGGAGGTAGCCGTCGGTCGTCGAGTACTGAAGGGCGGCGCGTCCCTCCTCTTCGAGGACCGCCCGGGCGGCGTCTGCGATTCCCGCAACATCGATCATAGCGGCCGACGGCAGCCCGCCGGCAAACGAGATCACGCCCGGGGTTGCCGATACCCGGAAGAGCTCCTCGAGAAACGATTCCGGAACGCGGGACATCCGATCTGCAAACCGATACTCCATCCTGAAAACCTCGTACGGTAAACTATTCGTGCACAGGCAAAAAAGGGATTGCATCGGTATGCCGGCGACCTCTGCCCTACTGGAAGGCGATGTAGGCGAATATGGAGAGGAGGAACGCCAGCAGCAGGATGGTCAGGCTGAGCGGAGCGATGAACGCGAGCATCGCGTTGACGGTGCTCGCAAGCTGCGATACCCGCTGGGAGCCAAAGACGACGATCCGTTCGCAGCAGGCCGTGCTCGCCCCGGCTCTGGCCGGCGTGAGGTCATCTATCGCCCCGGTGACCGCCTCGAGCACATAGGGCAGGAACTCCTCCACCGGCACCGCATACCCGACCGGGTTCTTGCCGGAGATGGTGTTCACCGTGTGGGTATCGGTGGTCATCACCTCCGCTTCGTCCACGAGCTCGAGGACCGGTTCGAGGATCCGCTCGCGGATACCGGACGCAATATTGTTGCCGTCGATCAGGACATATGCCGTCCGCTGTCCGTCGACCTCGGTGACAAGCGCCTGAATACCGAGAGAGCCGAACCCCTGCTCCCGTGAATACGGAACGCGGATGTGAGCGACGCCGACCCGGAGGGGCTCGAAGGGCGCGACCCTGCATACCTCGATGCCCCGCTTTGCGGCGTAGTGGTACTCCGTGGCCGTCCGGGTCGCCGGCAGGACGGCCGTGCCCATCTGCGCCATACAGTTGTGCGCGTCGACAAACCCGGTGTGCGCAAAGTAGCGACGCCCTTCGGCCATGATCACCATCCCGATAGAGAAGTCGACGTCCTCGGTGATCTCCGGCGACCGGGTGCTGACCATCAGGAGCGAGTCGCCGAACCGCTGGCAGAGGACGTGCACCGTGCCGACACTGACCCGGCAGGAACGGCTCGCCATACCACTGTACCTGACATCGTCGCGGGACGCGCGGACCGCCCGGACGATCTTATCGATCTCGCTCTCGGAGACCAGATTGAAGTCATGGGTGGCGCACCCATGGGCGACCAGCACCTCTTCTTCGAAGGCGTCGTGCAGACCGCGGGGGAGATTGCCGCCGCCCACTTCGCCCATAGGCCCGGGGTGCACGTTCGGGACGGTGAAGATCACGTCCCGCGCACCTGTGCGCCGGAAGAAGAACGAGACCTCCGGCACGTAGACCTCATCACCTATCTCGCGGAAGAAGTCCTCCATGCTCTTCGAGCCGTCGGTCAGGTGGGCGATGAACGTATTGAGAAAGTTGAGGCCGCTGATCTGGAACGCACGTTTCAGCGGCCGCTCGATCAGCCATATGAGAAAGACAAAGCCCAGCCCGAAGAGCACCTGGAGGAGGAGGGCGTAGGGAACGAACGACAGCCCGAAGAAGTGGGCTCCCATAACAACGCCGCAGAGGCTCTGGGGAGATGCCGGCAGGAGCATGCGGCTGATCCGGTAGTCGGCGACCGCTACGAGCACCAGCAGCCGCAGGCCGAAGATCAGCCCGAGTGCCAGGGCATAGAGGATGGGGAGAAGGGTCTGGTCGATGAAGATGATCGGCGAGAAGCTGATGATCACCCCGAAGACCGTGCACGAGAGGGCGAGGAGCGCCGACCGGTTCCGGTACATCAACTTTCCGGAGATCTCGACGAGCGGCCCGGTGAGCAGGAATGCAGCGAGCGCCGGAACGGTGAACCCGAGGGTGCCGAAGAAGAAGAGTTCCGAGCCCGTCCGAAGGCTCGCTCCATCGATGAGGAGGCCGAGGACGACAAGGATACCAAGCGACTTCGACCACGACGGAGCGCTGAAGAGATAGCGGCTGAGCCGCTCCACCCGGACGTCGGGGCTCGACTCCATCAAGGCCTGCCTCCCGGGCACGGCGCCGGCATGCTCACCGCTGCACGCCATGCAGCCCGAGCCCCTGTGCCGCAGGAGAAGACCGTCGCCCGCACCATACTTTACCGATCCGTTGGTTCGAGAGTTCCAAAGTGTTTCCGGTATCGCGCCAGCATCCTCTCCCAGTCGGGGAGGTTCGTCTGCGTCCCCATCCGCTCGACGACGAACGACGAGACCACCGCTCCGACACGGCAGCAGTCGACGGGGTCATAGCCCCGCCGGTAGGCGGTCAGGAACCCGGCGCGGTAGCCGTCGCCCGCGCCCGTCGGGTCGACGGCGTCGACGGTGACGACCGGGATCTGGTGCTCGGCGCCCTCATGGTAGAGGACGCTGCCCTCCGCGCTCTTCGTCATGATCACCATCGGAACGGAGGCGACGATCGCGTCCTGCTCCGTCCCAAGCATCCTGCACATCTCCGCCATCTCATGGTGGTTTGAGAAGAGCATGTCGATATTCCCGAGGATGGATGCAAGCTGCTCGCTGCTGTAGCGGAGGAGATCCTGCCCGGGATCGAACGAGGCAAACGCAGCCTTTTCCGCCACCCGGACGTTGAAACCGGGATCTGCGGTCGCCATGTGGACGAAGTCGAGTGCGGGCGCTTCCATATCCGACCGGACGGCGGATGCACCCCACTCAAAGTACGTCACCTGGTCGCGATCCTCGTCAGTGAAGACGTACGCCGTCGGGGTGAAGGCGTCCTCGACGACCGTGAAGTCCTGGACGACCTCCAGGCTCCGCAGCCACCGGTCGTAGTCGCTGCCCGCAAAATCGCCGCCGACGGCGCTGATAAGGCTGCACTTCTCGCCGAGCAGGGCGATGCCGACGGCGATGTTGGCAGCCCCGCCGCCGAAGTAGACCTTGTGCTCGGTGATATAGGTAGAGGTGTGCCGTCCCGGGAGTGCCGGGACGCGAAAGAGGTGATCGATCGCAGTATGCCCCACGACCGAGATCACTGTTCGACCACCTCCTGCACCTTCAGCGGAACCTCCCGGAGCGCTTTTCCCACGACGGACTTTGCGATCCGGACGGCGTGCTCTTTCGACTCGGCACGGAAGACCTTGATCTGGAGCATGAGCCCGACAAGCGCCGTATTGGCAACGACGAGGGCGCTGTTGAGTTCACCCTCGCAGAAGGGGCAGGCGATCATCCCCGCCTCGATCTCGACAAACTTTGCAGCAGGGTTGAGCCGTTTTCCGGCTTCGCTGATGGCAATGCTCACGGCATCGTCCAGGGATTTGACGTCTTTAATAATCCACGCTGATTCAAGTGTAACCACATAGTCGGGCATACGTATGTCCCCCTGGCGTTTCCTACCAGATCTCTCTATGTACGTGTTCTTCGATCGGCATCCGTCCCGTGCGCACCTGCGGCGGCTGCCCCTTCCCGACCGCGAGGAGCGCGACCGGGCGGATATGCTGCGGGAGCTGGAGAACCTCCCGCACCTCGTCTTCGGTAAAAGCACCGGTCCAGCAGGAGCGAAGACCGTCTGCATGCGCTGCGAGCATCATATAGGTGCAGGCGATCGTGGCGTCCTGCACCGCGTAGATGATGCCCCGCTCGCCGTACTGCGACATCGACCGGATGTAGTTGGCGCAGACGACGAAGACGGCCGCCGCATCCCGGATATGGGGCTGCTCGAGTGCGGCGAGAGAGAGCTCAAGCCGGATATCCTCGTCCGTGACGACGACGACATCCCATGCCTCGCGGTTCCCGGCACTCGGCGCCGTCCGGGCGCAGGTGAGGATGTACTCGATCTGCTCCTCGCCGAGCGGCTCTGCCCGGTACTCCCGGACCGAACCGCGATTCCGCAGAAAGCGGAGAAATTCAGATGAGTTCATGCTCTTTGAGGACCTGCCAGGCCTCCTGCGCGCTGGTCGTCACCGCACTGACCGCCTGGCTGATCGTATTGGAGGCTGCGCCGAGGTCCATGCTCTCGACCATGCTGATCGCCTGGCCGAGATGATCGATCGCCCGCTTAAATTCCGTCCGGCTGGTCGAGCCGTACGCAAATTCCAGTTCAGAGCGGATGGATTCAAGAACCATAATCAGCATCCGTTTTCCGCCGGGTTTCTCGCTCCCCTTGAAATCCATGAGGGCGAGCGTCAGCTGCGAACCGACGATCAGTTCGGACTTGGCCCGTTCGGCAAACTGGTAACTCATAACGGCTGTTTTAGGATCCATACCACATACTGGAATTTATACTATAAAAGGTGTTTAGGGGGGAGAACAAAGGCGCCTTACCGCGATTTCTGCTTGGTGCCCAGAACAGAGACCTTCGACCGCTGCATGTTGCGGCGGACGCGCACATCGACTGTCGGGGCACCGCCACGGCCACGTCCGCCACGGCCGCCACGAGCACCGCCGCGGCCGCCACGGCCGCCACGGGCATCCTGGCTCTGCTGGCGGCTGAGCTTCGTTATGCACGACTGCGTCTTGTACCGCTGGTTCGGGCCCGGTTTCTTCACTTCGCCTTCACGTGCAGGGACGAGCCGGATCTGTCCCTTGACGCCCTTAACCTGCGCCCAGACTGTGGTTCCTGTTTTACCCATAAATACAAACTCCTTACCATCTATGCGCAAACAGCCAGATAAAGGTAGCGGCGGGTGTGGAACGGTCAGGAAGCCCGCCGTTCCAGTTCCCGTTTCAGCGCCTGCGCGACCAGCTTGCCGTCGACGCTGCCGCGAACCTCCTTCATGACGACACCCATCAGCGGACCGAGCGCTCCCATCCCCCGCTCCCTGACGAACTCCTCGCGCTCTTCGACCACGTTTCGAACGACCGCTTCGAGATCGGCGGCAGAGATGGCGGGTGCGACCGCCTCAATTGCGGCGGCGACCCGCTCTTCCGGCGTCTGCCGCGCCCGCTCCCCTGCCGTGCGGGCGAGCTCGATCAGGACGTCGGGGATCGCCTCTTTCGCCGCGCTTCCCGCCTCCACCGCCTGCAGCAGTCCGATGACCTCGTCATCCGTAACGGCGGCGACGCCGACGCCGTCGCGGGCGAGCTCGCGGATCGTCCCGAGCAGCGTCCGGGCAGCGAGCACCGGGCGGACACCCTCGGCAACGGCGCGCTCAAAGAGCAAAAGCCGCTCGGAGAAGGCCATCTGCCGCGCCAGCGCCTCGTCGAGACCGAGGTCGCGGTGGAACCGCTCCGCGCGGTCGGTGAGGAGTTCCGGCGTCTCGATGCTCTCCCAGAGACCGGCGCCGATGCTGACCGGGAAGACGTCGGTCTCCGGGTACATCCTGGCCGCGCCGGGGAGAGGGCGCATATAGGCGGTGCTTCCGCCCTCCAGCATCCGGCGGGTCTCCTCCGGGACGCCGTCGAGCGCCATCGTGGCGCGGATAATGACCTGCTCGGCGGCGCAGCCGGCACGCTGCCTGCTTGCGGCCACGAGGACGACCGCATCCTGCTCGCCGATGCCGAGGTGCTCACGGAGACGGGCGACCTCTTCAGCCGTCACCCCGTAGGCAGGGAGCTCGTCGGTGTGGAAGATCCCGCCGACGCCGCATTTCTTGGCGTAGTCGGCCATCTCGCTGCCGAGCCTGCGGCCCGGCTGGATCTCACGGCCGATGAGTCCGGCAAAGCCCGGCAGGCAGACCGCCAGGATGTTCTTCGCCTTTTTGAGGATCGCAGACTGCGTCTCTGCAAAGAGATCGGTCACGTCCGTGACCGCCGGGTCGACCGATGCTCCGCGGGCGCGGAGCTCGTCCCTGATCCCGAGGAGCCCGACCTGCCGCTGCACCTCGCGCCGGACAACCTCGGCGATCAGGTCGAGTTCCTGCACGCCCTTGATCTCCACGCGGGCGCCGTCCCGGATAGAGACGTTGACGTCCTGCCGGATCGTCCCGAGGCCGCGCTTGACCTTCCCGGTGGAGCGCAGCACCATGCCGATCTGCCGGGCGACCGCCTGGACGTCCCCGGGGGTGTGCATGCAGGGTGCCGTCGTGATCTCGACGAGCGGGATGCCGAGCCGGTCGAGCGAGAAGGTCTCGTCCTCGACCCGCTGAGCCGCCTCCTCCTCGAGGCAGATCGTCTCGACCCTGCAGTCGCCGGGGAGCGTTCCGTTCAGCGCCACGAGCGCCGTCCGCTGGAAACCGCTGGTGTTCGAGCCGTCGATGACCAGCTTGCGCATCGTGTGCACCTGCTCGATCGGCGTCATCGCGAGCATCTTCGCGATCGTGAGGCAGACGCTGAGCGCCTCGGGGTTCAGGGGCGCCGGCGGCTCCTCGTCGTGCTCCACGAGGCAGACCGTGTCGTAGGTGTAGTAGCGGAACCTGCGGACGAGCCGCATCTCCTCCTGCGCCGCCCGGTCGATCTCCCCGAGTTCGCTCTCCGTCGCCCGCAGGTAGCGGGAGAACTCATCCGTGTGCTCCGCAGTATCCCGGAGAGCCGTCGGGCACCGGCAGAAGAGTTTCTCGGCAGTGTCGAGCTGCTGGTGGATCTCGATACCGGCCTTCAGACCGATCTCTGCGTAATCGTACTCCATCACCGCGACCCCCTGCGGATCTCGCCACGGAGATTCTCCTGCATCAGCGCACGGACTGTTCCCGGGTCGTCCTCGCGGGCGAGCACCCACATCAGCTTGACGAGCGCCGCCTCGGGGAGCATGTCCTCGCCCTCGATGACGCCGATGCCGAGAAGATCGCGCCCGGTGTCGTAGACCCGGTCGCAGACCCGGCCGTGGAGGCACTGGGAGGTCATCACCACGGTCGTCCCGCCGGCGATGAGCTCGGAGAGCCGCGGGATCCACTCGGTCCGGACATGCCCGAGCCCGGTGCCGGAGAGGACGAGCCCGGCGTAGCCCTCAAAGGTGTCCAGGATCTCGGGCGGCATCCCGGGAACGAAGTGGAGAAGCCCGCAGCGCTCCTCGAGGTCGTCGGCAAGCTCGAGGTCGTGTGTCCCCCGCCGGACGGCCTCGCCGGAGAGCGAGACCTCGAGCGAGGGGTAGTCGACGTAGCCGATCGGCGGCATCCCGATGCTCGCAAAGGCGTCCCGCCGGGAGGTGTGCATCTTCCGGACCTTCGTCGCCCGGTGGACGGCGCAGCGGTCGTCACTCGTAGTGTCGTGCATCACCACGGCGACCTCGCCGAGATCGCCGGTCGCGACCGCAGCGCTGCAGAGGGCGTTCATCGCGTTGTCGCTGCTCGGACGGTCGGCGGAGCGCTGCGACCCGACAAAGACGATCGGCACCGGGCTTTTGACCATGAAACTCACGGCCGCCGCCGAGTAGGCCATCGTATCGGTGCCGTGGGTGACGATGACGCCGGAAGCCCCGCTCTCGATCTCGGCGTGGATGCTCCGGGCAAGCTCCTGCCAGATCGAGGGGCGCATATTCTCGGAGAGGATGCTTGCAAGCTGCCGCGAGCGGTAGCGGGCGATGTCGCCGAGCTCCGGGATCGCCCGGAGAATGTCGCTCGCCGAGAACTGGCTCGTCACCGCCCCGGTCCGGTAGTCCACCCTGCTTGCGATCGTCCCGCCGGTCGAAATGATGGCGAGCTCGGGGAGCTCCGGGTTCTGGACGACCACCGGCGTTGCCGCAGGCTGCGGGGCGGGGCGCTCCAGGAGGTGCACCGCTCCCGGGGAGACGCCGATGTTGTAGCCGGTGTCGAGCTTGACGACGGCCATTCCGTCGCGATCGGTGATGTATGTGCCGGTCATGGATACGCCGCCGTGCGTGCAGCGAACCCGGTCTCCGGACTCCAGTGCTTCTGTTATTGTATCAGCCTCCGTGCTTCATGTATCAGGTCTTCTATTGCATCCGTTACCGCGGCCTCTGTGCCGTCGAGCCATGCGGTGTCGGCGGCGAGCGCCTCAAGCCGATCGGCGATCGCTGCGGCCGTCGCAGCGGGAGCGGGGCCGCCCGGTGCGACTCTGACGGAAACGCCGTGCCGGACGTCCAGCACCTCGCCGAGCCGCTGCTCGGTGAGACCCCGGGCGGTGAGCGAGATGCCTGCGGCGTCCGCAGCGGCAGCCTCCAGCGTGGCCAGATCGAGCGAACCGTGCCGGACGGCCCGGCCGACGACGCGGTGCGCCGTCCGGAAGGGGAGATCGAACTCGCGGACCAGGACGTCCGCAAGCTCGGTCGCGGTGGAAAAGCCCTTGCCGGCCTCGCTCTGCATTCGATCGGTGTTGAAGGACGCAGATTGGATCATCCCGGCGAGGAGCGGCAGGCTCTGCCGGGCAGCCTCAACCCCCCGCCAGAGGTGGGGCGTCAGCTCCTGCAGGTCGCGATTGTAACTCATCGGGAGCCCCTTGACGATCGTCAGGGCGGCGACGAGCTCGCCGGCAACCGACCCGGCCTTCGCCCGCATGATCTCGGCGGTGTCCGGGTTCTTCTTCTGCGGCATGATGGAACTTGACGAACAGTAGGGATCGTCGAGCTGCAGGAAGCCGGCGAACGTCGTGCTCCAGAGGATCAGCTCCTCGCAGAACCGGCTCGCCGTCGTCATGCAGAGAGCAGCGTCGCTGATCGCCTCGAGCGCAAAGTCCCGTGCCGAGACCGCATCCATCGTGTTTGCGGCGATGCCGGCAAACCCGAGCAGGCGTGCCGTATACTCCCGGTCGATCGGAAAACCGGTCGATGCGAAGGCTGCCGAACCGAGCGGGGAGAGGTTCACCCGCTCGTAGGTGCTCCGGAGCCGGGCCGAGTCCCGGGCGAAGGCCTGCTCGTAGGCGAGCAGGTGGTGCGCCAGCGTTGTGGGCTGGGCGTACTGCAGGTGCGTGAACCCGGGCATGATCGTCTCCGTGTGGCGAGCGGCCGCATCGAGGAGAACCTGCCGCAGGCCGCAGATCTCGTGCATCATGCCGAGCATCTCGCTTCGGAGCCGGATCCTGATACACGTCGCCACCTCGTCGTTGCGCGAACGCCCCATGTGCAGGCGCCCGCCGAACTCCTCGCCCACCCGCTCGATGAGATACGCCTCCTTCCCGGCGTGGATGTCCTCGAACCGCTCGTTAAAAGCGCTCTCGGGGAGGCCGGTGTCGTGGAGGTCGAGGAGCCCGGCCATCAGCGCCCGGGCAGGCTCTTCCCCGATGATGCCCTGGCGGCGGAGCATCAGGAGATGCGCCATATCCACCAGGAGATCGGCCTCAGCGATCCAGCGATCCGCGTCCATGGACGCGAGAAAGTGCAGAATCGCCTCCGAACGGTCTCCGGCGAGTCTCCCCTGCCGAATCTGATCCTTCTGCATGCTATCAACAGTCCTTCTTATCGGTTCGCTCCGAAGACTGATTAAGGGCACGCCCGTCCCGGCAAATCCCGCCGGAGAGAGGAACGGAGAGTGGGGGACGCCCGGGAGAATCGGGAAACCCGGCCAAAAGGCATCCGGGGATACGAAGACCGATGCGGATCGACATACCTCGCGTCATGCTCCCGGCAGAGTTCTTCTGTTCCGCTGCTCCGTGCCCGTTGCACTGCCACGCAAGCGCACCGTTCACCGATGCCGCACACCGTATGCGGAGGAGAGGCATCAGGAACCTGCCGAGAGGGAGCTTTCGAGCTGACCCTCCCTGCGGCCGGAGGATGGCGCCGGCGGATACCCGTGCCGACGACCCGCGGGCCGTCTGCTGCAGGCGATAGAAACCACTCCCATAGTATACAAATTTCAGGAAAAAAGAGCCCATAATATAACATTCATCGCGATTATCAGCAATACTTTATCGTATCCTGCTGCAAATGAGTACTCCGTACAAATCTACTGGAAGAGAGGTACACTCGTATGAGACGGATCATTTCACTTTGTATGGCCGCAGTCGTTGTCGTCGCACTCGTGCTCGCCAGCGGATGCACCGGCACCGGCGGAGATACGCAGCAGGTCACGACCCTTCGGATCGGCTATCAGCCGAGCACCCACCAGATCGCTGAGATGACGGCGATGGAGAAGGGATGGTGGCAGGAGGACCTGGCATCCTACGGCGTCACCACCGTAACCGACACCGAGTTCCCCACCGGTGCGCCCGAAATGCAGGCGATGATCGCCGACCAGATTGATATCGCCTACGTCGGCGCCGCACCGGCGATCGTCGCGATGGCCAACAGCGGCCTTGATGCAAAGATCGTCGCCGCGGTGCAGACCCAGGGCTCGAACCTCGTGCTCCAGCCCGAGATCGCGTACGCGGGGCCCGCAGACCTCAAGGGCCTGAAGATAGCGACCTTCCCGCCCGGTACCATCCAGGACACGCTCCTCAAGAACTGGCTGCTTGAGAACAACCTCACCCCGGATGTGGACGTCACCATCGTCGCCATGGGGCCCGGCGACGCAATGACCGCGATCGCCGCCGATCAGGTCGACGGCGTCTTCCTCCCGCACCCGGCACCCGCGATCATCGAGAGCAACAATAACGGCCGATCGGTCGTTGCCTCCGGTGAGATGCAGCCGAACCACGCCTGCTGCGTGCTGCTCGTCAGCGGCAAGCTGATCCGCGAGCAGCCCGACCTCGTCACAGAGATCGTGAAGACTCACGTACGGGCGACCGACTACAGCCTCGCAAACAAGGACGAAGCAGCCACGACCTATGCTGCCAAGACCGGTCAGGACGTCGCTATCGTCAAGAAGTCCTTCGCGGAGTGGGACGGCACCTGGGTGTACGACCCGAACCTCATCACCGATTCCGTAGTGAGCTACACCCAGATCCAGTACGACCTTGGCTACGTCAACAAGCCCCTCACGAAAGACGAGATCTTCGACCTCTCGTTCTACGAGAAAGCCACGGCATGAACGGGATCTTTTCGATCCTTTTTTTCAAAACATTCTTTTGTGCACATATCAACGAAATAGTGGAAGATCCATACGAGCACCCGTTCATCAAGCAACCGGAATAATCCCATGAACATCAGACTGCATTCCAGGATCAGGCGGGAACTCCTGACAGCACTATCCGTTGCCGCAGCCATCGTACTCTGGCAGGTCGTGGCGGAGTTCATCGTCGACAACCGGATCATTCTCCCGAGTTTTACCGACGTCGTCGCCGCGTTCCTCTCGCCGGCCGTAATGAACTCGCTCCTGATCGACCTTGGAACAAGCCTGCTGCACTTCGGCGTCGGCCTCGGGGCGGCGCTCCTGATCGGCATCCCGCTCGGGGTCGGCATGGGATGGTTCCGGACGCTGGATTCCCTGGCCGATCCGATCATCGAAGTTCTGCGTCCCATACCCCCGCTCGCCTGGATCCCGTTCGCCATCATCTGGTTCGGCCTCACGACCCAGGCGGCGGGCTTCGTCATCTTCGTCGGCGCATTCTTCCCGATTCTGACCGGGGCCTACACCGGGCTGCGCGGCGTCCCGAAGACCTTCGTAGAGGCGGGCAAGGTGCTCGGGTGCGACACGAACCTCGAACTGATCCGCCACATCGCCCTCCCGGCAGCCCTCCCCGCGATCGCATCCGGGATCCGCGTTGCCATGGGTGTCGGGTGGATGTGCCTCGTCGCCGCCGAGATCTTCGGGGTGAGCCGCTACGGCATCGGCCATAAGCTCTGGGTCTCCTACTCGCTCCAGAACATGCCGAACGTCGTCGTCTACATGCTCATCCTCGGCTTCCTCGGCCTCGTCATCGACCGTCTCTTCCGTGCATACACCGACAGCCGGCTCCTCCGCTGGCGGACCGGGGAGGTGGTGTAGTATGGGACGGGTCATCATCAACAGCCTCTCCAAGTCGTTCGCCAAGGAAAACGAGTCGATCACCGCCCTTCGGGATATCAACCTCGAGATCCGCGACGACGAGTTCGTCTGCTTCGTCGGGCCGTCGGGGTGCGGCAAGACCACGCTGCTTCGGATCATCGCGGGCCTCGAGACCGCGACGGCGGGGTCGGTCACCCTGGACGGAGAGGCGATCACCGGCCCGGACCCGAAACGGGGCATGGTCTTTCAGGAGTACTCGCTCTTCCCCTGGCGGACGGTGACCGAGAACATCGCCTTCGGCCTCGAGATGAAAGGCGCTCCGAAGTCCGAGCGCTCCCGGACTGCGCGGGAGTATCTCGATCTCGTCGGCCTTGCGCAGTTTGCCGACCACTACCCCTACGAGCTCTCGGGAGGGATGCGGCAGCGGGTGGCGATAGCCCGGGCGCTCGCGAACGACCCCGACGTCCTCCTGATGGACGAACCCTTCGGGGCGCTCGATGCCCAGACCCGGAACCGGATGCAGAAGGAGCTCCTCTCCATCTGGGAGAAGACCAGAAAGACAATCGTCTTCGTCACCCACAGCGTCGACGAGGCGGTCTACCTCGCCGACCGGATCGTCGTCCTCTCCGGCCGCCCCGGGACAGTACGGGAGGTGCTCGATCTCCCCTGGGCACGGCCGCGGGACAGGACGAGCACTGAGTTCGCGGATATCCGGCGGTACGTGCTCCAGTTGATAAATGAGGGAGAGCAGACCCAGTAAGGTTTATTAGAATACATCTCCATTTTATAAAGCACGTTATTACAGGCAGGAGTGAAGATCGATGGTACGAAAACCAGCCAAGATGTACAGGAATATCAACAAGAAGGCGTATACACGAAGAGAATACATGGGCGGGGTACCGGGCAGCAAGATCGTCCAGTTCGACATGGGGAACCTTCGGGAAGACTTCCCGGTCGAGCTCTCCATCGTCGTTCTTGAAGCCTGCCAGATCCGCCACACCGCCCTTGAAGCGGCACGTATCAGCATCAACAGAAAGCTCGTCAAAGAGGTCGGCAGGATGAACTTCCACATGAAACTGCGCACCTTCCCCCACCACGTGCTCCGCGAGAACAAGCAGGCGACCGGTGCAGGAGCAGACCGTGTCTCCGAGGGAATGCGGATGGCGTTCGGCAAAGCCGTAGGAACCGCGGCCCGCGTCCAGCAGAACCAGAAGGTCATCACCGTCTGGACGACGCCCCAGTTCGTCGAGAAGGCGAAAGCCGCCATCAAGAACGGCACCTACAAGCTCCCCTCGCCCGCCCGCGTCGTCATTACCGAGAAGACCGCCGCATAGATATATTCAAACCCCTTTTTTATCAGTTCTTTTGGGCTACCGGGACGTTCCACAGGTACCGCCTGCTCCGGGGTTTTCGGGCAGCCTACGATCGCAGATGATCCGCATGAGCTTCGGGGAATCGGTAGAGCTCGAAGCACTATCCCCCACAATTCGGCCTATGCAGCGGAGACGCCGGGGGGTGCAAAGATGACCGGTACCCCGAATCAATTGCATGGGGCGCGGGATGCGTCCCCGGAGCAGAGAGGCAGAAGATGCCACGCCGACCTTCGTCACAGTTCATGACCGGAAAACACAAAAAATGCCGCTTTCCGCCCGAAAACAGCCGAAAAAACCCCGGCAGCCCGGAAGCCTGCGGCACCTGCCGCCATATCCCGGAACGCCCGGACGGCGGCAAAAGAGACAGGAATATAGATTTTTATACTGTCTTCCCTCCATTATAAATGATGAACAATCCGGCAGATCCCCGACTTCTTGCGGCGCTCACCCGTGCGACATGCCGTGCACTCGAGCAGGCCGAGATTGAGCTTCCTCCCGATGTCCTCGGGACGATCAAACGGGCGGCGGCGAACGAGACGAACCCCATCGCCGCACGGGAGCTCGAAAACATCCTCGCCAACATCGCTCTTGCCGGAGAGCGGCGGGTGCCCATCTGCCAGGACACCGGCGTACCGGTCATCTACCTGACGATTCCGCCGACCGTCCCCCTCACCGAGGCCCTGTACGAAGCGGTGCGGGAGGGTGTCCGCCGGGCAACGCAGACGGTCCCGCTCCGCCCGAACGTCGTCGACCCGCTCTCACGGGCGAACACCGGCGACAATACGGGGATCGGGATGCCCGCTATCCACGTGCAGCCCGGAGAACGGCTCACCGTCACCGTCCTCCCGAAGGGAGCAGGGTCCGAGAATGTCTCGCGGATCGGGATGCTCCTCCCCTCGCAGGCGGACGAGATCCCGCGGTTCGTAACCGAGACCGTCCTGCTCGCCGGCGGAAAACCCTGCCCCCCGGTCGTCGTCGGCGTCGGGATCGGCGGGACGTTCGATACCGCCGCGGCGCTCGCGAAAGAGGCGCTTCTTGAGCCGATCGACCGGATGAACCCATGCGAGCAGGAGATCTGCGACGCCATCAACCGGCTCGGGATCGGGCCGATGGGGCTTGGCGGCGACACCACGGCGCTCGCGGTCCGGGTGAAGCAGGGCGGCTGCCACACCGCCTCGCTTCCGGTCGCCGTGAACATCCAGTGCTGGGCGTGCCGGCGGGCGACGATCGCGGTGGAGGTGGCGTGAGTGAACCTGACAACGCCGCTCGGCGAGGAGGTGCTCGCCCTCCGGGCAGGCGACCGGGTGACCCTCTCCGGGACGATCTACACCGCCCGCGACGAGGCGCACCTGCGGATGATGGAAGAGGGGATCCCCTTCGACCCGGAGGGGGCGGCGGTCTACCACTGCGGCCCGGTCGTGCAGGGCGACCGGATCGTCGCCGCCGGCCCGACGACCTCCGCACGGATGAACGCGCTCACCGGGTTTCTCCTCGACGCCGGCGTCCGCGCCCTCATCGGCAAGGGAGGCATGGGCGAAGAGGTCGCCCGGGCTCTCCGCGGCCGCGGCGTCTACCTCGCGTTCACCGGCGGGTGCGCCGCACTCGCCGCCGCCCGGATGCGCCGTTGCGGCGTCTTCTTCGAGGACCTCGGTATGGCGGAGGCGGTCTGGGCCATCGAGGTCGACGACCTGCCGCTGACGGTCGGCATCGATTCCTGCGGGGGAGACCTCTTCGAATCGGTGAAGAGCAAAGCGAAAACACAATTTAACAGGGAATTCAAGAACGAATAGGATACGTCCCATGAAACTCGTCATCGATGAAAGCCGCTGTAAAGGCTGCAATCTCTGCGTGCTGGTCTGTCCGTATACAATATTTCAGGAAGGGACAAAGCCGAACCGCCGGGGGATCGTCGTCCCGGTTCTCGATCGGCCCGAGCGGTGCACGAACTGCCGTCTCCAGGCCCTCTACGGGAGGACGCTCTGCGGGGTCTGCCAGATGATCTGTCCGGATCAGGCGATACACTGGAAGGAAGAGGAGCCCTATGAGGCACACCGGGTGGAGGTCGAATATTGAGCAGGATTGAGTTCATGCAGGGCAACACGGCGTCTGCCGAGGGGGCGCTCGCCGCGGGCTGCCGGTTCTTCGGCTGCTACCCGATCACGCCCTCGACGGAGATCGCCGAGCATATGGCGCGCAAGCTCCCAAAAGCCGGCGGCACCTTCATCCCGATGGAAGACGAGATCGGCAGCATCGCCTCGGTCATCGGGGCTGCCTGGACGGGCGCCCGCGCCATGACCGCCACCAGCGGACCAGGATTTTCGCTGATGATGGAGAACCTCGGCTACGCCGTCATGACCGAGACGCCGCTCGTCGTCGTCAACATCCAGCGCGGCGGCCCGAGCACCGGCCAACCGACCCGGGCGGCGCAGGGAGACATGATGCAGTGCCGGTTCGGGTCGCACGGCGATATGGCAACGATCGCGATCACCCCGAATAGCGTCCAGGAGATGTTTGACCTCACGGCGAAGGCCTTCAACCTCGCCGACCGCTACCGTGTCCCGACGTTCGTGATGTCGGACGAGATCATCGGGCACATGCGCGAGCGGATCGTCATCCCGGATTCGGTCGAGACCGTCTCCAGGCCGCCGCTCGCCGAAGGAGAACTGCCGTTCGCGGCGGGCGACGACGGCATTCCCGGATTCGCGCCCTTCGGCACCGGGCGGCACGTCCACGTCACCGGCCTGACGCACGACGAACGCGGCTACCCGGACACGACGGACGCCGAGGCGCACGACGCCCTGGTGCGCCGCCTCTACCGGAAGGTGGAGTCGGCACGCCGTGAGATGGCGGACTATGAGGTGACGAACCCGGACGCCGAGAGCGTCTTTGTCACCTACGGCCCTCCCTCCCGGACGGTGCAGCAGCTCCTCCACGACCGGCAGGACGAGGGCGTCGGCCACCTGCGGCTGCGGGTCGTCTGGCCGTTCCCGGAGTTCGCACTCCAGGAGTTTGCGGACGCGAAGGTCTTCCTGATGCCGGAGCTGAACATGGGACAGATGGCGCGGGAGGTCGAGCGGCACGTCGACCAGCCGGTGATACCTATCCCGAAACTCGGCGGGGAACTCCACACCCCGGCGGAGCTCGCGAGTGTTCTGGAGGCGCACCGATGACCTCCGCCCGCGACTGGCTCCGGACCGACCGGCTGCCCCACATCTACTGCACCGGGTGCGGCAACGGCACGGTCATCAACTGCACCCTCGCAGCGATATCCGGGATGGGATGGGAGCGCGACGAGACCGTCTTCGTCTCCGGGATAGGCTGCTCCTCCCGTGCACCGGGCTACATCCAGACCGACTCGCTTCACACCACCCACGGCCGGGCGCTGGCGTTTGCCACCGGGGTGAAACTGGCAAAACCGGACCTGAACGTGGTCGTCTTTACCGGCGACGGCGATCTCGCCGCCATCGGCGGGAACCACTTCATCCATGCCTGCAGGAGGAATGTCGATATGACCGTCGTCTGCATGAACAACCAGATCTACGGCATGACCGGAGGACAGGGGAGCCCGACCACACCGATGGGCGCCCAGTCGACGACGACGCCCTACGGGTCGGCCGAAGCGGCGTTCGACCTCGCCGAACTCGCCGTCGCCGCGGGTGCAAACTACGTCGCCCGGTGGACAGCCTACCACGTCAAAGAGCTCACAAAGGCGATCGCTACCGGACTGCAGACACCAGGGCTCTCGTTTATAGAGGTGATGACCCAGTGCCCGACAAACTACGGGCGCCGGAACAAGCAGCGGCGCGTCTCCGACATGATCGAGCATATGCGGACGCACGCACTGCTCATCGAGAAGAAGCGTCGGCTCGAGAGCGAAGGAACTCCGATCCCCGAGGGGATGTTCACGGTCGGCGAGCTGGTCAGGAGAGCCCGGCCTGCGATGGGGGTACGGCGATGAGGCGCGAGGTCAGGTTCTCCGGGTTTGGGGGACAGGGGATCATCCTCTCGGTCGTCACCCTGGGGCGGGCCGCGGCACTCTACGACGGGAAATATGCCGTCCAGACACAGGTCTACGGCCCGGAGGCCCGCGGCGGTGCATCGATGGCGCAGGTGATCATCGACGATGCACCCATCCTCTTCCCCGAGGTGACGGACCCCGACATCTTCGTCATCATGTCGCAGCAGGGGTTCGAGAAGTACGGCGTCCATGCGTCGAAGGACGCGATCATGCTGGTCGACTCCGGTCTCGTGCACTCGCGCCCCGACTGCAGGGCGTGCGAGATCCCGGCGACAGCAGAGGCAAAAGCGACCTTGGGGCGGGAGATCGTCGCGAACATCGTCATGCTGGGCGCGCTCGTCGCCAGCACCGGCGTCGTGAGCAGGGACGCGATCGAAAAAGCGGTGCTCGACAGCGTGCCGAAGGGCACGGAAGAACTGAACAGAAAAGCTCTCATGCGAGGATTTGAACTCGGCGAGGAAGCGTGTAAACTATGAAACTGCTGGAATACGAGGCAAAATCGGTCTTTAAAGACTTCGGGATCCCGGTCCCGAAGAGTGTGCTGATCAGAGCGCCCGAAGAGGTTGCCCCTCACCTTGCAGCGCTCGGGGATACCGTGGTGCTGAAGGCGCAGGTGGACGTCGGCGGGCGCGGAAAAGCCGGCGGCATCCTGAAAGCGGACGACGCAGATGCGGTCAGGGCCGCCCGCGACCTCTTCTCCCGGGAGATCAAGGGCCTTCCGGTGCGCGAGATCCTGGTCGAAGAGCGGCTCCCCATCACCCACGAGTACTACCTCTCCATCGCGATCGACCGCTCCACAAAGGGGCCGGTGATCCTCTTCGCCGATGCCGGCGGCGTCGATATCGAGAGCGCCGCACAGGAAGACGCAGGCGCCGTCCGGAAGGTCACCCTTCCGCCGCTCCTCACCGAGGTACCCGCCTTCCTGATGCGCGAGCTCCTCGGGGACGCGCCGAAGGACCTCGCGCCGGTGATCAACAGGCTCTACCGCGTGTTCCGCGAAAAGGACGCGATGCTCGCCGAGATCAACCCGCTCGTCACGACCGAGAAGGGCGTCTACGCCGCCGACGCCAAGCTGATCGTCGACGACAACGCCCTCGCCCGGCAGGGGATCGCCGTCAACCGCGACCTCACCGACCGGGAGCAGGAGGCGGAGAAGCACGGGTTTGCCTACGTCGAACTCGACGGCAGCATCGGCGTCATCGGAAACGGCGCCGGGCTGACCATGTCCACCCTCGACCTGATCGAGTTCTACCAGGGCAGAGCCGCGAACTTCCTGGACGTCGGCGGCGGAGCCGACCAGGATCGGGTGCAGCACGCGGTGCGGCTCGTCGCCGGCATGCCGGACGTGAAGGTGATCGTGGTCAATCTCCTCGGCGGCATCACCCGGTGCGACGAGGTGGCGAAAGGGATCATCGCCGCCGGCGTTGCCCCGACGGTGATCGTCCGTATGGCAGGGACGAACGAGGAGGAAGGCCGGCGCCTGCTCGCAGAGCACGGCTACCGGATGCTCGAGAGCATGGACGCCGCGGTCAAGGCGGCGGTGGAGGCGGCAGCATGATCTACACCGATAAGAACCAGGGCGTCATCGTCCAGAACATCACCGGCAGGCAGGGCACGTTCCACACCGCCCTGATGAACGAATACGCCCGCGAGGTCGGCGGACGCGGCGTGGTGGCCGGTGTCGCCCCGAAGAAGGGCGGCCAGGAGGTTCACGGCGTGCCGGTCTACAACACCGTGAAAGAAGCCCTCCGGGAGCACGATGCGGCCGCAAGCGTCGTCTTTGTCCCGGGCGGCGCGGCCGGTGACGCGATCATGGAGGCGGCGCACGCCGGCCTCGAGCTCGTCGTCGCGATCACCGAGCACATCCCGGTGCACGACGCGATGCGCGCCATCTCGTATGCCGAGCTCGAAGGCTGTGCGGTGGTGGGCCCGAACTGCCCTGGCCTCCTCTCGCCCGGCGAGTGCAAACTCGGGATCATGCCCGCCCACCTCGCGACCCGCGGCTCCGTCGGGGTCATCTCCCGCAGCGGCACCCTCACCTACGAGGTCGTCGACGAGCTGACCCGCGCCGGGATCGGCCAGAGCAGCATCGTCGGGATAGGCGGCGACCCGGTCATCGGCCAGACCTTCGTCGACGTGCTGGAGCGTTTCCGGGACGACCCGCAGACGAAGGCGGTCGTCGTCATCGGCGAGGTCGGCGGCAACCTCGAGGAGGAGGGCGTCCGGTCGGCCGACCTGCCCGTCGTCACGTATATCGCCGGCATCAGCGCCCCGCCCGAAAAGCGGATGGGACACGCCGGCGCGATCATCGAGGGCGGCGAGGGCGACGCCCGGTCGAAGGTGCAGCGCCTCAAGAACCTCGGCGTGCCGGTCGCCTCCCGCCCGTCGGAGATCCCGGCGCTCATCCGTGACCTGCTATGAACGACGACGTGATGCTGCAGGCCGCCCGGGATGTGGCGGCATCGGTTGGCGCCCGGGCGATCGTCTCCTTCACCGAGCCGCGTGAGTTCGCGTCCGATATCCCGGTCATCTGGGTGCAGGAGCTCCAGCTCGACGTCTTAAAAGACCTCACGATGCACGACATCCTGGAGGTGAGCGAGCGGCACATGCTCGACGCCACCGTCCAGCTCTACCTTTCGCGCCGACTGGAGAGCGGCCTCGTCGTCGGGGTCTTCCCCTACGCCCTCATCCTCTACGACATCGAAGAGGGCAAAAACTTCATCAGCCTCAAGGAGTTCGCCGACATCGTGCCCCGCGACGTCCTCCACGCTGTTTTAAACCTCGCTATGGAGATCGCCATCGAGGGGCGCGAGGGCCGGTCGATCGGCACCGCGTTCATCATCGGCGATCCCGACGAGATCTTCAGGCACTCGCACCAGGCGATCTTAAACCCCTATCAGGGCCAGCCCCCCGCACTGCGGGACATCAAGAACAAGGACAACTGGGAGAGCGTCAAGGAGTTTGCCCAGCTCGACGGCGTCTTCGTCATCGATACCAGCGGCGATATCCGGGCGGCAGGCCGCTACCTCGACGTCACGGGAAGGACGGTCATGCTCCCGGGCGGGCTCGGCGGCCGGCACCGTGCGACGGCGTTCGTCACCCGCGAGATCCCGGTCGTCGGCATCACCATCTCCGAGAGCGGCGGCATGGTGCGGGTCTTCCGGGACGGCATCTGTAAGCTTGCCATTCGCTCCGATGTGCGGATAAAAAGTTAGAAACGGTTATATGAATTACAGTCATTTTGTACTGTATCGTTTAGAACTACGGTGGATTCGATGAAGAGAAATATCAGTATAGAGGGTCTCGACCAGATCCCGATCGAGCGGCAGCGGATTGAACTCGTGGAGCGAAAGTGCCTCGGCCACCCGGACAGCATTGCAGACGGCGTCGCCGAGTCGATCAGCCGGGCGCTCAGCGCCGCATACCTCGAAGAGTGCGGCGTCGTCCTGCACCACAACACCGACCAGGGCGAAGTCGTCGCCGGAGAGTCGATACCGCAGTTCGGCGGCGGCGTGATCACAAAGCCCATCTACGTGCTGCTGAGCGGCAGGGCGACGAAGTCCTTCAATGGCACGAACATCCCGGCCGACGCCATCGCGATGGAGGCGGCGAGGAACTACATCAAAGAGATCCTCCCGACCCTCAACATGGACCGCGACATCACCGTCGACTCCCGCATGGGGATGGGATCGACCGACCTGCGGGACGTCTTCCAGTCCTGCGGCACTGCCACCATCCCGCGGGCGAACGACACCTCCTTCGGTGTCGGCTACGCACCCTTCTCCGAGGCCGAGAGCATCGTGGCAGGCGTCGCCGCCTACCTTGACGACCAGATGCGCCCGAAGTATCCGGTCATCGGCCAGGACTGCAAGATCATGTGCCTCCGTGACGGCGACGATATCACCCTCACAGTCGCGATGGCCTTCGTCGACCGCTACTGCGCATCGCTCGATGAGTACGTCGAGATGAAGCAGTTCATCCAGGAGCAGCTCGCAGCAGTGGCGAAGGGCCTGACAACCCGGAAGGTCACGGTCGCCGTGAACACCGCCGACGATATCGCCAGCGAGAGCGTCTTCCTCACCGTCTCCGGAACCTCTGCCGAGATGGGCGACGACGGGTCGGTCGGCCGCGGGAACCGTGCGAACGGCCTCATCACCCCGAACCGGCCGATGAGCATGGAGGCCACCAGCGGCAAGAACCCCATCAACCATATCGGCAAGATCTACAACCTCCTCGCAAACCAGATCGCCGCGGACTGTGTGGCAAAGGTCGACGGCATCGAGGAGATCTACATCCGCATGCTCTCCCAGATAGGCTATCCCATCGACCAGCCGCACGTCGCCAGCGCCCAGGTGCTTACCCGGCCGGGCACGAAGGTCGCGACGGTCACCTCCGAGATCGAGTCGATCATCGACGAGTGGCTGGAAGACGTGACCTCGATCACCGAGCGGGTGATCCGCGGAGAACTTAAGACCTTTTAAAACAATTTTTTCGGTATCTGTTGCCTATGAACCCGACGCCGCACGAGCGGACGGGAGGAGACGAGTACACCGTCCGCCTCGCCGTCCCGAACAAAGGCAGGATCTCCCAGCCCATCAATGAACTGATCGAAAAGAGCGGCCTCCACATGCTGGACGGCGGAGAACGGCGGCTCATCGCCAGAACACACGACCCCCACGTGGAGATCCTCTTCGCCCGCCCGATCGACATCCCCGAGTACGTCGCAAACGGCGTCGCCGACCTCGGGATCACCGGTAAAGACATGGTGATGGAGCGCTGCGCCGATGTCGCGGAGCTCCTCGATCTCCGGATGGGACGGGCAACGCTCGTCGTCGCCGTGCCGGAGGAGTCGCCGGTTGCGTCCGTCGCCGATCTTGCGGGGAGCAGGATCGCCACCGAGTTTCCGACGATAACCCGTGCATACTTCGCGGAGCGCGGCATCGACGTCTCCATCGTTACGGTCGGCGGCGCCTGCGAGGTGACGCCGCACCTCGGCATCGCCGACGCCATCGTCGATCTCTCGAGTTCGGGGACGACGCTGCGCACCAACCGCCTCCGCGTTGTGGAAGAAGTCCTGCAGAGCAGCACGGTGCTGATCGCAAACAAGGGCGCCCTCGCGGCGAAGCGGGAGAAGATCGACGAAATCGTCCTCGCCCTCGAGAGCGTGATCCATGCGAAGGGGCAGTGCTACCTGATGATGAACGTCCACCGGAATGCCCTCGACGACGTGAAGCAGGTGCTTCCGGGCCTCGGCGGGCCGACGGTGATGGACGTCGCGTCGAGCGAAAACGCCGTCGCCGTCCACGCGGTCGTCCGTGAGGAAAGGGTCTATCAGCTCATCAACCAGCTCAAGCGGGCGGGGGCAAAAGACATACTTGTTATGCCGATCGATCGAATGATACGCTGATACGTATGGATATCCTTCCTGCAGTTGACATCCTGGACGGGCGGTGCGTGCAGCTCGTCCAGGGAAGACGCGAAGAGGCGACGGTCTACGGCGACCCGCTCGCCTGGGCCGGGACATGGCTCGACGCCGGCGCCGATGCCCTGCACGTCATCAACCTCGACGGGGCGTTCGGACAGGCAACGAAGAATGCCGACCTGATCCGCGGGCTTATCCGGGAGACGGCGGTCACCGTAGAGCTTGGCGGCGGCATCCGGAGCGTCGAGGACGCCGCGGGATGGCTGGAGCTTGGCGTAGAGCGGGTGATCCTCGGCACCCTCGCCGTCAGGGAGCCGGGAGCCGTCCGGGCTATCGCCGATGAGTTCGGCAGCAGCCATGTCATGGCCGGAGTCGATGCCCGCGGCGGCGAGGTGGTGATCGAGGGCTGGGAGGAGTCGGCCGGCGACTACCTGGCCTGGGCCGAGCGTTTCGAGAGCCTCGGCGCGGGCTCGCTCCTCTTCACCAACGTCGATGTGGAGGGACTGCAGCAGGGGATCGCCCTCGAACCGATCGTCCGGCTGCTCGCGCGGACACGCCTTCCCGTCGTCGCCTCGGGCGGCGTCTCCTCGACAACAGACGTGGCGGCGCTCCGCGATGCCGGGGCTGCGGGAGCGGTGCTCGGCTCCGCCCTGTATGCGGGGAAGATACGGATCGAAGAAGCCCTGGAGGCGGCCCATGCGCAGGAGTGAGCGGCGGCGCCAGACCCGCGAGACCGAGATCAGCCTCTCCGTCGATCTCGACGGGTCGGGAGCGTGCACCGTCGATACCGGCATTCCGTTCTTCGACCACATGCTCGGGGCGCTCGGGAAGCACGGCAGGCTCGATCTCGCGGTCAGGGCTTCCGGCGACCTCGCCGTCGATGCCCACCACACCATCGAGGACATCGGTATCGTCCTCGGACAGGCTCTCGCAGAGGCTGTCGGCGACGGCCGGGGGATCACCCGGTTCGCCGACGCTGCGGTGCCGATGGACGAGGCCCTCGCCAGCGTCGCCCTGGACGTCGGGGGGCGCGGCTACCTTGTCTTCAAGGGTGCGTTCTCTCCGGCGGGGCCGGGCGGCATCCCCGGCGATCTCATCGAACACTTCTTCTATAGCCTCTGCACCAACGCCGGGATCACCGCCCACGTCACGTTCGCCGGCAGGAACGACCACCACATTGCTGAAGCAGTCTTCAAGGCGTTCGGACGAGCCCTGCGTGCCGCCGTCGCCCCCGACCCCTCGGAAGGCGGGATCCCCAGCACAAAAGGAACGCTCTGAGGGGCAGCAACCGGGCTCCCTGCCGGTGCGTCTCTCCGCGGACTCTTTTTCAAACGCGGAAGATGCCCCGAGCCGTCTCGCGTCTCTCTCGCGAGGAGGAACGGCCTTCCGCTGCAGGACTGCCCGTACACGAGATCCGGGAAGGGTGCTTCAGCCCGCAGAGACGTGTGAGACGTGCTCTTCCACAGGCCGCCCGGCTTCACGTGCGCTGCTCCGGGATGAAGACCGTGAGGGAAGCCTTCATGGCGGCCTTCTCACGTCCTATGCAGACTCTACCGATGCACGATGACATCTCCCCGCCCTCCCACGTGCAGTTGCCCCTGCTGCACCTCCGTGGAGTTGCGGCGGAACACAACCTGCAACAAGGGCTGCCAGGCGTTTCCTGGAGCACAATCAAAACAGCAGCCCGGAACCCCAGGGTCCGGGGAACGGGAATGACCACGGGAGACCCCGTTCAGGGGCAGTCTCCCGCAGCACGTGTAACGTCGATACTGATAACTGAGTAAAGGTAAGAGAAGATGTCGGTCTTACGCAGATTTCACTGCGAGGTCGACATCTTCTGCTTTGATCGTCTTCCGGCCTGCGTGCTGAGCCAGCCTGTTGGCTTCCTTGGTCAGTTCGGCAATGTATGCCTCTGCCTTTGCAACAAGTGCAGCGGCAGCATCGCTGCCGACTCTCTCAGCGCCATTCTTCTTTGCAATACGTACAACCGCAGCAATAGGTAGATCTGCCATAATCAATTCCACCTCTAAAAGAAGTATATCAGTTAGTATAAATACGTTTCGAGATTATTTTCGTTATTTGCGGCGTTCTCCCGCATCGGCGTGACATCTGATGACCACATCCGAAGACGGGGCAGGGATAAACCGCATTTTTAATTGATGAGCATATGAGCCCATTTCAAAAAATAACCTCAAAAAATACGTATTCACCCTTTAGACAGCGATTCGGCTAGCAAAATTGCTTTCGCATAATTTGGTGAGGCGCGCGATGTATCGACGAAGATTTTGTCGATATTTACCACCGGAGCACCATGCCCGACACCTCCACCGAGAAACGTGAGCGTCCGGAAGATGAGATTGCCGGTTATGCCGTCCGGTGCCACAATCAGACCCGCATCCCGGATGGCGTCCTCGATCAGGATCTCGGCATGGTCGGCTCCGGTCAGGCGGGCGACGAGCTCGGCATCGGCAAGCGTCCGGTCGACGGCCGGATGCCGCCCAAGATCCCCGTATCTTCCCCCGGAGAGGACGGAGACCCGCTCAGAGAGCCCGAACTTCCGTGCAAGCTCTCGGCCACACTCGACGAGGTCGATCTTCTGGGAAATCGTCCAGCCCTCATCCACGCCCACCGGCGCAAGGAAGAAGAGCCGGCCGCCGGCGGTCTCGAGAAGAGCGATCCGGACGAGGTCGGCCACCCCAGAGGCCTGTTTCAGGGCGGCAAGCGTGGAAGAGGCGGGCAGGGTACCGCGGACGGCCGCATCGATCGTACCCGCCATCAGGGCGGAGACGAGGGCTTTGCCCGGATCGTCACCCTCGACGACGGTGCAGATATCCTCGAGGCGCGGTTTCGAACCCGGGGGAGCGAAGCAGACCACCCGTGCCCGGCCGCCCACACCGGCGATGCTTTCCCGGATCTTGTCGTAGTCGCCTGCGGCTCCGAGACCGACGGTTACCGGCATGCGTCCTCGTCTGCAAAGATCCGCATGATGCCGTCGCGGTCGAGATCGAAGACCTCGGTCCGGGCACCCAGGTAGGTGACCGTGAGGTTCCGGGTGCCGTCGACACGCCCGATCGATGCCGCAGCCATACCGACAGCGGCGAACCGTCGGCAGACCTCATCGACATGCTCGTCCCGGGCGGTCAGGATAAAGCCCATTCCCGGATACATCCGCACCCACTGCTCGAAGGGCATACCATGAGCAGCAAGGTCGGGACGCGGGATCGCCTCGAGATCGATTACAGCACCTTTGCCGCTCACCTCAAGCAGCATCCCGAGCGTCCCAAGGATCCCGGGGTTGCTGATATCCTTGCCCGCGGTCACGAGCCGCCCGGCCCCGAGCTCCTGCAGCAGGGCGATCTGGGCACGGACCTGGTCGGCCGACTTCATCGTCACCGAGTCCCAGTTCAGGCAGCAGGAGGGGTGGATGCGTCCGTCGAGATCGATCGCGGCGATGACCTGATCGCCCTCGTTCGCCGTGTGGGAAAAGATAAGGTCGTCCATTCTGCCGGTTCCGAGAATGGCGACGTCGACGACGCTGTACGGCGTATCGGGGTGAAGATGCCCGCCGACGATCGGGACACCGAACTGGGTGGAGGCGGCAACCATCCCCCGGGTCACCTCGGTTCTGATCCGCTCGCTGGAGATGGAGAGAACATCCACCATGGCAACGGGTTTTGCACCCATCGCAGCGATGTCGTGGATGTTCACCAGCACCGCACAGTAGCCTGCCCAGAACGGGTCCGCTTCCATGAGACGACTCCAGATGCCGTCGGCTGCGAGCAGCAGAGCGTCATCGCCATTGTGCCTGATGACGGCCGCGTCCTCGCCGAACGAGGCGATAACCTCGGGGGCTTCAATCCGGAGCGCCCGGATCATCCCGCCGATCTCGCGTTTCCTTGTTACGCCTTCGTATTCCCTGACGGCCTTTGCTACTGAATCTGTGGAGCAATCCCTTACCACGAGAACACCAACACTCCTATCTATCTTTATGGTATTTTGCCTCATCAGAGATAATGTATTTGATTATCGTGCGAACCTGACCGGGATTCCGGTCCATCCCCATATAACCAGCGAATGATACCGGCAGTACATGCCGTGCGTACGGATGAGAGGAGCGCCCCCTGCATTCAGCCGGGAGGTCGGCACGCCGCCTACCCGATGCCTATTTCACCGCTCCGGGACAATAGTACCAGGGAGAGAAGACCTGTTCGCCGTTCCCAAAATCAGCCCGAATACCAGAGGAGCGGTCGCGAGAGAAGGAAGAAACACCATGCACGATACGACAGACTGGACCGAGAAGTACCGCCCCTGCAGCCTCGGGGATATCGTGGGAAACACCTCCGCCGTACGGCAGATGTACGAGTGGGCGAAGACCTGGACGCCGCAGAGCAAGCCCCTCGTCCTCTACGGCAAACCCGGTATCGGAAAGACGTCCAGTGCATACGCCCTCGCAAACGATATGAACTGGGAGGTGGTCGAGCTGAACGCCTCCGATCAGCGGACGAAACAGGTCATCGACAGGATTGCCGGCAGCAGCAGCACGACGGGAAGCCTCTCCGGGGCGCAGCGCAAGGTGATCATCCTCGACGAGGCCGACAACCTCCATGCCCACGCCGACCGCGGCGGGGCGCGGGCGATCGTCGATATCATCGCACATTCCCGCCAGCCGATCATCCTGATCGCAAACGACTACTACGGTCTTGCGAAGGAGCTCAAGAAGGTCACGGAGCCGGTGCAGTTCCGGGCGCTGCAGGCACGCTCCATCGCCCCGCGGCTCCGCTATATCTGCAGCGCCGAAGGGATTGCATGCCCCGAGGAGGTGCTTGCAGCGATCGCCGAGCGTGCCGGCGGGGACATGCGGGCAGCCGTGAACATGCTGCACGCCGCCGCTATCGGCAGGGAGACGCTGCAGGCAGGGGACATCCATACGGGAGAGAAGGACGAGCGCTCCACCATCTTCGATCTCGTCGCCGCCGTCTTCGGCAAACGAGGCGATGAGGCGCTGCTGAAGGTGTCATACGACGTCGAGGACACGCCCGACACCATCGAGCAGTGGATCGAGGGGAACCTCCAGCATATGCCCGATTTTGCGTCCCGAGCCCGGGGATACGACAGCATCTCCCGTGCCGACGAGTACATCGGGCGGACCTACCGCCGCCAGTACTACACGCTCTGGCGCTACGCCACAGCCCTGATGCTGCTCGGCGTGGCCGATGCTGCAGGCGGACACGGCATCCACGGCCGGATTACTTCCCCGGAACGCTGGGGGAAGATGAGCAGATCACGCCGGCAGAAGGCGATCCGCACAGAACTTCTGCGTAAACTTTCCCGGGAGACGCATACCCCGCAGAGCACCCTCCGCGAAGAGTTCTTTACGGCGATCACCCTGCTGGTGGAGCAGGACCCTGCCCGCGCAGTGCGGGAGTTCGACCTCGACGCAGACGAGCTCACCCTCTTCCTCCATGACAAGGCCGCAGCGGCAAAGGTCGTCAGGGAGGTCGCAAAGGAGGCGAAGGCCGCCGAAAAGAAAGAGACGGCGTCACGGAAGAAAACCGGGAAAACGAAGGCGGAAACCGATCCACCGAAGGCTCCAGAGGATGCGAAGCGACCGGACGTCTCCTCCGGTCAGTCGACGCTCTTCTGATACGTTCCGCGGTGGTAGCGTCGGAGGCAGGTGGCGGGCTCGACGATCTCCCCGCCGTTTTCGTAGATCTCGCACCCGAGATGATAGACCAGCAGATCGACGTCGAGCCTCCGGGCAAGGTCGATCAGGGGCGGGACCATCTCGACCCCGGGCCTAATGGCGTAGATCACGTCCACGCCCCGGTACAGGGAGATATCGGGCTCGAAGATATCGTCGACGACGACCGGCATGCCCGGGTGACGGATGCCGGAACGGATATCGGTGCAGACCGCAAGCTTCCCGGCGCCGGCGAGAACCTCCGCGGCCTCGGGAGTGGTGCCGATCCCGATCTCGGCGGCGTTTCGGTACCGGGCGCCGATAAAATCCCCGATACTCCGCTCAATACGTTTATAGGAACGCATTACCCAGAGATTAGGTAATGGGCATCAATATTCTTTGGGATCAGCAGTATTCTCCGGGTCTTTCACTCCCCGTCTCCCGCCTCATCGCGATGCTCCTCGAACGCGACACAGAGCTCGTCGAATATCCGGTCCTGATAGAGGGGTACGACAGAGAACGCGACCAGCACGATGCGCAGAAGATTCTGGATCGGTTGCAGAACACCGTTGTCCGCCGCTACGGCATCCAGGAGCCGCTCCTCTTCGTCACCGCACGCGACCTCTTCGTGCAGAACTGCGACTTCGTCTTCGGCCTGGCGCGGCCGTCCGCCGGCGTCGCGGTCGTCTCCGCCGCACGCCTGGAGAACGGCTACTACAACCGCACGCAGAGCGACCAGGATACGATCGACCGGCTTGCCAAGGAAGGCGCCCACGAGATCGGCCATCTCCTGGGCCTCGGCCACTGCAGCGACACCGAGTGCATTATGTATCGCCCGGCGACCCTGGACGAACTCGACAGGAAGAAGAAGCAGTTCTGCCCGGCCTGCAGAGCGGCGCTTCCGGTCTCCTCCGGGCAGTAGCCCGGGAGTGACCCGCAGCGCGGAAGTGCACCCTCCCGGACAGGCGAGTGCTCTGCAGTGAGCGTCAGGGGATCACCACCTGCAGGGAACGTCCGGCAAAGCCGCTCTCCGGGGCAGCCACCACCACCTCACACCCGACAGGTTTCGGGCAGGAAGGAGTCGTCCATCCATGCTCCGTTTTCAGCTCAATTCCGCCGATACCGCAGACGGATATGTCAGCAATTTTATGTAGTGCCGTATCGTATACTACGGCAAAGATACACCAAAATAAACCCAGGATCATAACACATACACCGGGAGAACACTACGATGGGCTATTATTCGTCCTTACTTCAGCGCAAATTCAAGGATGTCGTCGGGAAGCGATACGAGACCGTCTTACGGGAGTACGGCGAGTTCCTGCTCACCAAGGAAGAGATGGTCGTTCCGGAGATAGAATCCGTTTTGCTCCCCCTGGACGCATTTGCAACCGGTATCCCCGACGAACTCGTCGACGTTCTCTCCGCATACAACGCAACGGTCTCGCTCACCTATATCGTGGACGCCCAGGTCTACTCGCTCCTCACAAAGACCCTCGACCGCGACACGACCGAAGAGTTCCGCAGAAAGAAAGAGGAGCACGGCCGGCAACTCCTCGATGCGATCTCCCGCAGGCTGGAAAACAGCGGTATGACCGTCAGGACACGGCTCTTCATCGGCCAGAAAGGAGACGACGTCGTCCAGATGGCAGAGGAGTACGACATGATCGCGCTCTCGAAGCGTTACGGCGGCGGCGAGACCGAGACTTCGTCAATCAGCCCGCTCGCGCTCCGGATATGCCAGCGGCTGAGCATCCCGGCGGTCATCTACTGAAGGCATGGTCATGAACGGCGTCGCACTGATCGCAATAGTCGTCTTTTTGCTCACGTATATCCTGATCATCGACGAGCGAATCCACCGGGCGGTCGCGGCCATGGCCGGGGCGGCGGTCGTGGTCTTCCTCGGGATCGTTCCCTGGGACTCGCTCCTCGAACACCTCGACCTCGGCACCATCTTTCTGCTGATGGGGATGATGATCATCGTGAACACCGCCAGGAACAGCGGCCTCTTCGAGTACATTGCGATCCGGACAGCAAAATTCGCGAAGGGCAGCCCGATCCTGATCCTGGTCTTCTTCATGCTGGTGACCGCCGTCGTCAGCGCGTTCCTCGACAATGTCACGACGGTGCTGCTGCTCACGCCGATGCTGCTCTACGTCGCAAGCCTGATGAAACTCAACCCGATCCCCTTCCTGGTCGCGGAGATCTTCGCCTCGAACATCGGCGGCGCGGCGACGCTCATCGGCGACCCGCCGAATATCATGATCGCCTCCTCGGCAGGGCTCTCGTTCAACGAGTTTATCCTCAACCTCGGCCCGATCGCCGCCGTTGACATGGTCATCCTGGTCGGACTGATGTATCTCCTCTACGGCAGGACGATGAAGGTCACGCCGGAAGAGCGCCAGGTGCTCGTCAAGACCTTGAACGGCCTCGACGAGCGGGCGGCGATCCGGGACATGGCGCTCTTCAGAAAATCGGTGATCGTCATCCTCTTCGTGGTCTTCCTCTTCTTCATCCACGACGACATCGGTGCCATTCTGCATACGGTGCTGCCGTTCGTCGATCCGGCGATGACGCTCGAACCCGCGGAGGTTGCCCTGATAGGAGCGGCGCTCATCCTCTTCTGGAGCAGAGAGGCGCCGGAGATGATCTTCGAGAAGGTCGAGTGGCCGGCGCTCTTCTTCTTCGGCGGACTCTTCGTGATCGTCGGGGCGCTGGTGGAGACGGGCGTGATCGCGGAGATCGCCACGTTCATGATCAGCAACGTCAGCACGACCGGCGAGGCGATGATCATCATCACCTGGTTCGCTGCGTTCGCCTCGGCGATCGTGGACAACATTCCCCTGACCGCGGCGATGATACCGCTGATCCATGATATGAGCGGAACGATGGATGTGTACCCGCTCTGGTGGGCGCTCTCGCTCGGCGCCTGCCTCGGCGGAAACGGCTCGGCGATCGCCGCCTCGGCGAACGTCGTTGTGCTCGGTATTGCAGAACGTGAAGGAATCGCCATCAGCTTTATCGACTTCCTGAAACTCGGTATGCTGGTGCTGGTGATAACCGTGGCCGTAGGCCTTGGAATACTCTGGATGATGTACGTGGTGTGAGTGGCATGAAGTATCTCGTTCTCCTCGACGGCTCAAAGTGGAGCCAGAAAGCGGCGCTGCACGCAGTCTCGATCGCAAAACGAAAAGGAGCGGAAGTGGTCTTCTTCTCGGTCCTCGATATCAGGGAGGCCAGGTCGCTGGCCTTCAACTTCTGTGCGCAGAGCGGCATCTGCGACCGGGTGAAAGACTACGAAACCCAGATCTGGAGGGATATGAAGAAGGGCGTCCAGGACGATCTCGCCGGGATCCTGCACCATTGCAACCGGGAGAAACTCGCCTGCTCCTCGAAGATCGCCGAAGGCATCACCCGCGACGAAGTGATCCACGAGGCAAACGCCGGCGGGTACTCCCTCATCATCATGGGCGCCTACGGCAAGAGCGGCAAGACCCGGCTCAGTGCCCTGCTCGAAGAGGTGGCAGGAGAGGTAGAGACCCCGATTCTCATCGTCCGGTAGATCCTCTCCATACATCTCCGGCCGGCGATCCGCTCACGCATGCGAGGAGCGGACCGTCCGTTCACAGATGCCTTTTTTCGATCGGTGACAAGCCTTCTTCGCAGGAGCCGTAATCTCCCGGGAGTCTCTTCGCTTGAAGAGGGAGGAGTGCCGGTCGCCAGAATATCTTTTCCTCCACATGTTACCCGGATTTGCCACGGGGTTCTAGGATAGAGCGGACGATGAGAGATATCTTCACGGGGGTGGGGACAGGGGAGGGGGCAGGCCCCCTCC